>JAFAYL010000018.1 GCA_019240405.1 Acidobacteriaceae bacterium
TCATATCGGAAGCTGCTTGTTGCGCCGCAAAGCTTGCGAAGCGGTTTGGAACGCTTAATCCGGCGCGAAATTGAGCGTCATCGGGAACACGGCGACGGGCGGCTCATCTTTAAAATGAATGCTCTCGAGGATGCCGGGATGATTCGAGTCCTCTACGAGGCATCGCAAGCGGGCGTAGAGATCGACTTGATTGTTCGCGGCGTGTGCTCGTTGCGGCCGGGCATTCCGGGAGTCAGCGAGACTATTCGCGTGAGAAGCATCCTCGGGCGGTTTCTCGAGCATAGCCGCATTTTCTATTTCGGTAACGGCGGTGATGAAATCATTTATCTCGGAAGCGCCGATCTTATGCCGCGCAATCTGAACCGGAGAGTGGAGGTTCTGTTTCCGGTGCAAGATCACGCTTTGGTTCGGCGGCTGCGGGACAGGATACTCGCAAAATATTTGGACGATGTTGTGGCCGCCCGCATCATGCAGCCCGATGGAAGCTACACGCGGCCAAAACGGCAAGCGGGCAGAAAGCCGGTTGCGAGTCAGATGTGGTTTCTCAAGCGTCACGAAGCCTGAGCTGTCTCTCCTCATCTGAAGGATGACGACCATTACGGCACGAAGGATCGCTGCCGCCTGGCTCTCGCTTCTCCTGGTTTGCCTCGCACTCGGAAGTTTATGGCTTTGGCCTGATCTGATACCGGAGCGCGCTAATCCAGCGCTATTCAAGCTGGCCCTGTTGCTGGCGATGATGGGTGCGACGGGGCTGAGTGCAATCTATTTGCTCTTCCGGACGTGGTCAATACATGCAGGCAAACTGCGAAGATTTGCCGATTCTCCGCTCGAGGCCGAAATTGACTTTCCCAACGACGGTCCTCAGGAGCTACGAGAGCTCTCACTGGCAATGAAGGGGAGGGCGGAGCGCGTCCGGCAGGTGATCGGGCGAGCGAATCTCGAAGAATCGCGTCTCGAAACGATACTTGCTGCAATGACCGAAGGTGTGCTTGCGGTAGATCCGGCATTGCGCGTTGTATTTTGCAACGACGCGTTTGCTCGCGCATTTAACATTCGTACGCCGCTTGGCGATAGCAGGAGCCTTTTTGAAATTGTCCGGGAGCCTGCTTTGCGAGACATTCTCGACCGGGTGTTACAGAAGGGCGCGGCAGAAAGAGATCGTTTCCAGCTTCCAGCCGCGGGCGGGCGTTGGTTTGAAGCTCATGCTTTGCCGCTAGGGAATGGGCGGGCAACTGGAGCGGTGGTCGTGCTTCATGACATCACGGACCTGCAGCGCCAAGAACAGGTTCGGAAGGATTTTGTGGCCGATGTTTCGCATGAGTTGAGAACTCCGCTTGCAGCAATACGCGGTTATACGGAGACGCTGCTTGACGGAGCGCTCGAAGACACCAATAATAACCGGAAGTTCATCGAGATCATATTGGCCCATACAATCCGCCTGAATAACATCGCGTCCGATCTGCTGATTTTGTCGGATCTCGACTCGGGTGCAGGGCCGGGAGCGCCCGAACGTGTTTCCCTGCGCGAAGTCATCGCGTCAGCTCTCCATACGGTTCAAAGCGAAGCAGCGCTGCGGAATGTGCAGTTAAAACAGGGTGAGATGGACCAGTGCAGTGTTGCCGGTTACCGGTTCCGGCTCGAGCAGGCATTAGTGAATTTGCTAGATAATGCAGTGAAGTTTAACCGTCCGGGTGGAGAAGTTTCAGTCGAATGCCTTCACGCCGAGAATGGCTGGGTGCGTGTGACGGTCCGCGATACCGGAATCGGCATCGCGAGTGAAGATCTAAAGCGAGTTTTCGAGCGATTTTATCGGGTAGATAAAGCGCGGTCGCGCCCCACGGGAGGGACCGGGCTTGGATTGCCGATTGTGAAAGAAATCATCGAGCGAATGGGGGGTTCGGTTCAGGTGGAAAGTCAACTCGGTCAGGGGTCGACATTCACGATTATGCTGAAGGCGAATTAGAGCGTTCCTGCGTCCGCTTTATCCTTCGCTGCCGGTGCGGCCTCGCCTTTCAGGTATTTGTCGAACCAGTCGATCGTACGCCGGGTCGAGTCAATCTGGTTCTCCCGTTTTGCGAATCCATGGCCCTCGTTCGAGTAGTAATGAACGTCCACGGTCCGCCCCTCCTTTTTGAGGATGTCGACGACTTGCTGCGCCTCTTCTTTCGGGACGCGGGGATCGTTGTCTCCCTGTAAAACGAGCAACGGTGCTGTTTCGTTGCGAATATAAGTGATCGGTGAATCCTCTTCGTAGATTTTTCGGTTCTCTTCCGGATTGCCGAGCAAGCCTTTGAGGTACTCATTCAGTGAGGGGTCAGAGTTCTTAAGCATAGTGCCCCAACTGATGATTCCGTACTCTTCAACGGCCGCGGCCCACACCTCGGGAGCCTTCCCGATGGCAATTAAGGTCATAAACCCGCCGTAAGATCCCCCAGTGATTCCGATTTTCTTGGGGTCTACGTAGCCAGTCGCCTTTAGGAAATCCACTGCTGCAAGCTCGTCTTTTAGGTCGCCTCCGCCGAGATCCTGAAAATTAGCTTTTTGAAAATCGAGACCATACCCAGTCGAACCGCGGGGATTCGGCGCAATGCAAATATAGCCGCGCGTAACCAAAGCTTGCACGCGGGAATTCCAATAATCGACCATCTGACCGGTAGGGCCGCCATGAGGAATGACGAGCGCCGGATTCGCAGCATCGCGCTTCAAATTGAAAGGAATCCACAGCAGTGCGCTGATGATTTTTCCATCGAAAGTCTTGTAATGAATAATCTGAGATGGCGGCAAAGGGATCGCCTGCAAACTCGCGATTGTAGAGAAAGTCAGTTGGTTGGCGTGGTGCCGCGCCAAATCATACACCCAAAGATCTCCCGGTTGATTCGACGCCTCATGCGAAACGATCGCGCGATCGCTTTGGGGAGCGAACTCAGTTGGATTGCCAGAAAAATAATTGAGACCGTGCAGCAGATCGAGTTTTTCCGCGCGATTGGTTGAGCAATCTACGAGGTATGCATTCGTGACGCCATCTTCATTTACGGTGTACGTGTAGTTCTTTCCGTCAGGTGAGAAGTTACCCGAAGACGCTTCCCACTTCAGATCCGTCACCCAGGTCAGCTTTTTAGAGGCGAGGTCCAGCAAGGCAACATTCATATAGCCGCCCTTGGCATCTGAGCTCAACAGCAGCGTGCGGCCGTCCGGCGAGAGCGAGGAGGCAAGATAGCGAATTGTCCCTTGATGTGAAGTTAGGTTCTCGGCCTTTCCTGTCGCTACATCGATGCGATAAATGTCGGCATCGGTGAAAGGAGGATTCACACGGTTGGCGTAGATGGTTTTCGCGTTTTTACTCCAGGCGACCGTGCCCCAGGAATAGCCGGCCTGTTGCTCGTTAGTCAGTTTATGAACTTTGCGCGTTTTCCAATCGAGCAGTGAGATATCGTACGACGTGGCCTCCTTTGGTTTGTAAGACAGCGAAATGGTCTGCCCATCTGGGGACCAGATAGGATTCAGCTCACGTATGTCCGGAGTATTTGTGAGATTGATCGGTTGGCCGCCGTCGCTGGGAATGGCATAAAGATCATAGAGCTCATTGCCTGCCTGGTCTTGCTGATAAACGATCCACTTGCCATCGGGGGACCACGCCGCGCCCGATTGAACGTCATCGGATTGCGTGAGCTGCACTGGCCATCCGCCTGAAGCACGCACTTTCCAAAGATTGAAGCGGCCCGATATATCGGCGGTGAATAAGATCTGCTTGCCGTCAGGCGACCAAGCAGCACCGAACACGCTGCGAGTGTAGTAAAGGTCATCAATGGGAGCAGGCCGCGCGCCGGCGTTCGATGCAGACGTTACAGAGCGAGGGTCAGTCAGAACACGGTCATCCGGTCCAGTAGCCGCATTTAAGATTGAATAAAAACAGCATCCGATTCCGATCAGCCGCGACACGGCAACTTCGATTCGCATTTTGCCTCCTTGTCTGGATCGCGGGGTATACTTTATCAAATTTCCGTGCGAATTTCGAAAACCTGTGGCGCTGTACTGATCGTGATCGCATCGGTGTTATTGTGCGGAACCAGGACGCCGAAGCTGCGCTACGACATGCCTGGCATTGTTCTCTGGGCTTGGGAACGGCCTGAAGATTTGCGTTTCATCGACACGAGCCAGATCGGGATTGCCTTTCTTGCGGCTACGGCGTCAATCTCGCGAGAGGGAAGTGTTGCCTTCCGTCCCCGAACTCAGCGGCTCGAATTACCTGCGCGTGCGGCGGTACTGCCCGTGATTCGCATCGAATCATCACTTCAGTTTCGAAATAGTCGAATTGGGCCGGTGCAAGCCGAACCGTTAATCGCCGGAATAAGAGAAATTGCCGCACTTCCAGATGTGCGTGGAATTCAAATCGATTTCGATGCGCGCAAGTCAGAGCGCGATTTTTATCGCGGCCTGCTCGAATCAATTCGAGCCAGTACTTCGAAGCCGATTGGGATCACGGCGCTGGCATCCTGGTGCGCTGGAGACCAGTGGCTGGGGCGTGAGCCCATCGTTGAGGCTGTTCCGATGTTCTTTAGAATGGGCCGGAACGAGTCTCGGGAGATGGCGGTTCAGAGCTCCGTGTGCCAGTCGTCGATCGGCTTATCAACGGACGAACCTTGGCCTGCGAAGCGCTCTGCGGCAGTTAAGCGGATCTATTTGTTTAATCCCCGAGCATGGTTGCGCGCGGATTACACGGCGGCACTCGCACGAATTAAGAGTTGGAATGAAATCTCGAAATCTAATTTTCGCTAGCGTCTGCACGGCGGCAATCGTGTTTGCTTGTGGAATCGACGTGGGCCCTTTTTTTGAGCCAGATGATTTTCCAGAGGACGAAACTGCTTTTCGGCGAGGCAATCTCGGGCTCCTCACACCCGCCTTGAACAAAACTGACGAGCTCATCGCGTTCCGCTACCTGAGCGGGTTGACGTTTGAAAATCCCGACGCAATCACGGACCCACAACGCCCAAGCACGCCGGGCGGTGAAGAAAATGAACTGGGAATAAACGTATGGATGAAAGCGCGGAAGGAGGTATCCGATCTTCCTGCGCCCGGCTATATCAGCACATACCGAACGAATCGACTATCCGGGGAGTATGTTTATTACGAAAACTGTCTTGATGATTCGTTCATCACGGCGGCTCGAACCTTGAGGGATCGCCGCCAAAAATACGCGTCAGCTCCCGCATTCCGGGATTGGGTCCAGGCACAAGATCAGGTGTTTCAAAACTGTGGCGGCGACAAGAATCCTCTCTATCCGGCAGATGCGGCTACCGGCGCTTCAGATCTTGTGCGCGCCGACCGGCGATATCAGATTGCCGCGGCGCATTTCTATGCTCAGGATCTTGAAACCGCAGCGCGGCTTTTCACCGAAATCGGCGAAGACGCAAAATCGCCCTGGCAAAATATCGGCCATTACATGGTGGGGCGAACGCTATTACGCGAAGTATCGCTTCAAAAGAATGCGGGTGCACGAGATGCGGCGCGCCGGCAATTTCAGGAAATCGCCGATAATCCGGCAGCCGGTTCCCTCCGCGATTCCGCGCGAGGGCTGCTCGAGCATCTGGCTGCGATCGATCATTCTTCGCAAACAGTAGTGGCGATATCGAAGCAGTTGACTGCCCCTCACGCTTCCGCATCATTCAATGACACACTTCGAGAAGCCCGTTACGTGTTACTGGCCGACAGTTTTCACCCCGCACTCTCGGGTCCCGATATTCCCGAACCGTTTGATTGGGTACAAACGCTGGAAAATGGGACCGCGCAGCACGCGCTTGATCAGTGGCAAACGCGACATTCACTGCCGTGGCTAACATTAGCCTTGATTTACACAAACGGAAAAGATGAATTGACTCCGGAGTTGATTAAGGAAGCCGGCCGCCTGCCCTCGACATCACCTGCATTCGCGACAGCAACATACAACGCGATCCGGTTGCGCATCGAGCGTGGCGAGATTAATGAGCCCCGAGAACAGGTCGAACGGCTTTTGAAAGAAGATACAAAACAACCTGCATCGGTTATCAACCCATGGCGCGCGGAGCGAATGCGGCTCGCAACCAGCTTCGACGATCTTTTGTCCTGGGCGACCCGCACTCCCCTCTATGCCAGCCTGTACACGAATGACGCAAATGCTGGATCGCCCGTACTAGCCGAAGACTCCACTTATCTTTTGAATTACCGCGTGCCTCTCGTGAAACTTGCGGAAGCCGCTCACAGCAAGCGCCTGCCTCCGTGGTCGGCCGCTGACGTGGCGTTAGCTGCCTGGACGCGCGCCTTTATGCTCGAAAATCGCACGGTAATGAGAGACATGGCTCCGATCATCGCGAAACAGCATCCCGATTGGAGTCCCAAACTGATTCCTCCATCCGGAACGGGATTTGAAGCCTGGAAATTCCAGGCTGCGCTTCTCGTCGCGAGCAATTCCGCATTTCAACCGCTGGTGCCGGTCGATTACCGAAGGCATATCTCACAAGGTTCTTGGTGGTGCGCCATCTCTCGGCCAGTCTGGAACCAGCCCGGACCAGAGCCGCCGAGCATTGCATGGTGCTTGCCGGCAATTTTCGAGCCGGGTGAGCCCGTGATTTCAAAGACGGAGGGCAACCGGGCTGACGAAGAGATTGAGCGCCTTGAGCGGATGGGCTCGGCGCAGTCGGTCGTCGGGCCGATCATCCTGCGTTGGGCCAAATCACACCCGGAAGATCCGCTCGTGCCTTTCTCGCTGCATCGTGTCGTAAGAGTTGTGCGTTACGGATGTGGAGTCGACCCGGCGAACGGCGAAATTTCGAAGTCGGCATTTGATCTGCTCCATAAGCGCTATCCGAAAAACGAGTGGACAGCGAAAACGCCGTACTGGTTTAAATAAAGGCTCCGCGGAGCCCTCGCCCTAGAAAGTCAATCGCAGAGCAAATTCGATCTGCCGTTCAGAGCCCGGAACGGTATTGTTGATCACAGCAAATGTTGAATCGAAGAAACTGCCGTCCGGGTTTTGGAACCGGGGATGGTTGGCGATGTTGTAGAACTCCGAGCGAAACTCAAGCTTTGTGCGTTCGTAAATCGCGAACGCTTTGAAAACGGAGAGATCTAACGTAACCCAGCCCGGTCCGCGCAACAGATCGCGTCCCGAAGTGCCTGGGCCAATATAGACGCCGCCCGGTGTTTGCGGAGGCGCAGAAAAGGCTGCCTTATTGAAGTACTCTTCTGTGGTGCCAAAGATCTGGACAGGCCCCACAACGTCCGCGCGTTCGCTCCCGTTGACGTACACGCTAAACGGAAGCCCGTCAAAGGCGGTAAGAATGCCGTTTAACTGCCATCCGCCGAAAATCAGATCCACGGGCTTCGACCATCCGTTCCCGAACTGTTTTCCTCTGCCGAACGGCAGCTCATAGAGGCTGCTGAAGACGAAAACGTAGGGTTGATCGTACACCGAACGGGCCCGCTCCAAGCTCAAATTGCGGCTATCTTGCGGCAACGAAGCATCGAAAGCGCCAGGGCTGTCGTCAATCGAGCTCGACCATGTAAACGAAGCGCGGAATTGAAATCCATTCGTAAGCCGCCTCTCGAATTCAGCCTGTAGCGAATTGTAAACAGAATTACCAATGTTTGCCTGCACAATCACGCTGCCCAAATTCGGATACAGCTTGGACCCGGAGGGCGCGTTGAAGAACTGCTGGTTGGCATCGTAATAAGTGGTGAGCTTGTGGCCTTCTGTGCCCACATAGCCGACGCGGAACACTGAATTGCCAGGTAGCTGGTGCTGGATTTGGAAGTTGTATTCGTTTACATAAGAGTTGCGATTATTGAACAGTGCCGCGACAACGCCTATGTTTTTCGGATTGGTGAAGCTGAATCCAGGCGCGATTCCCGCCGGGGGCAGCGGACCCGTGGTAAGTGTTGGGTCATTAGTGCCAATCGGCGCTTCTCCGGAGAGAGAAAACCGATATCCCTGGGTGTAGCCGTAAACCTGTTCTCCGCTGTAGGGCTGGTTTTGCGCGAGCTGATTACTGATTCCGCCACGATCAATGAAGTAGAACGTACCAAAACCTCCGCGCATAACCGTGGTGCCCTTCCCGGTGAGATCGTAAGCGAAGCCGACCCGTGGCGCGACATTGTTCCAGTCTGTTTTGACGAGAGAAGGCGGCAATCCGAAACTTCCCGCCTGGGCTGGCGTTATAAGCGCGCCGGTTGCCAGATCGAAATTTGTCTGCCGCCCAAACTGCTCGCGGGGCCAGGTGAGGACGTCATAACGCAAGCCGAGATTTAAGGTCAGCCGGGGTGATACTCGCCAGTCATCTTGCCCATACACGCCGTTCTCCCAGCTTCGCGTGCCAAAGTAGCCGGTCTGCGCGCCGATCTGATACTGATCGAGAAAACCGGCCAGAATGTCGGCGCTCTCAAAGCCTGTCGATCCAGCGGCGCAGCCATCGCCGCTATCGGTTCCGTTTCCGCATAAGAAAAAGTACCCTTTGCCCGCGATCGGCCGAAACAGATTCACCTGCCGCCAAATTAGGTTGGTCCCGAACTTGAGTGTGTGAGTTCCCTTGATCAAGCTCACGCTGTCCGCAAGCTGATAGCTATTCTGTGGAACCAAATACGCACCGTAGTCGCCCGTATAGCTAATCTGCGAGCCGTAACCGCCGATCAAGGCGCCGCCGCCCAGCTCTGGACTTGTGTTGGCGTTCGGGATACCTAGGTTCTTCGAGAGGGGGATGTTGCCGAAGGGCGGATTATAGCCGAAGAATTCTCGTGTGTAAGCAAGCCGCAGCTCGTTCACCACCGTGGCTGAGAACGTGTGTGTTTCGCCCACGACGATCCCGCGCGGCTGATTGAAATTGGAGCCCGAACCGAATCCCGCGGGCAGAGTTGGAAAGTCCGAAGTAGTGAGGGAGGAATCGTCGCCGTAGCTGAACCTGCCGAAGATCTGATTCTTTTCGTTCAACAGATAATCGACTCTGATATCCCAATCGCGGAAATCCTGAATCTGATTACGCGTAGTGATGTAGTTCTGCTCAACGCCGGGTAAGTTCGGCAGCGGAAACGCATTGAGATAGGTTTGACCAACCTTGTTGATTTGCCCGGGCGGGATAACGTTGCCGGAATAAGGCAATCCGGTCATGACATCGCGTATGACGATTGGCGCGCTCAGCCCCGAAACGGCAGGATTCAGCAACTCCGAAAAATTTCCGCTCCGCATGAGCATTGTGGGCACCGTGACATGATCCAAACTCACAGGAAAAAACTGCCGGAGACCTGAGAAGTCGCCAAAAACGAAAAGTTTGTTCTTGACAATGGGAAACCCTAGCGTGCCGCCGAACTGATGCCGTCGAAATTCGGTTTTCGTTGGCGCGAATGTCGGGCGCGCATCGAGAGCCGAATTTCGCAGAAACCAGAATGCTGAGCCATGGATGTCGTTTGTGCCTGAACGGATCACTGTGTTCACAATCGCGCCGCCGGCACGCCCGAACTCTGCGGGAGCAATGTTAGTCTGCACGGTAAATTCCTGTATCGCATCCGCGGGAGGGAAGAAGACGACTGTGTTCACTAAGCTTTCGTTGTTATCGGCTCCGTCCAGAATGAAATTATTCGCTTGCGGTCGAAGCCCGTTCACCACCAGCGAAGACCCGCCCACATTGCCGTAGCGAAAGGTCTCGGCATTCCCTTGCGTGCCGGATTGAATGCCGTTCGGGTTTCCACGCGTCACACCAGGAACCAACGTGGCGAGCTGAGTGAAATTACGCCCGTTGATCGGCAGATCCGTGATCTGCTTGCCTTGTATGGTGGCGGCAATCGAGGACGAAGTTGCCTCGACGAGTCCCGCCTGCTCCGATACTTCGACCGTTTCTGTAACTGCGCCGGGCTCGAGGCCGATTGCGGCGCTCGCCACTATGCCCGCATCCACGCGTACGTCCTGAGTGTAAGTTTTGAAACCTTGGGCCGTTGCTGTAATTGTGTATTCGCCAACCGGCAGCGCGGAGATCGCAAACGTGCCATCGGCGCCGCTCGTAGCTTTAAACTCTTGTGCAGTAGCCTTCGATACGACTTGGACAGTCACATCCGGCACCACTGCGCCCGTGGGATCGGTCACCTTGCCTTCCAGGCGAGAGGTGTCGTTTTGCGCGAGAGCGAGAGAAGCGAATAAGAGAAGAGTGATCCAAAGAACACAAGCTTGGCGGAAGTCCGAGCGGCTGTCGAATAACATATATCTGCTGTATCAGCAATTCAAGGCGGAATCAAATCATTTTCCGGTTCTAAATTGCTAAGTTAGGCGGTGTACAAATCAAGGTAATTTCAACCTTATGACACAGCACCGGCAAAACATTTCATCGGGTGCGAAATGGGAAGACGTTATCGGATACCCGAGCCGATAGAATCATTCCGCTCCAAACGGTCGTAGAAATAATCGACGATTCCGCCGCCATTCGCCGCGCTCTCATTCGCCTGAATCAGGCGGTTCTCGGCGTCATACAAAAGCGTGTCGCCGAACGAAGTTTGGTTGCCGGAGTAGTCGTACGAATTCCCCGTGATCTGATTCGCTCCGTTGAACACGCTTCCTGCCGTAGGCATCATGGGCAACGTGGGAAGGCCGGAATTCGCCGTGTTCCACATATTGCCGTATTGATCGTAGTTGAAATTCTGCGACCAGCCGCCTGAATCGGTCACGCTCGTCAGGCGGTTCACGCCATCGTAGCCGAAGTTCTGCGTGAAATTTAAGAATCCGGGATAGTTCGGTCCGCCGTAGTTCAGCGACAGCGATTTCAGGTTCCCGTTCCCCGCCCAATTCCATGTCGCCGTAAACAACTGGTCGTTCGGGCTGTTGCTCACCATATCCGAAGACCAGGAAGGCAGCAACAGAGAACCGTAGGTTGCCTGCCGCCACAAATTATTGCCATAGCGATATTGCGTGAGTTGCCCGGAAGCTGCATAGGTGGGATTCGAAAAATAGTTCACCTGCGTGCCGTAGTTCCCGGTGATCTGCGATATCTGATTCGTCGAACCGTAATCCGTGGTCACGACGCGCCCGGAGGGATAGGTCTCCGAAGTCAGCGAGCCGGCCAGATTGTAGCCGTACAGAAAACTGTGCGCCGCACTTGCTAAGCCCGGTCCGCAGCCTCCTTGGTCTTCGGTAATCTCAGGAGCGCGAGTTTCGCGGCGATAGAATATGCAATGGAGCCTAGAAAGGCATCGGTGGGAATAGTGTAAACGCATTCCTGAGACGTGCATCCGGGGCCAAATAAACTCTCCCACACATACTGCATTCTCGGGCCCGGGTCCCCAGCTGCGTTCCACATTTTCGCCAAGGATATTGCAGTGCAAAGGAATAAAACGAGACCTGCTATCCAAACGAAAACGGCCGCAGTACGCTGCCGGAGTCGGGTAATCCAGTAACCTGCGATTCCAGCCGCAAGGATCGAGAACAGAGCAAGTTGCCGAAACGGCGCTCCGTAATAAAACCTATCCAGAACCATATCGCAGACGAAGCCGATAACCATGGCAAGGGTCGCGAGCACAAGCTCAACAGCATAGTCTAAACTCCAGGTCTCTCGCGGCATCGTGTGATCCTCAATCCCGCAGACCCGTCACATTTCGACTGGCGGTGGTGGCGCAAGTAACAAGCGGAGCAGGTCAAAGATGTCACACCCGCCTGCTATCGGGCCGTAAGTGATCGTTGAACTGGCTCCCCCGCCGCCACCGCCGCGCCCACCCTTCGATCCGCTATTTGCTGGTGGCTGCTTTTGTGGGGTTGGAAGCACCCGAGGCGTTGAACAAGGCGACCCAGATCGTTGCTGTAACAAGGCCGCCTGCGTTCTGAGAATGCAATTGACGTCGTGGCCGCAAGATGTGGACCAAGCGGTATCATAAGGCTCCGAGGGCGCGCCCGAGGGGATCGCATAGCTCCCATTGGCGAAGATCATCATTGGATTAGTACTGCCCCGCGGTAAAGTCCCGCTGAAAGAAAATGCCCCAGTGAAGCTTCCGGGAATCGAATAGGTGATGCTCCCAATGCTGGATTGTTCGGTCGATGTAAGGCTCCCCCACGCTGAGGCGAGCGTCTGCGCGCCGCCGCTAAACGTAAATATATTTACCGATTGGCCTGCCGAGGTTTGCGCAATTGCAGAACGGATTCCTTGAATAGCGGCGTTGACGTCGCCCCCTCCGCCGATCACTTGTGCCACTCCTGTGGCAACGTTTGTTCCTTCATACGGAAAAACGGCGATTTTGTTTGCCGAAAAATTCGTCACAGAGCTCGAATCACCGGGATTCATAGTGATGCCATAAATGGCCACGTCGCAGGCCCCAGACGGGTCAACCGAGTTGAGCGGATTGTTTCTGACATAACTGTACGCATTCCACGTTTGTGGGTCGCTCAGGTCCGCTCCTGCATTCATCGGGTCGGGACTGTTGAATCTGCCTTGCGCGTTCGCGAAATATCGCGCATTGAAGAAGTCCTGCCCGGTTTCGAAATCTCTGATTTGGCCGGTGAATTTCTGACTGACTCCATCGTCAGAGCCCCATTCCGAAAGCCGTCCTGCCATTCCACCGGGAACTTCGCCGCCGAACGGCGTCCAGTCATGGCGCGCGACAATGTTCGCGCTTCCATCGGTCACCAAGCGGGTGCTGCCCAGATGATCGAAACTCAAATAGCAGGTTGCGCAAATCGGTGTGCCGACTTCCGGGCTGCTCGAATATTCCGCGACCATTTGTCCAAAAGCGTCGTAGACGTACACGGTGGTGAAGTCGCCCATGATCAATTTCTCGACTCTCTGGCCCAAACCGTCATAGAAATAATCCCCGATTCCGCCGCCGTTCGCGGCACTTTCGTTCGCCTGAATCAGGCGATTCTCGGCATCATACGAAAGCGTGTCGCCGCCAAAGGAAATTTGATTCCCGGAGTAGTCGTACGAATTCCCGGTGATCTGATTCGCGTCGTTGAACACGCTGCCGGCGGTCAGCATCATGGGCAGTGTGGGCAGTCTCGAATTTCCTGTGTTCCACATATTGCCGTACTGATCGTAGCCGAAGCTCTGCGACCAGCCGCCTGAATCGGTCACGCTCGTCAGCCGGTTCACGCCGTCATAGGAAAAGTTTTGCGTGAAATTCAAAAGCCCCGTGTAGTTCGGACCGCCGAAGTTGAGCGACATCGATTTCAGGTTCCCGTTCCCCGCCCAGTTCCAGATCGCCGCAAACAACTGCTGATTCGTGCTGTTATTCACCATATCCGCAGACCAGGAAGGCAGCAACAGAGAGCCGTAGGTCGCCTGCCGCCACAAATTATTGCCGTAGCGATATTGCGTGAGTTGCCCGGAAGCTGCATACGTGGGATTCGAAAAATAATTCACCTGCGTGCCGTAATTCCCGGTGACCTGCGATACCTGATTCGTCGCGCCATAACTGGTGGTCACGACGCGTCCGGAAGGATAGGTCTCCGAAGTCAGCGAGCCGGCCAGATTGTAGCCATAAAGAAAACTGTACAATTGTCCGTCCGTCGTCTGATCTGACGCCGTGACCCGGCCTAGCGCATCGTAGGCCGTGTAGTCGAACCCCGACGCTGCGAGCTGATTGGCGTCGTTGAACACTTTGTGCATTTATAGGGTAGCGTCGAAAACGAAATCGGACATTGCGGTACCCTCGAACCTTATGGCACCGCACCGGCAAAACATTTCATCGGGAGCGAAATGGGAAGACATAGTCGGCTATAGCCGCGCGGTTCGTGTCGGCTCTCGAATTTATCTCACTGGAACGACAGCGATCGACGAGAGCGGAAACATCGTTGGAGTAGATGACGGCTACGCACAAACCGTGCAGGCGATTCGCAACATCGAACGCGCGCTCAAGCAAGCGGGCGCGACGCTGGAAGACGTAGTCCGGACACGCATGTTCGTCACCGACATCAGCCGGTGGGAGGAATACGGGCGCGCGCATCGTGAGTTCTTCGGCGAGATCCGGCCTTGCGCCACTATGGTCGAGGTCCGGGCGCTGATCGATCCCCAAATGCTGATTGAGATCGAGGTCGAGGCCGAGCTTTAAGGACAAACCTGGAATTCACCGATCTGTAACACTCTCGTCACATAGCGTTTATTGCAGACCATCAATACTGAGTACATGATCTGGGGAAAAGTGTCGTGAGAGCCTGGAAATCCCGCTTCTCAAGATGGACCGCCCTTTCGGTACTCTCGGCGGCGCTGCCTTTGAGCGCGCAAGTCTCATTAACCGGCGCGGGCGCGACGTTTCCGGCGCCCATCTATCAGAAATGGTTTAGCGAGTACCAAAGCATTGGAAACGTGCAGATCAATTACCAGCCGAACGGATCGGGCGGTGGTATTAAGGCAGTCACGGAAGGCACGGTCGATTTTGGCGCGAGCGACATGCCGCTAACAGATGAGCAACTCAAAGCTTATCGTGACAAGCACGGCTTCAATATTTTGCTTTTTCCGACGGTTCTTGGCGCCGCGGTGCCGTCCTATAACATTCCGGGTGTTTCGGCGCAACTGAACTTCACGCCACAGGCGCTGGCGGGCATTTTCCTGGGGACCATAAAAAAGTGGAGTGACCCGGCAATCACCTCGGCCAATCCAGGCGTGAAATTGCCCGATGCGCAAATTGTGGTGGTACACCGGTCTGACGGTAGTGGAACGACCTTTTGTTGGACGGATTACCTATCGAAGGTTAGTCCGGAGTGGAAATCCAAGATTGGCAAGAACACGTCCGTTGACTGGCCGACCGGAGTGGGTGGAAAGGGGAATGACGGGGTGGCTGGTTTCATAAAACAGCAAAGCGGCTCCATCGGCTATGTCGAGTTGATTTACGCCGTCAGGAATCACTTGCCATATGGGAAAGTGCGAAATGAAGCGGGAGAGTTTATTAAAGCGGACCTTCCATCTGTAGCTGCGGCTGCCGCGGCATCGAAAGAGATGCCCGCGGATTTCCGAATATCGATTACGGACGAAAGCGGCAAGGGTGTTTATCCGATTTCGACATTCACCTGGCTCTTGATTCCCGAGAAAATTTCCGACCCGCAAAAACGGACGGCTCTGACCGGTTTCCTGAAGTGGGCGATTACGAAGGGTCAAGCTTCGGTCGAGGCGCTCGATTACGCGAGGCTGCCCCAGCAAGTTGCGGCGGCTGAGGAGAAAGCAATCTCTCTGATTAAATAATCGGAGAGCTGTCACAAGCTCCGGTTGCCGATGGCAAGCACAACTTATTTACCGCGACCGGCCCCGCGAGCACCGGGCCCCGCGGCGCGCCCGACTTTTCGCAGCTTTTACGAGCAGCTCAGGGGCGGAGATGTTATTGCTTACCCTATTACGCTGCTCTGCGCCACGGCGATTCTCGCCATTGTCGGACTGCTGATCGTAGAGCTTTGGATACACTCGCAACCCACGGTCCAGAAATTCGGCTGGCATTTTCTGACGACCACCACGTGGGACCCGAACGGAGGCCAATTCGGCGCGCTTCCGTTCATTTACGGGACATGCGTCACCTCGTTCGTTGCGCTTCTAATTGCTGTTCCGCTCGGCGTGGCAGCTTCGATTTTCTTAGCCGAAATGGCGCCTCCGAAGCTATCCAATGTGTTGACATTCCTGATTGAGCTGCTGGCGGCGGTGCCGAGCGTGATCTACGGCCTGATCGGAATTTTTGTCTTGGTTCCGCTGATCCGGGGTTACCTTGCGCCAGCCCTAAAAGGAGCTTTTGGTTTTCTACCAATTTTCCAAGGAGATTTTTTCGGCGTAAGTTTCCTCTCCGCAGGATTAGTGCTTTCGGTGATGGTCGTGCCGTTCATCATTTCGGTCTCGCGCGAAGTGCTTTTGGCGGTCCCGGTAGAGCAGCGCGAGGCGGCACTGGCACTCGGCGCGACGAAATGGGAAACCACGTGGCAAGTGGTGATCCCGTACGCCAGTACGGGCATTATTGGCTCTATTTTTCTCGCTTTGGCCCGCGCCCTCGGTGAGACCATGGCTGTGACGATGGTGATCGGGAACACTCCCAAGATTGCTGCATCTTTGTTCTCGCCCGGTTACTCGATTGCGGCTGTCATAGCAAACGAATTCGCCGAAGCGAGCGGCCAGCTCTATACGTCGTCTCTCATTTTCTTGGGATTGGTCTTATTCGGGCTGACCATCGTCATCAACGCAGTAGCGCGTCTTTTTATTCTGGCCACGTCGCGGAAGAGGAGCGTAAGCCCATGATGATGGAAATCTCCAAAAAACGACGAGTTGTGAATGCGGTGATGTTATCGCTGTCGGGCGTATGCACCGTCTTGGTGATTGGTGTTCTGTTCTTCATCCTGGGCTATCTGTTATGGCACGGCGCGAGCTCGCTGAATTGGAACTTTTTTGCGAAACTGCCTAAACCGTCTGGCGAAACCGGCGGCGGCATGGCGAACGCGATCGTCGGGAGCGGAAAAGTGCTTTTGCTCGCATCGTGTATCGGCGTGCCGGTCGGGTTTTTGGCGGGCGTTTACCTCGCGGAGTATAGCGGCAAAGCATTCGCGTTCGCAATTCGCTATACAGTGGATTTATTGAATGGTGTTCCTTCGATTGTGATTGGAATCGTAGCTTATACGCTTGTGGTTCTGCCAATGAAGCATTTCTCCGCGCTCGCAGGAGGAGTCGCGTTAGGCATTATGATGATTCCGATTGCGGTGCGCACAACCGAAGAGTTTTTACTCGGTGTGCCTAACTCGTTGCGCGAGGGCGCGATGGCTCTCGGCGCGACAAAGGCCAAAACCATCTTTACAGTCGTGGTTCCAGCCGCAATGTCGGGCTTGATATCGGGCATGATGTTGAATCTCGCCCGTGTAGCCGGCGAAACCGCGCCGCTGTTGTTCACGGCGCTCGGTAATATGTTCTGGAGCCGCGGCTGGTTTCAACCGATCGCGACTCTGCCGGTAATGATCTATAACTATGCGATTGCTCCGGAAGAAGATCTCCATCAGCAGGCATGGGCTGCCGGCTTTGTGCTGCTTACGCTAGTCCTGGTGATTAATGTCACGGCGCGGATGATTATTGCCCGAGGAATGGCTTCGCTAAGGAGATAAAGTTGGCAACTCCTCAACAACAGATACAGCAGCTTAGAGAGCCCGCGATCACGCCTGGGGAAGGAGATGCGCAACGGGTGCAGCACGACGCGAAACTGAGCGCGCGGGATCTCAACTTTTTCTACGGCACCTTTCAGGCGCTGCACGATATCAGCATCGATATCGCGACCCACAAAATCACGGCGTTCATAGGACCTTCCGGCTGCGGAAAATCAACCTTTCTCCGGACGATGAACCGGATGAACGAAGCGCTTCGAAACACTCGGGTGGAAGGCAATTTGGTCCTCGATGGCGAGAACCTCTTCTCAATGGATGTAACCGATGTCCGGAGAAGGGTAGGAATGGTGTTTCAGAAATCGAATCCATTCCCAAAAACAATTTTCGATAACGTCGCATATGGGTTGCGAGTTAATGGAATTCATCGAAGATCTCATCTCGAAGAGGCGGTTCAAAAGAGTCTCCAGCATGCGGCCCTGTGGACCGAAGTAAAAGATAAACTCAACAAGCCGGCGGCGGCGCTATCGGGAGGTCAGCAGCAGAGGCTGTGTATCGCTCGAGCGCTGGCCGTTGAACCGGAGGTGTTGCTGCTCGATGAGCCATGTTCCGCGCTTGACCCGATCGCGACGCTCAAAATCGAAGAGTTGCTGTTCGAGATCAAGAACATTACGACGCTTGTCATTGTTACTCACAACATGCAGCAGGCTGCGCGGGTGGCTGATTTTACCGGTTTCTTCTTACTCGGCAAATTGATTGAGTTCAACGATACTAAAACTATTTTCCAGAATCCTAGTAAAAAAGAGACGGAGGATTACGTAACCGGCCGCTTCGGGTGATGAGGCCGGAATGCGATGTAAAAAACCGTGCGTCATTTTGAACAAGAACTAGAAGTGCTCAAGGGAAAGCTGCTCGAGATGAGCGCCCTGGTGGAGAGCGCTGTTTACCGCAGCGTCCGGGGGGTCGTCGAAAGGAGCGAAGAACTGGCTCAACAGGTGCTCAAAACCGAGACGCGAGTTAACCAGCTCGAAATTGAGATTGACGATATGGCCATCAGCCTGTTGGCGCTTCAGGCACCGCTGGCCGCAGACCTGCGTCTTATAACGGCCGCGATCAAGATCAACAACGACCTGGAGCGTATGGGTGATCTTTCGGTCAACATCGCTCAAAGCGCAATTTCACTGGTGAGAGAGCCGGTGATTCGCCCCCTGATCGATATCCCGCATATCGCAGGGTTGGCCCAAGGCATGGTTCGGAAAGCGCTCGATGCGTTTGTCAATCGAGACGCGGAACTGGCGCGCAGTGTGCTCGCTTCAGACGATGCCGTGGATAATATGCGCACCGCGAGCTATCACGAACTGATCAGCTTCATGGAAAGCAATCCGCAGCAAATTCCGCAAGCGCTTCATTTACTTTCGGTGGTGCGGAATCTAGAGCGGATCGCGGATCACTCGACGAACATCGCCGAAGATGTGCTGTTTCTGGTGAAAGGTATTGACGTGCGCCACCATAACGAAGAGCGAACGGCTATGGTGCAGACCTAGGCCACATATGGGACCTCGCGTTTCGCGGCTGCGATCCCTTTTAGCCAAGCTTCTTTTTTAAAAGTTCACCCACGGCGGCTGGGTTTGCTTGGCCGCGGCTCGCCTTCATAATCTGCCCAACGAGAAAACCCAGCACTGCCGTCTTACCATTCTTGAATTGTTCGACCTGTTTTGGATTCGCGGCGAGCACGTCGTCGACAATCTGTTCGAGGGCTCCGGCGTCCGAGATCTGGCGAAGGCCCTCCCGATCCATAACGGCTGCGGCCGGCTCACCCGTTTCAAACATCTTGGGCAGGAGTTCCTTCGCAAGCTTGCCGGAAAGATCGCCTCGAGTAATCAGGGACACCAATTGCCCCAAGTGCTCCGCGCGAACCGGTGAGGCAGAAATCTCTTTTCCGCTCGCTTTCAAAAGAGCGGAAAGATCGCCGGTGATCCAGTTGGCTGCAGATCGCGGGTCGGCTCCGGCTCTTACTGCCGCTTCGAAGTAATCGCCCACCTCGCGTGTCGAAGTTAGCACTTGCGCATCATACTCCCGCAAGCCGTACTGGCTCACAAATCTCTCTCGCCGCCCGGCCGGCAACTCCGGAAGCCGGGTTCGTACTTCGTTCAGCCAGTGTTCGCTGATGCGAAGGGGAACGAGATCAGGCTCAGGAAAATAGCGATAATCATGCGCGTGCTCTTTGCTACGCATCCCGACCGTGTTCCCGGTTTCGACGTTGAACAATCGGGTCTCCTGCATAACCTGTCCGCCTGATTCAATCAGTTCAACCTGGCGCTCGATTTCATGCTCGAGTGCCATTTTGAGGAATCGGAATGAGTTCAGATTCTTGACCTCAGCCTTCGTGCCGAATTTATCGGCGCCTCTCGGCCGCACTGAAACGTTCGCATCGCAGCGCAGTTGTCCCTTTTCCATGTCACAATCGGAGACTCCGATATATTGCAGGACTTGCTTGAGCTCAGTGAGATACGCATATGCTTCATCTGGTGACCGCATGTCCGGATCGCTAACGATTTCGATGAGCGGAGTGCCGCACCGGTTCAGGTCAACATATGTATAGCGATCGGAATCCAGGAATCCTTCGTGAAGGCTCTTGCCGGCATCGTCCTCCATGTAAACGCGTGTCACCCCGATCCGCTTCTTGCCGGGCCCAGGCAAATCCACATACCCGTGCTCCGCAAGCGGCTGATCGTATTGAGAGATTTGATAGCCCTTCGGCAAATCGGGATAGAAATAGTTCTTTCGGGCGAATCGCGAGAACGAATTAACCCGGCAATGCAGCGCGATGGCGGCGCTCATCGCGAGCTCGACCGCTTGCCGGCTGAGCACCGGCAATGCCCCGGGCAAGCCGAGGCAAACGGGACATACGTTCGTGTTAGGAGCCGCGCCAAATTCAACGGGACAGGTGCAGAAAATCTTGGTTTTCGTGCCTAGCTGGACGTGCACTTCGAGGCCAATCACAGGCTCGTATTTTGTGAGGACGTCGTCAGCAAGAGCAACGGAAGACATGATCTGATTCTACGGCGCGTCACCCGGAAGCATTCCGGCGAGTGAGGCATAAGAGGCACGCACGCGGTAAGCCTTTTGCTTGCTTTCTAAATCTGATAGCCTATTGATTCGGTGCTGCGGCTCGGGGAGAGCCGGAGTTCACGCTTTCTATCTATGCCCTTGCGCGAAAGCGGCCACATGGAGAAGACCCAGACAACACTCGAATCAAGTCTAGAGAGCGTGGATCAAGCAGAGGCGATCGCGGTAGATGAAGCGCGAAAGCTCGGGTTCGATGAGGACGGCCAAGCGCAGTTTGGGATGGCTGTGCGCGAGGTGATGGTGAACGCGGTGGTGCACGGGAACCGGTACAACCAGAAAAAGAAGGTTCATCTGGAGATTGAACGCTCCAAAGACAGCCTGGCGTTCACACTGGGTGATGAGGGTGAAGGATTCGACTTCAACTCGCTTCCGGATCCCCTCGCTCCGGAGAATCTGTTGCGCCAGTCGGGGCGCGGTTTGATGCTGGCACGTGCGTTTGTGGACGGCTTTGACCTCCATCCTCGTGCGGGCGGCGGCACGGAAGTTCGTCTGGTCAAGAATTTACACTAGGCCTTTATGGACCTTTTGAGTGGCTCATGCACATTAGGAGGGAGAAGTGAGTGTTAAATTGACGTCCCGCCAGGTTGGCGATGTGACCGTAATTGATGCGGCCGGGCGAATCACGTTAGGTGAGGGCGCGAGTGCGTTCCGCGACATGATTCGCGATCTTGCGGCGAAGGGCAATAAGAAACTGTTGGTGAATTTGGCGGACGTGTCCTATATCGACAGCTCCGGCATCGGCGAAATGGTATCGGGATTTACGACGGTTACGAATCAGGGCGGAAAACTCAAATTAGTCGGGCTGTCTAAGCGCGTGAAAGACCTGCTTCAGATCACGAAGCTTTATACCGTATTCGAAGCGTTCGATGACGAAGCGGACGCAGTTCGCAGTTTCGCCTGAGCAGGCGCTTGCAGAAGATCACACTCCGAGTACAGCTATAAAGAGAGTTAGCGCTAGCTGTCTCTAGAGTATCTGCCTCAAAAGCGGGGTTCGCCGGAAGACGGCGGCAGTCAAGACAAACGAAACGATTATCCCGAATCCCGTGAGCAAGCCGAACTTGAGCAGTGGGTTCCAGGAGAAACCGTGTAGTAAGCGGGCTCCAGCAATCACAATCGGCGGATGGAACACATAGACGCCAAAGGCATTGTCGGAGAGAAATTTGCCGAGCCTTCCCTGCGAGTTGAAGTGTTCGCGGAAGAGCGCGAGCAGGCCGAGGCTCATGGCGACGCAAGTAAACGATTCCCAGAGATCCAGGGCCGCGCTTTGCCAGTGCCAACCTCCAAAAAATGCGCTCGCGTGTCCAGTGAGCGCGCCGCCTTTCGACAGCATGGTGAACCAGGCAGCGAAGCCCAGGGGAAGCACGATCACCAGCCATTTCATACCGGTGGCGAATGAGAGTTTCGGGAGCCATTCGCCGCGGGCCGCTAGAATGCCGGCGCTGAAGAGCAGAATGTATTGTGAGAAATCTCCGAGGTGCATATTCAGGAATGTCACGCCCGGGAGCATCAGCCGGATGAGAAATTCAAACGCGGCCATTCCGAATGCGAAGGCGATCAGCTTGAGACTGCCAGGAGGCGATTTTTCTTCTTGCTTATTCGAGAGCCGGGCACGGAACCGGCTCGGGGACCGCGTTACAGCATAAACGACAGAAAAGATCAGCAGTGCGAGACAGAACCACAAAGGGCCGTTTTCCTGCATGAACTGTCCGTTGCGGATGTGCTTGATCCATTCGTTAGCGAATGAGGTGGGCTCGGTCGAGTTCCAGGAGTGAGAGAAGAAGTATTCGGTAACCGGCCCAAGTATGAACATGTAGAACAACACGGGCAGCCCTAGACGAAAGGCGCGGTCGCGCACAAATCGTGCGAATCCTTTGCGGTCGAAGGATGAGGGAACGAAGTATCCGGCGACAAAGAATAGCAATCCCATGAAGAAGGATTGCAGGTACATCTGCCAAGCAGCGAAGAACAGCAGGGTGGCAGGCGTTATCGGCCTACGGTCGGTGAAATACCAGTTGCCCAATGGGCTATAGGTATCCGCGGCGTGCATGCTGATGACCAGCAGGATCATGGTCCAGCGCAAGTTGTCCACATACGCCAGGCGCGCGCGGACTGCCTGCCCTGTAATCAGGACTTCTTGTGTACGCGTTGGATAGCCATCGGCCAATTTAGCCGTGGCTCGCTTTCCTGTACCGGCGGATCAAGTTGTTTGTTGAGCTGTCGTGATTGAGTGGGGGCTCCTCGGCGCTCTCCAGCTCAGGAATGATGCGCTGAGCGAGCACTTTGCCAAGCTCGACGCCCCATTGATCGAAAGAATCGATTTTCCAGATCGCACCTTGTGTGAAGACGCTGTGCTCGTAGAGTGCAACGAGTTTGCCGAGCGTTTCGGGCGTGAGGCGCTCGGCAAGAATCATGTTTGAGGGCCGGTTGCCTTCGAACACACGATGGGGCACAAGCCAGTCGGGGGTGCCTTCAGCCTTGACTTGCTCCGCGGTTTTTCCGAAGGCGAGCGCCTCAGCTTGTGCAAACACGTTCGCGATAAGCATGTCATGATGCCGGCCGAGCGGATTGAGCGTTTCAGTGAACGCAATAAAGTCGCAAGGGATCAGTTTGGTCCCTTGATGGATTAGCTGATAGAAGGAGTGCTGTCCATTTGTTCCCGGCTCGCCCCAATAGATGGGGCCGGTTTGATAGGTAACTTCCTTCCCATCGAGCGTGACGTGCTTGCCGTTGCTCTCCATCGTTAATTGCTGGAGGTAGGCCGGGAATCGTTTCAGGTACTGATCGTATGGCAACACCGCGACTGTTTCCGCCTCGAAAAAGTCGGCATACCAGACTCCCAGCAGGCCCATGAGCACGGGTAAATTGCGCTCAAAGGGCGCGGAACGAAAATGCTCGTCCATTTGGTGGAAGCCGTCCAGCATGGCGCGAAAGTTATCGGGTCCGATAGCGAGCATCGTCGACAGACCGATCGCCGAATCCATGGAATATCGGCCGCCGACCCAATCCCAGAACTCGAACATGTTAGCCGTATCGATGCCGAATTTGGCGACTTCCTTCGCGTTTGTCGAGACCGCGACGAAGTGCTTGCTGACTGAGTTCTCATCGCCGCCGAAGCCCTTGACTGACCATTCGCGAGCGGTGTGGGCGTTCGCCATTGTTTCGAGCGTTGTAAATGTTTTCGAAGAGACGATGAAGAGGGTTTCCGCCGGATCCAGGTCGTGAACCGCTTCAGCGAAGTCGGTAGCATCGACATTCGAAACAAATCGGAACGTCATGCTTCGTTCGCTGTAATGCCGGAGAGCTTCATAGGCCATAACGGGCCCGAGATCCGATCCCCCGATGCCGATGTTGATCACGTTGCGAATGCGTTTGCCGGTAAAGCCTTTCCATTCGCCGTTTCGGACGCGATTACAGAAATCGGCCATTTTATCGAGCACGGCATGTACATCCGGTACAACATTGTGCCCGTCGACCAGGATCGACGCATCCCTCGGAGCGCGCAGGGCTATATGAAGAACAGCCCGGTTTTCGGTGACATTAATCTTGTCGCCTCGGAACGTCGCGTCGATGCGGTCGCGCAAGC
Organism: Acidobacteriaceae bacterium; assembly: GCA_019240405.1. Taxonomy (GTDB): domain Bacteria; phylum Acidobacteriota; class Terriglobia; order Bryobacterales; family Bryobacteraceae; genus Bog-105. The sequence goes on from JAFAYL010000018.1 coordinate 23,760, forward strand.
CGGATTGTTCGGCAAGCTGGACAAGCAACTCGATGGTTTCATCAGTAATGCGATTCTTCGAATAATCGAGAAAAAGGCCGGTGGCCTCGACGGTGAGGCGTTCGCCCCGCTGAGCATCGTCGGCAAACATGTGCCGCAGGTGCAGCTCGCGGACCTTTTTATAGTGCGCCTCAAGAGCTCGCCACGCCGGGCGTTTCCTGGGCCGGCGAGTTACTAGCGCCTTTGCAGCTTCTGCCATATCGAACCCCTCCTGTACCTATCCGGGCGTCTGGAACACCTCCCGTTGGAGCCGGTCCCATTCCACCATCCTTATTTAGTACAGCAGGTCAGGTGACGCATTCTGGGCTGTGAAAAAGCTCAACTGAGATAAGTACTTCGCAAACGGCACTATATGAGCACGACCGTGTCTACATCCCTAGGCGCTATGCCCGTATCGTCCCCCGAATCCTTGCGTTCGCCGCGGACGGAAACCGCTCCAGTGGAGATTCTGCTGGCCGATGAGTTGACACTTGTTCGGGAAGGCTTGGCCGCCCTTTGCAACTCCATCCCCGGTTTTCGCGTAATTGCCCAGGCCGGGAGTGCCGCGAGCGCGCTGGCTGAGATCGAGCGCCTGGAGCCCGCTGTGGCCTTGCTGGACCTTGGGCTTTCCGACTTGGCAGCCACGGAACTGATTCGCCGCGTGCGAGAACAGGGCCTGCGTACTCGATGTGCCGTGTTGTCCACGCGCAAGGACCGTAAAACTGTACTCGAGGTACTGCGCGCCGGGGCATGCGGCTTTCTACTCAAAAGTTCGAGTCCGCAGCAGATGGCCGAAGCTCTTGCCCAGTTCACGCAAGGCGGGATCTACGTGTCGCCTCAAATTGAGGTGATGTCGCTTTTCGATGACGCGGGCGCGCGGAATCGGACATCAGACCCGATCGAGACGTTGAGTACCCGTGAATTCCAAGTCTTTTCGCTGCTGGTCGAGGGCGTTCGCGCGAAGGAAATTGCGGCGCGTCTTTCTCTCAGCCCCAAAACGGTGGATACATACCGGTCGAGCTTGATGCGCAAGCTGGACATCCACGATGTGGCGGGCCTGGTAAAGTTCGCGATCAAGCGCGATCTGGCCGAGCTTCCGGGCTAGCACGGTCCATATCCGCTCACAGAGCAGAAGAACAATCAAAACTCACCGTCCGGTCATTGCCTCGAGCGCCTCATGCGGATCTTGCCCTAGTTGTTCTGTTACGCTAAGTTCTTGACGTTTGTATCGGAGTCCGAATTTCTCCTTCCCAGCGACTAATCTGACTTCTCGCCTTCCAGCGTGCCTCACTGTTGCACTCTAATACCCGGAGACGGAATCGGTCCGGAAGTCGCGAATGCAGCGGTTCGCGCAATCGAGGCTGCAGGAGTCGACATCCAGTGGCGCCGCGCCGAGCTCAACCAAGCCATTATTCTCGAGTCGGGAAAAACACTCCCGAAATATCTCCTCGATTCGTTGCGCGAAACCCGAGTGGGTCTGAAAGGTCCCGTGACGACTCCTGTGGGTGAGGGCTTTCAAAGCGTAAATGTCGCGCTACGAAAAACGCTCGATCTGTTTGCTAACGTGCGCCCGGTGCGAACCTTGCCAGGCATCAAAACGCGCTTCGACGACCTACCTATCGACATGGTCATTTTTCGGGAAAATACGGAAGATCTTTATTCGGGCCTGGAGCACGAGATCGTCAAAGACGTGGTTACCAGCTTAAAAGTCATTACGCGAACCGCATCCATCCGCATCGCGCAGTATGCCTTCAATTACGCCCGCGTGAATGGGCGCAAGCGTGTTACTGCGATTCATAAAGCGAACATTATGAAACTTGCCGACGGTCTGTTTCTTCGCTGCTGCCGCGAGGTCTCGGGCGATTATCCCGAAATTCAATACAAGGAAATGATTGTGGACAATGCCTCAATGCAGCTCGTGCTTCGGCCGGAAACTTTCGACGTTCTGCTGCTCCCCAACTTGTATGGCGACATCGTCTCAGATCTGGCAGCCGGACTTGTAGGCGGACTAGGAATTGTTCCTGGCGCAAATATGGGCGAGAGTTATGCGGTGTTCGAGGCCGTGCATGGCAGCGCGCCCGATATCGCGGGTCAGGGAAAAGCGAATCCCACGGCTCTCATGATGTCGTCGGTAATGCTGCTCATCCACATAGGTGAAACCCAAGCCGCGCACAAGCTTCAGGCGGCAGTGGAAGCTGTTTATCGCGAAGGTAAGCATCTTACCGGCGACTTGGGGGGCACAGCGTCAACAGAAGAATTTACCGGCGCTGTGTTGAGGGCAATTCAGTAACAAAATTAGCGCTCGTAATCCTAGTGCAATCCGGATACAACTTCCTCAATTCGAAGGTGTGCGAACTGGATCTTTACAGTCCCTTCTCGCCAAGAAACGCAATCAGGTCTACTACGCGCTTCGAATACCCCCACTCGTTGTCATACCAGGCGACAACTTTTGCGAGATTTCCATCCAGAACCTTGGTGAGTTCGGCGTCAATTATCGAGCTGTTTGGATTATGCAAAAGATCGCTCGAGACAACCGGGTCCTCGGTGTAGGCCAGGATGCCCTTCAGCGGACCTTCAGCGGCTTGCTTAAGTGCCGAGTTCACCTCTTCCGTGGTCGTGTTCTTTTTGAGCACCGCGACAAAGTCGACTACTGAGACGTCGGGCGTCGGCACGCGCATGGCATACCCGTCTAGCTTGCCTCGCAGCTCAGGGAGAACTAAGCCGATCGCCTTGGCCGCACCAGTCGAAGTAGGGATCAAGTTGAGCGCCGCGGCACGGGCGCGACGAAGATCCTTGTGGGGAAAATCGAGAACGTTTTGATCATTTGTATAACTGTGCACCGTCGTCATCGAGCCTTTCTCGATCCCAAACGAATCGTTCAACACCTTCACCAAAGGCGCAAGACAGTTAGTTGTGCAGGAAGCATTTGAAATGATGTTGTGCTTCGCTGGATCGTATACGTTTTCGTTCACGCCTAGGACAATGGTTACGTCCTCGTTCTTCGCGGGCGCGGAGATAATGACCTTCTTGACCGGTCCGCGCAAGTGTTTCTTTGCATCATTCGCATCAGTAAAACGGCCTGTCGATTCCACAACCACTTGCACGCCCAAGCTCGGCCAATCGATTTCGGCTGGATCCTTTATAGCGAAAATCTTGATTTTCTCGTCGCCAACATGAATGTGCTCATCATGCGCGGTAATCTGTTCGTTCACATGACCAAGGATCGAATCGTACTTGAGTAGATGAGCCAGCGTCCGCGTATCCGTGAGGTCGTTCGCGGCAACGAAGTCGATATTAGGGTGGTGCAGTCCCGCACGCACCACATTTCTACCGATTCGGCCGAAGCCGTTAATTCCCACTTTGATTCGCATATACAGCTATCTTACTGGCGGTAGCAAAATCGCTAGAACACCAATTGCAGAAGGTGAACCCTTATTGGCGCTGATTCAGCGCGGCGGCGGCAGTGGGGGCGCAGTCGTCCCGCCGATGTTGGCGTACGATTCCTCGATTTTCACAACCTTGCCTTCGTTGAAAGTAATGAAAGTTACTTTTCCAGGCGGCTCGCCGTAAATCCAGTCTTCTATTTCATCGCCGTCTTTATTTGTTTCGCGGCTCTTGTTGCGAGGCTTTCCTAACGCAAGCAGCACTTGATCGCGGTCCATCCCTTCGATCGCTCGCTGCTCTTTAATCGCTTTCTTGACCGGCTCGGGGAGCTTCTCAACGTACTGTTCCGTTGCCGAGTGTTTCTCAAAATCGAGAATTGGCGATAGCATTTGCCGGATTTCCGCAGCTTTGAGCGGAGGAATGCTCCCGGGAAACACGAGCGCAATATTCGATCCGTTCGCCGCCTGAGCATTCTGATTTCGCGCTACCGGTGAAGTAGTCCCTCCCATGCCGACTTGGACGTGATCGTACCAGTGGCCTGATTTCGTGCCGCCGTTTATTTGAAGCAGAATTTTGTTCTCTTCAATTACCACTCGCGTGATCTGTATTTCATCGCCAAGCCGGGCCGCCACCCCACCTTCCCGCAATGCATCGTCCCAGGCGCCTTTATCGTAGGTTCCATCGCTGCGAAATACCAGAGCCTTTTTCGAACGCGGCAAGGAGATCTTTGAGGTTGCGAACTCGGCTGTCAGACCGCGCTCGATCTCCATGCGTTCATCGAAGCTCAATTTGTCCGCTCGTGCAGTGGTGCAAAAGCCGATCAAGAGAGCCGGAACCAGAAATGAAGTCAGAGCGGCTCGTTCAAGCTCTGGGCGATAGCTGCGACCTGCGGCACGACAGGAGCGCGAGTCAACGCGTAAAACAGAGCCGCGCAGAAAACCGTCGTGAGCAAACCGCCTTCTGGGCCATAATCTCCGCCACTCCAGAGAGGAGCCAGATCCCATCGGTAAGAGTACCTCGTTACCTCGATTGTAAGCCCGCTCAGGTTCACTCCGAATAACGGTAACACCGCGTTCCAGCCGTAATGCAATCCTATCGGAAGCCACAAATCATGACTCCGTAGAAAGGCATAACCCAGAAGAATGCCCCACAAAATTGTGTTTAAAACTCCCATTTTTGTTGCGTTGGGATTCGCGCTGTGGGCCAGCCCGAAGATTACGGCCACTGGCAGCACGGTGGCAAATGGGCCGATTTTTTCAACTAGCAATTGAAATCCGTAGCCGTGAAAAATCATCTCTTCGCCTGCCGACCCGAATAGTAAAGCCGCCAAGTAGAACGCTAGGCTGGACCACGCGAATGTCGAATTCTGTCTCGCGACCAGGTGACCCGTACCCGCGATCAAAGGTGCCGACAACATCAGGGCCGCCGCGCCGGCGCTAAGCAGTAAGCCGAGGATGAAATTGCGGCGAGAGCCGTGAGCGCTGCCCAGGCCAATATCTGTTAGAGGACGGCGATCGAAGATTCGCATAGTGAGGAAATTGCCCAGAGCGCCCGTGATGAATAGCCCCACAGTCCCGGCTATCACCACGCCGAAGGTTGCGAGCAGAACATATGACAACAGGCGCAAGGCAACGAAAACTGCGGCCACAAAAAATGCCACGCGAAGCACGACCCCCATCCGAGTCTCGGGAGTTGCTCGTGGATTAGAAATCTCAGGCGGTGAGTTCATCGCGGCGCATCTGGTGATGCGATCCAAAGTGATACGGGCCTGGTACTATGCGTCCTAATTCGACGTTCCAAAACCTAATCTAATGCTAAGGCCACGATTCACAATCACAAGATACTCATTGCGGCTTGCTGGCGTCCGATATGAGACATATATGCAGGAACGACGATTGGACCGAAGGCTTCTTTGCGCGGAATTGGTGGAAATGATTTGGCGCGATCAAACCGGACGCGAGTGCAGGCGGGTCGCCAATCTAGAAGACATCTCTCATTACGGAGCCTGCCTCCAGGTGGAAACGCCGATCCTGTGCGGTACCCCGGTTTCCATGCGCTATGACGACAACCTTCTATCGGGAACCATTCGTTACTGCTTGTATCAGGACCTGGGCTATTTCCTGGGGCTTGAATTTGAAGAGAGTTCGCGCTGGTCGCCTCGACAGTTTCGCCCCAGCCATCTACTGGATGTCTGCAGACTCGTTGACAAAGCAGCAAACTGCGCACGCTCATCTCCTCAGCAGAACGGACCGCTGCCGCGCCCTCCGCTGATTATTTCGCATCGGACATCGTCAAAGAACAAGCCGCAACTCTCCCCCTCGAAGTAAAATTCATAGACAAAGTGGCTGGCGCCCGAAGCCGCTAGCCTCGCCCCGGCGACCGCATCACATGGCGGATTCATGGGAATCAGCAAGGCACCTTCTCCCGCGCGTGGCGTGTATGCAGCCCTTGCCACGCCAAGAAGAGCGGATTCCACCGAGCCCGATGCGGCTGTTTTGCTTGATTACCTGGACGCGATTGCCGGTACAGGGGTAGATGGGGTCGTTCTATTCGGCGCGACGGGAGAATTTGCCCATTTTGAGATCCACGAGCGAATGCGGCTCCTCACTTTTGCCGTGCGTCGCAGTCCAGTACCGGTTTTAGTGAATGTTTCGCATTCCACGCTTGCCGGTTCGCTTGATCTTGCGACATACGCATTGGAGACGAGCGCCGCCGGCGCTTTACTACTGCCTCCGTATTTCGATAATTACAGCGACGCTCAGCTCAGGCGATTCTTTGAGGAATTTGTGAACCTTTTGGGCGGCCGTATCCCGATCTATCTATACAATCTGCCGTTTCTCACAAATCGGATTTCTCCAGAACTCGCTCGACGGTTACTCACCTCCGGTGCCTTCGCCGGAATCAAAGATTCTAGCGGCGAATGGGGAATGTTTGAAGCTTTAAAACGGCTACAACGCGAACGACAGTTTCAACTGCTGATCGGAAATGAGTCGCTTTACGTACGCGCACGAATTGCTGGAGCTGACGGTATTGTGTCGGGTGTCGCAGCGGCTTTGCCCGAACTGATCGTAGCCATCGATCACGCAATCACGAACCTTCATCTCGACCGCGCCCGCCAGCTCGATTTCAGGTTGCAAGAGTTTGTCGCGTGGCTGCCAAACTTTCCGACGGCTGTCGGAATCAAGCAAGCGGCTGCGGTGCGAGGATGGAAACACGACCAATTCGCCGTTCCGCTCGATCCGGACACCAGCGCGGTTTTGGACAAGTTCAGGAGCTGGCTCAGTGACTGGATACCAATGGTGCTTTCAGAATGCAAACATGACATTAAGGCCTAATGAAACATGAAATGAACCCAAATGACGGCTCAGGCGATTCTTCAAGTGCTCCTTCGATGAGCCCTGACGAATTTCGCCGCGCCGCTTATCGGCACGCCGATTGGATCGCCGATTATCTAAAAAACGTCCGCGAGTTCCCCGTTACAACTGCCGCGCAGCCCGGCGAACTGGCGGCGTCTCTTCCTCGAAAAGCGCCTGATCAAGGTGAGCCAATCGAAAAAATCTTCGCAGACTTCAATTCGTTGATATTTCCTGCACTCACGCTTTGGAATCACCCTCGATTTTTCGCATGGTTTTCAGTATCTTCGAGCCCTCCATCGATGCTCGCCGAATTCCTCACCGCGACCCTCAACGTAAACGCGATGCTGTGGAAATCTGCGCCCGCCGCGACTGAGCTCGAACAGGTCACGTTGAGCTGGCTCCGGGACTGGCTCGCGCTGAACGAGACTTTTTTTGGAATCATTTACGATACGGCGTCCATCGGCGTGATGCAAGCTATTGCCGCGGCTCGCGAATGGATCGATCCAAGATCGCGAATCAAAGGAATGCGCGGCGATCTAACCGTCTACATATCCGAACACACGCATTCATCATCTGAAAAGGCTGCCATCGTTCTCGGATTCGGCCAGGAGAACGTCCGAAAAATTCCCGTTGACGATCAATTCCGCATGCGGGCCGGCCTGCTTGAACAAGCAATCGAATTGGATATTGCCGCAGGCAAGCGCCCGTGCTGCATTGTCGCCTCGGTTGGTTCCACCTCAACAACCGCAATTGATCCTGTTCCAGCAATTGCGGACATCGCGGACCGGCACGGCATCTGGCTGCACGTCGATGCCGCGTACGGCGGGTCTGCCGCCGTGATACCGGAGATGCGGCACATTCTAGACGGCGCCGAGCGCGCGCATTCCCTGATCCTAAACCCGCATAAATGGCTGTATGTCTCAATCGACTGCAGCGTTCTCTACACACGCTTCCCGGAGATCTTGCGGCGCTCTGCTTCGCTCAGCGCCGAGTACCTCAAAACCACCGAAGACGATCGAGTCATCAACTACATGGATTACGGTGTTCAACTCGGACGCCGCTTCCGTGCTCTGAAGCTTTGGTATGTTTTCCGCTATTACGGCCGGCAAGGAATCATCGCCATGCTGCGTGAGACGCTTCGACTCGCCCAGGTTTTGAAGAGCTTAGTCGAAGCCGATCCCGATTTCGAGCTGTCGGCCCCTGTGCCTCTTTCGCTCATCTGTTTTCGGCACCGCAGCGGCGACATATTTAACCAGCATCTGCTTACAGAAATCAATTCAACAGGGAAAGCATTTCTCTCCCACACTGTGCTGAACAATCGTTTTGTGCTCCGTTTCGCGGTTGGAAATTTCCAAACGAATGAGCAAGACATTCGCGAATCGTGGGCCCTAATTCGCGAAACTGCTCAGCGGCTCCGTGTGCCTGAAGCCGCGATGACGCACTCTGAAGCGCGCACCTAAAGCGCGGTCACTCATGGCAGGCGAGCGGCTAACCGTAAATCTGTGCGGCATCAAGCTGCGTAATCCGGTTTTGGCTGCTTCAGGAACCTTCGGCTACGGCATCGAATTCGAGAAGATCGTCGATCTGAACACGTTGGGTGGCATCGTGACCAAAGGCCTTTCGCGCGAGCCGATGCGAGGCAACCCATCGCCACGTCTCTGGCATACCGCGGCGGGAATGATCAACTCGGTCGGTCTGCAAAACATTGGAGCGCGCGCGTTCATCCGCGAGAAGCTCCCCAATTTGCGCCGTTATTCCATCCCGGTGTTTGCTAATGTTTTTGGCTATTCCTGCGATGACTATCTCGAAGTAATTCGCGCCCTCGAAGATGCAGACGGTATTGCCGGATACGAGCTCAATGTGTCGTGCCCGAACACGGAAAAAGGCGGGATGTTCTTCTCCGGTGATCCGATTCTGCTTTCGGATCTGATTTCTCGGGTTCGCCGTGCCGCCAGCCGCCCTCTAATCGTCAAACTTTCGCCAAACGTCGCCCGAATCGAAGTTTTCGCGACCGTTGCAGAGAATGCAGGGGCGGATGCTATCTCGCTCGTAAACACGTTCGTGTCGCTGGCGATCGATATAGCGACACGAAAGCCTCGCCTTGGGGGCGGATTCGGCGGCCTTTCTGGACCGGCGATCAAGCCCATTGCTCTGCGCATGGTCTACGAAGCCGCTCAGGCTGTGAAGATTCCGGTGATTGGATTGGGTGGGATCGCAAGCGGCGAAGATGCCGCGGAATTTCTGATCGTTGGAGCTACCGCTGTGCAAGTCGGGACAGCCAGCTTCATCGATCCCCGCGCCCCGCAGCGTATCGCTCGAGAGCTTGATCAGGTACTTCGGCGTCACCATATCAAACATGTGACGGATCTGGTGGGCTCGTTGCAGTTTCCGGACATGACCGTCAAGCGACCCGTTGAAACGAACAGTGCAAAATGAAGCCATGAAAGAAATCGTTTCTACGCAGGATGCGCCGAAGCCCGTGGGCCCATACTCACAGGCGGTCCGGCTAAATGGAATGGTGTTTCTCAGCGGACAGATCCCGCTCGACCCGCGAACCGGCGAGCTCGTCACCGGCTCAATTCAAGCGCAGACCGAGCGTGTCCTCGAAAATCTCAGAGGCGTGCTTAAGGGTGCCGGTTTGACTTTCGAGGATGTCGTAAAAACGACGGTCTTCCTAAAGAATATTGACGATTTCTCACAGATGAATGAAGCCTATGGCAGGTACTTCACGATCAATCCCCCGGCACGCTCTACAGTCGAAGTCGCGCGCTTGCCCCGCGACGTGAAAGTCGAGATCGAAGCGATCGCAATTGAGCGGCGCTAAATTTACTTCTGCGTTTAACTACTGCTTGGGAGTCGGATTCGCTGTGTACTGCTCCTGCGGGGGGTTCAGCTTGATATCGATCATCTTCTCATCCGTGTCGATGTCGAATTTGTTCCCGAACGTCTGATGATTCTTCGCCACCACCTGAAGCTGTATCGTCCCTTGAGGAACGGGCGGAAAGTGCGCCAATCCCTCTTGATTCGTATGCACCTCCCAATGGACCGGCTTGCGCTTGCCGAGTTTCGTGACCTGATGATGCGACCCTAGAAAGTCGAGAATCACGGCAGCATTGTCTACCGGCTTGCCGTGCTCATCGGTGACCGTCACGCTGATCTTGGTTTGCGGCGCGGCGGCAACAAGCATTAGACACGCCGCCAGTACCGCCACAATCAATCGCAGAAGTCTCATCTGACGAGAATTATCGCTTACCTGAGGGCCGCACGTGCGCTGTTGATGTCTGAAGTAGCGGCTCAATTGCCGCACGCAGCGCACTTTCATCGAGTACGCCGGGATGATAAAGCCTCACGATACCTTGGCGGTCCGCTACAACGATTGTGGGGGTCGTGCTCGCTCCGTAGCGGTCGAAATTTTCGTCACTCACCGGAATCTGCAAATTCGGAATTTTCGAATAGAATCGCTCGTAGACTTTTTCGATGTATGCTTTCTCCTGCGCTGGCGTGGGGTGGTCGTCCTCCGCTGTGTAGCCGTAAAGCTTGGTCGGCCCGATGATCTCGAGGCCCTTGCTCTCGAGTTCCGCTCCAAGCTCCGCGATTACCGGTGCTTCCGCCTTGCAGTCAGCGCACCAGTGAGCCCAAAAAAAGAGGAGAACCACTTTCCCGCGCAATGCACTCTGAGGAGCCGGCTTTGCGCCGATCCATTCAGATTCCCGAAGCGCCGGCATGGGCTTTCCTTCCAGCGTCAGAACGTTCAAGTTCTTCTGCAATCGCGCAACGATGGACGTGCCGCGCCACTTGCGGAGCGCCGAGTTCAGTAGCTCAACAGCTTCGCTCCTGCGGTTCGTCTCCGCCAAAACCTGTGCTTCTACTTCGTACGCTGCGCCCAGAGCGAGCGGCAATTGAGGCTCCTGGTCCAGCTTCCTGCCTTTTAGAGCCGCCTCACACAAATTCTCTACGCGCTGAGCCTCCTGATAAGCTTCTTCGAGCTTGCGCGAGCTTAGGTCCTCGCGCGCCCTTTCGGAAAGCGCTTCGATTGCTTCGGGTGTATCTTCGCGATTTCGAAACTGAGCGGTAGCGGTCTGAATCTCACAAACCGCGACCATCAGGCAGGCAGTGCCGATCCACACCCGTATGCTTACTGTTTGCACAGATCGTTCAGATACTCGCGAAATGCCCGGCCGAGATCGGGTCGCTCGAGGGCAAATTCGACAGTTGCCTTGAGAAAGCCGAGCTTGTCGCCCGCATCGTAGCGTTTTCCTTCAAATTTCAACCCATAAATCGGCCGCTCTCGCAGCATGTGTTTTAAGCCGTCTGTAAGCTGAATCTCTCCGCCGCTGCCGGGCTCGACGGCCTCAATCGATTCGAAAATCTGAGGTGTCAAGATATATCGGCCGATAATCGCAAGATTCGATGGAGCGTCTCGGGGGCGCGGTTTCTCGACCATATTTCGAATCCGAAATAGCCGGTTGTCACTCCCGTTCAAGACCAGCTCCGCATCCACAACTCCGTAGGCTGAAATCTGGTCGCCGGGAACTTCCATCAAGGCCAAAACCGAAGTTCCGTAGAATTCGTAAACATCTAAAAGCTGTCGCAAACAAGGCGTCTGCGACGCGATAATGTCGTCGGAAAGAACAACGGCGAACGGCTCCGCGCCGACCAGCTCTTTGGATCTCAGCACCGCGTGTCCCAACCCAAGCGCCTCTTTTTGTCGCACGTACGCCACGTCGATCATGTCGGAGATCAACCGCACCATCGACAGCATTTCTGTTTTTTTCTTCGATTCGAGCAACTGTTCCAGCTCAAAGCTCACATCGAAATGGTCTTCAATCGAAGATTTCCCCCGGCCCGTGACAATGATGATCGTTTGTATGCCGGAACTGACCGCTTCTTCCACGCCATACTGGATCAACGGCTTGTCCACAAGCGGAAGCATTTCCTTGGGTTGGGCCTTCGTCGCCGGCAGAAATCGCGTTCCCAAGCCTGCTGCTGGAAACACCGCTTTGTGCACTCGTCCGATCACCAAAGGCCATTGTACGCAGTTGAATGTTTATTAGCTCCCGCTCGCTGGAAGCGCTTTGTCGCGGAGTTTCGGTTGTGCCATCCTAAAGAGAACGAGGGCGCTCTTTTCGATTTGAGTTGAACTGAAAATGGCTTACGTAATTGCCGAACCCTGTATTGGAATCAAAGATAGTGCGTGTGTTGACGCTTGCCCCGTAGACTGCATTCATCCCAAGAAAGATGAAGCAACTTTCGGCAAAGAAGAGATGCTGTACATCGATCCAGTCGAATGCATTGATTGCGGTGCCTGCGTTCCCGTTTGCCCGGTTTCTGCGATTTTTGCGGCTGACGATCTACCCGATAAATGGGCCGATTTCGCTCAGAAGAACGCCTCCTTCTTTGGGCGTTAGCTTCGTTTCAACTCTGAAAGGTTTGTGCGCCTTACGGCCGGTATATCGCGCAGGAAGTATCCGTTTCCCACACCTTTACATAAGCGATGGAAGCGCTTCTCAAATCCTTCTGTAGCTCTTCGCAAATAAACCTCGCGATGTTTTCTGCGGAAGGATTGATTCCGTCAAACGGCTTCACCTCGTTCAAAAAACGGTGATCCAGATACTCGCTCGTCGCACGCAAACGCCTCTTCAGCTCGGTGAAATCGTAGAGTAATCCGTTTTCATCGAGTTCGCGGCCTTCAATCCCCACCTGCACGCGGTAGTTATGCCCGTGAACGTTTTCACATTTTCCGTGATAGTTTCGCAGCGCGTGTGCGGCAGCGAATGTGTGTTCTACACAGATCTCAAACATGGAAAAAGTCCCGAACGTCGTCGAATTTCGTTGTGAATCGATAAGCAGGCAGGCTGTCGAAAAAGACTCGTCCGTACTGCAGCTTCGTAATCCTATTATCCAGCAGAGCGAGTATGCCGCGGTCTGCGGTGGACCGGATCAGGCGGCCGAATCCCTGTTTCAGCGCGAGCACCGCCTGTGGAATCTGATATTCGTAAAAAGCATTTCCGCCGTGGTGTTGAATGGCCTCTATCCGCGCGGCAACTACGGGATCGCTCGGTACGGCGAATGGAAGCCGGTCGATAATGACACAGCTTAGCTGCTCGCCTTGTACATCGACGCCCTGCCAGAAGCTGGATGTGCCGAACAATACTGCGCCTGGAGTTTCTCGGAAAGCTTCTATCAAAGCGTTGCGAGGGGCATCTCCTTGCAGCAGGAGCGGATGGTCCAATCGCGGTTGCAACAGCTGATAGATTTGCCGCATCTGCTGGTAACTGGTGAACAGGACAAACGCTCGGCCACGCGATGCGTGTAGTATCCGCTCAATTTCCGCTGCTGCGCTAGCGGTAAACTCCGGCTGCCGGGGATCGGGTAATCGCTGCGGAACATACAAAAGCGCTTGCTTGGCGTAATCGTACTGGCTTTCAACTCGCAACGTTCTAGCGGCCTGTAATCCAAGGCGTGTTTGCGCATAATCAAAGCTATCGGCCACCGTCAAAGTGGCCGATGTGAGAATCACCGAATCCACCCGGTCAATCAGGCGCGCGGTCAATGCTTGTGAAACGTCAATCGGCGTAGCCTGCAGATACAAACCTCGCCCGCGCCGTTCCGTCCAGTACACAAAAGAGGCGTCCCCGCTTTCCATCCAGAATCGCAGCCCTTCCTGGATTAACCTTGCCCGCCGAACCAGCGGCAGCGTGTCCTCCAGCACTCCTTCCGTCAATTCCAGCCGAGCGCACAACGCCTCTAGAGCCAACTGCAATTCGCCATACGATTCGCCGTGCTCCGCCAGAAAACTTTCCTGTTCTCGAAATCCCTGACGACCCTCTTGCGGGAACAGATGAAACAGTTGCTCCGTTTGATCTCCAAGCTGAATCAAAGTCCGATCCAGCTCTGGTGTTGCAAATAGCTTTCTGCGCGAAATGGCGGCAGTATCTTTGATCAGTTCCTGAATTTGCGTGTTACTCACGCTCATTCCGAAATACTGTCCGGCAACGTCCTCGATCTCATGCGCTTCGTCGAAAATGACAGCAGAGTAGTCCGGCAAAATGCTGCCGAAAGCCTGATCGCGCATCGCCAGATCCGCGAAGAAGAGATGATGATTAACGATGATGATGTCGCTCTCGGCTGCGCGCCGGTGCATAGCTGTAATAAAGCAGCGGTCAAACTGTTTGCACTTTTTACCCGCGCATAAATCGGCTCGCGCATCAAGCTTTGCCCACCAGGTATTGTTTTCAGCCAGCCAGCGCAGCTCGCTCCGGTCGCCAGCCTCGGTTTTTTGCTCCCAATCATAGATGAGCTGGAAATCTCCGATTTCATCCAGCCCGGACAGCACCGGATCACGCTCGGCATCGTAAACTTTTTGCCGGCACAAATAGTTTGCTCGGCCTTTCATGTAGCAGACCGACAGAGGCTGTGCGAATAACGACTGCAAAAAAGGCAGATCTTTGAAATAGAGCTGCTCCTGAAGGTTCTTTGTACCCGTCGAGATCACAACGCGTTTGCCGGACAAGATCGATGGAACCAGATAGGCCAGCGTCTTGCCCGTGCCAGTCCCTGCTTCGACCAGCAGATGCTTGTGCTCCGCAATTGCCGATTCGACAGCGCGGGCCATTTCGAGCTGCCCGTGACGGTATTCGTAATTTGGATGAGCGCGCGAGAGTGTTCCACCTCGCGCAAAGAATGCCTGAACCGTGATTTTTCGCGGCTTGTCCGGTTTGGTGTTGACTTGAGGAAGCGTACTCACCGCTGCTGAAGAGGAGAAAACACGAGTTTAGTACGGATTCGCGCCGGTTATTCTCCGAGCAAGCGCATCGTGGCTGCGCAGGTTAAAGTGATCGACAGGGGAACCCGCACTGCGCCGGCTCCTCTCGTACGTCATGGCGGAAGAAGTTGTCTATTTAACCGAGCTGCTCGGCACGAAAGTATATGACCTCAAGGGCCGAAAAATCGGTGTTTTTCGGGATGCCGCTATCATTCCGCTGATCGATCCCGTTCGCATCGATCGCTACCTCGTGGGCGCCGGGCCGGGATGGCTCAGCATCCGCTATGACCAGATCCGGACCATCAACCCGGATGGCATTCATCTCATCGATGAGCGCCTGATCCCCTACCACTCGGACGAGTACATGCTCCGTATGGTTCGCGATTTGCTCGATCAGCAAATCATCGATGCGCAAGGCCGCAAAGTTGTCCGGGTGAATGACGTCACGCTGCTCAAGGAAACGGAAAATGGTCACAATATTCTTCACGTTCTTGAGGTCGATATCGGCATTCGTTCCATGTTGCGCCGCGTGCTTCGGGGATTGGTTTCTCCGGCGGTGATTCGCGCGATTCAAGAGCGCATACCGGCCCATTCCATTCGATGGGAATTCTGCAATATTCTCGAACCGGATCCGCAGCGCCGCGTTCGTCTGAACATCTCGAACAAGTTGCTCGAAGAGATGCATCCGGCAGATCTCGCGGACATTGTCGAAAATCTCAGCCACGAAGATCGCGATGCAATATTCAACACCATGGATAACGAAGCCGCCGCTGACGTGCTCAGCGAAGTCGAGCCGGGTCTGCAAACTCGTATCATTGGATCTCTAAAGGCCGACAAAGCCGCCGACATTCTCGAAGAGATGGAGCCTTCCGAAGCTGCCGACCTGCTGAACGAGCTCGAGGAAGAACGTTCCGAGCAGATCTTAGAAAAGATGGAGCCGGAGGAAAAAGAGGAAGTCGAGGAGCTGCTCGAATTTCGCGAGGACACGGCAGGCGGCCTGATGGATCCGGGATTCTTGGCTTTGCCTGAAAATGTGACAGTGGCCGAAGCCATACAGTCGCTCAAAACCAATCAAGGCATTGCCGAGGAAGTGCACAGCCTGTTTTTGCTCGATGCGGCTGGCCGTCTTCAATACACAGTTCCGATCAATAAGCTTTTCTTTGCTTCGGGCGAGATACCATTGAAGGATCTCGCTTCAGAACCGCTGCTCTACGTCCACGCCCATGAAAAGCAAGATCGCATCGCGGAACTTTTCGATAAATACAATCTGCTGACTTTGCCCGTCGTCGACGGCAAGCAAAGGTTGCTCGGTGTGATTACCGTCGACGACGTTGTGGCGCTGCTGCGGCAAGCTTGAGCGTTGACAGACCTAACGAGATCCGGCAACATGATGCCCGCGCCACAGTAGCTCTTTGAGGTGCTGGCGGGTAGTTTCTGACAGAACGAAATCCGCCCGGCCGCTCGTCTCGCCTTTAGCTGCCGGGAGGTACTGATTACAGCATTCGCGGTCATCCCCACTGCAGGGAATTGCCAGAAAACCGTGAACGTCGCCCGTGCTTTTCTGTACCGCGATGCCAACGATTTCCTCGCGCGAATTGATGATCTCGGCGACAACCGGGAACAAGGGAGAATCAGAGGCAATGAGATCGGCGAGCGCGGTCATCTTAGCGTTCTTACGTAAGAACGCGCGGGAATTTCCGCTCGCATCCATCGACGAACCAACCACATCGCCCGCGTCGTTGATGCCCAACGCAACGCTCGCAATGTCCCCATCAAGTGTTCCGAGGTCGTGCATCTTGCCTGACTGCCAGAAAAAAGCGTGAATCGTTGTCTCGTCGGACAGCGCCGAAGCGCCCACTACTTGGCCCTCGTTGTTGATATCGAGAGGTATATTTCCAGACGGGCCCACCACAGGGTTTATACAGAAATGCAAGCATTTCCCGCCGAGATTTCCAAGGTCATGGACTGAGCCGTCGGGTTCCCAAAGTACGGCATGTGGGCCAACTGCAATCGGAGGAGGTATGGTGTTTCCGCATGTACCTGAATTCCCGATCGCCTGACCCTTATCGTTAATCCAAAGGCCAATGCCGACGGTGTCGCCGGGAAGCAGTCGGAGTTCGCGAATTTCTCCCTGCTTTGGTCCCCATAGCACCGCGTCATAGCGGAAAATTTGCGAAGGCCTTGCCTGGGCACAGCTCTTATCCGCCGTGCTGTTCTCCGCAACTCCGGCTATCTCACCAAGTTTGTTGATGGAAATGGCCTGACCGTTGTTGCCTCCGAGAGTCCGAAGGGGAGTCATCAAGCCGTCTTGCCATGAGAAAGCTAGACATTCCATATCAGTGCCGAAGCCGCAGAAGTTTTCATGCTTTGGATCTTTGGTGGTCGTCTCAGCGGCACCCACCGCGCGGCCTTTTTCGTTGACGGTCTGTGCTGTACTATTCGGGCCACCGAGGCCTGGCGCGCCTATGTCAATAGTTCCCCTTCTTTCAAGGACGGCATGACTGGTGCCATCGGGCAACGTGGCGCTTCCCGATATCAAACCAGTATTAGTTATATCGAGTCCCAGGCCGGATATCCCGCCCAAAGTGCCAAGGTCAGTGATTTTATAACGCGGAAAGCCCTGCGCTGTCGCTGATTGATCTTGCGCGATGAGCACTGTCGAGAGTGAGAGCGCGCTTGCCGTAATCCGAATCAATGTTGTGGGTTTCATATCGTCTCCTCAGTTGAGAAGGCGCAAACGGCTTCCGCGAGCTATCATTCAGGCCGACTTTTGGCGCTATAATGTTTGCCCGATTACGCAATGCGCGGAGAAGCAAAAGGGCGAAATAGTACCGCTTCCGCGGAAGTAACGCAGCTGCTTCGGGCCTGGAGCGAAGGGGACAAATCTGCTCTCGACAGACTTACTCCCATCGTTTACCAGGAATTGCGCCGCCTTGCGCGACATTATCTCCGCGGCGAACGCGCCGGCCACAGTTTGCAGACCACCGCATTAGTAAACGAAGCCTATATGCGGCTCGTTGATTACAAACGCATGCAGTGGCAGGACCGAACGCACTTTTTCGCAGTCTCGGCACAATTAATGCGGCGCATTCTTGTGGAGCATGCGCGCCGGCGCAATCTCAAGCGCGGAGCCGCCGTTGAGCATGTCTCGTTGGAGCAGGTAGCCGTAGTGGGAGGCGGCCGGGCCGAGGACTTGGTTGCATTGGATGCAGCGATGAATGAGCTGGCGCGCATGGATCCCCGCAAGGCGCACGTGGTGGAACTGCGGTTTTTCGGCGGGCTCAGTGTTGAGGAAACAGCGGCCGCGCTGAACATCTCGCCCGTCACTGTGATGCGCGACTGGAGCACCGCCAAGGCCTGGCTTTATCGAGAAATGACAACCGGGAGTGCCAGTGAACCGTGAGCGGTGGAAACAAGTGGATGAGATCCTGCAATCCGCGTTGCAGCAGCCACCACCCGAGCGCCGTACGTTCGTGCACCAAGCCTGCAATTGCGATCCAGCGCTCGAAGAAGAAGTGCTGTCGTTGCTCGCTTCTCACGAACAGGCGCGAAGCTTTCTCGAAAGTCCGGCGATTCATGTAGCTGCTCGCGCCACGCTTGACAACCGCGCAGCCGAGCCCGGTGCCGCACTGACCGGAAGCACGCTATCGCATTACCGCATTCTCGAAAAGCTTGGAGGCGGCGGCATGGGTGTCGTTTACAAGGCTGAAGACACTCGGCTAAATCGCTTCTCGGCTCTGAAATTCCTGCCCGATGAAGTTGCTGCGGAACCTGAAGCTCTCGCTCGTTTTGAGCGCGAGGCTCGGGCTGCTTCCTCTCTCAATCATCCGAACATCTGCACAGTTCACGACATCGATGAACAGAACGGCCGTGTGTTCATCATCATGGAGTATCTCGAAGGCGCTACGCTAAAGCACCTTATTGGGGGCCAGCCGGTAGACGCCGGAAGGCTCATTGGCCTGGCAATCGACATTCTGGAGGGTCTCGAGGCGGCCCACGCCCAAGGCATCGTGCATCGCGACATCAAGCCTGCAAACATCTTCGTCACGAGTCAAGGTCGCGCCAAAATCCTCGATTTTGGACTTGCCAAGGTTGCAAGCGTCGAATCTTTTCAGCCGCATATCTTTGCGCGCACTCCCACGGCGCCATCTCTGAACCAGCTCACCCAAACAGGCGCGGCGTTGGGAACTGCCGATTACATGTCTCCGGAACAGGTTCTCGGCCACCCCTTGGATGCGTGTACCGATTTGTTCTCGTTCGGCGCAGTGCTGTATGAAATGGCTACGGGCGTTCCTCCTTTCTCAGGAAAAACGTCCGCCGAAATCTTCGAGGCGATTCTTACTAAAATTCCGACCAGCCCAAGACACCTGAACCGTGCTTTGCCCCAGGAGCTGGAACGCATCATTCAGAGATGTCTCCAGAAGGACCGCAGCCTACGCTACCAGCATGCCTCGGAGATCGGAGCTGATCTTGAACAGTTGAAGCGCAAACAGGAATTGCTCGACCGTCTTCGGCGAGCACGTCCTTTCGTTTTCGCGGCGGCTGCGTTGATCTCTGTTGTCATTGCGAGTTATCTGCTCACGCGGCCACTATCGCCGCCGCAGGTTTCAGGTTATGTCCGAATCAGCAACGATGGGCAGGCCAAAGGTGGAATGCTAGGCGCGATGGTTACCGATGGCACGCGTCTCTACCTTGCGGAAGGTTCGGGCAGCGCACCCCTAATCGCTCATATCTCGACACGCGGCGGGGAAACGTCATTTTTTTCCACTCCCCTCGGCCTCCCTGAAGTACAGAGCATATTGCCCAACCGCTCCGAACTGTTAGTCACTGACTTTGCCCATGGCCTGGCTTGGCCGTTGTGGACTTTGCCCCTGCCGAACGGAACGCCCCGTCGCGTCGGAAATGTGTTGGCAACCGCCGCAACGTGGTCCCCGGACGGCAGGGAGATCGCCTATATAAGGGATCGGGAGTTGTATCGCGCTAACCTCGACGGAACCGGGGCGAGAAGGATAGCCGCTCTCCCGGACAGCGCATTCTGGCTGCGGTGGTCACCCGACGGAAATCGCCTGCGCTTCACCGTCGGCAACGTGATCGATCGCATCGGCGCTCTTTCACTCTGGGAGATTATGTCCGATGGAACTGGTCTCCACTCATTGCTTCCCGGTTGGAGCCGGCCGCCTGCCGAATGCTGCGGGAATTGGAGCCCGGACGGCAAGTATTCGTTTTTCAATCCACACGGAATGGCAAGACGGAAATCTGGGCGATTCGCGAACGTACTGGCCTGCTCGGATCGTACGATGCTCGAGGGCTCAAGCCAGTACAACTCACCAGTGGCCAGTTGAACTCCCTCGCGCCCGTATTTAGCCCTGATGGCAAAAAGCTCTACGTCATCGGTCAGCAGCAGCGTGGCGAACTGCAGCGGTATGATTCAAAATCTGGCGAATGGGTGCCCTACTTATCAGGCATTTCGGCGGAGTATGTCGAATTCTCACGCGATAAACAATGGGTCGCGTACATTACGTTTCCTGAACAGGTTCTGTGGCGCAGCCGGATCGACGGCAGCGAGCGCCTGCAACTCACCCGACCGCCGATCCAGGCTGTGCATCCATCCTGGTCCCCCGACGGCAAGCAGATCGCGTTTACGGGCATTTCGCCCGGCATGGCTAATAAGGTCTACACTGTGTCCGCAGCGGGCGGCACAGCTCAGCCCGTCTTCGAGGAGCAACACAACCAGGAGCAACCAAGTTGGTCGCCGGATGCCACCACCATGCTCATCAGTTACATTTACTTTCTCGAAACCAAGCCGCCCGGACTCACACTCGTGCATCTCCCCACTCACCGAGTGCAGCGGCTGCGTGGAACGGAAAAACTTTGGGAAGCCCTATGGTCACCCGACGGCCGCTACATCGCTGCCCGGACGTTGGATTCTCATGCCATCATGCTCTTCGATCGCAGTACCGGGAAATCGTCGGAACTAGCCAAGAGTGATGTCGGCTTTCTGCGGTGGTCGCCAGACGGGCAATATGTGTATTTCAAACGCCTCGGCAGCCAGATGGCGTTCATGCGCGTGCGCGTGGCCGACCACAAAGTCGAAGAAGTTGTCAGTCTGGCAGGGATCAAGAACACCGGAATCTCGGGCGGCCTCTGGGTTGGCCTTACTCCAGACGGTTCGCCTCTTTTCTTGCGCGACACCGGGACTCAGGAGATTTATGGCCTAAACTGGCAGGCACGGTAGATGCGGGCATAACACCGGCGCTGCGAGTATACTCGTTCGGGAGGTGGTTATGGCGGAGTGGCAATATCAGATTCATCGCGTCGAGCTTGCGTCGGGCAATGACTTCGATCAAGAGCTCGCAAACATGCTTGAACAGTACGGAACAAAGGGTTGGGAACTGGTTGAGGTGCTTCCGCAACAGGACAGCCCGAAAGTGTACCGCCTGATCTTCAAAGCCCCGAAGCCGCTGGATTAAGCGACTCAAGGCGGCGCCTTTTTGAAGAATTGAATCCGATATAATCCACCGAGCGCGCACCCGGCGCGCAGAAAGGAGCTGTTCATATGCCCCTCAGTAAGAAAGTAACGGCGGAGTTTCTTGGAACGTTCTGGCTGGTTTTTGGCGGATGTGGAAGCGCTGTTCTGGCGGCTGCTTTTCCCGGTTTGGGAATCGCATTCGTAGGCGTCGCCCTCGCGTTTGGGTTAACCGTTCTGACCATGGCGTATGCCATCGGGCACATCTCAGGCTGCCATTTGAATCCCGCAGTGTCGATTGGGCTGCTTACAGGAAAGCGATTTCCCGTGTCCGATCTGCTTCCGTATGTCATCGCGCAGGTTGCAGGCGCGATCGGGGCTGCCGCTGTTCTGTTTGTAATTGCAAACGGCAAGGCTGGTTTTGATCTTAGTGGCGGCTTCGCCTCCAATGGATACGGCGCGCATTCGCCGGGGGGCTATTCGCTAGTGGCTTGCCTTGTTACAGAGGTCGTGCTCACATTCATGTTCTTAATCATCATCCTCGGCGCAACGGACCGCCGCGCGCCTCAAGGATTTGCTCCCGTCGCCATCGGTCTCGGTCTCACGCTGATTCATTTGATCGGAATCCCGGTGACGAACTTGTCTGTGAATCCCGCGCGGAGCACAGGACCGGCGCTGTTTGTCGGCGGCTGGGCGCTCCAGCAGCTATGGCTCTTCTGGCTCGCTCCGATTGTCGGCGCGGCGCTAGCGGGAGCTACCTACAACGCCGTTTGGGCTGAACAGGGTACGCAAGCGGTTGCCGCTGCTGCTCCCCGCTAGGTGAGAGCTCGTCAGCCTGTTTAGAAGATGTATCAAACCATGAACTCGACACGACGGCAGTGGCTTTCAACCTGTGTTGCAATGGCAGCATCGCCTGAAGTCGTAGCCGCCCTGAAGCATTCGCGCAGTGTCACAGAATCGCCAACCCCACATCTGGAAACCCTCGACGCGCATACAGCGGCAGAGATCGAAGCAATCGCGGCTCAGATTATTCCATCGATCGATGGTCCGGGCGCGCGAGAAGCAGGAGTCATCTACTTCATAGACCGCGCGCTGTCGACATTTGCCGCCGCCGATCGCGAGGCCTATCGCACGGGGATGGCCGAAGTGCAGGAGAAACGTAAGGATCTGTTCCCGAATTCGACTACAATTGCCGCGCTGACATGCGAGCAACAACTAATTCTTGTGCGCAACATTGAGACGACCAGCTTCTTCGAATTGCTCCGAACGCATACGGTTCTGGGCTTTCTGGGGAACCCCAGCTATGGCGGCAATCGCGAGAAAGTGGGATGGCGCGCAATTGGGTTAGAGGACCAGATGGGCTATCAGCCGCCGTTCGGCTACTACGACGCACAGATCGAGACTTGAAAAAATGGCGGGCGTAACATTTCCGGCGTCCAACGCGGTGGACTTCCTCGTCATTGGCGCGGGCGCAGCGGGCGGCGTCATAGCCAAGGAGGTGGCAGTCGCGGGATTTCGGGTCGTTGTTTTGGAACAGGGTCCGTACCTGCGCGACGCCGACTTTTCCCATGATGAAATTAAGTACGCCTTCCTGCCAGGCCTAACGAACGACCCGAGGTTGCAGCCGATCACTTATCGGAAGTCCGAGGCAGACCGCGCCCGGCCGGTGAAAGCAATCGAGTACGGACGCCAGGTGGGCGGCGGCACTGTCCATTTCACAGGCAACTATTGGCGCTTTCATGAGAGTGACTTTCGCGAGCGAAGCCTCTTCGGGGCGGTGAGCGGCGCCGATCTTGCGGATTGGCCCATCGCATATAGCGATCTGGAGCCGTACTACACGAAAGCTGAATACGACCTGGGCATCTCGGAGCTTGCAGGAGCAAATCCGTTTGAGGCTCCGAGGTCGAAGCCCTACCCGGTTCCTCCCATGCCCGTCAAAGGATCTGGAGTCCTGTTCGATCGAGCCGCGAAGAAGCTCGGATTGCACCCCTTTCCCGCTCCAGTCGCAATTCTTTCGCGGCCCTACCAAGGTCGGGCGGCCTGTGCCAATTGCGGCTTTTGCGAATCGTTCGGCTGTGAGATGCGCGCTAAATCAAGTACCTTGGTCAGCGTCATTCCTGTGGCTGAAAAGACAGGCCGGTGCGAAATACGGCCGCACTGCTACGTACGTAAGATTCAAACGGACGACGCGGGCCGGGCGACAGGCGCGATTTACTTCGATCGAGACCGGCGCGAGATTTTTCAACACGCCAAGGTTGTCTTCGTCTGCGCCAACGGCGCGGAGACTCCGAAACTGTTGTTAATGTCTAAGTCGAAACGGTTCCCGGATGGCCTGGCTAACTCCAGCGGTTTGGTTGGAAAGTATCTGATGTGGGACAACGGCGCCCCCGCACAAGGATTATTCGAACATCCTTTGAACGAGTACAAAGGAATTCAAGTAACCCGGCTCATCCACGACTACTATGCGGCCGATCCCAAGCGGGGTTTTTATGGTGGCGGCGGCATCGACGCCCGCTTCGACTTCTATCCAGCCGGTTTCGCGCTGCATGGCTTGCCGCCCGATGCGCCAAGGTGGGGCAGCGAGTACAAGAAGATGTTTGAGACGTACTTCACCCGGACCATGATGCTGCTGTCGCATACCACTTCGCTCGCTCAAGCAAAGAACACGATCACGCTCGATCCTGAGGTAAAGGACGATTGGGGACTACCGGCTGTCCGCGTTACCTGTGATTACCACCCCGACGATGTGGCTACGATGAAATGGCTGATGGCGAAGCAGATCGAGATCCTGCAGGCCGCCGGCGCTCAGAAAACTTGGAGCCAGCCATACGATATTGCCGATAACATGCCGAGCCGTCATCTCATGGGCACTTGTCGAATGGGCCACGATCCACGCTCCTCTGTTGTGAATGTCTACAGCCGAACGCACGACGTTCCCAATTTGTTCCTAGTGGATGGCAGCAACTTCGTCACCTCCGGCAGACAGCAACCAACGGCGACCATCCAGGCGCTGGCGTACCGCGCCGCAGATTATGCCATCCAGGCCACAAAACGCGGTGATCTAGGCTAGAGCAAAGGGTGCGGACCCGCGCCGAGACACAAGAAAGGAACTCCGCTGTCCTTGGATCGGCGCGCTTGACCCCGCGCCCGTTTGGCGATCCTAGAAACTCCGAGCGATTTCTCAATCCCTGCCCATCGCTTGCTCGTCAACGCGCATCCTGTTTACCGGCCGTAAATCCGGCCAAAAGCCGTTGTGGCCGTACTGGTACGCCTTTCCAGGGGTAGGGTACGTGTTAACCGTGTATACTTAAACCCGCCCTGCTAAAAATTCGGGCTTTGGAAGGAGCATTATGCGTCTGATGTTTCCTGTCGCAGTGGCCCTCACCGCACTCGCCGCTTTCGCCCAGGACGTGGTTCAGTTAGCGCCCGACCGAGTGAAAGTGGTCTTTGAAAACGATCGCGTGCGCGTCCTTCGCTTCACTGAGCCGCCACATAGTAAGCTTCCCATGCATTCCCATCCCGCGTATGTCACGGTGGGATTTACGAATGATTATTCCAGGTACACGTTCCCCGATGGGAAAACGAGCGAGGAACGTACCAAAGCGGGCGAAGTGACGTACTCCAAACCCGTGACCCACGCCTCCGAGGAACTGGCCGGCGCGACGT
Organism: Acidobacteriaceae bacterium; assembly: GCA_019240405.1. Lineage (GTDB taxonomy): Bacteria > Acidobacteriota > Terriglobia > Bryobacterales > Bryobacteraceae > Bog-105. The sequence continues at coordinate 48,415 of JAFAYL010000018.1, forward strand.
CGAAAGCGATCATGGTGGAGTTGAAGGAGACGGGCGCGGGCACTCCGGCGAATGTAACTTTAGATCCAGTCAAATTGGATCCGAAGCATTACAAAGTAGTCATCGATAATGACCGGGTTCGCGTGCTGCGAGTTACTTACGGGCCGCATGAAAAATCGGTGATGCACGAGCATCCAGCCTCGGTGGCCGTGTTCATGACCGACGGCCACACGAAGTTCACATTGACGGACGGCACTTCACAGACTGTCGATGGCAAGGCCGAAGACGCGATCTGGGGCAATGCCGGAAAGCACCTGCCGGAGAACGTCGGCAGCCAACCCTTCGAAGCAGTAGTGATTGAACTCAAGAAATAGAAGAGAGGAGAGGAAATGAGATGAATAGCAAACGCACGGTCCCATTAATGGTGGCGTGCTGTTTCGCATTGGGAGTCACGCTGATCGCGCAGGAGAGTGGAGACGCGTCTTCTAAAATCCAGCAACTGGAAAAAGAGATGAAGCAAGCGCAGATGAATAGCGATGGCACTTGGTATGAGCAGCACCTGGCGGACGGCTACGTCGAGGGCCACAGTTGGGGCGACTGGACGAACAGAGCAGAAACGATCAAGCAGATGCAAGATAAGGCGATCAAGTTCAAGAAAGGCGAGATCAGCGACATGAAGGTGGCGACCTTCGAACCCAACGTCGCGATTGCACACTACAAATTCACGTACGACGCAACCTTTAATGGCACGCATCGCGCGCGTGCGGTGATTTGCAGCGACACATGGATCAGCCAGTCAGGCGAGTGGAAGCTCGCTTCCGACCATTGCTCCCACGTGGAAGGCGCTCGCTAGGACAGCCGCAGTAGCGGCCACAAATGCAGGCGAACCGCTGGCGCGTTCAGCGGTGCGCTGCCCGGTGAAGCGCCGCGCGAGCCAGTAACCGAGTTGTATCAAGCGTTGGCAGCGGAGAATTCGAATCGTTCATGATGAGCGGGATTTCGGTGCAGCCGAGTATAACGGAGTCGCAGCCCTCTCTTTGCATCCGCCCAATGACCTGTTGAAAATAAGAGATCGCCTCCGGCTTGAAAACGCCATAAACCAACTCGTCCATGATGATGCGATCGATTTCTTCGCGTTCAGCGGCGTTCGGTCGCATGCACTCCAGCCCGCGCAGTTTGAGCTTCTCTGGATAAATGTTGCTCTCGACGAGATACCGCGTTCCAGTGAGGCCTGCACGCCTGAAGCCGCGCGCCGCAGCAGTTTGAGCAACCACGTCCGCGATGTGCAGCCACGGCAGCGGCGATCGGGGCTCGATCTCAGCCAGAGCTTGATGAATAGTGTTATCGGGGCAGATCAGGAAATCGGCGCCGAGTTGCGCGAGTTTGTTTGCGGAAGATAGCATCAAGCTGCCGACGCCCTGCCAGTCGCCGCGATATATACGGTTCATGTACTCACCGAGCGGGTGATTATGCATCGAAACCTCAGGATGGCGATGTGGCCCGAAAAGCTCGGCGCCTTCAATACAAATGGTGCGGTAACAAAGCGCTGCTCCTTCAGCGGAGCAGGCGACAATTCCGATGTGCTGGGCCATTTGTATCGGCTCGTTACAGCCTCTCATTTCAAAACGAACTCTCGGTTTTCAAAGTGAAACGCCCAAGCGATTCAGTTTGGGAATGAAGCCACTTGGTTAGCCAAAGGAGTCTTTCTTTTCAGCAGTTTACATCGTTCGGAGGCACGGTCACGCACATGCGAAAGCATAGGCATGAACCTCACCCTGATCCTCCTCGCCATCCAGATGCTTGTCACCGTTTTCGCCCTGATTCACGACCGCGGTGAAGACGAGCGTTTCGCAGGCGAGAAGCTGGCCTACCGAAGCTAGCGACGGCTACCGCACGGCTTAGGTACGCTCGGAACACCTGAGCTCGTTACAGTATGCACTTCTAGCTTCCATACAGAAACACGCACGGTTCATGGCGGCTCTCGCCCCCATCGTTCACGGAATACACCTTGTAGCTTCGGTGGCTCCCCCAGAGTGACCCGGCGGCGTGTTCGCCGTCTTTGCGCAGCGCATAAAACTCTATGTCGAGCTTATCGAGCCTAGTCTTGTTGTCGTTATAATTCCGCGACACGCGTTTCAGAGCTTCGAGTACAGCATCCCGAGGCGGCATTCCTCGGCGCATCGCCTCGACGATCGTGTGCCCTCCCGCAACTCGGATATTTTCTTCTCCTACTCCCGTTGAACCAGCGCCTCCTACGTCTTGATCCACATACAATCCGGCTCCGATGATCGGTGAATCGCCCACACGACCCGCTATTTTCCAAGCAAGGCCGCTTGTGGTGGTTACGCCAGACATTTCTCCCTTCTCGTTTACCGCCAGGCAATTGATCGTTCCATAAGGAGGATGAGTTGCCATCTGCCAAGCCCATGCGAGCGTTTCTTCGTTTATTTCCGGAAACGCCCGCTTTAACCGGTTCATCGGCGCGGCATCTGCCGCTAGATTTTCATCCATGGAGCGCCAGTTATTGAATGCCTGTTCGGTTTTTAGCGATTCCTTCCATACCAGCCACGCTGTTCTCGCTTTCTCGGTGATCAAATCTTCCCGTTTATAGCCATACGCCTCCGCGAACTTCAACGCCCCTTCACCGACCAGCATCACGTGCGACGTGTGCTCCATGACGAGCTTTGCGATTTTCGAGGGCGTCTTGATGCCTTGGATCGCTGCAACTGACCCGCAGCGTCTCGATGGTCCGTGCATGACGCTCGCATCGAGTTCCACGACACCCTCTTCATTGGGCAATCCACCGTATCCGACAGACGTATCGTTCGGATCGAGTTCAACGATATTCACTCCGGCAATCACTGCATCCAAGGTGTCAGCGCCGCTTCTTAACATCTCCATGGCCTTTGCGCACGCCGCAAGGCCGTTGGCGCTCGAAATGACCACAGGCTTCTTAGTGCTGCTTTGATTTGCAAATGCCGCGGGCGCCCCGGCGGCGAGACTCGCTGATCCTAGAAACCACTCCCGGCGATTCATCATGATGCTGCGTTTTTACCACAAAAGGCCTGTGAAAACTCGTCTATAGATTTTCGAGGTTACAATACGGTTGCAATGACCGAGCAAATCTCACCCGCTCGCGCCATTCATGGTGTGATCCGTGTTCCAGGCGACAAATCCATCTCGCATCGGTACGCCATGCTCGCCGCCATCGCACAAGGCGAATCGGAAATCTATAATTACTCGACTGGCGCGGATTGCGCATCCACTCTTTCCTGCCTGGAAGCACTCGGCGCGCGACACGGATTCAGCAATCTCAACGGCCACTCGGTGCTCAAGATGCACGGCAAGGGTCTTGCAGGCCTTGCGGCCCCTCATGAAGTTCTCGACGCAGGTAACTCCGGTTCAACTATTCGCATGTTGTCCGGCATTCTGGCCGCTCAACCATTCACTTCCGAGATCGGCGGCGATGAGTCGCTCTCGAAACGTCCCATGGGCCGCATCATGTCCCCTCTCGCAGAGATGGGCGCGCGCATTGATGCGAGCGATCGCCAGTGCCCTCCGTTGCGAATTCACGGTTCGGCGCTCCATGGCATCGATTACAGTCTTCCGATTCCAAGCGCTCAGGTGAAGAGCTGTGTGTTATTGGCAGGTCTCCATGCCAACGGCGAAACCACGGTTCGCGAGCGCATTACCACCCGCGATCACACCGAAATCGCGCTCCGTGAGCTTGGCGCAGATATTACCCTCGAGCCGCGATTCGCTCGGATTCGTGGAGGCATCCAGCTTTCTGCGAAGCGTTTATTTGTGCCTGGCGATATCTCATCTGCGGCTTTCTTTATCGTTGCCGCTCTCGTTGCTCGCGAAGCAGACTTGATCGTCACTAGCGTGGGTCTCAACCCAACTCGTACAGTCATCCTTGACGTCTTGCGCAGCATGGGCGCTATGATCAAGCTGCTCCATGTCGAGGAAGCGAACGGCGAGCTCATCGGCAACTTGCAAATCCGAACTTCCCGAATACGTGGCGGAGTGATCGAAGGCCCGACTACGGCCGCTTTAATCGACGAAATCCCGATCCTATCAGTGCTGGGCGCGCTCAGCGAGGAAGGCTTGATTGTCCGAAACGCCGCAGAGCTGCGCGTCAAAGAAACCGATCGAATTGACGCGCTCGCGCGTAACTTCCGAGCCATGGGGATTACCGCCGCCACCACAGCGGATGGCATCGAGATTCCAGGCAAACAGAAGTTTCGCGCAGCGACCGTGCAATCATACGGTGATCATCGCATCGCAATGGCATTTTCGATCGCCGGGCTTGCCGCCGACGGGCCATGCTTCATTGAAGGCGCGGAGGCCGCTTCAATTTCTTTTCCCGAGTTCTACGCCACGCTCCAGGAGATTGCAATAGTCTAACGTTCTATGGAAGATTCTTTCGATTCAGATCTCACTCACGAAACCCTGATTCACGATCTGAATAACGTGTTCGAAACCATTACCGAATCTGCTGAACTTTTGAGCGCCGATCGCCATTGGAAGCCATTGGCGGCTACTCTCTGCCGCTGCGTCGAGCGTGGAAAACGTCTGTTGGGCGCGATCCCGGATAGTACGCCAAATCTTGCTGACGTAATCGATCACGCGGTCCAGTCGGTAACGGACTACTCAGTTGCCACACGCAAGCCTCGCATCCGGTTTGTGCGCCAGTTTCCGGCTGACCTTCGCCTGCCTGGATCGGCAAAGGATTGGGAGCGCGTGTTTGTGAATCTTTTCATGAACGCTGCTCAGATTATGAGTAAGCCCGGAAGAATCGAAATCGCTGCCGAGCGAGTGGGGGATTCGCTCGCGCTAACTGTCTCCGACAATGGCCCGGGTATTCCAGTTGACATTCTTCCGCGCGTTTTTCGGCCGAATGTTTCGACAAAAGCGAACCGCTCAGGAAGATCAGGCCTGGGACTTCATATCGTTGCGTCTATTGTCAAAAAATACTCGGGTCGCGTTTCCGCGGCGAATCGTGAGCCCGCTGCCGGCGCAGTTTTCACGATTCTGCTTCCCGGAACCTGATCGAATTTCCATTGTTTCAGCAAGCTTGAATTTTGCGTCTACTGTTTCGCGTGGCATTTTGCTTAGCAAATCGACTCATTACGGATGAAATATCTCTGCGTTCACTGTCACTTCTATCAACCGCCCCGCGAGAACCCCTGGCTCGAAGAGATTGAACTTCAGGATTCGGCCTATCCGTACCATGACTGGAACGACCGTGTAACCGCGGAGTGCTACGCTCCCAATCTCGCTGCCCGTATTCTTGATGACAAGCAACACATCACAAAAATCCTGAACAACTATCGAAACATCAGTTTCGATTTCGGCCCAACCCTTCTCTCTTGGGCCATCGTGCACGCGCCCGAACTATATCGGGGTCTCATTGACGCTGACAAGCAGAGCCAAAGACAGTTCTCAGGCCATGGCTCGGCGATGGCCCAAGGTTATAACCACATGATCTTGCCGCTTGCCAACACCCGCGACAAGCGCACGCAGGTTCTGTGGGGATTCGAAGATTTTGTAAACCGTTTTGGGCGATTGCCAGAAGGCATGTGGCTTCCGGAAACTGCGGTTGATCTTGAATCTCTCGATGTTATAGCGCAGGCCGGGTTCACCTTCGCGATTCTCGCCCCTCATCAAGCGAAAGCGATTCGCCCTGTTACTGGCGGCGAGTGGCAGGACGTTACGGGATCGAAAATTGATACCACTCGCGCTTATCTCCTCACAACGCCGAGCGGGAAATCAATTAATTTGTTTTTCTACAACGGACCTGTTTCTCAGGCCGTTGCGTTCGAAAAGCTACTAAACAACGGCGAGAAGTTTGCGTCACGTCTGATTGGTTCGGTCGCCGATGGCCGGAGCGCGCCTGAATTGATTCACATCGCGACGGACGGCGAAACGTATGGCCATCATCATAGGCACGGCGAAATGGCGCTAGCCTATGCGCTTGATTACATCGAATCGAAGAAGCTGGCAAAAATCACGAATTACGGGGAATTTCTAGAGCGCAATCCGCCAGCTTGGGAAGTGCAAATTGTCGAGAACACCTCCTGGAGCTGCGTGCACGGGATCGAGCGCTGGCGAAATAACTGCGGCTGCAACTCAGGACGCATCGGCTGGCAGCAGGAATGGCGAAAGCCTTTACGCGAGGCTCTCGACTGGTTGCGAGACTCTATCACTCCGAGGTTCGAGTGTCTCGGATCAAGCTTGTTAAAGGACCCCTGGGCTGCTCGGGACGCTTACATCAGTGTGGTTCTAGATCGCTCGCCCGAGGTAAGACTGCGATTCGGCGAAGAGCAGTTCGCGCATGGACTTAGCGCTGATGATCAGGTGCGCGTGTGGAAGCTCATGGAGCTGCAGCGCCATGCAATGTTGATGTACACGAGTTGCGGCTGGTTCTTCGATGACCTTTCCGGAATCGAAACGGTGCAGGTCATCCAATATGCCGGTCGAGTCGTGCAGCTCGCTGAACAGCTCTTCGGCGTGCCCGTCGAGACGCAGTTTCTCGAAAAGCTCTCGCTCGCCAAAAGTAACTTGGCCGAGTACGGCGACGGCGCGAACATCTACCGCAAATACGTGAAGCCGTCCATGGTCGATCTCGAGAAGGTGGGCGCTCATTACTCCATCAGTTCACTCTTTGAGCCCTACGGCGAGCGGACCGACATCTATGCATACACGGTGAAGCGGCTCGATTACCATACCCGCGATGCAGGTAAATTGCGCATGGCTCTTGGCAAAGCGAGTTTCACTTCGAAAGTCACTCAGGAATGCGAGGTCCTGACGTTCTGGGTGGTTCATTTCGGCGATCACAATGTGGCCGGTGGTGTTCAACCGGTAAACGAAGCTGGCAGCTATGAAGACATGTTGGAAGCCATCAGTAGCTCCTTTGCTCGGGTCGACATTCCCGAGGTCGTTCGTTTGCTCGACAAGCGCTTTGGCGAGAAGACCTATTCGCTGCGATCGCTTTTCCGCGATGAACAACGCAGAATTCTCAAGGTGATCCTCTCCTCGACTATTGCAGAAGCCGAAACTGCATACCTGCAGCTTTACGAGCATCACGCTGCGCTGATGCGTTTCATTACTAGCCTCGGAACACCCATGCCGCGCGAGTTTATCGCTGCTGTCGAATACGCTATCAACACGCTTCTCCGGCGCGCGGTTTCCACTGATGAGCTGGATGCGGACCGCATTCAAAATCTATTAAGCGAGGCGCAGGCCAGTAACGTGATGCTGGACAAGACCACCCTGGAATTCTCGCTCAGGAAAAAATTAGAGGGATTGGCAGTGCGCTTCGCCGCGGATCCATCGAAGCTCGAAAAGCTTGCGGAGTTGCGATCTGCTCTGAAAATTGTGAAGCAGATGCCGTTCACCGTCAATTTGTGGGTGCCCCAAAATCACGTCTATGCCATTCAAGCCGGACTCTATCAGCGCATCCGCCGTAAAGCGCAGCGGGGCGATAGCAAAGCTCAAGAATGGGTCGAAGCCTACCTTGAGCTCTGCGAGCTGCTTTCTATACGCGTGAACTGAAAACTAACGCCGGCGAGACTCGCGCGTGACCCGGAAATCCGGACCGATAAACGTCGTAATCGGCGGCTGATTGTAAATTTCGATGTTGCTGTCGATGCCTAGCTGAGTCGTAACAAGATTGTATCCCTGCGTGCTCTCCAGAATATACCAGCTCTGTGTAGGAGGGTCCCAGATACCAAAGTCCGCAAACCCATCCCCATCAAAATCGCCGCCGAGCGGAACATCTCCAGGCAAGCCAAATGCCCCTTCTATAACATTTGAGTTATTGCTGGGAAGGATGAACCAAAAGCTGTTAGAGGTTCGCCACACTGCGAGGTCCGTTATTTTGTCGCCATCGAAATCGCTCGCGACCGGCACATCCCCTGGCGCGCCCCATTGCTGAACTTCCTGTGTTCCATCGCTGCTTCGCAGGATGTACCAGTTCCCCTCTGAAGGCCGCCAGACTGCGATATCGGCGAATCCGTCTCCATCGTAATCGCCAATCACCGGAATGTCCCCGGGCGCGCCCCATTGCACAATCACTTGTTGATTGTTGCTGCTTTGCAAGATGTACCAGTTGCCCTCAGATGGCCGCCATACAACAAAATCTGTCTTCCCGTCGCGGTCGTAATCGAACGGGACGGGGATATCTCCAGGTGCACCCCATTGCTGCGTGTACGGCGTCGTTGGCGCGCTACTCGGGGTGACTAGCCAGTTGCCAGTTCTCGGGCTCCATACAACAGAGTCGAGCTGCCCGTCACCGTCGAAGTCCCCGAAGACGTTGAAGTAAACCAAGCCCCCCGGAATGTCTTCAGACAGGCTTGTCGGAGGCGGCGATTGTTGGAGGTAAGGAGCCGAGGGATTGCTGCTCGGAACAATATAAAGGTTCCCGTTCGATGGGCGCCAAACGGCGAGATCCGTGGTTCCATCATCGTCGTAATCGCCGGCCGCAGGTACGTCTCCCGGCGCGCCCCATTGCTCTACGTCTTCCGTTCCATCGGTGCTCCGCAAGATGTACCAGTTCCCTTCGGCTGGCCGCCATACCGTTATATCCGGCAGCCCGTCGCCGTCAAAATCGCCAACAACCGGAACATCGCCTGGCGCGCCCCATTGTTGCGTGACCTGAGTGCCGTTGCTGCTTTGGATGATGTACCACGTGCCATTCGAAGGACGAAACACGGCAATGTCCTGTAATCCGTCGCCATCGTAATCCATTCCGACGGGGATGTCTCCCGGAATCCCAAACGGCTGAACGTTCTTAGTGCCGTTGCTGCTTTGGAGAATGTACC
>JAFAYL010000046.1 GCA_019240405.1 Acidobacteriaceae bacterium
CTATCGGTTTGTTTGCTCGCGGACTACGAGTAACCGGAAAACTGATCTCGGTCATCGTGTAGAACGTGAGTAACGGCCAAGTATTTGCTAATGCCCTATTTCCGGGCCGTTCCTCTACACATCCCGACTGCTCGTTCCCAATCCTACTTTTCGGATCGCCAAGCACACATCCGTCATGCTAGACTCCGCGATACTGGAGCATTCCCGATGCGGCCTACTCCGGACCAGAGCAAAGTGATCTGTTTCCCGTGTCAAACCTAGTACCGGAACGCTGAGGAGTGGGGTCGCCAACCGCGGCCGAAGGAACAACAGTGCGGAAAACGATTCTGGGACACGAGCATCACTCTGCTACTTCTTCCAGCAATGAATGGTTCGGGGTTGAGGCAATCGGCGGGGTCGGTGTCACCTCTGAAGCGGACGGCGCACCCGTAGAAAACGTCCTCTATCCTGATCGCGAAGCCGGCTGGCGGGCCGGAGAGACGGGCCGACAGATCATCCGAGTGACGTTTAGCGGACCAACAAACATCAGGCGCATTCAACTTGTTTTCATGGAATCGCAGCTCGCAAGGACGCAGGAATTTACACTCCGCTGTAGCGTTGCTGGAGGCGAATGGAGAGAGGTGATTCGCCAGCAGTGCGTATTCCGACGATGTGAATTGAACGTTCCGACGATGTGAATAAAGTCGGAGCGAAGCGACGCTGGCACTTAAGATGATGGCTGAAATTATTCACATGAGTCAACAGTTTCGTGGTTAGAAGCCGGGATGGGGGCGTGGGGCAAGGACGGCGATTTGAGTGCCTTGCCCCACCTCAGCAATGTAGAAACCATTTCACGGTTACTCCTCGGGAAGCGGTGAAAAAATCAAAATCCCGCAAAATTGCCGATTCTTGGAATTGCGGCGACCTCCATAAACGCGCTAGGACGCATTCTGAAGGCGTGGCCAATGATCTTATATCCCCCCATCGAGGGCAATTCAAGTTTGTTGGAGATTGCTTCACAGCTACTCAGGTTTCCCGTCCGCGCTTCTTGCGGATCGATTCGCCATTGAGTTCGATGCGATACGCATTGTGAACCAGACGGTCCAGGATGCTGTCGGCCAGCGTGGGATCGCCAATCTGTTCGTGCCAATGGGCGAGCGGGAGTTGTGAGGTGAGGATCATAGAACGGCGTTGATAACGGTCATCGCATAGCTCGAGGAAATCACGCCGCTCACTGTCTTTGAGTGGAGCCATGGCGAAGTCGTCCAGAACCAGGATGTCGATACGCGAGAGTTTTGTGAGCAGGCGACCGAAGCTTCCATCGACGTGGGCGACAGCCAGTTCGCGGAACAGTTCGGCTGTGCGTTTGTGCAGAATCGTGAAGCCGTCGCGACAAGCCTTTTGCGCGAGTGCACAACCTAACCACGTTTTTCCAATACCAGTTGGGCCGAGCAGCAGCACATTTTGATGCTGCCGCACCCATTCACTGCTAGCCAGCGCGCGGATCAGCTTGCGGTCCAGTCCGCGCGGATGTTGATAGTCGATATCTTCAATGACGCCCCGTTCCTTTAACTTGGCGGCACGCAAGCGCCGAGCGAGGGCGCGATTTTCTTTCCATAACCATTGCTGATCGACCAGCATCGCGAAACGCTCTTCGAAACTAAGCTGGTTCGTGTCAGCGGTTTCCAGTTGTGCGCGGAAGGCGTCCGCCATACCGTGCAGTTTCATGGTCTGGAGCTTGTCCAGTGTGGGTTGATTCAACATATATTAAGGTTGGGTTCCTTTCCGGGAGTAGTGGGTTATTGCAGAAACGTATTCGGTGGATCGTAGTAGTCGGCGCCGCGCACGTTCTCGTGGCGCGGGCCGGATTTATCACTGTCTGGCTCGAGCGAGAGTTGGCGATCGAGTGAGTTCTTTAGGATCGAGCGCAGGCTTTGATACGAGAAGGCCTGCAACTGCAGAGCACGCTGGCTGGCGGCTTCCAGCCGTTCGCCGGAATAGGTCTTAGCCAGGCGCAGAATACCCAGGCAAGCGCGATAGCCCATCTCCGGATGCGGCTTGGTTTCTAAAATGGTGCGTACGATCTGGGCGGTTGCCGGCCCCATGGACTCAGCCCAATGAATTAGGCGCGAGGGTGTCCATTCCAGATGGGCTTGATGGCTTTTCGGCCGATGTTCGTTGTTGGTGGTATGGCAGTAGGCGGCGTGGCTGCGCGGATGAGAGGCAATACGCACGCCGCGATGGAAGATCTCGACAGTGCTGCCTGTGAAGCGTGCTTCTAAAAGGTGGCCGACTAACTGATACGGAACGCTGTAATAATGCCGATCGATTTCGACGTGATAATCGATGTTGGCGCGAACGCTTTTCCACTCCGCTACCTGATAGCGTTCCCGAGGCAACGGCTGCAGGGCCGGCCGATCCAGCTCGGCAAATAACGAAGCGCGCGTACCGTCCCGTTTGCGAAAGCGGCGATGATTCAATCGCTCCAGCAACTCTGCGATTGCCTCATTCATCTCGGCCACGGAATAGAAGCGGCGATGCCGGAGAGCCGCGACAATCCAGCGTTCTACAATCTGTACGCCGACCTCCGCTTTAGCTTTGTCGCGGGGTTTCGCGGGTCGCGCCGGCATAATGGCCACGCCATAGTGCTGCGCCATTTCGTGATAACTGCGGTTTAGATCCG
>JAFAYL010000060.1 GCA_019240405.1 Acidobacteriaceae bacterium
GAAATGGGCATCTACGCCATCGGCCGCCTCGAGCTTTCCAAGCAGTTCGAGCACGAAGAAGACCCCCAGGTCCGCGCCTCGCTCATCGAAGCGCAAGTTTTCCTCACCTATCGAAAAGACCTCAACAACCTGAGCATCCAGGAAGGCCGCCTGCGCAAGCAGCGTGAAAAAGATCAAGCCGAGCTACAGAAGCTGCAACACGAGCGTAAACAGCGCCGTGAGAATCAGATGACGCAAGCCTGGCAGCTTTATCATCAGGCCCAAAAAGCCGGAGAGGTGTTCGATGCCGCCGAATTTGGCTTCGAATTTTCAACCGGAGAAGTGGAGCGTCACGCCGCCGAGGTGAAGAAGAATTGCGCCATCCGCAACCTCACCTACTACGATCAAAAACGCGCCGCCTGATGTAGGGGCCGGGCCATGCCGGGCCCGAACCCGGCCCGATCTGCTCTCCTGGTCTGCAACCGGATTCCACTGATGTGTTAGATTCAAGCGGAATGTCTACAGTAGACCATCTACGGGAATCGCCACTGGAATTTCTCCAGGGCACGCTTGAAGTCCTCATCCTGCGCAGCCTCCAAATTGCGCCCAATCACGCCTACGGGATTTCGCAATTCATCCGGCAGCAGTCCGAAGACGACTTCGTCGTCGACAACGGTTCGTTATATCCGGCGCTTCAGCGGTTGTTGCAGCGGGAATGGATTACGGGTGAATGGAAGTTATCGCCAAACGGGAGGCGCGCGCGATATTACAAGCTCACGGCCTTGGGGCGCAAACAACTGGTAAAGTCACAGTCCGAATGGCGGCGGTTCGTTCAGGCGATGAGCCGAATTCTGGAGCCGCAGCGATGATGCGCGAGTGGTGGGCAAAAGTTCGGGGGGCGGTCTTAGGGCGCGGCGACTTGGCGGATCTGCGCGATGAAATCGAGTCTCATTTCGAACTCGCGCGCGAAGCGAACGAGGCGCGCGGCATGAGTCCCGAACAGGCGCGGCGCGAGGCGGCTCGCGAAATCGGCAACAAAACACTGCTTAAAGAGAACGCGCGCGAAGCCTGGAAGTTCCCGCGCTGGGAGAGCTTTTGGCAGGATCTGCGCTGCGCCGTGCGCGGCTTCCGCAAATCGCCGGGCTTTACTGCAGCGGTACTTCTGACACTCGCACTCGGTATCGGCGTGAATACCGCAATTTTCAGCGTGGTGTACGCGGTCCTGCTTCGGCCTTTGCCATATCCGGCAAGCGAACGACTGGTGTGGCTTGGTGAATCGGCCGGCAAGGCGATCGACATTGCCATAACGTGGCTGAATTTTGAGCATTGGCGGGCTGAAAATCACAGCTTTGAAGAGATGGCCGGATTTCACACTGAGGATTTCACACTCACTGGCCGCGGCGACGCTGTCCTCACGCATGCCGGCGTCGTTACCAGCGCGTTTTTTGAGCTAACCGGCGCGCGGCCGCTCTTTGGAAGGCTGTTCGCCAGGGCTGACGAGAAGTCCGGCGCGGCGGACATCGTTGTCTTGGGTTACGACTTCTGGAATCGCAGGCTGGGCGGGGATCCCGGTGTAGTTGGCACAACGCTCGACTTGAACGGCACGGGTTACCAGGTTGTTGGCGTCCTCGCCCCCTCGCCGAAATTTTTCGAGCGGCCGTTTGACTTTTGCCTGCCGTTAGGTCCACGCGAGGACCGCTTGAATCGCGGACATCACAGATCGATGCACGTGTTAGGCCGCTTGAGACCGGGCGTAACGCTCGCCGGGGCCCGAACAGATCTCGATCAGATTATGCGGCGTCTCGATTTAGGCGATCCTTCGACCGAGAAAGGGCACCGGTCTTATGCCGAATATCTGATGGAGACGCGCACGGGAGAGATCCGGCCCACGCTCGTGATGCTGATGGGCGCGGTGCTTCTTGTTTTGGTGCTCGCATGTGCAAACGTCTCGAATCTGCTGTTGGCGCGCAGCACGGAACGGGTACGGGAACTGGCAATTCGTTCGGCTATCGGAGCGGGCCGCGCGCGATTGGCGCGGCAACTGTTCACAGAAACTCTGCTGCTCACATTTGGGGGTGGCGCCGCTGGAGTCGGGCTTGCCGCAGTTTGTTTACGTTTGTTGCAGCATGTGGCGCCCCCGGATATTCCGCGGCTCTCGGAGGTTTCGCTTGATGTTCCGGTGCTGGCATTTGCGTGTGTGGCCAGCCTCATTTCAGGTTTAATCGCAGGCATGACACCGGTCAGGAGCGCGAACAAGCTTGATTTGACCACAGCATTGAAAGAAGGCTCGGCGGCCAGCGGACGAATGCGCCATGCACTCGGCAATCTGCTCGTCGCCGGCGAAGTAGCCGCGACCGTTGTACTGGCTTTTGCCGCGGGGCTGCTGGTTCGAAGCCTGGCGATCGCGCAAACTACGTACCCAGGTTTTGAGCCAAGTCACGTGTTGGCGCTCGAACTCCAGTTGCCGCCCGGATCTTATAAAACTGACAACGCCGTAGAGACGTTTTACAAAAGTTTGAACGAGAGGCTGCGTCGCGAACCGGGCGTCGAGGCTGTTGGGTCAGTGAACTGCCCGCCTTCCGCAGGGGATTGTAGCGACTGGTGGTACTCGGTAGCGGGACGGGCTGTGCGGAGCCGGGAAGACGTTCCTCTAACGCTCCAAAACGTTGCTGACGCGGACTACTTTCGAACGATGCGGATTCCGATCAAAGCGGGCCGTGATTTCAGCAGCGCCGATCAGGCAGGCACTCTGCGGGTCACGATTGTAAACGAAACGCTTGCGCGAAAGTGGTGGCGTTCTCCAGTCGAAGCCATCGGGCGGCTAATCAAGCTAGGCGGCCCTTTCAACGAAGGGCCGTTGCTTCAGATTATTGGTGTTGCTGGCGACGTGAGTCAGATGGGCCTAGATACGATGCCGGAGCCCGAAATCTATTCTCCGTTTTCGCTGAATCCCTCACGGGCGATGGTTGTGATGATCCGAACAGCAGTGGATCCGGGATCTCTAGCTCACGCGGTGCGCCGCGACCTTGCCTCAGTCGATCACAACATTCCGATCCAATCTCTAAAACCGTTCTCAAAGTGGCTGGCGGCACCGCTCGCTAAACGGCGCTTCACAACCTTCTTACTTGGAGTTTTCGCCACGCTTGCGTTCGCTCTTGCCGGCATCGGCATTTATGGCGTCCTTAATTACTGGGTGAAAGCGCGCCAGCGCGAGATTGCCGTGCGCATGGCACTCGGAGCACAGAATTCGCGGCTTGTGGCGTGGGCCGGCTCGCATATGGGGCGACTCGTCGCAGCCGGCATTGTCGCCGGGCTTGCAGCAAGCTGGGCGGCTTCCCGCTGGCTGAGCAGCCTCGTTTTTCAGGTTTCGCCGCGTAGCCCGTCCATGCTGCTGCTAGCGCTGGCTGCTGTCGTCTTTACCGCATCGCTTGCCGCTGCTGTACCTTTTTGGCGCGCTATCCACACCGACGTCGTCGGCAACCTGCACGATTTCTGAGCAGTGACTGCCTGCTATCGCGCTAACGGCTTAGCAGCTCAGACTGTTTCCCACCGTCCCGTCCCGGCTGCTCGAAACACGGCTTCAATGGCCGCCATGTTGGCGCGCGCGTCCTCCAGCGGGACAGGTACGTCGCTATCCTCTTGAATCGCCTTTGAAAACAAATCTCCCTGCACCGTATACTGATCGCACGTCGCAAATTCCTCCGCGCGTGCGCTTCGTCCGGCCAGTTCAGAACCATCGTCGATAAAAATGCGCGTCGGCCGGTCTGGCGGAATGTTGTACGGGATCTCGATCTCGATGCGCCCGTGCGTTCCCAAGATCTGCATGCGCTGAAACGGAACCATCTGCGTGCTGCATGTGAAAATCGCCTGGCCCGGCGCAAAGTCCAGAATCGCCGAGCTCAGCCGGTCAATCCTCATCTCTGGATCGCGCTCGATCGCGCTCGCCGCGCGTACCGGCTCGCGGTCGAATAGGAAACGCGCCATTGTAATCGGGTAACATCCGATATCCATGAGCGCGCCGCCGCCGGTCTCCCGCATATTTCTAATATTCTTCGGATCTCTATTGAAGTAGCTGAACGTGCTCGTAACCGCCTGCAATGCGCCGGTCCGCCCGCTTCGCACAATCTCCCGCGCCCGTAACCACTCGGGATGCGTTCTCACCATGAATGCCTCCCCGATCTTCACGTGCATCCTGTCTCGCACTGCAATCAACCGGTCGGCCTCTTCGACCGACATCGCAATTGGCTTTTCGCACAAAACATGCTTGCCCGCCTCTGCGGCCTTGATTGACCAGGGCACATGCAAATGGTTCGGCAGCGGATTATAAACCGCTTCAACCTGCTCGTCGGCTAATAGCTCCTCGTACGATCCATATGCCTTCCAAATGCCTAGTCGCGCGGCGGCCTCGCGGGCCCGCTCACCGTCTCGCGAAGCAATCGCCACAATCTCGGTTCGCTCACCTTTGCGCATCGCGGGAATCACCTTTTTCATCGCAATCCCCGCTCCACTAAGCACGCCCCACCGGACCTTTGCGGCCATGTCACCGAGTCTCGCACCTCTGCTACAGTGAAACCCGTGAAACTTTACGACATCGATCCGGGCCCCGACTGTCCGGAAGTTGTCCGCGCCATCATCGAGATCCCGAAGAATTCATCGAATAAGTACGAATACGATGGCCGCCTCGGTGTGTTTCGTCTCGATCGCGCCCTCTATTCGCCCATGCACTATCCCGGCGATTACGGTTTCATCCCTGGCACTCTCGCCCAGGACGGCGACCCGCTCGATGTTCTAGTCCTCGTCGATGAGCCGAGCTTCACCGGATGCCTCATGGAAGTCCGCCCCGTAGGCATTCTGCATATGATCGATGAGAGAGCACTGGATCAGAAAGTCTTGGCCGTCCCCAACCGTAATCCCCGCTTCGACAGTATCCATACCATCGATCAGGTGTTCCCGCATTCGCTCAAAGAGATCGAATACTTCTTCTCCATCTACAAAGAGCTGCAAAATGTCAAAACGCAAATCAAAGGCTGGGGCAATCCTCGCGAGGTCCGCAAAATGATCACCGAATGCCGCGAGCATTATCTCGAGCGGTCGAAGAGAAATACTCCCAACGTGGAAACTTAAGGCGGAATTCTTTAGAGTCCGGCAATTCAACTCGCTTCACTTCACCGCGTTGAACGAACGCAACCGCGGCCGGTTGCTCCAGCGATGCTTTGGCGAACGTAAGCACTTCGTGCACCTGCTCGGGACTCACGACTGGAAACCACGCCAAAAATTCCCTAATCGTGGAGCCTTTGTCGAGGTGTTCGAATAGGGAGAGAACGGGAACTCGGGTACCCGCAAAACACCACGCGCCGCCCAATTTCTGCGGATCCCGGTCAACAGCGGGGCAGGCACTCCAGTCCATGCCCATCAGTCTAGCGAAACCGCCGATGTAAGCGCTGCCCTCTCGCTCAAACGAAATTCGTTCCGCTATCATCGAAACCGCCGCTGTCGCCCAAATCGCCGCTATCGTCGTACTGCCCTGAGTCATCGAACTGAGCGGAATCGTCTACATTACTCACATCCTCAACGCCGCTCGTATCACCCACATTCGTCGTATCGTCGGGAGCATAAACATCGTCGCCTGTATTGGGACCGCTCGCCTGGTAGTCACCGCTCGGGCCCAAATCATTCCCGCCCGGCGTGCCGTAATAATTGTTCACGGTCTCCTCCGTCGGGCCGCCGCCGAATCCCGCCCCGCCAAAGCCGCCGAATCCTGCTCCTCCATAACCGGGGTGCGAGAACAGAGAACGGATACCCTCAAATGCCAGCGCGCCTGCCGCAACACCCATCGCCGTTTGCGCCGCCCCGCGCAAAAAGCTGGGAGCGCCGCTCGGACTCGGACCCGCAGGGCTGGGCGCCAGATATTGTGGCGGCGGAGCTGTCCCGTACTGTTGTCCTGATGGAACCGTCGCATAAGCCGGCCGTGGAGCCTCGCTCTGTTGCCCCAGAAAACTTCCGCCCGATGCCGCCTGCCCCGCCTGGCCTGGATCCTGCAACTGTTGAATCTGCTGCTGTGCATGTTCAAGCGCCAGATTCTGAATTAATACCGTTTGCGTCATCAGATACAGCGCGTCCGACCGCGAGCCGATCCGTGTTCGGATAAACTCCTCAGCTTCTGGATCTTTCGGCGGTGCCGGAGTTCGCGCAATCTTCTCCGCCAAGTCGCTCAGCATCTTTCGTTCATCGGCTGTCATGGGTAATTTTCCTGATTAAGGAGACGTCCAAACAGACGCTAGCGTTTGCGCATTTGTTCGGAAAAAGGAAGGTTGCAAGCCGCCCTCGCTTCGTGACACTGTAAGAAAATGAAGACGCCGTCCGCGCAAGTCTTTCCACGCGCGAAAGATCCGTTCCGCGAGTCGTCTGTAAGGTTGCATGAATCCTACTGAGGAGACCTGTAAATGCTTTTAGAAGCGACCCCGTCTGTCGTCGACCAGGAAATCAATCCATGGCAATCGGCTGCCCATCGTTTCGATGAAGCCGCTCTGTTGCTGAGACTCGATGACGGCATGTGCAAAGTGTTGCGCATGCCCTCTATGGAGCTGACCGTTAATTTCCCGGTCACTTTAGATGACGGCCGCATCGAACTGTTCACCGGGTATCGTGTCCAACATTCGATCGCCAGAGGTCCCGCCAAAGGAGGAATTCGCTTCGCCCCCGACGTATCGCTCGATGAAGTCCGTGCCTTAGCCGCTTGGATGACCTGGAAGTGTGCGGTCGTGAACATTCCCTTCGGCGGCGGTAAAGGCGGTGTGATTTGTGAGCCGCAATTGCTCAGTGAATCGGAACTAGAGCGAATCACACGCCGCTACACTGCCGAAATTTCAGAATTCATCGGCCCTGAGCGTGACGTCCCCGCGCCCGACGTGAACACAAACGAGCAAACCATGGCCTGGATCATGGATACATATTCCATGCATAACCGGCACACGGTCACAGCCGTGGTTACCGGAAAGCCTCTGGAACTAGGCGGTTCACTCGGCCGTCCCGAAGCAACAGGCCGAGGCTGCATGATCGTCACTATGGAGGCCATGAAGCGCTTCCGCCTCACTCCTGAGAACACACGCGTCATCATTCAGGGCTTCGGCAACGTCGGGGGCATGGCCGCTCGCCTCATGACGCGCAAGGGGTTCAAAATCACTTGCATCATCGAGTATGATGCGGCGGTTTACAACCCGCACGGCCTCGACATCGAATCGCTGATGGCTCACCGGAGCGAAACCGGCTCCATCAAGGGCTTTCCGGAAGCCGAGGACGTGGATCGCTTCGATGCGCTCCTCATGGATTGCGACGTGCTCATTCCTGCCGCGCGAGAAAATGTCATCACCTCCGCGAATGCCGATCGCATCAAAGCAAAGATTCTCTGTGAAGGAGCTAATGGCCCAACTACGTTTGTCGCTGATTCCGTTCTGGCCGAGAAAAGAGTGTTCGTTATTCCCGACATCTTGGCGAACGCTGGCGGCGTCACGGTCTCATATTTCGAATGGGTGCAGGACCGCCAAGGATACTTTTGGAATGAAGCGCAAGTCAATGAGCGTCTCGAAGAAATAATGGTCACCAGCTTCAACGATGTAATCGCATTCGCCGCGAAGCACGCCGTTAACAATCGCACAGCAGCTTATATGCTGGCGCTCGATCGCGTTGCCAACGCGATCCGGCGGCGTGGTCTCTACGCATAATTGCTTCTAAAGAACCTACACCACGCGACCCCGGCCCGTGTAGGGGCCGCGGCACTGCCCGGCCGGCTGGCGCATTTCGCATGACCCCGGAACCCACCACTCCCCTCATGCGGCAATACCAAGCCGCAAAAAAGCAGGTTCCCGGCGCGCTACTGCTGTTTCGCCTCGGCGATTTTTACGAGCTCTTCTTTGAAGACGCCATCACCGCAGCGCGCGAGCTCGAAATTACCCTCACCGCCCGTAACAAAGAACGCGGTGAGCCCGTTCCTATGTGTGGCGTCCCGTATCATGCCGCCGATAGCTACATCTCGCGGCTGATCCAGCGCGGTTATCGCGTCGCCCTCTGCGATCAGATGGAAGAAGCAGGCCCGGGCAAGAAACTCGTTCGGCGCGAAGTCACTCGAATTGTCACTCCCGGCACCGCTACCGAATCCAGCCTTCTTCGCTCGCACGAGAACAATTATTTGGCTGCCGTCTTCATCAAAGGCGAACACAGCGGCCTTGCCTATGTCGATCTCTCAACGGGCGAGTTCCGCACAACCGAACTCGAGTGCCTCGAACTGGTTCCCGCGCTCGAAGCCCTGAACGTTCGTGAAGTCCTTCATCCCGACGGAGTCTCTATCGGTGCGCCCTGTCTCGAAACTCCACTCGATAATTGGATCTTCGGCCCCGATTACGCTGGCCGCCAGATCCTCGAGACATTCCGTTTGCTTTCGCTCGATGGCTGCGGTCTCGCTGACAAGCCTCTCGCCACGGCTGCTGCGGGCGCAGTGCTTCATTATCTGCGCGATACCCAGAAAGCCGCGCTCGATCACCTCAACCGCCCCAGTTACTACGAGCGCCAGGACCACATGGTGCTCGATGCTGCAACCGTTCGCAATCTGGAGCTGTTCGAGCCTCTCTTTGCAGGCGAGAACCGCGAAATCACGCTAATTCACGTACTCGACAAAACGCAGACCGGAATGGGTGGCCGCCTCCTCCGCAGGCGTCTGCTGAATCCCTCTTGCGACCAAGCCGAAATCGAAGCACGTCTCGACGCCGTCGCCGAGCTCGCCTCCAAGCTCATCATCCGGGGCGATCTTCGTAAAGCCCTCGGCGGAATCCAGGATCTCGAGCGCCTGCTCGCCAAAGTCACTCTCGGTACTGCTTCGCCCCGCGACATGCTCGCGCTCGGAACGTCGCTGGCTCAGTTGCCCCGAGTCGCCGCTCTCATGGCGCAACTCGAAACTCCTAACCTTCGCTCAGAAATCGATCCGGTTGCCGAAGTGAGCGAAAACATTTTGGCCGCGATCTCGGATTCCGCGCCGGTCAATTTAGCCGAGGGCGGCGTCATTCGCGATGGCTTCCACGCGGAACTCGACGAATTGCGTGATATCAGCCGCAATAGCCGCCAATATATCGCCGCAATCGAAACACGCGAACGCGCCGCCACGGGCATTCAATCGCTCAAAGTCCGCTTCAACAATGTCTTCGGCTACTACATTGAGATCTCAAAACCCAACCTGCCGCTCGTTCCTGCCGCTTACGAACGCAAGCAGACGCTCGCCAATGCCGAGCGCTTCACCACTCCCGAACTGAAAGAGCTTGAAGCGAAGGTCCTCGCCGCCGAAGATCAAATCCTCACGCTCGAGCGTGAAATCTTTCAAAACGTCCGCTCCTTCGCCGCCTCTCACGCCGCGCGAATCAAAGCTGCCGCGGCAATCATCAGTGAACTAGACGTTGCTGCTGCGCTCGCGCAAATCGCCGTCGAAAATCGTTATCACCGGCCGCGATTTTCCGATTCTGGCGAAATGCGCATCGACGCCGGCCGCCATCCGGTGATTGAAAAATTGACAGAACGCGATGCAATGCGGTTCATTCCCAACGATCTGTACTTGCATTCGTCAAAAGAATATATAGGTGTAATCACCGGCCCCAATATGGGTGGCAAGTCAACCTATCTCCGCCAAGCCGCGCTGATTCTCATCCTGGCCCAGATCGGTTCCTTTGTACCAGCGGAAGCCGCGCTTCTCCCGATCGTAGACCGCGTCTTCACCCGGATCGGGGCCACTGACAATCTCGCCCGTGGCCGGTCCACTTTTATGGTCGAAATGACAGAAGCCGCCGCCATTCTGAACACCGCAACTTTCCGGAGCTTTATCGTGCTGGACGAGATCGGCCGCGGAACCTCTACTTATGATGGCTTGGCGCTTGCCTGGGCCGTTGTGGAATACATTCACGACAAAATTAGTGCAAAAACACTATTCGCAACCCACTATCATGAGCTTACCGACCTAGCAGAACAACTGGCCGGAGTAAGAAATTTACATGTCGCCGTAAAAGAGTCGAATGACCAGATCTTATTCATAAGAAAGGTAGAACCTGGCCCAGCCGACCGCAGCTATGGTATCGAAGTGGCCCGTCTGGCCGGTCTACCCCTGCAAGTAATCGAGCGAGCGAGCTCAGTTTTGTTGCATCATGAAAGGAGGGAGCACGCTCTAACCGCAGAGTTAAACCCAGGCGATGCCAACGCGCCTCTACAAATAAAACTTTTTGAGCCCGTAAACCAGGGGCTCGCCGATCGCGTTCGGGCTTTGGACATCAACCAGCTCCGGCCGGTCGAAGCATTGCAGATTCTGCAAGATTTGCAGCAAGAGTTACGAAAGAGATGAGAATAGCAGGTATCATGAGCGGGACTTCGCTCGACGGCATCGATGTGGCAATCATCGATATCACTGGTTCGGGCTTCAAGGCGAAAGTCAACGTCCTGACGAGTCATTCAGTCCCCTATCCAAAGGAAATTCGTGAAGCGCTTTTCGCGATTTCGAATGCGAACGCTCACACGGGAGATATTTCGCGCCTCAACTTCCTCCTCGGCGAGCTGTACGTCGAGGCGCTGGAAGAGACGGCTGAGCGCGCCGATATTCCGCTTGATTCCATCAAGCTGATCGGCTGCCACGGCCAGACTATCTTCCATGAAGGACAAGGTACGCAGTACCTCGGCAAGAAGGTGGCGAGTACATTTCAAATTGGCGAATCGAGCATCATCACCGAGCGCACAGGAATTGATGTAATTTCAAACTTCCGCGAGCGCGACGTGGCTGCTGGAGGGAAGGGTGCGCCATTGGTGCCCTACCTCGATTACATGTTGATCCGTCATCGTGGCCGTGGACGTGTAGCGGTTAACATCGGCGGTATCGCCAACTTGACTGCCATTCCTCCGAACACAAGCACAGATCGAGTGATCGGGTTCGATACGGGTCCCGGAAACATGGTCATCGACCAGCTCGTGACCCGAATCACGCAGGGCGGCCAAACCTTCGATCGCGACGGTGTGATTGCCGCTAGTGGCGAAATCGATCAGAAGCTTCTCGCAAAGCTGCTGCGCGACAAGTACTTTCGTCAGAAGCCGCCCAAGACCGCCGGTCGCGAGCAGTACGGCTCGGAGTTCGTCACTAAGCTGCTTGATACCGAGCTCAGCAGTGAAGATCTCATCGCGACCGCAACGGCGCTGACCGCAGAGAGTATTGCGGCCGCGGTTCGCAATTTTGTCTTGCCCGTCATGCGGGTAGACGAAATTTTCGTCTCTGGCGGAGGCACGCACAATCCGACCTTGATGCGCATGCTTCGTAAGGCAATGGACCCGGTTCCGGTCATGGAAACCACCGAGGTTGGCCTTGACGTGGACGCGAAGGAAGCGATTGCGTTTGCCGTAATGGCTTATGAGACGTCTCATTCGCGGCCTTCCAATGTCCCGATGGTCACGGGAGCGAAGCGCTCTGTAGTGCTCGGAAAGATTACGCCTAACGGCCCACCTCGCAACGGAGTCAACGGCACGAACGGGGCAACGAATGGAACGGCGCGTGGCCCCTCGGCGACTGCGACCCACAAATCCAAGGCGACTCGCACTACCAAAGTGAGCCGTCCCGCTGTAGCGGCCAAAGCCAAAGCCGCGGCCCGGTAGATACGACTTCACCGGGGGCGGGGCTCGCCCGGAACATTTAATGCGATCGTTTATCTTCGGTTTCCTGATCGGGCTGATTCTGCTGCCCCTCTGCGCTTGGCTGTACGTCCGCTTCGGGTACGCTCCCGTTGCGACAGCCTCTTCGCCCATGCTGTTCGAGAGGCGGCTAGCATCTATGGCTTTGAAGGCGCGCATTGAAAAAGAAGCGCCGAAAAACGCGCCGCTGCAGGCGACGAATGACAACCTGATCGCCGGCGCTCATGTCTATCGAACCCATTGTGCTGTGTGCCACGGCCTGCCGGGTCAGCCTGATTACCCGGCCGCGACCGGAATGTTCCCCAAGCCGCCGCAATTATTCAAAGGCCACGGAGTCACGGATGATCCGCCGGGCGAAACGTATTGGAAAGTTACGAATGGTATTCGTCTGACGGGAATGCCCGCTTATGCGGATTCTTTAAAAGAAGACGAGCGATGGCAGGTTAGCCTCATGCTAGCGGATGCAGATAAACTGAGCCCGGACGCGCGTACGGTTCTCAGCCAGCCTCTTGACATTCGATAGTGTTGTCCTTTGCTTGTATAAAATGCACATAACAGTCAGTAGTAAAGGAAGGTTATGTCTCGAAAATGGTCTCGCGGATTTCTCTTGGCGGGATGCCTCCCTATATTTAGCTCAATCGTGTTCGCCCAGCAGCCGCCTTCAACGCCGCAGAGCGTTCATTTGCAAGTCGAAGCCGGAACACCACTAAGGCTGTACATCACTCACCGCGTTTGGTTCCGGAAAAACGAAACAGTTCAAGCTAAATTTGCCGACCCGGTCTGGGCGTTCGATCGAGTTGTCATCCCGGCCGGAACGGTGATTCAAGGGCAAGTCACAAACTTGATATCCGTCCCTGGAACGGAGCGCGCCCGGGCCATTGTCGGAGGCGATTTCACTCCATTGAAGCGCGCTGAGGTCTCATTCTCAACTGCCACGCTTCCCGATGGCCGAACACTACAGCTTCAAACGCAAGAGTCACTTGGCCTTTCGACGATTTATGTTCCCGGTCGGGCAAAAAAGAGGTCGAAACAGAGAAGCAGCCCGAAGATTCCGAGCCGTGCCAGCCAGTTCATCAGGAGTCAGGCGCAGGCTCAGCTCAACGCGCGGAGTCGCGGGCTTTTCGATTTTATCCGGGGACCGAACAAACGGGAATGGCTTGAGAATTTCTTGATGACGAAGCTGCCCTATCATCCCGAGTGGTACCGCTCAGGAACGCGCTTTGACGCGGTTCTCGCGCAGCCCGTCGACTTTGGAAACGTAAGCGTTGCACCAGAAGAACTCGAGGCTATTGGCAGCTACCCTGGGCGAGATGTGATTGCTCAGATGCGGATTCTCTCGGACATCAGTTCCGCGGATGCACATGTAGGCGACAGCATGGAGGGAGAGCTTTCGCAACCGCTGTTCTCATCGGATCATCAGCTCGTCCTTCCGGAAGGAACACGCGTGCACGGCAAGATCACGCTGGCTCGACCCGCACGGTTTCTGCGTCGCGGCGGTCAACTTCGGTTCGCGATCCAGGACATCGAGCTTCCAACCGTTGTGGCCAATATTGAGCCCCGCGCGCCGGCAAGCGTGAATCGATCGCAACCGGCTCAAGCACAGCTAGTCGAGGCGGAAGCAGATCCCGGTGCCGTGAAGGTCGATCCGGAAGGAACCGCGAAGGCCACTGAATTAAAGACTCGTTTTCTCCGCCCTGCCATCGCCGGGTTGATCGCCGTGAAATCGATGGATAATGACACGGGTAAGCAAACCGCATCAGGTACCGGGTCGCCGAACACAGCAGGCCGGGGCCTTGGCGGTTTCTCCGGTTTCGGTTTACTCGGAATCGCTGCTTCAAAAGGGCCGCCCCAGGTTGCCGCCGGCCTCGGCTTCTACGGACTCGCCTGGTCCGTCTACTCGACCATCATTTCACGTGGCGGAGAAGTCCGATTTCAAAAGAACACCGCGATGGCAATACGGTTCGGTTCGCCCCCTAGAACGCGGTGATCATCTTAATAAGAGGCCGCTGCGATCCTGTTTGTACCTATCGCGCGGGTTGCTTGGCTCAGCCACGATCCTTCCATCAAAGATTGTCATCCATACCTTGGTATCGGCGATCTTGATTGGATCAATCGAAAAGATATCATCCGACAATACGGCTAAGTCAGCCAGCTTTCCCGGTTCAATTGAGCCTTTGATCTTCTCGTCAAAGCTCGCGTAAGCCGATCCCATCGTGTAGGCGCGCACTGCTTCTTCAACCGTAATCTTCTGTTCTGGAATCCAACCATCGGGATGTTTGCCATCCAGAGTCCGTCGTGTCACCGCGCCGTAAATGCCCATCAGAACGTTCATGGGCGCAACATCCCAGTCCGATCCGAACGCAAGTGTCGCTCCTGAATCGAGCAGCGACCGGAACGCGTAGGTGGTCTTTGCGCGCTCTGGTCCAATGCGCTTTTCGGCCCAGCGTCCATCGTCGATGCAGTGGTACGGCTGCATGGAAGCGATCACATGCAGGCGCCCGAACCGCGGAACATCCGAAGGCTGCAAATGTTGAGCGTGTTCAATCCGCAGCCGCCGATCGCGCTCGCCATGTTCGCGCTCGAGGCGCTCGTAGAATCTCAGGATTGTATTGTTTGCCCTATCTCCAATCGCATGAATCGCAATCTGGAGTCCAGCTGCGTCGGCGTGCTCGATGTTGGCCCAGATGCTTTCGGGATGCACCAACTCGGCGCTCGCAATCCCGCTTGTATTTGGAGCATCAAGGTACGGTTGAAAGAACCAGGCGGTCGTCGATCCCAGTGAGCCGTCGGCAAACCCTTTCAACCCTCCGATATGCAATGTCTCGTTTCCAAAGTCCGCAACGAGGCCGATATTCGCTAGCCGTTGCCACGAAACGAGCGGCTGATGTCCCGAAATGCGCACTGTCAACTCGCCTTTATGAAGCATCGTCTGATACGTGCGAAACACATCGGGTGATGCGGACATGTCTTGCACACTCGTCACGCCATTCGCATTCGCATAGGCCTGCGCAGCCTTGATGGCTTTCCTAATTTGCTCCTGCGAGGGAGCGGGAATCACTCGCTCCACCAGGCCTTGCGCCGCATCCTTCAAAATTCCGGTGGGATTGCCTTCCGAATCGCGCACGATCACACCGCCTGGCACATCCTTCGTGTTCCTGTTTACTCCCGCGAGTTTCAGCGCGACCGAATTCGCGAGCGACATGTGTCCGTCCAACCGGTTGACAAATACGGGCCAATCTTTCGTCACATTGTCAATCAATTGCCGTGTCGGCAAACGCGCCGGTGTCCAGTTCTCGTGATCCCAATCGCCGCCCGTGATCCACTGCCCTCTCGGCGTATGTTGTGCAAATTCTGCCAGCGTAGCGCGGAACTCTTCCTGACTTTTTGCATAACGTAGTTGTGGTCCCGCTAAGTTTGAGCCTCCTGAAAAGAAATGCACGTGGGCGTCATCAAAGCCCGGCAGCACACGCCTCCCGTCAAGATCGATTACCTCGGTGCCAGATTCCTTCAGCTTCAGAATCTCCGACGTGCTTCCTACTGCCACAATCCGATTTCCCCGAATCGCAACTGCTTCCGCCTCTTTCTGCTCAGGATTCACCGTCCAAATCTTCCCGTTGATCAGCAGCAACGTAACCGGCTGTTGCGCGTGAAGCGACATACCGAGTAGCCAGAGCAGTGCGAAGGACAATTTAATAATCATGCGATTTTAAACCAAAGCCGGAGCGTGTTCGAAGCCGACGTATTGGACTTCCTCTTCTAATTCGAAGCCAAAACGGTCGCGCACGCGTTGCTTCAGTTCCTGGATGATGGCGACCAAGTCTGCTGCTTCGCCGGCTCCGTCGTTGTACACCAAGTTCGCGTGATAGGACGCGACTTGAATATCGCCGCGCCGGATCCCTTTTGCTCCTGCCTGCTCAAGAAACCATGCCGATGGCACTTTCCCGTCGCGCACCACAGTGCCGGGCACTTCCGCTTGCACGTGCTCCGGAAGATCGTCGAAAAAGACATTCTTAAAGATGCTGCCAGCGCATTTCATTTGTGGCGGATACTTCAGGTCGCGAATCGTACGAATTTCACGGGCCGTGTTCGCAAGGTCGCCCGGATCCCCGCTTTCAAACCGGAGATCCAGGGACAAAATCACCCACTCTTTGCGGGTCTTGAAGATACTCTCGCGATATTGGAAATCGCATTCAGAATTGCGAAACGCTTTAACGTGCCGGCCGTCAGTGGCTCTCACACATTCAACTAGCTCGTTAATCGAACGGCCGTATGCGCCTGCATTCCCGTAAATCGCGCCCCCCACATATCCCGGGATACCGGTCATCGTTTCCAATCCCTTCATGCCGAGGCGAATGCTTTCGTCCACTACATCCTGCAAAACGGCCCCCGCTTCGACTTGTAATAGCATTCCCTTGCGTTCCAACCGCGAGCCTTTATAACGAAGCACCACCCCATCGAAGCCAAAATCAGACACGATCAAGTTCGTGCCGCCACCGATAACCACATTGGGAAGTTTAAGCTCCTGAACAGTACGGCGGGCCTGCGTCAGTGCACTCTCATCAGGGGCATCGCAAAGGACCGCGGCGGGTCCACCAATACGAAAACGCGTATGATCCGAAAGCGGCACGTTGACGAGAACTGTCAGTTCCGGAATCGCACACAGCCGATTGACTGCCGCCGGCATTACCGCCATTGTCACGATTGTCGCAACTGTCGCAAAATGGAAGCACGTCTATGTCCCCGGATAACAACTCCCCTGCAACCAAAGCTGATCTGAAAGCGCTCGAAGAGAAGCTCATTGAAACTATGCGCGATATGCAAACCGAGCTGCTCCGCGGATTCGCCGCACACAACACCGGACTCACGGTTCGGATGCGAAAGGTTGAAGCTGACCAAAGTAATCTGGACGCCCCACATCACCACGCCTAGCCCAGCTTGAGCAGCAGGTCACCGAGATGAACATTCGCCTAATGAGACTCGAGAGTCACCGCTAAGCAAGCCGGAACTTATTCGTACCGGAGAGCAATCACCGGATCGACTTTTGTCGCCCGCCTCGCCGGAATGTAACAGGCCAGTAGCGCCGTGGCAGTTAAAACGAGCGAAACCCCTCCGAATGTCAATGGATCGTTCGGGCTGATGCCGAAGAGCAGACTCGAAAGCGCTCGTGTCAAGCCTAAAGCGATCAATAATCCGACCAGCAATCCGATACCTGCGAGCCCCAACCCGTTCCCTACAACCATCCACAAAACCTGACTCGAGCGCGCGCCAAGAGCCACGCGAACTCCAATTTCGCGCGTCTGCTGATTAACCGAATAAGAGAGCACGCCATATACGCCCACGGCCGCCAGGACCAGGGCGAGCACGCCGAATACCGTCAGCAGGCCCGCCCCCATTCGCGGCGCCCAAAGGCCTTGCGCAACGGCTTCGCGAATAGTCTGCACGTTCGTGAGAGCAAGATTCGGGTCAACTGATTGGATCTGCCGGCGAACCGTTCCGATCACTGCTTCGGGCCTTCCACTCGTCCGCACTTGGACCGTCGCCGCCGGAGCGTAATCCTGGGTGATCGGCAAGTAGACCAGCGGCTGCGGCTCCTCCCCAATCTGATTGACCACGCTATTCCCCACCACGCCCACCACTTCCCTCAAGAACTGATCACCGAAGAAGTGGAAACGCTTTCCGACCGCATCCTGATTGGGCCAAAAGTGCTTCGCCATCGCTTGGTTGACGATCGCAACCGGAGCCATGTCTTGGCGATCCGCGTCAGTGAAAACGCGTCCGCGAATTAGCGGAATACGAAGAGTTTCGAAATAGCGCGTCCCGATATCGTTAAGTGCCGTCAGAGTGCCGCGATAACCGGAAGTCTCGTTCTGACCTTCCGGAAAAACGGTCCGCAAAAAGGTTCCAGCAAGCAGAGGATTGGAGGCGATCGTTGCTGACTCCACTCCGGGAGAGGCCTTCGCGCGTTCAACCGCTGCTCTGAAAAACTGCTGTCCGCGGCCCTCGTTGTAATGCAGCGCTCCTAAATCGAAGGCCATCGCAAAGAGTTTTTCGGATTCGAACCCGAGCGGCGTCGCTTGCGCGTTTTGCATGCTTCGAATGAACAGTCCCGCGCACACGAGCGCCACCAGCGCCAATCCCATTTCTGCAACGACGAGCAAGCTGCGAAGTGGATTTCGCGCCCACCCCACTGTGCCCCCGCGTCCGCCCGCTTTCAAGACTTCGGCGACGTCTGGTTTTGCGGCTCTAATAGCCGGAGCAACCCCGATAAGAAGCGCGGTGAACAGCGCGACACCTAGCGTAAACAAGAGCACGTGCGAGTCGAGCGATAGATCTATGCCGCTGTCTTCAATAAACGGCGGCCGCAAAGACCAGAGTGCAGACCGGCCCACTACGGCGATAACTAGACCCGCAGCCGCCCCGAGCAGCGCGAGAACGAGGCTCTCGGTGAGCAACTGGCGCAACATACGTCCGCCACTCGCCCCAAGCGCCGTGCGCAAGCCGATTTCCTTCTCCCGGCGGGCAGCTTGGGCAAGAAGCAGGTTCGTCAAGTTGACACAGGCAATCAGAAGGACCAAGCCGACCACACCCATCATCAGTCCCCCCGCGAGCGCGATCTGCGCGTGGTTGTTTGCCCCAACAGCAGCGTCGGCCAACGGAGTTAAAACTACGCTTCGACCAGCGTTGTCCGTCGGGAACTCGCTCTCGAGATGCCGCGCCATGATCTTCAGTGACGCTTCTGCCTGGCTTACACTGATACCCGGTTTCAAACGGCCGATCACGGTCGTGCCCAAAAACCGCCGAGTATCGAAATTCTGTTTGAAGAACCCCGAGAGCACGGCCGGGTACATGCTGACTGGAATCCAGACCTGCTCAGCGCTCGCAAACGTGAATGTACTTCTGAAGCCGCGCGGCGCCACGCCGATCAGAGTGTACGGCACAGCATTGAGATTGAGGGTCTTGCCGAGGGCGTTCGGATTCGAGCCAAGCTTGTTCATCCAAAACGCGTGGCTAACTACCACAACATTATTTCCGCCCAGTTTTGTATCTTCATCTGGGAGAAAGAACCGGCCGACCGCCGGGTTAATCCCGAGAATGTCGAAATAATTTGCGCTGACTAGCTGCCCTTGTATTTGCTTCGGCTCCGCGCCGTTGCTCCAAGTAATTGGCGGGATGGCAATGCATGCGAGTCCCGAGAAAACCTGGTTCTCTTTCGCGTAGTCCTTGAAATTGCCGTACGACATGCCCTGTTTTTCGGCGTTGGCCTGTGTAACTCGAGTTTTCGCATCGATGGTGTCCACCTGCACTAATCGCGAAACACTCTTGACGGGAAGAGAGTGTAGAAGGATGGCATTTACAACGGTAAAGATGGTTGTATTCGCGCCAATACCGAGAGCAAGCGAAAGTACAGCAATCACGCTGAATGCCGGATTCTTCAGAAGCATTCGAACCGCATATCGTACGTCTTGGAAAAGCGTTCCCATGTTTTCGCCTCAATGTAGCAAGTCAGCCAACCTCATTCAACACCTCGAGCCCCTCATCTCTCATCTTTAGCCATAGAGGCTCTTAGTTTCTGCTCGGCCTCAGAGGTCCAATAGGCGCAATCAAGCTGCAAGAAAACTGACGTATACGGGAGTGTCATGTTCGTCTTGATGATGAGAACTCGGAACGTCTGGGCAGTAGCATCGAGCTTCGAGATGAGTTGCTCGTGAGGTAAGGTTTGCACGTTCCAATTCTTGAGAACCGTATGGAGCTGGCTTCGATAGGCTGTAATCCCGTGGGCATCGGTTTCGGGAATGTAACTCAGTTCGCGGTCGGTGAACACGATGGGGCGGACGTGTTTGGCAGAGGAAAGGGCCGAAAGAACTGCTTCGAGCACCTGAAAGTGATCGGCGCGGGAAACAATTGTTTCGATGCCGTCGCGCGCTTGAGCGGGATATGCGGAGTCGGCGATTACGATCCAATTGCGGTGGCCGTAGGCGGGGAGCCGATCATGGAGGATTTGCTGCCATGCGGATTGATTCTCCGAATCGGCTGAGGCGGCATTTCGACCGAGGCTCAGAAAAAGACAAAAAACGATCATGGCGCGCTGCATAGAAGTATGTTTTTATCAGATCATTTGTTCATGAGCTCGATGGTGCTGCTGATTCGAGAGATCACTCTGGGCGACGCCGAAGCTGTTGCGAAGCTCAGCGGGGAGCTTGGGTATCCGGCTTCCGCGGCGGAGATGGAGCTGCGGATCAATGCGCTTCGTGAGGCGAGTAATCATGCCGTGTTTGTGGCGTGCGCGTCTGATTCGGTAGTCGGTTGGATCGATGTTAGCCTGACATATCATCTACAAGCGGAGCCCAAATGTGAAATTGGCGGTTTGGTGGTCGGCGAGGGGTGTCGCAACGGCGGCACTGGTCGAGAGTTGCTCGCGAGAGCGGAAGAATGGGGACGCAGCCGAGGCGTGAGAGAGATGTTAGTTCGATCCCGCGTAACGCGCGAAGCTGCGCACCGGTTCTATCGCCGCGAGGGCTACCGGCAGACGAAAGTTTCCGCGGTTTTTTCAAAATCGCTCGGTTAAGGCAATGTTGAGTCATTCGAAGGGGCCGGATCTGGCGCTGCTCGACCGTACCACGGATGAGCAGCTTGAAGCGGTAGCGAATCGCTGGCCCGATCGCCTGGCGGTTGCCTCAATGCATCAGGGCCGGAGGCTGGCGTGGCGAGAATTGCGCGACCGCGCTGCCCGAGTCGCAGCAGGGCTAGCGAGCCTCGGTGTAAAACGGGTGGATCGGGTGGGGGTTTGGGCGACGAACTGCTGGGAGTGGGTCGTGGTGCATTTCGCTTGCGCGAAATTAGGAGCCGTCCTGGTCAGCGTGAATCCTGCTTTGCGAGCTCGTGAGCTTGCCTTTGTACTCAAGAAATCGCGCATGAAGGCACTGTTTTTGCGCGAGCGCGATGAACGATCCGCTTATGCTGAAATTCTCGCCGAAGCGCGGCGTGAGGCGGTTTGCGAACTGGAACACGTTATTCTCTTCGAGAATCCGGAATGGACAGAGTTGCTAGAAACACGGCCGCGGAGCCACGCACCATCGAAGCTCGACGATGTGATCAACATTCAATACACCTCGGGAACGACGGGATCGCCAAAGGGTGTGTCGTTGACGCACAGAAACCTCGTGAACAACGGTTTCATAATCGCGCGGGCGCTTCGGTACACCGAGCTTGATCGCATTTGCCTTCCCGTCCCGCTGTCACATTGTTTTGGAAATGTGATCGGGACAATGGCGGCGCTTGCGCGCGGCGCTGGCCTGATTCTTCCGAACTGGTGCTTCGATGCGCGAGCCACGCTGGCGGCGATCGAGGCCGAAAAGGCGACGTCTTTATACGGCGTTCCGACGATGTTTATCGCGGAGCTCTCTCATCCCGAATTTTCTAGGTTTGATGTGAGCAGTCTTCGGACTGGAGTTATGGCGGGGGCTCCGTGCCCGATGGAGTTAATGCGCAGGGTTATCTCGGACTTACATTGCCCGGAACTCGCGATCGGCTATGGCCTGACGGAAACCTCGCCAATTATCACGATGTCCGATATTGATGACGAGTTAGAACGTCGCGTGTGTACGGTTGGAAAGGTGATGCCGTGCACCGAGATAAAGGTTGTGTCAGTGGAGAACGGCAAGACCGTTGAAACGGGGGCGCAGGGTGAAGTCTGCGCGCGCGGATACATGCTCATGAAGGGATATGACGATGATCCAGAGGCGACGGCCCGCGCGATTGACGGCGATGGCTGGTTTCACTCGGGCGATCTCGGCACGATGCGCGATGACGGATATCTGCAGATCACGGGCCGCGCGAAGGACATGATTATCCGCGGAGGAGAGAATATTTATCCTCGCGAGGTTGAAGAGTTTTTGTATGCGCATCCGAAGATCGCCGAGGTCCACATCGCCGGGTTACCTGATGAGCGCCTTGGCGAAATTGTGCTTGCGTGGATTCGTTTGAAGACCGGCGAATGTGCGACGGCAGATGAGATCCGGGAGTTCTGCAGGGATCGCATCGCGCATTTCAAAATTCCGCAGCGGATTCGCTTTGTCGACTCGTTTCCGACAACGCCAAGCGGCAAGATTCAGAAGTTTCGAATTCGCGAGATGGAGTTACGCGAACAGGAGTTCGAACGAGATGGAGCTACTTTGGCGGCGCGCCCGATGGTTTCACGAGCTCCGCGTCGATCGTAATTCCGATATCATTACCAACCATCCCTGGAGCGCCACTTACTCCGAAATCCATCCGATTAATGTTGGTCGTAGCGGAAATACCCATGTGCAGGTTGCCTCTAGGATCTTTAAACGGCTTCGACGGGCCATCGACATCCAGGACTGCTTCTTTGGTTACGCCATGAATTGTGAGATCGCCGGTAACTTTGAGCTTTCCCTCCCCGGCTGGTTCAACGCGCTTGGATTTGAACGTGATGGTTGGATATTTCTGTACGTCCAGGAAGTGATCGCTACGCAGATCGTTATCACGCATCTCAACGCGAGAATCAACTGAAGCGGCATCAATGCTCACATCGACAGATGACTTGGCGACTTCGGATGGGTCATATTCAACGGTTCCGCTGAGCTTCGTGAACGTGCCGCGAACGGTTGAAATCCCCATATGGCGCACTGAGAATTGAGCGGCGGAGTGAGGCGGATCGAGCTTCCACGTCTCGATTTGGGCATAACTCAGGGTGCCGAAAGTGACAGTACTAATAAGCGCAATGGC
Organism: Acidobacteriaceae bacterium; assembly: GCA_019240405.1. Classification (GTDB taxonomy): domain Bacteria; phylum Acidobacteriota; class Terriglobia; order Bryobacterales; family Bryobacteraceae; genus Bog-105. Next base: position 22,426 of record JAFAYL010000060.1, read on the forward strand.
GAATCGAAGCATAGAGATTTCAGAATATACTGGATGGCTGCCTCTACGAAAGGGATTTATGCGCATTTCATTAAAAGGCAATCGAAGCGCAGGTTATCTACAGGCGAGCCGCGGGGCGCTGTTGACGTTCCTGGGCGGAGTGGCATTTGGATTTCCCGCGACGCTTAGCGTCCCACTCTCCTTCGAAGAAAATCGGGGCCAGACCGACAAGGAAGTTCAATTTCTTGCCCGAACACCGGACGCAACCGTTTTTCTTAGCAGGGACGCCGTGGTATTTGATTTTCGCGGGGAGAAACAGCACGTGTCCGTTCTCCGAATGAAGTTCGTAGGGGCAAAGCAAACAACAAAGATCGTCGGGGTCCAAGCATTGGATAGTAAGTTGAACTATTTGATTGGGAATGATCCCCATCGCTGGTATCGTGGGTTGCGGACGTACGCTGGCGTGAAGTACACAGAGATATATCCGGGGATCGACGTGCTGTATCGCGGCAACGGGCGGGATTTCGAATACGATTTCATGCTTTCGCCTGGCACAGATCCAAGGAATATACAGATGGAGTTTCCCGGAGTAGCCCTCCGCGTTGATACAAACGGCGATCTTATCGCAGGGTTGAGAAATCGCGAAGTTCGCATTCACAGGCCTATTGCCTATCAACAGGAATTGAAGGGCGGCGAAAGGCAGTCAGTAGATATCTGGTATGTTCTGCATACAGACAAAGTAGGATTCAGGGTTGGAGCCTATGACCTGACGAAGTGCCTAGTAATTGATCCAACGATCGTTTACTCGACTTACCTGGGCGGCAGTGGTGATGAGGGAATCTTTGGCATTAAATTCGATGCCGCAGGAAATATTTATGTTGCCGGCGAGACCTCGTCGTTAAATTTTCCAACTGAGCACCCGATTCAGCCAAAGCTTGGCGGGAGTTATGATTGCTTCATCAGTAAGTTTGATCCGAGCGGATCGCGACTGATCTACTCAACCTACTTAGGTGGAAGCGGATACGATCATTGCTCTTCGCTTGCGTTGGGTGCGGACGGTAGCGCATATGTGGCGGGCGTCACGATGTCAGCGGATTTCCCTATTGCGAATGCGCTGCAGAATAAGTTGCGCGGGAAGCAGAGCGGATTCGTTTCGCGCCTGAACAGCGAGGGAACAGACCTGATTTTTTCGACCTATCTCGGCGGCAGTGGAACCGGCGATGCGGCCGGGGATCTTGCTTTAGATGGTGAAGGGAACGCGCTCGTAACCGGCTTTACGAATTCGACTGATTTCCCGGTAACTAAAGGCGCATATCAGACCGTTTGCGACGGCGGCGCGAATCCGGGCCAGTGCATAGGAGACGCATTTGTGACGAAACTCAGCGCCTCCGGGCAACGGCTCCTTTACTCGACGTATTTGGGTGGGGCTGGCTATGATGGCGCGAATGCGATTGCAGTTGACCGATACGGATCGGCATGTATCACGGGCCAGACATCGTCGGCTGACTTTCCGCTCAGGAATGCATACCAGAAAGCGATCGCCGGGCCGGCGAATGCTTTTGTTACGAAATTGGATCCAGGCGGTTGCGCGCTCGAGTTTTCGACCTATCTTGGCGGAAACAGTTATGATGCCGGTCTCGGAATCGTTGTTGACGAGTCACGCGATGTACTCGTCACAGGATTTACAGGTTCAACCAATTTTCCGCTCGCGCATCCGTATCAGTCTAAGTACGGAGGTGGATCTAGCGATGCGTTCGTTACTAAATTTGCAACAAGCGGTAGCGAGCTGATTTATTCTACTTACTTAGGCGGATCGGGAATGGACTTTGCGGTGCGGATCGCTGTGGATCCTTCAGGAAATGCCGCGGTAGTTGGATTCACAAGCTCGACGGATTTCCCTGTATTGAATGCGCTGCAGGAGAAATATGGAGGCGGCTATACGGATGGTTTTATTACGAGATTCGGTCCGGATGGCCACGCTGAGTTCTCGACTTACCTGGGCGGTAAGGGAGATGAATATGGCTATGCCATCAACGCTGATCAGGAGGGTAGCATCTGGGTGGGTGGAAGCACGTCATCTCGGGACTTCCCTCTTGTGAAGCCATTTCAGAAACATTATGCTGGTGGACTGTTTGACGCGTTTCTGACTAAAATCTCGGTCGGGCATATAGACTAGCGGAACTCCATACCTCGTAGGATGCCGTCGGTGCCCGCGTCCGGGTTAGGCGCGGCAGCGTATTCAACATTCACGTCTTTTAAGGGCTGAGGACCGCACGTGAATTCGGCGGGCGCATTGGTCATGAGCACGTGAGATGGATCGGGAACCGCGAGCGTGAGTGGTCCACCGGCGGTGTCGAGCGTGACTCCGGCGACGCGGTCACCCCGGCACTGAATTTCGCGCAGTTTTGCTGAGGCGCGGCGGATCTTATCTCCGGGCTCGATGAATGCGTTCCAATGTTGGGTATTGTGTGGAACGCGTGTGGTCATGAGTTGCGGGCGGCCGCTTGCATCGCGCGTGAATTGAACGGCGAGATCGGTTTGCGCGACGTAGGCAAGCTGGGCGGCATTGGCTCGCTCAGCGGCGTTTGCGGCGTGCTGCATCGCCTGGCGGGCGGCAGAGATTGCCTCCTCGCGCTTATCGAGCTGAGTTAGCGCGTAAGCAAGAGCGCTCCAGTACGCGTAAGAGCGAGCCGGGTTAATGTGTCGCATTGCGCGAAGCTGAGTCACAGCAGAATCGTAGCGGCCTGCATTGCTTTCGAGCAGCGCGAGATTGAAACGCGCATCGTCGAAATCCGGTTTCAATGCGATGGCTCGTTCGAGCGCGGTCCGGAGCTCGTTCGGTGGGACGCCAGCATCTTGGGCGATTGCCACATATCGATAGCAAAGCCCGGCATCGGTTATGCCGAGATCGATAGCGCGCTTCCACTCTTTGCGCGCAGTTTCACGATGGCCTTTGCGCAGGGCGATCGTGCCGAGAGCGGCGGAGATATCTGGATCCGCGGGCGCCTCGCCGGCGAGATTGCGATAGAGCGACTCGGCGCGATCCAATTGCCCGCCCGCGAGGAGCAGGTCGGCCATGAGTGAGCGCGAGGCAAACGGGGAGAGAATCGATACTTGAACCGCGAGATTGCGTGCGGGGATGCCGGGCAGCACGAGAGGCGGGAAGCTGATGCGCACACTTGCATGCATGTCACCTTCAATCGCGTCCAGAGGTTTGCGAAATACGGCGGGTAACGCTTCGGGACTTGGCGTTCCTGAGGCAAGCGCTTCAATGAGAGATTGAAAACGCGGTCCGTATTCTGGCGAGAGGATGAGCATTTGAGTCAGGGCCCAACTTTCGGCGTAGAACAATGCCGATTGGTCGCGATCATCACGCAGAGGAGAGTCAGACGGCAGAGTCAAGAGTTGACGCAAGGGCATCCACGGGACGCGCCGCAGCAATTGAGAGCGCGAAGGTAAATCTCCGCCGAGAGTACAGTCGTTTTCCTGGATCCGGACGGTGGAGAAGAAGTCAGCGAGGCCCTCGTCGAGCCAGGGCGGAAGCCGCAGGCCGGCGACATACCGGATGAGATGCTCGTACTCGTGAGCGGCGATGGGAAATTCGCTTGAATCGATTCCGGACATCACGATGTAGTCACGTCCTTCCGTTCCGATGTAGTAAGCCTTTGACGTGGGACGGAGTTGGTACGGGCGGGAATCAGCGAGCGAACGGAATGCGATTACTCGTACAGGCGGACGGGCGCTTATGTTTAGACCCGCCTGCTGCTCGGCGAAGGCGCGTAGTTGTTCAAACCACGTGAGGGCGGCGCGAGCGCTCGCCTCGCCTGATTGCGAATACAATTCGAAGTGATCCGTGCGGACGAGAGTCCAACCGGGACTATCGCTGCTGCTACTTGCAGGGGCCGCGGAAGCGAGACAGCAGAATAAGGCTAATAGCGCAGGACAAATTTTCACGCTATGGCCATGCGGCCGAGCACCACGATGGTCGTGTCGTCCGATTTCAGTGATCCATTGCAGAAGAGCCGAAGGTCGTCCCGGCAGGCGGCGATAAGTTGTGAAGGATTAGCACAGCGGCTCCTTGCAATCAATTTGCAAAGCCGGTCCGACCCGTATTGAGCTCCTGAAGAATCCGACGCTTCAGAAATTCCATCGGTGTACATCAGCAGGCTGTGACCGGGCCGAAGGTTTAGTTCGCCTGCCAAGAACTGCTCATTGCAGAACATTCCGACAGGCAAGCCCGAGGCCTCAACAGGCGTTACAGCGCCGTCGTGAACGTGTAGCGGAGGAGGATGTCCAGCGTTGACAATTACAACTCTGCCGTTTGGCTCGGCGCGTCCGCAAATCAGGGTCGCGTATTGATTCGGCAATGTGCTTTCGCAAAACACGCGAGTCGCGTGCGAGAGTATCTGCTCGAGCGGCAAGCCGACCGAGATCAAAGTGCGGAACATGGCATGGAGGTGCGCCATCAACATGGAGGCCGCTACGCCCTTACCCGAGACATCGCCGACCATGAAATAGAATCCGTTCTCGCCTGCGTCGACGATGTCGAAGTAATCGCCGCTGACGATGCCGACCGGCTCGTAGTGATGTGCGACGTGCCAACCGCAGCACATGAGATCCTGCTGGGGCAGTAAAGCTCGCTGCACCTGAGCAGCGAGCTGGAGGTCGTGTTCGAGCGCGTCTCTTTGTTCCTTGTTCAAATGATTCAGGCAGAAGCGAGTGAGCGGATCGGCGATCAGGCGGTCGGTTTCAACGGGGGTATGGCAGTATTCACAAATTCCAAAAGACCCGCAGTCCATGCGAGCGAGAGCGTTATCGACCTCGCTTAGCAATGCATGAAGTTGGGGCGCGTGGGCCGATTCGGCGACGGCATGCTGGAGCTTATGGCGGCGATCCAGCAACTGATCGCGCATGAAGGTGTCTAACATGTCTGCTGTTTGAGTTTCGGGCATTCTGAACCTCCAGGGGTCGGCAAAGCCACCAGATTAGATGCACAGATCTGAAAAAAGTTCGCAGAATGAGGATTGGGGCTCCCCTGAACTCAGGCTGCCGAAGCCTGAGGCGTCCGCGCGACGACAAAGATTTGAGCGGCAAGGTGTTGACCTAACCGGATCGTGCTGTTCTGACCGCCAATCCGTACCAGAAGCGAGGCATTGCGTACGCCCGCTTCGACAACGACCGAAGTGCCTGGACGCAAACCCAATCGTTCGATAGCCCTAAGATCCGAGGCGTCACGATCGGAGACACTGCTGATCAAAGCCGGCACGCCACAGGCCCAATTCAACAAGTTCACCTCATCCCTCGCAGAGAAAGCGCCGTTTCTCTCGGGAATGACATGACCGTGCGGATCGAGCAGCGGATCGCCCAATTTCGCGGCGATCTTATCTTCGAGCTTTTCCGAGATGAAATGCTCAAGGCGCTCTGCTTCCTCGTGAACTTCGTCCCAGCCGTAGTCCAGGAAGTCATGCAGAAAGCGTTCGAGAAGGCGATGATGCCGCAGCACTTCGAGTGCCCGTTTCCGTCCAGCAGTGGTTAAGCGCGCGCCGTGATGCTTCTGGTATTTGACCAGCGCTGGCTTGTCTGTCGAGAGCTTCTGCAGCATGCCGGTGACGGAGGCAGCCCGGATACCGAGATGTATAGCCAGCGCATTACTGGCGACGCGCTGATCTTCAGGTCCACTCAGCTCAAGAATTGCCTTGAGATAGTCATCGGCGGATTCTGTATGGCCTTTAATGCGAGATTTAGACGGCACTAAATATGCAGTCTATCGTAACTGGGCATTCCGGGCAAGCGGCAAGAACGCGTGATATGCTCTGTTTTAGGCATGCCTAAATTACTAATTTCACTGTTCGTTTTGTTTGGCGCATGGCTCACCGGATCTTCGATGTGTGAAGGCCAGGGCGAAACGACAAGCGCGCTTGCCGGCCAGGTGAGCGATGAGACGGGCGGTGCGGTTGCGCAGGCACAGGTTACGATTTCGAATGCTCGAACCGGTCTAAAACGGACCGCACAAACGGATGGCGCCGGCCGTTTCGAGTTTCCGCAGTTAGCCCCCGGCGTGTATTCCGTTCAGGTTGCGGCGCCGGGGTTTCAGACTCAGCAAAACAGTGCAGTCGCGGCGCCGCTTGGACGTACTCAAACAATGAATTTCGTTTTGCAGATCCCAACCATGACCCAGGCTGTGACGGTAAGCGAACAAACGAATCTCATCAGTCCCGAGAACCCAAATACCACGACAACGTTTACAGCACCGTCGCTCGCGAACCTTCCGAACCCTGGCGGAGATATGACGTATCCTCTCCAATTTGCTGCGGGAGCTCTTATCAATACGGCAGGTAGCGGAAACGATTTCGTTGGCAGCACAAACGGCTATGGCAATGTCGAATTCAACGGCCTGCCAGCGCTATCGAACGGCTATATCGTTGATGGCCTCGAGACGAACGACCCTTTGACGAACCTCAACAGTGGTCTTTCGACGAACCTAGTGCTCGGATTGAATTCCATTGCGGAAGTTACCGTGAATACCGTCTCTTATGCTGTCGATCAAGGCCGTTATGGAGCGTCGCAGGTCAACTATGTCACCAAGTCCGGCACGAACGAATTTCACGGCAATCTATATGAGATCTGGAACGGATCACGGTTCAATGCGGCGGATTTCTTCACGAACGCGACCCCCGGTAATCATAAGCCGCGCTCGACTGTAAACCATTTCGGCGGGAGTTTAGGTGGCCCGATTCTTCGCAATAAGCTTTTTTTCTTCTTTGATTCGGAGTGGGTTCGGATCGCGCTGCCGATCGTAACAGCAACAACAGTGCCGACACCGGCTCTCAGAACGTACATCCTTGGACAGCTTCGTACCGGTGGCCGGGATGCGCTAACCGGGGCGACATATCCTGCCCAGCCTCAGCTCGTGCCGTTCTATCAAAAGCTGTTTTCGCTCTACGGCAACACGAGCGGCACACCGCTTGCCGTCCTGGGCTGTCCCTTTAGCAGCAATGGGGCCGATGCAATAGGAAATCCACCAAGCGGAAATGGATGCGCGAACCGTCAAAGTGTTTCGCATTCAAGCGATGATCACGAGCAAGTGCAGACTGCCCGCGTCGATTACAACATCAACGACAAGAACATGACTTGGTATCGTTTTCAATACGACGGCGGTTTACAGGCGGTATACACCGATCCAATCAATCCCCTGTTCAACGCCATTTCACCTCAGCCGCTCTACTCGTTCGCCTCGGGCTACACGCACGTTTATTCGCAGAATCTGGTCAACTACTTCAATCCCGCTTTTTCGTGGTATGAGAGCTTATTCGGTCCGGCGAATTTGGCGCGGACACTCTCAGCGTTTCCGATTGTGCTCGAGCCAAGCGGTTCGAGCGCGCCGTTCACCTCGCTCGGAGGCATGGACAATTCATGGATTCAGGGACGCGGCGCAAGCCGCTTTTTCATCAATGACAACCTGGCGTGGAATGTGGATGCGCACGAATTTCGCTTTGGCACAAATACGCGGATCTTTTGGCTGAACGACTATGATTTCGGCCAAGGTACGGTGCCCACGGTCACGTACACAGATCTGCCGGAGTTCATTTACGGGATCGCATCCACCGCAACCGAAACTTTTCCATTCGCAGATTCACAGCCATTCCACTTTTTAAACGCAGATTTTTACGCGCAGGACACCTGGAAGGTGACTTCAAGCGTCACGTGGACGCTCGGGCTCAGAGCGACTCACAACTCGAATCCGCTGAACCCGCACGATCTGGTGGCGCGCTTGCCGGGCTCGTTTGCGGCCATTTCACACGATGTCAACCAACCTTTAGATGAGCTGATACGGACCGGCGCTCGAAATTTATTCGAATCCACGCCGCTTGCGATCTTACAGCCGAGAACGGCCATTGGATGGCAGATCAGGCCAAAGACGGTGCTGCGAACAGGCTTCGGCCTGTTTAGCGATCTGCTACCCGGAAGCATCGCGGATCTGCTGGGAGCGAACCCGCCTTATGTGAATACCTTTCAGGGAGGTTTATCGGGGACGGTGGGAGGAATCGCGATCGCGCCCGGTGTTCCCGCGAGTGCGGTTGACGCGACGGTGCAGGCCGATCAAAGCTTTCTGACCGGTTTTCAGAAGAGCGAGATCTCGTGCGCCTCAACACTTGCAAACGCGCACACTTGCATTCCACCGGTTTCCATCACAGCGGCCCCTGAGGGGAAGCTGCATGCCCCGTACGTCATGCAGTGGAGCTTTGCGTTGGAACATCAACTGGGCAATTCGGTTAATTTGCGAGCTCAGTACGTGGGAACCCGCGCTGTGAATCAGCCTTATACGATGCAGGTCAATGGCTATCAAACCGTGTGCGCCGGTTGTTTCTCGCGATTCCCTTATCGGGAGCCGACGGACGCGCGATTTGCGGCGGTAACACAACTCAATACGGGCGCAAACAGCCATTACAACGGACTCCAAATTACGGCGGAGAAACGGCTGCAAGGCGGGCTGCAGGCGCAGATTAATTACACCTTGAGCCACTGCATTGACACCGTGTCGAACGGCGGTTTCCTGCAGTTTTCAGCAGGCGGTATTCTTTCGCCTCTGCCCTATGATCTGGGTCGCGATCGCGGCCCGTGTGATTACGACATCCGGCATAACCTTACGGGGAATTACACCTATCAGCTTCCGCTGAAGGTGCGCAACCGCTTGCTCGGATATGGTTTGAACGGCTGGCAGATATCGGGTTCCGTGTTCTGGCACAGCGGAATTCCATTCTCCGTTCTGAGCGCGCCTTACACAGCAAATGGGAATGGCATTGTCAATGGAAGCGGTCCGCAGTTCGCGAGTGTAGTCCCCGGTGTGCCGTTGTATGAGCACAATCCCATTCCCGGTATTACGCAAACAGGGACAATTCAGTGGCTGAACCCGAATGCCTTTGTTTCTGCCGTAGACCCGAGCACAGGTGCTTGCGCGGACGGGAATACCCTGCGGAACTGTCAATTCGGAGATCTCGGCCGCAATGCGCTGCGAGGACCAGATTTCATATGGAGCGATTTCTATCTAACAAAGTGGTTCCTGTTGACCGACCGAATCAAGCTTCGCATTGAAGGGCAATTTTTCAATGTTTTCAATCACGCGAATTTCGCCTTACCGTCAATTGTGATCGCCGGGGTTCCCGGCAATCCGGCGACACAGACCGGATTCGGAGCGCTCACTTACACAACATCGCCTCCCACGGGTCTTCTCGGGGTCGGGTTGGGCGGTGACAGTTCCCCGCGCATGATCGCTTTTCAGGCGCGCTTAGAATTCTAAAGCGCACGGCGCAGCCCGGCTCAGGGTGCGAACACGATCAAATCTTCAAGAACAACTTTCGCCGGTACATCCAAAGCAATATCAGCCAGTATGTAATCAGCACTGCCGAGCCAAGGAGCAGTGGATACAGTGACGGACCGAGAATCAGAAACGGCTGATCGCCGAGATGTATTCGAAAACTGGAAGTGATGAAGTCCTCGAAGAGATGCGCGATTAGATACGCGGCGATCGAGTTCATTCCTACGACGACCAACGGGAAAGCCCACTTACGGCGCTGTTTGACATCAATGATCCAGCTAAATGCGGCAAGAAAGAGAAAACAGATGCCGCCGCTGAAAAGCGTCCAGCTTGGTGTCCAGATCCGCTTTACGACAGGGCAGATTCCAGTGAAATGCAGCAGGAGGCCCGCTGCGACTCCGATTCCTCCCCCGGCAACGAAACGCTTCATGGGAATGCGAGGGGCGTATGCGCGCAGCCAGCGCCCGGCAACCAATCCGAGGATCATTGTCCCGAGGGTAGGAATAAAACTCAGGGTGAGATAGCCACCCTCATTTGCGACAAAGGGCTTCGAGCGCGGGAAGAGATTCAGAAACCACTGGTCAAAGACGTTGCCCAAGTTCGAATTTTTGTTCCAGTGCGCCGCAAAACCAGAAAAGTTGTGGGGCCAGTGCGGCGGGACCTGAACGGCAGCGTAGTCAAATCCAGGGCCAGGCAAGGGATACAGAGCCCAGGCCAGCCAGTAGCCGAACAATATTGCGCCAAACACGCCCCATTGCCACCGCGCTGATCGGAAACCCAGCAGGAACAAAAATGGGTAGCCCAAACCGATCTGCGTCAGAGTATCTTCAAACGTAAAATACGTCCGATCCTGACCGATCGAGCGGAGAAAGATACCCAAAGCGATCAGGATCAACGATCGCCATAGCGCATGCGCGAACATCTTTCCGAACGTCCCGCCTTTGCGCAGCCTGCTTGCGATGGAGTACGGCAGCGCGACTCCGACAAGGAATGAAAACGAAGGCTGGATCATGTCATGGAGAGAACAGCCGGCCCATTCGACATGAGTCTGGTTGTAACCCAGGAAGGCCCAGAACCAATTTCCCGGATGAGCTTGCGCGACGGCTGCAAGGCGCAAAACCTCGGCCATCATCAGCACCATTACGAGCCCGCGATAAGCATCCACGGCAACGTTGCGCGCTGCGGAGAGTGGCTGGAGCGGAGTTTCTACCGGCGCGATAATTGGGACATCGCTCGAGGCGGACGCGGTTGTCAGCGTATGTTGCATTGACTGCTCCTACTAGTAGAACTCACTCGAATTAGAGTGCGCGGCCTCGGTTCTGCTTTGCGAAAAACTCGGGTTCAATACAGCCTTAGCGCTGCTCCGCGCGATTCGACATAGATAGGATGGAATCATTTGGGAGAGCACGATGTTTTTTCGAATACAAACGTCTGCGGAGCCTGAAGTCGATTTGAGTGTGGTCTACGACGCAGTGGTCGTGGGCACGGGCGCGGCTGGGGGAATGGCGGCACATGTCCTGACGTCACATGGCATGAAGGTATTGCTGCTCGAAGCCGGCAAGAAGATCAATACCAGCGAAATTCTGCATTCGATGGAGTGGCCTTACGATCATCCGCGACGCGGCAGAATGCCGCCAGGCTACCATGCGTTGACACAGAACGAATATAACTTTCGCAAACCACCGTACGCGCAGAACTCGCCTTATACGAAGGTGACGTCGTATGTGCAACACGGAGGTGGCTCCGATTACAGCAAGACCATTGTGGTGGACGAGAAGCAGCACCCATATACAGGAACCGAATACGCGTGGGTGCGGGCGCGGTGCGTCGGGGGAAAGACGAACATTTGGGGCAGGCTTGCGCTGCGGCTTTCCGATTACGATTTCAAGGGTGCGAGCCGGGATGGGTTCGGCCAGGATTGGCCCATTTCGTATGTCGACATCGCGTCTTACTACGACAAGGTTGATCTCTATCTTGGGGTTTCGGGACATCCAGAAAATTACCCTGCCATGCCGGACGGACAATTTCAGCGCGCGATAAAGCTGAGCCCGTCCGAAATGCATTTGCGCGAGACGCTCAAGGGCATGGGCCGTATTCTGACGCCCTATCGAGCTGGGGTGACAACGGACGGGCTGAAGCACAACAAATACCGGAGCCGGTGTTGGGGGCGTGGCGCATGTAACCGCCACGTTGGAGGATGCGATATTCACGCGGCGTTCGATTCGCCAACGGGTTTGATCCGCCCGGCGCAAGACACTGGAAATTTGACGCTCAGGCCGAATTCGACAGTGTATGAGGTGACCGTCGATAAGAACACCGGGAAAGCGAGCGGCGTCTCATTTATCGATACGGAGACGCGAAAAAGCTATCAAGCGAAAGCGAAGGTCGTGATTCTCGGCGCGTCGACGCTCGAATCGGCACGACTGATGCTGAACTCAAAATCGACCTTGTACTCGAATGGGATCGGCAACTCGAGCGGACATGTCGGGCACAATTTCTGCGAGCACATTATGGGTCCGAGCGTCGGCGGCTATTGGAAAGATCTCGTGGGAAAGCCGCGGACATTGGACGATGGACGCCCGGGCGGATTCTACGTTCCACGGTTTCGGAATTTAAACGGACCGAAATCGGACTTCATTAGAGGATACGGATTCGAGGGTGGCGCTGGAACTGGAATGGTTCCGGGAACTGCGTTTGACACACCGGCGTTTGGCGCCGAGTACAAGAAAAATGTCCGCGACTACGCGGGCGCGACAATCGAGATGGGTGGTTTCGGAGAGGTGCTGGCGCGATATGAAAACTATGTCGATCTCGACCCGGAGGTGAAAGACGCCTGGGGTGTCCCGGTTCTCCGATTTCACTATAAATTCGGAGATAACGAAAAGAAGATGGTCGCAGATATGGCGGCTTCCGCCCGCGAGATGTTCGAGGCGGCGGGATTTGTGATTACTTCCGTTAACGACCGGCCGTTGACTGAAGGGTGGTCCATTCACGAACTGGGAACTTCGCGCATGGGAAATGACCCGAAGACGTCAGTTTTGAATCAGTACCAGCAATCGCACGATGTGAAGAATCTGCTGGTGGTGGACGGAAGCAGTCACGTGTCGGCTTCGGCGCAGAATCCGACCTGGACCATTATGGCGCTGTGTTGGCGCTCTTGCGACCACCTGGCGGATCAGATGAAGAGGGGAGAAGTGTGATGACTAGCGAAATCAACCGGCGCGAGCTAGTTCAACTTCTCGCCGGAGCGGCGTTCGCGCTGCAGTTGCCCGCTGCTGAACCGGGGGCTCCATTATTCTTCACAAAGGATGAATTTGCGCTTCTGGATAAGTTAACGGATCTCATCATTCCGACTGATGAGCATTCGCCTGGAGCTCATGATGCTGGAGTGGCGCCCTTCATAGATCGAATGACGGCGGAGGCATTTCTCGCTGAAGAAAAGGAGACTTGGCGCAGGGGCTTGCAGTCAATTAATGCGCTGTCGCAAACCACGAACGGCGCCCCCTTTTTGCAAGCGACCGAAGCACAGCAGATCGCGCTGTTGCAGAAGATTTCGAAAAATGAGGAGCACGGCGAAACGCCTCAAGAAAAATTCTGGGGCCAGCTTAAACAAACGACCGCATTCGCCTATTACACGTCAAAGATCGGGATTCATGAAGAGATGAATTATAAGGGCAACGTGTTAATACGAGAGTTTGTCGGGTACGACGCGACTTAGCGCGGGGCTGGCGTATCTGCGGCGGTTCTGAGCTTATCGAGAATCGCTTTCGCTTCGTCTTTCTTGCCTTCGGCCATGAGGGTCTGACCGAGAAGATAATTTGCGGAGTGGTTATTCGGATCAATGGCGAGGGCGCGTCGTAGAATTCCCTCCGCGTTCGAGAAATTCGCTTGTTTGAAATAGCACCGGCCGAGAAGAATGTAGGGTCCGCTGTAATCGGGATTTAGCCAGACTGCGCGTTGAAGATTGGGGATTGCGAGATCCCAGTGCTCTTGCCGCTGGTAGGCGTCGCCGAGCCGGTACCACGCCATGGCGAAATTGGGATTAAGGGCGAGTTCTTTCGTAAGCTCCGCAACGCCTTCGTCGAGATGTCCGCGATATATCGCGACTTCACCAAGCAGGAAATGAGCTTCGGGCAACTTCGGATCGAGAGTGAGAGCTTCGTTGACCTCGGCGACGGCTTGATCTTCGTATTCTTTCTTCAGCATCATCTGACCGGCAAGCAGATGGCCTGCGGCGGAATTGGGTTTCAGTCCGAAGAGGCGAGCGAAGGCGGCTTCGGACTGATCCTGCTGCTTGGTTTGTAGGTAGGCGTAGCCGAGCATGTAATTGGCTTCGTTAAGGGTGGGGACCTTCTCGAGCCAGGGAATCGCTTTGGGCGCCTGCGACAGCATGAAGTAACTCTGGCCGATCATTAGCACGGACTCTTTATATTCGGGCGTGCTTGGATTTTCGGTCTTCACGGCCTCTTGCAACGCGGCAATCGCTTCTGAGTATTTTTGCTGCTTGTACAGATCGACGCCGTGCTGATGAGTATCGCTGGACGCGGCCGCTGAAAGGAGCAGCGCGGCAAGGACGTGCAGCATGGTTCAGTTCGGCTTGGCTGCGTCGCGTTGAGCGGCCAAACTGGCGCGCGCACGGGCGAGATTTGCGCGAGCGGTCTGATGGTCGGGATTGATCCTCAGCGCGTTTTCAAAGGCCTGAGTTGCGCCTATCAAATCGCCTCGCATGGCAAGCAAAGCGCCTAAATTGGTCTGAATGTCGGCGTCGTCGGGTTTTAAGCGCGCTGCTTCGCGGAAATGGGGAAGAGCTTCGTCGTAGCGATGTTCGGCGAGGAGAACGGTGCCCAGGCCGGCTTGCGCATCGGGGTCATCCGTCTTTTGCTTGAGAAATTCAGCGTACTCGCGTGCGGCTTCGTCAGGATTTCCATTAGCGGCGAGCGCACGTGCCAGATTGTAGCGGGCATTGAGGTAAGCCGGATCGATCCGCAATGCTTCTTGAAGTTCCGGAATTGCATCGCCGAGTCGGTTTTCGGTCATAAATGCCGCCGCTAAACTGTTTCGGGCCGTCGCGTTCTGAGGCTGTACTTGAAGCGCTTGCTGATAATAAGTGATCGCTCCTCGAGTGTCGCCGCGGAATTGGCATAGCGCGCCGAGATTGTAGTGGGCCAGAAAATCGCCCGGATATTTTTCGAGGCGTCTACGCATTAACGCTTCCTGCAGCAGGAGTCGAGGATCTTCGTGCGATTCTTTCTTGGGCAATACCTGAAGCCAGACGTGCCCCATCTCGTCGATACTGCGGTCGCCGCCATGCACTCGGATCGGGGGATTGCTTGGGTTACGCGGGTTCGCTGAAGAATTGTCGTACGTGATGCGCATGGCGAGAGTTGCGCCTGCGGGGAGCGGGACGGGATGACGGTAAGTATAGACCGCCTGCCAGTTGATGTCCCAATCGTTGATTTTGATCAGCCATCGGCGTGTTCCGTCCGGCAGCGTGGCCCAAGCTTCTATTTGTTTGCCGACGTAGTGGGCATGCGGATAAATGGCGAGAACGTCAACCGCAACCGGCAGCTTCAACTCATCCGTCACCTGAAAGTTTCGGTCGCCGGGCGGGATATCGAGGGCGCCGTCGTGCTCCAGTTGAAGCAGCATGGGGAAGAGGGTGGGAGGCCGGGAGGAGAAATAGAAACCGATGGTGGGTTGGATTAGCTCCGGTTTTCCTTTCGGCTGTAGATGGAGGTTCAGAATCAAATCTGTGCCGGGATCGAGACGCCAACTCATGCCCTCCGGCTCGGGCTCGAGCACCGAGCCGGGTTTCCAGAAGAGAAAGTGCGAATCGGGATCGAAGACGTCGGGACTGCCTTCCGTAGTGACGTCCATGCCGGGAAAGCCGGACTGCCCATCTTCGCCATCGCGTTGCCGCAAGCGCCGGGTTCGGTCGACGACGATGTTGGCGTGATGCACGACACCTGTATTGCCGGGCCGTAGCTCGACAGCGCGAACATATTTGGTTTCTTTGAGGTCGACCGGGATCACAAAATTCCGGAAAACATCGCCGCCGGCTGCCGGGACGGTGTAGGGCTGGGGCATTTTTACGATGAGGTCCGGCGCACCCATTTGCCAGCCTGCTGTGAAGTGAGGATTGGGCGGCAAATCGGATGGCTTGCCTTCGGGCATGCCCTGCTTTACCCAGTCGGCGATGAGGCGCAGTTGGGCCTCGGTGAGGCGGCGCTCGCCGGCGAAATCGCCGTAGCCGGGCTCAGGCGGCCAGGGGGGCATGTAGCGGCGTTGTGTAACGGCGATGATTTGCGCTGCGTGGCTGCGAACATCGCGGTATGTGAGCAAAGGGAAAGGCGCCACTTCTCCGGCGTGATGGCAGGGGGCGCAGTATTGATAGGTAATGGGGGCGATGTCTTTGTCGAAGGTTACCGGCGGCCCAGGTAAGCGCAAGGACAGTAGCGCCAGCCACGCACACTTCATTTCAGGTCTTCGATGACGCACCCGACACTTCGAGTCTCATGAAACGGCGGAACTCTTCCGGAGCAGATGGCGGAAAGCTCGTCTTCCAACTCATGCTGCGAGGGCTGCGCTCTGGCTTTTCCGAGATCGACGTACCGGTCGTCGATGCGGCCCACATACGCGAGCTCGCCGTGGATGAAAACCGCCGCTTCGGGAGTGACTCGCGCCTTAGCGCGCGCGACGTACTCGTGATGCGGGTCGAGGACGGAGGGAATGGAGTAGCCGTAATCGCGCGAATGCTGTTTCATGGCTGCTTCGGTAAGGCCGGCTTCGGGATAGACGAGCAGGAAATCGATGCCCAGAGGCGAGTACTTTTTGTAGAGCCGCTCGAGTTCGGGTGCGTAGCGATTTGAGATGGGGCAATCGGAGCGTATGAACAGGAGCACGGTTGCCTTCTCGCCGTGGGATGCGAGGATCCCTGCCTGTTGAGATAGCGCGGCTAACGCGAGCGCGAACATGGGGAGCACTACTCAAAAGTATAACCAGGCTTCACCTCACTGAAGCGGACTTTTCGGAAGCACAAAACGGTTCTTCGCCTCTTAGGTAAAATATGAGAAAAGCTAGTTGGAAAGGTGACAATAAAGATGCGAAGTGCGACGAAAGCCACAAAAACATTCTCGTTGGATAAAGCCATCCTTGCAGAAGTGAAGCGTTCGAAGGGAACAAGCTCGGAAAGCGAGCGCGTCAACACGCTGCTGAAATTTGCATTAGATCTTGAAAAACGAGCTGCGTTATACGAAGAGGCTGCAAATTTCTTTGCGAGCCCGGCTGAAGCTCGTGAGGACCGGCGAGCGTTCGAATCAGCGAGCCTCAGGGCTTGGCGTAGAGGGTGAGGGCTTTTGAAGCGAACGGCCAAGCCCGCGGGGTGGCACCCCAAACGCGGCGAGGTCTGCTTATTCGCCCTCGACAAGCAACGCCCTGCCTTGGTGATCTCTGCTGATGCTCTGAATGTTCACGCGCTTGATATATGCGTCGTGCCCATCTCCACGGTTGAGCACAAGAGCTTTAGCCTGAGGCCCAAGTTGAAGGCAGGGGAGGGAGGTCTCGACCGGGATTCCTGGGTGAAATGCGATCAGGTCACGACAATCGAAAAGGCCAAAGCGGTGTATCCGCCGCTCGGATCGTTATCGAAGGCGTCACTCGCCAAGATTGAAGAGGCGATTAAACGATCGCTGGATCTCATCTAGAGTCGCGACAGCAAACTCCCACGCGCTCAAATATAATGGCGCTTGTTGCAGATGCTCCGCGCTGCGCTGGCTCTTTGTGCCGGTATATTGACGGCAGCGTGCATCAGCGGTGGGGAAACGCATCCCTGCCTTCCTTGCCATCCCCGAGAGGTCGCGCGGTTTGGTCAATCGGCGATGGGCCGCTCGGTGAGTTTCCCGTCCGATGAGCCGTCAGGAAGCTTTCATCATGCGACATCGGGCAGCACCGTTCGTGTGTTCTGGAAGAACGGCCGCATGCACCACGAAATCCAAGAGCGAGGACTATCGGCCGATTATCCGATCGCGTATTCGGTCGGCGCCGGGAAAGTCGGCAAGAGCTATCTCATCGAGCTAGGCGGACATTTTTTCCAATCCCCGGCAGCATATTACACCGCGCACGGGGAGTGGAACGCCTCGCCGGGTTACGAAACGGAACGCATCCTCGACTTCTCTCGCTCGATCACTTCCGATTGCCTGGTTTGCCATGTAGGTGCAATTAAGCCCGGGGCAGAAAAGACGGAGCTTACGCCGATCTCGTGCGACCGCTGTCACGGCGATGGAGAGAAGCACCGCGAGCGTCCGGTTCCGGGAACGATTGTGAATCCAGCCAAACTGGCGGGGCGCATCCGGGACAGCGTTTGCGAGCAATGTCACCTGGAGGGCGCAACGGTTGTTTTGAATCCGGGCAAGTATTGGTGGGACTTTCGGCCCGGAGAAGCTCTTGAAGAAGTGGAGACTCATTACGTCTATCGGACCGAAAAGGACGCGCCATCCTCGATCGCGGCGGTCAGCCAAGCGGAGCAACTGGTACTGAGCGCGTGCTGGCGCGCGAGTGCGGGCAGGCTTTGGTGCGGCACGTGCCACGATCCGCACGGCGAAGCTGTGAATCGCAAGCAGCAGATTGAGCAGATTTGCGAATCGTGCCATGCGCGTGGGGGGTTATCGAAGGCACATACCGTGCAGCAGGATGACTGTGCCGGCTGCCATATGCCGAGCCGGCAAGCGATGGACATAAGTCACGCAGCAGTAACCGATCACCGCATTACCAAACGGCCGGCTGGGATTATGGACGCACAGACCGCGCGTTTTATAGGCGTCTGGCATGATCCTAAACCAGAGCTTGTGGAACGTAATCTAGGTCTCGCTTACTTAAACACGGCGAAACAGCGGCAGTCCGGCGCAGATTTTGAGCAGGCCTTTCGTCTACTTTCGAAATTGCCCGCTGCGCAAAAAGATACGGCAGTGTGGGCGGCGCAAGGCTACATGCTTTTGGGCACTGGACACGCGCCAGCCGCAGTCGAGTGCTTCGAACGTTGTGTGCGTGACAATCCCGAGCGGGCCGAATACTGGCTAGACCTCGGTGTGGCTCAAGATGCTGCTGGAAAGAGTTCCGAGGCAATCCAAGCCTTTCGCCAGAGTATAAAGGATGATCCCTACGATTATCGCCCGTACAGGGCGCTCGCAAAGCTCTATCAACGCCTGCATGAAGCGGGGCGCAGCGAAGCCGTCGTGAGGGAGTTTCAGCGCCTTGTACCACAGAGTATCGG
>JAFAYL010000001.1 GCA_019240405.1 Acidobacteriaceae bacterium
ATCTTTTCAGCACTTCCTTAGAGCATCAGTTCTTCCAAAACCATCATTTGGAACTTGATTACTCCGGTTCCGTCGGCGTACATCTGTACGACATTGCCAACGAAAATTTTCCCGGCACCGGCAACGTGTACTTGGGAACTCCCTGTACGCCGGGATCCTGCGTCGCCCCGTTGAACCCGCAATACGGCAACATCAACGTTCGGGGTGGCAACGCAATCTCGAACTACAACGCCATGAATGTGCGGTACGACATTCAAGACATCAGCCACACCGGCATCACGCTCCGCATGAACTATACGTGGAGTCATGCTATAGACGAGCTGAGCGACACGTTCAGCGCGTCGGGAAACCAGTTCAATCTCGGTTATACGGATCCCTTCCATCCGAGGCTCGACTACGGCGACGCGGAATTCGATAACCGGCATCGCGTGGTCCTCAGCATGGTATACGCCGTTCCGTTCTTCCGGCACACGAGTGGGATCGCGAAATACCTGCTCGATGGTTGGCAGTTTGCTCCAATCTTCTCGGCGCGAACCGGAGCACCGTATTCTATCTACGACCTTACGAACGCGGTAGATGTTTATCCACGGCTGATGTACCCCGGCGCTCTAGGCCAGACGAGCAACGTGGCGAGGTCATTAACGGGGCCCAATACCTACCAGGTGTTCAACATCACCGGCGCGACAACCTATGCCAACCCGATTACCGGAAACTCGGACTTCGGTCCATATCCTTCCGACATGACGGGTCGGGACATCTTCCGGCTTCCCGGAACGTGGAACTTGGATGCAGGCTTGTATAAAGAGACCAAAATCACGGAGCGCGTAAATCTTCAGCTCCGGCTGGAAGCGTACAACGTCTTCAATCATGCCAACTTCGGCGTGAATATTGGGGGCGCGTATATTTTCGGCGGCTCCGGCGTGATCACCGGCGGCTATGGATTACTGCCGGGCGGCACCTATGGGGATAATCGCAACGTCCAGCTCGGACTGAAAGTCATCTTCTAATTCGCTTCACCTCGATTTGATACACAAGAAAGGGAGCCTTCGGGCTCCCTTTTGACGTGCCGGGCATGTTCGACAGTTTGAAGGTGTAAGTCCACTAGCCCCGATACCGCAACAAAAGCAAACTGCAATCATCCTCCGGCTTTGGGCAATGTCTGTACACGGCGGCAGCTACTCGAGCGAACATTGTTGATAGTTGCTCCTGCGCGTTCTCGATAACAATTTTCTCCAGTTCGGCGGATCCGAACTCGACGCCGGCCCGGTTTTCCGCTTCTAAAATGCCATCTGTGCAAATCGCTAGAACGTCTCCCCTAGACATTCTGGTGCTTTCGGGAACGTAGGTAGATGGGAAGAGGCCCAGAGGAAATTGCGCTAGGTGCAGGTGTGAAATGGACCGCGTGCAACTGCAGTAATGAAGTATAGGGCCATGGCCGGCAATAGAGAATGCAACCTGGCCGCCTGGGCGGGCGGTGATGCATGCCACTGTCGCAAACATATTCGGCTCCTTGACAGAGGGCAGCGCACGGTTTAAAGCGTCCATCAGCGAGCCAGGGTCAACCTCGCCCCCAGCTTGCGTTGCATACAGGCGCACTCCCATCTTGATCATGCCCATCAGTGTTCCCGCAGCGATGCCGTGCCCTGAAACATCCGCCACGTAAGTCGTGATGGAGAGGCCCGATTCAAAAGCATCGACCAAATCCCCTCCTACCTTTTCACTGGGTATGGTTTTTGCAAATAGTTCGAAGTTATCTGTCGAAAGCTCGAGCGTGGGAACCAGCATCTCCTGCAGACGATGGGCAAGCGCGAGCTCGGTCTGGAGTGCCGCCATCTCAGCTCCTTCTGACCTTACAAACGCGTTAAAAAAGATGTAGCCGATCAGTGCGCTTGCCATGAGACCAATGTCATCGAAAGTTATTCGCACGCGTGCTGCGCGAGCGAGTGCGGGGAGCCTGGGACGGTGTGGCCGACTGGCAAGCGAGAACGTGCAGATTACGTAGGCGATCACGACGACTGGAATCAGCTTCCGATGCTTGGTAGCGGCCAGGAAGATCGCGACCGAGAACGCTCCACAAAGAGTGACCCAACCGAGTGCTTCCGGAATCGAGAGCAGCCCCCACCCAATCAAGTCAACGAAGAATCCCATCGTGCCCATGGAAAAGAAGAGCGCGACTAGAAGCTTCCACATGCGTCGGGCGGGAAGGCGGCTCCAGTACACGTTCTCGCTGTGTCGCGCCCCCTTGAGGTTGACCCCGAATTTGGTACTTGCCATCTAATTCAGGCGAATGTGATTATCGCCGGTATTTCTGCAGTACGTTTCGGAGACGGTCATGCGGCAGGGCAAACGCTTTGTGATCTTCATAACCCGTCATCGTCTTAGCGCCGAGCATGGCATTAATAATGGCTTCCTCAGTGGCCTGAACAGTGGCTTCTAAGATCGGATTCATGGCGTCGTCGCTAGGAATCATGCCGTCGGGCGGCACAGGGATGTCCCGAGCCCGTCGGCAGCGTGCACCTTCGAGATAGCTGCGGAAAGGCATAGCGCCAACCAGTACGATCGTATTCAACGATTATAGGCAGTTATGGGCAAGGTTCCAATAAAGAACTTCGATCCCTCCCAGCGATATGATTCAGAAGGGCAAGATGGGTAACGAACGATTTGAGACGTCGACCGCAGCAGGTGACTGGCACGCACTGACGCAAACACCGGAGCGTTCGCCCGATCAAGCACAGGGAGCGCACGAACATGAAACCAAAGAACACGATCTGTCTCTGGTTCGACAAAGACGCGCATGAGGCGGCGCGCTTCTATGCCGCCACCTTTCCGGATAGTGAAGTAACCGCTGTTCACAAGGCCCCCGGCGACTATCCCGGCGGCAAGAAGGGTGATGAGCTGACGGTGGAGTTCACGGTCTTGGGCATTCCCTGTCTCGGTCTCAACGGCGGCCCCGCCTTCAGGCACAGCGAGGCCTTTTCTTTCCAGATCGCGACGGACAATCAGGAAGAGACGGACCGTTACTGGGACGCCATCGTCGGCAATGGCGGCACGGAAAGCCAGTGTGGCTGGTGCAAGGACCGTTGGGGCCTCTCCTGGCAGATCACCCCGCGCCCGCTACTAGATGCGCTTGCGGCTGGCGGCGGTGTGGCCAAGCGTGTCTTCGAGGCGATGATGACAATGAAGAAGATCGACATCGCCGCCATCGAGGCAGCGCGGCGAAGCTGACGTGAAAACGCCGGCACGTCGTTAATGATCGAGATTCGAGGCTTCGGGTAATCTGACTCCGTCTGATTCTTAAGAAAAGGGGAGCCTTCGGGCTTCCTTTTTTGGTCGCGGCGAGTCTGAAGAAGAGCACAGATAACGTTTGTTACCGCACATTTGGATTTTCTTTATCGAAACCTTGCCTTTCGTTTAGGACTTAAAGTCCCGCGCAAAAGCATAATCGCTCCGGGAGATTGATGATTGACCCTGGAGAAAGAATGTTTGAGCAAAGGAATTCCTGAACGAGCGATCGTGATCGGGGCCAGTCTGGGCGGGTTGCTTGCGGCACGCGTGCTTTTCGAGCACTTTCGCGAGGTATTCGTTCTCGAACGCGACGAGCTGCCCGAAACAATCGCGCAGCGGAGGGGCGTGCCACAGGGGCGCCACACGCATGGGTTGCTAGCGAGCGGAGGCCGTGCGCTCGAGGCGCTTTTCCCGAACCTGTCGAAAGAACTCATTGAGGCGGGCGCGGTGCGCGGCGACATCGCAAACAGAAGCCGGCGCTTTTTTGAAGGTGGCCTTCTGGCCCGTTTCGTAAGCGGTCTCGATGGCATTCTTATGAGCCGCCCGTTGCTTGAAGCTTCCGTTCGGCAGCGCGTGAAAGCAATCAGCAATGTTCAACTCTGTGACCGCATCAGAGTTTTGTCGTTGGCGGCGTCAAGCGATCGTGCCCGGATTACAGGAGTAAGAACAGAGGATGGAGAGTGGCCGGCAACCTTGATCGTGGATGCAACGGGGAGGGGGTCGCAGAGCCCAAAGCTTCTCGCGGAATTGGGGTATCCGGTTCCACTGGAAGAGAGAATTGAGATCGGGCTGTCCTACACAACACGACTGTTCCGCCGCCGATCCGAGCAGCTCGGGGGCGACCTTATGGCCGTCATACCGGCGACGCCAAGCGGAAAACGCGGCGGCGTCATTCTTGCGCAAGAGGACGATCGTTGGACCGTGACATTGTGGTCCTATTTTGGTAATGGCCCCGACACAGATCTGGCAGACTTCCGCGCATTCGCGCGAAGCCTACCCGCATCTCATATTTATGATGCGATTCAGGATGCTGACCCTATCGGGGAGGCCATCGCGTCCAGATTCCCGGCAAGCGTGCGCCGCCGCTACGAAAGGCTGAAAGCCTTTCCTTCAGGTTTGATCGTGTTCGGCGATGCCATTTCAAGCTTCAATCCTCTGCACGGGCAAGGGATGTCGGTAGCGGCGCAGGAGGCGCTCGCCCTGCAACGGGAAATACGTGGGGGTCTGGACGGTTTGGCCACGCGATTTTTCCGCTCAGCGGCGAAGATTATCGACACTCCCTGGAGAATTACGGCCAGCGCCGATCTAAGGATTCCCGAAACCGTCGGTCCGCGCACTACTTCGGTGAGGCTGATGAACTGGTACATGTCGAGACTGCACCGCGCGGGGCATCGCGATGCAGCAATAGCGCTGGCCTTTCACAAGGTAGTGAATTTGATCGCTCCGGCTCCATCGCTGCTCGCTCCAGGGATCATCTTTCGGGTGGTCAAAGGCAATCTGCTTCCGCGTTCGGACGGGGTTAGCCGATCAGCGTTGAGGGAAGCCTGAGGGAACGGCGACTCTACCGGCTTTTAAAGGATCGCGGGCAAACGGAGTACCGGCAACTGGGCACAGAATTGGTGTTTGGAAAAAATCTTTACCGCCCCTTTGACAGTTCTGAAAGCTTGTGCTAATTTATACGCAGGCAGTTAAAAAATGCGCAGAAGCTCTTCAGCCCAGCTTTCCCGGCCAGATGTCGAGCAGCAGTTAAGCAGGCGCGAGCGCCAGATCATGGACATTCTGTTTGCACGGGGGCGCGCCTCGGGAACGGAGATTCTCGAAAATCTTTCCGACCAGCCCAGCTATTCTTCGGTGCGCACAATTTTGCGTGTGCTTGAACGCAAGGGTTTTGTGCGCCACGGTGAAGAAGGACTGCGGTACGTGTATGTGCCCACGGTCGGCAGGGAGAAGGCGCGGCGATCCGCTCTCGAGCGCGTTGTAAACACGTTTTTCGATGGGTCGGCAAAAAAGGCGGCAGCCGCTTTTCTGGACCCTGGCGCCTTTTCGCTGACCAAGGCAGAACTGAACGAGTTGGCGCTGATGATTGAAAAAGCGCGAAAGGAAGCTAAGTAAATGGACGCAAATGCGGTGGTATCTTTCCTGATTCTGTTGACGATCAAAGCCTCAGTCCTTCTGCTCGCCGCGATCCTTTGTCTTGGATTTCTGCGCCGAGCGACCGCGAGCACGCGGCACGTAATTTGCGTTCTGACGATGTGCGGGGTCGTGTTGCTGCCGTTGCTAATGCTAACCATGCCGTCGTGGAGAGTTGGGGCAGATCTATTCCGTCTTGTTGAAATCTCTTCTGCTCAGGGACGGGGTTCCTCGGTGGGTGGAGCAGCTATGGCCAGTCGATGGGAATCAGCGGTTGTTTTGCTCTGGCTGGCCGGAATGGCAATTTGTTTTCTCCGCGCGGCTGCGGGTTGGCTCCTGGTCAGACGAGAGCAGCGGAGATCGCTGCCCTTCGAGGATCAAGTCTGGCAACGGGATGTCGCGCTACTTGCAGAGCAGTTGCGCCTCAATCCCTTGCGCGTTTCGCTCCGGAGAGGTCGTGTGAATTCGAGTTTCGCGTGTGGCGCGCTACACCCGATGATTATCGTGCCAGATGCGGCGGTCGACTGGGATCTCTTCCATCGGCGCGCCGTTCTACTGCATGAGCTCGCGCATATCCGCCGCTGCGATTCCTTATCGCAGTACGTGTCGCAACTCGCTTGCGCTCTGCTCTGGTTCCACCCGCTAGTCTGGATGATCGCTGCGCGTCTCGATCGGGAACAGGAGCTGTCGTGCGATGACGCTGTATTGATGAGTGGAGTAACACCGGCCTCGTATGCCGGGATTTTGTTAGAGACGGCGCGCGAACTGCCGTCACCATTTCTTTCGGCCTGCGGATTCGCCGGCAAAAGCCCATTTACCCGGATTCGAGCTCGTTTTGCGCACGTGCTCGATTCGCGCCGCGATCACGGAACAGATCCTAAACTCGCCAAATGCTCTGGGATCGTTTTTGCTTCGTTGCTACTGCTGCTCGGCTCAGTGATGCCGATGTATGCGCAGAAAGTTTACAAGATCGGCGGTGATGTTTCTGCGCCGAAGCTTCTTGCTCATTCAGAGCCGAGTTACACAGACGACGCTAAGAACAAGGGGATTCAAGGCACCGTTTTGTTGTCTGTGATTGTGGGCGCCGACGGACGCGTGGGCGATGCTCATGTGGAAAGAAGCCTCGAACCCGGTCTGGATGGGAACGCCGTTCACACCGTAGAAGAATGGCGTTTTGAACCGGGCCGCCGTAAAGGTAGCCCTGTCGATGTTAGAGCGAACATCGAGGTAAACTTCCGGCTCAAGTAGCTACTCTGCGATGCTCATTTTTGCCGCAACGTGTTTGCAAACTCGGTGAGCGGCTTGGTGTTGAGAACGTCGGGTGCTTCGAGCCAGCCGCGGCGGGCGGTGGTCACGCCGAAGCGCATGTTGCGGAAGTGAGCGGGGCAGTAGGCGTAGTGAATTTGATCGCTCCGGTTCCATCGCTGCTCGCTCCAGGGATTATCTTTCGGGTGGTCAAAGGCAATCTGCTTCCGCGTTCCGACGGGGTTAGCCGATCAGCGCTGAGGGAAGCCTGAGACAGCGACTCTATAGAGCCTTTGAAGGAACGCGGGCAAACCGAGTACCGCAGCTTTCTCATCACGGTACGGGTGTATCCGAGCCCTAGCTCGTGACCTTCCGAGTTGCAGTAATAAGACCGCGAGTTTTCTGTTCCAATCTTGAATCAGTAGTATGGTCATGGCAATGAAGTTCACGCGAGTACTTGGAATTCTCGCCTGCCTCCTAAACGCAGTTCTAACATCGGCAGCGCTTAGAGCCTCAACCTCGGCTCAACAGGTCGCAGAGCTCTCCAACGCATCTATCGCCATCACCGATGTGACCGTGATCGACGTCATCACTGGCGCGCATCGAGCCAACGTAACGGTGCTGATTCGAAATGGTCGGATTGACGCGATCGCACCGACGATCAGCATTCCGCCCGAAGCCACCCGGCTTGGCGGTAAAGGCAAATTCCTGATTCCTGGCCTTTGGGATATGCATACTCATCACCAGGGGACGGGCGCGGATTTTGTGGATCTATTTGTGGCAAAAGGGATAGTCGGCACGCGCGATATGGGGGGCGATGCAGATTTTATTCTGCCGTTGCGTGAGCGAATCAGGTCGGGCGCGGTTCTTGGTCCCGAGATTGTCGCCTCCGGTCCCATACTGGATGACCCTCCTGTGGATTTTCCATACCGCCGCCGGGTCACCAACGCGGCCGAGGCCAAACAGGCCGTAGATGACCTCAAACGGGCCGGCGTCGATTTCATCAAGGTTCACGATCACACTCCGAGAGAGGCGTTCTTTGCGATCGCAGCGGAAGCGCCCAAAGTCGGCCTAACTTTCGCAGGCCATGTGCCGATCAACGTCACGGTCGACGAGGCGGCCGGCTCAGGCATGAAAAGTATCGAGCACCTCGCCAACTTCAGAGTATTCGGTGACTGTTTGACGGGCGA
>JAFAYL010000058.1 GCA_019240405.1 Acidobacteriaceae bacterium
AGGCCTGTATGTGCCTTGATCACTCGACCGAAATGACTCTGATCGGAAAACCCTGATTCGCTCGCAATTTCAGCCAGCGATTTCCGAGTGTTCGTTAGAGCTTCCAAGGCATGCGACACCCGGAGTTCTCGAACATAGTCGCCAATCGGCTTACCTCTGTGGCGTTTGAACGTTCGTGCAAGATGTACCGGATGCGTTCCGACGCGGTTCGCAAGGGACGGCAGATTAACCGGCTCGCGAAATTCGACATGAAGAATTTCAATGGCCCGCACCAGCCAGCCGGGTACGTTGTTCTCCGGAGGCACCGGTTTTTTGCCAAGGCAACTCGTATAACAGTTCCATTGCGGCGGCGTGGAGAGTGAAATCAGACGCGGGCCGCGGGTTGGTGAATGCCGTGTAGACACGTCGTCGCCATGTCTTTGCTTGGACAGCACCGAAAGCGATTCGTTCCGAAACGGCTAGCTCATACTCTCGGGCCTTGCTCAAGTACTCATGTGGGATTTCCACGCTGAGAATGTGGCCGCCCTGCGTTCCGAAAACATCGCTATGCATTTCGTCCGGCGGATGATACAGCGCGATTTGAGCATCACACCGCTGCGGCTGCCGAACGAGGCAGCGTTCCTCATAGGAGCCGCCTACTACAAGTGAGAAGTATGGCAGCTCGTGACTGTGCGGCCGAAGCTCAGTCGATGGGCCGTACCGATATTCAGTGAATATGAACCCAAACGCCGAACGCTTTCTGACAGGCACGCCGAGAAATGTTCCGGCACTCAATTTCATGGTCACATGATACGATTCGGCGAGCCGAGCGCTTCGGCTCAGGCGCGGCACGTTCGACACTGAGCGCCTGGCATTCCGGCACGAATTTGTTGAGATCTGCGATTCGGATACCAGAAGAACTGAAGATCGGCGAAACAAGAAATAGCCCGATCTCTGATTGAGGGGCTCGACGACACGAGTTCAAGGCTCGGAAACTGGCCAATTTTTATCGAAAAGAGTTCTATAACTTCGCGGTCTGAAACGTTTTTTACCGAAATGGCGTTTCATATCTAGGGGCATGAGGGTCGAGTGAATCGGCGTAGTGTAATCCAAGTGGCCGGCGCATTCCTCGCAGGGGTCGTTCTGACGCTTGGCTTGCTGGTTTATTCGAGTAAGCGGGAGGTAACTGAGCTTCGAAAAACGGCGGATACTACGGGGACGCTACAGAGCCCGGCTGCGATGGTGACTCCGGCGTCCGACAGAGCGCCGAAGGAAGCGAGTAAAGCGGCTGAAAGCCGGCGGACGCGAGATGCGCGACATTCTGCCGAGCGAGCGGGTATGCTGCCGCAGCTCATGAGGCATGCTGGATCGCCTCAGGTGCCCGAGCCTGAGATGCAGGAACCCGATCCATCGGATCCGTTCGTGTCCCGTTCAGACCTGGTTAAGCGAGCCCGCTTACAAAAAGCGCAAAACGGCGGAGCACCTGAGTTTCTTGCGCTGGCAGTTCCGGCACCGGGCGACGATCTTTTGGGTTCCTTAGGGGGCGTGCCGCTGGCCGATGACACGCCCGCCGTTCAAACCGAGGTCAAACCGCAAAACAGGCTGGTAACGATGCCGACAGGAATGCGGTTGACGATGAATTTGGGAGCGGCGTTGTCGAGCGATCGAAGCTCAATCGGCGATACGTTTGGCGGGACGCTGGCTTCGCGATTGACAGTGAACGGGCTCACCTTGGCGGAGAAAGGATCTCCGGTGATTGGGCGCATCGTGAAGGTGAAGAAAGCGCATCTGTTCCATCGCGTTTCCGATTTAGGCCTGATGCTGACTCAGATCACGGCGAAGGACGGTCAAACGGTCAAAATCGACACGAGCGTATGGGAAGAGAAGAGCGCCCATAACCGTGCCGCCAATATCCCAATGACATCTGGAGCATTCGCTGCGCCGAATAAACGAGCGGTTGTTCTTGCGGCCGGAACGCCGATGACCTTCTATTTAAACAGACCCATTTCGGTTTCTACACGGGTGAATTAGGATCTCAACGGACAGTTGGCGATCGCCTGGTCAGGCGAGCGTTGAAGTGCAGAACGCGCATCTGCGCGCGGCGATCGGCACTTCGCTGAGGCACTCCGGACATTTTTTGGTCGTTGGATCGGGAGGCGCTTCACCCCGCCGCATGCGAGCCAAGAGCTTGTTTACGGGCAGCACGACGAAGTAGTAAACAGCGGCGGCGATCAACACAAACGAGACAACCGCGTTGATGAAATCACCTATTAGAAACTTGCTGTTGTTTACGGTGAAAGCGATCGCGGAGAAGTCGGGCTTACCGACAATCGCTGCGATGAGTGGCGTAATAAGGTCCTTGACGAGAGCTGTTACCACTGCGCCAAACGCCGCGCCCATGACGACCGCCACTGCGAGATCGAGCACATTACCGCGTAAAAGAAACTGCTTGAATCCCTTCATAACGTTCCTCCTGTTGTAGCGCTCTTTATTGAACGCTTTGTTATTCTCTACGGTACATGAGCGGAACCGTTCTCGACGGTCGACGTATCAGTCAAGAAATTCAGCAGGAATTGCGGCCCCGAATTGAGGCGCTCCGGGCGAAGTCCCGAACGCCGACGCTTGCAGTGGTGCTGGTGGGAGATAATCCGGCGTCGCAGATTTATGTACGGAACAAGATCAAGACGTGCCAGGAATTGGGCATTCGAAGCTTAAGCGCAACGCCCCCGGGAAGCATCGCAAGTGAGGAGCTTCTTGACATAATCCGAAACTTTAACTCTGATCCGGAAGTTGATGGAATATTGGTACAAGCGCCTTTGCCGAAGCAGGTGGATGCAGAGGCGGCGGTGCTGGCTGTCGATCCGTCCAAGGACGCGGACGGATTTCATCCGTGCAATGTGGGGAATCTAGTCGCGAACCGTTTGGGGCCCCGGCCCTGCACGCCTGCAGGAATTATCGAGATGCTGAAGCGTTATGCGATTCGGCTGGCGGGAAAGCGCGCGGTCGTGGTTGGGCGAAGTGACATTGTAGGGAAGCCGATGGCGTTGATGCTGATGCACGAGAATGCGACAGTAACGATTTGCCACTCGCGCACGGAGAATTTGGCAGAGGAGTGCCGCCGGGCGGACCTACTAGTGGTGGCGATGGGGAAGCCTGCACTGATTACTTCGAACTACATAAAGCCGGGCGCGGTGGTGGTTGATGTGGGAATGAATCGGATTACGGATGAGAGCGAAGCGCGGCGACTGTTCTCGCATGATGCGAGCCGATTGGCGGCGTTCGCGAAAAACGGGAGCACGCTAGTGGGGGATGTTGAGCCTTTCGCGATGGAAGAACTGGCGTCGGCGTACACGCCTGTGCCTGGGGGCGTGGGTCCGTTGACGATAGCGATGCTGATGGCGAACACGGTGAAGCTGGCAGAGCAGCATCTTTGTCCGGGATGTTGAAGGTTGGGCTCACAGGCGGGTACGCGACCGGAAAGAGCTGCGTAGCAAGAGAACTCGAACGGCTCGGATGCCACGTAATCTATGCGGACCAACTTGGGCATGCGGTACTCGACCGCGAGGGCGAGGCGTATGCGGAAACCGTGAAAACGTTCGGGCCGGAAATTCTGGATGCGGATGGCTCGATTGATCGCAAGAAGCTAGGGCAGATTGTATTCGGTTCTCCTGAATTGCTGAACACGCTGAGCGGATTTGTTCATCCCGCGGTGATCCGGCTGGAGGAGCGGATGCTTGAGGAATTTAAGGCGCAAGACTCGCGGGGCATTGCAGTGGTGGAGGCCGCTATTCTGATAGAAACCGGGCGGGATGCGGCATTTGACCGAATCATTCTGACGGTGTGTGACGAAGAGACGCAGATCCAGCGAGGCATGAAGCGCGATCACCTTTCGCGCGAACAGGTGATGGCGCGATTGGAAAAGCAATTACCGGTTGCGGAGAAGAAGGCGCGGGCTCACTATGTGGTCGATACGAGCGGGCCGAAAGAGGAAACGGCACGGCAGGTTGAGCACGTCCATCGCGAGTTGAAAGAGTTGGCGGAAGGGCGAGGATGAATTCGCGGGTGTGGCTGATGGCGGCCCTGTTGGCGTTGGGGTTCGTTTGGATCACTTCGAGGGCAAATTGGGGCGTGCGAGATGGCTCGTTGGCGCAGTCGCAAACGGAGCTTTTGAAGACGGCTCCCGGGGTTGTTCGCGGGGCGGGCCTGGGCGCCGATGAGCAGAACAATATCGAGATTTACAAGTTCGCGAAATTGGCGACGGTTTACATTACGAGCACGGCGGTGCGTCGCGATTTCTTCTACCAGCCAGTTGCCTCGCGAAGCCTCGGATCAGGATTTTTAATCAGCGACGACGGGTTTATCCTCACGAATTATCACGTCATTTCGGGGAGCAGCCGGATTCAAGTGACGCTGTCGGACCAAACGCAGTACAATGCGCGAGCGCTGGATACCGACCGCTCCGACGATCTGGCGCTGATCAAGATCGCTCCGAAGCGGAAGCAGTCCTTCTTGCGACTTGGCGATTCCGATCACTTGCAAGTGGGCCAGAAGGTTCTTGCGATAGGGAATCCGTTCGGGCTGGAAGGGACGCTGACAACAGGCGTGGTGAGCTCGATTGGAAGAGCAATAGAGAGCGAGGACAATCAGAAGCTCGAGGGCATGATTCAGACCGATGCGGCGATCAACGGAGGCAATAGCGGCGGGCCGCTGCTGGATTCGTCGGGAAACGTGATCGGGATTAATACGGCGATCGTGGGGCGGACGAATTTGGGCATCGGGTTCGCGCTTCCGATCAATCGCGCAAAGGCTCTGCTGAGCGATTATCAAGCCGGGCGCGTCACGGAGCGGCCGAAAACCGGCATCACGACAGAATACGTGGCGGGCGATTTGGCAGAAGCTCTTGGGCTGCCGCGGCGCGGAGGGCTGTTGGTGCAGGGCGTCGTGCGCGGTTCTGCGGAGGATGCGGCGGGAGTGCGAGGCGCGCGCGAGGTTGTGGATATTGGGAATGTCGAGCTAGGGATCGGCGGGGATTTGATTATTGCCGTGGATAATCAGCCGGTCGACCGCGAAGATGCATTCGTGCGCGCGATGGCCCGGAAGCGGGTGGGAGACACAATTGTGCTGACGATTGTCCGCAATGGACGCACGGTTAATCTGCCCGTGCGATTGCAGCGCGCGCTGACGGATGAATCGATGTAGTTCTTACTTTTCGGCTACGAAGGGATTGAAGTTCGTTTCGTAATCGAAGTAATCGACGTGTTCGGTTCGCTTCAAAGCATTGACGATTGCATAAGTGACGGGCGTCATTATCGTCTCGTAAATTACTTTGGCCAGATAACCTGAGACGATCAGGCGGGCGATGACGCCGAGCGGCTCGCGATAAAAGATGACCGCGATGACGATGATGGTGTCGACCGCTTGTCCGACAACGGTCGAGCCAATGGTGCGCGTCCAGAGATATCTGCCGCGCGTAATCAGTTTCATTTTTGCGAGCGTGAAAGAGTTGGCGAACTCGCCACACCAGTAAGCGATCAGGCTGGCGGCAACGATACGGCCCACGGGGGAGAAGATGGTGGCGAATGCCGGTTGATCGTGGTACTCGGGAGCGGGCGGAATTTTAACAGCGATGAAACTGATTGCAACGAGGATGAACGAGGCAAAAAATCCGTACCAAATGGCGCGGCGGGAAGCGCCGTAGCCGTAGACCTCCGTGAAAATGTCACCGAAGATGTAGGTGATGGGGAAAAGTATTTGCGCAACACTGACGCGCAGCGGACCGATTGCGAAGAATTTCGTCGCGACAATATTCGAGATCAGCAGAATAACGACGAAGAGCGTGATAAAGCTGTCAAGATATTTGTAGCGATGATCGCTTTCGAGCAGCGCGCTGAGGTTTGATTTCGCTTCATCGCGCGGCATAGCAGATGGAATGATGCGATTATACGCGCCGAGATTCTCTCTCGCCTGTCAAAGCTTTTCTTCTTTCTTTAGGGGTGCCGAGGGCAGTTGTGTGTGGGGCCTCCGTTTGCTAGTTTGGCGTAGATGTCGCCGCCTGTGCCCGAACAACTCAGCAGGAGCGTCGAGACCCTTTACCGGTCGGAATCGGGCTGCGTTCTGGCGACGCTGGTGCGTCTGCTCGGAGATCTGGACCTGGCCGAAGAGTCGATGCACGAGGCTTTCGCTGCCGCTCTGGAGTCATGGCCTCGGACTGGCATTCCAGACAAGCCTCGTCCCTGGCTGATTTCAACGGCACGGTTTAAGGCCATAGACGCTATGCGCCGGCGCGCGCGTTTCGATGGAGCGCAGCGAGATCTTGTTACCCACATGGAATCGCGCGTCAATGACGCTTCGCTGGAGGACGAGGAGATCGAGGATGATCGCCTCCGTCTGATCTTCACCTGCTGCCATCCTGCTTTGTCTCCAGAAGGACAGGTTGCGCTCACCCTCCGCGAAATCTGCGGCCTGACCACGGAGGAGATTGCCCGCGCATTTCTGGTTACGCCCGCAACACTCGCCCAACGTATTGTGCGCGCCAAGGTAAGAATTCGAGAGGCATCGATTCCCTACGAGGTGCCGGCGCCGCAGGAGTTGCCCGAGCGGCTGGACGCGGTGCTTCAGGTCATCTATCTCGTCTTTAACGAAGGTTACTCGGCTGCGGCGGGAGCGCAAGTTATGCGGGCCGAGCTAACCGGCGAGGCGATTCGATTGGGACGTTTGCTGACCGAACTCCAGCCAGAGCCGGAAGGCCCAGAACCGGAAGTCATGGGCTTGCTTGCCCTGATGTTGCTGCAGGACTCTCGCCGCGCCGCGAGAACCTCTCGGGCCGGAGAGCTGATTTTGCTCGAAAATCAAGATCGCTCGCTCTGGAACCGCGAACAGATTGCGGAGGGAGTGGCATTGGTCGAGAAAGCCCTGAACTCCCACCGCTTCGGCCCTTACACACTACAGGCTGCGATTGCGGCCGTTCATGCGGAGGCGGAATCGACCGCTGCGACCGACTGGCGGCAGATTGTCGCGCTTTACAACCAGTTGATGCGAATTCAGCCTTCGCCAGTTGTCCATCTCAATCGCGCCGTGGCCATTGCCATGTGTGATGGCCCAGAGGCCGGTCTGACGCAGATCGACGGGGTGTTCGAGCATGGCGGATTGGCGAATTATTACCTGGCGCATTCAGCCCGTGCAGATATGTACCGCAGGCTGGGCAGGACCGCTGAGGCTCTGGCTTCTTATGAGAAGGCGCTGGCGCTGACGCAACAGGAACCGGAGCGGCAATTCCTGCAAGCGCGGATCCGGCAGTTGAAATAAAAATCGCGAGGCTGTCGATTTTCAGTTTGGCTAACGACTATAGGACAGAAGAACGATGAGCTAGGGTATTCAGGAACCGCGCAAATAAGTCATCGGAAACAAGTCACAGAAATCAAGGAGAAAAAGTGATGCCACAATATCTGGTTTGTAACTACCTCCCGGACGACTTCGACCCGTCCAGGGTAACCGAAGCGATGATGGATGAGATCCACGCGCTCAACCGCGAAATGATTGCTGCCGGCGTGAGGAAGTTCGCTTGCGGAATTTCCCCGCCCAGGAACGCAAAGACGGTGCGGAAGCAGCCCGATGGCAAGGTGAAGGTCACCGACGGGCCGTATACGGAGACCAAGGAGCACATGGGCGGATTTTGGATACTCGAATGCGCCAATATGGACGAGGCACTCGCGTGGGCCCGCAAGGGTTCCATCTCCTGCGATGCGGTGGGGGAGGTGCGCGAGCTTCTTTTCTTCCCGGCTCCGGAAGAAGGGCCCGTCGAAAGCAAGTAAACAGCCTGGCCGCTGCGCCCTCGGAACGCGCTGTAGTGACGAGGTGAAGGAGCTGGCGCGACGTTTGCGCCGGCTCCGCAAATTGGCTACGAGGAGAAGAACCGTGAAATACGTCTGTTTGGGGTACTACGACAAAGCCAAATTCGATGGCATGACTGAGAGCGAGCGAAACGCCATGTTCGACAGATGCTTTGAATATGACGACCATCTTCGCGCCAACGGGCACTGGGGCGGTGGTGAAGCGCTTCAGGGTCCAGAAACCGCCTTGACCCTGTCTTGGAAGAACGGCAAAGTGGCAACGACAGATGGTCCCTATGCGGAAACCAAGGAACAACTCGGCGGCATTCTCGTCCTTGAGGCGAGGGACATGAATCATGCTGTCGACCTCATGACGCAGCATCCGGCCTTGACGTATGGCAACGTTTTCGAGATTCGGCCAGTGGGGGAGATGAACGAAGTCGTGAAGGCAAGTGAGCAGCGACGGCGACAGAAGGTTACACGCTGAAGACGGTTCAACTTTGTGACCGGCGTACGACCTCTCCGCTGAAGCGCGACTTCATCGTTACGCCTCGATTCGCAACATACAAGGTCGGTAGCTATAATCGGAGTCGTGTCTGGCCGGTCATTTCGACCGCGCACAACGGGCGCGTATTCCCCTGTGCGCCTGCTTCCGCTCTTCGCAGCAATGATCGTGGTTGCGCAGTGCGGAAGTAACATCCGGAGCAAGGAAAAAGTTCAAGAGGCGATCCTGAAACGGCTCGAGACGCGGTCTGGGCTCGA
Source organism: Acidobacteriaceae bacterium (assembly GCA_019240405.1). Classification (GTDB taxonomy): domain Bacteria; phylum Acidobacteriota; class Terriglobia; order Bryobacterales; family Bryobacteraceae; genus Bog-105. The sequence continues at coordinate 8,571 of JAFAYL010000058.1, forward strand.
TTTGAAGAGCCTGGATGTGGCGACCACTTCTGTTTCCTTCGACAAAAATGTCGCATATGCGACGGTGGCATTCCATCCGAAAGGGGATTCGAATCTGAAGAGCGGGATGGTGATGACATACACGTTGGAAGATCGAGGCGGGAAATGGGTAGTGGTTCGTGTCGGCGGCTCTCATGGCCGCAACGTTGAGGGGCCTGTTTCGGGAGCGAGTAATTTGCCGCCGGGCCATCCGCCTGTTGAAGATATGAGTCCACCTTCTGTTCCTCGCGAAAGCGAAACCGTAGCGCGATGAAGAGTGTTGCCGTTTTGGGGGGTGGTCCCGCGGGCGCTTCGGTTGCGGAGCGATTGGCGCGGGCGGGATTGAAAACGATTCTGCTGGATGAAAAGCTGGCGTGGGAGAAACCATGCGGCGGCGGTGTGACGTATAAAGCGTATTCTCAATATCCGTATCTGATCGAGAACGAGACACCCAAGAAACTGGTCACGGACACGTTCCTGGCGGCTCCGAAGGCAGGGGAATACAAAATGGCGCTGAGCAGGCCGCTGGTCATCTACTCCCGCATTGACCTGAACGGAATGCTGCTGCGGCGGGCCGAAGAGGCGGGTGCAGAGATTGAGAAAGAGCGCGTGCTGGGAATTGAGCGCACTTCAACGGGTTGGCGGATACGAACGCGGCCGGGTAAGCTAGAGGCCGATTACTGCGTGATTGCGACGGGAGCGCGGAACCCTTTGCGCGACGTCGGAACGCAGTATACGGCTCAGGACACGATGTATGCGCTCGGGTATTTTGTGCCGAGCGATCAGGCGCACATCGATATCCAGTTCTTACCGAATCTCGAAGGATACATCTGGGTATTTCCAAGGAGCGGACATCTGTCAGTGGGAATCTGCGGAAAGAGCGAATCGGCCCAATGCTTGCGTGGACGCCTGGAGCGCTACATGGACGAGCACGGGATCTGCCGCAAGGATGGAAAGTTCTACGGGCACATGTTGCCATCGCTCGAGCGCAAGGGCTGGCGCAATAACCGGCTTGCGGGAGACGGGTGGATGGCCGTTGGAGATGCGGGCGGGCTTGTGGATCCGATTACAGGCGAGGGCCTGTATTATGCGGTTCGCTCGGGCGACTTGGCGAGCCAGGTTCTGCTCACGGACGAAGAGCCGGAGACGCGCGCGGAACGCTACCGGCAGGCGATCAGCCGGGATTTCGGATTGGATTTGACGTATGGGGCGGCGTTCGCGAAACGGCTGTTTTGCGGGGTTCTTTGCTGCCGGGCGGTTCCGAGCAAAATGATCGAACTGATGAAGCGCAGCCCGAAGTTTTGTGAGATTATGCAGGATCTTTTCGCCGGCACGCAGCCTTATTTGGGATTGAAAGGGCGATTGTTGCGGAACGTCAATACAACTCTGAGCGAGATCCTGATGAGCTTTCTGTTCCGGAAATTTATTCTCGGCGCCACCCGGGTATGAACATCGCGCGTTCGGAGGCGCTGTTCTCGCGAGCGCAGCAGTACATTCCAGGAGGCGTAAATTCGCCCGTGCGCGCGTTTCGCGGGGTGGGCGGGACGCCGCGTTTCATTGCGCGGGGAGAAGGGTCGCGCATCTTCGACGTGGACGGTAACGAGTACATCGATTACGTCTGCTCCTGGGGCCCGCTGGTGATGGGGCACAGATTCAAGCCGGTGATCGATGCGATCGCAGATGTGCTTGAAACCGGAACCAGCTTCGGGGCTCCCACCGAGCGCGAGACAGAACTCGCGGAGTTGATCGTCGACGCTGTTCCTTCGATCGAAATGGCGCGGCTCGTCAATTCGGGAACGGAAGCCGGGATGAGCGTGCTGCGAGTCGCGCGTGGATTCACGGGGCGTGACCTTACAGTGAAGTTTGAAGGCTGCTATCACGGGCACGTCGACTCACTGCTGGTGAAGGCAGGATCAGGCATCGCGACATTAGGTTTGCCCGATACACAGGGGGTGCCGAAAGCTTTCGCGGAAACCACGATTGCGGTTCCGTTTAACGATCTTGATCGAATCGAGAGCGTGTTTCGGGAGCGGGGTGATCGGATCGCGGCGGTCATTGTAGAGCCGGTAGCCGGAAATATGGGATGTGTTCCGCCGCTCGCAGGCTTTTTAGAAGGGCTACGCGCGATTACGGCCCGCTATGGAGCGCTGCTAATTTTCGATGAAGTGATGACGGGATTTCGAGTGGGGTATGGCGGCGCACAAGAGCGCTTTGGGATTAGGCCGGACCTCACGGTGCTGGGAAAGATCATCGGAGGCGGATTGCCCATAGCGGCTTATGGCGGGCGAGCGGAGATTATGAAGAAGATTGCGCCGGCAGGGCCAGTGTATCAGGCAGGGACGCTCGCGGGGAACCCGGTAGCGGTTGCGGCGGGGATTGCCATGCTGCGCTATTTGAAGAGCCACCTTGAGGCGTACTCCAGGATGGAACAGCTTACGGCTCAATTGACGGCAGGACTGCCTGCGTGCGTATCAGCAAACCGGACCGGATCGATGTATACGATTTTCTTCGAGCGCGGTCCGGTGAGAGATTACGAAGAGGCGAAGAGGTCGGATACATTGGAATTCAGCAGGTTCTTTCACCATCTGCTCGAGCGCGGCGTGTATTTTCCGCCATCGCAATTTGAGGCAGGTTTTGTCTCGGCTGTACACACGGGCGAAGATATTGCGCATACCTCGAAAGCGATGGCCGAGTTCTTCGAGCCGGGCAGCAATCAAGCATCGGCGTAATGGACCGGTTACCGCGGGTTCTTGTGACCGGTTCGGCAAAACGGATCGGGCGCGTGATCGCGATCGAGCTATCACAGCGCGGGTTCGCGGTCGGGATTCACTACAACACGTCTCGAAAAGAAGCGGAAGCCGTATCACGCGAATGCAATGGCGCTCCTGTTTTTCAGGCGGATCTGGGAAATGTGGAGGAGATCCGGCGTTTATTTGGCGAGGTTCGGGAACGGTTAGGGCTTTTGGATTGCCTGGTGAATAACGCGGCACGGTTCACGCGCTTCGATCCGCTAGACATCACAGAAAAGGATTGGGACTTCATTCTTGCCGTGAATCTGAAGGCCACGTTCTTCTGTTGCCAGGAAGGCGCGCGGCAGATGGAGGCGCTGGGACACGGAAGAATTGTGAATATCAGCTCTCTTGGAGGGATTCGTCCGTGGGCTGAACATGTACATTACTGCGCATCGAAAGCCGGGGTGATCATGATGACGAAGGCGTTGGCGAAGGCGCTTGCGCCGCGAATCACGGTGAACTCGGTGGCGCCCGGGGTGATCGGCTTCGGTGATGACATTGATGCAGAGACGCGAGCGATGATCGATGCCACGCCGATGCGGAGAACCGGGCGGGCGAAGGAGGTCGCCGATGCAGTGCACTTTTTCCTAACCGCGCCGGATTTCATTACGGGGCAAGTCTTGGCGGTGGATGGCGGATTAAGCGAGCGGTAGATCGAGTCCAGGCGCCTCACAGTTGTTGAAGCAATGGATGGAGGACTCTATCGAGGCGCACCATGGCGTCGATTAGTTTTTCGTGTATTGCGGGCCAGGATTCTTCGGGGCTTAAGAATCCGCCTTCAATGATTTCCTGAACGCGGAGGAACCTCCGGTCGCGGCGTTCGCGCCATTGGAGTGGACGGCCATAGGATTGTTCGATGTCGTCGCGACGCCTCTGCAGGTGTTGATAGACACCTTCGGTTCGCTCGCTGCGCTGGAGATGAAGCTCGACTCTGGAATCAGCTTTGCGAATTACGTAACTGAGCGAGATGCCTGGACGGATGCGAAGGAGGATGGAAGAGGGCTGAATGGCGGGTCTCTGAGTTTCGTGGAGACGCGTGATTTTGAGTCCCGTTTGCCATAGCTCGGAAAGGAAGCGGCGGCGACGCTGCTGCTGTCCTGAGAGCCTCAGTCGCTCGAGCTGGCCGAGCTTGCTGATGCTGGTCTGATAAGCATCGGCTTCCGGTAAGGGCAGGATCTGGTCAACGTTTAGGAGCACGCGATCATCTTCGAGTTTGTGAGGCCGGAGGCGAATACAGCGGACGTCCAGGCCCTGCTCATTCAGCCAAATTACGGATCGGGTGAGATCTTTCGAAAAATCGGAGGAGGCCAAGATGATGCGGACAGCGGGCGCGAATTCGCCATCGTCCGGGCTGTTCCAATCGAGGAAATCCAGGATTTCGGCTCGGATTTCCTGCAGTGGGAGGGCGGCTGCATAAGGGTCCCGGGCGGCTGCGATGACGGCTTCTTCAAATGTCATGGCCGAGATCATGGCGGCGCACCGGATGGCTTGGAGCTCCATATACGGCGCATCGGATCGCTTAATTTGGACAATTACCAGATTGGCTTCTTTATCAAGACAGAGCAGATCGACGCGGAGATTAGCGTCCTCCCAGTTTCCGTAGTCTTCGGCGAGCACTCTGAGATCGCCTGACAGCACTGAAATGTCTTGCCGGAGGAGGCGCTGAATGTCTTTTGTTTTGAGAGCCTCGGAATCGAAGCGTGTTTCCGGGACTTGAATCAGGGTTTCGTTCGTGAGTTCAAAAAGGGCCACTAATCCTGCCTCGCGGAATCCGAAGCGATCGGCGCCCGAGAGCGAAGCAGCCCCTTTTCGCTGTTCAGCTCGGTAGTAAACGAGACCTCACCAATGGTCACGAATCAGCTCGTCCTCATCCTTTAAAACAGGATTCAATTTGGCTCTCGCAACGTGTCCGGGGGGA
>JAFAYL010000016.1 GCA_019240405.1 Acidobacteriaceae bacterium
ACGCGGCGTCGCTGCATCAGAGTTGCCTCCATTGTGCAAGATTCCCCACTGCTGCCTCCCGTAGGAGTCTGGCCCGTGTTTCAGTGCCAGTGTGGCCGTGTGCCCTCTCAGGCCGGCTACCGATCGTCGCCTTGGTGGGCCGTTACCTCACCAACTAGCTAATCGGCCGCGGGCTCCTCTTTGAGCGCGATTGCTCGCTTTCCCTTCTCAGGTTTATGCGGTATTAGCCCCGGTTTCCCAGGGTTATTCCCCACTCGAAGGTAGATTACCCACGTGTTACTCACCCGTACGCCGCTGTACTCATGGAGTTGCCCCCACTTTCTCGCTCGACTTGCATGTGTTAAGCGCGCCGCCAGCGTTGATTCTGAGCCGGGATCAAACTCTCGTTTGATCTTTTGAGTAAATGGCCCCAAAAAAAAGAAAAATGCGGGACCGATCGCTCCGGTTTTGACTCAAAAAGTCTGACGAATTACTTCATTGCGTCCAACCAGGTTGTCAATCAACTGCGCAGCGAACTGAACGATAGCGAATCATTTCTGCTTCGCAAGATCCAATTCCTGCCGGCCTCGAAAGCCGTTTGAGCCGCGCTCGAGATCAACCCTTTCCAGCTGACCGGCGCAAGGCTCAGAAAAAACTGCCCGGGAGCATCAACTGAAGCCTAAAAATCTAGGCTCAGGATCCTAAATAACTAGCTTGGAATTAACTTCTGGACTGCTTGAAAACTGCTATGGAGTCCTAAAAACAAACCCAATCCCGCGGACTGGGCGATACTACTCCCGCTGGCGACTCAACGTCGCCCATCAGTTAACTTATCAAATCTCTCTCGATCATTGCAAGCCCTAGTGAAATTAATCTAGCGCCTTTGTGATCGGTCTGCCCAGCATCCCTCTCGACTGGGTGACGATCTGAGAATAACAAAGAGGTGAATGGGCTGCAAGACCCCGCTGAGGCTCTCCTGTGGAAAATTAATGCGCAATCCATTCGGGGCATTTATTTTCAACTACTTTGATCTCGAAGGTCCCTTAGTGTCTCTGAGGGCCACCGCTACTTCGCCTCTAGCTTCGCAAACACCGGATAATGGTCCGAACCCCTGAAATCCCTGCGGACCTCTCCGCCTTCAAGATTCAGCGGCCCTCGGGCGAAGATCCAGTCGAGCGCCATCGCGACGTGATGCGTCCGTTCGATGCGCTCGCCCGTACAACTGCGAAACCCTTCCCTCTCTAGCTTTTTTAGATATCGCGAGGGAAAGTACTTCGTGTTCAAATCGCCGGCAACAATCGCTGCCGTTTTGGGCGGATATTTCTTTAGATCTCCGAGGATCTCTTGCAACTGCGCCGCCTGAATCGACCCCATGCTGCGGCTTTCAAGGTGCGCGTTATAGACCACAAGCAGGTGCCGCGCAAACTCCAGTTCCGTCACCAGCGCGATCCGGCTCCCCAGCCGCCGCTGCATCAGCGGCACATTCGAAGGAATCCAGCTATGCGGCTTCCAAAAGCCGGACTGATTTCGGAATCGCAAAACCCTCGATTTCCGTATGGGCAGCCGCGTGAGCGTCGCTTGCCCGATAAACGCCCGTTGACCACTCTCCTGACCCAATTCTTCAAACTCGATCGCATAAGACAGATTCAAGTGAAGACGTTTCGCAAGCTGCACGCCGATATCCGCTTGCCCCGTACGATTTGTTTTCCAATCGACCTCCTGAAGAAGACAGAGATCGACCGCATCGCGAGCGAGCTCCGATCCGATGAGCTGAACCTCCCTGCCGCGCTCGATATTCCAAGTGACCATGCGAATCGACGTGAGGCCGCTCTCGGCAGGCACTTCGGTGAGCTCGCGGGGAACGTCAAACTCAGCCGGCGACGTGGGCGGTGTTGAGGCCGGAAACCCGATTTCGAACAGCGCGGGTATGAGTACCGCGCTAGCGAACGCCGCGCCGCTTAGAATTCTCACAATCTTATGATCTGCGAATCCGCGGGACGGGATGGAACTTTATTTAGGTGCCGACGGTCAGAGATCCGGAGATCACGGCAGGTTACTTTCCCGCATAGCTCACCCGCCAAATCGATTTCGAGCCGTCATCGGTAACCAGCAATGAGCCATCCGGAGCGGCCGCCACACCCACTGGCCGCCCCCACACGTTTCCGTCAGGCGTCACAAAGCCTGTCAGGAAATCTTCGTAGACGCCGTCGGATTTGCCATCTTTCAGCGGCACTCGCACTACTTCATAACCTGCGCGGACCGCCTTGTTCCAGGAACCATGTTCAGAAGCAAAAATGTCGCCCTGATATTCCTTGGGAAACTGGTTGCCGTCATAGAAAGTCATCTCGAGCGATGCGTTGTGCGGCTGAAGAAGGACGTCCGGGATGATTACTTTGTCCTTCAGTTCAGGATGCTTGCCCGCCAGCCGCGGATCCTGATGGCCGCCCATGTAGTACCAGGGCCAGCCGTAAAAACCGTCTTCCTTCACGGAGGTGATGTAGTCGGGAACAAGATTATCGCCGAGATTGTCGCGCTCATTCGTCGAGCACCAAAGCTGGCCGGTAGTCGGATTCACCGCAATCCCAACCGGATTGCGAATACCCCACGCGTACACTTTCACGAATTTGCCTTCCGGCGTGAATTCGAGAATGTTGGCGCGGTGAAATTCGCGCGGGTGCGTGTCCGGGTCGTCCACGTTTGAGCCGGACCCCACCGCGACGAACAGCTTGCTGCCATCCCCCGAGAACGCCAGATCGCGCGTCCAGTGGCCACCTCCGCCTTGGATGAGCTTGGGAATGATGGTCTCAGCGGCTCCGGTTGCCTTCAGGTCTCCATTCTTATATGGGAATCGAACGACAGAGTTGGTATTCCCGATATACACCCACTGCGGATTGTTGCCCGGCGGGTAAAACGCGATGCCGAACGGCATCTTCAGACCGGTAGCGAATGTGGTCTTCTGTTCTGGCTTGCCGTCGTTTGTGACTCCGCGAAAAACCTCGATCGTGTTGGCATAACTTTCGGCAACGAACAAATCGCCGTTCGGCGCTCTTCGGATCTCTCGCGGTGACGAAAGATGATCCGCGTACAGCTCGACCTTGAATCCAGCCGGAGCTTGCGGCCAGGCATCAGGTGGTTTCGCGACAACCGTAGGTCCGTTCTCCACGGCTTGTGTCGCGTACGGCTCCGGCAAATCGGCGACGGTGATCTTTCGAAACGCGCCCGGCTTTTCGGTGCGGTAGTCATCAAACGCCGCTTTTCCCGTGATTACGTTCTTCACGTCGGAGTTGTCAGGCTTCGGACCGGCTGCATGAATCAACATGGTGATTCCAACGGCGACCGCGCCGGCGGCAACAAATCGTAGAGTTTGAGTTCTCATTCCCAGTCCACCTCGATATAAGATTAGACCTTGGCTTTCGCGCTAGAATCGATCGGGGTCACGCGAGCCTCGACTGTTGTGGGGCAGGAAACCTAGAGTTACATCACACGGGAGCCTGAGGGTTTACCGGGCGGGTGTGTCGTTGATCAGAAATAGCAAGGAGGATGGACTGATGTGTACTGGAATGCGGCGTGCGCTGTGTTGTTTATTTGTTCTGCTGAGCGCGCTTGTCATGAGTGGTGATCTAGCTCCGGGTACACTCACAGGGGTGGTGCGTGATCCAACTGGCGCAGTGATTCCTGGCGCCGCCGTGCTAATCCAACACTGGGCACTCAAAGACGGCCATCCGCGAAACGCTGTGAATGAACCCCTGATCTACGCCGACTCCAATGGAGGGTTCACTCTCCAGTTACCCCCAGGCGTGTATGACGTCTTTGTTAGTTTCCCGGGGTTTTCTCCGAGGGCCCATGAAGCGCGAATCGAGCCCTCAAAGCAGGCAAGCTTAAATTTTGAACTGCCGTTTAGCCGCTTTGTTCAATGGATTTCATGAACGCCCGCAGGGGATGAGCCTAGAGCTTTGTTGCTGCCTTCCTGGTCTTCGGATATGGTGAATAACAGCACGAATCAGCAGTTATTCGCGGCTATCTGGAATTGGGCGGGGAACGGGAAACTATGATCAGCGATGCCACCATTGCGAAGAGCATCAGTGATCTTATGCTAGAGATTGGCGGTCGTCTGAATGATTCTGTCGCCGAGATACGAGCGAAATGTTCTTACGAGGAATTCGCGATTTATCGAAAAGCCGTCGGTGTGATCATGGCTGAAATTCTTCTTCAGATTCTTAACCCACTGTATAGTAGGCATCCTTCCCTGAGACCACCGGGTTTCGAGTGAGCAACTCCACAGATTGTTCACCAATATCGGCAATTTGCAGAACGCGCAGACTTACATCGGTGGTCAGGGGTGCTGAGTTCGTTGACAGTGACTCGTACGAGGGACTGAACCGTTTCGCGGCGAAAAACCGGAAAGATGCAAACACTCTGCTGTGGGCGCAAACCTTCGGCTACGACCATTACCCGAAGATGTGGAACACGGTCATTCCAGGCTCGCACGTCGCCACCAGCTATCCCTGCAATAACCCTTCAATTTGATTGATATCTTCAAGCACGGCAAACGCGCCGGAATCTTTGAGCAACGCCGCGATTTCTGCATGCCGTGGGTTGTGAGGCATGGAGATGCCAACGAATGGAACCCCAGCGGCCTGCGCGCTGCGCGCGTCATCAACTGTGTCACCCAAATACCAGAGCGTTTTATTTGCATGCTCGTGCATGATGAGCTCCAGACCATCCGGTGCGGGTTTGGGGTTTGCCACTAACTCGTCCGTAATAAGAGGATGAAAATTGATTCCGGGCGCGTAGCGGCCCAGTGTGGCGTCGGCCTCATATTTTGCGCGGCCAGTGAAGATCGCGAGCGAAACGCGTTCGGCTAAGCGCTCGAGAAGGCCGCTAGCCGGCATCCATTTCTCATAGCGGATCAGCCCATCGCCGTTTTCCCCGAAGAAGACGCGATTGAAATAGCCGGCGACATCGGAATACGCCACGTTCTTACCGCGATCCTGGATCAGTCTGTGCGAGAGCAGCCAATCATTGTTCCACCCGCCAAGATTTTTGAAATCCTGGATGACATCGTGCGAAACGAGATCCCCGGTGAAATGCCGCACAGTTTCCCGCGTCGCTTCACGATATGAGCCAGTAACCTCGACCAGCACGCCATCCATATCGAAAACAATGACGTCAGGCGGCGGAGACTGAGCTATGACCAACAACTCACCAAATCTGCTTGAGCTCATCCAGAAAACGCTCAACCTGGTCGCGAGTCCCAAGCGTAAGCCGGAGGTGCCCTGCAATGTCATGGCTGCAATCGCGCACGAGTATTCCGCGATCTCGCAAGCGGTCGTGGATCTCCAGGCACCGCGCGCCCACCTGAAAAAGCACGAAATTCGCCCGGCTCTTGATATATGGAATGTTCAGCCGTTCTAAGCCCACATACAGCAATTCGCGGGCAGCGAGCACTTCAAGCACGTAGTCTTCGATAAATTTCGGATCTTTGATCGCAATACGCGCGGCCATGACGGCGAGCGAGTTCACGCTGTACGGAGATTGCGCCTTACGTATGTGCGCCATGTTCTCAGCGGTCGAAAAGAGACATCCGCACCGCAGGGCCGCCAATCCATAAGCCTTCGAAAACGTTCTGCTGACGAAAAGGTTGGGATGGCGTGCGATCAGAGGAAGCGCGGTGATGCCACTGAACTCGTAATACGCCTCATCGATCAGTACGGCAGTATCTGCTGCCTTCGAAAGTACTCGCTCTATCGCAGGAGTATCGATGACAGTGCCGGTGGGATTATTCGGATTACCGATAAACAAAGCGCGAGTGGGCGGTCCAATCCGGTCCAGCAGCTTTTCGAGCGGGAACTCAAATCCGGGTGAATAGTCAATCTCATGGATCCGCGCTCCAGCAAGCTGACTATAGAACCTGTACGCCGCATACGAAGGACACAGAAGCAGGACTTCCTCGCCCTCGTCGACGTACGTATTCGCAACGAGCTGAATCGCCTCTTCGGTCCCGTTAGTAAGCGTGAGCTCGTCAATGTCCACCGAGAAATGCAGCGAGAGCTCTTCAAGCGCGTGATCGTAGTCCGGATAGATGGTTAAGTCGGCCGCCGTGAGATATCGCCTGAAAAAATCCAGCACATGAGGCGGAGCCCCGACCGTGTTCTCGTTCAGATCCATCCGCAGCTTGTTACGCCGGCCGTTCGGAGTTTTTTCGTGTGGCTGGATATCGAGGATCGCTTCACGCGGCGCGAGGGGTCCGAGCGCAGAATGCTGCGTGATTTCTGAATCCGGATTTAACACGCGTGTCGACAGGAACCGAACCTCTTCCGCCGTCGCAGTATAGCAAGACCTTTTGAAATTCGGTTCGTTGATAAATGAGAGCGCCGCGCCTCATCCGAAACAATTTAGGGTAAAAATGAATTGAGGAACATTTGTGGAAATCCGGTGTGGAACGGCTCTAAGTGAAATGCTCGCTTTATGTTGGTTGTGAATCAAAAAGCTTCCTCCGAAATCTTCGGGACTGCAATTGCGAGTGGGATTTCAATCAGCTAACTTAGGCAGGTCTCTCGTTTGATGGCAGTGCGTGAACTGAGCATAGAGCAATCGCTCCCGGACAACCTCGACGCAGAACGGTTTGTGCTGGGCGGCATTATGAGCAATGCCATGGCCTTCCTCCAAGTCGCAGGCACGCTTACGCCCGAGGACTTCAGCCTGGAGAAGCACCGGCGCATTTTCTTGCGCATGACCGACCTGCATGACCGCGGTGAAACGATCGATCGCGTAACGCTCGCCAATGAGCTGATGAAGCACGGTCAGCTCCAATCTGTTGATGGCTTGAGCTATCTCGTTTCGCTCGATGACGGGTTGCCGCAGCTTCACAACATCGAAAGTTACGTCTCCATCATTAAAGAGAAATCTCTGCGGCGGCGCCTCATCACGATTTCTCAGGACACGATTCACCGTTGCCTGACCTCTGATGAAGAAGCCAAAGAGATCCTGGGCGCATTTGAAGACGCGCTCATGAAATTGAGCGACATCGATGCGAAGAAATCGCTTGCAAGTCCCGCGCACATCGTTACTGAATACGAAGGCGGGATAAACGCGTTTCTGGACGCGAATCGGCGCGTCAAAGGGCTTGGAACCGGATTCGTGAAGTTCGATGAGATGACCGGCGGGCTCCGCGAGGGCGAATTGTTTATTCTCGCGGGGCGTCCGGCGATGGGAAAGACCGCGCTCGCACTCAATATCGCCCAGCACGTTGCCACTAACGTGAAGGACCCCAAAGCGGTCGCCATCTTCTCGCTTGAAATGTCCAAGGAGTCGCTGCTCACGCGCTTGATTTGCACCGCCGCTCGCGTGGATCAGCAGCGTTTCCGCGCCGGATACCTGAACGAAGATGAACGCCGGCTATTGCGGAATGCGATGTATCGGCTGGTCGAATCGCCGTTGTTTATCGACGATACTGCGGGAACCAATCTAATGGAGGTGCACTCGAAAGTTCGGCGGCTCCAGGCTGAACAGGATCTCGGACTCGTCGTCCTCGATTATCTGCAATTGATGCAGGGCCGCGGAAGATTCGAGAACCGGGTGCAAGAGATCAGCTCGCTATCGCGTGGTCTGAAGCTGATGTCCAAGGATCTGGGCGTTCCCTTTCTTGTGCTTTCGCAGCTAAGCCGGGCGCCTGAGGTGCGAACTGGCGATCACCGGCCCATGTTAAGCGATCTTCGCGAATCCGGAAGCATTGAGCAGGATGCCGATCTAGTCGCTTTCATCTTTCGCGAGGAGGTCTATCGTCCCGACAAAGAGAGCTTAAAGGGTCTAGCCGAGCTGATTCTCGCAAAACAGCGCAACGGTCCGACCGGCAGGGTTAAACTGGCGTTTCTGAACCGCTACACGAAATTTGAAAACCTTGCGACTGAGCCGGGCGACGACGACGTGCCCTTCGAGTGAGGCGGTTAGAAGTTTCCAAATCTGGAGGACCGATGAAAAACCTACTGCTTGCGCTGTTGCTGTCCCTGTCTGCGGCCTCTGCTAGCGCAAGGCGCCCCTACACAAGTTGCACCCGGACAGCCCTACACCGTCGAGTACTATTACAAAGTCCAATGGGGACACCAGCAGGAGTTTCTGCAGCTCTTCCTAAAGAACCATTACCCGCTGCTGAAGAAAATCGTCGAAAGCGGTCGCATGCTATCGGTGAAAATCGAGACTCCCGCAAACCACATGACCGAAGATGCGCGCTGGGACTATCGCGTCACAATTCGATTCAAAAATTCTACGCTCGCGACAACCGCCAATCCCGACGAAGAAGCGCTAACCAAGCAGCTATGGCCTGACCAGGAAACATACAGGCGCGAAGAGCAGCGACGTTTCGAAATTCTTCTAGCGCATTGGGATCTTCCCGTCACTGACATCACGCCGCAGAAATAATCGAAGCTCTGCTACCCTCCCGCGATAGCACCCACAACCATAAAGGGCTGCGCGCCCGATGCAATCGCTTGCGGCAATTCCGCCTCGGGCGACTCATGAGATAGATCCTCTTCGCACGCGAAAAATCGCACGAACGCGCGCCGCTTCAGCGTCACCTGATCACGAATGGTGCCCCGCAAGGCCGGATACGATGCCTCGAGCGCATCGAGGATCGAGCGTTGCGTCACCGGACCCTCAACCTCGACCGTTACCTCGCCATCCACTTTCGCCAGCGTCCGCAGATGTGCCGGAAGCATCACGCGCACCATCCAAACCTCACCTCATTGCAACGTCTGCACTTCAACCGAGAGCACTGCCGGAAGATCTCGCGTACACCAAGTCCAATCTTGCTCATCCTATTTGGTGCGCGTATAGAAATGGGCGCATTTTTTGTCGACTCCCCCTAACTTACTCGAACAACCTGCCCCGGCCTGATAGAACGCAACACAGCCAAACATGCCGGCATGTGCACCACCAAATCTTCCAATTTGTTAGACCGAGCGCGTATCACAATCAAGGCAATAGCTCGATCTCTCAGGTTCTGCTGATAGATTAAACCTTTATCCACGGAAACGAAAACAGCGAAGCCAGCCTGCTCAGCCAAAACCAGCAACTCACCGTTGCTCTTGCCGGCAAAGCCAGCCTCGGGCACAGTCTGGCACTGATGGCCGGCAAAACTGTTCCCGAGGTCCTTGGGTAGACACTCATCCAGCAGGATTTTCATCCGATGCTGGCGAGCAGAGACTCCTTTGCGCGTTCCAAAGCAGCAATTGCCATGTCACGGGTCACAGTTGGGAACTGGTGAAGGAATTCCTCGATCGTGTCGCCACTTTCCAGATAATCCAAGAGTGCCTGGAACGGTACTCGCGTTCCACGAAATATGGGCTCGCCACCGAGTATCTCCGGATCGCGCACAATTATGGGTTCCGCCATAGACCTAGTCTCGCGCCAAAAAGTTCAACCTCGCATCATTGCAACGTCTGTACTTCAACCGAGAGCACTGCCGGAAGATCTCGCACAATGGGAGCCCAGTTGTCGCCGCCATCCGCCGATGCATATACCTGCCCTCCCGTTGTTCCGAAGTACACGCCGCACGAATCGAGCGAATCAATTGCCATTGCGTCGCGCAACACATTCACGTAACAATCGCTCTGCGGCAAACCATTCGTAAGTGCCTCCCATTCGTTTCCGCCCGTATGGCTGCGGTAAACCCGCAGCTTTCCCTCAGGCGGATAATGCTCCGAATCGCTCTTGATCGGAACAACATAAATCGTCTCCGGCTCGTGCGCATGCACGTCAATCGCAAAACCAAAATCCGTTGGCAAATTGCCGCTGACCTCGTGCCATGATTCCCCCGCATTATCGCTGCGCATTACATCCCAGTGCTTCTGCATAAACAGCACTTCCGCTCGCGACTGGTGCATCGCGATGCGATGAACGCAATGGCCCACCTCCGCAGTAGGATCGGGAAGAAAGGGCGAGTGCAGTCCATTATTAATGGGCCGCCAAGTCGTGCCGCCATCGTCGCTTCGGAACACACCCGCGGCCGAAATCGCGATGTACATTCGTCCGGAATCGCTCGGATCGAGAAGAATCGTGTGAAGGCACATCCCGCCCGCGCCCGGCTGCCACCGAGGTCCCGACCCGTGCCCGCGCAATCCCGCCAGTTCCTGCCACGTTTTTCCGCCATCCGTCGAGCGGAACAATGCCGCATCTTCCACTCCCGCGTAAACCGTGTCCGGGTCAGTCAATGATGGTTCAAAGTGCCACACGCGCTTGAATTCCCACGGGTGCGGCGTGCCATCGTACCACTGGTGCGTGCCGGGCACTCCTTCGTATACAAATTTGTTTCCCACCGGCTCCCATGTCTTGCCGCCGTCATTCGATCGCTGGACGATTTGCCCGAACCAGCCGCTCGACTGTGACGCATACAACCGGTTTGGGTCCGCCGGCGATCCTTTTACGTGATAGATCTCCCAACCTGCAAAGTGTGGTCCGCTCACCTCCCAGTCCTTGCGCTTGCCGTCAGAACTCAAGACGAACGCGCCTTTATGTGTGCCAACCAATACTCGTACCTTGCTCATCTCTGCTCCTGTTCAAAATCTGCTGATTCTTGAGCCCGGCCGCCGCTAGTCGCCCATGCACCGGGCAATCACTAGGGTTATGTCGTCGTGCTGTTCGCTTGGACTGAACTGTCGAACATCATCGACAAGCGATCCCAATAAAGCTTCCGAAGGCAAATCACGGCCTCGCTCAAGCGCTTCTACCACGCGCTCTTCTCCAAATTCCTCGCCTTCGGCATTGCAAGCTTCAGTCAAACCATCCGTATAGAGTGCGAGCGTGTCACCAGGGTACAGGTTACACTCTCCCACACCGCAATCCCAGTCTTTGAAAAGTCCCAGCACCGTTGACGTGGAGTCGAGCCGTTCGAGTTTGTTATCGCGCCTGAGAAGCATGCCTGGAGGATGACCGCAATTCGCATAACGCAATCCACGTGTCCGGTCATCATATTCTGCAAAGAAAAGGGTCGCGTATCTGCTTTCCGTTGTATTCTCTCCGAAAAGCCGGTTTACTGCGGTCAGAAACCGTTGCGGCTGCTCCAAAGCAAAAGGCGTAAAGGGACGGCGCCAGTACATTGCGCATTGGTTATGTAAATGCGCCTGCAAGTTCGCCATCAAAAGAGCCGCCGCGGTTCCTTTCCCCGAAATATCGCCGATCACCAGGCCTAACCGTTCTCTGCCGAGATCGAGAAAATCATAGTAGTCGCCACCCACCTGCCGAGCCTGAATGCAAACTCCAGAATATTTGAGGCCCGTAAAGTACGGCTGTGTGCGAGGGAAAAGTCTCGCTTGCACTTCCCGCGCAGTCTCCAACTCCTCAATCCGGTGGCGCTCGGCTTCAAGCCGCTCGGTGTGTGCGCGGCGTTGCTCCTCCAATTCCCGGTTCAGCCCTTCATAGCTCAGCAGGGTAAAAGAGTTTCCATCTATATCTTCAAAGCTCGAGGACGGCGCATCCCACCGCTGTACCTGCGGCGAATGATGAAAACGGACTCCGCGGCTCCGCCATTCATTGAATTTCGCGAAGAGATCTTCCGTGATAAAGATAACTTCGGTAGGCCTGCCGATGAGCTTGTATTCTTCGGAGCCAGGCTTCGGAGCGATGAGCGCCAGATTCGCAGTACCGTCCGGAGGGGCGACTGTCAGCCAGCGATCGCCCGATGGAAAGCGGTAATCGAACGCCAACTCGAATCCAAGCTTTTCCACATAGAAACGTAAGCTCCGGTCTTGATCGCGAACAAAAACATTCACGCTGCCCAAGCGCAGATACGGATCCTCTCGACCCGCTTGGAAGCCGCAGTGATGCGTCTTATAGGCCGATAAAGAACTGCCCACGCATGGAATTATAGCGCCCGGAAACGCCTTCTTCCGCATCAGCCGCCTTCGTGGGCAAGGGATTGCTCATCGAAAGATCGCGATCAACAGTCCGGCAGTCACACCCATTGATCGCTCATGGCCTGGGCCGAAGCTGTACTCGTAGCCCGGTTCCAAATACCAGCCGAATCTCCGTCCAGCAGAGGGCCAAAACATGAAGTCCAGCACGGCTTCGCCTGCGAACGAGTTCGTTATCCCGCCGTGTTCGCTTGTATGGACCCACTCCGGGCCGATGCCGAACATTAGCTCCGCCTTTTTTGACAGTGTCCAGGGCTTCTTAAAGAGCAGGTCCGTATCCCATTCTTTCGAGCGATGGCTGAGCAGCGGCGTAATCCCGGCCTCAAGTTCCAGCCACTTCTCTATCGGCGTGAACTCAACTGCAAAGTCGGCACCGAAGCTCGAGGCGCCGTCCTTTAGATTCCAATCCGCAGCTCCACCCAGTTCCAAGATCGCCACCGGCTCTTTGTCGACTGATTGGGCTGCAGCAATTTTGCAGTGTAAGAAAGCTGCCACGAAGAACCCAAATATTGGCAGTAAATTCAGGGTTCTCATTGCGTGCTCAGCCCAACTATATGAAGTCTCTCAGCGCAACAGAAGTATAATGCTCGTAAGCATCTGAGAATGCCCGCAACCGGCATCATTTCTCTTACAGGCGAGCGTTCGTGGTGGCGAGCCGCGCTGGCAATCTGCATTGTCTTTGCAGTTCTCGGCGTGCAAATCGCCTCAGCAACGCATGCGCACGACGATTGCGGCGATCACCGGCATTGTTGTCCCGTTTGTCACGCCGGCCATACGCCTGTACTTCAAACAGTCGCTGAAAGCGGCGTCGCGCCGCCGGGTCTAACGGATTGGGACGTTCAACGTGAAGAGTCTCCTGTCCTCCGGTGCCATCTTCCCGCTTCCCACTTTTCTCGCGCTCCGCCCGCCTAGTTTTCTCCTCACGTTGTGAGCAGTTGGGTGCTCCGCGCGCGTTTGCGTGGCGCTGTCATACCCCGCGAGCGTAAGGAGCTGATTAATTATTTGCCAATAGGAGAAAACATGAAGTTTAAGATCGCGATTATTTCCATCGTGGTTTCATCAGTTTGTGTCAGCTTGCAGGGCCAATCCAACAGCGGAACAGTGAAAGGAACTGTCCTCGACCCTTCAGGTGCGGCTATCAAGGGCGCAACCGTTGAAGTTCAGAACCCTGTGTCCCGTTATATTCGCGCTAGCCAGACCGACGATCAAGGAAAGTTTCAGTTCACCAACGTTCCATATAACAACTATCACCTGACCGCGACTTCTTCCGGGTTTCAGACCGGCGTGCAGGAGGTGGACGTGCGTTCTTCCGTACCGGTTGATGTGAAAATCGCCCTGCAACTCGGCACAGCTAAGACCGAAGTAACGGTTACCGAGGGGCAGGACCTTGTCGAAAACGATCCAGTCAACCATACGGACGTAGACCGGGCTCTGTTCGACAAACTGCCTCTCGAAAGCCCGTCTTCTTCTGTCAGCTCGCTTGTGACGCTGGCTTCCCCAGGGGTTGCGGCCGATTCTAATGGCCTGTTTCATGGACTCGGCGATCATGCGCAAAACTCATTCTCTGTCGATGGCCAGCCGATCACAGACCAGCAAAGCAAAGTGTTTTCAAACCAGATTCCAGTAGACTCGGTTCAGTCAATAGAGGTACTCGAAGGCGCGCCGCCGGCCGAGTTTGGAGGCAAAACCAGTTTGGTTATCGTGGCGACAACGCGCTCCGGTCAAGGAGTGACCACTCCGCACGGTGACTTTGGCGCCTCGTACGGCACCTTCGGAACGTCAGGCGGGAACTTCAATCTCGCTTACGGCGGGAAAAGCTGGGGCAACTTTATTGCTGTCAGCGGGCTAAATACCGGCAGATTTCTTGATCCGCCCGAGTTCACGGTCATGCACGACAAAGGGAATGAAGAGAACCTGTTTGACCGGATCGACTATCAATTTTCAGCCGCAGATTCCGTCCACCTAGACTTGGGCTACACGCGTTCGTGGTTTCAAAATCCCAATTCGTTCGACCAGGAATATCATCCGGGCATCGTCAATCCCATAACCGGCGGTCCACTTGGTCCGACGGATCAGCGCTCGAAAATCAAGACACTGAATGTGGCGCCGGCCTGGACTCGCGTGATCAGTCCTTCCCTCGTGTTCACGCTTGGCGCTTTCATGCGGACCGACGAGTACAACTATTATCCGAGCGCCGATCCCTTTGCCGATTGGTCTCCGGATCTGCAGAGCGAAACTGTCACTCAGGGTCGCCGGCTCAATAATGTCGGCGTCCGGTCCACTATTTCCTATGTCAAAGGCATTCACAACCTGAAGGCCGGAGCGACATATGAACACACGTTCCTTACTGAGAACGACAGCTTCGCAATTGTCGACCCCACTCTCATTCCCGGAATTGCTCCCTCATGTTTGGGTGCGAATGGCCAGCCCATCCCTGGCACGCCTTGCGCGATTTTGGCGCCCAACGATTTGGCCACCGGAGGTACGCCATTCCGCTTCTTCGGGCACACCGATATTAAGGAACTCGCGCTTTTCGTTCAAGACACCATCACGAAAGGCAGTTGGACGTTTAATGCCGGAATTCGGGGCGATCTCTATAACGGTATCGTGGCCGCGCGTCAGGCGGAGCCGCGCCTCGGCATTGCATATAACATTAAGCCGTCCAACACGGTGCTACAGATCTCGTACGCACGAACGCTCGAAACTCCGTTCAATGAGAACCTCATAATCGCCAGCACGGGATGCAGTATTCCATTTCTCGCGGCTCTGGTCCCGCCCCCGGGCGTGACATGCAACCTCGGACCGATCCATCCTGGCTGGCGCAATGAATTTCACGCTGGCTTGCAACAGGCTTTCGGGCGATACCTCGTTTTTAATGCCGAATACATCTGGAAGTACACCCATAATGCATTCGACTTCGGCGTCGTTGGCGCCACGCCGATTACGTTTCCGATTGAGTGGCACAGTTCGAAAATTCCCGGTTACGCGATCCGCGTTAGTGTTCCCGACCTCCACGGACTCACGGCGTTTGTGACCATGTCCGGGGTTGCCGCTCGCTTCTTCCTGCCTCAAGTCGCGGGCTTACCAATCATTCCGGTGGGCAACGAGGTTTTTCGCATTGACCACGACGAGCTATTCAACGAAACAACTCACTTTCAATATCAGCCCTGGAAACGAGGTCCCTGGTTGTCATTCAACTGGAGATATGACAGCGGGCTTGTCGCTGGAGCGGTCCCCTGTGTTGCGCCGACCGCAACCTGTGCGCTCGCGACGTCTGTCGCGGATGGTGGTGCAAACCCCACGATTCCAAGCGGCCAGGTTGCATTGGTAAATGCGATTAGCGGACTTCCGCTCACTGCCGATCAGGAGTTTCAGGCCGGGCTGACTTGCGACGGAAAACTCGCCGCTCCCAATCCACTCGGACCGGCGCTTGCTACTTGCGATGCCGCGGGCCTCAAATCGATCTATATTAACGTGCCGCCGCCCGGAACTGAAAACGACGACCACAAGCCGCAGCGCATCGCTTCGCGTAATCTATTCGATCTCGCCCTCGGCCATGACAACATTTTTCATGGCGACCGTTACAAATGGAGCGCCCGCGTCGAGGTGATCAACCTCACAGACAAAGTCGCTCTTTACAACTTTCTATCGACCTTCAGCGGTACGCATTATGTAACGCCACGCACTATAACCGGCACCGTCGGATTTCACTTTTAAGATCCCGGAACGTTCGGTCGATCAGTCGACATCATCTCATCCAACTCGCGTTCAATCGTGTACCACGCCGTATTTCGCGAGAATATCCGCCAAGCTAACGACGCCGTGCATATGGCGGATATTCGCGCGGCTCACCACCGGCACGACATCCACGCCCTTCGCGCCCATTCGCTCCAACGCATAACTTGCCGGATGATCGGCGTGAACATAGGGATAATCTCCACCGTCTCCGATCAGTTCCCGCAGAGTCGCAGCGCACGGTGTCGGCGTCTCAATCTGCCGTGCGCTGACCACGCCCTCTAAATGCGTCGCGCTGCCCACAGGCCAGGAATTGCATCTCTCTTGCTCAAAGTGCCGCTTCGCGCTTGCCACGTCTGCTTCCGGAGCGAGCGGCTCTACGCCAGTCTCCATCACTTCGCTGACGCGTATTCCCTCTAACTCCTCGCGCGATTCTCCAGTCGGCAGAAACACGCCCTCTTGCAGCGCAAGCGCCTCATAAATTGGCTCCCTCTGCAATCGCTGAGAAATGAAGAAGCTCACCAGATTCGAGATCATCAGCGGAACCACAATCGAATAGTCCCGCGTCATCTCGAAAATCATGATCACCGAAGTGAGCGGCGTACGCACAATTCCCGCAAACGCCGTTCCCATCCCCACCAGCGCGTAAGCTCCCGGATTCGCCGTGATATTCGGCAGCAGATTATGAGCGATGCTGCCCACCGTTCCGCCGATCATGGCGCCAACAAATAGACTCGGACCGAAAATTCCGCCCGCGTTCCCCGATGAATAGCACGCGGGTGTCGCAATGATCTTCATTACAGCGAGCAGCGCAACAAGCTTTAGAGGAAAATCGCCGCTCAGCACGCGATCCACGTAGTCGTACCCGACCCCGAGCACTTGCGGCACAAACCATCCCATCAATCCCACAAGCAGACCTCCCGCTGTCGGTTGAAGCCAACCCGTCGATTTAGGAAGCTGCCGGAACCAGATTCGAAGATACAGAAGCAGTTTCACGAAGCACACAGAACCCAGCCCACCCACTACGCCGAGAATCGCGTAAATTCCAAACTCGAGCGGATTCACGAGCTGATACGCAGGAACGTGAAACAGATGATCCCCCATGATGAGGTGCAGCACGATCCATGCGGTCGCCGAGCTCAGAACGACAGCTCCAAGCACCGGCGCCTGCAAATCACCCAAGATTTCTTCAAGCGAAAACAGAACGGCCGCAATGGGCGTGTTGAACGCCGCTGCTAGCGCCGCCGACGATCCGACCGGCAACAGCGCCTTCACCTTCGGCACGCTCAGTCCGAATCGCCGCCCCAGCACCGAAGCGATACCCGCGCCCATCTGCACCGATGGCCCCTCGCGCCCCAGCGCAATCCCGCTAGCAAGTGAAATTGAACAACACAAAAATTTCCCCGGCACCGTTCGCAACGAGATATATCCGTCCTGCAGAAACAGCGCGAACTTCGCTTGCGGAATCCCGCTTCCTCGCGCGTTAGGAAAATAGCGAAACAGCAGATATCCGGTCAAAAGCGAACCTGCCGTCGGAATCAAAACGCGCCGCCAGACCGCGCTGCCCGGCGGATACATGCGCGCCGCGAGCCGCCCGGTCAGCAGAATGAACGCGACCACCGTCAGCCCGACGATCATTCCAATCACAAGGCTCAAGATGATCGCAACTTGATCCTCGCGCGCCCGAAACCCCGTCCAGTTCCGAAGCCTCGCGCGTAACTGCAGCCTGCGCATCACCTTTCATCTTCACAATTGCGGTAGCGACATGAAGTCCGAATCGTGACTAACACTCGTCTTCTTGTGCTCGCCCTCGCCTACTTATTGACATTCTCGCCATACGGCACGCACCTGCCGGGCTCAGAAAAGGGCTGGATAGATGCGCAACGCTGCACTCCCGGTAGCCCGTTAGGCTTCAATCCAGGCCGGCAGGCCTTCTGGCGCGCTCATCTTAATGAGATGCCTTTTGTGCTCAATCGAGACGCACAGCAGATCACGCTCGATACTATGCAATCGGTGTGCACGCATCGCCAATGGATAGCTCATGCCCTCCACGTACGAACGACCCACGTGCACGCGGTCGTTAGTGGCACAACCGCTCCGGAGCGTATAATCCACCTCGGCAGTTGAGCCCATCCCAAGAGGCGACACGCCCCGCTAGCGTGAACCTCTTGCAGCAGCAAGCCAAGTTCGACGCCTTCTTGGAAGAATTTAATAACCAACGGCCACATGAAGCGCTCGAGATGAAGTGCCCGGCTGAAGTGTATACGGCTTCCACGAAGCCGTACCGCGGCATCGGCGAGCCACACTATCCGTTTCACGACAACACGGTCGTCGTCACCAACTGCGGGCGCCTGTGCCCTCTACCGCAAAAAGATCAATCTCAGTGTCTGCCTGGCTGGTCAGGCAGTGGGAATCAAGGAAGTCGACGATGGCATCTGGCTCGTCAGCTTTATGGATTACGACCTCGGCTACGTCGATCTCGAGGAGAAAAGTTTGCAGCCCTT
>JAFAYL010000005.1 GCA_019240405.1 Acidobacteriaceae bacterium
AGTCAGGGATTCCGAAACGGGGCAGGACTTCTTCGGGGCGCGCTATTTCGGATCGCCTTTGGGAAGATTTAGCAGTCCGGATCCAGAAAATGCGGGCGCGGATCCATCCGACCCGGAGACCTGGAATGCATATGCTTACGTCTCCAATCAGCCGCTTACTTTGACGGATCCTGACGGGCGAGCGCAAGCCGACGACCCGTGTCGCGGGAAGCCCAAGCCCTGCTGGAGCACTGCGGTTACAGCGGAACTGGAAAGGGTGGCTTTGGCAGCCGCCCTCTCGGTAGTAAACATTGCAGAAAGAAACCGGCAAGGCGTGCAAACCATTGTGGACTGGGCGAGTCGCCCACGAAATCCCACCTGCTTATCAGCGAGCACTGCGGCCGGAGCATCGGCCGGGAGTGCACTGGGTCTGGCCGGCGGACCAGGGGGAATCGTAACCGTACCCGGCGGCTTTTTGGTCGGCGGGGGATTGGGCTGGGGTGCCGGCATGATCTCCTGTATGAGTAGCTCGGCAAGCGGCGGCGGAGGTGGCGGCGGAGGTGGTTCCGACGAGGCCGGATCTGGCGGCACGCAGGTCACATCTAAGACGTTGTGGAGGGATGGTAAAGGCGGTCGTATTGACGTCGAAAACCCAAATCCCCAGCAAAGGCCCGGGCAGATTCACTATCAAGATCTAACAGGCAAATACCTGTACAATCCGGAAACGGGACAGTTTGACGGCGCGCCCAATCGCGTAAATCAGCTTCTGGACGATCCCAAGGTTCAGGCGGCAATACAAAAAGGGCTGAGGTATTTGGACCAATGAGAAGCAACAGCCGAATGGACCAACTAATCAGACGATGCGAACCGAAATCTGGCTCCTTAGCGAGCGCTTTGAGGGCCATTATTGACGAGGGACTTGTTTACGAGGATGGATGTGTGCTGCTCAAATCGCAATTCAAGCTCGTGCAATCTAACCTTAGAAAGCATTTTCAGGACGAGACCGGATACGAGTGTTTCGTTAACCACGTCCATCTGGAAGACATACTTACGTCAGCCGGAGTCTGTCTTCTGCTTGAGCAAGCACTGCTCCTCGCCAATGAGTTATCGGCTCTGAAATTAAACGTCGGCTTATTCGAGCCCCTCGAGTACATAATCGTCAGCGACGGGAACGAAATGAATGTAAGGTTCCACGTGGTCCGGTCAGGACAGAGTTGGCTCGCCGACGATCTCGGCGTATATGCGGAGGCGGTCGCGGCCCTTCGCTTACCCGGCGCGTAAGCCAGCAGGACAAGAACGGAAATTACCTTCATCTGGAGCTCCACAACGTTCTCAGCACGCTGCAGTCCGACTCACTGACCTGCCTGATCTGCCCCCGTTTTCTCTACCACTGCTAAATACTAACTGAGTAACCTGTTTCATTGTGTTCGAGTAACTGTGGCCGGGCATCCTGGGAGAGAGGATACCCAATGACAGCAATTCATAAGTAAGGTGCGGGCAATCCATGCTCTACCCGGTGCTTCCGCATCTCCCATTGCTGATGCGTCCTCAGGCGCAAGTCACTCCTCGGCTTGCCCGTGCAAATCAGAGCAAACTGGGCTTTCTTATCTTCCGAAAAATAAGAATTCGAGCTCGTCTGATCCACCTCGCCGCCGAGCAGTCTGCACGCGCACGTAAGACATCTGCCTTGATGGCATATGGCCGGAAGCACGATTCCGTTTCGCGCGGCCGCATTCCAAATGAACTCGTTCCCGGCGCACCGGAAGGAACGCTCGCCTTCGGGCGTTTCGAGCACGACCAGATGAGTTTCAGATGGATTCATGCGGCCGCATCATGTCTGCTCCGCGACTTGGTTACGGATTGTAAAAACCGCGATTCTTGCTATACGGCGCTTCGCCCGGCTCGCCGCGGCGGAAGTGGCCTGAAGGAATCGATTTGCCATCCCGCTCATGCGCCAGCAGCTCGATAAACCAGGCCTCGTGCTCGATCTCTTCATTCAAGATTCTCGCCGCCAGATCATAAGTGCGCGGATCTTTGCCGAACGTCATGTCGCATACCGCGCTCCAGCTTCGAATCGCACACCGTTCCGACTCCAGCAGAACCGTCAGGATATTCACTACCGTCGGCGGGTTCGGTAGCTTCGCTGCAACGCATCCCGCTTGATTGTGAAATTCAGGCAGATCGTTCGGCAATTCGCCGCCGAGCTCATAAATCCGCGGCACGATTAACTCCCAGTGCGCCCGGTCCTCTAGCCGCGCATCTTCACAAATCTCTTTGTAATCTTCATAGCCAGCCAAATGCATGCGGAGAATTGTGTAGTAGTAATAGGTACTCGCAAATTCCGCCGCCGCATTCGCAATCAGCATCTTGATTAATTTTTCGACGTCGACACCTCGCGCCCGGATCACTTCTACTCCGACGCGCTGCGTAACGTCGCCTGCAGGTACTGGTGTTACCGCTGTAGCCATGTTTCTTCCTTTCCTAAACCAGACTACCTTGGTGCTTTTACTTGCTAAGCTCGTGTTGCATGCGAAGCCGTGATTCAAAACTCGCTCATCGCTTTTGCGTCGCTGCTTTGCTGCTTTTGGTCGCGTGTTGGGCGGCGCTTTGCGCCGTTGATGTCAATTCGCTTCCGAAGCCCACCGGTTACGTCAGCGATCTTGCGCATGTCGTTTCGCCGTCGGGAAAAGAGCAGTTGGAAGAGTTTTGCACCCAAGTCGAGCAGCAGCTGGGCGTCCAATTCGCGCTGGTCACTATCGACTCCATTGGCGATCGGCCCATAGAAGACTTTGCTATCCGGCTCGCGAGGAAGTGGGGCGTCGGCGATCGGAAGAGCAATCAAGGCGTACTCTTGCTGATTGCCGTAAAGGACCACAAAGATGATATCGAAACGGGCCGCGGCATTGAACCGTATCTCACGGACGGATTTTCCGGCAGCATCTTGCGCTCGATCCGGCCCGAATTACGCGGAAGCGATTATGACGGCGCGCTGCTCACGGCTGCACGCGCCATGGCGCAACAGATCGCCCAAGGTAAAGGCATCGCGTTTTCGGATAACAGTCTGCCCGTCGAGCCGCCTCGCCGCGTGCCCTCGCGGCATCGCACGGGGATTCCCGGTCCGCTATTCATCCTTGGCATCTTCTTTCTCCTGTGGCTTTTCGGCCGGCTCGGACGCGGAGGCCGGGGAGGGGGCGGCGGCGCTGGCAGCTTCCTTACAGGAATGTTGCTCGGTAATTTGCTCGGCGGTGGGCGTGGCTACGGTGGGGGATGGAGCGATGGCGGTGGATTCGGCGGTGATTCCGGCGGCGGGGGCGGGTTTGGCGGTTTTGGAGGCGGTGATTTCGGCGGTGGCGGTGCGAATAGTGATTGGTAAAGCCTAAGCAGGAGGAGCGCGCGCGTGGAAGACAAGCTTTCAGAATTGGTTCGGCGCCTGAATTCGACGTTCGGCGACCGCCTTATCAGCGCCATTTTGTATGGCTCGGCCGCTATGGGCGATTGGCACGAGGAAAGCTCCGATCTTAACGTGCTTTGCGTCCTGGACCGGCTTTCATCGCAAGAACTCGCTGCATCGGAACCTGTATTCCGCTGGTGGCGCGATCAACGTAACCCTCCACCGTTACTGCTGAGCGAGGAAGAAGTCCGCAACTCGACAGATTGTTTTCCCATCGAGTTTCACGACATGCAAGAACACAGGCGTGTCCTTCACGGAACCGACGTGATTGCGAACCTAACCGTGGATCGCTCGTTTTATCGCGCCCAGGTGGAGCATGAGCTGCGCGCAAAGCAGATTCGTTTGCGTCAGAAAGCGGCGGAGTTACTCTCTCGCCCCGACCAACTGCTGAACCTTCTGATTGATTCCGTCTCGACCTTTTGCGTTCTGGGCAGGCACGCTCTTATTTTGAGCGGCCATCAGCCGCGCTGGAAAAAGAAAGAGATCATTGTTGCGCTCGAGCACGCAACCGGCGGGCGATTCGAAGGAGCAAAGGCCATACTGGCGGCGCGAGAAGCTGGAAAGCGGCGGCCGAAAATCGATGTCGTGCCTGTTTTCGATCAATATTTGACAGAGGTGGATTCGCTGGTCCGCTTCGTCGACGCGTTAGGCAAGTAAGGGGAAGCACATTTTAAGATTGGGAGAGGGAAATTATGAAAGGCGCGCTAATTGTAGTGGGAGTGTTGGTTCTTGCAGGACTGATTTTTGGCGGCCAGCTTGTCGGCGAGCGCAACCGTCTGGTCGCGGAGAAGACCGATATCGACGCAAAGTGGGCGCAAGTCGATAACGACATCAAGCGTCGCGCCGACCTAATTCCGAACCTCGTCGAAACGGTTAAGGGCTATGCCAAGCAAGAGCAAGCCGTGATCGGAGAGGTCGCGAACGCCCGCGCGGCGCTGCTTGGTGCGCATTCAAAACAGGACGAGATCACCGCAAATAATCAGTTGAGCGGCGCCATCGGCCGGCTGCTCGTATTACAGGAAAACTATCCGCAGCTCAAATCGAACGAAAACTTCCTCCGGCTTCAGGACGAGTTATCGCGCACCGAAAACCGAATTGCTGTGTCACGCCGGGACTATAACGAAGCGATTGCGAAGTACAACACCGATGTTCAACTGTTTCCGAATAACATCGCGGCCTCGATGTTCGGATTTCAGAAAGATGATGCGTACTTCAAGACCACAGAGGAAGAGAAAAAGGTTCCGCAAGTCAAGTTCTAGGCCGGTGGGCGATTACTCTTCAATGTCCTCTAAGCCGTTCCATTCTTCGGCTCGGCGCGTGTAGCGCTTCAAAACCGAGAGACTGTTCGTGCCGCTGAAACCGGCGGTCCGGAGCCTGCGATACACAGCGGCAAGGTTCTTCTCCTCTTTCAAAAACTCGCTAAGATTTTTACCGCGATATTTTCGGTCCAAAAAACGCTGGATCAGCCCGCTCTCGTCCGTCCCGGCAAAGGTTTTCTCAACTGCGGCTTCGGCGACAGTTCCGGCTACTCGTTTGGACCGTAAGTCGCGCAACACGCGAAACCGGCCGAATCCCTCGCGCTGAAGTCTTGAGGACGCGAATGCCTCGGAAAACTTCGTATCATCGGCAAACCCATATTGGCGTAACTTGGACATCACCTCCGCCAAATCCCGTGGAGATTCCGATCTTAATGCGAGTTTTTGCTTGAGTTCGCCCGCCGAATATGCGCGCTTTCCTAGCAACCGCAGCGCATAATCCCATAGATCCTCGCCACTGAGCTTTTTCGGCTTGCCGCGTCCGGCCATCCTGTTGAAACGTTTGCTACTGTACCATGCTCTACAGGATGTAAACCGCCATTAATTTATGTAAGAGGAGGCAACTATGGAGGAACGAAGCGGCTTCGGTTACTTTTTGCTAGGGCTCGGGATCGGCGTGGCAGCCGGCATACTCTGGGCTCCCCGGGCCGGCGAGGAAACCCGTCAATTGATCGCCGATAAAGCCGGTGAAGGAGCCGATTACTTGAAAGCCCGTACGCAAGAAGGGAAAGAGTACCTGCGCCAGCGCAGCGAGGATCTAAAAGGGTCGGCATCGGATCTCTATGAGAAGGGGCGATCGACGGTTGCGCGCCATAAGGAGAACTTGAACGCGGCTGTCGAGGCCGGGAAACAAGCTTACCGTGACGCTGTGAGCGACATCAAAACGACAGGCGAAAGCACGAGCACCTCGGGAGGGACCGTTTAGGCCCGTTAGCCTGACCACGGCTGGAACGCCGGCATGGACCAAAATCTTCTCCTGGTTCTCACAATTTTTGTAATCGTTTCTGCGCTCGCGCTGCTGATCCAGGCGGGAACGCTCATCGGACTCTTTGTTGTGGCGCGGCAGCTTCAGGCAAAGGTCTCAGAGCTCATGCCGCAAATCCATAGCATTGTCGGTACGACCAAACGGACTGTGGAAAACGTCGAGAAGCATGTGGACAAGATTGCCGGGACCACCGGCTCGATCATGGACATTACGCGGCAGCAGCTTTTGAAAGTCGATGAGCTTGTCAGCGACGCGACCACCCGCGCAAAGGTTCAGATGGAGCGCGCCGAAATGGTTCTCGATGATGCCATGACGCGCACGCAGGACACTGTTTCCTTAGTGCATCGCGGAGTGATGGCGCCAGTCCGCCAGGTCCACGGTATTTTCTCAGGCTTGCGCACAGCGCTTTCGCATTTGGGCCGCGGCGGTAGGCCGACGGTGGATCACGCCACGTCTGACGAAGAGATGTTTATCTGAGCCGCGCGAGGAACTGAGCGCCCGGCTAGGCATCCGCCCGCAAGCGCAGATGCTCTAGATCGGGAATCAGTGCGAATCGGGTCTTTACTGCGCTGATGGATTCGCCAACTTGCTCAATCGAGCCCGGCTGCCATCCCGAACGCTGCTCGATTAGTTTGAGATATCCGATTTTCTGGGAATCGATCTGCATAATCCGGCAACATGTTGCATCGACGCTCGGGGCGTGAGTACCGCCCACGATCACGCCGGCCATCTTGCTCGTCCCCATAATCGGCCCGTTCCCTTCCATTCCCTCAATGCCGTCAACCAAATTGAACTGGCGCGGAAAAAGATAGTGCAGGTCGGCGACGCATTCGTCAATGCCCGCCCAGTGGAGCGGATTTTTGGGCCAGCCGTAAATGCTTCCCGGCACGAGGCCGAACAGATTCTTCATTGAGAGCGTAGCGCCGGTCCAATGATGAGTTTTCATCTTAGCGAGTGATACAAGTAAATCGCAGCCGAGAGCCGTGTGCGGCAAATAGAGCTTCGAAAGACTCGAAAAGGGCCTGTTCAACCGTACTTCAGAGACTTCATCGAGGTTGAGATCGGTGAAGTTATGTTCAAAACGTGGAACAGCCTCGAAGAATCCGGCAGCCGACGCCATGTCGAGCGTCATACGCCGATGACCCGGACCTTCTGCAATGCGAACTTCACTCGCGCCTAAAGCTTTAAAAGCCTCCTGCGCGGCGGCAACAAAGATCGGATTCGTATTGATCGGAGTCTGGGAGCTGAACTCGACAAGATTCGGTTTGAGCAGCACTCGCTTTCCTGCGGCGTCTACTTGGTGTTCGATCAATATGCGCCGGATCAAGCCAGCCAAATCGGACGAATACGAGGAGGCGCGAACTACTGAGACCCGAGTCTTCCTTCTCTGGACGGTTCGCGTGCAGCTCAGGCCTAAGGCGAGAGAACCGAGAAAGAAATAGCGGCGGCTGATTTCCTGCATAGCTCAGGCAGGCTGATTCAAAAGCCTGTTCGTGAATGGATCGGCCAAGGCCAGCAAGCGCAGGGAAACGTTCCGGATGGTCCGGCATGCGAGATCGGTTTTGATGTCTCGGCAATCCCGGCCATGTTGCATTAGTCCCAGTTGAAGCCAGGAGAGGCCTTCGATTGATCCGGGCGAGGATAAATTGCGTTCGGCGAGATCTATGGAGCGGTCCAATTCAGAGGCAGGAACTCCTCGAAGCCCGAGCAAAGCCATGCCGGTCATTTCGGGGTACGATGCCGCGTTTTGACTTCGATAGCTGGTTCCTCCATGATTCCAGCCCCCGTCTAGGCAGCGTCGCGACAAGATGTATTGCTTGCTCCGGCTCACTTCAGCCTGTAGCTTCGCGGCATGGGTTTTGCGGAGCGCATCGGAAAGGGCGAGAACGGACATCACGGTGGGAGCAATCCAGGCCGCAGTATTTGGAAACCAAGGTGAACCGCCGCTGGTTTCTTCATTTCGAGGCACGCCTTGCCAGCGCATCACGATCCGTTGAAGAGGGCTAAATTCGGGTTTGATCTGGCCAACTATCCATTCATATGCGCGGTCGCGATTCTGCGCGGTTAAGTTGGCATCGGCGAGAGCGAACACTGCCAGGCTAGTCACCCAGGTGCTGACGTTTACTGAAGGATGCGGACTCCATCCGCCATCCGTTCTCTGTTTACTGAGAAGCCACGCACATCCGCGTTCGTGCGCGGCGCCTTTGCCTCGCGTCTCCAAGGCAAGCAGCGCAAAGGCGGTGGGCTCGGTCCAGGAACTGCCGCGTCCGTAGGCCCAACCGCCGTCTGCGTTCTGCGTCTCTAGAAGGTTGCGCTGAAGGTTTTCCGCTTCAGCCATGCATTCGAGTCCGGCTTACGGAAGGGTCTTGCGCTTCCGACGGCGCTTCAAATACAGGACCAGCATGCTTCCTGCCGCAATCCACATCGCGGCCATTGTGACTTCACCCATCGTTTTCTCCTTTTCTTTGAACGACCTCTTCTAGAGATCTCTGGTTTCTTTGAAGAAGTGTTCTGAATGCGAAGTTCTTCGCAGGTACCGACACAAATCAGATCGGTCCCATACAGACATTTCTTTAACCGTTTCAATCAATGCAGCTTATTCATGATCGGGAATAGATTTTCGAACAACTGAACAATGCCCGGACCTGCTGTTACGACCAGAAGCGAAGGCAGACAGAAGAAAAAGATCGGAAATACCAGCTTCACGCCTACCTTACCGGCGCGCTCTTCAGCCTCCTGACGGCGGCGGACACGCAGAAAATCAGATTGCGTGCGAAGCGCTTCCGAAACGCTGGTCCCGAAGCGGTCGGTTTGAATCAAAATAGCTGTGAGCTTTTTTACTTCTTCCTCGCCGGTCCTGCGACCGAAGTTCCGCAGCGCATCCGCGCGGCCCTTTCCCGCCATGATTTCCATGTTTACGATCGCGAGCTCCTCAGCTACAGCGGGATGAACAGTCTTCAGCTCGCGGGCGACGTTTACGAGCGATTGATCCAGGCCCGATCCAGCCTCGCTGCATACGACCAACAAATCCAAAACATCCGGAAGCGCGAAGCGAATCTTTTCCTGCCGCCGCTTCACCAATCGCCCAAGAATGATGCCAGGAAGCGCGTAACCAAGTCCTCCACATGCAACGGGTGTAACTACCGAAAGAATCCGGTTGCTTACTTTGTGGCGCAGCACTAAGCCGAGCGCAACCAGGCCCACTGCCAACACGATCTTTGACCCATAAAACACCGGCACCGCGGACCGCGAACGGAAACCGGCCGCAGTCAGCTCATGCTTAGTCGCCAGCGCATCCTGCGAAGAGATCGGGAGCATGTTCCCGATCGGCTCAAGCAACTGCGCAAACGAGAAGTTGACCTTCTGCTTTCGCTCAGTAAGCGAGGAAGGCAGGGTATCGGAAGTGGTTGTGACCAGTTGGTCAAGCAATCGCGTGGGCTTTACGTAGTGGGAATAACCGAACGCCGAAACGAGTCCGGCCAGCAGAACGAATACTCCAATTGCAATCACGATGGGCATTTCTTTAAACCTTGATATTCACAATCTTCTTGATGACGAAATAACCGACAATTTGCCCGGCAATCGCGCCGTAAACCATAATCCGGCCGATTTTGGTAGCGAACATCGTGGTCAGATATTCAGGCGTTGTTACCATGATGAACGCCGTAACCGCAATGGGCATTAAAAGCAGTACCAATCCGGTGATGCGGCCATGAGCGCTTGCCGCTTTTACCTGGCCTTTGAGCCGAAATCGTTCGCGGATAACGTACGCCAGCTTGTTCAAGATCTCGCCGAGATTTCCGCCTGTTTCTTGTTGCAGGATGACCGAGGAGACGAAGAATCGCACGTCGACGAGCGGCACCAGAGTCATGAGCCTTCCGAGCGCGACGTCAAGGGGCGAACCGAGTTGCAGATCATTCGAGACTCTGCGGAACGCGGCACCCAGCGGATCCGGAGAATCCAGCGCCAGCATTTCCAAACCGATGGTGAAGCCGTGCCCCACGCGCATCGATCGCGAGAGGAAATCGAGCCCTTCCGGGAACTGTTCTTCAAACGCGGCGATTGCCTTCGCTCTCTTTCGCAATACAAACACGAGTGGCAGAACGGCGCCGAGAACCGCGAACGCAGCTTCACTGGCTTGCGCATTATAAAGGACGCGCAGCTTGGAACCCAACAAGAAACCCAAGGCGGACGTTACGCATGAAATGCCGATCAGCTTGCTTGCTTTCCAATTCAGCCCGGCTTGCTCCAAGATCAGATTGAGCCTTCCCATGAACTCGAAGCGCCGGAGTAGTTTCGCGAGGAAATCCTCGACGTCCGCAGGACGAATGAGCTGAGAGCTGCGCTGCTCGGCCGGTGTCGCTTCGGCCTTTTGCAGCATGGAGCGGATCTGGTTTTTTTGTTTGGATTTGAAAAACGCCGTAGCTAGCCCGACACAGGCCAGCACCATGGCAGCCGTGACGACAAAAATAACTGCCAGGATGAGCATGGACGTTTAGTTAACTTCGACGACGCTCTGGAAGAGCTGAGGCGGAAGCTCGATGCCGGCCGCTTTCAAACGGTCGCTGAATTTCGGCCGGACCCCTGTGGGCCGGAACCGGCCTCTGATGCGTCCCTCCCCGGTTACACCTGTGCGTTCAAAAACGAAGATATCCTGAGTAGTTACGAGATCGCCTTCCATTCCAACGCATTCGGTTATATAGGTGACCTTGCGGCTTCCGTCGGATAGGCGCGAATTCTGTACGAAAAGATCGATAGCTGACGCGACTTGTTGGCGAATGGAACGGACATTCAGGTTGGAACTCGCCATCCCGATCATCACTTCCAAGCGGCTGATCGCGTCGCGCGGGCTGTTGGCGTGAATGGTGGTCAACGATCCATCGTGGCCGGTGTTCATCGCTTGGAGCATATCGAGGGCTTCCTCGCCGCGGACCTCACCAACGATGATTCGATCGGGCCGCATACGAAGAGCATTGATGAGGAGGTGCCGTTGCACAACAGCTCCTTTGCCTTCAACGTTCGCTGGCCGTGTTTCCAATCGAGCGACGTGCGACTGGCGGAGCTGAAGCTCGGCTGCGTCCTCAATCGTTACAATGCGCTCATTGGATGGAATAAACCCGGAAAGCATGTTCAGAAAGGTTGTCTTTCCGGCGCCGGTTCCTCCCGAGATGATGATGTTCAGCCGCGCTTTTACGCAGCCCTTTAGAAGCTCGAGCATCCCTTCCGTGAGGGAAAGATTCCGAAGCAAATCCGCCGGCTGTAGCGGGTCGCCGCCGAAACGGCGGATTGAGAGGAGCGGCCCATCAACTGCGAGCGGAGGAATAATCGCATTTACGCGCGATCCGTCAGGCAGACGCGCGTCCACCATGGGAGACGATTCATCGATGCGACGTCCGACGCGGGATACAACTCTTTCGATAATCCGCATCAGGTGCGCATCGTCCTTGAATTGGATCGGCGTTCGCTCCAGCTTGCCTCCACGCTCGATATAAATTAGGCGGGGTGTTGTGACGAGAATGTCCGAGACTGTCTTATCGCGCAGCAGCGGCTCGAGCGGACCCAATCCGAATACCTCGTCGAGCACCTCTTCGATGAGCGTGTCTTTTTCGCCGAGACTGAGAGGCGTTTTTTCTTCATTGACCAGCTTGGCAACCGCAGGCCGAATCTCCTGGCGCACGCGGTCTCCCGGCATCGAATAGACCGCTTCGAGATTGATCCGGTCGAGGAGCTTTCTGTGGATCGAAAACTTGAGCTCCTGATACTGCGGAGAAGAGGAGTCTCGCGTCTTTCCGTGCGGCCGGATCGCTTCAATCGGCGACGAATCAGTTTTCAGTGCGTCGGTTGCAATCATAAAGTTTTAACCAAAGAGAGCGAATTTCTTCTTGGATTTAACTGGCGAGAGACCGGCGATCTTGCCAGCCAATAAACCGATTTGTTGCGCCAGCCGGTTATTTGAGTCCAGAAGGTTGCCACTCGAATACGATTGATACAGCCCCATGTAGTCGTTGGGAAGCGCAGCGTAAAGCGAACGACCCAAAATATTTTCGAGCTCTTGCGTGCTGATGTCCATCATCTTGGGAGTCCGATTCAGCACGAGCTGCAATTTTTCGCCTTGATCGAACAGGCCATGCACGATGGACTTGAGGCCGTGCAATGCGACTACTTCGAGCGTGGATACCAAAAATAGTTGATCGAGTTCATCTAGAACGGCAGTAGCAATCGAATTCAGACTGCGGCCCAAATCAAGCACAACCCAATCGTGTTGCGTTCTCATGAACTGCAAAACCTGCCTCAATTGGTTCTCATCGGGGTGATCCCATCGGGTATACGATGCGGGCGCCGGTATAACAGCCAAGTTCGGCCGGTGCTCGACGATAAGAGCCCGCCATAGGCTTTCGTCGAGCCGGGTGAGGTTTTTTACCGCATCCAAAATCGAATACGAGCTCGGCGTTTTCATCAGAAAGCCGACTAATCCGCAGGTCAGATCGAGATCCGCAAGCAGAACATTTTTTCTGGTCAGCTTTTGAAGCTCGGTCGCGACATGGCATGCGAGCGTGGTAGCTCCACAACCACCTTTGGCAGACAAGAACCCTACGATCTTTCCGCGATGTACCTGGACCAGATCCGGGTCCGGAGTACTGAGGATCCGCTCCAGCGCCTGGGGAAGATGGTCGGCCAGTGGAGAATGCACAAACTCATTCGTTCCTGCTCTCATGGCCGAAAGAATCGTTTGAGGATCTGCGCTCGAATTCAGCGCGATCACCCTGATTCGAGGGACGTGATACCGGATTTGACGGATTGCGGCGCTCAATTCGACAGATAGGCCGGAAAGCCCGAGCAGGAGAACCTCCGGCTTTGTTTTTCCGATCCGCTCGAGAAGACTTGCCCAGTCGGAATCGTGCTCATCGTAGGACACGGGATTGTCAGAACGCCGGAGCGTATCAATCGCCTCGCGACGCAAATTGTCGTCAGTGATATAAAGCAGCAAGTTTGAGGAACTCATAAGCGCTTCGTTCTAGTGACTGGAGCCTCCAGGGTTAGGCTGGCTTCCTGTTCCCGTCGCTGGCGGCGGTGAAGTTTGCGGCGGCGAGGCTTGCGGTGAAGTTTGCGACGGCGAGGCTTGTACGGGTGGTACAGCAGCCGGCAATGCCTGAACCGGAGTAGCGGGATTTGAGTTATTGCCGTTGTTGCTACTCGTGCTGCTCGATTGACTCCACTCTTTCATTTCCTCGATCGGTAGTGAGTCGGGATGAGGAACGGGCGGCAGAGGCCCGGTAACTGCTGGTCCGGGATTTTGAGGGGCCGCAGCCGCTGTGCCATTCAGAAATGACATTGGCATTTTCACTTCGGGAGGCTTCACGCCAGCCGGAATCGGACCCACCAACTCCGGAGTCACCATCACGAGTAACTCCGTGTTGTTTTTCGTCACATTGCGGGATTGGAAAAGCTTCCCGAACAGCGGGATGTTCGCCAGTCCTGGAATCTTGTTTAAGCTTTCGGTTACTTGATTGTCGAGCAGGCCGGCGATAACAAAGCTTTGGCCGCTTTCGAGTTCCAGTTCCGTTCGTACGCGCCTCGTAGACAAGCCGGGCATCGTAAATCCGTTCACCGTCAGGCCGTTGGCGTAATCGAGCGAGCTCACCTCGGGAGACACTTCGAGATGAATAGTTCCGCGAGGCGTAATCGTCGGAACGAAGTTCAACCGAATGCCAAATTCTTTGAACTGTATCGTGATTTGCCCAATTCCGGCCGCGCCTCCCTGAAGTGTCGGGAACGGAAATTCCCCACCCGCCAGAAAGCTTGCCGGCCGTCCGCTCATGGTTAACAAATTAGGTTCCGCGAGTATTTCTAGCAACTGCCTGGCTTGAAGAGCCTGTATGATTGCTCCTAAGTTGATGTCGGGCCTGTAATAAAACACGTTCAGCAGATTTGAGATCGTGATTTTCGGTGGACTCTGCGTAAAGTCGAAAGCCGGGGGTGTACCGAACTGTCCCGTGGTCGTAGTCGCAATATTTTTGTTTCGATCCAATGTGAAGAGGTTTGTGCCGAGCTGCAGTGTGGCTGACCGGTCCACGTTTGCAAAACGAACCTTCAACAAAACTTGCGACTCGCGGGCTGGAACCGTGACCCTCAACAGATTGATTACCTTCCCCAGAGTCGAGGCGATTGCTGTGGCGCGATCCGCCGCGACCACATCATTTACCGTTCCGCGCAGAAAAACGTTCCCCTCTTCTAAGGTCAGCGAAACATTCTGACCCGTTAATTCCTGGCTCAGCTCCCGGCGGACAGCGTCGATTTTGGACTCGTTCGCTTCGACCTGAACCTCGTAGCGGGTGCGGTCGCCCCGAGCGTCCCATAGGATCAGACTCGTCTCTCCGGGCGCTTTGCCGTTGACAAGGACCTCGTTCGCGCTGACTGCCACGGCTTCAGCGATGTCACTATTGGCGACGGAAACGCGGCGAATCGTCAGTCCATGCTGAACAATGGCCGATTCGTTTACCGTGAGCTTCAGGTTTGAAGAGCCGTCAGGCAGTGTAATAACGTCTGCGGGGGGAGCGTCTAGGTTGGGCTTGGCGGCCGTGGCAGTTGCGCCCGCCGGCAAACTCGCCGATGAATCGGATCCCGCGAGGAGCAAGGCAGTCGACAATAAAGTGGCGATCAACGGTTTCACTTACTTCTTCTCCTGGGGCATTTGAACTTTCTCTTCCGTTTTCTTGGTGCCGTTGTAAACTTCAACCGTGGTTTCCTGCTGCTCGGGAGGAGCTACAGGAGCGTGTCGCAGCGAAATCTTAAAGGGTTCTCCCAAGACGGTGGGTTTTTCAGGCTCTAGCGGCGCTCCGAATAACCTCGCAATCGAGGTTCCCGGGGTCGGCTCTTCCTCGGTATCGAGCGGATTTCTCAAAACGAGCTGAACTTTCGTCTCGATGCTTGCGAGATTCAGAACTTCGGCTTGATCGGGAGTCACCAGTAAATTCACCACCTGCGCGGTCTCTGGTTTACCATCGGTAGTTTTTTCGATTTTCTGTCCAGCGGAAAGCACTTCGATGTTTTGCAGAACAGTGCGGGAGAGCATTCCCTGGCGGCTTTGGTCGCCGTTTGGCGGGTTTCCGGCAACGAGCACATCAACCCGCATGCCCGGTAAAACGAACCCAGCGAGGCCAACGACTTCATCAACGCGCAACGCAACCGCCCGTTTTCCGAGTGGAATAGTTGCTGCAAGCCCGGCGCCTGCTCCTTTGGCGGCGAGGCGCGTATTCAGGATCGGCTCGTCCTGATAAATATTCGCGATAACGCCGCGGCCGATGACGTCCTGCTTTTTCGCCACAGCCTGTGGTGGAAGCGCCTGTTCCCACTGAATTTCTTTGACGTCGTAGTCGTGAATCAGCGCGCCGACTTGCAAATCGTGCGCTGCGACGGCCAGCTTGTTCGTCGCAGCGGTCGCCTTTGTCGGCGCCTGGACGTGCGTAACAATCAGCCGGTACAGCAAAAAGCTCGTGAGGCCCGCAACCAGCAATGCGAACCCAAAGACAACCACTAAACGTCTATTCATGAGAGTCCAATAAAGGGGTTAAACGAGAACGGTGCTGTTCTCATCCACAAGCGTGCGGACGACACCGCGCATACGCCGTGGCTTCTACTCGGGTTAAGACTGGCCTGAGAACGAAGGCCAAATCTCGGGACAGAGAAATAAAGAGAGCCGCAGTGCCGTGAAGCCTGGCTCCACAGCTCTCGAAGTCTTAGTTGCGCTCAACTTCCTAGGAAGCGGCGCTGGTCAAATTCGAGTTAATGCTGGTCCAGATAGTCTTAATGCTTCCGCCAGCACTACTCAGCAGAGCGATGGCAGCGAGAGCGATGAACGCAAGAAGCAGGGAGTACTCTACCAGATCCTGCCCTTCTTCTTCCTGCCAGAACGCCTTTAACAATGAATGCATAACTTAGCTTCTCCTTTCGTGAGTTATGGATTGTGAGTCGTCGTTTTTAACTTGCAGAGCCGAGAGGCCCCCAAGTTCTTTCCCTCCGTTACGGAAAACGGGTGAAAATTCTGTCTGTAGCCGGGGAGAGGGAACCGCGTCGTGTTCCGTCTTCAACCCTTTGCAAAATACTATGGCCGATCCATCATCGAAGAGCACCTTCCAACCGGGTGCGGTTTTCAAGACAGTCGCAAGTGGAGCGTCGGGTTTAAGCAGCACCATGTCCACCCCAAACCGCTTCAATTCGGTTTGCCAGTCGTATCGCGCGTTAAGAATGTGTTCGCAGCGGAGGATGAAATCACCTCCGTAGAAATCGCTTCGGCCATCGACAAACACACGGCGCGATGGATAGAGCCGGTAAATGAGATAGTCCCCCCATTGGTCGGAGGTGAAGATATGCGCTGCCGGCCTTGCATTCAACACTGGAATGACTTGTACCGGAAAACGCTTCTCATCGAAGCTCGCGTTGAGACGGGGGTCCCGTTGAGCGAGCAAATACGCCATCCACAACACGACTGCGAGCGAGGCTAAATGCCACCGCCCAATGCTTTCGATGGGCTGAAATTCGTGATAAGCTCCGGCGACGGCATCCCGGAACTTTCTAAACCGCGCGGCGGCTCCGACCTGCGTTAGCGCGCTGTCCAGCATGCAGCACACCCAAGGCGCTGCTACAAAGACGAATATCGGTATGTTGCGCGCCGAAACCAACGCCATATGCGCGCAA
The DNA here is from genome assembly GCA_019240405.1 of Acidobacteriaceae bacterium. Lineage (GTDB taxonomy): Bacteria > Acidobacteriota > Terriglobia > Bryobacterales > Bryobacteraceae > Bog-105. Next base: position 16,427 of record JAFAYL010000005.1, read on the forward strand.
ACCAGAATCAGAATTACTGGAGCAAACTTGCGACGCCGCGCGCACCACGCCACTGATGCCGCTCCGAGAAGCAGCATGCATTCAAAGAACACCGCCATCCCGTAGTGAAAGTTGACGGATTGAAATTCCTGAATATCATCGAGCAGCTTCGAATCGCGCAAGTAGGACAGGATGTGCTGATGCAGGTGCCACGTGTACGGGTTAACGAAGCTGGCAAGGAAACATCCCGCGGCGCAGAGCAAATATGGCTGCGCTTTGGCGCGCGCCCGTGCAAGTGACCCATGCTCTTCATCTGCGAAGGCGCTAAAGGCCTCACCGGCAGCAGTAAGCAAAAGGAATAACGTTCCAAGAAAGAATGCCCCGTGTATATTTACCCAGGCCACGGTTAGGAAAGGCAGACACCATAGCGCCTTCTTCTTTCCCTCGCCTGCAGACACGATGACATGCAGGAACACCAGCACAAACAGCCACGAGAACAGATGCGGGCGCGCGAGCCAATGAATGGTCGAGCCGAGCAGCGCTATGAGCGTAAAGAGCAGGGCGAGGACATCGTTTCCTGAAACCCGGCGGATCAAACGGTACAACAACGCCGAGATCACGCATAGCAACACGACATTGGCAAACGCTACACCGGCAATTCCCCATTGCTGATGAATCCAGGCGAATACGGCGTCCCACTCCCACTCCCATGCAAACCAAGATTGGCCAGGTTTCGTGAAGGAAAACAGATCAGTCATAGGCACAGCTTTGTGCTGCAGAATCCATTCGCCTGTCCTGATGTGCCATCCAGTGTCGCCATCCGCGAGGAGAACCTTGGCGCCAGGGAGTATGCAAACAATCAGAAACGCAGGTATCAGGAAAGCGAGGTCGGTCAGTGAAGGGAGCAGGCGTATATACCACCGATTGCTGTCGGTGTAAGTGCCGCCCCAACTCTGAACAGCCGTTAGCTCCATTGTTCTTAAACCTGCGGTACTTTCTTCTAAACTCGTGGTACTTTTTGCTTAAGCTCTCTCATCGGCGTTTCGAGGAGTTTCCATTAGCTGCCCGCCGGACCGGTCGACCGGTTTCGCCACACTTCCCGCGAGGGCTGCTTCAAGCTGCTCATTCCGTTTAACTTGGAAGACCTCGCGAAATGATCAGAAAAGCGAACGCGCCGAGCGCAATCAAGGTTCCATGCGGCATCCCGAGCGACTGCGGGCTGCGGACATCCAGTTCCGTGTTGGTCTCACCGGGGATTCGCCACCGGCACAACTCGGTAATAATCATGCCGACGTTCGCGCACGTATGATGCAGCCGCCTCTTCATCGCAACGAAAACAAGCGAGACTACGCCGCCCAACAGCGCCGTTGCAACGAAAATGCACAGCCAGTTCCAAGGCCCGGCGATCGCGCCGACGGCCGCCATCAACTTCACATCTCCGGCTCCCATACCGCGAATCAGATATAGGGGCACGTACACGATCAGCGCGCAGCCAATTCCGAGCGCCGCCAGCTTCAGCCCCGTAAGCGCATTCATCAACCGGAACACTCCGTCAACTTCCGCAAACACAGCCGTGTTGATTACGATGCCGAGCAGAACACCGCTCAGGTTCAGCCAGTTCGGAATGCGCCTAAAGCGAAGATCGTAGACACCGGCGATCACAACAATCGCTATCAAGAGTACTTTTAGAACGTTGGGCATCCTAGTGATCTCCTCGACCGGTTATGCGCCTTCGTGAGAACCCGCACTCGCGTGAAAGCTAAGGCGATCGCCGACCTCGGTGGCAGAGCGGCAGATCGCGCCGGATTCGAGCTCGAGGACCGAGGAGGCCGACAGACACACGGAGATGCGACGCGGCTCCATCTTCGGATGCACTTTTGTCACGCGCAGTGTAGAGTCCAGAAATATGGCATCGATCGGAATCTTCATGCCGAAAGTGTGAATAGCTTCGCAAGGCGCGATCCACAGGCCTGCGCCGCCAGCGAGGCACTCTTTCCCGCGTAGTCCCGTGCGCCTCGTCGAACTGGTGCCCGCAACCTGAACGCAACTCGCGAGACGAGATCCGCGATCGAGATTGAGAACCTCGTACTCCGGACTAGGTTCAGGTTTCGGCTTATTCCTAGCGAATTTCTGAGCACACATTTTGTTCGACACGCCAACTGCTGCTACTCGCGGGCTTAATTAATCGTGTGCGGAAGAGGGGTAATGTCTCAGTTGGTGCGTGCAGGCACGCCCAGCGCAGTCGCGTTTTATCCCGTCACGAAGGCCGAGTCATTGCCTCTGGCTTGACCCATTTATCGAACTCTTCGGCGCTCAAGAACTCCAGCTTCATGGCAGCTTCGCGAAGAGTCGATCCATCGAGGTGCGCTCGATGCGCGATCTTCGCCGCTTTGTCATAGCCGATCACGGGACTCAGTGCGGTCACGAGCATCAATGAATTTTGAACATCGCGCTCGATCTTCTCGCGGTTCACCTCGATTCCGCGCGCGCAGTGCTCGGTGAAGCTGCGGCATGCGTCAGCGAGTAGCCGCACAGAATGCAAGAAGTTGTGAATGATAACCGGCTTGAACACATTCAGCTCGAAGTTTCCCTGCGAGCCCGCGAATCCGATCGCAGCATCGTTTCCAAAGACCTGAACCGCGACCATGGTGATCGCCTCGCACTGCGTCGGGTTCACTTTGCCAGGCATGATGGAGGATCCCGGCTCATTTTCGGGAATCGTCAGCTCACCCAATCCGCAGCGCGGTCCTGAAGCGAGCCACCGTATGTCGTTCGCGATTTTGGTGAGCGATGCCGCGAGCGTTTTGAGCGCACCGCTCGCCGCCACCAGCTCATCATGCGCAGACAAGGCCGCAAACTTATTCGGATGCGATCGGAACGGAAGACCGGTTAACTCTGCGATCTTCTTCGCCGCGCGCTCACCGAAATCGGGAGGCGCATTCAAGCCGGTTCCTACGGCCGTGCCGCCGATTGCCAGGTCGTACAGCTCATGAAGCGCTGTCCGAAGACGCTCGAGATCGCGATCGAGGAGCGAGACCCAGCCCGACATTTCCTGACCGACGGTAAGCGGAGTGGCATCTTGCAAGTGAGTGCGGCCGATCTTGACGATGTCCGCGAACACACGCGCTTTTTCGTGAAGTGTTGTCCGCAAATCCGCGACGGCTGGGATGAGTTTGTGCGCCAACTGCTCGGCTGCTGCGATGTGCATGGCGGTGGGAAACGTGTCGTTCGATGATTGCGACATGTTCACGTCATCGTTCGGATGAATGGGCTTTTTGCTACCCAGTGCGGCGCCAGCTAATTGAATGGCGCGATTCGAGATCACTTCGTTCGCATTCATATTGGTCTGCGTTCCGCTTCCGGTTTGCCAGATCCGCAAGGGAAAGTGATCGTTGAGGCGGCCCGAGATGACTTCATCCGCCGCTTGCACGATCAGCTTGGTTTTCTCCTCGTCGAGCTTGCCCAGATCACGATTCACCAAAGCGGCGGCTTTCTTGAGCACTCCGAAAGCACGGATCAACTCCGGCGGCATCCGGTCTTCGCCGATATCGAAATGGATCAGCGAGCGCTGGGTTTGCGCGCCCCAGTACCTGTCAGCGGGGACCTCAATCGCGCCCATGCTGTCCGATTCCGTACGCCTGGAGTTGTCCATCACTTTTATTGTGGAATGGATGGCCCGCCCTGCTTTGTGATACTGGCAGGCGCGTTGCAAGTGGCTCTCCCGAGCGCTGGAAGTGATTGCAGATAAAAGCCAAAAATAATCTGCATTTTGCTGTTAACAGGAGTAATCTTCTCTCCAGTCTCCAATATCCGCAGCTGAAAGGGGCCGTATGCGATATACGAAGCGCAAACGGCCAGTAGCTCGGATCCGACCATAAAAGGCGCATACTAGAGGTTCAGCAAAGCTTTCAGTTTCGCGCTCACAACGCTCTGAGCGGGCGGTTGGAACTCTCCAAGAGAGCGAGCGAGACTAGAGCAGTGAATCGTTGCGAGCTTATGCAAACGGAGCACAGATCGCACCTTGACATTTGTGGAGCGAAAGTCGACTGTTTGGGGATCGATCAGTAAATCGGACGTAAGAAGTTGCGCGGGAACTACGGAGGAGATATACGCGACTAAGATTTCGGGGATGAGCCCAACAGGTTCGGTCAACAGCAGCACCGGACGCAACTTCATCCCCGCTACATCACCGAAAGGGAAGTGAGCGAGATAGATTTCACCTGGATGCATTCAGGGGTTGCCCGTCTGCCAGGGTGTAGATATCCTCCTTAGGATCGCTTAGCTCGGCGGACCATTCTTTGTCGATACCCTCCATCCAAGCCATGCCCGCAGCGTCTTCCTCTGGCATAAAAACAATGAGTTGAACAGGACCGGCGGGGATTGCGGCCGGGACGTCTGCATGGAGTTGGTGATTCTCGTCTATATCGCCTTTCAGTTGAATTGCTCTCATATCTTCATCCTTTTATTGTGGAACGGCGATCGCTCGCGTTCTGACTCCGGGGCAACGGTTGCATGACAGCGGATTAGGTCTGAGGTGGCTCTGCTTACCTCCTCTGGAATCTTCCGCATTCGATGTTTGCGATTGTCCCCGGCTTGGCAGCGTCAACGGCTCTTGCAATCGCTTCCACATAGGTTGAATAACCGGCCAGCTCACGGCGGAGAGCGTAATTAGTGCTAACTTTCCGCGTAACGGCTTTTGTTCGTATTGGAGCGTTCGATCGCCCGTAACGAGAACGTCGAAGCCGGCCTCCTCTGCTGCGGCGAGAAGCTTGCCATTGTTCAGCCCCGCCCATCCCATAAAAACCGCGGTAAACGTTTCATGGTGACGAAGGAAGAAGCGCAAATCATGCGGTAGGTTTTCGTCGAGCAGAACTTTCAAGGTGTGAACTGGTGTTTGCGTGAGCGCGCGTACGCCTGGATGGCCCGGATCGTTTCAACCGAAAGCGTAGGGAAGCTGGCGTGCGTTTGCTCAGGCGTGCGGCCGTATTCTTGCTCTACGAGCACGGTCTCGGGCTCTATGCGCGTGCCTTTAATTACGGGGCGTCCGCCTACCTTTCCAGGAACACGCTCGACCTCGTCGCAATCATTCCAGAAATCCATCATTGGCTCCCTTCCAATCTGCCATACTGAGCGGCTATCTTCAAACATCAACTCAGCTCTCGGCATTGGTGGTATCTCCGTCTTCGGGGAACTTGCCGGCGCTGGAATGCGTAAGGCGTGTATTGGGGAGATTTCATGGCACCTTCGAACCAACTTAGACACGTCGTTCGGAGGCTCGGCAAAACGCCGCTGTTCACCGCCATTACTTTGGTGACACTAGCGGTCGGGATTGGGGCCAATACCGCCATCTTCAGTGTCGTTCGCGGCGTGCTGCTCAAGCCTCTGCCCTACCCTGATCCGGACAAGCTCGTCGGGGTATGGATGAACGCCCCGGGCTTGGGCTGGAAAGGAGTCAACGCATCGCCCGCGAGCTACTTTACGTTTCGCGAGGAGAACCGGACGTTTCAGGACGTTGGACTTTGGGACCCTGACTCGGTCAGCGTCATCGGGCTCGGGGAGCCGGAACAGGTCGACGGGCTCAGAGTGACAGATGGGACGTTTCCCATTCTTGGCGTGCGTCCAATTCTCGGCCGTACCTTTACACGGAAAGATGATTCGCCCGGCAGTCCTGAAACCGTGATGCTGTCTTACGGATATTGGCAGAAGCGTTTCGGCGGCAGTGCTTCGGCGATCGGGCGCAGAATCGTTGCGGATGGCAAGGCGCGCGAGATCATCGGCGTCCTGCCTCCGGATTTTCGATTCATGAACTTGAAACCGGCACTCGTTGCGCCATTTCGACTCAATCGCAACGAAGTCTTTATCGGGAATTTCAGCTATCAGGCCATCGCGAGACTGAAGCCCGGCGCGACCATTGCGCAGGCGAATGCCGATGTGGCTCGCATGATTCCTTTAATGGCTGAGAAGTTCAAGCCGGCGCCAGGCATGACTTTGGAGATGTTCAAAAGCGCGCGGCTCGGACCGGAAGTGCATCCTATGATGCAAGACGTCGTCGGCAATGTCGGAAGCGTGTTGTGGGTGCTGATGGGCGTAGTTGGCGTTGTGCTGTTTATCGCTTGCGCTAATGTGGCGAATCTGTTGCTCGTGAGAGCTGAGGGGCGGCAGCAAGAATTCGCGATTCGAGCGGCGCTGGGCGCCGGATGGTCGCAAATCGCGCGTGAGCTGTTGTTGGAGAGTGTCGCGCTGGGGCTGGTAGGCGGCGCGCTCGGCATCGGTCTTGCTTATGCGGGCCTGCGATTTCTGGTCGCTTTGGGTCCGGCGAACCTCCCGCGATTGGATGAACTTTCGATGGATGTCCCGGTGCTGTTGTTTACGCTCGCTGTTTCGGTTTTGGCCGGTGTGTTCTTCGGATCATTCGCCATCCTCAAATATGCGCGGCCATCGGGGACTGCGCTGCGCGAAGGTGGCCGAACGTTGAGCGAGGGGCGCGAGCGGCATCGGGCGCGCGGCATGCTGGTTGTCGTGCAAGTTGCGCTCGCACTGGTTCTACTCATCAGCTCAGGGCTAATGATTCGGACGTTTCAAGCCATGAGGAGTGTTCAGCCAGGCTTCACGGCTCCCGACAAGATCCTCACCTTCCGCTTGTATATTCCTGAGACGCAGGTCCCTGATGCTGAGCGCGCAGCGCGAATGTACGGCGACACGCTCGAGCGAGTTGCGAGCGTTCCGGGCGTGATTTCTGCCGGAATAGCCAACTCAATCACAATGGACGGCCATAGCGATAACGATCCTATCTTTGCCGAGGACCGGCCGGATTCCTCGGGCCGGCTACCGCCTCTGCGGCGGTTCAAGTTTATCTCTCCTCAAATGTTCAAGACGATGGGGAATCCGTTGCTGGCTGGGCGCGACTTCACATGGACGGATATCTACGAGAAGCGGCCCGTGGTTCTGGTCTCAGAAAACTTCGCGCGGGAGTATTGGCACTCGCCCGCGGCGGCATTGGGCAAGCGAATCCATGAACAGCCGAAAGGGCCGTGGCGGGAAATCATCGGAGTGGTGGGGGACGAGCGCGACGACGGCGTTGATCAAAAAGCGCCGAAGATTGTCTATTGGCCGATTCTCATCAAAGACTTTTGGACCCAGCCACTCATTTTGCAGCGCGGCGTGGCGGTTGCGGTTCGCAGCGCTCGCACCGGCTCGAGTGGTTTTCTCGATGAGATGCGGCGGGCGATATGGTCTGTCAACCCGAATGTGCCGCTCGCCGAAGTTCGAACTATGCAGCAGATCTACGATAAGTCGATGGCGCGGACCTCTTTCACGCTTGTCATGCTTGCGATCGCGGCAGGGATGGCTTTGCTGCTCGGCATTGTAGGAATTTACGGAGTGACTTCGTACTCGGTTTCGCAGCGCACGCGCGAGATTGGAATTCGCATGGCGCTCGGCGCACAGCATGGGAGCGTTCAGCGCATGTTCGTCCGGCATGGATTGCTGCTGACGTGTATTGGCGTGGTTTGCGGGCTCGGCGCAGCGGTGGCAGTTACGCGCCTGATGGCGGCTCTCTTGTTCGGGATCAGCCCGCTCGATCCGATGACGTATTGCGCCGTTCCGGTTGTGCTCGTTGCGGCTGCTCTCGTTGCGAGTTACGTTCCTTCACGGCGCGCGACGTTGATCGATCCTGTGGAGGCGCTGCGAGTGGAGTAAGCCGTGGCGGTCGGACATGTGAATACCAGAGTGGCTGAAGGCAGACGACAAACAGCGATCGTCTGCCCCACCTACGTTTGGATCAGTGCGCGGCTGGGGCTGCGCCTTTTCGCGGCTTTGCGCGTTTGAGCAGCCAGACCAGAGGCACGCACGCAAAACAGGCTAGGGCCAGATAGCGGAAATCATCGACATAAGACCAGAGGCGAGCTTGCGTGTTGAGCGTGCGTTCGAGGATTTTATATGCGCCGCTGGTTGTGATACCCGGGCCAGCGGCATTGGTTGTTCTCAGCAGGTTTTCGAGCGCTGAGAGCCGCTCCTGGACAAGTTGATTAGTGGGCGCGAGTGAGTGGACGAGCTCGCCGCGGTGAACTTGCGCATGTCTCGCGACGATTGTGTTGACGATAGAGATGCCAACGCTCCCTCCGACATTGCGCAAAAGGTTATACAGACCGCTTGCGTTTCCCATCTGCTCGTTTCGAACGGTTCCCATGGCGGTGGTCGACAGGGGCACGAACACCATGCCGGAGCCGAAACCGCTTAAGATGATGGCCCAGATAAAAGTCCATTGCGAGATGCCGAGAGTGGCCTCGCCAAACCAGAGACTGCACACAGCGAATATGAAAAAGCCGGCAGCGATGAGCCAGCGGTTGTCCATGCGAGCAGTGAGCATGCCAATGATGGGCATGGCAAGGATCGCGCCGATTCCTCTCGGGCTTACGGCCCATCCGGCATTCAGCGCCGTGTAGCCGAGCAATTCCTGATAGAACAGCGGGAGCAGCGTAATCATTCCATAAATAGCGGCCCCGAACAGCGTGATCAGCAGACAGCCAAGCGCGAAGTTGCGGTTCTTGAATATCGTCAGGTCGACGAGCGGCTTCCGGTGCGTCAGCTCGCGCATGAGGAAGAAGATGAAAGCAACAACGCCGAAGAGCGTGGCCCAACGAATCCATGTCGCGCCGAACCAATCGTCCTCCTGGCCCTTGTCGAGGATGACCTGCAAACATCCGAGCCACACCGCGAGCAATCCCAATCCGTACGCATCGATGCGGCCTGGTTTCGCATTGCGGATGTATGGCGGGTCTTCGACATAGCGCAGAATCATGAAGACGGCGAAAATGCCGATGGGGATGTTGATGTAGAAACTCCAACGCCAGGAGTAGGTATCGGTCAGCCAGCCGCCGAAGGTGGGGCCGAGGACGGGCGCGACGACAACGCCGAGCGCAAAGACGGCCATAGCCATGCCGCGCTTCGCGGGGGGAAAGCTCTCAAGTAGAATGGCCTGCGATATCGGCTGTAGCGCGCCTCCGCCGGCGCCTTGGACCGCGCGCGCGAGAAGCAGGATTCCGAGAGTCGGCGCGGCGCCGCATAAGAATGAGGATGCCGTGAAGATGATAATGCAGGTGATCAGAAATCGCTTGCGCCCGAAGCGCAGGCCGAACCAACTGCTTGCAGGCAGCACCACGGCGTTGGCGACCAGATAACTGGTGAGGACCCACGTAGCTTCATCGTTCGTTGCAGAAACACTGCCCGCTATATAAGGAAGCGCGACGGCCGCGATGGAGGTGTCGAGTACTTCCATGAACGTCGCCAGCATCACGGAGACGGCGATTAGCCAGGGATTGACTGAAGGCCGCCAAACTTCCGCAGAAGGAACAGCCGTTTCACTTGCGGCCATGTCGATTCGAGTGTAGCGTGAGGGCGGCTACTCAAGAGACGTTTGCTTCGAAGACCGCACGGTGCATACTGGAGGAAGCGAACAATGTCATTTGCCTTATACTTGCTCGGGTTTATCGTTTTGATCGCGGGGCTGGCGCTGGGAGCATATTATCTGCACGTGCCCGCTCGCTGGATTGCGGTCGGCGTGCTAGTGCTGGCAGGGATAGGGATCGCAGGCGGAGTTGCAAGAACGCGCCAGAAAGACCCGTCGTAGGTCTTCATTGTAAAGTCTTTGCTCGGGGAACAGTTATCCTCCCGTTTGCGTATTCATGGAAAATGTATCGGGAGGCCCGAAATGAAGATTCTTGTCTCGACTTTGTCCCTTATCGCCGTTTTTCTTCTGCAGCCCAGTGCTCGAGCGGACGAGTGGAATAAGCATTGGAACGTTGGCCCGAATCCGGAACTGCGAATTGACGCGCATGATGCGGCGGTAACGGTGGAAGCTACGGAAGGAAATGGAATTGATGCGACGCTTCGGACGCGCGGATGGTCGATTGGTCCTTCGGGCGTTCATGTGATCGAGCATCAGAGCGGAAATTCGGTCGAGATCGATGTCAAAGTGCCGTCCGTACACTTTGCTTTCACGATGCACTCGATTGAACTGAGGGTCAGGGTCCCGCGCGAGCTCACGGCGAATATTCACACCGGCGATGGATCGATCCGGTTGCGCGGCCTGCACGGTCCGCTGCGGGCCGATACGGGCGATGGGAGTATTCAAGGCGAGGATCTCGACGGAACACTTGAAGCAAACAGCGGGGATGGAAGCGTCCACATTGCTGGACGCTTCGACGGTTTGCAACTCCATACCAAAGACGGATCGGTCGAGCTGGAAGTCATGCGTGGGTCTCGGATGCAATCTGAGTGGCACGTGCAGACCGGCGATGGAAGCGTCAGCGTTCGAGTTCCGCATGACCTACCTGCCGATTTGGAATTGCGAACGGGCGATGGACACATCCATTTCGATCTGCCATTAAGCGTGACGGGAACGCAATCGGAGCACGAGGTTCGAGGCAAATTGAACGGAGGCGGTCCATTGCTTGCGATCCGAACCGGGGATGGCTCGATTAGCCTGACGCCGCTGTAAAACTGTTGGCCAGCTTGCTGAACTGCGCGCTTTTTCGGTTTCCAAGAGCGCCTGTAAGAGGCAAAATAAGGCATGGAGACACTGCAGCTCGGCAGCACCGGGCCCGAGGTGGAAGAGCTTCAGCGCGCTCTCGCTGCCGCGGGTTTCGATCCGGACACTGCTGACGGATCATTTGGCCCAGAAACAAGGAAGGCCGTGATTGCGTTTCAGACAAAACGCGGACTGATTGTGGACGGTTTGGTCGGTCCGCAGACGGCTGCGGCTCTCGGGCTTGCGGGCACTGAAGAGGCGACATTGCCGACACGCTAAGCTCTGATCAAGAGAGTTTCAGAAGGCAAAATTTCAAGATGCTCCGGAATCAGACGTATGCCCGCGGCGTAGGCTTCTTCGAAATCCGCGATGCCGTGCGTGCCTCCGTTTATGCACCGCCTCGCTTTTGCGAGGTCGTTTGTGGCGAGAGCGGCCAGAATGCCGGATTGATTTCGTTTGATGAAGCTGGCAAGTAACTTTGCGGCAATTTCCGGATCACTGGCCAGGGCGGGTTTCGTGACGAGCTGATCACGAACCCCGATTGCCTGACCATGAAATTGATAGTTCGCCCGCCCCGTTAGTTGAACAAAACCGCGCCCGCGAAAAGTTGCGCCGTCGGGAGGGCCTAAGTTTCCAAGGTCTGAGCGGTAGTCGTAGAGATCGAAAGCCGGTCCGCCCGGCGAGGTATTGAGAGGCGATTCGCGCTCGCCGATGGGCTCAAAACAGGCGACCTCGACCCGAATGGTTGCGAGCGCCATCAGGATCATTTCTCGGGTTGCGAGCCCGGCGTCAACCAGGGCGTTGAGAACGAACGGCAGATTCGCCGCGATGTTTTTGACCGGGGTTTCCGGAAAAATTTTTGTGACGATTTCAACAGAGACTCCGGGAATGCGGGAAAAGGCCATCCGCAGCCAGTGTGAAAGGCCAGCAGAACCAGAGGCGCCTGAATTGGCCTGCAAACCGCAGATTCAGAGCAAGATGGAAGAATTGAGAGTTTCGTGACCCAAAGACGGGTCAGTCTAGAAGTTGCTTCAATGTTAGGGCGTTGTGGGCGGCGTAAGCGGCTTGGTCGTTATCGAAGTACATGTAAACGGCTTTCAGCTCGCGGCGCCAGATCGAGATCCGTTTTGCCCATTGGCGTAGCGCGGCGTCGCTATAGCTTCCCTGGTATTTCCCGCCGGGCCCGTGCAAGCGCACGTACGCGAAATCGGCGGTGACCTCGATTGGGGACTGGGTTCCGGCGAGATCGAAAACGCAGTAGGCGATGTTGTGGCGCCGGAGCAGATCGTATGTTGCAGGCGTGCTCCAAGTGGGGTTGCGGAACTCGAAAGCATAGTGGTGCGAGCGGGGCAAGAGGTTGAGAAAAGCAGATAGGCGGGGCAGGTCAAGCTCCCAGTTGGGTGGCAATTGGAACAGAATCGGGCCGAGCTTGTGTTCGAGTGCCTCAATCGTGTCGAGAAAGCGCGCGAGGCCTTGCTCCGCATCTTTCAGCTTTTTCATATGCGTGAGAAAGCGGCTGCCTTTGGCGGCGAAACAAAATCCTGCAGGAGTGGAATCGCGCCAGGATTCGAGGCTGGTCTGCTTGGGAAGGTGATAAAAGCTGTTGTTCAGCTCGACGGTGTCGAAGTTTTCGCAGTAGTAAGCGAGCATTTTCGAGCCGGGCGTGCGCTGCGGATAGAACGCGCCGACCCAGTGTTTGTAATGCCAGCCGGACGTGCCTATGCGAACTGAGCCGAGTCGCTGTACCATACGGGCGATGACGCTTCGTGTCCCCATTCTGATTGCTCTGGCCGTGGCGAGTCTAGGTTTGCGCGTAAAAGAGCCTGGCGTTGAAACCAAGATTAGAGATATGCTGGCATCACAAGTGGAAGCCTGGAACCGTGGCGATATTCCGCGCTTCGTCAGTTTCTATGCCGAGGATTGCGTCTTTGCCGGGAAGCAAGTGCTTCAGGGAAGATCAAACCTGCTGGCGCGGTACAAGAAAACATATCCCTCGGCGGAAGCCATGGGCAAACTGAGTTTCGAGAATCTGACGATTCACCCGCTAGACGAGCAGGTGGCGACCGCCGTTGGGGAATGGCACATCAACCGGCCAGCAGCTTCCGGGGGTCCCGTTGGTGGAATATTTAGCCTGGTTCTGCAACTCCGAAACGGGACCTGGCAAATCGTGCTGGATCACACGAGTTAGTTGAGCGGGCGACTTGCTTACGCAATGTGATGTTCAGACCAAGCCTGTTTTAATTCTTCGGCGAGCACCTCGACGGGAGGTTCGTTAGCACGCCGACGAAATCTCTGGTTAATCACGGCTGCATCACGCCACATCAGTACTGCAGACAAAGCCAGCAGAATCGTGCCGGTCCATCCAGCAATTTGTTCTTGGTCGCTCATTCGTTGTACATGCCTCTCGCAGACCGATTTTATCAACGGCTAACTCTTCTGGATGTCTAGCGAGGCTGCTTGTAAATTTGCGCGTTGCCGGCGAGACCGGAAGATTGTTGAATCTGGTTCGACGAGTTGGCGCTGTCCTGGATAAACCAGCTTTGCGCACTGGGCCGCCAGATGCCGAAATCGGCTCTGCCGTCGCGATCGAAGTCTCCGGGAACCGGCATATCGCCCGAGGCACCCCATTGGAGCGAGTATGACGCGCCGCCATTGCTCGGGACGACGTACCAAGTGCCGTTCCCGGGACGCCACACGGCAACGTCGGCTTTGCCCGTGCCCTCGAAATCGGCTGGAGCAGGAACATCGCCTGGAGCGCCCCACGCGACTGAGTATGAGTTCGCACCATTGCTCGGAACGATGTACCATGTGCTGTTACCGGGACGCCAGACAGCGATATCGGTTACGGGATGCCCGCTCGATGAGACATTTCCGGTGTAATTGGCGGGTGCTGGAATATCGCCCAAGACGCCCCACTGCTTGGTGATCTGCGAGTTTGGATTGCTGCTGGGAATGATGTACCAGGTGCCATTGGAGGGGCGCCAAACTGCGTAATCGGCTTTGCCATCGCCATCGTAATCTCCTGGAACTGGCACATCGCCCAAAGCTCCCCACTGCTGCAGACGCGCATCGGCTGGGGAACTGCTCGGCACCACGAACCAGTTTCCTGTGGACGGTTCCCAGGTTGCGAAATCGAGTTCGCCATCGCCGTCGAAGTCACCGTAAACCCGAACATAATGCGAGACCCCCAGGCTGCCTACGGCCAATTTGGTTGCCAAGAGATTCGTCGGAGCGCCAGATGTTTCGAAGTATGGAGAACTGGGATTGCTGCTCGGAATGATGTACCAGTTTTGGTCGGAAGGCCGGAATACGGCGAAATCCGTGACGCCGTCGCCATCGTAATCGGCGGGAACCGGAATATCACCAGCCACGCCCCATTGCTGATTGAACGGCACACCGTTGGTTCCCGAAATTACGTACCAATGTCCATCTGAGGGCCGCCAAACCGCCATTTCCGATTTGCCGCTGCCGTCAAAATCGCCCGAGACCGGCACATCGCCGGGAGCGCCCCACTGGAATTGAAGTGGATTCGGGTTTCCCGATAGGATGAAGAACCAGATCTGATTAGAGGGCCGCCAAACCGTTAGATCGGTTTTGCCGTCGCCATCGTAATCGCCAACAACTGGGATATCGCCGGGCGCACCCCATTGCACATAGTAAGAACGACGCGTTTTGCTGGGGAGGATGTACCAGGTACCGAGGGATGGGCGCCACACGGCGAAATCAGTTTTTCCGTCGCCATCGTAGTCGCCGGGAACCGGTATATCGCCCGGGGCTCCCCATTGTTCCTCGGTCAAAACTCCCGGATTGCTGCTTTCGTAGACGTACCAGATTCCGTTCGAAGCGCGCCAGGTTGCGACATCGAGCTTGCCATCCCCATCGAAATCGCCAATCACGCGGACGTCGCCCAATTGGACGCCTCCAAAAGCGACTCCACCCACGCCGGTTCCGTTCAGCGCAACCGTTTGCGGCGAGTTCGCGGCGCTGTCTGCGAACGTTAAAGAAGCGCTGCGCGCGCCACCAGCAATAGGGGCAAAGCTGACTGAAATGGTGCAAGAGGCGCCGGCCCCCAGACTGCTTCCGCAATTATTGGATTGAATGAAATCTGAGGCTTGTGCCCCGGTGATGCCAATGGTTGTAATGGCAAGCGATGAGCCGCCGGTATTTGTGAGCGTGACCGATTGCGCGCCACTGGTTGCTGCGATGTTCTGATTCCCGAATGCCAAGCTGCCAGGGCTGATTGAGGCTGCTCCTGACACGGAGCCTGAACCGTTCCATGTCTCGACGAGGTTCTGCACGTTGACGGAGCCGAGTCCGGAGGCGAGGTCATAGCCGGTGGTGGATGGATATTTGGCGCTAGAGGTTCCATATCCCTGCTCGCCGGGCACCGCGTTGTTGCCGACTGTAACGTCATTGAAGACGCAGTTACTCGCCGGCAAAGTGGTGCTCGAGGCATTGCACGAGGAAAGATTTTCGGAAGCGGCGAGGGTGTACAGCACGGGATCGGCTTGACCCTGGCGCTTGCCTGTTTTCTGATTTACGAGAGCGATGATTCCGGCGAAGGAAGGCGCGGATGCCGAAGTGCCGCTGATCCCGTAGAAACTGGGGCTCGAGGAGTTGCAGGAGCTTTGGTCGCAGAGCACGTAGGGATCATGACTCGCGGCCGATAACGAGACGTCGGGGAGATCGCGCGCGCCGTCGTTGGGAATACCGGTGACTCCCGCTTGCCAGCTCGGTTTTGAGAAAAATGTGCTCGAGCCACCGCCGCCGGCCCAGATTCCGGGATCTTTGCATCCGGGCTGTGAAGATGCGCAGGCTTCATTCCACACATCCTCGGGAATGTAGGAGAGGGCAGACTCGTATCCCGGGGGGTTGGGATTCCAATAAGCGGCATTGTTTCCGTGCTCGTCAAACATTGTTCCCCCGACGGCGATCGTGTACGGTGTAGAGGCGAGAATGTTCACCGAGAACGGACCCACGGCGGTCTTCTCCGTATTCGGATCATCACATCCGGCCGAGCCGGAGTCCCCGGTTGAGACCAGATACGTGATGCCTTGGGCTGCAGCTTGCTGCGCCCGGTTTGAGAGATAGGTGGCATCACCGGAGCCGTAGTGAGCTTCGCAATCGCCGTAACTTTCGCTCATTACGTCCGCCAGGTTGTTGTCGATGATGTACTCAACCGAAAGATCTGTGCCGTCGGAGGTGTTTGTGTCTTTGGACACGACGAGTTTCACAGTGGCATTCGGAGCAACTGCGCCGGACCAGCTGGTGTCTAGAGTAGCTTCAGTTTCGTCATTCTTGAGAATGCCCGGATCGGGACCATTCACGATGATTTGCGGCGGGTTATTCGCGAGACTGAAGATGCTGCGAAATTCGGCGACGTCCTTGGCGTTAATATTCGATTTCGCGACGATCGCGATGGTGGCGCCCGTGCCGTTAATCCCCGCTTGATACAAGGCATTGATGTTATAGATGACCGCGTAATCGGCGGGCGCGAGGCCGTGCGAGCCGTCGGCAAAATTAAAGGCGGATGTCTGGGAACCGGCTGAATAAGTTCCCGTCACGCGCTGAGGAGCAAGGTGGAACAAGGGCTTCTTGCGAAAGTTGTGAAGACTGGCGACCCCGGCGACCACAGGCGCAAGCGCGGCGGGAATCTGCGGGTCTTTGACGTTTGCCCAGTGTTCCTCTCCATCGACGACGAATTTGTGAATCGGAGTGTGAAAAGCGGTCTCGACTTGGCTCGCTGTTCCTGAGAATTCAACGGTGGCGCGACCCCGCGCAACATGGTTGACCTGAAAACCTTGGGACTCAAGCCAGGTGGTGATGACCTGGATATCGCGGCTTGCAGGACCGAAGCGGCGGCCGAAGTCCGCTGGCGTCAGCCATTTGTGATATTGCGGCGATGCGGGGTCCTGCTGCGATGCGAGTAGTTGCTCGAGAGCCGATTCTTGATCGGGGCTCCGCTTCAGGACCAGAAGCATGCGCTCATAGGGTAGGTTTGCGGGGGCCGGACCGCGATCGAATTCCGGACGGGCGAGCGGATGCACGTTGTGGCTGAGGGTTATCAGCCGGGAATTATCAATTTCTTGAGTTATGCGGGGCGGAACGGCCGCGCCGGATGCGGGAAATGTTTGGGCCTGAGTGCCGGGAACTAAGAAATGGATGCAAACGAGGCCAGCCAGCAGAAAAAGACGGTGTACGAGTTTAGACATTCAAACCTACGGAAAGGGTCCGGTGAGGAGCGCCTTTTGCTCACTAGTTTAGCCGCCTTGCGGCACCCCAAATCCTTATCGGTCGAGACGTGGTGCAGGGTCAGGCAGTTTCCGGAGGGCGAAGCCTGTGATTGCCATTGGTCGGGGTTATTCCGGCTGCTTACGCAAAGCTCACGCGGTTCATAACTTGAGTGCGCGGGCAGCCTCTGGAAATTCCTACTTTCAAAGAGTAGCGGAAAGATTGTATAATTGCGCATTTTCGAGTATTCAGGGGGAATACCATCATGACGACTAAGCTGGTGAGATTTGCGTTAGGTTCGTGGCTTGCGCTTTGGGTTGCCGTGTTAGGAGCGAGCGCCCAGACTACCGTGTCAACGGGTAGCATTCAGGGGATCGTGACCGATCCGTCAGGGGCAGCGGTGACCGGCGCCAAGGTCTCGATCCGAAACAAAGCGACCGGGAGCGCGGCTACAACTTCGACCACCGGATCTGGCGAATACACGTCGGGTGGTTTGATCCCTGGCGACTACGAAGTTCGCATTGAGCAGGCCGGATTTTCGACCGCTGTGCTGAACGTTACGGTAGAAGTCGGCGTGACTTCGAACGGGAATATTCGATTGGCCCTTGGCCAAGGTTCCCAAATTGTCGAGGTCACGGCATCGGCGGTGACGGTGAATCCCGATCAGGCGATGGTCCAGGGCGTGCTGACGGCAGCGCAGATCGATACATTGCCGATCAACGGGCGGAACTTCCTGGATCTAGCACAGCTTGAGCCAGGCGTGCAGATTCAGGACGGAACGAATTTCGATCCGACAAAGGTTGGATATTCTTCAATTTCGTTTGGAGGGAGGTTCGGTCGCACCGCGCGGATCTCAGTAGACGGCGTGGACGTTTCGGACGAGACGGTCGGAACTGTGACGGAAGACGTTCCTTCGAGCGGCATTCAGGAGTTTCAAATCAGTCAATCGAACCTCGACCTGTCGAATGATCTAACGTCATCCGGCTCCGTCAATGTTGCTACGCGGTCCGGCACGAATGATTTTCATGGCCAGTTGTTTTACCTGATTCGCGACAGCCGGTGGGGCGCGCAGATCCAGCACCCGCAGGGTATTCCGTTCCCGTATCAGCGAAATCAGTTCGGCGGGCGTTTTGGCGGTCCAATCATCAAAGACAAGCTCTTCTTCTTTATGGATTATGAGCGCACCAAGCAGGACGAGTCGGTTCCTGTGCAGTACTCGGCGCCATTTCAGGGCTTCTCCGGCACTTTCCCTGCTCCTTTCCGCGAGAACTTGCCCATGGGGAAGGTGGACTGGCAGGTGAACAGCAATCTACACCTGTTCTATCGCTTCAATTACTTCGACAATCTGGTCGAAGCGACATTCTTTTCATCGAGCCTGAGTGTGTATAAGAACAAGGACTATACGCGCTCGCATGTCTTTGGTGCAGACTTTACGACCGGAGGCGGGCAGTTTACGCATACCCTCCGCTTCTCGGAACTGCATTTCGCCAACGGCATCGCGGATGCGGTACTGGGAAGCACTCTTCCACTAGCGAATTTGGGGGTGGAGGCCACCATAACCAACGGACCGCAGACCGGGCCAAATTTGCTGGCTCCTCAGGCAACGATTCAGCACAACACTCAAGCCAAGTACGATGGCGGCAAGCCGTGGGGCACCCATTTCCTTAGATATGGCTTCAATTACAACCATATTCAGGGCGGCGGGTTCGCAAGCTTCTTCAAACTAGCGCCGCAGGTATTATCAAACTTTGCACCGAGTGATATAGCTACAGCGGCTGCGGGACCTTTCCCGGGCGGCTCAGGCAATCCGCTCAACTATCCCGTGGAAATTGTCGTACTCGGCAATGGTCAGGGTTTCTCGACCGAACATCCCGCCCTGGGCTATCCTGCGGGAGGTCTAGGACCAGATAATCGCGTTGCTGCTTATATTGGGGACACCTGGAAGATCCATCCGAACCTGACGATGATCTACGGGCTGCGCTGGGTTCGCGATACGGGCCGAACGGATAGCGATTTGCCGGCCTTGCCGCTCCTCGATACATACATGCCGGGTACGGGCGGCCGGGTTAACCTGCCCGATTTCAATTTCGCGCCGCAGATCGGCTTCGCATGGGACCCGAAAGGCGATGGGAAGACGGTGTTCCGCATCGGATCCGGCCTTTTTTACGAGAACGTCATCTATAACAACGTATTATTCGACCGTCCGTTACGGCTAGCTTCGGGCGCATTTCTGCAAACACCCACGGCTTGCTTCTTCGGTTCGGCGTTGCCGGTCAATGTGCCAGGTGGGAAGAGCACCATTCCAAGTTCTCTATGTAGCGAAACGATTGGCCAGGCGGCTGCAGGAATTGCCGCCTACCAGGCGCAGTATCAGGCCCTGAATCCGTTCAGCCTCACCACGCCGAATCCCAATTACGTTTTGACCGATTTGAAGAACGGCGTGAACCTACCCCTGGCGCTTTTTGCGCCGGGTTACAAGACGCCGCGCTCGCTGCAAATGAATGCCGGATTTCAGCGCGAGCTGCGCCCGGGCACGGTTCTAACGGTGGACTTTTTGCGGAACATAACGACTCACACCCTACTTGGCGTGGATTCAAATCACGTCGGGGATACGAGATATTTCAACAAGGCCGCGGCTCAGGCGGCCATCGCTAATACGCTCGCGCTGAACGGCTGGACTTCGATCAATGACGCGATCGCTCATGGCGCAACAATGGCCACTTTCGCGGGGAATGGGCTCACTTCGCCGGCTCTGGATTTCGGTGGAGTTTGCCCTTTCAGCTATGGTTGTGCTTTCCCGGGCATCAATCCGGCTGCGCCATCGATGCCGTTCTTGTATCCAATCGGACGCTCGGTCTATAACGGCCTGGATGCCAAGCTGACGCAAAACGTGAGGAACCCGTTGCCGGGCATCCGATATTTCAATTTCCAGGTCTCATACAGCCTCTCTCGATTCGTGAATCAGGGCGGCGCAAACCCTGGTACTGCCACCGGTAACAGCGATCAGGATTTTGTGATTGGCGCAATCGACAATCGCAATCCGCTCGGCTACGGCGGACCGTCGTTGCTCGACCGGACACATCAGCTTTCGTTCGGCGGAGTAGCAGATCTGCCCTGGTCTTTCCGCGCGTCCATCGTGAGCCATTTCTATTCCGGTTTGCCGATCAGTCTGCAGGTTCCGAATACCGGCGCGGGGGCGGGCGAGATATTCCGAACTGATTTCACCGGTGACGGAACGGTGCAGGATCTTTTGCCCGGGACCAATGTTGGCGCATTCAATCGCCAATTTGGCGTCTCGGGACTTAATGCAGCGATCACGAACTACAACAGCACGATTGCGAATCAGGCGACACCGGCCGGCCAAGTGCTGATTCAGAACGGGCTGTTCACGCTAGCGCAGCTTCAGGCTCTCGGCGGTGTGGCTCCTTCGGTTGCGCTTCCTCCCGCAGGTCAAGTAGGCGTCAGCCCGTTACGGGCTTTCGACCTATCGATTAGTTGGGATCACAAGTTCGGCGAGCACTTTGAAGTCGAGCCGAGCTGCGGCATCTTCAATCTGTTTAACTTCGCGAATTGGGATTTGCCTCCGAACGTAATCGGTGGGTTACTGAACGGTGCACCAGGATCGCTGAACGGGACAACCCAAGCGGATCGCATTACGAATCGCGTTGGTCTCGGGACGGGCGTGTTCTCGCTGGGCGCGCCGCGCGCGATCGAGTTCGGAATGAAGATTACCTTCTGACGATTTCGGTGCGGGGCATGCCCGCACCCTACGAGGATGATTTACGAAGCTGTATTGTCGTTGGCGACTCTGAATGCGGATGAGACCAAAATACTGCAGGATCCGGGCGGGTGGGAATACATCACGATCAGCGACGCCGATAACGGCATTCAAACCAAACACACGTGCTTTGACGGCCAGCCGCATCCGAATGAATGCAGCGGAACGTTGATCTTGAACGCGAACAACACGTTCGTGGAGAAGGTTCATATCCACGGGAAGACGGTGGAGCGGCACGGAGGTTATCAGCTCAATGGCGACGAAATCACGTTCGTCGATGAGCTCGGGACGAGCGACGGGCCGTACACGATGGAAGTGAACACGCAGACGAAGCGCCTGGTTTTGCAGATCAAGCAAGCGGCGGGGACGTTAGTGCGATCGGAGCTGGAGCTGGAAACGGAGTACAAAAAGCAGAAGCAGGCGCGAAGCAAGCCCCAGTAGCTCAAGATCAAGTTTGTTCGAGTTTTCTGCGGTCGCGGATATTGTAGTTGCGCTGGCAGACGAGGCACCAGCAAGGGGTCTGGCTCATTTGGTTGGGCGGCGGGAGATCGGGGCCGGTGTCGCTGAGGTGTCCGGTCGCGGCGGCTTCCTCGCGCTGGATGGCTGCGAGCCAGGTTTCGATAGTCATGCGCTGCCTGCCTTGGCGGCGGGTGGTGCGCTGATGCTCGATGTCGACGGTGGGATCGAGACACCAGGAATATTCGTCGGGGATGCCGTCGGGGAAGTAGAAGCGGCGGCGCACGAGCTCGGGCGGCGGCTTCATGACGCGGAGATCTTCGAGTAGCTGCTGGTTGGAGGGTTC
>JAFAYL010000017.1 GCA_019240405.1 Acidobacteriaceae bacterium
CCCAGCCTTGCAGTCTTCACACAAGGACGTAAGTTCCTGAACGTTGGAGGTATTGAGTACGTCTGCGACAATTCGTCGTTCGTCCTTTCCGCAATCGACATGCCGGTTCAAAGCCAAATTATCGAGGCCTCAGAAAAGGTTCCTTTACTGTCGATGCTGCTCAGGCTTGATATCGCGATAGTGCGTGAGGTCTTAAGCCGCGAAGATCTGCCACACATCGAGTCAACATCTCAGCGCCAGGGACTCGTCGTGGGTGAGACAACGTCTGGACTGCTGAGCGCCTGCACCAGATTGATCGAACTGCTGGACTCTCCAGAAGATATACCGTTTATGGCGTCCTTGATCCAGCGCGAAATCGTGTACCGGATACTCCGAACGCCACAAGGCGAGCGGTTACGTGCCATTGCGACCAGGGGCGACCTAAGTCACCGGACAGCGAGAGCGATCGCCTGGCTTCGGACAAACTATACCAAGCCGCTTCGCATGGAAGAGCTCGCCGGGATCGCGCAGATGGGTGTATCGACGTTGCACCACCAATTCCGCGCGTTAACTACGATGAGCCCGCTTCAATATCAAAAGCAACTCAGACTGCAAGCTGCGCGGCAACGAATGCTAGTGGACGGAATGGATGCCACTAGCGCGGCTTACGAAGTTGGCTATGAAAGCGTAAGCCAGTTCAGCCGCGAGTACAGCCGGTTCTTCGGCCAACCGCCAATCCGAGACATCAAAACGCTGCGAGACGGTAAAGTTGCGGCGATTCAAGTGGCGTAGCCCCTTCCGCGTCGTTTCCACTCAAGCTAGCGGAAGCTAGTCCGCGCGCTTAAGCGGCCGGGATTCATTGATGAGCGGCAGAAAGGCAGTTGAAACGTCTCAATCACGGAACGGATTGACGATCCTTAGGCCAACATTCGTGAAATCAGCACGGTTTCTCGTGACCACAGCCAAACCATGGGCAATCGCTGTCGCCGCAATCAAGCTATCCTTAATCGGCATCGCTTTCCCGGCGGCGCGAAGACGCGCCAGTAACTCCGCCCATTTCAGCCCTGTATCCAGGTCCCAGACCAGGCAGTGTAGCCGCTGGACGCCTCTTTCGAACCACCGTTCGAGAGCAGTCCGCTTCCGTCCCTTCGGAAGAACAAGAATACCGAATCGCATTTCACCGAGAATGACGGGATCCACAGCAATTTCTGACTCGTGCGCGCGAAGCCATTCTATGACGCGCGAGTCCGGAGCAGGTTTTGTCGGCTCGCTTAGAACGTTTGCATCAACCAAATACTTCACAACTCGTCCGTCGATTCAGAAGGAATCATTACGAAAAAATCTTTATGAGGACAGGCGAGCAGCCAGTCGATGACTCCCTCGTTCGGAGGAGCAGTTCGACGAACGAGGCGATAATCTCCACGCTCGATACGCTCAATATCAAACTCTTGTCCCGGCTCAACTCGATCCATTTGCCTGAACTCTGCCGGCAGAACGATCTGCCCTTTGGAGGAAACCGTGGTCTTCATGCATGTAAGATACCGTCTTACGTCACGTCGGGTCAAGCCGCCGCTCACCCCAGCAGCTTCTCCAACCTCGACCCCGGCACGATGAGCGTTTCATCGCGCCCGGGGCCATTCGAGACGGAACCAATCTCCACGCCGGTTTTCTCTTCGAGAAACTTCAAATATTGCTTCGCTTTTTCGGGTAGATCACTCCAGCGGCCCGATACACGCGTTGATTCCTTCCAGCCGGCAACGCGCTCGAAGATCGGCTTGATCGCCTCCATGCGCCGCGTGCTGGCAGGCATCTGCGTCATCACTTTGCCGTCGACTTCGTAAGCCACGCAAACCGGAACCTCTTCGAGATCGTCAAGCACATCCAGCTTGGTAATGATTAAGCTGTCGAACCCATTCACTTCGGCCGTGTAGCGCAAGAGCGGCACATCGAACCATCCGCATCGCCGCGGCCTGCCTGTCACCGAACCGTATTCATTCCCTTCGCGCCTGATCTTTTCGCCCAGTTCCGTCAAGTCTTCCGACGGAAATGGGCCCTCACCGACGCGCGTAATGTAAGCCTTCGAGACGCCGAGAATCCCATCAATTTTGGTCGGCGCAACTCCCGTCCCAGTGCAAGCGCCCCCCGCAGCCGCGCTCGAGCTCGTCACGAACGGGTACGTCCCGAAATCGATATCGAGCATGGTCCCTTGCGCGCCTTCAAACAGAATGCTCTTCCCCTCCCGAATCATGCTGTTCAGCAAGTGCGCCGTGTCGCAAACCATTGGCCGGATCTGGTCTGCAAATTCGGTGTACTGCTCGAGGATCTCTTCAAAATCGATTTTTTCTGAAATTTTGAAGGTATCGGCGATGAGCTGCTTGTCTTCGGCGAGGGCACGATAGAGCCGCGGGAAATCGACATCCACCAAATCCGCTATGCGGATGCCGCGCCGCGCGATCTTGTCCTCGTATGAGGGCCCGATACCGCGTGAAGTGGTCCCGATCTTTCGGTCAACTCGCCCCTCGGAAATCTTCTCAATAGTGCGATGGAACGGAAAGATCACGTGCGCCCGGTTGCTGATTCTGAGCTGCGATCGAACATTCACGCCCAGAGCCTCGAGCGCGGAGATCTCTTCCAGCAGCGCCGCGGGATCAATGACAACGCCGTTTCCGATCACGGCCTGAATGCCGCGCCGGAGAACGCCGCTCGGGATCAACTTGAGCACGAACTTCTGCTCACCGATCAACACTGTATGTCCGGCGTTATGCCCACCTTGGTAACGAGCCACAGCATCGAACTTTTCAGAGAGAAGGTCGACGATTTTGCCTTTCCCCTCATCGCCCCATTGCGCGCCAAGCACAATTAAATTGCTCATTGACTTTGGCCGAAATCAGCCCAAGAAATTGTAACTCGTACAGCCCAAAATTCTTCAAAAATCACAAGGTCGGTCCCTTAAAGAAGCCGCTCCGTGGGCCCGCGAGCCTGTGTTACGCTTGGCAGAAATGCAGATGTGTGGCGTCTTTTTGGCGCTGGGTCCGGACGTGTTCCGGCAGTTGGTGCGCGGCATCTCCATTGGCAAGCTCAAAACGTATCAAGTCTATGAGCGCTTCAAGTTGAGAGCGCATCTTGTGAAGCTGAATTCTGAGTCGCTGCGAAAAGCTATCCCTAAAATGTGGGCGCGCATCGAAGCCGGCGAAGAAGATTTCGCAACCGATCTATCGCAAGTATTCTTACTGCCGCACTTGGACATGGTTGTCGACGTGCTGAATTTCCTTGGCATTCCGAACGAGAATGGTTTTTTCGATAAGGATCTGAAACCAGAGCAGTACCTCTCGGAAGGCTGGCAGCAGCGCGTCTTTGAGCAATTCGCGAGCAAGTACCCGCGCGAAATCCTTCTTTTCTACATCAATCACCTCGATTGGGAGCTCAATAAAACCGAGCAGGTCTTCGTTCCGGCGGCTTAATATGAACGACTTGAAGTCCTTTCATGAGCAAGTGAAATCCGGCGATTTGGCCGGCGTGCGCGCCTCGCTCACGCATGATGCATCGCTCCTCAATGCGAAGAACGAGTCTGGTCAGAACGCCTTTTTGCTAGCGAAATATTACCGGCAGGCGGAAACCGCTGAATATCTCCTCAGTCTTCATCCGCAGCTCGATCTATTCGGTTCCTGTGTCGCGGGACAAGTCGATGCCGCGATGGCCGAAATCGATCGCGACCCGTCTCTGCTCGAAGCGCGCAGCCCTGATGGGTGGACTCCGCTTCACCTCGCCGCGTACTTTGGGCATCCGGCGCTGACGAATGCGCTGCTCGACCGCGGAGCCGATGTGAATGCTCGGTCAACGAACTACATGAAGAATACGCCTCTCCACGCTGCGGCCGCCGGACGCCAGCTCGAAACCATGAAAGTATTGCTGGCGCGCGGCGCCGATACGAATGCCCGTCAACAAGGCGGCTCGACGGCTTTGCACTCGGCAGCCCAAAACGGCGATCGTGAAGCCGTAGAGTTGTTGCTCGCCCATGGGGCCCAAGTCAATCTGCGCGCCGAAAATAATCAGGCTCCCCTCGATCTCGCCCTGACGAGAGGCCATCACGAGATTGCCCAGTTGCTGGAAGCGCTTGGCGCAACTCTGCAGTAGCACGAATGACGTTGTTGGATTCGCAGCTCGAGGAACTCCGCCGCGCTACTCTCGCAGCATTTGCTTCTGCAGGATCGGTTGAAGAACTCGAAGAATCGAGAGTCGGAGCCCTGGGGCGCAAAGGGACTCTAGCGCAGATCAGCAAGGAATTTGGCAAGCTTCCGCCCGAAGACCGCGCTCAACTTGGCAAGCTGCTGAACTCAGTTAAGCAGGACCTTGAAACAGAATACGAACAGAAGAAGCGCCGTTTCGAACAAACTGAACTTACGGACCGTCTCGCGAAAGAATGGCTCGATGTAACTCTGCCCGCGCCCGGCGTGCACCCCGGCAGCCTTCATCCCATCACGCAACTTCAAAACGAAATCGAAGATCTGTTCACCTCGCTTGGATTCGCCGTGCTCGATGGCCCGGAAGTCGAGACCGAAGAACACAATTTCGACGCGCTTAATATTCCACCATCTCATCCCGCGCGTGACATGCAAGATACCTTCTGGTTGTCAAATGGCCACTTGCTGCGGACTCACACCTCGCCCGTGCAGGTTCGTGGCATGAGAAAGCTTGGACCGCCGCTTCGGATGATTGCCCCGGGTCGCGTCTTCCGCAACGAAGAGGTCGACGCCTCGCACGAGCACACGTTCTATCAACTCGAAGGCATGATGATTGATCGCGACGTCTCAGTCGCGCACCTGATCTACTTCATGAAGACACTTCTTAGCTCGATCTTTAAACGCGAGGTCACCGTCCGCCTACGCCCTGGCTATTTCCCGTTTGTCGAACCCGGTTTCGAGCTCGATATTCATTGCCTGATTTGCGATGGCGCGGGTTGCTCGGTTTGCAAACAAAGCGGGTGGGTGGAGCTAATGCCCTGCGGCTTGGTGCATCCGAATGTTCTTCGCATGAGCAATATCGATCCGGAAGAGTGGAATGGCTTCGCCTTTGGCCTCGGGCTCACACGCCTGGCAATGATGCGCTACGGCATCGATGATGTCCGCCTTCTCCAGAGCGGAGACCTGCGCTTTCTAATGCAATTTTGACGCGCCGGTTGCGAGGAACCTGGTTTGAACTTCTCTTATCAATGGCTGCGTGAATTTGTACCGGGATTAACCACAGAACCCGCCGAACTTCAGCGCTTGATCACAATGAAAACCGCCGAGTGTGAAGGCATCCGACGAGTGCCGTCGCGCGAGAATTCGCCCCCTGATTGGATCATCGAAATCGACAACAAGAGTCTCACGCATCGCCCAGACCTGTGGGGGCATTACGGAATGGCGCGCGAAGTGGCCGCCATCACCGGGCTAGTGCTCACCGATCCAGTTCATCTCGAAGTTCTTCCGAGATCCGAGCCCGTCGTCAAAGTGCAAATTGAGGAACACACGCTATGCCCGCGTTATAGCGCGCTTCGCTTTGATAACGTGACCGTCGGGCCATCTCCTCATTGGCTCCAAATGCGTCTCGAGAGCCTCGGCCTCAATCCCATCAACAACATCGTCGATGTTACGAACTACATCCTTACCGAACTTCCGCAGCCGATGCATGCTTTCGACGCCGCAAAGCTCATGGGAGATACGATCTTCGTTCGACTTGCCCGAACGGGAGAACAGCTCCACGCGCTCAATGGTGAAACGTACAACCTGGATCCGGCAGACCTTGTGATCGCTGATGCTGCACGGCCCGTAGGTCTCGCCGGGGTCATTGGCGGTTTCGATAGCGCCATCTCGGAGACAACCACCAGCATTATTCTCGAGAGCGCGAATTTTCTCGGTTCCAGTGTTCGGTTCACTGCCACGCGCCACAAATTGCGTACCGACGCTTCGATGCGCTTCGAAAAATCGCTCGATCCGGAAAACACACTGCGCGGTTTAGCTCGCGCTGTCGAGCTGTTTGAGCAAGTGTGCCCCGGCATCCGCGTTGCCGGCGGCCTCACCGACAACGTGGGCCATTTGCCGCAAACGAATCCGGTCTTGCTTCCGGTTCCATTCGTTGGCCGCAAACTTGGCAAAGAGATTAGCGAAGGAACCATCTGCCAGATTTTGATCGCGTTGGGGTTCACTGCCAAAGAAACCGCTCCTGGCTTGCTCACCGTAACCGTTCCCAGCTGGCGCGCTACTAAAGACATCTCGATAAAAGACGATCTTGTCGATGAGGTCGGCCGAATTGTCGGATATGAGGAGATTGCTCCTGCAGCTCCGCTTGTCTCGGCCGTGGTGCCGCATTCCGATCCAATGCGACTCTATCTTCGCCAAATTCGAGCCCATCTCGCCGCGCAAGGCTTCACGGAAGTCTACAACTACTCCTTTGTCAATCAGACCGAAGCTGCGCGTTTTATCCATGACGGCGATCATCACGTGGGCATTCAAAACCCGATAGCTTCCGAGCTTACCCACCTTCGGCGCAGTCTTCTGTCCGGCGTTTTTAGAAACATCCTCGGCAACGTCCGGCATTATGCGGAATTCCGGGTTTTTGAAATTGGCAGTGAAATTCATCCCTCCTCCGACAATGCTCTTCCGTCAGAAGTCAGGCACGCTGTTGCAGCTCTTTATAATGCGCATGGCGATGAACAGGACTTCTTCGAATTGAAGCGTGTCGCCGAATGCGTCTTCCCATCGTGTCTCATCGCCGCCGTCGAAGCCCGCGCGTATGAGCATCCAGTCCGCGCGTCCGAAATTCGCTGGCACAATTCCGTAATCGGGCGCATCTTCGAACTACATCCTTCACTCCTCCACCAGGAAGGAATCGAAGGACGAGCCCTGGCGTTCGATGTTGATCTGGAAGTGGCGCAAAAGGTCGCCAGCGGTCGCGAGATCAAGTATCGCCCGTTACGAAAATATCCGACTAGCGGCTTTGATCTCTCGATTGTCGCCGATCTGAAATTGCCGGTTCAGCAGATTCAAGAAGAGCTCTCGAAGCTTGCTAGCCCGCATCTTGCAGCGATCGACTTTGTTCGTCAATATGCCGGACCTCCTTTGCCCGAAGGCCGGAAAAGCGTGTCTTATCATCTCGAAATCGGCGCGATCGACCACACCATGACGGCGGACGAGGTCACTGAAATCCGCAACCGCATCATCCAAGGTATGCGTGAGCGGGGCTTCGAACTGCGGATCTGATTCGCCGCGATCTGAAACCGACACCGGGAGGCGCGAGCAGCTCGCCAAATGGTCTCACGTTAGGACTTAATTTCATCGCCCGAAATGGGCGGCTTCCCTTTTCCGGCGCGGTTCAAAATTCGTTTGGCCATGGAAAGATCTGCGCGGCTTGAACGTTCACGAAAAAATTCTTCCGTTCGCAGCGCCGAAAGCTTCTCTGCAACTGCGACATTGATAAATTGGTTGAGAGCGACTCCTTCACTTTTGGCCATTCTCCGTGCTTCGTCAAGCAGTGATGACTGAAGTCGAAGTGCGACATTACTTCTTCTCACGTCGATGCTGAACCTCTCAAAATTCCGATTCGATCCTGCTTACAACACCATTCCCGCAGCCTGCCGTATCTCCAAACAGCCTTTTCCTGTTGGCAGCACCTTCCCCGGATTTAAGCAGCACGCCGGATCGAATAGCGCTTTCAACTCCTTAATCAGATCGAGCGTTTCTTCAGAAAACAAATGCGGCATCAGCTCCATCTTTTCCATTCCCACTCCGTGCTCGCCTGTAATCGATCCGCCAACTGAAATGCAAAAGTCGAGAATTTCTTCGCCTGCAGCTCGCGCCCGCTCCAGATCGCCTTTCTTTCCCGGATCAAACGGCAGAATCGGATGCATATTCCCGTCGCCTGCGTGAAACACGTTGCTCACATTGATGCCGTGCTTCTTTCCAATCTCCTCAATCGCTCGAAGTGTCCTCGCGATTTGCGTTCGTGGAACGACGCCATCCTGGACGTAGTAGGTCGGACTCACGCGCCCAATCGCGCCGAACGCATTCTTACGACCCTTCCACAACAAGTCGCGTTCCTCCGCCGATTGCGCCACTCTTACATCGCGCGCCCCGCAAGCCCGGCAGACCTCCGCAATCTGAATCGATTGCTCCTCAACCGCTTCTCGCAAGCCTTCCAGCTCGATCAGCAAAACCGCCGCCGCATCCAGCGGATATCCCGCGTGGGTCGCCGCCTCGACCATTCGCAGCATCGGGCCATCCATCATCTCCAGCGCAACGGGCGTGATCCCTCGCGCCGTGAGCGCGCCGACCGTATTTCCGGCGTCATCCGTTGAGTTATAGATCGCCAGCATCGTCTTAATCGCCTCCCGCTGGCGCATCAAACGCACCGTGATCTTCGTCACCAACGCCATTGTGCCTTCCGATCCCGTGAGTAGGCCCGTTAAATCGTATCCCGGCACGTCCAACTCTTTTCCGCCCGTCTCAATCACGCTTCCGTCCGCCAGAACCGCTTCAAGACCGAGCACGTGATTCGTCGTAACACCATATGCCAGCGTGTGCGGGCCGCCGGCGTTCTCGGCCACATTTCCGCCAATTGTGCAGGCTCTCTGGCTCGACGGATCCGGCGCATAAAAATATCCGAACGGCTGAACTGCGAGCGTGATATCCAAATTCACAACGCCAGGCTGCAACACCGCGCGCTCGTTCGCAATATCGATTTCCAGAATCCGATTCATCCGCGAGAACGCGATGACCATGCCGCCGGCGCGCGGAATCGATCCGCCGCTCAGCCCGGTTCCGGCGCCTCGCCCAACAATCGCGACATTATGCTGCGCTGCAAGCTTTACCAGCGCGATTACGTCCTCTGTACTTCGCGGGAACACAACCACATCGGGCAGCGCGTGATCCACTCCGCCGTCATATTGGTAAAGCTTTAGATCGCTGGGGAGCGACAGCACGGCATCCTTGCCGATCTGCGCTTCAAGCTCCGAAAGGACCGCTCCGCCCATCGCCATAGGTGCCCTCGTTAGAGCAAGCTTTCGACGTAATGCGTCATATCGTCGCTCAGCCAATCTTCGGCCTGAGCAAATTTTCGCATTACGCGGCCGTTCTTGATGATGTAGGTTTCTGGAAATTGAAACGTTCCATACTCCGCGCTCACATCGCCATTCGGATCACGTGCTGTTTCAAACGAAACCGGAATTCGCTCCAGAAATCGCTTATACTTCTGCTCATTCTTGTCCACGCTGATCGCCACAACCACAACACCCGAATTCGCGAAACGCCTCTGAAACTCGTTCAGCGACGGAATCTCCTGCACACACGGCGCGCACCACGTCGCCCAAAAGTTCAAAACGAGAATTTTTCCGCCAAACGAATTCGCGCTCACAATCCTGCCCTGATCGGTTCGAATCGAGAACTCCGGCGCGGCGCCGCCCTCTTTGGCAGAGCGGTCCTGCAGGCTCCAGCCAATCACGGCAATGAAACACACGATCAACGCTACAAGCAGGGCGCGCAAGGCATTGTTGGTGTTCATACGTGAGTACGAAGCGTAGGGGCCGTGGCTTGGGGCCCAGCCCGGTCTGCGGGATAATTTAAGTATCTAATGCTGTCGCTGCGACATCGTTAGAAATAGCGATGTTTGTGACCCGTAAGGCAGAATTCTCCGCCTCTCATGTCTGCCGCCTCGCGCATTTAAGCGACCAAGAGAATCAGGAAATTTTTGGACCTGCGGCTAACCCGAACGGGCACGGCCACAATTATGTTGTCGAAGTAACGCTCGAGGGTGATCCCCATCCCATCACGGGCATGGTGATTGATCTTAAGGAGCTCAAGCAGATTCTCGAGGACGAAATCGTAACCCCGATGGACCATCGCTTCCTCAACTATGAAGTCGCGCCCTTCGACAAAACTGTTCCCACGGCCGAGAACATTGCGCGGGAGATCTGGTTTCGTCTCGAGAAGCGCTTCCGAAACTCGTCCCCAAGCCTGCGAAAGGTTCGTCTGTTTGAGACCCCTGATCTCTATGTGGACGTTGCCGGCGAGGATTTCGCCTCATCATGAAGCTCACACGCCGGTATCACTTTTCCGCCTCGCACAGGTTGCACTCGCCCGAGCTCACCAAGGCTGAAAACACGCGACTCTACGGAAAATGCAATTACCCCTTCGGCCACGGCCACGATTATGTCCTTGAAGTAACGGTAGGCGGAGATGCGGATTCCAATACAGGTTTACTTCTTCCGATCGCCAAACTAGATCGGCTGGTTCGAGAAAAGGTTCTGCAGCTCATTGCACACCGCAACCTCAACCTCGATGTGCCGCAGTTTGCGCATCTGATCCCCACCACCGAAAATCTGGCTTTAGTTATCGCCGATCTACTTGAGGAGAATTGGCCCGCCTATCTGGGCCAAAGCCCGGTTCGGCTACATCGAATCCACATTCAAGAGACGGACCGGAACGGCTTTGAGCTTCTACTGGATTCACGGCCGCGTACTCCTGCACGACATCGCCAAACTGAAAGTGTGGCACTCAATGCATAAAGCCAAATTAGACAAGAAAAACAACCGCGTCGTAGATATTCAATCCAAGGCCTCACCCGCGCTTGCCCCTCATATCCGCGAAATGCTTGCCGCACTCGGCGAGGACCCAGAGCGTCAAGGTCTGCTCCGCACCCCCGAGCGCAGCGAGCAAGCCTTTCGATACCTGACCAGCGGATACGCGACCGACGTTCAGCAGATCGTGAACGGCGCGCTATTTGATGTGAAGTACGACGAGGTCGTCATCGTTCGGGATATTGAATTCTTCAGCCTCTGCGAGCATCATCTTCTTCCCTTCTTCGGGAAAATGCACGTGGCTTATTTGCCGGATCAAAAAGTTATCGGCTTAAGCAAGATTCCCCGCATTGTGGACGTATTCGCCCGGCGTCTCCAGATCCAGGAGCGCCTCACGCAGCAAATCGCCGAAACCATCCAGAATCTGGTGAAACCCCAGGGCGTCGCCGTGATCTGCGAAGCGCGCCACTTCTGCATGATGATGCGCGGCGTTGAGAAGCAGCATTCCGGTGCAATTACGAGCGCGATGTTAGGCGCATTCCGGGAGAACAAAGAGACTCGCAACGAGCTCCTCTCTCTCGTCGGACAGCGCTCGACGGCCATCTAAATTCTCGCTCTCCGTTATCGACTTCACATGCTAGCATCTGGTCATGAGCGGCCAATACCGGCTTTTTGAAGCGGGTCCGGATCCGTTTGGCCGAATGTGGAAAGTGCAATTTCGATGGCTACAAACCGGCATCTCAATCCGACACGCAGATACCGTGGATGTTAAATTTTTCATCGAACCCCAGGACGGGTCTACCGAAGAGAAAGTGATCGCTTTACCGCATCCTATGCTGCTTGAGATCTCGGCCAGGCAGGGTTGGAAACTGACCGATCCTATGTGCATAAGAATCGCGGCGCTACACGTGAACCACATGATCGAAACGTCCGAAGATATGGATAAAACGCTCGTCACCCTCTCCGCGGAAGAGCTGGGCGCTTATGCCGAGCAATTGAACCATGTAACAGTTCAGCAGCGCCGGTGATCCATTCGGTCGTAGCGCCAAAAGGAAGGAGTGCTATGGTCACTTGTCCAAAATGTGAAGCCGTCATCGACGTCGAAGAGGAAGAACTGGACGAAGGCGACGTGCTTTCGTGCGATGAATGTGGAGCTTCTTTGACCGTCGCCAGCCTCAATCCGGTTGAGCTGGAACTCGAAGACGAAGAAGACGACGACGACGAAGACTTCGACTACGACGAAGACGAAGACGAGGAAGAAGAGGAGGAGGAAGAGGAAGAAGAGTGGCATTGAGGCGAGTCCCATCTCGGCTTCTCATCCTCATCACTGCTGCACTTTCGCTCCCGTGTTTTGCGCAGATTCAGCCAAGCGTTCAGGACCAATCCGGCGTAACTCCCAGAACTCGGTCCATTGAGGGCTCTGTGTTGGATAAGAGCGGGGCTCCTGTTGCTGGTGCGATCGTTTTGCTCAAGAACACGAAAACACTTCAGGTCCGGTCGTTCATCGCGCAGCAAGATGGCAAATACCACTTCTACGGTTTGAGTCCGGACATCAATTATCAGGTTCGCGCCGAATCGCGCGACATGACCAGCCCGACGAAGCAGATCAGCGTGTTCGATAGTCACAGCAAAATCACCGTCAATCTCAAGCTGAAGAAGAAAAGAAAGCCTAACGCTTAAATGAAGCATTCCGAGATACTCGCTCGAATCAAGCAATCTCGGATCGTTCCCATCGTTCGCGCGCCGAACGCTGGCACTGCGCTAAAGGCGGTACAGGCTCTTCGGGAAGGCGGAATTGATTGCGCCGAAATCACCATGACAGTGGACAACGCCCTGAAAGCGCTCGAAACGCTCGCAGACCGGCACGGCGATCAGATGCTGCTCGGCGCAGGCACTGTGCTCGATCCCGAAACCGCCCGCTCGTGCATGCTTGCCGGCGCGCAGTTTTTCGTTGCGCCAAGTCTCAATCTCAGAACTCTCGCAATTGCACGGCGCTATAGCAGACCCATCTTTCCTGGCGCTCTTACACCCACCGAAATCCTGACCGCCTGGGAATCCGGCGCAGATGCCATCAAGGTTTTCCCCTGTAGCGCGGTCGGCGGCGCGAGTTACATCAAAGCTCTAAAAGCGCCATTCCCTCAGATTGAATTGTTTCCGACAGGCGGAGTGAACCTCGATAGCATTGGCGAGTTCCTCCGCGCTGGATCATTCGCCGTCGGTGTCGGTAGCGAGCTGATCGATGGCAAATCGATCGCTGAGGACAACTACCAAGCCATTACCGAAAGAGCGCAGAGGTTTAGAGAGGCCGCCCTACGAGTACCCTAGCTCTGATTCCTTTAGTACCGGGGCACCGTGGGATCAATTTCACGGCTCCAGCGGTCGATTCCGCCTGCCAAGCTAAAGCAATTCTCCAAACCCTGCTGCCGGAGCCATGCGGCAACTTGCAAGCTGCGCACTCCGTGATGGCAAATCACAATCAGATCTCCTTCATCGGCGAGAGACTCCAAATGCTGCACTTCCGCCGGAACTGATTGCATCGGAATAAGTTGCGCCTCTTCTATCCGAGCCAGCGCAATTTCCTCCGGTTCACGGACATCGATCCAGACCAGCCGGTCGCCTCGATTCAGCCGAGTTTGCACCTCGGCAGGCATGAGTTCTAGTAGTTCTGGCATCGTTGATACTCTAACTTCACCAAAAACAGACTCAGAAATACCTGGGGAAACTACGGAAAACCCATTTCTCGTGCCATACTGTAGCTCAAGAAAGCCCCGGAAATGGCCCAGTTTGGCGGCGCAATTGCGCGATATCACCAGCTCTTGCACGCGCCAAAATACGGTGACCTGGCTTGGGCTCAGGAATTTGCGGGCCACGCGCAGGAGCAGCTCGCTCATGCCGGACCGCTCAGCGCCACCGTTCTCAGGCCTCACTTTATCTCCGCGAGCGAGTTGGCGAGACTCACGCGGGCGACGGAGCGCTTAGCAGCGATCTTTGACGCTGTCGAGACTATCGCCCTCCACTCTCCTTCTCTCCTTGACCGACTCCGGCTACTTCCGGCGGAAAAAATGCTCGCAGCGATTCCTTCCGGCTATTCGCGATTCAACATCAGCTCGAGAATGGACGCGAATCTTCAAAACGGATCTCTCTCCCTGCACGGTTTCGAGCCGGCAAGCATCTCGAATCTTACGTACTCGGAAGCACTCGCCGATCTCTTTCTCGACCTAAATGTAGTGAAAGACTTCAAGCGGGGCCGGTTCAAGCTGACGAAAGTCGGCGGCGCGAAGTACCTCTTGCCTGCCGTTCTCCAGGCTTGGAAGGAGTTTGGAGGGAAGCGCCTTCCAAACGTTGCCGTCGTCGAGTTCAGTGAGCCGCCAGCTTCCGGTTCCAGCAAGAGCTCGCCAATTCTAGACCTGTTCAACGGGCGCGGTGTTCCCGCGAGAATCGTTTCTCCGGAAGAGCTCGAATATAGCGGCGGTAAGCTCCGTGCGGGTGACTTCGAAATCGACGTTGTTTTGCGATGCCTGCTCACCCGCGATCTGCTCATTCGCTTTGATCTCTCTCATCCTCTGCTTCTCGCCTATCGGGATCGCGCCGTTTGTGTCGTGAATAGCTTCCGCTCTGAGATCGCGCAGCGCCGAGCGCTATTTGACTTAATCACTGACGAAGGGGTAACTACTCGACTCGCGGCAGCCGATCGAAAACTGATTCGCGAATTCGTTCCTTGGACAAGGCTTGTTTCGCCGAGGAAAACCACCTATCGCGAACGCGAAATCGATCTTCCCGAATTTATCCGCCGAAAGCGTGAGCAGCTCGTGCTCCGTCCGAATGAGGATACTGACGGCCATCGCGTCTTTATCGGCGCGGAGTTGGATCAGGCCGCATGGGACCGGGCGCTCCGAACCGCTCTTCAAACGCCTTACGTCGTGCAGGAGCGATCACCGGCTGCACGCCGCCTCTTCCCCCTCCTTCAGTACGGCGAATTGCAAATGAAAGAGCTCGACGTGTCGCTTCGCCCTTATATCTTCAGCGGCAAAATGCACGGCGCTACCGCCGCCTTGCGGCCGGTGTCTGGTATCTCCGCAACTCCCATTTCCATTGCCCCGGTGCTGCTGCTAGAAGGCAGATAGCCTGCCTCTTTTGGCCTTCTCCGTAGAACGGCGTTTAACCTGCCTACTCATCCCTCAACGTCAGTGCTGGATCCAACCTCGTCAGCCGCATCGCCGGAAGTGTGCTCGAAACCCCGGCAACTAGGATCACAAGTATGGCAACCGCGACGAACGTCAGCGGATCGGTGCTGCTTACGCCCCATATCATGCTCTTCAGAAGGCGTGTTACAAAGAGCGCGAGCACAACCCCGAAGCCGGTTCCCGCCAGCGACAACGTGATGCCGGGCAGAGCCGCAGCTCTGACGACTTGTGCCGTCGTAGCTCCTAGCGCCAACCGTATTCCCATTTCGCGCGTGCGCTGCGCTACAGACTGCGCAATCAGGCCATACACACCAAGAGCAGCGAGCAGAACCGCGAGGGCCGCCAGCGCAGAAAAAAGCGTCGCCTCATAACGCTGCTGCCTCAGTGATGCGCCGCGCACCTCAAATAGAGTCTTAAAACTCGAAAATGGCAAGCGCTGATCAACAGACTCGAGCGCGCGCCGCATCAGGTCCGGCAACGAACCAACGTCCCCGCGCGTCCGCACAATCCAGACCGGTGAAAACCAGACATTCGCCCCGGCGAACAGCGCATCAGGAAGCTGATCGACCGGCACGTACACTTCTGAAAACTGATCAATGGGACCCCACTCTTTGCCCCAACCATTCTGTTCTTGCACATTATTCACAACTCCGACCACCCGCCAGTCCTTGCCTTCGATTGTCACCGAAACGCCGAGCGGATCGCGCTCGTTTCGCAAAAACCGCTTTACGAAAGCGGCATTTACGATAGCAACAGGAGCGCCGTTCGCATTATCCCCCTCATTGAAAGTCCGGCCTTGCAGTAGACGAATTCGGAGCGTCTCGAACAGACCCGGTGTGACCCAAGTCAAGTTTGTGAGACAGTCTTGGGGTGGTCGGCCTGCAATTTTGCTTATGCAGTCATTCAATGGACGTCCATAGGGCGGAGTTAACGCTACGGCTGCCGATTCGACTCCGGAAGTCTGCCGCATCCGCTCCAGGCTCTCGCGGAACAGGCGTGCGCCGGCTGATGTCGTTGAATATCGTGCATCCTGTAAAGACGCCGTGGCAGTGATGACGTGATTGGGATCGAATCCAGGATTCGCATTCACCAGAATCGCGAAAGTACGGATAACGAGTCCGGCTACGATCACTATAACCACCCCGAGAGCGACCTCAGCGAACACCAAAGCTTGACGCTTCCATTGCCGTCGGCTGCCGGCGCTGCCGCGGCCAGCCTCCGCGAGAGCAGATCTCAGGTCAACCGCCGTCGCGTCGAAAGCTGGAACCAGACCGAAGACAATGCTCGTCGCAAGTGATACGCCGAGCATGACGGCCATGACACGCACGTCAAGATGAGGCGAGCCGAAGATTGCGAACTCACTTGGATTAAGCCGGACTAGGCCTTCGAGCGCCAGATAGCCTATGCCCAGCCCGAGCGCGCCGCCGAGCACCGCAAGCAGAACCGATTCGGCCAGCAGCTCGGAAACCACTCGCGTGCGGCCGGCACCTAAAGCCATGCGCGTGGCGATCTCCCGAGACCGCGCCGCCGAGCGCGCTAGCAGGATGCCGGCGATATTCACGCATCCGATCAACAAAACCAGCCCAACTGCCACCCACATCAAATAAACGCTCGACCGCACATCGTACGTAAGTCCGGCCTGAAGTTGAAGCGCTCTTTCCTCCGCCGACACCCCGGGTGGAAAATGTTTGCTCGCGAAATATTCGTGTAGTATCGAGTTCAGTTGCGCATTCGCCTGTGCCGCCGTGACTCCGGGCTTCAGGCGTGCAACGATGCCGTAATTCGTACCCGATCCTTCACCGGAACGCGACGGATGCAGAGGCGTCCAGACATCAGCCGCGGCATTTGTGCCAACGTCTTCAGTGCCGGGTGGAAGGCTATGGAACCCTGTGGGCATGATGCCAATGACGGTGTGCGGAGAGCCGCGCAGGTCAATCGTGCGACCCACGGTTTTAGGATCACCATGGAACACCCGCTGCCATAGCCCATAGCTAAGTATGGTCAGCGCCGGACCGTTCGGTTTATCGTCCTCGCGGCTGAATTCGCGCCCTATCAGCGGCCCAATCCCCAAAACGTGAAAATAGTTCGCGCTGACCCGCTGATTAATGACATACTCTACGCGGCCTGCCGCGAACAGATTTACTCCAGCGGCACTCCCAAAGACTGCGCTGTCGAGCAGCGACGCCCCATCCCGAACCAGCTCCCATTGATGGCCGTCCTGGCTTGTACCAACCCCCGATGCCCCACCTTCGCGGAACAACGTGGTCAGCAGCACAAGCCGGCTCGGGTCGGGATAGGGCAGCGCCTTGAAGAAGAGCCGGTCGACAACACTGTAAATAGCGGTATTAGCGCCAATACAGAGGCCCAGAGTCAGAAGGATCGTTAGCGTGAAGGCCGGATTTTTCGTTAGCTGGCGGGCCGCAAACCTGAAGTTCTTCCATAGGTTCATATGTGCACAACACTAAATACGAAAAGCGCACGGAAAGTGCCCCCGAGTATTCCATATGGGACAATGGTAATATCCGTGCCGGGAATAGTACGAAA
This sequence comes from Acidobacteriaceae bacterium, assembly GCA_019240405.1. Taxonomy (GTDB): domain Bacteria; phylum Acidobacteriota; class Terriglobia; order Bryobacterales; family Bryobacteraceae; genus Bog-105. The sequence goes on from JAFAYL010000017.1 coordinate 17,257, forward strand.
GTACTTTTCGTCACGCCGTGTACTCCTTATAGATTTTTTTCTTGACTGGGCACCATATATAGGGGCAAACTGACGGAGTGCCCCTCCAAGTTCGTTTCGTAAAACGGACTTCGTTTCGCAAAATGGGTTCGTTCCGCAAAAACGAGTTCGTTTCGCAAAAAAAGGCATCCTCTCCCCCGGAAGAAAGGCGCGCACATGGGTCAGTTAAGCGTCAATTTGGCTTTGAAAGTTAAGGAAGCAAAGCGTTCCCTCCGCCGAGAGGAGCGCCAAGGCGTCTCGTTTCCCCGCTTCTTCAGTTCCAAGCTGGAGCCGGGAAAAACGCCGTATGACGAGATCACCTGGGAGTTGCGGACGGCAACCATAGGAAATGACAAAGGATCTGTCATTTTCGAGCAGCGCGATGTGGAGGTGCCCGCCGACTGGTCACAGACAGCCACCAACATCGTCGCCAGCAAATATTTTCACGGGCGCATGGGTGCGCCCGATCGGGAATCGAGCGTCGCTCAGCTTGTCCATCGCGTTGTCGACTCAATCGCGGATTGGGGTCTGGCGGGTAACTACTTCAAAACGGAAGAAGACGGCGAAAATTTCCGCCTCGAACTGGCTCATCTTATGCTCACCCAGAAGGCCTGCTTCAATTCGCCAGTCTGGTTCAATGTCGGCGTTCGCGAGTCACGAGGCTACGGTTTCTATTTTGACGAAGCTGAGCAGGTCGTCAAAAAGCTGCAACCCGGCGAAAATCACCCCCAATGCTCGGCTTGCTTCATCAATTCGGTTGCGGATTCGCTCGAATCCATTCTCGATCTCGCCAAAACCGAGGGTATGCTCTTCAAGTGGGGCTCCGGCACCGGCACAAATTTATCCAGCATCCGCGAAGAAGACGCGCACCTCTGGGGTGGCGGCCACGCTTCAGGACCGCTAAGTTTTATGAAAGGCTTCGATGCGTTCGCCGGGGTCATTAAGTCCGGCGGAAAAACTCGTCGCGCCGCAAAAATGGTGATCCTCAACGCGGATCATCCTGACATTGAACAGTTCATCTGGTGCAAGGCGAAGGAAGAGAAAAAGGCGCATACTTTGATTGATGCCGGTTATGACTCGTCTCTCGACGGCGAAGCCTACGCCTCTATCTTTTTCCAAAACGCGAACAACTCCGTGAGAGCCACAGACGATTTCATGCAGGCCGTCCTGGATGACGTCGACTGGTGGACCAAGAGTGTTGTTTCCGGCGAGAAGAAGACCCGCTACAAAGCGCGAGAGCTAATGCGCGAGATCGCTCAAGCAACTCACCAGTGCGGCGATCCCGGGATGCAATTCGACACCACGATTAATCGCTGGCACACATCGAAAGAAACGGCGCGGATCAATGCATCGAATCCCTGCTCGGAGTACATGTTCCTCGACGATTCGGCTTGCAATCTGGCCTCGCTCAATCTCATGAAGTTCATCGGGCCTGATGGCAGCTTCGATGTCGAAGCCTTCCGTCAAGCGGTTGACACCGTGATCCTCGCGCAGGAAATCATCGTCGACAACGCCAGCTATCCGACGCAAAAAATCGCGAAGAACTCTCACGACTTTCGTCCTCTCGGACTCGGTTATGCAAATCTAGGCGCATTGCTTATGTCGTTAGGCATTCCGTATGACAGTGAGCGCGGCCGCGGCTTCGCTGCATCTCTGACCGCCATCATGTGCGGCCAAGCCTATCTGACGAGCGCGCGAATTGCCGAAGCCGTCGGCACCTGCCCCGGCTATCCGGAAAACGAAGAATCGTTTCTGGACGTCATTCGCATGCACTGGAACGCTGTCAATGCGATTGACAGCAAAAGTGTGCCCGGCAACGTGTACAAAGCCGCGGAAGAATGCTGGCGTCAGGCTTACGAGCTCGGCGCGCGCGCCGGTTACCGCAACGCGCAAACAACTGTCATTGCGCCGACTGGAACCATCGGCTTCATGATGGATTGCGATACCACCGGAATCGAACCCGATCTCGCACTCGTGAAATACAAGAAGCTCGTCGGCGGCGGGGTAATCAAGATCGTCAACAACACAGTTCCGCAAGCCCTCATTAAGCTCGGCTACACGCCCGAGCAAACCGAAGCGATTGTGGCGCACATCGATTCAACCGGTACGATTGAGGGAGCGCCTCACGTAAAACCGGAGCACCTTCCGGTCTTCGATTGCAGCTTCCGGCCGCAGAACGGATCTCGTTTCATCGCTCACATGGGCCACATCCGCATGATGGGCGCCGTGCAGCCGTTCATCTCGGGCGCGATTTCGAAAACCATCAACATGCCCGAAGAATCCACGGTCGAAGACATAATGGAGGCGTACACCGAGAGCTGGAAGCTGGGTTTGAAAGCCGTGGCGATTTATCGCGACGGATCCAAGCGCACGCAGCCGCTCAGCTCCGGCACCGGCAAAGGTGAAAAGAAAGGAACAGTCGCAACGCCCACGATTCCGCAGCCTCAAACGATAGAAAAGATCATTTATCGGCCCGTTCGCCGCAAGCTCCCCGACGAGCGCCAATCAGTCACGCACAAGTTTTCGATCGGTGGTCACGAAGGCTATATCACAGTCGGTCTGTACGATGACGGCACCCCGGGCGAGGTCTTCATCTCGATGGCGAAAGAGGGCTCGACCATTTCAGGCCTGATGGACACGCTCGCCACTTCCATCAGCTACGGCTTGCAATACGGCGTGCCGCTGAAGTTTTTTGTCGACAAATTCAGTCACGTTCGCTTTGAGCCCAGTGGCTGGACCGGCAACCCGCAAGTGCCGTACGCCAAGTCGATCATCGATTACATCTTCCGCTGGCTCGGCGCGCGCTTCCTCGGCATCACCGAAGCAACCGAAGCAGGCGAGACCCCGAAGCTCCGCCCCACCGAACCCGATCCGCAAACCGCCCTGCCATTTGACGCAAACGTCGTCAGCGATGCGCCGCTCTGCTCGGAATGCGGCAGCATCATGACGCGCAACGGTTCCTGCTACAAATGCGAAAACTGCGGCGGTACGTCAGGGTGCAGCTAGGCGGCTAGTTGCTCGAATAATCCCAGGATCGCGACGCTCGCTCTTTCGCTATCCTGGGGTTTCCTGAAAACATTTTTTCTTCTGCTCATTTCCGCGGCCTATATCTTGGCGCAACTGGCCACTGGCGAGGTCCGTTTATCAGTTGTTGATCCCAGCGGCTTGCCGCTTCCTTGCTCGGGCACGCTGGTCAGCGAAGCAACGGGAATCGAACGCGAGTTCGTGACGAACGATTCCGGATCACTCACGTTTCAACACCTTCCGTTTGGTATCTACCGCCTGGCTATATGTCATGCAGGCTTCACATCATCCTCGGCGCTGATCGAGATCCGCTCCGGCATCCCGGTTGAGGCGCGCGTTCAACTAAGTATCCAACCGGCCGCGACCAATATCATCGTAACCGATTCGCAAACGCTCCTCGATCCGCACCAAACCGGCATTGTGTACTCGGTTGGGGGACAACAAGTTCGTGAGCAGCAATCAAGTGTGCCTGGTCGTGGCGTTCCTGATCTCGTGAATATGCAACCTGGATGGCTCTTTGAGGCGAACGGCGTCCTTCACCCGCGCGGATCTGAATACCAAACCTTGTTCGTAGTCGATGGAGTGCCGATGGACGAGAACCGCTCGCCGGCATTCGCGCCCTCTCTCGGCGCAGAAGATGTCCAGTCGATGAGTGTCCTCACCGCGAATTACCCGGCCGAATATGGCCGCAAGCTCGGGGGTGTTGTGGAGGTCACGACAAGCCGCGACATTCAACCAGGGTTCCACGGGTCGGCTGAATTTGGCGGAGGAAGCTTTGGAACTGAAACCGGTTTTCTGTCCGGCGTATATGGCTGGAGCCGCAGCGCTTTGGCGATGAGCGTTGATGCCGAACGGACGGACCGCTACCTCGATCCCCCAGCCGTCGCAAATTTCACCAACTCTGCAATCATCGACGGCTTAAACGTCGCTTACGATCACGATTTTTCCGATTCCGACCGCCTTCATCTTTATGTGCGGCGAACGCAAACGGCGTTCGAGGTCCCAAACGAGAACCTGCAACAAGTCGCGGGACAACGACAGGATCGCAACAGTCGCGAGGATCTCGGGCAAGCGGCATGGACCCACGATATCTCGGCTGAGCTTATCTTTAACTTGCGTGCCGCAGTCGAAGATCTCTCGGCCAATCTGTGGTCGAACGGTCTTTCGACTCCCGTCATTGCTTTTCAACAGCGCGGCTTCCGGCGCACTTATCTCGCGTCTAATCTCGCGGCACACAAGGGCCGCCACGACATCAAAATTGGCGCCGATGCGTACTATGCGCCGGTGACGGAGGCGCTCCAATACCAAATCACGAATCCGTTCTATTTCGACCCGGGGACGCAACCAAGTTTTCGATTCTTTGATCACGCGCTCGATCACGAGCAGAGTTTATTTGCGCAAGACACAATGCGATTGGGAAATCTCACTCTGAGCGCGGGCTTGCGATGGGATCATTATGCGCTGCTTGTGAAAGATAACGCCTGGAGTCCTCGATTTGGCGCAGGATGGTACTGGCCTTCAGCCGATATCGTCTTCCATTTTTCTTACGACCGTGCGTTCCTCACTCCTGCTCTGGAGAATCTGCTGCTTGCCAGTTCGCCTCAGGTCGACAGCTTGAACCCTTCCGTTCTGCGGCTCCCGGTGCAAGCCTCGCGCGGCAATTTCTACGAAGCGGGATTTACGAAGGGCATCGCGGGAAAACTGAGACTTGATGCGTCAGCGTATCGCCGGACTTTCATCAGTTTCGCGGATGACGATGTCTTTCTGAACACAGGCATCAGCTTCCCGATCGCTTTTCATAACGCTGATATCAAGGGCACCGACGTGAAACTCGACTTGCCGCGCTGGCGCGGATTTTCCGGCTTCTTGAGCTATTCAAATATGATCGGCATCGCACAATTGCCCGTCACGGGAGGTCTTTTTCTCGGCAGCGACGCAGTGGGCGTGCTTGGCGTGCGAGACAAGTTTCCGATTTCCCAGGATCAGCGCAACACCGCTCGAGGACGGCTTCGATATCAACTTCATCCTCGGATGTGGATAGCGGTTGCGGCTGAATATGGCAGCGGTCTTCCCGTCGATATCAATACCAATCAGGTCAACATCCCGTCACTCGTCGCGCAATACGGTCAAACGATTATCGATCAGGCGAACTTCAGCCGCGGTCGCGTGCGCCCGAACTTTTCTCTCGATGCGAGCCTTGGAGCCGAGCTGTGGAAACGAGAGAAGCAAAGCCTGACGATTGAAGTTGAAGGTGAGAACCTGACCGACAAAGTGAATCTGATCAACTTCGAGGGCTTATTCTCCGGGACAGCAGTTGCGCCGCCCCGGAGCGGAAGTGTGAGATTGCGGTACAGTTTCTGATTGCCCCTAGTTCAGATTACGGGTTATCAGTGTCGATCGTCTCCCAACTCGAACACGTGATCCCTTCGTCAGGCGTCGTGAGCGTCGAAAGAATCCCAACCTCGCCGGGCTTGCCCGATACCTTTTGCGTCTTGGTGACTGTAATCGGCGGCTCGGTCTTCTTCAGCGATTGTGACCAAAGCGATTCCACCGTGTTGTCGGATACAAGCCAGCTGTTCCACGTCGCGGTGACAGAAGTCCCCAAACTGAACTCCATCGTCAGCATGTCGGATTTTGCGTTGTAGCTGAGCTTGTCAGCCAGCGTGCAAGGCACTTCGCTAATCGCCATGTATGCCCCACGAAATACCCGGCTGCCGAGTTTGCGTCCTTATATAACTCCAGATCCACAGTGTCTCCCGACGTTAGGTTCGCAAGAACACAAGCCCGTAAGTCGCTGTTTATACAAGGGGCCCAAGAAAATCTGCTGCGAATTCCGGCTAGCCGGCGGCACTACAACAATGAGCTCTAGACTCTTCCACCATGCACCGCCTATTTGCGTTTTTTGTCGCTCTTTCGCTGTTCTTGATTATACCCGCGGCGCCCGCTCATGCAACGGCCCCGTCGCGGAAAGCAGCGTCACAGCGCGGGCCAACGCCCAGCGACGCGCAGATTGAAGCCACCATCCGCACCAAGCTCGCCAAGTCAAAGATTGGTAAGGACGGCTTCCGCTTCCGCGTGCAGCACGGGGTGGTGACCTGGGAAGGAAACACTAACGTCATGCAGCACAAGGGTTCGGCGACGCGGATGGCGCGCACAGCGGGTGCCGTTCAGGTGATCAACAACATCCAGGTGAGCGCCAGCGCGAAAGCCAAGGCGAGCGCACAATTGAAAAAAGCTTCGGTAGTCCAGCCGCAATAGTCACGCCCCTGGCGGGAGCTAGTCGATTCGCATGTTAGAGTTGAGGTGTCTAAACGACATCTGAATGAGAAGCAGTCTATTTTTTCTATTCCTTTCCTGCTGTGTCGTGGTGTTAGGGCAAACACCTTCGTCTTCGCAAACGCCGCCGGCGCAAACTAGTTCGGGAGCTCAGAAACAGCAGTCGTCCGCTCCGGCGACAACAAGCCAGACGCCTGCGCCTACGAATCAAGCGCCCTCTGGCGCGCCTGGGCAATTGAAGGCGAGGGGTCCTGAAGCAGTCGCGCAGCAGGATCCGAAACGCGTGGTGGCAACTATCGAGGGCAAGCCGATAACGGCGCAGGAAGCCCTCGAGATGCTGAAGGGAATTCGTCCCGAAGACCGCAAGCGCTTTGAAAACAATCTTTCAAATTTACTGCAACAGCTATACATGCAAAAGCAGTTTGCTTCCGTAGCGGTGAAGATGAATCTGGAGCAGCAGTCGCCCTGGAAAGAACAGCTCGAGATGAATCGCGCGAACATTTTGGCGCAGGCTTACATTAGTACGCTGGGCAACACCGCCGGTTCCGGAGCTTCTGCCGAAGATCCGAAGAAATACTACGATGAGCACCCGGACGAATTCGATCAAGTGAAACTGAGTGGCATTCTGGTGGCATTCAACACTCCCGGAACACCCGGACCGAATGCAAACGTCACGCGGACCGAGCAACAGGCTCGCGATAAAGCGAACGATTTAGAGAAGAAGTTGAAGGGTGGAGCAGATTTCGCAGCCACGGCGCGATCCGATTCCGATGACAAGCGCAGCGCGGCGACGGGCGGCGAAGTTGGAACTTTCCCGATGAATGCGCCGAATCTTCCGCCTGACATCAAAGCAGCAATCGCTAAGCTGCAGGCGGGGCAAGTCTCCGAACCGGTCCGCGTTCCGGCCGGGTTCTATATTCTGAAAGTGGACAGCCGGACGAAGGTCCCTTTTGAGCAAGCTCGGACTCAAATTTTAGACAAATGGAAAAATGAGAAGACACAAGCCGCGCTGAAACAGGAGTTCGACAAGTTCAAGATTCAGGTCCAAGATCCGGACTTCTTTAATGCCCCGAGTAGCCCAGCCGCAAAGATCCCATCCCTCCAGCAGGGCCCAAAACCCGCGAACCCGACGCCGCCCTCCCCGCCTAGCCAAGCTTTGGCTAAACCTCAACCCTAAGCGCAACACTGACGCTGTTCGTTACATTCCGGGTGTCGTGACAGGGCTGCCGAAGCTAACGGGCAGCCCGATTCAAATCTCATTCAAATCTCAACTGAGCGCTCATCGCGGCAAATTGCTTGCGACGGAGCCGTATAAAGGTACTCCTGTGTACGGCGCCTGCTTTATCAAAGAACGCAGGATCGTGCTGGAGAGCGGGCTTACGAATCGCCCTTCATTACTTCGGCTCATCGTCGTTCACGAACTCTTTCATTTCGTTTGGAGACGGCTGGGCAACCGAACTCGAGAGCAGTTTGCGGAGTTGCTGGCGTATGAATATGAGCACCGGGCGCGCGGAGAGCTTGGCGAATCCGCCGCTGTGAAAAAGGCACTCCTAAGACGCAGCGATTATGAAAGCTCTTCTGGATCTTGGCGCGATTATGTTTGCGAGAGCTTTTGCGATACGGCGGCCTGGCACTATTCAGGGATTACGAAAGATCCTACATTCACGCTCGCTCAAAGTTGGAGAGAACGTAGGCGAGCCTGGATTGAGACGAATTTCGCGAAAGGTTATAACTGCTAGCGACTGCTCTCGCGAGCGATACACTAAAACTTGTGACGCGATTGACCGGTCGACGATTTAGCGTTTTGATTGCTGTTGCTGCAGTAATCATCCCGTTGTGTTCCTGTTCCGGTTCGTCTGCGACAAGGGCTGCTTCGCACCCCGCGAAGGAGCGAAAGTCCGCGCCCGATTTCACACTCCGGGACGCGAACGGAAGTCTCGTAAAGCTTTCCGACTACCGGGGCAAAGTGGTTCTCCTGAATTTTTGGGCGACTTGGTGCGGTCCGTGCACGCTCGAGATTCCGTGGTTCATCGATTTTGAGCAGCAGTTCAAGTCGAAAGGGTTCGAAGTGGTTGGCGTGTCGATGGATGAAGAGGGATGGACTGCGGTGAAACCGTACATTGCGCAACACAAGATGAACTACCGCGTGCTCTTGGGGGACGATTCTGTGGGCGAGCTTTACGGCGGAGTCGACTCGCTGCCGACCAGCTTTATTATCGATCGGGACGGCAAAATCGCCTCGGTTCACGTTGGCCTTGCTGAAAAGAATGAGTACATCGATGAGATTGAAAATCTGCTGGGCGCAAAACAAGCACGCAGCTCTGGTTCTTCTGTGCGGCATGTGCCTGCCGCTCTCGTTGGCGGCGCAGCAAAATAAGCTGACAGTTGAGCCGGTTAAGGAACTCACTATCAAACCTGGAGGCACGGCTGTCGAGACTCTTCGGGTAGTCGTGGAGCCCAGCTTTCACGTCAACAGCGACAAACCTAAGGATGAGTTCGTAATTCCGCTTAAACTCACCTGGATCAGAGGACCGCTCGAAACCGAATACACCCATTACCCTGCTGCTGAGGAAATCAAGGTCGGCGATCAGATGCTCACCGTGTTTACGGGTGCGTTTAACATCGAAACGGAATTCAAAGCGCCTGAAAGCTCAACACCAGGAACATCGATGATGACGGGCAAGCTACGCTATCAAGCCTGCAATAACCAGATGTGCTTTCGTCCGGCGACGTTAGAGATCCGGCTACCGGTTCTGTTTCAGTAGCCGCATAAATCGGCCTATCATGATCGTTGGAATCAGGGAGGACTGAGGAAAACCATGCCAGCGAATGAGCACAGTGTCGGGCGGACCGGCGATCTCGAAGACGGGCAGATGAAGGAAGTCGTCGTTGGCGATACCAAAGTACTTCTGGCGCGGGTGAATGGCGAGTATTATGCGCTCGGGGCGGAGTGCCCTCACTGGGGCGCGCCGCTTGCGGAAGGGCTGCTTTGCGGGGAACGGCTTATCTGCCCCTGGCACAAATCGTGCTTTCGAGTAAGCGATGGAGCACTGTTAGAACCGCCCGCGCTCGACGGTTTGCCGCGCTATTCTGTGCGGGTCGAAAATGGAACGATTTTTGTCAGCGTGCCGGATTCAGCACCTGAACCGCCAAAACCATCGGGCCGATTGAAATCCTCTGATTCGCGCCGGATGGTTATTCTAGGCGCGGGTGCCGCAGGTTTGGTCGCCGCTGAAGCACTGCGCTTCGCGGGCTACGAGGGCCGAATCGAGATGATCAGTCATGAAGGTGAGCTGCCATACGATCGCCCGAAGCTGAGCAAGGGATATTTGTCCGGGCAAGCCAAAGGCGAGGAGCTGCCGCTGCGACCACGAGACTTCTATGAAGAGTACGGGATTGAGCATGTCGTCCGGCGAGTGACGGAGGTGGACGTAGCGCAGCGCCAAATTCTCTTCGACGATGGGCCTCCGGTTACGTACACGGCATTGTTGCTTGCGACAGGCGGTAGACCGCGTACGCTGGACTGCCCTGGGGCAAATTTGCGGAACATATTCCTGCTGCGCAGCGAAGCAGATGCGGATCACATCCTCTCTGCGGCATCAGAGGGTACTCGCGCCGTAGTCGTCGGCGGAAGCTTTATCGGAATGGAGGCGGTCTCGTGCTTTGCAGCGCGCAAGATTCCGGTCACAGTTGTTGTCAAAGAAAATGTGCCATTCGCGAACCAGTTCGGTCCCGAGGTGGGGCACGCGTTTCGGGTCTTAGCAGAAAGAAACGATGTGGAGTTTCGCTTGAACTCGGAGGTGGAAAGATTCGACGGAGCCGGTGCGATTCGCGAAGTAATGTTGCGTTCCGGCGAGCGTCTGAGCGCAGATATCGTCGTCATCGGAGTTGGCGTGCGTCCGGCGACCGAATTTATCCGCGGCGTACAGACTCGCGAGGATGGTGGAATCGTAGTCGACCAGTATCTGCGGGCGGCTCCAGATGTGTATGCCGCGGGAGATATTGCGGTATTCCCTGAACAGCGTTCCCTTCGACCGATTCGGATTGAGCATTGGCGGGTTGCCGAGCAGCAGGGGCGAGTAGCGGCTGGAAACATGCTGGGACGCGCCAAGCCTTTTGAAGCCGTGCCTTATTTTTGGACGGAGCAGTTCGGCACGCCCTTTGAGTATTTAGGTCACGCCGAAGATTGGGATGACTTCATCATCCAAGGCGACGTGAATAAGCCGGAGTTTTTGGGCTTTTATGTGAAAGACGGCCGCGTTGCGGCGGCGGTCGCCTCCGGACGCGATCGGGATATGGCCGCGCTCCATGAGCTGATGCGGCTGAACCGCGTGCCTGCAGTGGAAGAGATACGGCGCGAAGTAGATCTGGTGAAACTTGCGCAGGAATCGGCGCGAGTAGTATCAGCTTAGAAGCAGGTGAGTGCGTATGCATCGGCTTATGGTCACAAAAATTGGGGACGAGTTGCGAATTGTCATTCCCGGCGAGATGCAGGACTGCATGACAATTTGGGCAGACTGGCCGTAAGGCCTTTTTTGGGTTAACGCGATGCTATGCCCCAACGGTCCGGGTATCTTTGGGACAGAAACTCGATGTCATCGGCGAGGAACTTCAAATAATTCTGTCGGTCAGACTCCGGTTTCCCTTTGAAAAACGAATCGAGGATTTCCGCCGTTTTTGATGGGTCTGATCTCTCCTGAGCAGTCATATTCTCCTTTTATTCGCCTATACTGGAATCGTGTCTGCAGATGTTTATGTCGAGCTGCATGCGCGGTCGGCGTTCTCTTTTCTAGAAGGTGCGTCGCTCCCGGAAGATCTCGCATCGCAAGCGGCGCAGCTCGGGCAGCCAGCTCTGGCTATTACCGACGCGCATGGAGTTTATGGGGCGCCGCGATTCCATTTAGCTGCAAAGCAGCTCGGAATCCGGGCGCTCATTGGCGCTGAAGTTAACTCTGCAGAAAACTGCCGGTACACGTTGCTATGCGAGAACAGACGTGGATATCAAAATCTGTGCCGGCTGGTTACGCGAACGAAATTTCGTGGAAACAGCCCTGGCAAGCCTGAGAATCCATTTGCCACGGCTCAAGATTTTGCCGAACACGCTCAAGGCCTGGTGTGCCTGACCGGCGGGGATGAAGGCCCGCTGGCCAATATGAGCACGACGCGGGAGCGGCTCGAACAGCTCGTCCATTTATTCGGACCGAAAAACGTCTTTGTCGAAGTCCAGCGACATTTCCGGCGCGATCAGGAGCTTCGCAATCAGGCGCTCATTGATCTGGCGCGAAATATGAAACTGCCGCTTCTCGCGACAAACGGCGTCACTCACGAGACAACAGAGCGGCGTGAGCTTCAGGACGTGCTCACTTGCGTTCGCAACAAAACCACAATCGCAGAAGCCGGAAAGCTGCTCAATTTCAATTCAGAGCGGCACATGAAGAGCTCCGGCGAGATGAAGAAGTTGTTCGCCGATCTACCGGAGGCATTTGAGCAAACTACAGAGCTGGCAAACCGCTTGAATTTCACGCTTACCGATCTGGGTTATGAGTTCCCGCGATATCCGGTGCCGCCGGGCGAGACCGAAATGTCTTACTTGCGGCAGCTCACGCATCGGGGAGCGCAAGAACGCTATCGCCCTTATTACGACGCAGCGCGCGGGCAAGTGGAGCGCGAATTAGCGTTGATTGAAAAGCTCAACCTCGCGGGTTATTTCCTCATTGTTTGGGACATCGTCGATTTCTGCCGCAGGAACAACATTCTTGTGCAGGGCCGCGGATCGGCTGCCAACAGCGCGGTCTGCTACTCACTCAGGATCACGGCTGTCGATCCAGTGGGAATGGACTTATTGTTTGAGCGCTTTCTTTCCGAAGAACGCGGCGAGATGCCGGATATCGATCTGGATTTACCCAGCGGCGATCAGCGCGAGCGCGCCATTCAATATATTTACGAGCGATATGGACAATTAGGCGTTGCCATGACGGCAAACGTCGTAACGTATCGCGGGCGCTCCGCGGTGCGGGATGTGGGCAAGGCGCTGGGGTTTGAAGAAAAGGAGCTTAACCGGCTAACTAGCCAGATCAATCCGTTCGAGTGGAGAGATTCGCAAGACACGCTGGAACGCAGGTTCATCGAACACGGCTTCGATCTGCGCGACCGGCGCATCCTGAATTTTTTTACGCTGACAAACCAGATTCTCGATTTACCGAGACATCTTGGGCAGCACTCCGGAGGCATGGTCATTTGCCAAGGCCAGCTTGATTCGATTGTTCCGCTGGAGCCGGCGACCATGCCGGGGCGAGTCGTCGTTCAGTGGGACAAAGACGATTGCGCGGACCTCGGAATCGTCAAGGTGGACCTGCTGGGCCTGGGGATGATGGCCGTGCTCGAAGACACTATCGACATCATTGCCGATAAATATAGCGAGCAAGTGGATTTGGCGCACTTGCCGCAAGATGACGCACAAGTCTATGCGTGTTTGCAGAAGGCTGACACAGTTGGGTTATTTCAGGTGGAAAGCCGCGCGCAGATGTCGTGTCTGCCGCGCATGAAGCCGGAAAAGTTTTACGACATTGTCGTGCAAGTGGCGATCATTCGTCCGGGCCCCATTGTTGGCGAGATGCTGCATCCTTATTTGCGGCGGCGGCAAGGCTTGGAAGAGGCTGTTTCTTTGCATCCGTCGCTCGAGCCTGTGCTGAAGCGGACACTTGGTGTTCCTTTGTTTCAGGAGCAACTGATCCGGATGGCGATGATCGCGGCTGGATTTACCGGTGGCCAAGCAGAAGAATTGCGCCGGGCTTTTGGGTTCAAGCGCTCGGAACGGCGCATGCGCGAAGTGGAAGTAAAGCTGCGCGAAGGCATGGAGCGGAAAGGCATCACGGGAGCCGGGCAGGATCGCATTATTCAAGCCATCACCTCATTCGCTCTGTACGGATTCCCGGAGTCGCATGCCGCAAGTTTTGCGCTGCTTGCTTATGCTAGTGCTTATTTGAAATGCCATTATTTGGCCGCGTTCACCGCAGCCATGCTGAATAATCAGCCGATGGGGTTTTACTCGCCGGCGACGCTGGTCAAAGATGCTCAACGGCACCGGCAGCGATTTCGCCCCGTAGACGTGCTGCGCTCGGACTATCTGTGCACGGTTGAAGTAGAAGGGACAGAAAAGTATGTGCGCTTGGGATTGAATTATGTGCGCGGATTGAGCACCGCAACAGCGCGCCAGATTGAGCAGGAAAGAAAACGAAACCCGTACATATCGCTGCGGGATTTAGTTTGCCGCGTGCCCGAGCTGCAGAAAGATGAGCTCGCGGCCCTTTCAGAATTGGGCGCCTTAAACTCTCTCCCGAAACATAAATCTGACCGGCACCGCCGCGGCGCGTTGTGGCAATCAGAATTGGCATTGCAGCCTGTAGGAGAGTTGCTGGAGCCTGCCGCAGAGGAAGGCGCTCCATCACCGCTCGCGCTCATGACGCCCGGACAGCGCACTCAGGCCGATTTCAGCAATAGCGGGCTGACAATCGGCAAACATCCGATGTCTTATTACCGCGAGCGAATGCGCGAAATGGGCGTGATGGATGCGGCAACAGCAAAAGCTCAGCGGGACGGAATGGTGTTGAAGGTTGGAGGATGCGTGATTACTCGCCAACGCCCCGGCACTGCAAAAGGATTTGTATTTCTGAGCCTGGAGGACGAGACGGGAATCGTGAACATTATTGTTCGACCAGATCTGTTCGAAAGACGCCGCCAGATCTGCACTACATCGCCGTACGTGATGGTAAAGGGTGTATTGCAAAGCATCACCGGCGTGATTTCCGTGAAAGCGGGAGAAATTGAAGAATTGAAGTTCCAAGATGCGGCAGTTATGCAATCGCATGATTTCCATTGAAAAGTTCACGGACCTAATCAACTCGTAATCCCAAGTACTAGAATGCAAGTCGGGGCCGCTCGCGCAAAAATGACGGATGTCCTCGGCTTGGGAAATCTGCTGCTAGCGATGGCAGTACTTTTCACAGTGCTTATTTTCGTCTTTGAATGCCTTGAAAGGCGGCGCGAGGGGAAAAGGCAAAACCGAATTCTGGACGAGATTGAGCGGGAGTACGAGGTGTACTGCCGCATGGGCCGTCTTTAATGGATTCGCTTGTCAGGATCGTGTGAAGCTTCGGGTTTTACCCAGTTACACTTTTTGTTCCTGAGTATTAGCTTTTAGAAGAAGCGTAGTTTTGCCTAGGCAAGGACGTGATGCGAAAATCAGCGAATGAGATCAGCGATATCGGCGCGGAGCTCGAGCGGCTTCAACAGATTGAAAAACGCTTTGAGGATTTCGCAAACAGCACGCGCGATTTTGCATTTATCACGATGGATTTGAACGGAGTGATCGTCGGCTGGAACAAAGGAGCTGAGCACATGCTCGGTTACAGTGAAGCCGAGATTATCGGCCAGCCTGGGGCTGTCTTTTTCACACCTGAGGATAACGCCATCGGAGAGCCACAAAAAGAGATGGCCGCGGCCATGGCCACGGGACGGGGTGAGGATGACCGGTGGCATATCAGGAAGGATGGCAGCAGGTTCTGGGGCAGCGGAGTGATGACGGTCTTGCGGGATCGAGATGGAAATGTGCGTGGCTTCGCCAAGGTCATGCGCGACCGCACGGAGCAAAAAAAGAGGACTCAAGAGTTACGGGCGAGTGAAGAGAGGTTTCGCCTACTCGTGGAGAACGTGAGGGATTGTGCATTATTTTCTGTTGACCCGGATGGAAATATCTCGGATTGGAATCCGGGCGCAGAACGGATTTTCGGGTACACAGACGCCGAAGTTATCGGGCGCTATTTAATAGATTTGTTCGCCGCAGATCGCGAATTGAAGGAATTGATAAAAGAGGATTTGGCGCGGGCCGCGATCGAGGACGGGGCCTCGGCTGAGTCTTGGCTTACACGCAAAGACGGAACAAGGTTTTATGCCCGTTGGGTTACGAACGCGATCCGAGACGAAGACGGAATCCTGATCGGATACATGAAGGTATTACGCGATGAAACCGATCTCAGGAAAAACGAAGAGGAACGACAAAGACAATTACAGCGCGATCGCGAATTGTTGGAAGGGCAATTTCAGCTTACCAACATTGCGCTCCATCGCACCAAAGAGGAATTGCAGGATCTGACAGGCCAGCTTTTGAATGCCCAAGACGAGGAGCGTCGCCGGATCGCACGTGATTTGCACGATCATCTCGCGCAGAGGATCGGGCTAATAGACATGAAGCTGTCAAATCTGGGGCGCACGCCAGATGGCCCCGCTGCGCTTCAAGCCGAGCTAGAGCCGGTTCACGAACAAATATCGGAGTTATTGGCCGAAGTGCGCGACCTCTCTTACCGGCTGCACCCCGCCACACTAGAGCACTTGGGACTACTGCCAACATTGGGGAGCCTTGTCGAACAATTTAGATCCGTGCGAAGCACCCCTATTCACTTGGAGACGGCTGATTATTTCGAGGAGGGCCTCGAGTCGGAACTGAGGAGTGCGCTCTATCGGATTACGGAAGAAGCGCTACGTAACGTCCAACGCCACGCCGGCGATGTGCCTGTGACAATTACGTTGTATAGAAATTCCGGCGAGGTACATCTGGAGATTCAGGACAGCGGACAAGGATTTTCAGAAGCTGCCATAAAGGGCAGGCGGACGCTTGGGCTGATCAGCATGGAGGAACGCGCCCGGCTCGTGGGGGGAACCCTCGAGTTGCGGTCCGTTCCGGGCGAGGGAACGACTCTTGAGGTGGTTGTGCCAGTGGCGAAGGATGTAAATGGGACGGCCACGAGTCATTCTAGCTGACGATTATGAGCCCGCGCAGCGAATGTGCCGCGAGCTGCTTGAGCCCGATTTTGACATCGTAGCAGCGGTTGGAGACGGAGAAGCCGCGGTGCAGGCGGTCAAGGCGCATCACCCCGATCTCTTAGTCCTTGACGTGTCGATGCCTCTACGCGATGGATTTTCGGCCGCACGGCAATTAAAGGAAGAAATGCCGCACGTGAAAATTCTATTTCTCTCGATGCACGCAGAACCGGCATATCTGAGAGAGGCCGCTCGCATAGGGGTCGATGGCTACGTGATTAAGAGGAATGCATTAATTGAGCTCCGGGTAGGACTACGAAGGCTAATGGAAGGCAACAGGTATTATCCTCAGGAGCAATCGGCGAGGAGCTCGAATGCGGCCACAAGCCGATAAAGTCTGATGCCGCACAGTACGCCGGCGCTACACTCTGAGTGCGGTGAATTGCAGAGTAGCCGAAATCGGTGTAATAACGGTTTTAACCGTAATTACAGCCTTCGGGCAGAATCCGGGGCAAAGCGGAAATGTGCCGTCACAGGGAGTCGGAACTCCGCTCTCCGTCAAAGAGAAATGGGGAAACTTCGTTGGCGAGACCGTCAGTCCTTTAACCCTGGGCGCCGGAGTCTTCAACGGCGGCTTCGCGCATCTTACGAACTCCGATCCCAAGTACGGGACGAACAGTGAGGCCTTCGCGCAGCGTTTTGGCGCATCAGTTGCGGATATTGCGACACAGAACTTTTTCGGAGACTTTTTTCTCGCGTGGGCGTTCCATGAGGATCCACGTTATTTTCGCAAAGGTCCGCCCTCCAGCAAGACGTCACGTTTCTGGTACGCGGTAAGCCGGGCCATGATTATCCGCAGGGATGCAGCCGGGGAGAGTTTCAATTGGTCGAACGTGCTGGGGACCGCGATGAGCGCGGGATTTTCAAACGCCTACTATCCGCCAGCGGGCAGAACCGGTGGCGCAATCTTGATTCACTTCGCAACGAGTGTCGCCGGGGCAGGATTCGCAAACCTCGCCCCGGAATTCTGGCCGGATTTCAAACAGAGATTCTTCAGCCGGCAACACTGACGAACGCTTCAGATTCCTGAGCGATCAGGCGCCTTGTCCGGCTCCCTGCGCCATCTTGGCCGCAAACGCGTCGGCGCGCTTTTTCATCTCTTCGGGAGCTACGTCTTCAATATGCGTGGCGACGCTCCAGTTATGACCGAACGGATCCGTCAGCTTCCCAAACCGGTCGCCCCAGAACATGTCTTGGGGAGGCATGTCTGCTTTTGCTCCGGCGTTCACGGCTTGTTGAAAAACTGAGTCAACATTTTCGACGTAAAGGAAAATGCCAACGGGCGAACCGCCGAGCGATTGAGCGGAGCGGTTTCCGCTTCCCGGCATTTCATCCGATAACATAATCATGGAATCGCCGATTTTGAATTCGGCGTGCCCGATTTTGCCGCCCGGCCCGGACATTCGAACGGTTTCCTTCGCTCCGAACGCTTTTTTATAGAACTCGAGCGCGCGGTTACCGTCATTCACAACTAAATACGGCGTTGCCGTATGATATCCCTCTGGAATCGGTTTTACAGTAGCTGGCATTTCGATTGCCTCCTGGAAATTGATGGAAAGATCAGATTACAATTGGGGCTACTTCCTTAAGCAATAGCTTCGAAGAAGGCCCAAAAAGGAGACTAGCATGAAACTTGTAAATTTGATTTTTGCCTCTATTTGTGTGATCGGACTCACACAACTTGGGTGGAGTCAGAGTCATAGGAACCGGGATGCACGCCATGGCGTGCTGGGATACTTTGATCCTGAGACAGGTACATTCAAACCGATGACCCCGCAGGCATTGGAAGAAGGCGCTGCCCCGCCAGCGTCGCCAACCACAGGAACATTCGTTTTCAATATAACGATCACGATAAAGTCATCAATTCCTACTAGCGACACGATTGTGTGCACAGCCACTGCCGATACGGACGACGTGAGCAGCGGACGCTTCATGGACGAAGAAGCATCTGTGGCCGCGAAGCGTACGGGAAATACCGCGACGTGCAGCGTGACCATTCCGTATTCCTGGCCTCTATCGAGCGCGAGCAGCGATACGGTAGGCCTGAGCTATGAAGTTGAGGCATTCAGCTCGACAACAACAGGCGCGCTCACTCGATTGAGTACCCAAAGCCTTCCCAGTATCAAAGTGCCGGCAAACGGCGCGACAACTACTGAGACTATCGCGTCAACGATCTAATTTCCCGATTCGATCGAATTTAGAACTGATACTCGGCCGGAGTGATGCCTTTCGCGCGAAGGTACATTTCGGCCGAGGCGCGATGATGCGTAGTGTGATCGAGCAGTCCAAGCAGCAGATCGGCCCCAGTCATTGTCCCTTCGTCCGACTTGTATGTCTTCGAAATCTGATCTGGAGCAAGCTTCGAGACAGTCTCGATCGCGTTATCGAATGACGTTTTAACAAACGCCGTCACGTCTTCTTTGCTCATCGATTTCGGCTTTCCCGGATTCGGCTTCTCGCCCGAAAATGGGGCGAGAAAATAAGTCAGTCCCTGGGATAGGTGGACCAATTGCTCCGCAAAGCTCATCTGTGGGGGAGTGAGCTTGAAACTGTAGTCCGAGGCTGGCATCTGATCGGCGATTTTCAGCGTGAAATCCCGGGAGGTCTTTAGGTGTTTCAGGACTGCCTGCTTGACATCCTCCTGGGCGTAAAGCTGCGCCGCGAGGCAGGCGATGATCGGAAGTGCGAAAGATAGTCTGCGCATAGTCACCTTGAATGTTCTGTAGTTTGGCATTAACGTCTAGTTTCGCTCAGTCTACATGATCGAGCCTTGGAAGTTCCTTACGGGTGTATAACGGTTGGCTGAAATTGGGGAGTTAGAAAGTGAATCGCGCCGAAAACTGCACGGCCCGAGGAAGGCCGTTCGGGCTGATTTCCTGGAGGGTTCCGAAGTTGCCGGGTCCCGAGTTCGGTACGAGATAGCAGGTCTGGTTCAAGCTGACTCCGTCGCCACAGTTGGTTCCGATGGGATTGTATTGCAACTGGTTGATTCCATCTCCATTCTGTACAAAGAAATTAGCGTGGTTGAACAGGTTGAACACCTGCACTTGCAGTTGCAATTGCTTACCTTCGCCTACCAGGAAGTTCCGCGCCAGCGCAAGATCGACTCGCTTCAGCCACGGACCGTAAAAAGAATTCAGACCGATACCGGGCGTGGGACCAGCCCCGTTGATTCCGGCAGCGGTATTCGATGTGTCTTGATTGAAGGCTGAGTCGTTCAGGTTGTCGTTACCCGTTAGCGCGCCGTTAACAGTCAAGCCGCAATTGCTGAATGACAGAGTTGAACTGGTGCAAGCGGGACTTAAAAGGCCCGCGAAGGGCCGGCCGGAAGAAAACTCCATAACACTACTGAGCCGCCAGCCAGATAAGATGGCGCGAGCGGCGACTGTACTAGTCAACCGCTCGAGCCGCGGCAAGTAAACGGCAGCGAAGCTAATTCGATGGCGCTGATCAAGCAGCGAAGGTCCGTTGGTGTTGCTGAAGTCGAACTGATCATTGAAATCCATCCCGTCGCGCATGGTGCTCTTCGCCAATGTGTACGAGAGTTGCAAAGATAAGCCTTTCGACATCCGGTGTTGGAGCTGCACGAAGAAGGACCGGTAGTCGCTTTGGCCGGGGCTGATGAGCTCGTTGATCTGGCCCAGGTTGGAATTTACAAAACCATCGGTCAGCAGGCCGTTGTCCATGTTCGGCAGAACAATCGTTTTGCCGCTACACGGTGCCGCACTTGCATCCGGAGGACAAATTATGTAAGTTGTCGTGCCCTGGAGCGGATTCAGGTTCAAATCGTAGGCGCTGCCGGAAATGAGATGCAGCGCATGATTCCACATAAACCCGGCGCTCACGCTTGTGTTTTCGAAGATCTCTCGTTCGATTTGTAGACTGGCCTGCAAAGTATAGGGCACGCGAAACTGAGGAGAAACCAACGAAATGTCAGGAGAGGCCTGGAATAAAGGCGAGCCAGCCGGGATGATATTCGGGAACGTGGGCAATTGTTGGTTCGGAGGAAGAGCCGGGTTGTAACTCGCGTTTACAGAAGACTGATGAGATGCTAAACCATTCGAAACCACGGCGTTCCGGTAGTTCAAGCCGTTCATGTTGTCGTAGAACTGGCCGAAGCCCCCGCGAACGACTGTTTTTGATGCCGGCTGCCACGCAAATCCAAACCGCGGCGCCAAACGGAGAAACTGATTTGGATATTGACCGGTTAATGGGAACGCGGGATTAGTCGGCGGCTGCGGGTAGACCTGAAAGTCTTCGCGCAGGCCTATTTCGAGCGTTAGGCGAGGCAACGCGCGGAATGAATCCTGAACATAAAAGCCGTAATAAGGCACGTGAAAGGAAAAGACCGGGTTCCCGGAAGCCTGGCTGAAAATGTTGTACTCGCCCAGAGCAAAACTTTCCAGATTCGAAAATTCATAACTGCCGAGAAAAGAGCCGAATTGCACGTCGGCATTCGGATCGGCCCCGCCGAAATTGGTGTCGGCATCGAAAGCGCGATTCATATCGAAGCCGAATTGTAATGTGTGTTTACCGGCTACGTAGTCGATGCGGTCGGCCACTGACCACTGCCGTTCAAAAACCCTTCCGACCGAAAATGGCGCGTTCCCTAGAGTGAAAGAGGCAGGGCTGTCGAGTATCAAAGTGGGCATGTCTGAGGCGAGTCCGGTGGGGTTCGCAATCTGGTTATCATTCGAGGCGCCGGCGTGGAATTCGTTGAGCAGTTTCGAAGAGAACGCATGATTCCATCCGAGGCTGAGCTGAAAATCATGCACGTCAGCATTGGCCAGTGTTTGCTTTCCGTAAGTCGCGACGGGACTGACCGTGATGATTCCTCCGGGCGAGTGGAACTGATTCGAATTGAAGCTAAGGAAGAAGTTGTCGCGCGGACTGGCCTGGTAATCGATACGCGATGTAACCACTAGATCGTTCTTCTTTCTGGGTTGCGTGCCTAAATTCGAATTGATGGCGTTGAGAGCGTTTGACACTTGCTGGAGGTAGGCCGGATTACCGGGATCCGGCACGCTATTGTTGCCAGGTACCGGGTATGGAGCATTTGGCGCGGGTAAAGCTGTCCCGTTCGGGATTCCAAAATAGGTAGATAAGTTCGATTGCACGGCGGCTAACGCAGAATTGATGATCGAAATTGGGTCATTTTCGAGTTGTTGCTCGTAGTCGACAAAGAACCACAACCGATTCCGCAGAATGGGACCACCCAATCCGGCTCCGAATTGCTGCAGAGAGTCTTGTTGTTTCGGGTAGCCATTAGCCTTGGATAAGGAGTCATTGGCTTCGAACAAAGAATTGCGGTTGAAGTAAAATCCGCTGCCGTGGAAATCGTTGCTGCCGGAGCGGGTCACCGAGTTTATGAAGCCCGCACCACCTCCGTACACGGCCGAATAGGGGCTGATTGCGACTTGAAACTCCGAGATAGCGTTCTCGCCGTAGAGGTACGGAATTCGATAACGGCCCAAAATGTCTCCGAAATAATTACTGGTCGCATTCGTGCCATCGACTGTGAAAACGTTCGAGCCGTTCCCATTGGCGTATCCTGAATCCTCTCCGCCCTGTTGACCGGCGATACTGATCAGCCCGGTGTCGCCGTCCGAACTGGTGTTCGGCGTAAGCAATGTAAAGTCCGTGTAACGGCGGCGATTGAGCGGTAATTCCTCGAGGAGCCGTCGCTCAATCACCGATTCCACGGAAACTGCGGCAGGCTGGAGCAGAGGCGCGGTTCCGCCTACGCTAACTACGTCCTTCCCGACTCCCAGTTGCAACTGGATATCTTGCAACGCGGTGTTTCCTACCAGCACTTGAACCAACCCTTGAACCACACGAAAGCCCTTCAGAGTTGCCGTGAACGAATAGGTGCCTGGCGCCAACACTGGAAAGCGATAGAGCCCGCTGCTATCTGCGCGGGTAGAATGTTCAACGCCAGTCTCGATATCCCGAACCACAACCAATGTTCCCGGAGCGGCGGCGCGCGTTTGATCGGTAACTCGTCCGCTTAGCGCGCCGGTCATCACGACGTTCTGGGCAGGCAACGACGCATAACTGAATGCGAAGACCAAAAGCTGGACGAATAGATGTTTTGCTCTACTGTTTCGCCGGGGTATTTTCAATGGTCGAGACCCTAGTATATAGAAACTACCATTTTTTGGAGGCAATCAGGAACGCTAGCGTACGGCAAGTTGCTGCAGGACACCCTCCGGAGGGATGCTGCCACGGTAATGCTACAAACAGTTGAAAACTGAAATACAAGCGTATTAGGAGCACCAGGACCGGTCTGCCAAGGTCGGGATTTTTGGCTATTGACTCGAGGTTCATTCGGGTATAGAGTTGCGAGTAGCTTCTAGTGTAATCGTACTAGGTCGTTCTGAGGTAAGGAAATTCCAAGAAGGAGGGAACTCGTTATGAAATCTGCCGCCGCCGGTTTATGTCTGCTGGCTGGACTCGGAACCAGTATCGTATGCGCGCAGGACGCGCAATACCCTACGCCATTCAAACACGTCATCGTAATTTTTCAGGAGAATCGCACTCCCGACAATCTTTTTCAGGGATTGTGCAGCCCTCCTTACGGTACAAGCAGTTCCTGCAGTACCAACCCGAACGGGTCTCAATACAACATCCAAACGAATAACTGGTTGGATAAGAAAGCTCCTGGGGGCACGATTACGCCGGGCACAGTTCCACTCGGAAATACGTATGATTTGAGTCACGCACATAGCGCTTTCATAGCTGAGTACGACAACGGCAAAATGGATGGCGCTGCGGGGGTGTCGTGCGGAGGGAGCTGCCCGCCGAAGCCGCAATTCAGGTATGTCGACAACTCCTCGGGCATTCTGAATCCGTATCTAGATTTGGCGACCCAGTACGGCTGGGGCAACTATATGTTCCAGACCAACCAAGGCCCTAGCTACCCCGCGCATCAGTTTATTTTTGGTGGAACTTCAGCGCCTTCCGCAGCCGATGACAAGAAGGGAATATTTGTCTCGGAAAACTCGGGCGGGGGAGGCGGCTCAGGCTGTCTCGCAGCATTGAACGCGTTCGACATGCTCATCTCGCCCCAAAGCGCTCCGGATGAGTACAAGTTGGTCAATAACCCGCTCGGTACGCTCTGCTTTAGCCGTCCTACGATGGCATCGCAGATTGATAACGCTAAATTCACTTGGAAGTATTACACTTCATCACCGAGCGGCATTTGGACTGCGCCGAATACAATTCGAGCGATATGCGATCCGAACTCAAATTACACGGAGTGCACCGGTCCAGAGTGGGTCAACAATGTTGATAAGAAATCTGCAGATGTACTGAGCGACATCAGCGCCTGCGACCTCGCTAATGTGAGCTGGGTAATTCCTGCAGGACAAAACTCCGACCATCCTGGAAGTCCGCACACGACGGGCGGGCCTTCTTGGGTTGCTTCGATCGTCAATGCCGTTGGCATGGACAAGAAATGCGAAGGTGGGAAAGGCTACTGGTCCGATACTGCGATTGTCATCACATGGGATGACTGGGGAGGCTGGTACGACCATGAGCCTCCGCCGATTCTGTGCTGCGAGGAAGGCGATTATCAGTATGGAATCCGCGTGCCTTTGATTGTCGTCTCAACTTATACGCCGGAGCGCTACATCAACAACGTTCGTCCGCACGATTTCGGCACGATCTTGAGATTTATTCAACACACCTTCAACATCAAAGAAGGTTCGCTTGGATTCGCCGATGCCCGCGCGAACACAGATCTTTCTCTCTTCTTTCATTTCAATGCAACCCCTCGCCCGTTTAAGAAGATTGCATCCGAATATGGCGCAGACTACTTCCTGAACGATACGTCACCGCCGGAACCGCCGGATAACGATTAAGACGAGCAAAGAGGAATGGTTATGAAGGCTTCCGTTATCAGCCTATCTTTGTCTATTTCGGTTGGGACCGTTGTTTACGCGCAAGATATTCAGTATCCAAACCCGTTCAAGCACGTAATTGTGGTTTTCCAGGAGAACCGCACGCCTGACAACTTATTTCAAGGGCTGTGCAGTCCCCCTTACGGCAACAGTAGTTCGTGCAGCATTACGCCAAGCGCGACGCAATACGACATACAGACCAATAATTGGCTGGACAAGAAGGCTCCCGGCGGGACGATCACGCCGGGTGTCGTTCCACTCGGCAACACTTATGATTTGAGTCACGCCCACAGCGCCTTCATCGTTGAGTACGACGGCGGAAAGATGGACGGCGCGGCTGGTGTGCCTTGCTCAGGGAGTTGTCCGCCGAATCCCCAGTTCAGATATGTCGATAACTCAAGTGGGATTCTGAATCCGTATCTGGATCTTGCGACGCAATACGGCTGGGGAAATAATATGTTTCAGACTAATCAAGGGCCCAGCTACCCCGCCCATCAGTTTATTTTCGGAGGAACGTCAGCCCCGTCAGCTGCCGATGACTCCAAAGGGATCTTCGTAGCCGAGAACCCCGGGAATACGCAAGGAGGAGGCGTCGGCTGCCTGGCGCCTTTGAACGAATACGACTGGTTGATTTCGCCTGGAACCGCGCCGAATGAATATAAGTTGGTCAATAATCCGCTTGGGACGCTATGTTTCAGCCGGCCGACAATGGCGACGCTGATCGATAAGGCCAAGTTGACCTGGAAATATTACACATCGTCACCAGACGGTATTTGGACTGCGCCGAATACGATTCGGGAAATATGCGATCCGAATTCGGATTACACGAAGTGCACGGGTCCCCAGTGGGTCAATAACGTCGATAAGAAATCGGCGGATGTTCTAAGCGACATTGCCGCCTGTAAACTCGCCGACGTGAGCTGGGTTATTCCAGCGGGCCAAAATTCCGATCATCCAGGAAGCCCGCATACTACGGGTGGTCCGTCGTGGGTGGCATCCATTGTCAACGCAGTCGGCTTAGATACGAAGTGTGAAGGGGGAAAGGGATACTGGTCGGATACCGCCATCGTGATCACATGGGACGACTGGGGCGGCTGGTACGACCATGTCCCGCCACCGATTTTGAAGCACAACCAAAGCGACTATCAGTACGGCATTCGTGTGCCATTGATCGTTGTGTCGACGTACACACCGGAGCGGTACATCAATAATGTCAGCCCCCATGATTTCGGCAGTATCCTCAGGTTCATTGAAGGAACGTTCGGCATCAAGGAGGGCTCGCTTGGATTCGCGGATGCACGCGCGTCAAACGATCTCGAAGGCTTCTTCAATTTCAAGCAAACGCCACGACGGTTCAAGAAAATTGCGGCTGAATATGATGCAAATTACTTCCTGAACGACACCTCGCCGCCCGAGCCGCCGGATAACGACTGAACGAGATTATGGACGCTCGAGCTGCTGGACAAGATTTCAGCGGCTCGAGCCTCCGAGTTTCCGTTGAAAGAAGTCCGCGGTGGCTTTGTACGCTTCAAGCCAATGGCGGGTTATGAGGAAATCGTGGATTTCGTTTGGAATAATCAGTTCTTCGAATTCGACGTGTTGGTTGCGTAACGCCTCGACGAGCTCAACTGTTTGCGAGAAGGGCACGTTTCGGTCGTCGTCTCCGTGAATCAGCAGCACCGGCGATTTCCAGTTCTTTACCGATGCAAGGGGCGAAGATTCGAACGCCAATCTCGCGGCGTCAACCTGGCTTTTAGGGTCGTAAGCCGGCGCGAAATTCTGAATGACTTCGTTCCAATCGTGCACACCGTGAAAGTCTACGCCGGCGGCGAACAGATCTGAAGCTCGCGCGAGTGCAAGCGCAGTGAGATATCCGCCGTACGACCCACCCCAAATTCCGATCCTCTTGGGATCGACGTCGGATCGCGCTTTCAAATATAAACCCGCGCCGAGAACATCATTGAACTCGCTTGCTCCGGTAGCTCCATAGTTGAGCGCCTCGCGAAAATCGAGTCCATAACCGATCCCGCTCCGATAATTTACCGACAGCACGATGTAGCCCTGATTGGCGAAGTACTGATTTAAAGCGTAGGCGTTCGAATAGTAATACATGTAGTGAAAGCCGAGCAGCATTTGCCTGCGCGAGCCGCCATGAAAGAAAATCAGAGCCGGATGGCGCGCTTCCGTGGCATGCGATTGTGGCGGTAAAAATAGCTGGCCGTGTATCTCGAGTCCGTCAGCGGCTGTGATCATCACGGGCTGCGGCTTGACTAGTTGCGTGGCGGGGAACTCGGCAGGTATCGCCTCAGGGGCCAGCGCTTTTGCCTGCCCGTTTCGCGGTTGCGCCATCGCATGCGCCTTCTCGTTGTAGCTCGAAGCAAGGAAAATCAGAGTGGAACCGTCGGCCGCTGGGACGGGTTCCCACTGGATGTTCTCGCCCGAGGTCAATTCCTGCGGTGATTGTCCGCCTGCGCCATTAATACTCCAGATATGCCGCCGATCGATGTCCCCGATGTTTGTCGAGTAATAAAGCGTTTCACGGTCACCCGAGATTGTAACAAGCTCGACTTCGCCATCGCCGGGTGTCAGCTCGGTTGGGGTCCCGCCGCCGCTTACAGGGACGCTGTACAAATGGCACCATCCGGTAGCTTCCCAGGGAAACACGAGGCGATCCTGGGCCGACCAAAACACCTGCTGCTGCGCCTCGACTGGATGAAACACGCTGCCCTGTCCGGCTTTAGCACGAAATACTTCCCGGCCAATGCCGCTCTTGACGTCTGCTATCCGAATCGACCAGGGTTCTCCCTCGCGTTGCGGACCGAACGCGAACTCCCGTCTTCTCGCCGGAATCCGGATGAAAGCAATCTTGGAGCTGTCTGACGACCAAACCGGAAATGAGTCTCTGTCTACGCTCGGATCGAGATAGCGCAAGTTCTTATCGGCTGGCGTGTAGACAACGATGAAACTGTGGTCGGCGCGTCCGCTGACAAATGCAAGAGCGTTTCCGTCCGGCGACCAGACGAGTCCGCTCAGCGATCCTTTTAGAGCCACGGCGCTCTTGATGTTTTCCCCGGCAGGCCTCATCATAAAGATCTGGCCCGCGCGCAGAAACGCGACCATGTCACCTTTCGGCGAAATTGCAGGACTGTGACCTTCAGTTAATTTCTTGGCGGGCGAACCGTCAAGCCCGGCTGTCCAAATATCCTGCTCTGGTTTTTCGGGATTCGATGAAGGATTTGGATTGTCTCGCCCCATTTCGAAATCGCCGCCGCGGGCAAAGAGAACATGATTGCCATCTGCCGCCCAGACCAGGTCGGCGATTTCCTGCCCATCGTCCTGGTTGAAATTGGTGACTTTACGCCCCTTCCAATCGGGCGCGGTCGCTATCCACACGTTCCGGGCGCCGCGCTCGTTAAGCAGCCAAGCCACTTTCGCGCCTTTTGTAGCAGTCTTTAAAGAAGAAGCGAATGGCGCGCTCATGACCTGCTCGATTGTGAAGGAAGATGACGTGTCTTGCGATCGCGCAGTAATGAGCGTGCAGGAAAGAAGAGACAAAGTTAAAAGGGCAGGTTTCATGGACTTCTATTCTGGCATGCCCAGGCAGCCCGACCTAAACAAAAGGGCCAAGCGGATGATCCGCTTGGCCCTGTACTCGGTCGAGATGTGAGCTATCTCGGACAGCCGAGCGCTTTGACTTCGCTCTCCGGAAGCGGCTTGATGTTCTTCACCGCTGGAGGCATCGCCGTCGTGTTTCTCGGCACGAGATAGACTTCTACGCGCCGATTCTTATCGGCTGCGCTCACCTTGGAGCCTCTCCGCTCCTTTTGAGCCGCGAGATTGGAAGTTCCGCAGAGTCCAGGCTCAGGATCTGAGGTCTGGTCAGTACCGACCCAATCGACTCTGATGCGTGACGGATCGACCTTGCCGCAAGTACCCGTTCCCGCGCTCAAGACAGCAGCGCAGTTCAGAGCACGCTGTTCGTCGAGTGCACGTCGGGCAGCAGCAGCGCGGCGTCTCGCTCTTTCTCTACGGCCTGCGCCGGCCACGTTCTCCTGCTCGTCACTGTCGCGATGGCCGACCAGGACGATATCGTAATCGCCGCTGGCAGATCTCGGGGCAGCCTCGTCAATGAGAATGCGCTTGCCGCAGTTGTTCACACGGGCGTTATTCTTTGCGAAGATCACGTCGGACAACCGCACAAACTGCGGTGGGCAGTTTACGCTGATGTCAACGGTCTTCGAAGCCGTTTTGCCGGTTTCGTCAGTTACGGTTGCAGTTGCCGTAACCGTCTTGGTCTGGCCTTGCGCGCCGCCTTCGAAGTTCAAGGTAGAAGCATCGAAGGTTGCGTTGGCGCTCGTGTCATTACTCACGCTGCCTTCTGTGACCGTCCACTTGTAAGTCAAATTGCCGCCGCAAGCCGACGGATTCGCCGTCACTGAGAGCGCCGCAGTATGCGTGCCGCTGGTGTTAGCAGCGCAGCTTAGCGTGTTCGGAGTCGCCGAGATATTCGTAATCTCCGGCGCTACCTCACTCACTGTGATGGTCGTCGTAGCTGTTACCGGGGCAGGAGCCTGGGGTGCAGGCGGTGCTATCCAGCAGCGAGCCGGGAAGTTCTTCGGCTTCGTCATCGGGGCTGGAGGAGGAGTGGTGTCAGTCACTGTAACCTCCACCGTAAAGCTACCAGTATTGTTGGGAGTAAATGTAAAGTCGGGACTATCCGTACCCGAAGCAGCACCATTCAGCTTCCAAGCGTAAGAAAGCTTGTGTCCAGCAGCCCCGCTAGCTGTCGAATGCAGTGTAACTGGCTTGCCTTGGCAGATCGTGGCGCCTTCCGCCCCAGTAATTGCACCTTGGCTGAGCGGCGCCGGAGGTGGAGGCGGCTCGGGCATTGGAGGACACTTACTCTGGCCGAGATACCACACCAATCCAAGGGTGCCCTCGAATCCGTTCAATTTGTCTTTTGCGGGGATGTAAATTCCACCGTCAGGATAGTTCGGAAGATCGAAAGTTGGATTCCGCGACCAGAATCCGCGGGCGTCCAATCGGAGTCCGAAGTGATCAGATAAATGGAATTTAATACCGCCGCCATAGTTCACGGCGACCTGTAAATTGTCATTCAAATTTGCGGAATGATATAGCGCATCGGTTGTTGGGAGACGCGCGAATCGTTCCGCATCGCTATCGGGCGTAAATTGCCGAGCGCCCACGCCCACAGTCAAATACGGCTGAACCTTCGAACCGCGCGGCTTCAGATAGAACACAGGGTTCAGCGCAATGTCGTAAATCGCATTGTGGAAGCTATAGGCCGGGAGCGGCGCACCGGCCAGCGGATTACCAGGCGGATATGTTCCGCTTGACAGTCGGAACTCTACATTTGCCCTATCCCAGCTACCCATGAGCTCGAGGCCTACCCAACGACTCATATTCCACGTGAGGCGCAAGCCGACTACACCGCCGTCCACAAGCTTGGTGTCCAAGCCGCGCATGACTTGACCATAGGTACTAACACCGCCGAACGGATCTATTTCCACAATGTCCGGGTATTGATCGGCGGACGAATTGTTAGTTTTGTTACTGGCTTTGCTCGTATCCTGCGCGTACGCTAGAGTGCAACACGATAGAGCGCCCGCTAGGATTGCCGAACTAATCGGCCTAACTGTGAGCCGAGTTTTCATCCTTCCCTCCAAAACGATGTTCTAAGCAACACCAAATATTGATCTTATCGGATAATAGCCTAATTGCGAAAGAGAATTCCTAATTCATTTGTAATTCCGTAGATCCGGTTAGAGCTTTGTCCGGTCATCCAAAGTTGTTTTACATGCAGCCCGGAAAGGGCAGTAGGAAGCGCGGTCCAAGAGGTCCCGAAATCTTTACTTTCATATAGCTGGCCATATTCGACGGCATAAGCCACTGAAGGTTCAGCGTGACTATAGATAACTGAGCTTACAGTTGTTGCTCGTAATTTTCCGGAATCGGGATACCACGTAGTGGCGTTATCAGGTGAGCGATAAAGGCCGCCCCATGTAGCCATAAGAAGTGCACTTTCCGGGTCAGCCGGAATCGCAATATCGTTGATTCGAGATGCAGGCACTGGGGAAAATAGCGGAGACCAATGATCTCCGCAATCCTTCGATTCATAAAGGCCGCCGCCCGCGCGCACGATCATCCGGCCGTCCGCAACGGGAGGCAAATATAGCGCGTAAACCGCAGTGGACCCAGTAAGTTCAGCAAGACTCCACTGCTCTCCCATATCATTGCTCTTCAGCAGTCCTAAATCTGTTGCTGCAAAAAGGAGATCCTTGATGCCACTTTTGAAAGAGTAAAGCGCACTGATCTCAGAAGGCGTGACTTCTCTGATACTGGCTTTGGGCGGTGTGGGTTTTGAAGATCTGGACCGCGATCGTGATTTGCTTCGCTGCGGACGTTTAGGAGCGATTTTTGCGGTGTTGGCGCTAACCGGAGGTGGCACAATCAACCGAACGGGGATCGCTTTCCAGGTCAAGCCCGCATCGATGGACTTGTACATTTGGCGCGGACTAGCAGCGAGCAGAATACGATCCTCGCTGGGCAGCGCGGTGAGGGCGTGAAGGTGCACGCCAGCGAGCCCGCGGGAATCCATGCGAGACCAAGTTTCCCCGCGATCACTGCTTGAGAAAATGCCGCTGGTTTCACCCTCCTGCGTTTCGACGGCAAACAGCTTACTTCCAGAAGTCGTCACAGCACTGATGTCACGATTGACAAATCCGTTGTTAATGGGCCGGATAGTTTCTCCATCGTCCTCGCTCTTGCCTACACCGTCATATTCCATAGCCAAATACATGCCGTTCGGGTGCGAAGGATCAATTGCTATTGCATTTACTTGACTACTATTCACGAGTTTCCATTTCGTGCCGCCATCAGAGGATTTGAAGAGACCAAGCGTTGTTCCTGCGAAGACGGTCCCCGGAGCCGTGCTGCTGCAACAACCGCGCTCGAAACGAACCACGTGGGTCCGGCGCGACGTATTCGGTATCCCGAGTAGCTTGCGCCACACATCGCCACGGCTGCTGCTTGCGTAGACTCCGCTGCACGCGCTGAGGAAAACATTTGTCGGCAACACCGGATCGAGATAGATCGAGAACACATCCGAATCATCGATTATGCCGGTGTGAATGGAATCCCAGCTCTTGCCCCCATCGAGGGTCCTCCATGGGAGATGCGCGGTACCGGCGTAGATGATGTCGGGGGCCTGCGGATCAATTGCCACGGCCGTGATCCCTTGAAGCTCAAGATTCTGAGGATCAGAGATCCGCTTCCAGGTTTTTCCGGAATCGTCGCTGAGCATCACGCCGCGTAATGTTCCGGCGACGAAGCGCGACGGCTTGCCTGCTGACGCAGCCAACGCCCGGACGCCAACATCCTGTACGTCCTTCACCGGGATCCATGTCTTACCGGTGTCGTGGCTTTCGAAGAGACCGGCCGAATGCGCAGCAATGATGCCGGCCAGATAATGTGTGGAATCGACGGGGTCAACGAGGATCGAAGTGATCTCGCCGAAATTACGCTCCGGGAAATTCAACCGGGTCCAAGTCACGCCCGCATCTTCGCTTTGGAAAAGTAACGAGTTCCTCGCGCCCGCGAGCACGATCTTCGGGTTCTCAGGATCGAGCGCGATCGATGTGGCGGTCCCTCCGAACGGGCCGGCAATTTTCCAATCGTCTATCGGTAGAGAGATCGCCCAGGCCGCCACGACGAGCGTGCAAAAACCTGCAAGAGTGACACTCCGCAACCCAAAGCGTTGAATCATTTTCAAATATATCTGTTTCAAGCCGTTAATTCTATTGTCAATCAAGGCGGGATGGAGTCTCACGACTTCGCACCAGAATTTGATTCGCCACTGCTAGCTCAGGTATCCTGAAAGTTAGATCTCGCAAAGGCTACAGGTCAGTAACAGCAATGGCAAATACAGTTTCCGCGCTGAAGCGCGTTCGCATGACGGAGCGCCGGACGGCCATTAACCGTTCACGCAAATCCAGACTGCGCCACCAAATCCGAGCTTTGCGTCGTTTGATCGAACAGAAAGATGTTCAGGGCGCTACGAAGACGCTTCCCGCGACTTTCTCGCTGGTCGACCGCGCCGCTAAATGGGGAATCATTAAAAAAAATACAGCAGCGCGGTATAAAAGCCGCCTTACCACAAGGCTGCAAAAACTTACTGCCGCATAAAAGAAGCCGACTCCTTACTCGCTTACACAATCAGCTTCATCTTTAACCTGGAAGCTTCGGTCGCGGCTGTTAGACTGACTTCGAGATGAAAAGCCGCTGCTCCAAAGGGCTTATCTGTCTGCTCGTTGTGTCTGCCTTCACAATAGCTGCGCGGGCAAAGGAGCCTGTAACGGCAAAGCACGGGATGGTAGTGGCGCAAGAACCACTTGCTGCGGACGTGGGACTCGAAGTGCTTAAAGCGGGAGGTAATGCCGTGGATGCCGCGATTGCGGTTGGCTTTGCTCTCGCGGCAACACACCCATCTGCAGGAAACATTGGCGGCGGCGGATTCATGCTGGTTCGCTTGGCGAACGGTCGAACAACTTTTCTCGATTTCCGCGAAGCCGCTCCTCAAAAGGCCAGTCGCAACATGTATGTCGGCCTGAACGGCGAAGTGACACGCGAGAGCATTTTCGGCTGGCGAGCTTCGGGTGTACCGGGGTCAGTTGCCGGTTTTGAATTCGCTCATCAGAAATTTGCCAGTAAGCCGTGGGGAGAGTTGCTTGCCCCGGCCATTAAGCTGGCCGGAGATGGGTTCATCGTCGATGACGCGTTCGCGGCGTCGCTGACTGAGCGGGACTCGAATCTGAAGCTCGATCCGGAATCGAGGCGCATCTTCTTGCGCGATGGTAAGCCGTACAAGGCTGGCGATCGATTCCGTCAAGCCGAGCTTGCCGCGACGCTCGCGCGCATCGCAAAGAATGGCGCGAATGAGTTTTATCGCGGAGAGACGGCCAAGCGGCTGAGTGGCGCGATGGCGGCGCATGGCGGTCTCATTACGGTTGAGGACCTGAACAGCTATAGAGTAATCGAACGCACGCCACTGACGGGCGATTATAAGGGTTATCAAATCATCACGGCTCCGCCGCCAAGTGCTGGAGGAGTCGGCATTCTGCAAATGATGGGAATGCTCGCTTCGACGAACTACGACGCCGCAGGTCCCGATTCGCCGGCCGCTGTTCATTACGAAGCTGAGGCGATGCGGCGGTTTTATGCCGATCGTAGCGAGTATCTTGGCGACCCAGCTTTTTATAACGTTCCATTGAAGGAACTGCTCGACCCGGCTTACCTTGCATGGCGCCGCGAAACTATTGATCCTTCTCGCGCAACTCCCAGCGAACTGATTGGGCCAGGGCTTCCGAAGTCATTCGATGCGCGCGTTTTCTGGCGTGAAAACGAGGAGACCACACACTACAACGTGGTGGACGGGAAAGGAAACGCTGTGGCCGTGACGTACACTCTGAACGACTCCTATGGCAACGGCATCACAGTGCCTGGTCTGGGCTTTCTGTTGAACAACGAAATGGATGATTTCGCGGCGAAGCCAGGTGAGCCGAACATGTTTGGACTCATTGGGGGCGATGCAAACGCAATTGAGCCCGGAAAACGGCCTCTCTCCTCTATGACTCCGACCATCATCGCTAAAAACGGCAATCTGTTCATGGTGGTCGGCGCGCCCGGCGGCTCCCGCATCACAACCGGCGTTCTGGAGGTGATTTTGGATGTGCTCGATTTTCACATGAATCCACAAGATGCAGTCGACTTGCCGCGGTTTCACCATCAATGGAAGCCTGACGTGCTCTATTTGCAGAGCGGTTTCACGCCCCAGACGCAAGAAGATTTGAAAAAAATGGGATATCAGATAAAGCCCACTGAGGGAGTCGCGCGAGTGGAAGCTGTCGTTGCAAGCGGCGGCATTTTGCAGGGAGGGACCGAGTCCCGGCTTCACGGAAAGGCTTCGGGGTATTAGCAAGATTGCTGCTGGATCGAAAAATCAGAGAACAAGCAGATGCAGCGTGTAATTTCTACTCATCTTTTCGTGAAGCACCGGCTGACGACGGTCTGGCTAGAGAGGGTTTGGGACGCGGGATTCCCAGCGGTTGAAATCTTTTGCGCTCGCCAGCATATTGATTACCGGGATAAATCACAAATCACAGAGCTCGGCCATTGGTTCCGCGATTCCGAATTGAAGGTGCATTCGTTACACGCTCCGATGTATAACGACGATGTTTGGGGCAGATCAGGACCGCAAGCTGTCATCGACATAACGGAAACGGCCAAGGGAAAGCGCATCGCCGTGGTTGACGAGATCAAGCGCGCGATAGAGATTGCAGATGTGGTTCCGTTTCGTTATTTGATTCAGCATCTTGGAGTAACGGGCGAGGAGTTCGACGAGCGCCGGCTGGAATCTGCATTCTCATCGCTTGATGAGCTGAAAGTGTTTGCCGGACAGCGCGGTGTTGAGGTGCTGTTGGAGAACACGCCAAACGAATTATCGTCGGGCGAGCGCTTGAATTATTTTCTAAGCCAGACACATCTCAACCTGCATTACTGCTTCGATGTGGGGCATGCGCACATGGCACGAGGCATTGAAGCGGAGTTCGAGGAAATGAAGGAGCGGATTCGCTCAACGCATATTCACGACAACGATGGGGAGGAAGATCAGCACCTGTTTCCCGAGGAAGGCACAATCGATTGGCGTAACACGATGCGCCTGTTAGGGTCGCGCCGCGATCAATATCCGCTCTTATTGGAGCTTCGGGAACAGCCGGACCATGAACATCCTATCGAACAAGCAAGGCAAGCGATGGAGGAATTGACGAAACACTTATGAGTGCCGAATCCCCCACCGTTCGAGGCTTGGGTGAAGCCGAGGATATTCGGTCTGTACCAGCCACCATCACGATCGGTGAAGCAGGAGGGCACCCCGGCAAGACTGTACGAATTCAAGGCTGGCTCTATAATCTCCGCAAATCGGGAAAAATCGTGTTTCCTATTGTCCGCGACGGAACCGGCCTGATGCAATGCGTGGCGGTGAAAAGCAATCTGCCGGAGCCAGTGTTCGACTCATTGAAGAGTCTGACGCAAGAAAGCTCACTCGTTGTCACGGGCGCGATCCGAGCCGAACCGCGCGCCCCGGGCGGATACGAGCTCGATGTCAGCGATGTCCAAATCATCCAGCGCGTCAGTGAAGATCATCCGTACCCGATCACTCCCAAAGAGCACGGGGTGGAGTTCCTTATGGATCATCGCCACCTCTGGCTGCGCAGCCGCCGTCAGCATGCCGCCATTCGCGTGCGACATGAGGTAATTAAATCGATCCGCGATTATTTCGATTCGCATGGCTTTACGCTTGTCGATACTCCGATCTTCACGCCGGCAGCATGCGAAGGGACGACAACGCTCTTCGAAATCGATTATTTCGGGGATAAGAAAGTGTATCTCACGCAATCCGGCCAGCTTTACAACGAAGCGAATGCGATGGCGTTTGGAAAGGTGTATTGCTTCGGGCCTACGTTCAGGGCCGAGCGGTCCAAGACGCGTCGCCATCTCACCGAATTCTGGATGGTCGAACCGGAGATGGCGTTTGCGGATCTGGAGGAAGTGAAGCGCGTTGCGGAAGAGCTGATCGTCTACATAGTAGGCCGCGTTTTGGAACAGCGCAGTGAAGAACTGAAAACGCTTGAGCGCGATGTGTCAAAGCTAGAGGCTGTAAGGGCGCCCTTTCCTCGAATGAGTTATGACGATGCGGTGAAAATTCTGCAGTCCAAAGGCAGCGAGATCCAGTGGGGCGGCGATTTCGGCAACGCGGATGAGACGCTTTTGACCGAGGACTTTGACAGGCCCGTGATGGTGGACCGGTACCCGGCATCCATTAAGGCGTTTTATTTCCAACTGGACGAGCAGCGCCCAGAACTCGCTCTTGGCGTCGATATTATTGCGCCGGAAGGGTACGGCGAAATCGTGGGAGGCGGGCAGCGCATACATGATCTCGCGATGTTGGAGAAACGCCTCACGGAGCACAATCTACCGCGCGAAGCCTTCGAGTGGTATCTGGACGTTCGAAGGTTCGGCACCGTCCCGCATGGGGGTTTCGGAATGGGCGTAGAGCGCTTCGTTGCATGGATGTGCGGGCTTGAGCACGTTCGCGAAACGATCCCGTACCCGCGCATGTTGTACCGGACGCGACCATAGCACGAACGCATGCGTCAACATCAGATCGCAATTCTTGGCGCGCCGCTCGATCTCGGCGCCGGACGGCGCGGTGTGGACATGGGTCCCTCCGCGCTGCGGCTCGCAGGACTCAATGCCAGGCTCGCGTCGCTTGGGTATGAGCTAGAAGATCTCGGCAATGTTTCGGTAGCGCAGCAAGAGAGTAGTCCAACCGGGCCTGAGGATGCCAAGTATCTTCCGCAAATTGCGAAAACATGTTCGAAACTGGCCGAGATGGTTGAGAACGCGCTACAAGAGAATACGTTTCCGCTTGTTTTGGGCGGCGATCATTCGGTTGCGACGGGTACTGTTTCGGGCGTGTCGCACTTTTTCAAGCAGCGCGGCGACAAAATCGGGCTCATCTGGATAGATGCACACGCCGACATGAATACGCCGGAATCGAGCCCAAGTGGAAACGTCCATGGTATGCCGCTAGCGTGTTGCGTAGGCCGCGGCCCACGCGAGCTGACGTACATATTCGAGTACGCGCCCAAAGTGGAAGGGCGTAATGTTGCGCTTGTCGGGATCCGCGATGTGGATCAGCGCGAGCGCAATTTAGTTCGAGAGTCCGGAGTAACCGCGTTTACGATGCGCGACATCGACGAGCGCGGCTTGACCAACGTTATGCAGCAGGCGATCGCGATTGCGAACGAGGGAACAGCCGGGTTCCATTTGTCGCTCGATATGGACGTCGTTGATCCCGATGAAGCGCCGGGCGTGGGGACGCCAGTCCGGGGCGGAATGACCTACCGTGAAGCCCACCTTGCAATGGAAACCATATGCGATTGCAGCCGCATGCTGTCCATGGAAGTGGTTGAAGTGAATCCGGTTCTCGATGAAGCGAACCGGACCGCACTGCTTGGTGTAGAACTCGTGATGTCGGCGATGGGCAAAAAGATTCTCTGACCCGGCAAACTAATCAGGTTACCGGTAATCCTAGTCTCTTTTGCAAATGAGCGAGCGCGCCGTGCAGCAGAACTTCTTCGGAAGCGCGCGTGCGCCGTTCACCGAATTCAACCTTTCCTTCATTGAGCTTCTTCCCGATCGTGACGCGATAAGGAATCCCGATCAGGTCGGCATCTTTGAACTTGACGCCGGGCCGTTCATCGCGATCGTCCAACAATGCGTCGATCCCGGCTCTTGTGCACTCGGCGTAGAGTAAGTCGGCTGCTTCACGCTGCAGCGGTTCGCGATAATTCACCGGAGTGATCACCACTGAGAAGGGTGCGATTGAGGCGGGCAGAGCCATTCCGTCTGGATCGTGATAGAGCTCGATTGCGCACGTCAAAATTCGTTCAATCCCAATCCCGTAAGAACCCATAATGGGCGTGATTTCTTTACCGTCTTCGCCCAACACGCGCAAGCCCATCGATTCCGCATATTTGTAGCCAAGCTTGAATATGTGTCCGATCTCGATGGCTTTCACGATCTCGAGCGGGCTGCCACAGTTGGGGCATGCATCTCCAGAAGCGGCTTGCCGCAGGTCGAAGTATTCCGGCCGGAAGTCTTCGCCGGGGGTCACGTTCCTGAGGTGGTAATCGTCCCGGTTGGCGCCTGTGATCAAGTTGCGCCTGCCTTTCAGCGCGTCGTCCGCAAGCACCCGCATATTGTTGACGCCCACAGGGCCAAGCGAGCCTGCACTCGCCCCAAACCATTCCACAATTTCTTGTGGATGGGCGGGTCTTAACTCCGTTGCATGCAAAACGGCGGCGAGCTTCGTCTCGCTCAATTGATGGTCGCCCCGCATCATAATCAAGACCGGTTTCTTATCGACGACCATTGCCAGACTCTTCATCTGTGAGGTTTCCGGGAGGTTCGTAAATTGCGCGAGATCGGCGATTGTCTTCTGATCCGGCGTGTGAAACTGCTCTGGCTCAAAATTACCATCGAGATCTGCAGCAAGAGGCTCGCTTGCCCGCGACACAGCTTTTTCGAGATTCGCCCGGTAACCGCAGTTTTGGCAGCGGACAACGAAATCCTCGCCTGCATCGGAGGCGATCATGAACTCGTGTGACTCGCTCCCGCCCATGGCTCCCGAGTGAGCTTCTACATCGATATACTCCAGACCGCATCGATCAAAGATCTTGCAATATGCGGCGTGATGCTTATCGTATGCGATGTCCAGCCCCTTCGCATCTAAGTCGAAGGTGTAGGAATCTTTCATGATGAACTGGCGCACTCGCAGCAGACCGGATTTGGGACGCGGTTCGTCGCGGAATTTTGTCTGAATCTGATACCAGATCTGAGGCAGTTGCTTATAACTGCGGAGTTCTCCGCGCGCGATCGACGTCACGATCTCTTCATGAGTCATTCCCAGGCAGAGGTCCCGTCCAAAGCGGTCCTTCAGGCGAAACATGTTGTCGCCCATCACTTGCCAGCGGCCGGATTCCTGCCACAGCTCGGCGGGATGAAGAGCGGCCAACAGCATTTCCTGTCCGCCAATCGCGTTCATCTCTTCGCGTACAATCTGCTCAATTTTCAAAAGAGAGCGGCGTGCAAGCAGCAGATAATTGTAAATGCCTGCGGAGAGCTGGCGTATGTAACCCGCTCGCAAAAGTAGTTGATGGCTGATCACCTCTGCTTCAGCGGGGACTTCACGCAGAGTGGGAATAAAAAGGGTGCTCCAAAGCATTCAGGTCTAATAGGACAATTAGAGCAGACGATTATGAATGACCAACAGCGCATGGCGAGGCCGTTATCGGAAACAGATCCCGAGATTTACGATGCCATTCAGCATGAGGTTGAGCGACAGAACACGAGTCTCGAGCTGATTGCAAGCGAGAACTTCACATCGGAAGCCGTGCTCGAAGCGATGGGGAGTGTCTTCACAAACAAATACGCCGAAGGATATCCGGGAAAACGGTATTACGGCGGTTGCGAGTTCACGGACATAGTGGAAAACCTGGCGCGCGAGCGCGCGAAGAAGCTCTTCAACGCCGAACATGTGAACGTCCAGCCGCATTCGGGATCGCAGGCGAACGAAGCTGCTTATGCCTCGGTGCTTCAGCCAGGCGACACGATTCTGGGAATGAATCTGGCGCACGGCGGCCATCTCACACACGGCCATCCGCTCAATTTCTCGGGCAAGCTCTACAAAGTCGTTGCATATGGTGTAAGGCGTGACGACGAACTGATCGATTATGACGAGCTGGCGCGCCTTGCGGAAGAGCACAAACCGAAGCTCATCATTGCCGGCGCGAGTGCTTATTCTCGTGTCATCGATTTCGCGCGATTTCGTAAGATTGCCGATGCCGCAGGCGCGGTCTTCCTGGTCGACATGGCGCATTATTCCGGCCTGATAGCCGCCGGTGTATACCCCAATCCCTGCGAGCACGCGGACATCGTTACTTCCACGACGCATAAAACGCTACGCGGCCCACGTGCGGGAGTCATCTTCTCGAAGGAGAAGTTTGGACCAGCGATCGACAAAGCCGTTTTTCCAGGCGCCCAGGGCGGTCCACTCGTTCACATGATCGCAGCAAAGGCTGTCTGTTTTCTCGAAGCGCTTTCAGAGGAATTTCGCGCGTATCAACGGCGAGTTTTGGCCAACGCACGAGCGCTGGCGGCATCTCTTCAGGCCGAGGGATTTCGCGTGGTGAGCGGCGGAACCGATTCGCACATGTTTCTGATCGACGTGTTCGCGAAAGGTCTCAAAGGCAAGGAAGCAGAGAAAGCGCTGGATGATGCGTACATCACTGCAAACAAAAATGCTATTCCATTTGATACAAATCCGCCATTGAATCCAAGCGGTATCCGTCTAGGAAGCCCCGCGGTGACCACACGCGGCTTTCGGGAATCGGAAATGACGGAGGTTGGAAAGCTGATCGCGCGTGTGCTCAACAACGTGAAATCGCAGGAGGCTCTCAGCGAAGCGCGTAAACGTGTCGCTGCGCTTACAGACCGATTCCCGCTGTACGCGTGGAAACACCAACTCGCGACGACCACTGCGCGGTGACGGACTCGATCGGAGCGACTGGACTTAAGCAACGGATCGTAGTGGGCGTTAGCGGTGCAACAGGCATCGTCTACGCTGTGCAATTGCTACGAAGGCTTCGCGAGGTCGACGTTGAGAGTCACCTGGTTGTATCGAAAGCTGGGGATCTGACGCGCACCTACGAGACGCCATTGTCGATGCAGCAACTGCGTGCCTTAGCGGATGTAAATTATCGGGTGGGTGACGTATCGGCGGCCATTTCGAGCGGCTCATTCAAGACAATGGGCATGATCATTGCACCCTGCTCAATGCGGACATTAGCTGAGATTGCGATGGGCATGAGCAGCAGTCTCCTGACGCGCGCCGCGGATGTCACCTTGAAGGAGCGGCGAAAGCTTGTTCTGCTGCCTCGCGAAACGCCCCTGCACGCGGGACACTTGCGAAACATGCTGGCCGTCACGGAAATGGGCGGAATCGTCATGCCTCCCGTGCCAGCGTTTTATTTGAAACCGGCAACCATCGATGATTTAGTCGATCACACGGTGTGCCGCGTGCTGGATTTGTTCGGGATTGACGTGCCGGGCGTGAAGCGGTGGGGCGAATGATCCGGCTATGACGTGCGAGTGTGCGCGATTTCGGGAGCCTCTTCAATCGGGTACTGCAGGGCGCCTTCGGGTTCGAGATAGA
Organism: Acidobacteriaceae bacterium; assembly: GCA_019240405.1. Classification (GTDB taxonomy): domain Bacteria; phylum Acidobacteriota; class Terriglobia; order Bryobacterales; family Bryobacteraceae; genus Bog-105. Next base: position 58,210 of record JAFAYL010000017.1, read on the forward strand.
AGTGCGTCAGATCCTCCTTCAAAATTTGGAGGGCCGCTTCCGGAGTATCAGCAGTCTTAAACAAATTGAGATCTTCCTTGGAAATGACATCGTGTTTCACAAGGGCACTGAAATTCAGAATCTCGTTCCAGAACTCCGGTCCATAGAGAACAATCAAGATTTTGCTTTCAAGTTTCTGAGTTTGCGCCAGGGTAAGAATTTCCATCAGCTCATCGAGCGTGCCAAAACCGCCGGGAAATACGACCAGCGCCTTAGCCGGGTACGCGAACCAAAACTTTCGCATAAAGAAGTAGTGGAATTCGAAACTCAGCTCCGGCGTGATGTATTGATTAGGGCGCTGTTCGTGAGGGAGGCCGATGTTCAGGCCGATAGTTTTTCCGCCGGCATCCCGCGCGCCCCGGTTTGCGGCTTCCATAATTCCAGGGCCACCACCGGAGCAAACGACAAATCGGCGGCGAGCCTCTGAGCAGGGACCCGGTTTAGAAATGGATATGCCCCATTCCGTAACAAGCCGGGCGAGCTCACGCGCTTCACGATAATAACGGCCGAGAGGTCCGTCCTCCTGGATGCGCGCGGAGCCGAAGAACACAATCGTATCCTGAATTTTTTCCTCCTGAAGGTGTGCAAGCGGCCACAAGTACTCCGAGAGGATGCGGAGCGGGCGGGAGTCGGGGCTCTGCAGAAAAGCCTCTTCGCGGTAAGCAAGCGGACGGCGAAATGCCTCCAGCTCGGGACCATTCAAGGTAGCCCCTGGGTCGTGATCGGTACTCAACGCTTCGATTGTCGCATCGGATTGTTAAGATTCTGAACGAACATGGCCGCACTAGCTCTGGATAAACCGATTCAGCTCATGCCGATCTTTCGCGAGCGCGTTTGGGGCCGCGAAAGCTTAGCGCCATATTTCCCCATCACTCCCCGCAACGAACCCATCGGCGAGGTTTGGTTCACCGCTGAGGAGAATCTCACTTCGGTTGATCGGACGCTAGGCGATTTGATCCGGGAACATCCGGAAATTCTGGGAAGCGGCGCCGACTTTCGATATCCGAATATCTGCCCGCTGCTTCTGAAACTGATCTTCACGAATGACCGCCTATCCGTTCAAGTGCACCCCGATGATGAGTATGCGGCAAAACATCACCAATCGTTAGGGAAAACGGAGGCTTGGTACATTCTGGAAGCGAATCCGCTGGGAAAGATTGCACTGGGATTCAGCGAAGCTCTCTTGCGGGATAGGTTACGTCAAGCAGCTCAATCGGGTGAAATCGAGCATCTGCTTGATTGGCACTCCGTCGCGGCGGGAGATGCAGTATTTGTGCCGGCCGGAACGATCCACGCAATTGGCGAAGGCCTAATAATCTGCGAAATCCAAGAGAATTCAGATATCACATACCGCCTTTATGACTTTGGCCGAGGGCGTGAATTGCATCTCGAGCATGCAATTGAAGTCGCCAGGCTTGACCCACAAACTTCCTGTGGGAAGCGTGTTGCGCTGAGCTACTGGCGCGAAGAGCTGGTTGCTTGTTCTTACTTTCGACTCGAGCGGCTGGTACCGAAGCGAGTCATTCAAATCGACGGCAGTTTGCCATATTATTCACTCCTTCTTTGCGTGAAAGGCTCCGGGCGCGTTGCGCAAGAAGAGTTCACTGAGGGACAGGCATGGCTGATTCCAGCGGGAGGTGCTTCATACCGTTTCGAAGGAACAGGTTCAGAATGGATCCTCGCGTATAAGTCAGATCAGCCGATGATGGCAATTCAGGGCGAGTGATCGTCAGTATACAGATGCACGAAGCAAAATGGCGATCTTGGTTCGGGCCGGAACATTAATGCGCCGACTAAGAACAGCATAATTCGCCTTTTCGATTCTCGAGAGCAGATTCAGATAAATTGAACGGAGCGCCCATAGGGATCGCCGACTTTTTGGAGCGACCAAATTACCGAGCGAAGCCGATTCCCGATAGTATGCGCGCGTCCGGGCGGCTTCGAAACGCATAAGATCGCGGAACGCGTTGTCCTCTTTGCCCGACCGCAGTTGATCGAATGGAACAGAAAACATCTCAAGATCTTCATAAGGAAGATAGACACGCCCAAGCTCTGCATCCTCGCGCACATCGCGCAGAATGTTCGTTAATTGAAATGCCACGCCACACTTTTCCGCGAGCAATAGCGCTTTGACTGATTCGAAGCCAAAGATATGCACGATTACGAGACCAACAACAGACGCAACCTGATAACAGTAACGATAAAGCTCTTCAAAAGTTTGTATCTGGCGCGGATCCAGGTCTGACGTAATCCCATCAATCATCTCGTGAAAAAATCGATGCGGAATCGAATATCGCTGGACCGTGTTGTGAAAGGCCGGCCAAATCGGATTCGTTGGAACATCCCCCGCCAGTGCGCTATCCAGTTCAAGACGCCACTCAGCGATGCTTTGCCGAACGCCCGTTTTATCAGAGCTACCGGGGGCGTCACTGAGATCGTCACAATGGCGCATGAACGCGTAAATCGCGCACATCGCGTCCCGTCGGGGCTTCTCAAGGAGAAGAAATGAATAATAAAAGTTCTTGGCACGCGTTCGCGCAATTTGCCGGCAATATCGATATGACTCCTCGATGGAGCGAGTCCTCAGAGCGGGAGCAGTCGCGGAAGACATCGAAGAAAAATACCAACACGTTCCGCTTTGGAGATGCACGGGCGGCGTTCGAGAACGTTGTAACGCTGCGACCGAATTTTTTCGAGGATTTTCATACCGCCGCGACTGAACAGCTCAATATCCAGAGCCAGTCGCCGATCGACAATATCCACGAGAGGCAGACCGCGAATAAAGAGATCTTCGGCAATGCCGATTGCCTCCTGCATTACCGCTTCAAAGTTGTGATTATGTTCGCGAGCAAACAGCTGTTCAACTGAGCAGCCGTGTTTCGCCAGCAGATCTATAGGCAAATAGACCCGATTCTTTTCCAAATCGATACTTACGTCCTGCCAGTGATTCGCCAGTTGAAGAGCCGTACACGTGTAATCGGAGAGGCGTTGGCGCTCAGAGTCGCGGTATCCGCAGAGATAGAGAACGAGATGGCCGACCGGATTCGCCGAATTTACGCAGTAACCAAATACGTCGTCCATGGTCTGGTAACGGCCGACGATCTGATCCTGTTCGAACGCCCGAATGAGACGATCGAAAGGCTCTATGGGTATTCGGTACCGCTCTGCAGTTCCTTTCAGAGCCACAAAAACAGGATGCGCGGCTTCGCCGTTAAACATGGCCTCGAGTTCACTCCGCCACCACGCAAGCAAACGCAAACTTTCCGCGGGATCGCCAATTTCATCGCCCAGATCATCGGCCCAGCGGCAATAGGCGTACACATTGTAGAAATCCTGGTGTAGATGCTTGGGAAGAAGTAAGCTCACCACGTGGAAGTTTTCATAATGGTGAGTAGCGAGCCAGCGGGTATATTCAAGCGCTTCGGTTTCGAAGCGAGGCGCAAGCCCTACGCTCTCGGGCGGAATCTGGCGGATGTAGTCTTTGGGCTGTAAATGTGCGACAGGCACTCTTGGGTTAGGGGAGAATGGCGGTCTTGATCTGTCCGTTCCGGTTATGAGCGAGATCTTTCAAAACCTCAGGAAGGCGGCTGAGCGGCTCTTCATGATTCACGAAGTGATTGGCCGTCACGGTGCCATCGGCGATGACGCCCAGAGCGCGGCGGATGTAGTCAGGCGTGTGGTGAAAGCTAGCTTTGCAGGTGAGTTCCGAGTAGTGCAGGAGATTAGTATCCAGAGCCACTTTCGTCCCCGTAGGACAACCCCCGAAGAAATTGATCACTCCGCCCTTTCGTACAAGCTGCGTAGCGAGTTCCCATGCCTCAGGGCGCCCCACGGCCTCTATGACCACGTCCGCGCCTCGTCCCCCAGTATGGGACCGCACTTCGGATATCAGAGCGCCGTTGTCGCCGAAGACGACGCCCTGATCGGCGCCTAGCATCACGGCTCGATCAACTTGCTCTATACGTCGAGCGATCGCGATGACACGCGCGCCAAATGTCCACTTTGCCAATCGAACAAACATCAGCCCGATGGGCCCAAGCCCCATAATCGCGACTATGTCGCCGGCCCGAAGATTGCTTTCATCTAAGCCGCGCAAAGCGCACGCGAGCGGCTCGACCAAAGCAGCATCCTTGTATGCCAAATCATCTGCAATCCTGTATGTGTTACGCCGGACGATTCTTTCAGGCAGGCGGATGAACTCGGCGTATGCTCCATTGTTGAACAGCAAATCTTCGCAAAGGTTTTGCTGGTTGTGCTGGCAAAAAAAGCATTGATCGCATGGAGCGGAATTAGCAGCAACAATACGCTCCCCGACCGTAAATCCTGTAACGCCGTCTCCGATTGCAACAACATCGCCTGCCATCTCATGGCCGAAAAGCGCCGGCGGAATGATCATCTTGGCGTGGTAGCCGCGACGGAAAACTTTTATGTCGGTGCCACACGTAAGCGCGGTCCGCACGCGAACCAACAGCTCGCCGGGGCCGATAGTAGGTACTGGGACATCCTCCAGCCGAACGTCTTCTTTCCCATAGAGCACGGCCGCTTGCATTCTCGTTTTGGAAATCTTAGTAGCCGTTGAACGCGGCGCAGTCAATTCCACCATCTACGTGTTCTCCTGAGGATGGACGACCACCTTCAGGGATCGCTCCGTTGGATGCTGCGCGAGGGCGATGCCGCGCTCGATATTGGCGAGAGAAACGCGGTCCGAAATAAGTTGCTCGAGCGGCAGCTCCCCACTGAAAACGAGGCGAGCGGATTCGTGCTGAAGGTCGATATCCGCGCTGTAGGAGCCAAACAGAACACGCTCGCCAACGCACACATCTGCCCCGGAGATTTCGATACGTTCCGATGCCGAGGTCTGTGCAAACAGTAATACTTTTGCACCCGGGCGAGAGATGCGCAAAGCCTGTTCAACAACTCCTTTCGCATTTGAAGCGACAATCACAGCATCCGCGCCGCGTCCACCAGTGTGATCCTGTACCGCGGTCTCAAATTCGGGGCCACGCGGATCGAAGGCCGCTGCTCCGAAGCGTTTGGAAAAATTCCGTCGAAACTCAACCGTATCGGTGGCAAGAACAGCAGCGCCCGTTCGTTTGACCAAAAGCGTGAAAATGAGGCCAATCGGTCCCTGCCCCAGTATGGCCACGACATCGCCTGCATTCGGGTCCAGCACTCCCATGGCCTTCAAACAGGTGTTAACAGGTTCCACCCAGCAGGCCTGATCGAAAGACACGCCTTCAGGAATCAGTTCCATGCCGCCATCAACGACCCAGTCCATGACGCAAGCATATTGGGAAAAGCCGCCTCCGGCAGGCTCATAGCCCGCGGTCACACCGACTTTTTTGTAGCCCGAACATTGAGCATACAGGCGATTCCTGCAATAGAAACAGTTTCCGCAGGGTACGTGATGAAACACAATAACGCGATCCCCCGGAACGTATTTTGTTACGTGTTCACCCACGGTCGCGACAACTCCCGCCGTCTCGTGCCCATAAATACGAGGTGGCGGCAGAAGGTCGTGTTCAATCTTCTTTAAATCGGTATGGCAGATTCCGCAACTCTCGATACGAATCAGAATTTCGCGCGGCCCCACGCGAGGGACGTCGATAAATTCGACCGAGATCCGGCCAGAGCCCCGATAAACCGCCGCTCTCATGGAACGAGGTAAATCCTCATTCAGCCGGAGCAGCGTCGGACTCAGCAGGCTTCGGCTTGATTGGACAACTGACAAGAAAACTCCCTAATGCCTTGGCCGCATCCTCGCTTCGGCGCTTCCAATGAAACAACGCTGAGATCAACTTGGGATGCGTCAGCGCGTGTACTCCAATTTTTGCACGTCGTATCCGGCCTTCCCGGGTCCGCATCGTGTTTAAGTCGAGCGGAAACGATTCGTCTGCCCGGTCCGATACGGCTTTAATGCAATAGAAAGGCAGTCCCGCCCGCCTCGTACGGGCGGCGACACCGGCCGCTTCCATATCGACCGCAACAGCCCCGTTATGGCGGAGCTTCTCTTTCTCGGAAGCAAAATTGAAAATGCGATCTTCCGAGATCAAGACGCCCGTTACGAATTCCATGGCTGTATCGATAGGTCCGCATTCGAACCGCTCGTTCGCCTGTGGATCGAGAACCTCTGTAGCCACGACGATCTGTAGCTCGCGGAGACTTGGATCAAGAGCTCCGCAATATCCTGTGCTTACGACGGCTTCCAGCCTAGAAGAAGAGAGCTCCGCGACGGTAACAGCACGCACGGCAACTTCGACAGCTTGCGCAGCGAGTTTCGGGCCTGCTCCGTTGGCAGCGAGCATTACACGACGCCCCTCCCACACGCCTTCGAATGCATAATCGATCGGCCATTTCAGCTTTCGAACGCCAGTAAGCAGATTTGCAAAGGGCTGGAGCTCCATGGCAAGGGAGGCTACGTAAAGAATGGCCATCGAGGTTAGCAGTATCCGTTGGCGCGGAACCATTCGACGGCGCGTTGAAGCGCAGCATTAGCCAAGCCCGGTGAAAAGCCCAGTTCGCGCGCTGCTTTCGTATGCGTGACAAACATTTTCTTTCGAGCCATCTTGACCCCCTCCAGCGGCGCAAGCGGTTCGCGACCGGTGAAATCTGCCCAAGCGGTCGTGATCACGCCCGTTGCATAGGCTAACGCATAAGGAACCCTCGTCGTCGGAGCCGGTTTGTTCGCGATTTCGGCGAGCCGGCCGAGGATTTGCTGAAGCGTCAGGTTCTCCGAGCCAAGAATGTAGCGCTCACCGGGCCGGCCATGCTCGGCTGCTAGGAGGTGTCCAATCGCGATATCGCGCACATCGACCAGGTTCAAACCTGTGTCGACGAATGCCGGAAGCTTGTTGCGAAGAAAATCGACAATAATTTTGCCGGTCGGCGTGGGCTTCCAATCGTGGTCCCCAACGGGCGCGGTAGGGTTCACGATGACAACCGGAAGCCCGGCTCGCGCTTTTTCCAGAGCGACCTGCTCAGCTAGCCACTTCGAACGCTTGTAGTGACCGGCCATGTCGGCAACCGAGACAGGCGTGTCTTCATCTCCGAGTGCGTTTTTCGGCATTCCGATACAGCCGACCGTACTCGTATATACGACACATTCAACACCGGCCCGTTCGGCGGCTTCTAGCAGATTTCGCGTGCCCTCCACATTTGATTGATAAAGATCTTCGGGATGCTTGGACCAGAGGCGATAATCCGCAGCGACATGAAAAACGAGCTTACAACCTGCAATTGCCCGGGCTAACGATTCGCCGTCACGCAAATCGCCCGGGACGCGCTCGACTTCGAGCTCGCGAACGCGGCTATTAGGACGGCAGAGAGCACGAACGCGGTGACCTCGTTCAGAGAGCAGACGGGCAACGTGCCAGCCCAAAAAGCCACTAGCGCCTGTAACTAGCGTGAGAGGCAATGAAGGGATGCCGCCTTAGCGGAATGCCCAGGTCATTAGTTTAAACGTATCGGACAACTTGGAATTGATCCCAAGCGCTGCGGATGGCTCGTAACCGCAGTGGACCATGCAGTGTTCGCATCGCGGATCATTGCCCTCGCCGTAATGGTTCCACTGCGTCTTCGTCATCAATTCCTCGAACGTGTCGTAGTGAGCGTCGGTGATCAAATAACACGGCCCTTTCCAACCTTTGACGTTGTAAGTGGGATTCCCCCAGGCAGTACAAGGCAGCTTTCGCTCGCCTTTCAAAAAATCGAGGTATATGGGCGTGTTGTTAATGCGAAACCGTCTGGCCAACCGATCGATATCTTTGAACTTTTCGATTACATCTTCGCGTGTCATGAAAATCTCGCGCTGATTGACTGCGGAGTAGCCGTACGCTGGAGAAATCATAAAGCCATCAACATTCAGACTTTCGAGCAGCGTGAATAACTCCTCGATTTCGTTCATGTCAGTTTCTTTGTAAACAGTGGTATTGGTGCAGACCTTGAATCCGTGTTCCTTTGCGACCTTAATGCCTTCAATGGCTTCCTTAAAGACACCGGGCCGCTCGACCGCGAGATCATGATTCTTTTCCATCCCATCAAGATGGACATTGAAAAAGAACCGGGAATCAGGCTTAAATTGCCCCACCTTCTTACGGATGAACATGCCGTTGGTGCAGAGAATGATGTTCTTGCCGCGCGAAAGAATCTCTGAGCAGAGGCGCGCGATATCCGGATACAGCATCGGCTCGCCGCCGCAAATCGACACGGTCGGCGCACCACACTCATCGACGGCCTTGAGGCACTGCTCTACAGAAAGGCGCTCGGAGATGGTGCTTTCGTATTCCCGGATGCGGCCGCAACCGGTGCAAGTCAGATTGCAGGCGTGTAACGGCTCGAGCATCAAGACGAGCGGAAACCGCTTGTTGATCAACGGGTGCACAAAGTCCGGCTGCTCACCGGTCCGCGTGTGCATGACGATCTTGAATGGATTGGCCGAATCATCAGTTTCGATAACGCTCTTCTGCCACCGCGGTGGGGGATTCAGCTTGTTTTTTGCTATGTAGGCTCCCATCCCGAGGGTCATGGAAAGCGGAAATCTCATAGTGCTCCTAGTCTAGTCCGATCTTCTGCTTAATACGGACAATGTCGCGATAGAACTCCTTCAGATCAGTTTGGATAAGCTCCAGTGTGTGCTCAATTCGATCTAATCGCTTGCTCACATCCCTACTTTGCCAGATCAATGCGAGCATGTTCATGGCTATTCCGACAATCACCGCGAACACCGGTACGCCAATTGCAAAATATAGTTGCTGGTTCGTCATATCAGCAATTCGTTCACCTTAGTGGCCCGCAGCGGCCTGCATCACTCTAGGCTGCAACGGTGCAATGGCGTTCGTAAATGTCGCAAGCGCGAGCAGCGGGAAGGCGTTGCGGTATTCGGTATAGGAAAGATAGAAAACTCGAGGGAAACCGGTGCCGGTGCAGTAGTCTTCATCCCAAGTTCCGTCCGAGCGCTGTGTCTTCAGCAAGTATTCGATGCCATTGTAAAGACTCTCGCTGCGAACGTCGCCCCCCGCAAGAAGAGCGAGAATGGCCCACGCCGTCTGCGATGGAGTGCTCGGATTGGGAACGAAACGGTTCTCGTCGTAGCTGGCGCAGCTCTCGCCCCAGCCGCCATCGTGGTTCTGATAAGCGCGAATGAATTCAAGTGCCTGCTGAATGCTGGGCTCGTTTTCCGTGAGCCCAGCAGCGCGAAGGCCGCGCAAAGCGAGGAAGGTGCCGTAGATATAGTTCACTCCCCAACGGCCATACCAGCTTCCATCGGGTTCCTGAGTACGCAACAGGAAATCAACGCCGCGGCGGAGAGCGGGATGATCTGCGTTCAGACCACAAACGATAAGAGCCTCAAGAACCCTCCCGGTGATATCAGGACAGGACGGGTCGAGCATAGCGTTGTGATCAGCGAAGGGCACGTGACTCAGGATTTTCCAATTGTTGTCTACGTCGAAGGCAGCCCAGCCCCCGTCTTTGCCTTGCATCGCGAGGATCCAATCAACCGCACGTTTTTCGCATTCGCGCTGTTTGGTTTCATTTGAAGCGGGCGCTTTAGCTAAAGCGAGCAAGACCATCGCGGTGTCATCGACGTCAGGATAAAACTCGTTATTAAACTCAAATGCCCAGCCAGAGGGTTGTGCATCTGGCCGCTTGCGACTCCAATCTCCCGGCCGTCGAACTTCTTTCGAGAGGAACCAATCAGCCACGCGGCCGAGCGTGGCATGGGACAGGTCTTCTGTCTCCGGTAAGGCGAAAGCCGCAATGGCCGTATCCCAGATGGGCGAATAGCAGGGCTGGATAAAAAAGCCTCGATGATCATCAACGATCAGGTTATTGAACTGCGTTTCAGCCCCAATGCGCAGCGGATGGTCCGCAGCATATCCGAGCACATCCAGGGCCATAATCGAGTACTGCATTGAGGGATAAATAGCACCCAGCCCGTCGGAGCCCTCGAAGTGCTCTATCATCCAATCGGCAGCTCTCTTCAGTGCATATTTCCGGATCCATCGCGAACCCCATCGCTCCCAAATCTTCAAAAAACGGTCGAACGCGAGGAAGCAATTGCGCCAACTGAACAGGCTCGGATCGCGCTGCGGCATGGTGGGCGCGCCACAGAGATAGATTTCATCCAAGTCAAAGCCCGTGGGAACGGGCCGGCGCGGATTCGCGGCATGGATGATCGAGAGAGCGATCACTATTGCGCGAGTCCATGACGACATCTGATAGATGAAGTTAAAGGGCAGCAGGATCAGTTCGGGCGGAATGGACGGGCAAGCTTCGCGAGGATAGAGGGCGAACAAACTAAGATTGGTGCGAACGTAACTATTCGCAGCCTGTAGGCCCCCCAGCTCGAGGATGCGCGTGCGAAGGCGAACCATTCGCCCATCCTCGACGTGAATTCCCGCAACTTTCAACGCAAAGTAAGCCTTAATCGAGGCGCTGACCTCCGATGGGCCATTCAGGTAAATATTGAAACCACCGTCTTCAAGTTGGCGCGACAAAATAGCCGCGACAGCTTTCTCCACCACTGGACGGTTGGGCGGATCCCAAATTCCATTCACCGGGGGATGCAGCCATAGCTGCAACATTATGTAATCGGATTCGAGCGTCGTGTCAGCTTTGAGATCAGCGCACCAATAACCCTCGTCATCGAAGCGCCGAAGTAAGGCGGACGATGCTTTCTGGATACTGCTCGCGACGGTGAAATTCAACGAGTCTGTAATTTGAAGACTTGATTTCATCGTTTCCAGAAAGACTGTACCGCGCTAGGCACGGACTCTATGAAGGCGAGGCTTGAAGCTCTCAAGATCAGAAGGCAGCGTGAAGCGCACGTCTTCTTCCTTGATCTCAGCCTCTTCCAGGTCAGTGTATCCTTTCGTTTTCAAGTGCTCGATGAGCTCCTGCACCAGATGTTCAGGAGCCGAAGCGCCGGCAGTTACGGCAACCGTTTCGACACCGTCCAAAGCGCCTGGCTCAATCTCACTCGCATCGTCTAGCAAATAGGCAGGCACTCCGGCTTTCTCGCAAACCTCTACTAGTCGCCGCGAGTTAGAACTGTTTTGCGAGCCGACCACGAGTAAAGCTTGGCAGAGCGGAGCTACCGCTTTGACGGCAAGTTGCCGGTTTTCGGTTGCGTAGCAGATATCCTGCGTCTTCGGCCCAATAATTTTCGGAAAACGTTCGAGCAGCCGGTTTACGATATCTTTTGTCTCATCCAGAGAAAGCGTGGTTTGTGTGAGATACACGACGCGTTCGGGATCTCTGATCTCCAGCCGGTCAACATCTTCCACGTCCGAGACTAGAATGGTGCTTTCTGGAGCTTCCCCAAGCGTCCCGATTACCTCGTCATGATCCCGGTGCCCGATCAGAATAATTGTGTAACCCTGTTTTGCAAACTTGACCGCTTCGAGGTGAACCTTCGTAACTAACGGGCAGGTGGCATCGATAATTTGCAATTGCCTTTTGTTCGCCTCTGCACGTACGGCCGGAGAAACACCATGGGCGCTGAAAATTGCCCGGGCGCCTTCTGGAACCTCGCTCAATTCTTCGACAAAAATGGCGCCAGCCCGGCGGAGTTCATCCACCACATGGCGATTGTGAACAATTTCCTTACGAACGTAGATCGGCCCGCCGTATAGGTCGAGCGCTATACGGACGACATCGATAGCTCGCACGACTCCCGCGCAAAACCCGCGCGGTTTCAGTAAGATAACCTTCTTAGCGATCGTGCTGTTGGCTCTGTTTTCTGCGGAAACAGCGATCTCATCCAGAAGGCCGGTCGAAGGCATAGGGAAAGCCTTAGTATAACAAGAGCTTAGCCCTTTGCGAGCACAAGTTATACAGCCAGCGATCCCGAGCTTCTACGGCGAGACCCGAAGGTTATTAAAGCAGATCGATGTAATCGATCACTAGGAAACTCGAAGGATCGTATACAATGACGTACCCAAACCAGAAGCCGAACACGAAAGTCGGGGGTGGTGGCGCGAGTAAAACGACCACCTCTTGAGGAACCGGCTCAATATAGGTTTGATAGGTTGTCTCGATCACTGTCCCGCTTGAGATATGTGGCCGGTTAGCGCGGTTGACTTGAGCGAGTTGGGCTCGAAAGTGCTCGCGCAGCTTGGATTTGTCTTCTGACCTGAAGTGATAGTGGGCATTAGCCTGCGCCCTCGAGCCACTAGAACGCTCGGTATTGCGTCTAGCTTCGCGGCTTTCGCCCCGCTCTTTATCGCGATCCTGTTTGCCTTTTGATTCATCGCGCCGGCTGAAATCCTTGTTCGCTTTCTCATCCCGCTTTTCCGGCGCAGATTTCTTCTCGTGCTCCTCTTGCTTCGGCTCCTCTTTGGGAGCTTCCTGGGCACGCGCCGGAACAGATATTGCCGGCCCCACGCACAAGGCTGCTGTCAGCGCGAACGTAAAAAAGTCCGTTCTTTTGATTACCATAGTGCACTCCTCCGGCTTCATCGTACTGCAATTTTTGCCTAATGACAAAGATCGCGATAGCTCGGGAGACACTCCGAAACTCTTTACTTATCCCCGCCCTCGCTGTAGCATAAAAACAATTCGCGACAATAATGTTGTGGGAAAGGTAACCACTCCTTGCTAAAACTAAAGCGCGTCGAGGTTCAAGGGTTTAAATCGTTTTACGACCGGACAGAGATGAAGTTCGGTGGAACCGGAGTTGCCGCCATTGTCGGTCCAAACGGGTGCGGTAAATCGAACCTGAGTGATGCCATCAGCTGGGTCCTTGGGGAGCAATCCGCGAAGACATTGCGCGGGGCCCGGATGGAAGACGTGATTTTTGCCGGAACTCAAGACAAGAAGCCACTCGGAATGGCATCGGTAACGATGACTTTAATCCCGGACGAACCGCCGTCCGAAAGCCCGGATGCCAAACCTTTGGAGCACGAGCAACAGGCCCAATTGAATGGGCACAGGCCCCATCCTTCAGCGGAAGTGTTCAAAACCGCCGAGCGCACTGGCGAAATCACAATCACTCGCCGTCTCTACCGCTCCGGCGAAAGCGAATACTTGATGAACGGTAAGCTGGCGCGCCTCCGTGACATTCAGGATCTTTTTCTGGGGACGGGATTAGGCCCTGAAAGCTACGCCATTATCGAACAAGGCCGCATCGGACAGATTTTGAGCAACCGGCCGCAGGATCGTCGAAATGTGATCGAAGAAGCGGCGGGCATCACCAAGTTTAAAGCCCGTAAACGATTGGCGGAAAGCAAACTGGAGAGCGCCAAGCAGAACCTTTCGAGAGTTTTCGACATCCTCGAAGAAGTTACGCGCCAGGTGAATTCGCTCAAACGCCAGGCCGCGAAGACCAAACGTTATGGAGAACTAAAAGTCGAAGCAAAATCGTGTCTGAGACAGGTAATTTCGGCGAAATTCCGTATACTTGAGCGCGATGCGGCGAAACTGGCAATCGAGCTGAACCTCGCTTCAAGCGAGCTAGAGAGCCTATACGCCGAAATAACTGAAGGCGAGAAACGTAAGTCCACTAGAAGCGAGGCCCTTTATGCCACCGAGCGAGACTTAACTGAAGCCCGAAGGTTGGCGGCTGATTTGGAACTCGAGTCAGAGCGGCTGCGCGGACGGCTCGAGTATCAAGCTAAACAGATTCAAGAGATCGACCGGCAGTCAAGTGGTGGACAACAGGAGCTAGAGTCGTTGCACGCAAGAAAGCGCGAGACCGCAGCCGATCTCGAGCGGCGGCAGTCCGAATTCTCGATGATCGAGGCAGAGTACGCTACAGCGCGCCTGGAATTAGAAGCAAAGTCCAAAGAGCGCATTGAAATTCAGACAAAATTAGCAGAGCAAGAGCGAAAACTCGAGGGCGCGCGCCAAAGAGTGCTCGAGTTATTGACCGAGCTTTCTTCGCTGAAACACAGAATCACACATTCCGAAGCGCAGCTCGGAACGATAGACACGCAATCCGCCGATGTAAGCGATGAGGAACGCCGGTCGGCAGCAGATCTTTCCCGGTTAGAAAGTGTACGAGTGGAGATATCGGAGCGCTTAACAGCGCGGCAGATTCAGCTCAATTCAACAGCCAATGAACGGCAGGCAATAGAGACAGGGTTACACGATAAACGAGCCGAGATGAGCAATTCAAGGCAAGCGCTCGAACGTTTGCGCGCCGAATTTTCGCGCGTGAAAGCCAGGCGCGATTCTCTCCAAGACATTCTGCACCATCGAAGTTACACAACCGAAACTGTCAAGCGGTTCTTTACGGCAGTGGAGCAAGCTAATACACATTTCTTGCAACCGGTCGGCGTGCTCGCTGATTTCCTCGAAGTGGATTCGCAGTTCGAAAAAGCAGTCGAGGAGTTTTTGCACGACGAGCTCGAGTATGTGATAGTCCGGAATTGGGATGAAGCCGAGCGCGGTCTCGAACTGATGCGCGCAGATCTGAACGGACGGGCGACGTTTCTAGTGGAAGAGAGTGGCCCGAATGCTAGGGCTCCAGAGTCACGCGAGCCCAGTGGTGAGTCCGGCATCGTTACGAAACTTAGTGACGCTGTGCGGTTCACGAATGGTATCTCGCGCGCCGCATTGCATTCGCTTCCTCGTATTGCAAATTCTTACGTTGTGACTGACCGCGCTGAAGCGCGGCGGCTGGCCATGGAATATCCGGATTGCTGGTTTCTCGTCAGCGAAGGCATAAGCTATCACGGGCAAGCGGTAAGCGGAGGAAAGAAAACTGGCTCGGGTCCTCTCGCCCTGAAACGGGAATTGCGTGAGATATCCGTCCTCGAAGCCGATAAGGAACGCGAGCTAAATGCAACTGAGACTAACTTCGAGTGTCTGGGACACACGATTGCTGAGCTCGGAGAAAAATTAGAGCACGTCCGCGCACACCAGCAGTCTCAAGAAAAGGACATGCTGGCAATCGATCACGAGAGCCGAAAGCTGGCCGAGGAGCTTCAACGAGTTCGAAGCAAGCTGTCAGGCGCTCGTCTTCAACTCCAAGAACTATCTCAGGCTCGGGAGGAGATTCACCGGAATATTGAACGAGATCGTGAGGCGCTTCAACAAGTTGAGCTTGTCAGGACCGAACAGGACCAGGTGCTCGAGTCAGCCCGCCGCGAGGAATCAACTTTGCGCGCAAGGGCGGCGCATGCGGCGGAAGAGCACGCGATTCTCCGCGCGAATGTTGCGAGCCTCGAAGAACGTCAACGCTCTCTAATCGCGAATCGTGAAAGGCTCACATCGGAAATCGAAAGCTTCGTCACGCGAACGGAGCTTCTTTCCAGCGAAATGAAGCGCTTGAGCGCCGAAAGGGCGCAATTCATATCGAGCAATGAGGAGATCGACCGGAAAGTCATCGAGGTGAAAGACTCAATCTCAAGTGCCGAGCAAAGCGCGGACCGGCTTGTCTTACGAGAGGCAGAGTTGAGACAACAGTTGAGGACGTTGGAAGACGAATTGAAGCACGCTAGATCAACTGCGCAAATAGCGCTAGAGAAACGATCGGAGGTGCAAGTCGCACTGGCGCGGACGGAAGCTGATCTAAAACATCTCGACGAGACCTGCCAAAGGGAGTTGGAAACGAGCTTAGGCGAACTCGCAGCCGACCATCAGGGGGCTGCTGAAGGATCCGCGCTCGAAGATCTCGAAAACAAGTACGCGGATGTGCAGCGAAAGATTGAGGCTTTAGGGCCGGTGAATCCGCAAGCGCTCGAAGAATTTGAAGAAGCGCAACAAAGACAGGATTTCCTGAACGCCCAGCGGCAAGACTTACTTGATTCGATCCGCGATACTGAAAAAGCGATTCACCAGATTGACGACGAATCACGGAAACGGTTTACCGAGGCCTTTCACGCGATCAACACGAATTTTCGCGAGATGTTCGCGACTCTTTTTGGTGGTGGGGTGGGAGAGATGCGCCTGAGCGACGAAGAGAATGTATCGGAATCGGGTATCGATATTGTGGCCTCTCCGCCCGGGAAAAAGCTTCAAAATGTGCTGCTTCTCTCCGGCGGCGAGAAATCCTTAACCGCCATGGCCCTCTTAATGGCAATCTTTCAATACACCCCTAGTCCGTTTTGCGTTCTCGATGAGGTTGACGCTCCTCTTGATGAACCGAACATCGAGCGTTTAACAACTTTGCTGAAAGACATGTCCGCGCAGACTCAGTTCATCGTGATCACTCATGCAAAACGCACCATGGAGGCGGCGCAAACGCTGTACGGAGTGACGATGCAGGAACCGGGAGTTTCGAAGCTCGTTTCCGTGAAATTTGAGCCGTACGCAGAGAGGCCCATCGCTCCCGGCGTTCCTCGCATTTCAGACAAGGAAGTGCGCGAGCCGGCCTACCCGCGCTGAAGACGAGCGCGTCAGGGTAGTGATTTCGATTGCCGCAGCCTCATTCTTTCCAGATCGGGCAAAAACCAAGTGAGAATCCCGATCGCAGGTAAAAACGAGCAGACATGATACACAAATCCGATGCTGGTCAAATCCGCCAGCTCTCCAAGCAGCGCCGCTCCGATGCCGGCCATCCCGAAGGCGAGCCCAAAGAAAAGTCCTGAGATCATCCCCACCTTTCCGGGAACCAAATCCTGGGCGTAAACGAGAATGGCGGAGAAGGCGGACGCCAGGATCACGCCGATGATGGCGCTCAGAACACCTGTCCAGAACAGGTTCGCGTAGGGCAAAGCCAGAGTGAACGGAAGTACACCGAGAATCGAACACCAGATGACATACTTGCGGCCGAAGCGGTCGCCCACGGGTCCGCCGAGAATTGTACCGGCGGCAATTGCACCCAGGAAAATGAATAAATGTAGTTGTGCATTCCGCACAGAAACATGAAACTTGCTCATCAAATAAAACGTGTAGTAGCTGGTAAGGCTGACTAGGTAGAAGTACTTCGAAAAGATCAGCGCGATCAAAACGGCAATGGATAGTGTGATTTTCTTTGAGAACAACATCGCGTGGCCTGCAGTAGGATGAGTACGCGCCCGGGGTGTTCTCGCTGGATTCCTTTTGTACCAGACGCCGACTTGCGTCAGAACCAGGATCGCCACGATAGCGCCGAGTGAAAACCAGGCGACGCTAGATCGTCCCCTCGGAAGAACAACAAAGGCTGCAAGCAACGGGCCCAATGATGAACCCGTATTCCCACCCACCTGAAAAACCGATTGCGCAAGGCCAGGCTGCAACCCCGCCGCCATACGCGCCACCCGCGACGATTCGGGATGAAACACCGCTGACCCGGTGCCCACCAGCGCGGCTGCTATCAGGAGCATCAAAAAATCAGTCGCCACTGACAAAAGGATCAGCCCGAGTAGCGTCAGCCCCATTCCGACAGGCAATGAAAAGGGTTTCGGCCGCATGTCGGTGTAATAGCCGACGAATGGCTGCAGAAGAGATGCGGTGGCCTGAAAGGTTAACGTGATGAGCCCAAGTTGTGCAAAGGTTAGCTGAAACGATGTCTTCAGGATCGGGTAGATAGCTGGTATCAGCGATTGAAGCATGTCATTCAACAGATGGCAGAAACTGATCGCTACCAAAATCCTGAAGACTGTGTTCTGTCCAATATTTTTGTGAGTTTCGGCGGCGAGGCCCGTTGTGTTCGTCCGCATCTAATTTGTTGTTTCCGCCGCTCCTAACGAAATCTTTTCATATGGCTTCGTCCCGACTTACCGCGTCCTGTGTGTAACGAAATCCATTCTCGCGAACGTCTTCAGATACGAATGAAACTCTGGACGAAAGCGATTCTCTGCGGAACTATCAGCATAGCGGCCCTGCTCTCCGCACAGGAGTTCAAGGTTGGCTCCCAGGTCACGGATTTCCGGATCAATCAACTCGACGGCACAGCCGTCCAATTCTCCGCGATCAAAAGCAGCAGTGTAACGGTTCTTATGTTCATCTCCGTGCAATGTCCCGTTTCAAACTCGTACAACGAACGGATGAACGCCTTGTATCGCGATTATTCGCCGAAAGGCGTCAAATTCATCGCCATTAACGCGAATAGCGCGGAGTCTCCGTCGGCTGTCCTTGAACATGCGCGCGCCCACAACTTTAGCTTCCCGGTTTACAAGGATCAAAACAATTCGGTAGCCGATGAGTTTGGCGCAACCGTAACGCCCGAGACCTATGTCATCGATTCAACCGCGACGATCCGCTATCACGGGTCGATTGACGACTCCATGAAGGAATCGCGAGTCACAACGCAGCGGTTAAGATTGGCGCTAGATGCAGTTCTTGCCGGCAAAGAGCCGTCACAGACCGAAACGAAAGCGTTCGGCTGCAGCATCAAACGTGTTTCCAAAAGCTCATGACACGACGCGCTTGCCTCCTCTCTCTCGCTGCTTCTCCGGCTTGCCTCCTCGCAGGTACGAGCACTCTCATTCCGCTGGGTGAGCAAGCATTCCACCAAATGGTCGCCCGGCATCGCGGGAAGGTTCTACTGGTCGATTTTTGGGCCACTTGGTGCGGTGGTTGTCGCGAAGAGATGCCAAAACTAGTCACGCTCTACTCATCAGAACGCAAGAACGATTTCAGCTTCGTCACAATATCGTGTGACGAACCGGAGCAGGCAGCAGCCGCGATCTCGTTTCTCGAAAAACAAAGCGCCCCGGCTCCGTACTATCTCAAGAGCGCGAAAAACGACGACCAGTTCATAAGCGCAATTGATCCGAAGTGGAGTGGAGCGTTGCCGGCACTTTTTTTGTTTGATCGCACCGGCCAAAAGGTGAATTCGTTCATCGGCGAAACAGACATACAGCAATTGAAAGTCTCAATCGACAAGCTTCTTTAAGCTATCGACGCACGCTATTAGGGCGCACCCACTCGGACTGTTTTCCTCCTCCTTGTTATCCTATGCACCACGGCTTTTTATATGCGCCCGCTTCCGCGTTCGCTCCCGCGCATCTGCGTAGCTCTCGGCTTCCCGACACCGGGCGAACTAAGTCGCGCCGCCGTTCTCGAATACAAAGAAGGCAACACTTTTCTCGAACTTCGGCTCGATCATCTGCGGGACCCCTCGACCGGCATAAGCCTGATACGCTCGTTTCACAAGCGCTATCCGGACGCCCACATTCTGGCCACGTGCCGGCATCAGCAGAATAGAGGTCAATTCCCCGGCACGCTAGAGCAGCAGCTTTCAATTCTTCAAAACGCGGCCAAAGCTGGTGCTTGTGTTTTGGACCTGGAAATCGAGTCGGCCGAGCGCGCCAAGACCGCGCTTGCTGTGCTAAACGACTCAGCTGCTCTGATCGTTTCCCACCATAATTTTCAGAACACTCGGGGGCTTGGGCACGTGCTACTGCGGCTTCAGCGCGTTCCAGCAGCGGCCTACAAAATCGCGACCACCGCTTGTAAACCCAGTGACAATCTCCGGCTGCTTCAATTTGCTCGCGAACACCGCGCACCCCCGCTCATCGTGCTTGCCATGTCGGACATCGGAGTCGCCAGTCGGGTATTAGGACCGTCCGTTGGTTGCCTCTATACATATGCGGCGCCAATTGCCGGGAACGGAACCGCACCCGGCCAGCTCTCCGCAAGATTAATGCGCACCCTGTTTCGTTGTGAAAAACTGACCAGGCAGACGCGCATATACGGCATCATCGCGGACCCCGTCGCGCACTCGAAGTCGCCGCATGTTCACAATCGCGCCTTTCAAGCTAGGCGTCTAGACTCTGTTTATCTTCCATTCCTGGTTTCGAGCTCTTGTTTGAAGGACTGGATGTCACTTGCGACAAATCTGCCCGTCGCCGGCTTCAGCGTCACGCTTCCTCATAAACAGCGCATCCTACGTTATCTAGATGTTGTCGAACCGCTGGCCAAGCGCATCGGCGCCGTCAACACTGTTTGGCGAAGAGCTGGAAAATGGCGCGGCACGAATACCGATGCTGAAGGCGTTCTTAAGCCCCTTTCGCGTCAAGTACACCTTGCGCACGCTTCCATCTTAATTGCTGGTTATGGAGGTGCTGCGCGAGCAGCCGCATTCGCACTCGCGGATGCCGGTGCAAAACTTAGCATCACTGGCCGTAACGTGAAGAGGGCCCATGCGCTCGCACAGGCTGTACGGGCCGAGACTGTGGCGTTCAAAGATGCGCAAGGGCGCCACTATGACGCGCTGTTGAACGCTACGCCGGTTGGCATGTACCCCAATGAAAATGACTGTTTGTTCCGGGATGTAATTCCTGCTTCCGTCGTTCTTGATATGGTCTACGCTCCACGCGAAACTCTCCTCTTGAGGCGAGCGAAGGACCAAGGCGCAAAGGCGATTTACGGTTCGGAGATGCTCCTCGAACAGGCAGCATCCCAGTTCGAAATCTGGACTGGTGAATCCGCGCCTCGGGGCGCCATGCAAGCGGCTCTCGAACAGAGTTGAAGTGAGGCAACCGGATGGAAGTTTGGTCGGGGCGCGCAATCGATCTTCCTTGATGCGCTTACGATCGGGGCTGAAGAAGGCGGACATCGCCAAGCCAATGCACGGCCTCGGCTCCGGCGCGTTTGAAATCGCACTCGCCTTTCGGGGCGATGCTTTTCGGCTTATCTACGTCATTCAAGTCGCCGACGACGTCTGGGTACTTCATGTGTTTCAAAAGAAATCGAAGCAGGGCATCAAGACACCCAAGCACGAGGTGGATCTGACTAAGGATCGTTTGTCAATCCTTAACCTGCTCGGGGTCACGTGTTGAAGTAAAACTCCGGGTCCGTCCTCTCAAACAGTTGCCAAACAAGGCGGCTTGAATGGATGGAACTGGTACGCCGCTGGAAGATGAGGCGACCGTTGTAACGATAGAGGCGCTAACGGCGACTGGTTGACGACTTGCAATCCCTATCGTAATCGCTAGTGTGCAAGCTTGGTAGGCTGGACGAGATGCGCGGATTATGCTCGCGCAGGTCCGACAGGAAACCCCATGCCGGCGATAGAAGTTGATCTTCTGAGCGATACCGTCACCCGCCCCACGCGCGCGATGCGCCGGTTCATGTGCGAAGCGGAGGTCGGCGACGAGCAAACGTTCGAGGATCCGACCGTCAACACGCTGCAGGAAATGGTTGCCGAGTTGCTTGGCAAGGAAGCCGCGCTGTTTCTTCCATCTGGCACGATGTGTAATGAGATTGCGCTGCGTGTGCACTGCCGGCCAGGCGACGAGATGATCGCACATCGCACCGCGCATCCCATCCACTACGAGACCGGTGGCCCCGCGGCGCTCGCAGGCGTAAACGTGAACGCGCTTGATGGCGCACGCGGGCAATATGACGAGGACTCGGTAGCGGCGGCGATCCGACCAGATAGCCGCTATATGCCGATGAGCCGGCTTCTCTGGGTGGAGCAGACCAGCAATCTGGGTGGCGGCTCAATCTGGCCGCTCGCGCGGATCGCGGCAGTCACTCAGGTCGCGCGGGCACGGGGCATGCGCACGCACCTCGATGGCGCGCGGCTCATGAACGCCGTCGTGGCGAGTGGCATCGCTGCCCGTGAGTACGCAAAGCCTTTTGACTCGGCGTGGATCGACTTCACCAAAGGGCTCGGCGCCCCGGTTGGCGCAGCGCTTGCCGGTTCCCGTGAGTTCATCGCGGAGGCGTGGCGGCTCAAGCAGCAGATGGGCGGGGCGATGCGCCAGGCGGGGATCATCGCCGCCGGCGGAATATTCGCGCTGCGTCACCACGTAAGCCGGCTGGCCGAAGACCATGCCCATGCGCGGCGGCTTGCCGAAGGTCTCTCGAGACTCCCCGGTGTGGTGCTCGATCCGGCATCCGTCGAAACCAATATTGTGATCTTCGAGCTGAACGGCAGCGAGGATGCAACGGGGATGGTCGCAGCGCTTCGTGCGCGGGGCGTTCGGATGCTCGCGATGGGACCAAGGACCGTCCGCGCCGTCACTCATCTTGATGTCGCGGCGCCACAGATCGAGCGCGCGCTAGAGGCGGCAGCGTACGCTCTCAGCGAAGCAACGCGATGAGCGCCATGAAGGCGTCCCATGGGACCCCGTCCCTCAGCTATAGCCGCCGTACCGCTACGGCAGTCATGTCATCGAGGGCAGCCGCCGGGCCGGCGAATGATGATAGTTCCGTCTTGAGTTCTTCGATAAATTCAGCAGCCGCCTGCTGCGGTTCTCTTTTCATCAGCGCGATCAGACGCTGGTCGCCAAACTCTTCATCGCGATCCGAATTGCGGGCTTCCGTGATCCCGTCGCTGAAAAGAACTAACAACTCATCCGTATCCAGCCGGCACGCCCTTTCCTCATACGTTCCGCCAGCGAGGATGCCCAGGACCATGCCCGTCGCTCCCAGCCGTTCTACTTCCTGGTTCTTATGAAGCAGTAGTGGCGGGTTGTGTCCGGCGTTGCAATACCGCATTTCTCCCGTTGCCGGATCAAGTACACCGACAAACAGGGAAATGAAACAATTATTCGGGCAATTGGCCGCAGTGATCCGATTCAGGCGAGCTACTTGCTTCGCAAGCTCGTCCGGTTTCTCAAACAGCACCTGCATCCGCGCCTGCAGGCTCGACATCAGTAGCGCCGCTGGCATACCCTTGCCTGAAACATCGGCGATCACAATTGTTATGCGCCCGTCGGCGTAACGGAGAAAATCGTAGTAATCTCCACCCACCGTTCGACATGGCGTGTTGTACACCGCCAGATCAAGACCGGCTACGTCCGGGGTTTTCACAGGCAGCAGGCTGCGTTGAATTTCTGCCGCCCGCTCGAGTTCCCGATCCAACAATCTTTTCGCTTGCTCCGCTTCTATGAGCCGCGCGTGCTCGATACGAATTGCCGCGATGTTCGCCATCACCGTGAGCAGATTCAAATCTTCAACCGTGAATTTGCGGATCAACTCCGGCGAATCGAGATAAATCAAGCCGATCACCTCTTCGCCGGTTTGCAAAGGTACGACCAAAAAACTCCGAATCTGTTGCGTGATGATGCTTTGCTGGTGTGCAAAAGCGGCATCCAGAGCGGCGTCAGAAACCAGCAGCGACGTTGGCTGATCGAGGACGCGATCTCGGACCGCAGTGCTGATCCGGAGATTCTCGCCTCGAATGGCGCGGCTCCTGAGATTGCCGCCGGCTTCGCGTGTCATGACAACGCCGCGCGAAGCTTTCACCGCTTCGAGTGAAAGATCCAGAATCAGTTGGAATAGATCTTCGAGCGATGAATGTCCGGCCAGTTCCCGGCCCGCGCGCACCAATGCTCCCAGGTGCACGTTCCCCAGCGTCGGCTGTCCAGCCAGGTCTGTGCTTTTTTCTAAAGCCGATTTGAGATCAACGGATACGGAAGCTGCCGCAAGCTCCGGTTCCGCAACGAAAACGACCTCGTGAGTTTTGGCGTCTCTCAGATCCTCGTGCGCGGCATATCGAATCGTGAGATGGCCGGCGGTGATTTGGTCGCCGTCTGTCAGGCACACTGCCGTCGTAATCCGCGCACCATTCACGCGCGTGCCGTTGCGGCTACCGGCATCCCGAACCGTCCAGCCCTCAGCCGTGTTTTCAAAAACCAGGTGCTCTCGCGATAGGGCCTGATCGGCGGGAAACGACAGTTCGTTTACAGAAGAGCGCCCGACGCGATAACGATCCCCATCCAAATGGACGCGGGCAGTTTCTAGGCCGGGTGAATCAATGATCAACTCGCGCGCTGCGGCTGCCGTGCTTCCCGGCATTCCACAAGAGTAACTCGAGCTTTCGGCCTACACCTTTCTTTGGGGTACCTTGGGTACCGCCGTCAAAGTGTACCAGTACTTCATGAAAGCATGAAGATTTTGTCTTCGTCAGTCCATAACTGCGGCCCTTTTTTGCGCGTTTTTCCTGCTAGACTGATGCAGCATCATCTCGGAAGCTTGCCATCCGATGCCTATTTCCGGCCAGCAGATTTCCCATTACCGTGTCCTCGAAAAAGTTGGTGGCGGCGGCATGGGGGTTGTGTACAGGGCCGAGGATACGAAGCTGCGGCGAGTGGTCGCGCTCAAGTTTCTGCCTGATGAGTTGGGCGATGATCATCAGGCGCTGGAGCGGTTTCAGCGCGAGGCGCAAGCAGCCTCGGCCCTGAATCATCCGAACATCTGCACCATCCACGACATCGACGAATGCGACGGACGGCCGATGATCGCGATGGAGTTGCTGGAGGGCAAGACTCTCAAGCACGTCATCGAAGGCAAGCCTCTTACATTAGACCGGCTGCTGGATTACGCAATCCAGATCGCAGATGGCTTGGATGCAGCGCATTCGAAAGGGATCATTCATCGCGACATCAAGCCCGCGAATATCTTCATAACCACTCGCGGGGTGGCGAAAATTCTGGATTTCGGCCTGGCGAAGCTGCAAGAGCCCGGCGCGCATCAACACGCACCTGACTCGGAAGCGGATGGTGACGCTTCCGCTCTGCTCACCGGCTGGCACGACGCCTACCCCCTGACAAATCCGGGCTCAACCGTTGGCACGGTTGCTTACATGTCGCCCGAGCAGGCCCGCGGCGAACAACTCGATCCCCGCACTGATCTGTTCAGTTTTGGCGCCGTGCTGTACGAGATGGCAGTCGGCCGTCCGGCAGCATCCGGCAATGCGACGGCCGTCATCTTCGACGCAATCTTAAATAAACGGCCCACTCCACCCAGGCAATTGAATGCGAACCTGCCGGCCAAGCTCGAAGAGATTATCGACAAGGCGCTCGAAAAAGATCGCGACCTGCGTTATCAGCACGCCTCTGAAATCCGTACTGATCTGAAGCGTCTGAAGCGCGACGCTAGCTCCGGGCAGCTCGAGTCGCAGACCACGTCGACGCCTGACGGCGCAGCAGGCCGCGCAATTCCGAAGGAGTCGAGTTCGGATTCCGTCATTGCCGCCGGTCTCATTAAGCGGCACAAATGGGCGCTGATTGGAATCTCTTCAGTCGTAGTTGTACTTGCCGTGGTCGCATCTCTTGTTTTGTGGCGCGTTCTGCGGCGGCCCGTTGAAACCGCCCCGCCTGAGCTTACTCAGAAACGCCTCACGTTTAACTCCAGTGACAGCCCGATCACCACTTTTGCCCTTTCGCCCGACGCCAAATATCTCGCTTTCGCCGATGTCGCCGGGATTCACGTAAAGTTGTTCTCGAGCGGAGAAGAACGGCTGATCGCAACGCCTAAAGGAGTTTCCGCCAACGACTCCTGGGAGATAGACTCATGGTTCCCCGATGGGACGACTTTGCTCGCCGATGTACACAGCGTTTTAGGAGGCGGACCAGCGAGCATCTGGACCGTCTCGCTACTTGGGCAGTCGCCGCGGAAGCTTAGGGAGAGCGCCGCGGGCTGGGAAGTCTCGCCGGACGGGACACGAATCGCCTTCAGTCCCTCCAAAACTCCCAACGAAGGATTTCGGGAACTATGGGTGATGGACGACCAAGGAGCCAACGCCCGAAAGGTCCTCGCCCTGGGAGAACACGAACGGCTCGGCGCGGTGCATTGGTCTCCCGGTGGACAGCGCATTGCTTATAAACCGGACGAGTCCTCCCCGGACGCAACATGGGTCGAAAGCTGCGACCTAAATGGGGCGAATTGCGCGGTAGCGATCCCGCGCGAAGCGGGCAATTGGTACGAAGATTTTTCCTGGCTCCCGAACGGACGGATCGATTACTTGCGCTACGAATCGCCTGGATCCGGTCTTTGGCAATGTGAGGTCGACAGTCGCACAGGAAAGCCCGTCGGTCAACCGAAACGCGTTACGCAATGGGTGGAATCGGAAGCTGCGGGCCTGAGTGCCAGCGCCGACGGAAAGCACTTAGCTGTTCTGCAGCAGACGAGTCAACAACAAATCGAGATTGGACGACTAACTGCTGGAATAACTCGCATGAGTGTTCCCCAGCTGTTAGCCTGTTATGAAGCTGCGGGGTACCCTTCAGCCTGGACAGCGGACAGTAAGTTTGTATTGCTTACCGACAATCAGAGCGGCCAAATGGGTATTTTTCAGCAACCAATTGCCGGCGGAGCAGCGGAGCCCATACCCACGGGACCACTGAATGCGAACCTCCCGCGTCTCAGCCCGGATGGCGCATGGATCATTTACTGCGCCTTTCCGCGTGCGGCTCCTCACACCCCAATGCGCTTGATGCGTATTCCGGTAAACGGCGGAATTCCTGAGTTTGTGCTGGAGACCCACAATTGGATTGACCATTGGTGTGGCCGCGCGCCGGCAGGCTGTGTGGTGATCGAGAGTACCCCGGATCGCAAATGGACAACCATCACCGCATTTGATCTCTTAAAAGGAAGGGGCAAAGTGCTGAGGACCATACCGAATTCGTCCAACGATACCCCGGGGGAAGCGCTGTCTCCCGATGGATCTACGTATGCCGCTGCAAGGAGAGCCGGAGAGGACACTCGCATTCAGTTATTTTCGCTA
>JAFAYL010000043.1 GCA_019240405.1 Acidobacteriaceae bacterium
GCCATTGTTCGCGGGCGGCGGTTTCCAACATCAGGCGGTCGGCGGTGTTGAGGGGCTGGTAGTCGGCGAGCCAGTCGGCGCGGAGCTGGTCGAAGGCTTCCTGGCTTTCGGTGGGGAGGATGAGGGTTTTCGAGCAGCAGCCGTGGAGGAGGGCGTTGCGGCTGGATTTTAATTTTCCGGCGGGGGTGGTGGGGCCGGTGGCGCGGCGCGATGGGTGGTGAGTGGAGTCAAGGGATGGGCCGAGGTCGCTCATGGCGCGGGTATTGCTGGCGAGTATCGGGCGGGGCGGAGCGCGGGGAATCGAAATTTACGGGCTAAGGCGCTGATTTTGTTTGCGAAGGTTTATTTGCGCGAACGGTGATCGGGCGCCGAGGAAAAGCCGCCAGGCGTTTTTGCGAAACGAACTGGGGAGAGGGCTCGCCCCTACATCGGACGGTTTCTCTAGAAAATTTGGAGAGGTCATTTTTGGCTTGTTTACGATGTAGCTACCGTCGTAAGCTTCCAAGATTGCATGAATATCCTGAACGTGGCGTATCCGCTCTTGCCGGTAGGGCCGGACGCGAGCGGGGGCGCGGAACAGATTCTGTCGCTGATTGAACGCGGGCTGCTTGCGCGGGGCCATCGATCCGTCGTAATTGCTGCCGCTGGGTCGGAGATAGCGGGAGAATTGATTGAATCGGCAGTCGTACGCGGCGAGATCACTGAGGAAGTTCGGCAAAATGCGCAGCAGGTCCACCGCGAGTGCATCCAGCGAGCGTTGAAAACATATTCGATTGATCTGATCCACTTTCACGGATTGGATTTCTACAGCTATCTGCCGGAGGAGGATGTGCCGGTGCTAGCCACGCTTCATCTTCCGATCTCGTTTTATCCGCCGGAGATTTTCGCAGACAGGCGAGTTTGTTTGAACTGTGTTTCCGAGATGCAGGCGAACTCTGTTCCGTGCCGGAATAAACCGCCGGTTGTATGCAACGGGATCGACACAGAGCGTTTCCGAAGGGTATCGAGCAAGAAGGAGTTTCTGTTGATGCTGACGCGCATCTGTCCAGAGAAGGGGGTGCATATCGCGCTAGAGATCGCGCACCGGCTTGATGTCGCGCTGATCATCGCCGGACCTGTCCATCCGTTCAAAGATCACGAAATCTATTTTTCCGAACAGGTCCGGCCCAAGCTCGATGAACGGCGCCACTATGTGGGCGCGGCGGGTTCCGAGACGAAGACGCGACTGCTCGCCGAGGCACAGTGCCTTCTCATACCGAGCTCGGTTGAGGAAACGAGTTCGCTGGTCGCGATGGAGGCGATGAGCTCGGGGACTCCGGTGATTGGTCTTCGATCGGGCGCATTGCCGGAGATAATCGATCACGGCGAAACGGGATTCGTGGTGGACTCGGAAGCGGAGATGGCCGAAGCGGTGGGCAGGATTTCTGAAATTTCACCCGCGAAGTGCCGGAGGACCGCGCAGCGGCGATTCGACGCACGGCGGATGGTGGACGAATATATCGGGCTTTATCGATCGGTGATGGAGAAGGTCTGTTCTAGCTCGCGCGGATCAGTTTGACGCGGCGCTTCGGGATTTTTTGGGCGCCCCACCAGAATTTATAGGGCTCTTCGCCGCGCAAAAAATTCCATGCTGCATAGCCGTTCTCATGGCAGTGCCGCAGGGCATCATAGAGCAATGTGCGGCCGAGTCCCAAGTGCTCGTGCTGGGGATGAAATGCGCTGAGATATCCGTACATAGTGTTGCGGTAAGAAAACGCAACGATGAGCGCGGATATTTTGCCGGCAAAACGCAGGCTGAAGAAACGCAGCATATCGCGGGGCGCAAAGGCTCGAGCGATGTCGCATAGAAATTCCGCGGATCCGTTGGCTTGAATCATGCCGAGCTGACCGCGTTTTTGCCACTTAGCAGTATGTAGCTCCACCAGAGCATCCATCAACTCGGGATCGGCTTCTTTGGTTACCTGGAACAGGAGCGAGCCAAGCGCTTCTGCTTTCTGGCGGTAGCGGCGCAGATTGCGCTTCAGGTCTTTTGGGCGCGCTTTTCGGAATTCTTCAAACGTTCCGGTGAAGCGGATCTCGGTGCAGGGCTGATCGTCAGTAGTTGCGCAATCGAATTTCCCATTGGATTTCAGCTTGCTTAGTGGAGTGTTCGCCGAAAGATCTTGCCAATCACAGATGCTCCAATCTGAGTGCGCTTCGAGATGGCGCTGCAATTGGCCAAGAATCTCGGGACAAGACTGCGAATGGATGGCGGGCTCCAGATAATCGGAGATTCCCGAACCGATGAGAGTCATTTGACGCTGGCCATTCCATTGATGCAGGAACAGGGGAATGACTCCAGCAATTTCACCGCCCTCGCGGAAGACAAGCACGTGCGGCTGGCCTGTGGTTCCGAAATGCGACCACCAGGTTAAGAGCCACTCGGGAAGCTGAAAGGGAGTGACTTCTGCGATCGCGCGCGCGAAGGCGGACCATTCGGACTCGAAGGCGCGCAGCCGTGAGTCATTGTCGATGACCTCGAGCTTAATCATGGGTGAGGGGCGCCGATCATTCCGCGACTATCGGACGTCCGCGGCACAATGCGCATCGAGAAGGCGCAGCGCTTCGCGATACCCGTTCAGCGTGCCGACATCGACGTAAGACTCGCCCGCTTTGAAGGCGTAGGCGCGGCCGCCGCGGGCCAAGTATTCATTGATCAGCGTCCCCAAATACTCATCTCCGCGCGCTTTCCAAAGACAGTGAAGCTCGTTGAGAATAGCTCCCGGCATTTTGAGAGCGCCCCAAATCCATTTTGTAGATGCTTGCGAACTCTTTACCCTTACCTCGAGGATTTCGTTTCGATCATTTGTAAGTACTGCGTCGAAGTTTTCGGGATGGTCGACGGGAAATAGCAAGAATGAGAGAACATTGGTTGGAAGTTTGGCGAGAGCGGTTTCCGGGAACCAGATAGTGTCCGGAAGTCCGATGCAGACATGGTCCTCGGAAGGAATTAGCGGAAGAGCCTGAAAAATGGCATCGCACAAACCCGCTGGCCGCTGTTGAACGGCATAGAAGATAGTGGCAGAGAGCGCGTGGCCGCCGAAGTAATCCATGATGTCGGACTTGCCCGGTGAGATTACGAAACAGATTTTGTCGACGCCGCCGTTCACCATGCGCTCGATGAGATACTCGCTGACGGCGCGAGGGCGTTCGGTTAGACCGGAAACATGGCTGCCGACGGGCAGAAGCTCTTTTGAAAATGCGAGCGGCTGGATGCGAGTACCGGCTCCTGCGGCTGGAATAATTCCCCACATTGTTATGCCGATTCGGACAGACAGACCGCGGCCTGCATGTCTTCGCGCTGGTCTGACGGCGCTTCGAGCAGGTCAATGAGCTGTTGCGCGCGAATCTCGGCGGTGTGACAGTCGAGTGCACGCTCGCGCGCGCGGGCGCCGATTCGCCGAAGCATCGCAGTTTGTTTGGCGATGGCCGAGACGGCATCTTGCGTAGAAGTGGCGATCAAAATTTCCTCGCCGGGCCGGAAAAACAGATCTAATCCGGTCCACCAGTCGCTCAGAACAGCCGTGCCGCACGCGGCGGCCTCGAACAAGCGGCCGGAAGGGCAATAGCCCATGGCGGCCATGGAAGCTCGTGTGATGTTCAGGGTAAGCGGAGACGAAGAGTAGAAAGCAGAGTGCTCCGGAGGAGAGACATGGCCGAAATATTTGATGTTCGCAGGCCAGCTTTCAGGAGACGGATACATGGCTCCGGCTATTAGAAAATTGCGCTCGGGGAGCAGGCGGGCAGGGGAGATAAGAAGATTTTCGAGTGCGGCTTGGCGATCCGCAGAGTAGGTTCCCAAGTAGGAGAGATCGGCCGCGAACTGAAGGGATGGGTCGACGTGATGGTGGTTCTCCGGATCGACGCATCCGTACAGCGCGGAGACACACCGCGCGCCGAGCTTCTCCCGAAGCTGATCGAGCGCAGCGCCGCCCGTGTAGCTGAGCACGAGATCGAATTGCGCTAAACCTTCTGGCGGAAGATACTCAACCGATTCACCTCGCGCGAGGCGGCCCAATGTGACGGGTGTATCCATGTCGTAGAAAACGGTTCGCGGAAGATCCGAGGACAGCACGAGATGAGCGGCATCTGGCCCATCGGGGCAGTAAGACGTCACGATGCCCGCGTCAGCATCTGAGAGTTCCCGCTTCGCTAATTCGAGATTGACCTGCCAATCAGAGTAGAAGTGCAGATGGGCAAACGGCAGCGACTCGGCGTCGCGATGAGCTGCATAGTAGGGAACGTCACGCTCAAAGAAGTGGATGCGGTGACCGCGTTTGTTCAGAGCACGAAACAATCCGCGTAGCAGCGTGGCATGTCCATTGCCCCAAGCGGAGCTGATAGAGAGACCGAATATGACAATCTTCACTCTAAAAGTAGTCTAAGAGATACATGGAGCAAGCGCGGCGAGATTTGGGCCGATGCGCTGAGAAGGAGTTACCCTGGGCGCGCACTCCGTAGCCGTTTTGCTGTTCGCCGACGGTGCGGACCTGGCACATCTTCCATTTGAGCTTCTGCTGATATTTGGCGCTGCGAAGATCCTGGCGGAGATTTGCGAGCGGTTGGGCCAGCCGGGTATTATCGGCGAAATTTTGGCCGGCGTGATCATTGGCCCGAGTTTGCTGAATTGGGTTCAGCCTGATCCTATTCTGGCGGCCCTGGCGCAAATCGGAGTGATGTTCCTGTTATTTCGTGTTGGGCTGGAGGCGCGGGGATCGGAGCTGCTTCGCGTGGGTGGGACGGCTCTGCTGGTAGCAATTCTAGGAGTGGCGATTCCGTTCGGGGTCGGCTGCGCGGTAATGGCGAGCGTTCGAGCCTCGTGGATCGAATCATTTTTTATCGGAGCGTCACTAGTGGCGACAAGCGTGGGGGTTACAGCGAGAGTACTCGCCACGCGAGGGCTCGTTCAGGAGCGCGCGAGTCAGGTGATTGTGGCCGCGGCGGTGATCGACGATGTGCTGGGGTTACTCGTTCTGGCATTTGTCAGTAGTGTCGCGGAACACCGGCTGAATGTTCCGAGATTGGTCGGCAGCACTGTTTTGGCGGCTGGTTTCACTGTGGTGATTGCAAAGTTTGGCACTCGGACCCTTCGGCACGTAGTGCCCCGAGTTGAGCAGCAGCTCAGGACGGGTGAAACGCAATTCAATATCGCGCTGATTGTGCTGTTCGGGCTTTCGGTGTTGGCGCTATGGATCGGAATTGCGGCGATTGTGGGAGCTTTTCTCGCCGGAATGGCGCTTTCCGAAACGGTAAAACCCAGAGTGCACGACATGGCGCAAGGAGCGACAGAGCTGCTGGTTCCTTTTTTCCTGGCGGGGATTGGATTGAATCTGGACATGGCCGTGTTTCGGGATCGCGGGACGATCCTGCTTTCAATTGTGGTGGTGATTGCGGCGGTTCTGAGCAAACTGGCTGGGTGCGGGCTGGGGGCCTGGCACCTGGGATGGAAGGACATGATGCGCATTGGAGTGGGCATGGTGCCGCGCGGCGAAGTGGGAATGGTAGTCGCGCAACTTGGATTGAGCCTTGGCGTGATCAACAGCGCCGTTTACGCGATTGTGGTTTTTATGACCGTGGTGACGACAATGGCAGCTCCTCCGATGCTGAAGTACGCATATCGCGATTGCAGACCAGGGCTGCCGGAGGAGAAGTACACGTTGTCGTGACTGCTATTTGAATGCTCGGCCCGTCTTCAGGACCTGAGTCATTCTTTGAGGAATATTTCGACGCGGCTCGAGCTCCCAGGTCGCGACTCCGCAGCCAAAAAAATCCGTGTCTTCCGTCCAGATTGGGCAACCGAGCGCTAGAGCAGCCGCCAGAATCGGCCAATCTTCTGGATGCCGATCCCTGAGTCGCTCGCGAGATAAAGCCTCAAAAACGCCATAAACCTCGCTTCCAATCAGAAGAAAGTTTTGGGAGGGTTGTGAATGAGAGCAGGTGAAGGCGTGCGGGTGAGGGGCGGCGGGCATCGAGCGACCCACAGGCGCCTTTTGCATTCCTGATCCAACAATTGCATTCGTTTTTTTGAGAATCAAATCTCTTCTCTGGAAAGCGCTGCCACGGATAAAACCCTTGAGGTGGGAATGTTCCCCACCTCAAGGCCTTAGTGGGGTTGGCCCGCAACCAACTAGGGTTGGGCGTTCCCGCTTACGGCCGTTAATTGCGCACGCAAGAGACGCAGCTGCATCTTCATATGTAAGTTATCCCAGTGTTTCCGGTTCTTACCTATCATGTCGGGCGTTCGCCCGATCTCTCTTGTTGCATTGAATGTTTCTGCCACTAGCTCGGGCCCGGCTTCTCGCCATGCTCGCAGAACGCCTTCAAATCCGCCAAGCCAATCAGCTTCGCCTGTCATTGAGTTAACCTGCACGTGATTCCTGAACGCGCCTAATATCGGGTAAGTCGCTCCCTTAGTAAGCCGATATTCGTGAGGATCGAGCCCTGCGAATGGAAAGTCGAAAACACGACGCTTACTGCCGGCTTCTTCGATAATGCTCAGCTTACCAGCGCTTCCGCCATTCGCGTTGTGGATCTTCCGAAAATCGTGGCGGATATGATCGTATAGCGCTAAGCCACCCGGAAGGAGCTTTCGAAGACGGTAATAGCGGCTCTTTTTTCGGTTATTTCGATTCTGTTCGAAATCGTCTGCGAACTTGTCGAGCGGAACACTCCACTTCTCGTACGCGCTAATTGGGTGTTTGCCACCGTCGTTCGGGAAGTCGAAAACGTTAAAGATCTCAAGAACACCGATTAGATCGCGAACATCGTACTCCTGAGTATCAGATTCCTTCCAGGAGAAGATGTCGCCGTAGGGCTGTTTGTCCACGATTTCTTTCAGCCACTGGAACACACCGTCGATGTTGTAAATAGATTTTGGCGCCACCTGCATGCCCGTGTTTAAGCCGCGAGCAATGTCAGTCACGATTCCGTCACTAACGCCCGTCCGTACATACACCTCAACGTACTGGTCTGGGTGCGTGGTGCCCTCCTCGTTTGCTTGCTCTATGACTTTTGCGGTGTGTGCGCCGTCAACGACGCCTCCCTGCTCGTCGTCTACCGAAACCTCGACCACGCGCGTGTCACGGTCCTTTTCCAACACGCGAACTTGGGTTGCGAGGATTGTAATGCCCTTATTCATTAGGTCAAATGTGCCCGGGAGCGCTTCTTTGCCTTCCAAGCTAGCTTTCACATCTCGATAGACACGACGATTCAGCCCAATCGGGTCTCTCGCGTTTGCTGCAGTGCTGATCCCGGATGGAAGATCCAGTGCACGTATGGTGAGCCAATACTTATCGATGGAATCGAGAATAGGATGAGAGATCTTCCGTATTTCGAACACACGGAAGCGGTGGGTGGAAATAGCCACTTTGTTTTCCTTTCAATGCCGACGATGCGGCTTGGTTGAATTCTGTCGAGCGCACGTTGACGCCGACCGCTCGACTATATCAAAGTCGCGCGTGCATTGCAATGCCGGCCGCAGCGGGGCTACTTTCGGCGATCCCAGACGCCAGTTTCGATGGCTTTTGGAAGCGGCGGCTGCGCTTAGGCGCTCGGCTAGCTCCGGCCAAATCCCAGATTTCCTGGATTAACCGCGCAACGGAGCGAGCACGGGGCGAGATCGAAGGGGCGGGCGTCTCAGTCCAGCAGACTCACTAAAGCATTTAGTAAAGCGAGCGCCTTTTCTGGATCACCACCATGTCGATCATCAGCTCCGGCAAGTGCTTTTCGGCATCGGCGAATGCGGCCTCCGGAACGAAAAACGACACTTCTCCGGTATACGTTTCGATCATTTTGCGGACACGCTTGCCCAATACCGCTGGAATAAGAATATTGGCATCGATTACAAGTGCCTTACCTGGCATTCCGTTTCTTTTCACCGGCGGCCCGGCGGATCGCTTTGTACTCCTCTATTAATTCGCCTTCGCTCACCTGCCAGGACGCCATCATCTCGTCGAGATCTCTGGCGGCGGCTCGCATGGCTTCGAGCTCTGCCTTTCGGTTTCGCCTTTGTGCAGGTATATAGAAGCCGAGCGTCTCGCCATGGCGCATGATGGCCAGCGGCTTTCGTGATTCAAGATATCCCGCGAGCTTTTCACGGAACTCGCGGACACCCACCTCAACCGTTTGCATACGTGTACCTAGTGTACGCCTCAGAACCAAGAATGACCCGCCGCTGCGCTGCGGGCTCCCATATCAGCATTGTGGGGACAACCGGCGGACTCTATCGGACTTTGAATTTATAGAAGAATTGGATGCTGACGTTGCCGTTGTAATCGTGCAGGGCAACACCGGAAAACTGAGGCGTGAACGCCCATTCGACGCGAATGATTTCTGAGTTCGTTTGAGTGACGTCGGTGATGTAAGTGAACGTAAGGTTCTGAGTAATCTGCTGCTGGAGCGTGACGCGCGCCGAAGGCTGACCGCCGCTGCCGGCGAACGATGGATCAATTTTGAACTGGCTCAGACCGAATACGCGCTGGACGCGACTGGCAAGTGGATTCGCAACAGCTTGCCCGAGAATCGCCGATTCGCCCATTTGCGTGAAGGACTGCTGCGGAGGAGTTGGCTGCTGAGCAGCAATTGTGGGATCGGTGGTGGGCGTTTTGTTGGCGGCGAGAAGCTCCACGATCTGCTCGAAGGTGAGAGGTGGATCGGAACGATAAGTCAGTTTGAGATTGTCCATGGGACCGGAAACGCCAATGGTGACGTCGACGCCTTGCACGTTTGCCTCGAGCGAGACATCGAGCACGGGCTGAATCGCAGTCGGGTTGTAGAAATTAACGGTTCCGGTATTTACGGTGTACTCGTTTCCAAAGAATACTAGCTGGCCATTCGTCACGCTTACGCGGCCGATTACTCCCGGATTGGCTGCAGTGCCTCGCACGGTGAGGTCTGCTTCGACTTGCAAGCGCTGGGCGTAGGTGGTGATGACGCGGAGATCGGGAGCTGTCAGGATGTGGATATCTAATCTCATTCCGGCGATAATGCCCGAGGGCGTTTCAGGCGTTGAGGGCGGCGTCGAAGCGCTAGTGAGCATGGACCCGATGTCGCCCGATGATTGATAGGCGATGCGTTGAATGGTTACGCCGCCGGCCATCAGAGAGCGTTCTGAATTGCCCGTCAGCCGGAGCGTGGCGCTCGAAACGACACTGATGCCCGAGTAACGAGTGCGCACGCGAGTAGCGCTGGCTTGGACGTTGTAGTTCAAGGCGGTTCCGGTGAAACCAATGAAGCCGGCCAGGACAATCTTTCCGCCGCCGCTTTCGCCGGTGAGGTTCTGAATACTCGCGCTAGTTCCGTTCAGGAGAATGACTCCATTTCCGTTTGAGAGCCCGTTGGGCGCGCTGGCGTAATTCAGATTGGCATTCTTAAGCTCGATCCGGCCATTCACGAGCGGCTGCGCAAAATCGCCATGGACAGCGGCCTGAAGCGTGACATTACCGTTCGAATAGACATCGCGATTAATGTCCTGGAGCATTTTCAAATCAAGATTTGCGTCCAGGTTCAGGCCGAGAGGCGCGGTTGTATCGCTCAGATTCACTTGGCCCGAAGCATGCATCGCGCTCGAGGGACCTTCTATGTCCAGGTGCTGAATCTGGACGACGGAATGATTCAAAGCGATGACAACGGGACCCTCATTATGAAGCGCGAGCGCGCGAGGCGGAGGCGCGCCGGTGGGAGATTCCTGGGGCACCGTGGTCATCTCGAGGCGACTGAGTTGAAGGCGGCCGGTCAAGTCGTTGTTCTTGAGAACCGGACCATTTACGGATGCCTCCCCCTCGACAAGCGCATCGAAGCTGGGTTTGACGCTGGGCTCGCTCGATATAAACGGCGCGATGTTCGAATACTTGATATTCGCGAAAGAGAGATTTGCGCGAAGCGGGTAGTCACCGGAAAGCTGGCCTTGACCCGAGCCGTGAATGCGGCTGGCAGCGATATCGGAATCGAGCGAAAAGTTGAGAGTCGATCCCGCGGTGTGCGCAGTAAAGCGGGCTTCACCCAAATTACGATCGTTCATGCGCAGCGAATTGGCGGATGCGTCGGCGTTCAGGTTCGAGAAAAGCACGGCCGGCTTGCCGTTTTGCTCGCGCAAATTGGCAGAGAGGTCCGCAGCGAGACGTATGATGCCAGTGACGGCGGGCTTCTCCTGGCGGACGTGCTGGATTTTCGCAACCTGAATATCGCTGCTTGAAACGCGCAGCTTCAAAGATCCGGCGTTGAAGTTTTTCTCCGGGTGCGAGAACGATCCGGTGAGCGTAATCCGGCCAGCGGGAGCATCCAGTTCGAGCGATGGAATATCGACGAGCGTGTTCGAGTAGTGCAGCGTAGCTTGGAAGCGATTGAGCGGCTCTGTATAGACGTTTGCATTCACGAGGGCGAGTGTGAGATCTGCGTTGGGTGCTTGTAGGGTGCCGGCGACATGGGCATTTGCGGACAGGGTCCCGCGCGCCGGAATCGAGGTCTGGCCAGTAATTTGAAGCGTTTTTTCAACAGACAGATTTTGAATGAATGCATCGGCGGTGGTTGCGTAATCTTTCGTCAATGCGGTTTGACCTTTTACGCTAATGCTCGACCCGGCAAAATTAGACGCAAGCTGGTAATTGACATCGCGGCCTACGGTTCGCGCGGTCGCGGTGAGGTCGCCCGCATCCTGATGTTGGACGCGCAGGCCGCGCGCCGAGAGATCGGCCGTGACACTATCGACATTGACTTCCGATTGATGATTCACTTGACGCAAATCTGCGGCAGCATCGGCAGACAGTTGAATTAGCCCGCCCACGCCAGGACTTTGGCGCTGGAGTGTTTTCAGGTTGGCGAGCTGAAGATTCGACGTTGCCAGGTGAAGCTGCGCGTGTCCCACCGTAAAGCTATCGCGCGGATGCTGGAAGGTTCCGTTTACATCGATGCGCGCGGAACCGGAGGCGAGCTCGAGAGTGGAAAGTGTGATGAGCTGATCCGAAAGATTGATTTTCGCGTAGAGCCGGTCGAACGCTTCCTGATAGGCGCTGCCGTTGAGTACCTGGAGAGTAGCGCTTCCGAGCGGATTACCGTAGGTGCCGCCCACATGGACATCGGCGCCGACGTTTCCGGTGGCTGGAATTGACGATTCGCCCGCGAGTGTCAGTAGGTCGGCCAGGTCGCCGTTGCGCATCGTGAGATTCGCGGTTAGAGGCGAGCGAGAAACGGGACTCCATTTACGAAGGCCGATGGAAGCATCGAAATTCGTTTGCAGCGTATTGCGAGTCAAAATTCCGTTCTGAATACTTGCGCCAGAGGGTGACGCGGCGAGATCTAAAGCGAAGCGATTGAATAGATGCGGCTGACCAGGCGGTTGATTCGGCGGTACCGGCGGGCTTACCGCAAAATTGTTCATGGCCATGTGAGCCGAGATATGAGGCGCAGAGAGATCGCCGGTGATTTGAGCTTGAACGGTCGCGGCGCCGCCTTCGAGCGTGATGGGAAGCGATGTTTGTGGCTTACCGGAAGATCCGAAGTTTGCGGCGGGCAGAAAATCGTTCAAGTTTCGCGAGGTGAGATTGACATCGACGCGCTGATTCGGAGAGCCGGATAGGTCGATTCGTGAGCTAGGCAGCGCGAGATATGAGTGATCGAGCGTGACTGTATCGCGCGCTCCCACGTAATCGGCATTAAGATGGCCGCTAAGGGGTACGCCATGGTATCCGGGGACAATAAGCAATCGAGCTTGAGCTGAATAGCCGGTCGTGCCTTTCGCTTTTAGGTCGCCGTCAGCGCGAAGAGATCCATCGATTGTTCCGTCATATCCGAGTCTCTTGCCTGTGAAGGTTTGAGCGAGCACAGGGATTGCGAAGCCTTGCAAATGACCCTCGACGCTGAGCTTTTGCATATTCTCGATAAAGATTTTTGCGCTCAGATTCCCGCCGGCGGCGTTGAGTTTTAAACCATCGAGGCTGACGAGATACGGATCAGCGTGGAATGGCGAATAGAGGCTGACGTTCGATAAACGTGTTGTGCCGCTGCGGAGGGAGACATCGCGCGTGTTCAATGTTCCATCGACAAAATAGTTATTTTGCGCATCGAGCTTGGCCGTGCCGTGGGCCTGAAGCGCGCCCGTGGCTTGCGCCGACGTGACTTTCAAAAGCGCAGCAAGCTCGGTAAGAGCAAAATTGGCGTTGAATTGCACGTTGCCGGTTTTGGAAGCGTCGCGCAACGTGCCTGAAGCTTCAAATGTGGTTTGGCCAAGAGCAATATGCGCGGTTTGAAGCTGCATATTTTTGTTTGGATTGGTGACGAGAGCCAGGTCGGCGCTGAGTGCTCGGGGCGCTCCTTTGGCATTTGCGTCGACCGGCAATTCGAAACTGCGCTGGACTTCGGGAAGTGAAACATTCGCGTTGAGATGCGCTGAAACTACAGGCGCATTCATCTGCTCGATCGCGGCGCTCAGAACGATTTGTGACTGATCAGTATTGAGCTTTGCATTAGCCAACCGGACGGCGTCCTTTTCGAGCGTGACCGGCAGATTCACATGAACGTTGAGAGGCGGGCGGTTGCCGGAGCTGAGGAACAGCGGATGGATCGAAAGATTGCCCTGGTAACTTGCGGGGGTGAAATTGTAGTTCAGGAGAGCGCGAAGATTTTCGCCCTGGGCGCTGAACGCAGTCTCCTGTTGTGAGAATTCGAGCAACCCATTTTGAATCTGGAATTGCCCGACCGCCAGATCAACAACGGTTTCGAGGCCCGAAGTCTGGCTGGGCTTCTTCTGAATCTTAGGTTGAGGAACATTTGTTTTGCCATCGGGAAAGACGATGAAATTCACTTGCGGCTGCTGGATACCGAGATATTGGATATCAACGGCTTTCTTCAGCCCCGCGAGAAGCTTCAGGCGAACTTCGAGGAGCTGGACGCGGACCAGGGGATCGCTGCCCGGCGGCTCCGTTCCATGCAGCACGAAATTCCGGATGCGCGCGGTGAGATGAACCCAATCAAATTGAAACGCGGCGATCTCCACCTTGCCTCCGGTGGATTCTTCCGTAACGGCGATGATTTTCTCCCGCACATAGTTGGCGAACCACGCGCTACGCAGCACGAGAATGGATGCGATGACGAGAACGACGATGAGACCGGCGAGCGATGCCGCGATGGTGAGTAAGATTCTCTTTCGTTTGGTCATCGCAAGTCCGCCTCTAAATATTGAATTTTTGTGTCCTTGCGCTGAGCGTCCAGCCAGGCAAAAAACTGCTGATTAACTCGCTCGTCTGTGAGAAGGTCCCGAATGTCATCGCGCAGATCGTTAAGAGAAGATCTGCCGGGGAATTGACGGCGAAGCTCCGCCGCGTGATCGCGATAGTATTTCTCGATCTCATCGTCGCTGATGAGAACAGCGGGTTTGAAGCGCGAGTTAATAAAGCGAAGCACCGTGAGCTGCCATTGGAATCGGAAGCGCAGATCGAGCGCGTTCAAGCTGTAACTGCGGAGAGCTGCGTTCAAAGCGGTTTGGCTTCTGAACCTCTCTTTCTCCAGGCTATCGAGCTGCTGGTCTGCCTGTTGAAGAGTCGCTTGCGGGTAGCCGCCCAATTCGATTTCGCGGCGGATAAAGATTTGGTCGATCAGACGATTCGCAGCCTGTTTCTGAGATGCCGGGCTGAGATCCGGCCGCTGATTATTGAGAAAGCTGGTGACGCGGATATCGCGGCGTATGTCGCTATCTTTGACAATCATTTTGTTATCGATGATGATTGCAATGCGATCGATCACAACCGCTGAAGCGATCGCCCCCGTGAGCAAGAGCAATGTAATGAGACGCGATCGCATCAGAATGCCTGGCCTATCGAAAAGAAAAACTGAAAATGGCTAAGCTGCTGGCCGATCGGACTGCAGGATTTCGTGATGCCAATCTCTTGCGGCGTGCACGCGATCAGAGTCTGTATGGGTTCGTTCATGTCGAACCCTATGTAGCGCGGCGGGTTGAGCGTGTATGCCAGGTCGACGCGCACGGGTCCAAGAGGCGTCTTATACCGGATTCCAAAACCGGCGGCCTGAACCGCGTAATTAAACGCAGGAATAGGAATCTGCGTAACCCCGGTAGCCGGTTTTGCTGGATACAGGAACCCGGTGTCGGGCTGATGGTAGGCGAGCGAGATGTCGCTCAATGTGCTGTAGATATTCCCCATGTCGTGGAAGAAAACGCCGCTGATGTTCGGCCCCAGAAGCGGAAAACGCAATTCAAAAGTGTTGAAGAAAATCGCATCACCGCCGATGGGGAAACCGGTGGGGGGAGTGACTGGAGTTCCCGGCAACTCGGATAAAGTTCCGATATCGCGAGGGCCGGCCTGGTTGTCTCCGAAACCCCGCATCGAAACGCTGCCTCCGCCAAAAAAGCGCTCGGGCAGCGGAATCACGTCGAAGCTATTGAAGCCGGCCTGAATCCTATAGGGCTTGATCAGGCCAATCTGCGTCTGGCGCGCGAAAACAAGATTCCTACCAAGCGAAGTATAAGTGGCATTCCGCCCGAGCAGCCGGACGTAGTTGCGCTGTGAGCCGAAGAAATTGCCGGCCAGCCCGCCGTCGACGGTGTTCCAAAATCCCCGGTGCGCGTCAGCGGGGTTATCACGGTGGTCCTGGATGTAGCTGCCCGAGAGTTCGCCTAACCGGACGGCGCTTGTGAAAGCGGGCGTATTTAGAGCCGGAATCGTGGTGTTTGGGGCGTCGCGACGGTAAATGAAACGCATCAACATTGTGGAGGCGCGATTAAATCGTTGCGAAATCTGAAGCGACGCCTGTTCTCTCCGGACTGAGAAGGTCTGAACGTTTTGAGTAGTGTCGTAGAGGATGGAAAAAGTGCCGGTGCGCTTGGGCGAGCCGAGAAAGCGCGGGACGATGTAATTCAGGGATTCGCGCTGTTCGAGCGGTGAATACCGGAACTGCAGAGAGATTGTCTCGCCGCGTCCGAGGAAGTTGATGCGATTTATGTCGCCGGCGAGAATCGGCGAAATTCCTTTAGCCCCACCGGCCTGAGCCAAATTGGTTGTAGTCCCGCCGAACTGTCCGACCTCCAGCCCGACTCCGAATCGCATGGAGTAGCGCGCGGCTTCTTCGAGATCGTACAGAACATATTTGTACCGATTGGTCCCGTCGGGATCCTGAAGCGCGCTGTTGACGTTTGCAAAAATGCCGAGATCGGCGAGCTGGCGTGAAATATCGCTGACCTTGACCATCGAAATAGGCTCACCTTCTTGCAGATTGATGGCGCGCTCAACGAGATAAGGGCGAGTGCGGTTGAGACCCGAGACTACAACGCTGCGGACAAACTCGCGGGGCCCCTCAGTGATGTTGTAGGTGAGATTGATGGTCGCGGGCTCAGGACCTGGAGTGGTGGCGATGGTGACCGATGCGGCAGGAAATCCATTCGAGTAGTAGTACTCGAGAATGCGGTTGCGGTCGGAGTCGACATTCACGTCAGCGTAGGGCTGACCTTCCGCGGAGGCTAATTGATCCCGCAGAGGCGCGACATCGAGGCGCACTGCGCCGGTAAATTCAAGCTTATTGACCAACCACTGTTTTCCTTGATCAATATGAAACGTGACCGCAATATCGTTTGGCTTACCTTTGTAGTTAGTTTCGACTGCGGAATTGACTTTCACGTCGCGAAAGCCGTTGGCCTGATAAAGATTTTCGATCGCTTCCTTATCTTTCTGCCGGAAGATCTCGCTGTAGCGGCCGTATCGCATCACCAGGGAGTTCTCCTGCAAGAAGATGCGTT
The DNA here is from genome assembly GCA_019240405.1 of Acidobacteriaceae bacterium. Lineage (GTDB taxonomy): Bacteria > Acidobacteriota > Terriglobia > Bryobacterales > Bryobacteraceae > Bog-105. The sequence continues at coordinate 15,779 of JAFAYL010000043.1, forward strand.
CGCGGATTGTGGTTTCGGTGAAATAAGTGCTGCCGACAAAACCGATGTGAACCAGCTTGCGACGAGGGCCGCGCGAAATGTAGTAATTGATTACCTCCTGATCGTTCTTTAAAGGCTCGCGCCGCACGTCCACCTGAACGTCGGGATAGCCTTTCGATTGGAAGTAATCGCGCAGATTATGAGCGCCTTCAAATAATAAGTCGTTATCTACACTGCCTTCCTCGTAGACGGGAACCAATTCCCGCAACTTACTTTTTCTGACTTTGGCTTCGATCGCTTTGATAGTGATCTTTGGTCCGGCATTAATTTCGAGGGTAGGCTTCAGGCGTCTTGTATCGGGATTGTAATCGAGCGATGTGATATCGACAGAAGCAGTCAGGCGGTTTTGTTTCGCGTACTTCTTCTCGATTCCATCTGTACCTTTGTCGGTTAACGCCTGAGTAACTTGACGCCAACGATGAATAAAGCGAATACGCCATCCAGTAGCGCGAACGATAGCTGCGTCGGAGAGTTTCGTGTCACCTTTGATAACCGGCATCTCATATCGCGCGCGCTTGCCTACTTCGACCAGAAACCGGATTGTGACTTGATGCGTGTCAGGATCTTCAATAGTTGCGGTGCCGACTTGCGCCTCGTAAAGACCGTTGTCATGAAGTAGCTGCTCAATGTTCGCTTTGGCGGTATTCAAAGCGTCGGGATCGAACGGAGTTCCCAGATTCAGCTCGGCATCGCTCGCGATGACGGCGCGAGTGGGCGGATCGGAGAGTTTTCCTTCGACATCGACGTGGCCGATGAACCGGCGGCTGCGCGTGATAAAACGCAGCGTAACTCCGTTGCCGGCGGGTTCTGCATCTACTTGAATGTCGTCGTATAAACCGGTCGCAAAAAGCCGGTCTATGGTAGCGGCGACTTGATTTGAATCGAGCGGCTCGCCGACGCGAACTAGCTGCGCGTCCTGGAGATCGTGGGAATCGATAGGCTGCTGTTGGGGATCGTATTGAATTTCCGCTACCGTGCGGCCGTTGAAATCTTGCGCGCGCAATACACCAGAAACCGCGATGAGTAACAGGAATAAGGGAGAAAAGAGATGGCCAGCAAATAAAAACTTCTTCATCTCTGCCGGTATTTAGATAGGAAATTCAAGAAAATCTTTCATCCCGAGTATAAGTGGACGCCCCTTCAGCGCGGGCTGTTACAGTGATCTCAGCGCCGGCCGGCTGAGGACCTTGCGAATTCGATGAGCAGCGAAGATGCCGCCTAGAGCAGTTACAGAATTACTGAAGTCCGCGGCTTCGAAATGGAGTGATCACAACGCGCCCCGACTCGGAGCGGCGCTGGCGTATTACATGCTGCTTTCCATCGCGCCACTGGTAATTCTCGCGGTCGGAATCTGCGGAATTGTATTTAACAGGACGGTAGCGGAACGCGAGTTACTGGAGCAGATACGGCGGGTTGCGGGTTACTCGGAAGCGAATACCGTTCGCACTTTACTAGATAACGCGCACCGGGCAAGCTCGGGAATTCCCGCGGCAACTGTCGCTCTCATTACCTTGCTATTCGGGGCCTCGGGAGTGTTCGTAGAATTACGAGAATCTCTGAATATCATCTGGGATGCGCCTCGCAGAAGATCCTCCACCTGGCGCAGTCTGCTACAGGATCGATTCGCGTCCGTCGTGATGGTCTTCGGGTTCGCGCTGCTGCTTCTCGTCTCATTACTCGTAAGCGCGGGCTTCACTGTCGCGGGAAAATTCTTCAGCGCATACGTTCCGCTGCACACCGCGATCGCCGGGGAAGCGGCGAACTTCGTGCTTTCGTTCGCCGCAATCGCGGTTCTCTTTGCGCTGATTTTCAAGTTCGTTCCGGATGTTCCGATCGCCTGGCGGGACGTGGGAATCGGCGCAGCGGCAACGGCGCTTCTGTTTACGATCGGCAAATCGCTGCTGGCTTTATATATCGGCACTGCTGGGGTCGGGTCGACGTATGGCGCGGCCGGGTCGCTGGTGGCGCTTGTGGTTTGGGTGTACTATTCGGCGCAGATCTTCTTTTTTGGCGCGGAGATTACAAGAGTGTATGCCGATTTAGTTGGATCGCGCTCAGGGAACACGCCAGTCCCGCAAGAGCCGCGCGGGAAAGCCGCAGTAAACTGAAGATTCCCACCTGGTTTTCCACATGATCTCAGTTAGCAATGTCAGCATGCGTTACGGAGGCAAAATCCTATTTGAAGACGTAACGACAACCTTTCTACCGGGCAGACGGTATGGCTTGACAGGCCCGAACGGCGCGGGCAAATCCACCTTTATGAACCTGCTTTCGGGCGAGTTGGAGCCGCAAAAAGGAGCCGTGGTTCGTCCGAAAAAGGTTGGGGTATTACGGCAGGACCAGTTCGCGTTCGACCAGTTTCGCGTGATCGACACCGTCATTATGGGCAACTTACCGCTATGGAACGCGCTGGAAGAGCGCGAGAGGCTCTACGCGAAAACTGATCTGACAGACGAAGATGGAATGCGCCTCGGCGAGCTGGAAGGAATCGTCGCCGAGGAAGATGGATATTCGGCGGAGAGCGACGCGGCTATTCTGCTCGACGGACTCGATATTCCCGAACCGCTGCATGAACGCAAAATGGGCGAATTGCAGGGCGGTCAAAAGGTGCGGGTGCTATTAGCTCAGGCGCTGTTCGGACATCCGGAAGGTTTTTTATTGGATGAGCCGACGAACTATCTCGATCTCGAATCGATTCACTGGCTGCAAAACTTTTTGAGTCACTATGACGGTGTGCTGGTGGTGATCTCGCACGACAGGCATTTCCTGAATAGCGTGTCGACACATACGGCCGATATCGATTATCAAACGATCATCACCTACCCGGGCGGATACGACGATATGGTGATGCAGAAGACACAGATCCGGTCGCGTATTGAGGCGGAGAACGCGCAACGCGAAAAGAAGATCGCGCAACTGAATGAATTCATCGCGCGGTTCGCGGCGGGAACGCGGGCAAGTCAAGTGACTTCCCGAAGGAAAGAAGTGGAGCGGCTGCAAACGACCGAGCTTGCGCGGTCGAACATACAGCGGCCGTATATCCGGTTCGATATGAAGCGCCCCTCGGGGCGGCACGCGCTCGAATTCAAAGCGGTGAATAAGAGCTACGGCGATTTGCAAGTAATCGATAACTTCACGGCGGCGATACAGCGCGGCGAGAAGATAGCAATTCTAGGACGCAATGGCGCCGGGAAGACAACCCTGCTGAAAGCTTTGCTCGCAAATGCGCCGGGAGTGGACGATCCCGATGTGGGCCTGGACTCGGGAATCGTGACGTGGGGGCATGAAGTTCAGGTGGGTTACTTTGCCCAGGATCATCGCCCGAGCATTCGCCACGGCACAACGGTGGCGGACTGGTTGCACGAGTGGGACCCGCAAGCGTCAAAGGAGGAGATCCGGGGCCTGCTGGGGCAGATGCTGTTCAGCGGAGAAGAGGGTCTGAAGCCAACCGACGCGTTGTCGGGCGGCGAGGCGGCGCGGCTGATCTTTTGCAAGCTGATGCTGCAAAAACCGAATTTCCTGGTATTCGATGAGCCGACGAATCATCTGGATCTGGAGTCGATAAATGCATTGAACGTCGCGCTGCAGAGATTCGAGGGCACGGTCCTGCTGGTGACGCACGATGAGGATTTGGTCGACGAGGTGGCGACCCGGATCTGGCAATTCCAAGCGGGGCGGATCGAAGATTTTGCTGGATCCTATGAGGAGTACGCGGCGGCGGTATCGAGATAGGGCGGCTATCCGGGACGATATCGAAACGTGCAGCTATTCGAGAGCGGCCAGGAATTCTTCTACCGTAACGCCGGCTTTCGCGATTAACGCTCGCAATGTGCCTCGAGCGACCTCAGGATGATCGGGGATCGACAAGGTCACGAGAGCACCGGGTTTGATCAAAATAATATGGCTTCCTCGCTGTCTCGCGACCTTCCACCCCAGGATTTCAAAACCCCGAATGACCTCGCGAGGTCGAAGCACCGGAAGAACCGGCATCAGACGACAACTTCGACTTCCCGGGTCGCAACTGTCAAGGGCAAGCCTAGCTCGGCACGCGCGGCGAAGCATTCCCGGATTGCATCGGCAATATTCGACTCAGCTTCGGCCTCGGTGCTCCCTTGACTTACGCAACCCGGGACGGAGGGGCATTCAGCAATATACATGCCATCCTCGTCCTGATAGATGCTAACGACAAGCTTCATCCATTTGTCATCTTAACGAGACAGCTAGTCTGAGTGCATGTAACTTTGCTTCTCGGGATCGCTGCGCGTACTCAGTAAAACAACAGCATACGCTTCACAGGACCGGCCCTCGCCTACGGGGCCGACTTTCTCGGCGGTCTTGAATTTTACGCTGACACGATCGGCAGGCAGGCTCAAGGCTTGTGCGAGGTTGTCTCGAATTGCAGCACGAAAATCTTTGAGTTTGGGGCGCTCCAAGATCACTGTGGAATCGACATTCTCAAGCCAATAGCCGTTCTTTGAGGCAAGAAGCAGTGCTTTCTGGAGGAAGCGGACGCTTGGGACGTTCTTCCATTCCGCGGAGGTATCCGGGAAATGCATGCCGATGTCGCCGAGCGCGAGCGCGCCCAAGATAGCATCCGTTACCGCATGAAACAGAACGTCAGCATCTGAGTGTCCGGCGAGTCCGAATTCAGAGGGAATATTCACGCCAGCGAGGATTAGCGGACGGCCGGGCTCGATGCGATGCGTATCCCAACCATGACCGACGCGAAAACGTGGCAAAGCTGTTTCTGTCATGTGGCTTGCGCGCGATTTTTACGCGAGATGCAGGGTACTCTCAAGGGCAAGGTAAAGCCGGGCGAGTTCCATGTCGGCGGGTTTAGTGATCTTGATATTGCGATCCGTGCCCGGCACGACCGACACTTCCACTTGCTCCAGACGCTCGACCAGCGACGACTCGTCGGTACCGATAAACAAGTCGTGACGAGCCCTTGCGAACGCCTCTCGGAGTAGCTCAAGCTTGAACACCTGCGGGGTCTGAGTAAGCACCAGCCGTTCTCGCGGCAGTGTTGCTCGGACTTTGTTTCGATGAACCTGTTTAACCGTATCGACAGGCACGATACCGACGATGGCTGCGCCGGTGTCATTCGCCTCTTGAATCACTTTTTCGATTACTTCGACTTCCACGAATGGCCGCACGGCATCGTGAACTCCGACCAAATCTGTATCGTCGCTCAAAGTAGCCAAGGCGTTCCCGACAGATTGCTGGCGCGTTTCGCCACCTTCGACCGGCCGCACGATTTTAGAAAAGCCTTGACTCTTGAACAAATCCTCTGCCCAGGCGAAATCATCCGACCGGAGCGCAACGACAATCTCAGTGACTAGCGGACAACTTACGAATTTGCGGATCGTGTGAATCAGGATAGGGGAGCCGTTGAGGAGCATGAATTGCTTCCGGCTGATCCCCTCCTTTTCCGGCGCGCTCCGGCCCATGCGTGTCCCGAGTCCAGCGGCGGGAATAATGATAGAGACTCTCATGAAGGCGGTCTTCAGGCCCGAAACCCGGTTTTCGCGGCTTGAATTTACATGATAGTGGAAGTGGAACGGGCGTTCTAAATTGCAGACGCGTTTCTACGAACCGCCCGCTGCGGTGGCTGAAGAAGCACCCGTCGGAGCGTTGGGTGAGCCACCAGTTCGAGCGTCTCCGGAGCTCTGGAATCGTTCGTCGTATCGCCCAAAGATCATTCTGCCCGCGGTAGTTTGCAGCACGCTGGTGACAGTGATCTCAACGGTTTTCGAGACGAGCCGCCGTGCGTGGTCGACGACGACCATCGTTCCGTCGTCGAGATAGGCGACTCCCTGGTCGTATTCTTTGCCTTCTTTCAAAATGAACACACGCATGGCTTCACCGGGCAGGACAACGGGCTTCAACGCATTTGCCAGCTCGTTGATATTGAGAACCCCCACCTTTTGTACTTGAGCAAGCTTATTCAGATTGAAGTCGTTGGTGACGATTTTGGAGTTGCGCAGCTTGGCGAGCTCGATGAGTTTCAGATCGACCTCGCGGATTGCCTGGAAATCGCGATTCACCACTTCGACTTCAACACCGGGTGTCTTCTGAAGGCGGTGAACTACGTCGAGCCCGCGCCGGCCTCGGTTGCGCTTGGCGGAATCGGGCGAGTCGGCGATAAACTGCAGCTCGTGAAGCACGAATTGGGGGACTACTAATTTACCTTCAAGGAAACCGGCTTCCGCGATATCAGCAATCCTGCCGTCGATCAGCACACTGGTGTCCAAGATTTTGGCGCGCGAAGATGCCTCGCGATTACGCGGAATCGAGCCGAAACGGCCGAGATCGAGAAGATCAGATCGAGCAATTCCGACGACAAGACCGAGATACGCGCCGAGGACCGGCACAAACAACTCAAAGAATTGCAGGGTGCCTCCGGTTTTGAATCCAGCCTCGTTAAGGACACCCACGATGACGAGGCTGAGCACTCCACCGACCAGCATGCCCAGCGCGCCGCCCGCGATAGATTGCAAGGCAGCGTGCCTGATTCGCATCTCCAAAAGACTGGCTCCGAGGCCGATGCAAATACCGCAAGCAGCGGCAACGGGAGCGGAAAGGCCAAATGGACGGAAGATCGCCGTTAACGCGCCGCTTAGAGCAACGAAGAAAACACGAATGAGAACGGCATCCCAATCTGAACGGCCCAAGTGTCACCTTCTCCGCCGGGTGTTTAGACGCATAGCGCCGCACACACGGCAAACGCAGGAGCAACAAATCTAACTAGCAGGTATCGCTGCGCAGTATAGCATTACTGCGCGCCAAATGGGAGGGAGACGGAGAGAAAAGGAACTGAACGGAAGGAAATCTGAAGAGTCAGAGAGCTTTTGCAAGCTCCTCGGCAAAGGCGCTTTGCTTGTTAGAGGCAGCAGGGCGCCGGCCGTTCCCGCTTTTGCGTGGGGGAGCACCAGAGCCACCGCTGGCGCGCTTATTTCGATCTGCAGGCGGCGTGGGTCGCGAAGCTCCTTTGCCAGATCTCGGGGGTTGAGCGGGATTTGCTCGAAGAAGCCGGTCTTCTAACGGCGCCCGGTCAAAACGGCGGATGATCGCATTCATTTCGTCCTGGTTCGGAGAATCGATGAAGGCGAACCCCTTCGATTCTTGCGTTTCGGGATTGCGGATCACCTTAATCGAATCGGCGACCAGGTTTTCTGAGGACAGCCACGACTTGATATCGTCAGCCGTCACCCATACCGGGAGATTGCCGAGAAAAACGGTAAAGCTCATTGGAAAGTGTCGTGCTTCGGAGGGAGTGCAAGGCGAACCTCGCAGGAAGCGTCTCTCGAAGGCTATCCACATCCTAGCACAGGCGCGCCAAACAGGTAAATACCGAAAACGCTCTCAATGTGTTGCTACATAAGAGCTAGAAGTTTTTTTCGAGGTCTGTGATCGAAGTTTTGCCGGCCCATATTTCACCTGCGCGACGAATCGCATTCGAGGTACTCGAAACAGTAAGCAAAGGCGCGTTTGCGTCCGACGCGCTGCGCGAGCACAGCAGCGTTTTGGGAGTTCGCGATGCAGGACTGGCTTCACAGATCGTTTTCGGCTGCCTCCGGTACCAGGCGCAACTCGATTATTTGATTTCCCTTTATTCGGGCCGCGAAATTGGGTGGCTGGACAACGCGGTCACAATCGCTTTGCGGATGGCAATCTTTCAGTTGCGATATCTCGATCGGATTCCAGCGCACGCAGCGGTACACGAATCGGTCGAGATTGTGAAAGGCAGAAAGCGTTCGGCAGCCGGCTTCGTAAATGCAATTTTGCGGAGAGTAAACCGCTCACCTGTGAAATGGCCCAGGGCGGACATCGAACTCTCCTGCCCAGCCTGGCTACTGGACCGATGGGCAGAACATTTCGGTGTAAAGGAGGCTCGAAAGATTGGCGAAGCTGCTCTGAACGAACCGCCGCGGTATATTCGGGTGCCTCCCGGCCGCGGGGCTCCCGAGGCGGCAGTTACCTCAACCTCAGTCCAGGGGTGCTTTCGCCTGCTAGGTGAGACTCCCGAAGGCATCCGTCTGCACGACATTGGATCTCAGTCCATTGTGCCGCTCCTTAATCTCCAGGCCGGGCAGACATTTCTGGACCTCTGTGCGGCGCCGGGCAACAAAACGCTTCAAGCGCTCGAAACACCGCTGGGACTCGCAATTGCGTGTGATATCAGTCCGAACCGGACATTTGAGATCCCGGACATCTGTCCTCGGGTCGTGCTGGACGCTACTCGGGAACTACCTTTTTCACGCGCATTCGACCGGATACTGGTCGACGCACCCTGTTCCGGGACCGGGACGGTAGGCCGGAACCCGGAGATTAAATGGCGCGTCCAAGCGAAAGACTTTAAGGCATTTCAAGAGAGGCAAACGCGGATCTTGCTGCAGGCTATCCGCCATCTCGCGCCTGGGGGGAAGCTTGTTTACAGTACTTGTTCGTTGGAGGCCGAGGAAAACGAAGACGTAGTCCGCGCGGCGCTCGAATCCAGCCCTCGCCTGCGGTGTGACAATGAAATCTGGCGTCTGCCCGGCCGGGAAGAAGGAGATGGCTTCTACGCCGCCCGTCTGGTGGCGGATTCCCGTGTTACAGATTAGGAGAGCGGTCCCATCGTGCAAATCGTCCCTTCCCTGTTCGCGGCGGACTTTGTCCATTTAGGCGACGATATCCAGCGTGTCGAAAAAGCTGGGGTGAAAATGCTCCACGTCGATATCATGGACGGGCATTTTGTTCCCAATTTCACGATGGGTACTCCCATTACTGAAGCGGTGCGCCGCTTCACGAGGCTTAAGCTCGATCATCATTTGATGATCGAGGACCCGGACACCTACGCGCCGATCTTCATTAAGGCGGGCGCCGATTGCGTGAGCGTTCAATACGAGGTCTGCCGGAATCTCGACCGTACGCTGCACATGATTCAGGATCATGGGGCAAAAGCTGGAGTGGTAATTAATCCGGCGACACCTGTGGGGCTGCTGGAGAATGTTCTCGACATTGTGGATTACGTCTTGGTGATGAGCGTGAACCCGGGGTATGGGGGACAGGCATTTATCCCTCATTCTCTCGAAAAAGTGCGGGATCTCCGGCGACGTCGCGCCGAACGGGATCTTACATTCAATATCGAAATCGACGGAGGCGTGGGAAGCGATAATATTGGTGAAGTTGCCCGCGCTGGGGTAGATTGGGTTGTGGCGGGCTCATCCGTATTTCATACAGCCGACCCGGCCGAGGCTGTTCGCGAAATGATGCGCGCAGCCGAAGAAGCGACCTCAGTCAAGGTTTAGAGGATGTAAGGTTTAGATTGTCTATGATTTGTAGGTTTCTGCCCAAGCGGGCGATTCTCGCGCTTCTTTCGATGGGCCTTCTCGCATCGTGTTTTCACAAGAAATACGAGACTCCGATCACGAAGAACACACAACAGCCGGATAAAGTGCTGTTCGATCAGGCGGTACACGATATCGAGCACGGGAAATACGAGGTCGCGCGGATCTCGCTCCAGACGCTGATGAACACGTATGAATCGAGCGAGTATTTGGCGAAAGCAAAATTGGCGATTGCCGATAGCTGGTATCGCGAGGGCGGGCCGAACGGGTTAGCTCAGGCTGAGGCCGAGTACAAAGACTTCAAGCTGTTTTACCCGAATATGCCGGAGGCGGCGGAAGCGCAGAACCGGGTGTGCGACATCCATTACAAGCAAATGGACAAGAGCGACCGCGATTGGTCGCAGACCCTGCGGGCGGAAGAAGAGTGCCGCACGTTGTTGATTGAATTTCCCAACAGCAAATTCGCCCCAGTCGCGGCGCAACGGCTGCGGAATATTCAGGAGAGCCTGGCGGAGCACGAGTACGTGGTCGGCCACTTTTATCACCAGCGGGACATGAATCCGGCCGCTGCAAACCGGCTGGATGCATTGGTGCAGCAGTATCCGCTGTACAGTAAGGCCGATGAAGCGCTGTTCGAAGCAGGCGATTCATATTCGAAAATGGGGCCGCGCTTCCGTCAAAAAGCGGGAGAGATGTTTGCGCAAATCGTGCGCGAGTATCCGCTCAGCGCCCGGGCGGATGATGCAAAGAAGCGCCTTGAAGACATGGAGATGCCCGTTCCGCAGGTGGATCAAACCGCCTATGCGCGGATGAAATACGAGCAGGAGAACTATCGACGACCCGGCTTGCTGGCTCGTTCGACGCGGTTTCTTCGCGGGTCGCCGGACGTAAGTCATGCGGCGAAATCCGGGCAGCCGACGATGACCGATCCGAAACCGACGATTCCGGCGAGTGTTCCCGTTGTAAGCGCGATGGACTCGGGCGGCACCTCCGGCACAGGTACGGGCACTACTGATGTCACCGCGACACCGGTCAGCGGCAGCAGCGCACTCGATAAGAATCCCGACGCGCGAAGCCGCGGGGGAGCAGCCTCAACTACTGACGCGAATCAGGGGTTGCCGACCAACCGTGACGCAGAACTGAAGAAACTGCGCGAAAAACAAGCTAAGCAGCAAAAGAAGCTTCAGAAAAAGAAGAATAAGGAACAAAACCAGCAGCAGCCTGCGACGACGCCGGCGACCGCGCCCAATAATGCGCCGGCGGCTTCGAATCCTCAACCCTCCAGCTCGGCGACTCCTCAGAGTTCGAGTCAAAATCCGCCTCAGATGCAATAAGCTTGAGGTCTGGCGCGGGACTGTGTCCGCGCCCTACGAACTTCCATGCCCGAAAACACCTTCGACATAGCGTCTAAAATCGATTTGAATGAGGTAGCGAATGCGATTCAGCAAGCTGCGAAAGAAATCCAAACTCGCTATGACCTGAAGGACAGCAAATCGTCAATTGAGCTGAACGAGAAGGAGCGCAAGATCCTTCTCGCGAGCTCGGACGAATATAAGCTGAAGGCGATCACCGAGATCCTGAATCAAAAGCTGGTCAAACGAAACGTGCCGCTCAAGGGTTTGGAATACGGGCGTGTTATTGCTGCATCGCAGGGCAGCGTGCGTGAGGAGATCACTTTGCAGCAGGGAATTCCGACAGAGAAGGCGAGAGAGATCGTAAAGCTGATCAAAGACAGCAAGCTCCGGGTGCAAGCAAGCATTCAGGGCGATCTGGTGCGCGTCAGCGGAAAGGATCGCGATACGCTCCAGCAAGTGATCGCGTTGCTCAGGGCTAAGGACTTCGGGATTGATGTTCAGTTCACGAATTACCGAAGCAATTGATGGCGCGCCGCATTGAGACCTTCTTCATAGCGGGTCCTGCGGGAAGGCTCGAAGCAATACTCGAAGAACCAGAGACAAATCATCCGGTTGAAGCAGCTTTGGTGTGCCATCCCCATCCGCAGCATGGAGGCACGATGCACAACAAAGTGGTGTACAGGCTGGCGCGCGGGCTTCGGGAATCGGGATGCGCCGTGCTGCGCTTCAATTACCGGGGCGTAAATTTAAGCGAGGGCGAATACGATCGCGGGCACGGGGAAACAGAAGACGCGCGAATTGCGTTTCGGGAACTCGAAGGCCGCTACCCCGATTTGCCGCTACTCGCGGCAGGGTTTTCATTCGGATCGCGGATCGCTTTGCGCCTTGCGGGCGCGGAAGCTTCGGTGAGGCGCGCAATTATTGTCGGTTTTCCCGCGAAGGAGTCAGATTGGGGATCAGCCGATGGAGTTCGGACTCCGAAGTATTTCGTTCAGAGCACTCGAGACCAGTTTGGACCTCGTCAGGAATTCAGCGCTTTCTATGCGTCGGTTCCGGAGCCCAAACACCTGGATTGGGTGGAAGCGAGCGATCATTTTTTTAAAGATGCTCTGGACGCCTATGAGAGCGTAATTGAGCGGATTGGGCGGACGCGATGAGGCTACGCAGCGAGTGGCTTGCGGTCCGGCTAACCGGCTCTGAGCTGCCGTTCCACGATGCGGGCGGCACGCTGGCTGATTAAGTCGGCTACCTTACTAAGTAACTCGGGAAGATCTTCGGGTTTGATCAGCACGGGGCGGCCAAGGTCCGGTGGCTTGTTCTGGTAGGTCGTGAGAATCGCCGTCGCGGGCTTGTATTCCATCAGACGGGCATGGGCTAGAACTTTGAGTCCGGCTTCCGGGGATTCCATCTCCAAGTCGCTCAAAACCAGTTCATATTGTTGCTCATCAAGCTTGCCGACGGCTTCGGCCGCCGATGCCGCTCCGTCCACAAAGTAACCGCCTGCTTCCAGAACTGCTTTTAGAGTGAGTCGCGAGGTCAGGTCGTCATCGACCAAGAGCACCCTGGCAAGCTCTAAGTCCTTTCCTGTCAGCGATTGGTCCCTGGCGAGCACGTCGTGGCCCTCAATGCCCGCATATAGTGTAAACGAAATCGCTCCAAATACCCATAGTGTGTTTCTAAATATCCTGCTCTAGGTCTCGACACCGAAGACCCGGTTGAAAATAGAGTCAACTTGGCTCAAATGGCGGGATAACGAGAACACCTGATCGAGCTTTTCGCCTGGTAGGAAGGCTCTGATGCGTGGATCTGACGTGACTCCGACTCGGAAATCCCCGTTGTTTTCCCAGGCGTTCATCGCGTGCTGCTGGACCAAAGTGTAAGCTTCTTCGCGCAGCATGCCTGCTGCTGCAAGGTCGAGGAGCAATTGGCCTGAAAAAATCAGCCCTCGGGTGGCATCGAAATTCGAGCGCATCCGGTCCGCGTTGACTCGCAAACCCGAAAAAAGCCATAGACTCTTCGCGAGAAGATAGTCAACCAGAATCGTCGAATCGGGCAGGATCACTCGTTCTACAGACGAGTGCGAGATATCGCGCTCGTGCCACAAAGCGACGTTTTCAAACCCCGCCTGCGCGTTGGACCGGACGACTCGCGCCAGGCCACAGATCTGTTCGCAAGTCACAGGATTGCGTTTGTGGGGCATCGCCGATGAACCTTTTTGGCCGGGCGCAAAGGGCTCTTCTACTTCACGGATTTCGGTGCGCTGGAGATGTCGAATCTCGAGAGCAAACTTGTCCAGGCTGGATGCGATACCGGCCAGGGACGCGAGATACTGGGCGTGCAAATCTCGAGACAACACCTGAGAGCTGATTCGAGCGGCTTTGAGCCCAAGGCGCTCGCAAATCTTTTCCTCCGCTTGCGGGCTGATGTGAGCGAACGTCCCGACAGCGCCGGATAGTTTTCCGATCCGCATCTCTTCCGCAGCTTCAGCAAAGCGCTTTCGGTGACGCCCTAGCTCATCCCACCAGTTCGCGATTTTCAGTCCGAATGTGATGGGCTCGGCGTGCATTCCGTGCGTGCGTCCAATCTGAAGCGTTTTCTTGTGCTCGAACGCAAGCTTTTTGAGAGTGGACGCGAGTTCTTCAAGACCGCGGGCGATCAAGTTCGATGCATCTCTGATCTGAAGAGCTTGGGCGGTATCGACTACATCGTTTGAGGTGAGGCCATAATGCAGCCATCGTGACGCTTCGGCTGCTCCCTTCGATTTGAGGATTTCAGAAACCGATGTCGTGAACGCGATCACATCATGCCGGACCTCACGTTCAATTTCTTGAATACGGTTCAGATCGAAAGCGGCATGGTCGCGCAACGCCTGTGCTGCTTGTTGGGGAACCTCGCCCAGTTCGGCGAGCACGCCTGAGGCCGCCAGCTCCACCTGAAGCCAGCACTCGTATTTGTGACGGTCGCTCCAGATGGCGCCCATTTCAGGGCGTGTATAGCGCGCAATCATGCCATTGACTATTCTGCAAGATGCGCCGGTCTGCCGGGCCCTAATAGCAGAACACTTCTGATGGAAGCCGCGGGTCCGCGACGACCAGCTTGGTGAATAGGGCCCGGCCATCTAGGGCCTTGAATCCCATGTTGCGCACCAATTCCGGGTGGTTGTTGTGCTCGCTAATATGGCCCAAGATGAGTGTTGAAACAGTGCTATCAAGATCGTGCCGGATAAACTCGGCAGCGACTTCGTTGGATAAGTGACCGCGACGGCTCATGACGCGCTGTTTGACGGACCAGGGATATGGCCCTACTCGCAACATTTCTAAATCGTGATTCGATTCAAGCAGCAACAGATTGACTCCACGTAGATGGACGCGAAGCGAATCAGTTATGTAGCCGAGGTCCGTAGCAATTGCGACTCTGATGCCTTCAGCTTCCAGCGTGTATCCTACGGGATTCACCGCATCATGAGGAACGGTGAAGCTTCTAATATCGAAGTCGCCGATTGAAAAGGCGCATCCCGCCTGAAACGATTCACAAGCCGGTGTGGACTCGCACCAGTCAATGAAGGTGGGCGTCCCATGAGTTACATAGACCGGGATATTCCGCACGCATGACCCATGCTTAATCAGCGCCGGAAGGCCACAGGTATGATCAGTGTGCTCGTGAGTGATTAAGACGGCGTCGATTGAATCAAGATCTTCGCCGATCGCAGCAAGCCGTTTCGCAATTTCCCGCCGGCTCAGCCCCGCGTCCACCAGCAGTCGCGTTCTAGCCGTCCCAACAAAAGCCGAGTTTCCGGCACTGCTGCTGGCGAGTATGCAGATCTTGACGATGGGATGGCCCGCCTTTCGTCTGTTCTTATCGGTTATAGCAGAATTTCAAAACAATTTCTTCTAAATTGTTTTGCCCGTTCGCTTCTACAATGGTCTATTGCCGATGAAAGCTCGCGTTTACGTCTCGATAAAACCGACTATATTGGACCCTCAGGGTCAGACCATCTGCTCTGCGCTGATCGGGCTTGGCCATACGGAGATCTCCTCGGTCCGGCAAGGAAAGTACTTCGAGATAGGGCTTACGGAGGGTACCTCCCCGGTGGATGCGGCAAAGGCGCTCGAGGAGATAGCGCGGGACGTGCTCTCGAACCCGGTCATTGAGGAGTACAGGGTTGAGATTCTAGACTGAAGGCGTAGACTTCTCATATTATGTGCGGGATTGTAGGCTACATTGGCGGCCGGGAGGCGGTTCCCGTGATCGTAGACGGCTTGCGGCGACTGGAGTATCGGGGCTACGACTCAGCGGGGGTGGCGGTCTTATCCGAAGAGAAATGCCTTGAAGTCCGGCGCGCCTCGGGCAAGCTGAGGAACTTGGAAGACGCGATTCAAGCTAATCCGCTTTCCGGCTCCTACGGGATTGGGCACACTCGTTGGGCGACGCATGGCCGACCCACCGAAGAAAATGCCCATCCGCACCGCGACTGCAAGGGTGAGATCGTTGTTGTACACAACGGCATTGTGGAAAACTACCTTTCGCTTCGCAAACAGCTTGCTTCTGAAGGCCATACATTCAAAACCGAGACCGATACGGAAGTGGTCGCGCACCTCGTGGAGAAGCATCTGAATGGGAATTTAGAAGATGCTGTCCGCAAGGCTATTAAGCAGCTTTCGGGCGTCTTCGCCCTGAGCGTCATTTCGAGCTCCGATCCGGAAAAGATCGTGGCAGCGCGTTCCGGCCCTCCGGTAGTGGTCGGGTTGGGTCAGAACGAGTTCTTCGTCGCTTCGGATGTGCCGGCTATCCTTAGTCACACTCGCGACATGTTCTTCCTTAACGATGGCGATGTCGCGATCCTGACTCCCGGAGGCGTACGCCTGACCGACTTTGATGGCCAGACGGTCCGGCGGCAGATTTCACATATCCTCTGGGACCCGGTAATGGCCGAAAAAGGCGGCTACAAGCATTTCATGCTCAAGGAGATCTTTGAGCAGCCGCGGGCCATCAAGGATACGATGCTCGGACGCATGGGCCTCGAAAGCGGGCGCGTGTTCTTGGATGAAGTGAGTATCTCGGAAGCGGAATTCCGGGAAATCCAGCAAATCAAGATCGTGGCCTGCGGCACAAGCTGGCATGCCGGGCTAGCGGGCAAGTTTATTATTGAGCGGCTCGCGCGGCTACCCGTCGAAGTCGATTATGGAAGCGAATTCCGCTATCGCGATCCGATCATCCCGCCAAACACGCTGACAGTCGTGATTTCTCAATCCGGAGAAACGGCGGACACGCTGGCGGCGCAGCGCGAAGCGAAGCAGAAAGGCTCGAAGACGCTTGCGATCTGCAACGTGGTCGGATCCATGATTACGCGCGAAGCGGCCGGCACCCTGATGACGCACGCCGGTCCGGAGATCGGCGTGGCTTCGACAAAAGCCTTTACATCGCAGCTTACTGCGCTGCTCATTCTCGGTATGTATCTGGGCCAAGTGCGGGGGACCCTGAGTCCCGATGTGTCGTCCAGGCTGGTACAGGATTTGTCCCGGCTCCCCGGGCAGATGGAGCACGTGCTTTCAGACACCGCGACTTACGAAAATCTCGCGCGTGTTCTATTTCGTGCCAGTGACTTTCTCTATCTCGGCCGCGGCATTCACTTTCCGATTGCGCTCGAAGGGGCGCTGAAACTCAAAGAGATTTCGTATATTCACGCCGAGGGCTACCCAGCGGGCGAGATGAAGCACGGACCAAACGCGTTGATCGACGAGAACCTGCCTGTGGTGGTTCTGGCGACGTGCGATCCGGAATCCGAAGAGAGCCGGGTTCATTATGAGAAGACGCTTTCTAATATCCAGGAAGTGAAAGCGCGCAGCGGTATCGTTGTGGCAGTTGCCTCAGAGGGCGATGAAGAGGCCGCGAGGATGGCCGATCACCTGATCTCGATTCCTGTCACGCGCGAGTTGCTTTTGCCCCTGCTCGAGATGGTCCCGCTGCAGTTGCTTGCTTACCACATCGCTGTGCGGCGCGGTTGCGACGTGGATCAACCTCGGAACCTGGCAAAAAGCGTCACGGTCGAGTGACCCCAAAATTGCCCTAGACTGGTTATGTGAAGCTGATGACGGACGTTCAACTGTTAATCCCATTTGCGACGTTTGTGGGGACGCTCGCTGTCGTCGTGGTCGGGTTCTCATATAACAACAGCCGCATTTCGGATTTAAGAAGCGAGATGAATCATTGTTTTGAGGATTTTGACAGGTTGCTGGATGCGAAGCTGGCACGGCTCGAAGAAATGATGCTGCACAAATTCGCCGAGCTGAATGACCGCCTCATTCGGATTGAGAACCGCCTAGGAATGCGCGAGTAAGTTTTTTGAAAATTTCGAGCACTACCGTTACGGTGCCGACGCGCGGTAAAGGGCTGTATCCGTTTACAAAAGAGGTTCAGGATTGGCTTTCGAAACGAAATGCCGGGAACGGACTTCTCACGGTTTTCATCCAACACACGTCTTGTTCTCTCGTGATCCAAGAAAACGCCGACCCTGATGTAACGCTCGATCTGCGCGACTTTTTCGAGCGCCTTGTACCAGAGAAAGAGGACTGGTATCGTCACACTACTGAAGGGGTGGACGATATGACATCGCACATCCGGTCGGCCCTGACGCAAACCAGCGTTTCCATTCCCGTAGTCTCTGGCCGCCTTGCCCTTGGGACGTGGCAGGGATTGTATGTATTTGAGCACCGATCCGGACCGCACGAGCGGCGGATCGTGCTGCACCTCATGGGGGAATAGATCGTGCCGGGCCCTAACGATACCGTGACCATACCGAGCCGAGAAAGCGCACGCCCGTCACAATCAGGCGCAGCTCCCCGGCTGGATTCTCATTTATATCCCCGGCCCCAGCTTCAAAGGGATGAATGGATTTCGCTCAATGGAACTTGGGAGTTTTCAATCGATCCCGAAGGCACACAAACGGGCGCTCGTTCGATCGATTGGGGCGCAAGAATTGTTGTCCCCTTCAGCCCCGAGACTCCCGCAAGCGGCATTAATCAATCCGGCTTTTACAGCGCTGTTTGGTACCGGCGCAATTTTGAACGGGTACATCTCAAAGACGGGCAGCGCCTGTTGCTTCATTTCGGGGCGGTCGATTATTTGGCGACTGTATGGGTAAACGGAACTGAGGTATGTTCTCACTGGGGAGGGTATACCCCGTTTTGCGCGGATATCACGGACGCGCTCATTGATTCCGCTACTCAAGAGATCATCGTCAGAGCGTTTGACGATCCCGCGGATCTGGCAAAACCGAGAGGTAAACAGGACTGGCGGTTGGAACCGCACTCCATCTGGTATCCGCGGACGACTGGCATTTGGCAAACCGTATGGCTCGAAGTTGTTCCCAAATCATTTATTTCGGTGATTAACTGGACCTCGAGCCTAAAGCGTTGGGAGATCGCGCTCGAGGCTCACGTTGATGGCTTGCAGCAGAACGGTTTGTGCCTGGCCGTTCGTTTGAATGTCGGGGAACAGGTTATCGCAGAAGACTCGTATTCAGTGATCGCGGGAGAGGTGCACCGGCGAATTGCTCTTTCCGATCCTGGAATCGACGACTACCGGAACGAATTGCTGTGGAGTCCGCAATCGCCGACGATTATCGATGCGGAACTGGAGCTGCGCGATAAGCAGGGTCGAGTGCTCGACCGTGTTCACAGTTATACGGCGCTGCGGGCAATTGCGATCCAGGGCGACCGTTTCATTCTTAACGGCCGTCCGATAACCTTGCGGCTGGTTCTCGATCAGGGTTACTGGCCTGAGACAGGGCTGACGGCGCCGAGCGACGAGGCTCTACTACACGATGTCGTGATGGCAAAAAAGCTCGGATTCAACGGCGTACGGAAGCACCAGAAAATCGAAGATCCGCGGTACCTGTATTGGGCAGACCGCATGGGCTTACTGATCTGGGAGGAAATGCCCAGCGCGTACCGATACACGCATAACTCAATTGAGCGGGTTACACGGGAGTGGATGGAAGTTTTGAAGCGCGATAGCAGCCACCCCTCAATCGTCGCCTGGGTTCCGTTCAATGAGTCCTGGGGGGTGCCTGACTTGCCCGACAGTGCGGCGCAGCGGAATTACGTACAGGCGCTTTATCATTTAACGAAAACGCTCGATCCAACACGGCCGGTAATCGGAAACGACGGTTGGGAGAGCGTTGCGACCGACATAATCGGCATTCACGATTACGACGACCGGCCCGAGCGCATCGGGAAGCGTTATGGTTTAAACGGCAACGAAGCACATTTCTTCAAACGGGAGCGGCCTGGAGGCAAGATGCTTGTCGTTAACGGCAAAGTTCGCGCGGGGCAGCCCATTGTTCTCACTGAGTTTGGTGGAATTGCGCTCACGGATAGCGAGGAAGGCTGGGGCTACTCCCGCGCCGAAACGGCAAAGCAACTATTGGAGCGCTACCGCGCGCTTTTACAAACGGTTCGAGAGCTATCTAATTTGGCCGGCTTTTGCTATACGCAGTTCACTGACACGTACCAAGAAACCAACGGATTGCTGTATGCAGATCGCACGCCCAAAATGCCGGTCGAGGAGATCGCGCTGGCAACGGCAGGGGTGCGGCCCGATTTCGATCTTCAAACAGAACCGGCCTGGAGAGAGCGGATGATGGAGGGCCAGCGGCGCTCCATTCGCCCGGGAAAATCCACTCAAGACTCTTGAGCGCTAGGCTGTGTTGCGACCTCGTGAGCCAGACACCGCACGACCTGTTCGCGAAGCGTGTTGAGCGCAGTCGTCAGGCGATCTGTTTCAATCAACACAAATTCGTACGCTGGCGGGAAGCTCTTGCGCACCTGCATCAGGCGACTGTGATCTTCGCGCAACTTCGGCAATGTTTCTGAAGCGGCTGCCGAGCCTCGGAGCGCGGCTGCGAGAAAATAAAGCGTAAATTCCACATCATACGCAAACGCTCGGAGTTCTGGAGGAGGGTTCCCCGGTTCAGTTGCGAGTTCACCGGCTTCGAGGGCCATCATGGCGTGCATCAGGGCGTGCGAGTGCGCGAGTATGGATGTGAGGCAATTGAGCCGTTCGCGCTTGATGCCCGGCTCTGCACTGACCCGGTCAACTGAGGCTTCCGCATCGGATCGGGCACGCCTCAAATCGCGGCGGGTCTGATCCAGGTTGGCCTCAAGCGAAGGATCCTCCCTTTCGAGCCGCTCGAGAACCGCACGAAAGTAGATACGGCAAGCATCGAACATTGCGGCGACGGATTCGTTTACCTGCATCCGCTCCCAAGTGGGCCAGAGCGCGTAAGCCAGCAAGGCCAGGATGCCGCCTGCCGCTGTGTTCAGCGCGCGCTCCGTAACGACTTCTTTCGGCGTGACCCCGGTAGCGGCAATCAGAAAAACGATCAAGCCACTCACTGACACGCTGAAGACGCCGTAGTTTGCCGGTCCGATTGAGCGAAGCAAGAAAGTGAAAGCTCCGACCAGGATCAACTGGGTCAGCGCCGATTCTGGAAACACGTGATAGAGACCAGTTGCGAGGACGAGGCCTACAAACGTTCCCGCGAGGCGCAGGATACCGCGGCTGAATGTTGTGGTGAAATCCGGCTTCAGCACGACGGCCATTGTCATTGGAAGCCAGTACGATCGCTGCCAACTGGTACCGCGTCCGATCGCATCCCCGATTGCAACGCAAACAGTCAAGCGAACGGCATGACGGAAAGCAGGGGAGTTGAAATGCAGGTTCGCGCGTAGGATTCCGAACCAGTTAGTGACCTGCAGTTTCCAGGGTTGTGCTGCTTCACGCTTAGCGAATTCCGACAATCCTTCAGGCGTCGCATGCTGCGCGAGCTCCAGAACGGATCGTAGCTGTCCGGTAAGAGTATCGACAGCAGAAGGTAGTTCAGTTTCGAGTAGCGGATCGGCCTTGGAGGTTTGACAATGCGCTTTTTCAAACACCACATCTAATGCCTTCAGCAGATCGGGTCCGCCTTCAATTGGTCTATCCGCGCCTAACGAATCGCCTACGCGGCGCAACAAGTTTGGAGTTATCTCGAGTAACTCTTTTACGCATTCGGCAGCCTTCTGCCGGTCCGGTGTATCGTCGTATTTCTCATGCCGCAATGCCTGGCCGAGCCGCGCCAGTATGAAACTGGAGAGCCGGATTCGATCCGCCTGATCGAATAACAAGCGATAGCGCTCGCCTTCGATGCTATGATCCCTGCCGAGAGCGGACAGCGTGTCTTGCGCCTGCGGGCTGAGAGTGCTTACCGGCAAGTCGGTCAGCTTGCCCGATTGGGGGTCGATATCTCGGGCAAGGTCGAGATAGAGTTGGCCAAGCAGTTGTCGTTCCGGTTCTCTGCGCCGAAGCGGCCAAAAGAGCAGAGCCAGACAGGTTTGAAGCAATCCGCCGGCCAGGACGAGCGAGGCTGCAATTGCGGCATCTTTGGCTGAGAACGCGGCGCGGGCCGCAAAGACAATTAGCGCGACGAGCGTGTTCAGGCCGAGATCGCCGGCGCGCGTGCTGATCGAGACCAGCATTCCAGCTACGAACGCCCAAGCGGCTGCAACGACGATGGCGGCCCAATGATATTTGCCTGTCGCCGAGCCAGTGAATACCGCAACCGCGCCGAGGATGCTCCAGGTGAGCATGCGCCGCGCGCGTTGGCCGTAGGGATCGCGGCCATCGGAATACGAGACGTTCAGCGCGCCGGTGGTGATTGCGACGGCGCCAAGCGGCTCTCCGATCGCGATTCCGATGCCGAGCGGCAGCGCTACGCCGAGCGAATTTCGGAACGCAATCCAAGTGTTGATCTTGCTTCTATCTAGCTTGGTGATCGTGCGCCAGAACGCGGTTGCTGGACGCGGCTGGGGTATGTCGGCCAAGGTTGAGTATAAGGCTCGGAAGACGCTGTTCTAAAGGGCAAATGGGTAAATTGCCAAAAAACAATTCGACGTTTTCCTCTGTGAATTGAGCCAGACTATCGACGTCGTTTGTAAAGCGAGGCTCGCCGAAAGCCGCACTGGCCCAGGACCCTCCTATCGCGTAGCGAATCCCGGCTCGCTCGAGTGCGGAGCGTAGCGGATCGAACCCGTCCGCAGGGGACATTACGGTTTTCGGTAAGCCTTTCTCGCGAGTTCTAATCCAAACCGAGTGACAGCAATTCGAAATGTGATTTCGGCCTCATCGGCGTGCGGATCGTTGCGCCGGGCTGCAGCACGTTGGAGAGAATCTGCTGCCCTCCAAAGGGCGGCCGTCAAACCGAGCCGTTCCGAGCGTGTCAAGCTTTTCAGCCGTTGGAAGTAGATCTCACTCGCCTTTTGAGATGTGTCGCTAAACGTCACAGTATTTCGAGTATCTCTCACGTTTCTAACCTACACAGGCCGAAACGTCGCCTTGAAATGGCGGAGATACTTCGGTTCGGAAACGATCTCGAAGCCGCGCAGTCCGTCTCTGCGCTCGTTTACTTCGAGAATCGCTTCGACTAGGTAATCGATGTGACTTTGCGTATAGACGCGACGCGGGATCGCCAGCCGCAAAAGCTCGTGACGCGCATTCTCGCCGAACATCACTGATCCAATCTCGACTGAGCGAATACTGGCGTGCCGGTAAAGCTCGACGGCCAGCGATTGCCCGGGAAATTGATGACGCGGAATGTGCGGCAGCATGCGGCCTGCGTCAATGTATATGGCGTGACCGCCCGGTGGCTCGACAATGGGCACACCGTGATCGGCGATATGCCGGCCGAGATACGCAGTCGACGCGATTCGATATTCGAGATAATCCGGCTGCAAGACTTCCTCAAGCCCAACCGCCATTGCGTCGAGATCGCGCCCGGCAAGTCCGCCGTATGTGGGAAAACCTTCCGTCAACGTGAGGAGGTCTTTTTCCTGCTCGGCGAGCCGGTCATCGTTGGTGCACAATAAGCCACCGATATTCGCGAATGCGTCTTTCTTAGCTGAAAATGTGCAGCCATCGGCAAGCGAGAACATCTTTTGAGCGATCTGCTTAGGGGTCCAATCTTTGTACTCGGATTCGCGCTGCTTGATGAACCAGGCATTTTCCGCAAAGCGGCAGGCATCGAGATACAGCGGAATTCCGTGCCGCGAAGCTATCTCGCGCACCTGTGCGATATTCGCCATCGAGACGGGCTGGCCGCCGCCGGAGTTGTTGGTTACCGTAATCATAATCAGCGGAATATTCAATGCGCCTTCGCTTTCAATCAAGCGCTCCAGCGCTTCGATATCCAGGTTCCCTTTAAAAGGAAGACGTGACTGCGTATCGGCTGCAATGGGCAGGTCGACCGCTTTTGCGCCGCGGTATTCAATATTGGCGCGCGTTGTATCGAAGTGGGAATTGTTGGGCACGATCGCGCCAGGGTGACAGGTAATGGCGAACAGAATGCGCTCAGCGGCCCGGCCTTGGTGCGCGGGAATGATATGGCGGAATCCAGTGAGATCCTGAACCGTTTCTTTGAGCCGGTAGAAGCTGTCGCTTCCGGCGTATGACTCGTCCCCACGCATCAGCGCCGCCCACTGCTCGGTGGACATGGCGCTGGTTCCGGAGTCAGTGAGCAGGTCGAGAAGGATGTCGCGTGCTCGCAACAAAAAGAGGTTGTAGCCGGCTTGTTCGAGAAGGCGCTCACGCTCCTCCGGAGTCGTGCGGCGAAGGGGCTCGACGCTCTTGATGCGAAACGGCTCAATAATCGTCTTCACCGTATCCTTATAGATAGCAATCGCAGTAAAGCCTGCTCATGGAAACACATACGTTAATGCCCGGCGCGTCGGTCGCCGTCCCGACTCTCAACCTGATTGGCAACACGCCGTTAGTCGAACTCGTTGGATTCGATACGGGAGTCTGCGAGCTGTACCTGAAACTTGAATCGCAGAATCCTGGCGGATCGATCAAGGACCGGATGGCGGTTTCGATGATCGAAGCGGCCGAACAAAGCGGCGCGCTGGCGCACGGCGACACGATTATTGAAGCGACGGCCGGTAATACGGGGATCGGTCTAGCTCTCGTCGCGGCCGTCAAAGGTTACCACCTGATCTTGGTAATTCCCGACAAAATGTCACCGGAAAAGATCGCGCACGCGCGAGCACTGGGAGCCGATATTCGACTGACACGCTCAGATGTCGGCCCGGGGCATCCCGATTACTACCAGGACATGGCGGCACGCATCGCGAAAAAGACGCCGCGCTGTTATCACATCAACCAGTTCGCGAATCCCGCAAATCCGCTGGCCCATGAAGTGACAACGGGGCCGGAAATTTGGCATCAGATGGATCACTGCGTGGATGTTGTGGTTTGCGGAGTTGGTTCTGGGGGAACGATGACCGGCCTCAGCCGGTTTTTTGCGCGCGTGCAGCCGGATTGCGAGATGGTACTCGCGGATCCGGCCGGTTCCTCGATTGCTGAATTCGTGCGCACCGGGAAAGAGGTTCCTTCCGGAAGTTATGCGGTGGAAGGAATCGGCGGAGCTTGCGTGCCGGACATAGCAGACCTGTCCCGTGTGCGGCGCGCTTTTAGTATCAGTGATTCGGAGAGTTTTCTTACCGCGCGGGATCTACTCAAGCGGACAGGCATTTTTGGCGGGCCTTCATCTGGAACGCTGCTCGCGGCTGCGCTGCGCTATTGCCGTGAACAGACAGTAAGCAAACGAGTCGTCACGTTCGTGTGCGACACAGGATCGAAGTATTTATCAAAAATGTACAACGATTACTGGCTGCTTGATCAAGGCTATCTCGAACGCCCTTCAAAGGGGACGCTCGGCGAGCTGATTGCAAGGCGCTACGAAGAAGGGGCGGTGATTACCGTTGGTCCTGAGGACACGCTGCTCACGGCATTTCAGCGCATGCGAATGGCGGATGTTTCGCAGGTGCCTGTTTTGCAGGAGGGCAAATGCGTAGGCGTACTGGATGAATCGGATCTGCTGGTTGCGATGCACGGCGATCCGAGCAAGTTTCATTCGCCTGTGCGTGATGCTATGACGAGGCGGCTCGAGACAATCTCGCCCCATCAAGGAATTGAGTCGGTCTACGACATTCTCGATCGCGGGTTGGTGGCGCTCGTAACCGAACGAGACAATTTCCTAGGCTTGATTACTCGATCCGATCTACTGAGCTATCTGCGGCGGAAGCTGCACTGAGCGGCTCCTCCCGAACACTCTCATGCCGCATCGTTTCGGAACACGCGCGATCCACGCCGGACAATCTCCCGATCCGTCGACGGGCGCAATTATGACGCCGATCTACGCCACGTCGACGTATGTTCAGCAAAGCCCGGGCGTGCATCACGGGTTCGAATATTCGCGCTCGCAGAACCCGACGCGATTCGCTTACGAGCGATGCGTTGCCGATCTCGAGGGCGGAACGCGCGGTTTTGCGTTTGCTTCCGGCTTGGCGGCCATGGCGACTGTTTTAGATCTGCTTAATACCGGCGACCACGTGGTTGCGATGGATGACCTCTATGGCGGCACGTTCCGGTTATTCGAGCGTGTACGGAAGAAATCTGCCGGCCTGGAATTCAGCTTCGTCGACATGTCAGATCTTGAATCGCTTCGACGCTCACTGAGGCCAAACACGCGCATGATTTGGGTCGAGACGCCTTCGAACCCGTTGTTGAAGATCGTGGATCTCGAAGCGGTGGCAGGGGTCGCGAAAGAGGGCGGACGTCTCACGGTGGCCGATAACACGTTCGCAAGCCCCTATCTCCAGCGCCCGCTCGAGTTCGGCTTCGATATCGTCGTGCATTCAGCGACGAAGTACTTGAACGGGCACTCGGATATTGTCGGCGGCGTCGTGGTTGTAACCGATCGAGAATTGGGCGAGCGCTTGGCGTTTCTTCAAAATGCAGTGGGCGCAATCGCGAGCCCGTTTGACTCTTTCCTGGTTTTGCGTGGCTTGAAGACGCTGCACTTGAGGATGGACCGGCACTGCGCGAATGCGCAAGAGTTAGCTGAGTGGCTAAAGGGACATCCCGCCGTTGAATCCGTGATGTACCCCGGACTTACATCGCATCCGCAGCACGCGCTTGCGCGAAAACAGATGGACGCGTTCGGCGGAATGATGTCGCTCGTTTTGAAAGGCGATCTTTCTGATGCGCGAAGAATGCTCGAGCGATGCCGCGTGTTCGCTTTGGCGGAGAGTCTTGGAGGTGTGGAAAGCCTGATAGAGCATCCCGCGATCATGACTCACGCATCTGTTCCAGCGGACCAGCGGCGGCTTGCAGGAATCTCGGACACATTGATTCGCCTTTCGGTCGGGATCGAAGAAGTGGACGATTTGAAGAAGGATCTGGAACAGGCACTTGCGGCTTGAATGTGGGTTGGTCAGAAGGACACGGTGCAATGAACAGACGTCAGGTATTGAAGCGGATAGCGGTTCCGGTTGCCGCTGCTTTTGCGCAGCCGGTGGACAAGCCAAAGTCAGACGCGCAGGCAATCGGGCCGGCGACCGAGCGGACGCCACTCATGGCAGAATATGAGCGGTTGCGTTTCGGCGTCTCCTATCACTTCAGCATGAACACGTTCACCGGAGACGATTACGAACAGGGCAAAGTGCCGGCCACCACATACAATCCGACCAAGCTCGATGTGCGGCAGTGGATCAGCGCCGCGCATGATCTTGGGGCGAAGTACGCTGTGTTGACGGCCAAGCACATGTCGGGATTTGCGCTTTGGGATTCGGAAGGATACGAGTACGATGTGGCCGCGAGCGGAAACAAGACGGATGTCGTCGCGGCGTTCATGGCTGCTTGCCGCGAATTCGATATACGGCCCGGATTCTACTACTGCATTCTCGATCCTCACAATGAAGGTAAGTTTGATTGGAACGCGCCCGTTTTACCCGCCTATTACAAGCTCATCTATCATCAAGTGACAGAACTGCACACGCGCTACCCGGGTGCGTTCTATCAGCTCTTCGATATCACCTGGAAGGTTTCGGATGAGCAACGCTGGGAGCTCTACAGGCTGGTCAAGAAGCTAAACCCCGAGTGCGTGATTGTAATGAATCAGGCGTTTTATCAGAGCAAGCGCAATCAAGGACGAACTGCCGAGCCGAAGAGCTGGCCTACGGACGTGATCAACGGCGAAGATCAGTTGCCGCCTCCGGAAGGGCACGACCCGCATCTCAAGTTTGAGGGCAAGACGTATTACCTGCCATTTGAAGCTTGGATGCCCGCCGGCCCGCTCTATCCACCGATGCCCGGAATGCATAGCTGGTTTTGGCGTGAAGGATTTAAGACGCAGAGTCCGGAAGCGATCGCGGGCTTTTATCGCGCTTGCACGACGCGCAATTCGAATCTCCTGCTCAACCTAAGCCCCGACAAGACAGGCCGCTTACCGGACGAACAGGTGGAGACGCTGCACGCGGCCGCGAAGCTGATTCACGCCTGAGCGGCGCTGACTTTTGTAGCGCTCCTAAAACTGAAGTCTCAATGCGAACTGCAGCTCGCGCGGAAGACCTGCACCCGTGTTATCGGCTGCAAACTTATCACTGTTGCTGTTTAAGTTGACAAGCGACGTGATTTGCCCAAAACCCGCCTCAGGTACAACATATGCGGTGGGGTGTGTTGCATCCGGCGGATTGTAATCAAGGGTCAGGTTGTTTGGGTCCGCAAGCTGATCTTTGTTGAAGATGTTGAATGCCTGTGCGATGAATTGCAGACTGAATTTTTCGTTCAGTTTGAATTCTCGCTGCAAAGCGACGTCGATCTGCCACACGGTTGGCGCGCTAATGAGACTTCGTCCGGCATTCCCGAAACGCAATAAGACTCCGTTGGGATCGGATGGAGGAGCCGTGAACGCGGCCGGATTCACCCAGTTATTCGCGTTTTGGTTCGCGGGTACAACAGAGACTCCCGACACGACATCGGGACGTACATTATTTGCATTTCCATCGGGAATAAGACTCGGGTCAATGTTCAGGTTTACAGTCAAAGGATGCCCGGTATGCCACGTCCCAATACTGCTTAATTGCCATCCGCCAAATACCGCTCCAAGAAAGCCGCTCTGAAGGTACGGCTTGTCATGTCCAAATGGCAGCTCATAAACGGAGTTGACGACAACGTTATGCCGCACATCGTAAACGCTCGAAGCGCGGTCGCACTCGCGGCACAGAACATTTTGCGGAGCATTCGATTCGCCGCCTCCGACAGAACCGTCGTTTATGGAATGCGACCACATGTACTGCATACCGAACAGCCATCCCGCGGTGAAATTACGCTGCAATGAAACGTGCAGGGCGTTAAAGCTGCTGTTCGCATCGTTTCTCTTCAGATCGATTTGATCGAACCCAGGAAGAGGCCGCAGACCCGTAGCAGGATCAATGGTGTTGATAAAGGTGCGCTCGAACAGGCGCCGTCCTTGGCTTGCGAAGTATCCCGTGTCAAGCACGAACTGCGCGGGGAGGTTCTGTTGAATAGACAGGCCGTATTCCGTCGCGTACAGATCCTTGCGATCGCGCTGCAAGGCTCGCGGCGTCCGGCCCGCCACCGAAGCCAGCGGGATAAATGGCTCGATGGGATAGGAAAGATTTGGATCATCCGCCGAGGTGAGTGAAATCCGAACGTTGTCGCTTTCGAGCGCGGCGTTCCGGTCATCATTCTGAGCCGGGGCGTGGTAGATACCAAAGCCGGTGCGAATCGCCGTTTTTGGCGTGACTGCCCAGGCAATCGCGAAGCGGGGATCGAAATTGGTGTAATTCGGAAACTCCAAAGCCGAATTCGGCGAACAAATGCCTTGGCACCGGTAGAGATCGAAAATCCGAACGCGGTCCTTCACTTCGTACACCGGCGAATAATACTCCCAGCGCAAGCCCATATTGATCGTCAGATTCGGAAGCACTTTCCATTCGTCCTGGAAATACGGCAGGATGAATGAATGCCGAAGCCCCCGGCAGCACCAGGAACTTTTCAGCAAAAAAGAACTTACGTGATCGGCGAGGATCGCATTATTGTCGTCGAAATTGATGGAGTTGTCTTCCGTGATCCCTTGATTTAGATCGATCCGGCGAACCTCCATACCAACCTTGAATGTGTGCCGTCCGCGAACGATGCTGAGGTTGTCGATCCAACTGTACGTCGTCCCGACTTCGTTGTCCGTGTTGTTGTTATTGAGCGGCTCAAAATTTGCAAAACTGACTGCGTATGGAAAGAGGCTCACTTGCGGATTGTGAAAAGGCGAGCGATTGATTCCAAATTTTGCCTCGTTGAAGATGGTGGGCGAAAAAATATGCTGAAGGGAGATCATGTAGTTCTGCGGCCGATTAATGATTTCCTGCTTATCGAGCAGATTACCGAGCGGAGCGCTGGTGAAAGAATCATCGATCGCCAGGCGAAACGAAAGAAATGTTCGGTCGCTAATGCGATGATCTAACCGCATCAGCCCGCTGTTCTCGACTAGATGAATGGCCCCTTGACGAGTATATTCATCCGTATTCGGATCAACGGAAAGCTGTCCCGTTGGATATACGTTCAAAATGGGCGCGAGCTGAGGGGATTGCGACATCACCTGCGCTTTAAAGGCAAGGCTGGGAACAAAGGCGTGCAAGGTCTGGCCGCGAAACTGCTGGATTCCTTCGAACGAGACGAAAAAGAACGTCTGGTCCTTAACGATCGGACCGCCAAAGCCGGCTCCAAACTGATTCATGCGGAACGGCGGAACTGTTGTCGGTCCGGTAGCCGCCGGATCGTTGTCGATATCTAAGAAGGATCGCGAATCGAAGATGCTGTTACGTAGATAATCAAACGCTTCGCCGTGAAAGTTGTTGGTTCCTGATTTCGAAACCAGATCGACCTGTCCGCCCGATCCGGCGCCGTACTCGGCCGTATACAGGGCCGAATTGACGCGATACTCCTCGACGGCATCGGTGGGGATTTGGAGGCGCGTTGTGGATTTCTGTGCTTGCTCTTGAATTCCAGTCGCATCGATTCCGTCCATCCGGTAGTTGTTATCATCGCGCGCCCGGCCAGCAAATCGGATCGACCGCTCGTCGCCACCCCCGTCATCTACGGCAAGCGGCGCCAGAATCAGAAGATTAGCCCAGTTCCGGCCGTTTGTCGGAAGATTGTCGATCTGCTCTGACCCGACGGTGGCAGAAATCTCGGCAGTGTTTCGCTCGAGCAGTGGTTCAGCCGACCTCACTTCCACCTGTGTTGTCGTGGTTGCGACCTGAAGCCGCGCATCGAGAGTCACATTCTGGCCCGCTTCCAACTTCACGTGCTCGAAGGTCAAGCTTTGGAAGTGACCGCTTGAGAACTGTAGCGTGTATTCGGCGGCAGGCAGCTTGGGGAGGATGTAAATTCCATCGCGATTCGTGATGACTGTCCGCACCTCGCCTGTCGCACTAGAGACGGCCGTAACCTTAGTGTCGCGGATTACACCGCCACTCGGATCGGTGACTGTGCCGTTGAGGGTTGCAGTGTCAACCTGCGCCAGTGCTGAATTCATAACACCCGCAAGCAACGCCACAAACAGCGGCGTGACACACTTGTTCAACAATCTCACGATAGGCTCCCTCCTCTTCTTGCCTGAGTTAGCCGGAGAGTACCAGTGCAATATGAAAAATGGGTGACTATTTGCTGACTGCACGATGAATTCAATTGCGATGACGGACGGCGGGAACTACCCTACACTTAGGTCGATGTTTCATCGCGGATGTGTTCTTGCTGTATTTGCGACTGCTCTTTTCACAGTGGCTTGCTCAACCGTCGAGTCACGGAATCAAGCGGCAGATCTCGAAACCGGGCCGTTATTTCGCATCGAAGAGCACGCCGGTCAGCCGCTCACCGTCATCACTTACGGCGACACGCGGTTCACCGATCCGCAGGAGACGGAAGCCACGAACCCGCAGGTCCGCCGCTGGCTGGTTGACAAAATCGCTTCAGAACATCCGGATGCGCTTCTTCTCAGCGGAGATGTTCCGTGGCATGGAGGGAACGCGAACGACTACACTGTGTTCCGAGACGAATCGCGTTCCTGGCGCGATCAGCACATCTTTCTCTTGCCCGCGCTCGGGAATCACGAGTTCAGCGAAGGTTCCGAGCAGACCTGTTTGCAACATTGGTGGACCGCGTTTCCTGAATTGCGTGGACGGCGCTATTATGCCGCGCAGATTGGCGCTGAGATCTATGCCCTCAACCTCGACACTGAGCTATCATTGCTCCCCGGCAGCGAGCAGGCTCACTGGATCGCGAATCAACTGGCTAATTTGCCTTCATCGGTCAAATGGGTGTTTATTAACCTGCATCACCCTCCAGTGGCGGACTTCCAAGCGAACGGGGATGCCAGCCACAATCCGCGGCCAAATGAAATCGCTTTGGCCGGACTGCTAGAGAACAGGGCGCGTTCGTCATCGGTCAAATTCATCGTGGTCGCCGGACATATTCACAATTACGAACGGTTTCTCGAGGGCGGAGTTGTTTATATGGTTTCAGGCGGCGGCGGAGCCAAGCCGAGACCCATCGTGCGCTCGCGCGAGGACCTGTTCCAGGACACGGGATTTCCTAATTACCACTACATAAAATTCGTGAAGGGCGCCGCAGATCTCGACGCGGTTATGATTCGTGTCGTCGATCCGAACGCCCCGGCGCCTTCGTGGGAAACAAAGGATCACTTTCAGATTCCGTCAAACCGAGAGCACGCTACTCGTAGCGCAAAGCTGTGACGGGCTCGATGCGCATGGCCCGAAGCGCGGGCAGCAAGCAGGCGGCAAGCGTGGCGATCGTCAGGATGACCGCGGTCAGGATAAATGAGGGCGGATCCAATTGCGACACGCCGAAGAAGAGCCCTTCGAGCGATCGCGTGAGAAGGAGCGCGCCAAGAATTCCGACGCCAACTCCAATAATCCCCATGAATAATCCCTGACCAATCACCTGCAGAAGCAATTGTTGCGGCTCTGCACCGAGTGCCATCTTGATGCCGAACTCGGTTGTGCGCTGCTCGACGGAATACGAGATCACTCCGTAGATGCCCACTGCAGCCAACCCGAGAGCGAGCACCGAAAACATCGTAAGAATCAACGTGAGAAATCGAGGCCGGGAGCTTGCGGCGGCGACAACATCATCGATGGTCCGTATTTTCGCGAGCGGCAGGCTGGGATCGATAGAAGCAATTACCCTTCGCACTTCGCTGGTTATTGCGAGCGGGTTGCCGCTGGTTTTGACGACGATATTGGGGCTGTCTAATCCGTCTCTGTCCGGCAGAAGCTGGTACGGAATGAAGAGCTCCGTTCCTGCAGGTTTATCGAGACCGCTGTTCTTGATGTCTGCGATAACGCCAACAATCGGAATCCAAGGAGCCTTTGGGCCGGCGAAGCGCACACGTCTACCAAGAGCCGATTGATGCGGCCAAAATGTACGGGCCATACTCGCGTTTATGACAATTCCGGGGGTTGTCTCTGTGCCGTCCTGAGGCTCGAGAAACCTGCCCTCGATCAATCGCGCTCCCAGAGTTTGGAAAACCTTGTCGCCCGCGATCTGATAGAAAGCGACATTTTGAATCGGGCCACCAGGAACGCGAACGAAATTCTCAATATCGGTATCGTTGTCATTCTCAGGCCGCAGCGGCGGTAAGCCGTACAGCATGGTTACTGAGCTCACGCCGGGCAGTCGACCGATGCGTTCCTGGGCAACTCTCCAAAAATATCTCGCGGCATTCGCATCTTTATAGGTCGCTTGAGGCAGCGCGACATTAAACGTCAACATGCTGCTTGGGTTAAAACCGGGATTCACCTGTTGGAGCTTCCAGAAGCCCCGAACCATGAGTCCTGCGCCGGCGACCAACAAAAACGCCATCGCCATTTGAGCGACCACAAGTACTTGTCGGTAGCGATTGGATGCGACGGTGGACGAAGCGCGGCCACCGGCGGCTTTCAGCGTTTCATAAACGCGGATCGCCGATACGTGAATAAACGGAGCGAGACCAAAGAGAATGCCCGTGATCACCGATACGCCTAGCGTGAAGAGCAAGACCCGCCAATCCAGCCGGATTTCGTCTATGCGAGGAATGCTTCCCGAGTTTGTCGACTCGATCAGCTTCAGACTTTGAGATGCGAGTGCAATTCCGAGCGCAGCGCCGACAACAGAGAGGAATGCGCCTTCGAAGATGAATTGCTTCATCAGATCGCCAGTTGATGCGCCCATCGCGCGCCGGACGGCAATTTCGCGCTGCCGCGCCTCACTCCGGGCAAGCAGCAGGTTCGCGACGTTGACGCAAGCAATCAGCAGTACGAACACCACTGCGCCGAGCAGCATCAGCATTGCCCTTCTTACGCCGCCGACGACTTCGTCATAGAACGGATACATGGAGACGGGGTGTTGCTTTGGGCTGAAAACATGCGTATTCGGGGACTCAGCTTCGCCCCAGCGGGCGACCAGCCGCGCCATCTCATCTCGGGCCTGGGTGAGAGTGATTCCGCTGCGAAGACGTCCGAGGACGTTGTAGTTGTGACCGCCCCGGTTCGTGCTCTTGGGATTGAGCTGGAGCGCAGACCACGCCTCGGTTTGATCGACAGCGTCGGGAGGAAACACAAATCCTTTCGGCATAACGGCGATGACGGTTGCCTTTGCGCTGTTGAGATAGGTATTTCGCCCAATAATCTTGGGATCCCCGCCGAAGGCGCGCTTCCACAATCCATACGACAAAACAATCACGGGCGCAGCGCCAGGGACGTCCTGTTCAGGCGCGATGAAATGGCCCATGAGCGGTTTGATCTCTAGCAGCGGCAAGAGCTCGGCACTTACGAAGGTAGTGGTGACGCGCACCGGCTGACTCAGCCCAGCGACATTCGCGCCCGTGGTTGCCCACGCCCCGATTGATTCGAAGGATTTCGCTGAAGTCTTCAGATCAAATACCTCCGGTTCTGAAACCCAAAATTTGTGGAGGCCTCCACCCGGAAAGGTTGGGAACTCGGTATAGATGCGCACGAGGCGCTTGGAGTCGGGATACGGGAGTGGGCGCAGAACCACGGCGTTTACGATGCTGAAAATCGCTGAGGTCGCCCCGATTCCGAGCGCGAGACAGATCAACGCGGCGATCGTGAAGCTTGGGGTGCGAAGCAAGGTGCGAAGCGTGTACCGAAGGGTTTGGAGCATGTCGAATTAGAGATGTGCAACCGGCTGGCCGCGACGATTGGTAGCTATGTCAATAAGTTTACTCGCGTACATAGGTCCAAGTGTTCGCAAGTGGGACACGAATGCTCGCTAGGGCTTCCCACTTAGGCGTCGATTCACAGACCACGAACCCCGATGGTCTGCGCCACCGATTTTTTGGCGGCGGTGATGCGATGTTCGGGAGTTTCCAGGTGGATGTTTTGTAGAACATGGCTGTGGGGCGAACTGCACACGGACTTCATGGATGCGCTGATGCCGATGGTGTCGCAGCCAGTGGAGATCGCCGGGCGCGACCGGATATTTCGGAAAACTGCAGTGGACCTGATTCGCAACTACCTGGAAGAGTTGCTGCAGGCACCGGGGCAGTGACGCGACGAATCGTCACTAGAATTGATCGTCTTAATTACCCCGCCACTGAAATACGAGGCCTTTCATTCACTCGTGTTCTGCTAGTGTGCTTCGAAATACATCAACTATCATCGGCGCATGGCCCGGAGTGTAATGGAAGCTCGAGATCTATTCCGACGACCTTCTGCGTCCCGATTTAGTCTGATTGCGGTTTTACTGTTGTGCAGTCTGGCTGCGGCGCAGACCAAGGTGCCGCTGCAACCTTTTGCGCAAGAAGTACGTCAGGTGGAGACCGCGCTGGCCTATTTAGGGGAGCCGCTGCCGCCGCAGGACGAGAATGCAATCAATGCGCTCATCGCTAAGACCGACGAGACAGAAGCGGTTTCGGGCCTCGAGCAAATTCTCGACAAGTACACGCTCGCGATCGTCGAAATCAATCCAGAGAGCCGTGTCAAAGTGCGTCCCGGGCCCGCAAGACGCGAGCTGGTCGAAGCCGGAACGCGCATTTTCCTCGTGAAAGTGATTAACCTGGCCGGAGTGACCCCGCGACTACAAGCAAAAAGCCCGAACGCGCTGCCCGTATACATTCAGTCGGACGGGAGCGCCGAGCCTGCGAAAGAAATTTCCCCGGCTGACCTCAGGGATCGATGGATAACTCTCGATCTTTATGACAAAGACCCAATGCCCGAGCGCCTTTCTGGCCTGCCATTGGAATATCGAATCGTGGAAATCTACAGCCGCGATCGAGGACAACGTTCCGCCGAGATCACTTTCGACGTGGGGCAAGGCACTCAGGACATCGGCTTTCGCAACCGGATGATCATATTGTTTGACGCGCTGCCTGCTGCACCGCTCGAGCTGCGGGTACGCGATGAGAATGGATTGCCCACCGTTGCTGCCTTCACGATCCGTGACCATTCGGGCCGGCTCTATCCGAATCCATCAAAGCGCCTGGCGCCCGATTTCTTTTTCCAGCCGCAGATTTACCGCAGCAATGGTGAAAAGATTCTCTTGCCCGAGGGCATTTATACGGTCACCTGCTCGATGGGGCCGGAATATCTTGCGCAGACCAAACAGGTCAGAGTCACGAACGCAGGCCGAAACCAAGCCTCTTTCGGCATGCAGCGCTGGATTAATCCCGCAAAATACGGCTGGTATTCGGGCGACCATCACGTGCATGCGGCCGGCTGCTCGCATTATCAGAACCCCACCGAAGGAGTGCGGCCTGAGGACATGGTGCGCCAGATCAAAGGCGAAAAGCTAAACGTCGGAGCCGTGTTGACATGGGGTCCCTGCTATTACTATCAGAAGCAATTTTTCACGGGCAAAGACAACCCGCTCTCGGCGCCGGACCGGTTAATGCATTACGATCTAGAAGTTTCCGGTTTTCCGTCCAGCCACGCCGGACACCTAGTGTTGCTTGGCCTCAAAGACCAGGACTATCCCCACTGCGTTCGCATTGAGCAATGGCCTACTTGGGACCTGCCCATTTTGCGCTGGGGAAAATCGCAGGGAGCGCTGGTGGGCTTCGCGCATTCTGGCTGGGGTCTGGAAGTGAAATCGCATGAGCTTCCCAACTACGAAATGCCGGGATTTGACGGCATCGGCGCGAACGAATACATCGTTGATGTAACGTATCCCGATACCGTTGACTTCATCTCGGCTGCGGACACTCCTTATATTTGGGAGCTCAACATCTGGTATCACACGCTGAATGTCGGCTTCCGCACGCGCATTTCGGGAGAGACCGACTTTCCTTGCATTACAGACGCGCGGGTCGGCCAGGGACGTGTTTACGCCAAGATTGAGGGCCCGCTCAGCTACCCGGCCTGGCTTGATGCTCTTCGCGCAGGCCGAAGCTATGTGTCCGATGGACGAAGCCATTTAATGGACTTCACCGTTAATGGTGTGGAACTCGGAACGCACGCGAGCGAAGTGAAGCTTGCAGAAGCCGGGACAGTTCACGCCCACGTTAAGGTTTCCGCATACCTGCCTTATGCGGCCGAGCGTGGCGGAAGCGATGAGGAGCCCTCGTGGATGATTCCTCTGGGCAATGCGGGAACGAAACATATGGTCAATAGTGCTTCTTCTACAGATATCCGTGATCGCCCACTCGATAGCGAGCCTTACTGGCACCTCGAGCGCGCGCGTATTAAAAGAACGAGGCAAGTGCCAGTGGAACTCGTTATGAACGGAAAATCCATCGGCCGCAAGGATATCGTTGCGGATGGGACCGTTCAGGACGTGGTGTTTGATGTCCCTGTCGAACGAAGCAGTTGGCTGGCAGTGCGGATTCTTGGGTCCTCGCATAGCAATCCGGTTTTCATTCTAGTGGCCGGAAAGCCCATTCGCCCTTCCCGTCAGAGCGCTGAATGGTGTCTTGCTGCTGTAAACCAGTGTTGGACGCAAAAGGCTTCGAAAATCTCGCAGCGTGAACTTCCAGCGGCGCGCGCAGCTTATGATCATGCGCGCGCAGTTTATGCCAAGCTTCTCACCGAATCCGTGCAATGAGGACAGGTTCGTAGGGTTCCTCGTGTTGTTCCCGTCGATAAAGGAACTCAGCGCGTACTCGCTGACGGTTGCTGCGTCAGTGGGGTTAGGCCCTTGTTTCGCCTTGATAGCAATTTCTGCAAAAGAAACTGGACTTACTATGCGTACCGTTTCCGAGTGCTCCAGCAATCTTTGAACCTTCGGTGTGAACGCTACGTCGAAAATTCCCGCCACCACATACAGAGCCGTCGTACCGAAGAGAACTCGCAATCAGTAGTGACCTTGCAGAAAGTCATCGACTTCCTTGTTTGTCATAGGGCGCGTCGCTTCGTAAAATTGCTCCGGCGACATGGATACGACGCCTTTGAGCGTTCCGAACTTTGGAGCCGTTTTTGCACACGGCCGCACGATTTCGGCAATGACGCGACCGTGGCGTTCAATCGTCACGCGCTCGCCTTTCTCAACCGCCGTCAAGAGCTGGGTCAACTTGTTCCTCGCTTCTGTAACGCTCACGGTCATATGTACATTCTGGCTAGATCCTAGCGAGGTGTGAACAAGAAACCCTCTCCCCGGTTATCGGGGAGAGGGCCGTTGCAGTCGGAGACGTATGTTACTCGCCGTCGTCGTCAGCTTTGGTGGGAGCAGGGTTGTTAAAGTCGCTCGGGAGGCGAACCTTGGTCTCGCCCGGGTAGGGCCGCGTAAATCCAGTCGACATGTACCAGTTGAGATGGTTGACCGTGTCCGGGTCTTCGGAGTCAGGTTTGGTCAGTTTGCCGGCGAAGATCGCCGCCTTTTTCTGAAGCCAAGCCGCCCGCAGGGTCTTAACCGCAGCGCTGTCCGTTTTCTTGGCTACGCTCGAGGTAACGCCCTGGTCTAGCGGGACCTGGTTCCGCACGTGATTCCAAGGTTTGAAGTTGGCAGCGGGCGGGTCGCCCGTGACGAAAGCCGTCCTCATGGGCGACGCCACGAGGTCCATCTGGTTCATGGGCGTCAGACCGAGGATTTGCTCGATCGTCCGAGTCATGTTGACTTGCGTGTAGTAGCTGTGAACCGTTGGTCCGTACTGCACGGTGTAGGGGCTGATGACATAGCCCGGGCTGCGGTGACCGTCGATGTGGTCGACGCCGTTCTGCGCGTCGTCTTCCTCGATGAAGATCGCCGATGAGGACCAGACGTTGCTGTGGCTAATGTAGTCGATCATGCGCCCCACAGCTAAATCGTTATCGGCCTGTTCGGCTTGTGGAGTCGGCGGGCCGCCAGTGTGGTCGCACATGATCCATAGGATGCTCAACGCGGGCACCGTACCGGCCGCGAGGTCTTTGTTGAAATCCTGCACCCACAGATCGACGCGGAACTGGTCCGGGATGCCCAGATCGAAATAAGGGAAGTTCTTGACGAGATGGGTACTCACGGCCGGGATAGAGGATTCTGCGAGGATCTCATTTTGATAGTGCAGCGTCTTCTCCCCCGGGACGCCGGGTGCTTTGCAACCAGGTGCTTTCTCGAAGCACTGGGAGTCGGCATAGAACTGGCTCCAGCTTGGCTCCCCGCTTGGTCCGTACGATCCGTTCTTCTGTTTGTACAAATCGTTTTCGACGTATTCGCCGTAGATCTTCACCGGCAGACCAGCGTTCTCCGCTTCCGAGAACAGGAAACCCTTTTTCTGATAGGCGAGCGCATCGCCGGCGTTCCCGCCCGGATAGCTGCGGACCCAGTCAGGCGATTGAATGTCGTCAGCATACGGCGCTACGCCCTCCATGATCCACTGATGACCATCAGCCGATTGGCGGCTCGGGTCGTAGAAATTGTCGAGCAGAGGGAAGCGCTTCACCCACTCGTGCGCGTTCGGCGTGATCGCCAGGCCGTTGGCTGTGGCGGCGGAGCCGTCGCCGAAGACTGCCAGCGAGGGGTCGCCATTGCCGGCGGCCACATCGCCCAGGATCTGATCATAAGTGCGGTTTTCACGGACGATCAGGAACACGTGCTTGATCAGGGATGGATCGCCGATCCTCCCAGGGATTGGGACCGGTTTGGCATCTGGAGATCCACCGGAGGCAGACTCGATAT
Organism: Acidobacteriaceae bacterium; assembly: GCA_019240405.1. Classification (GTDB taxonomy): domain Bacteria; phylum Acidobacteriota; class Terriglobia; order Bryobacterales; family Bryobacteraceae; genus Bog-105. The sequence continues at coordinate 54,501 of JAFAYL010000043.1, forward strand.
TTTGCTTCAGATCCCAGTGGTTGTTCTCGAAAACCTGCCGGGTCATCGCCTCCAACGTTCCGCTATCCGGCACGGGGATGATACTGACGGTGCCATTGTCCTGGTGGGTGTTGTAGCCGCAGACGCCGTGGTCGCACTCGAACGAATAACGCGTGCCGATGCCCTTGTCGTTGGCAACGAGGAGCGCGTTATTGGCTTGGTCCAGCACGACCGAGCTCGGAGCGTATGCTACCGGGATCATCCCCGTGACGGGATTCTTCGCGGTATTGCTGAGGTCGATCACCCCGATGGCGTTGGCATTGTACAGCGCCACGTAGGCAACGCCTTTCTTCACATCGACTGCGATCGAGTTCGGGCCGGCGCCATAGGTCGGTTGCCCTTTGCCGGGCACTCCGATCGGCAGCCCGAGGTCGATCGTCCGCACGACCGTGTTGGAGGCGGTGTCGATCACTGAGATGGTGTCGCTATAGGTGTTGGCGACCAACAGGTGCTTTCCGTAGAACGCCATTCCGGTCGGGTGCAAATCGGTCGAAATGGTAGCGGTGACCTTCATCGAGGGTAGATCAACCACAGAAACGGTCCCAGTAACCGCGGCACCCACAAATGGGTCGGCCACGATTTCCGTGCCGGCGGAGTTGATCTGGAAGTCCGCCTCGGTAGCGACGCGGCCACCCTCGTTGCTGACGTACGCGGTCTTGCCATCACCGGTAATCACGACGCTGTGCGGCGCGTTGCCTACGCGAATCTGCGTAACCAACGTCGGCGGATTCGAGGTCAGGTCAATTTTGGCGAGTGTGTTGTTCTGGTTCAGCAGGGCATAGGCGCTGTTGCCATCGCTTGAGAGCGCGACGCCGCCGGGATAAGAAGTGCTCGGACTATAGAATGAGCCGCAGGGATTGCCATAAGAGGCCGGAGGGCTGTTCGGGAAGCACTTGATAAAGGAGTTGTTCGGCGGAACACTGACCTGGGCGTCGTCGTGCAGCATGCCCTCGTGATCGACAGTGGCGATCGTGACATTGCTGCTGTCCTGGCTGAACACTAGGTATTTGCCATTTCTCGAATAGGCTATGCCGCTATAGCTGCCGCTCGGATCCAGGCCGAGGGTGATGTAGTTCTGCAGGACAACGCCGGTGCTGGTATCGAACACCTCGACGGCGCCCGGGCCGGACTGCGACGTGCCCAGGGTGAGGACAGCGGCGGTGTGATTGAAGGGACTGGGGTTCAGCGCGATGGCCTTCGCGCGGACCCGGTCGCCGAGGTTCACTAGGGTGCCGGCTGGGGTGATGACCTGGCCATTGCTGACGACCCACGAGCCGTTTGGCTGCGGGCCGGTGACGTAGGTCGGGAACGGCACGGACTGACAAAACAGCGCCGGAACGCTCAGCCCCGCCGCCAGCAGAGCTTTGAGCGGGCGCAGACGATTGACCCGAGAATTATTTCGAGACCTTTTTCGCGACTTTCGCGACATGTACGCTTGTCCTCCTTGGATTTTCATCACGCAACCGGGATCGGCCGTGAGACATCGGGGTGGAAATACGACCCTCACCAATCTCTACAGCCGACCTGTAACGGGTTCATGACGATCGAGTGAAATTTCCATTTAGATAGAGTTGAACTGTTCTAGCGGATTGAGCGCAGCTGGACCTGAAGCGAAGCCTGTTTCGTGGATCTTGTTTTGTATATGCTCAGTCGACGAGCTCGCGCAGAGGTCCCAGCCAGGGTTTGTAGCGCCGCCAGCGCGCGACGGAGGTCTGATAGATCGGCTGCCGGGCCTGCCATTTGCTGGGAGTTTTCACAGCGCGAGTATTGCATTCGGGGCGCAGGCACGCGTCGTGCCAAGTCAGGCCACAGGCGGCGATGATCCGCCGGATGACTGGCTCGGGCTCGCGGGTCAAGTCCTCGTAATCGACCTCGATGAAGCGATCCGCCGGCAGCACGCTCCGCCAGTGGTCGACGAGCCGCTGGTAGCTGCGGAAATACGCGACCAGTTCGGCGCCTCCGGTTGGAAACGGCAGGCTCGGATGGAAATGAGTTTGATGGATTGACAGCGCTGTATCAGCGGCGGCGCGGCGGCAATGGATGATGGTTGCGCGCGGGAATGCCATGTGGATCAGCCCGGCCCAGAGGAAGTTGAACGGCATCTTGTCGGTCACCCGCGCTGCTTTGGGTGCAATCGAACGCAGTACGCCGAGATAATCTGCCGCGGCCTGGGCAAGGAACGACCTCTCGTTTCCGACCCCGCCGGAACCGTGCCACGCCGCCCCGCGCTGGTTCCAGAAATTCAACTCATCGCCGGCCCCGACCTCGGGATGCATGGAGACAATCTGCTCCACGAGAGTTGTGCCCGACCGAGGCATGCCGATGATCAGCACAGGCTTGGCATCCGAGCTGCCGAGTTCGGGCGCGCGCGCGATCCATTCGGGTGTGCAGCGGGCAATCAGACGGTCGATCTCGGTCGAGAACGCGGACGAGTCGAAAGACCCAAAGCTCCGGCGTACGTCGTCTGCAGCGTCGAAATGCTGCATGGCCAAGGCGTAGTCGCCAAGATCCTCCGCCGCCTTACCGATCGCGAGATGAACCCGCAGGCGTTGCGCCGCTTCCAGCCCCGGGGTGGCCAGTGCGGCTTCCATCTGTTGAAGGAGACCGTCATCATCGGTTGTGACGGCGCGACAGCGGACCAGATCGTAGTAGCTTCCCGCCAGGAGGGGCGCCAGCGTGATCGCGCGTTCGAAGCATTCCCGGGCCTCGTCGAAACGGCCGAACTCAGAGAGCAGATTGCCCAGCAGATCATGCGCCATGGCGTTTGTCGAATCGAGCGCCAGCGTGTGTCGCAGCACCTTTTCAGCTTCTTGGTTGCGATTCTCGATCAGCAGCGCCCTCGCCTTGCCAAGGCGACCGAAGCTTGTAGTACTGCCGGTTGCGGCGGCGCGGCGGAAACAGCCGATCGCCTCATCACGATGGCCCAGTGTATAGACCAGAGCCCCGGCGCGGAACCACGCCTCGGTCAGGGAGGGGGACAGCTCAGTGGCGCGGTCGTATGCAACAATTGCTCCACCGATGTCGCCCAGCTTCTCCAAGGCGATTCCGAGGCGGAAATATGCATCGGTGTAGCGCGGGTCGCTGCCAGTGGCCCGCTGAAATGCCTCAATGGCATCCGGTAAGCACCCGACTTCGAGGCAGGCGAGGCCGAGGTCGTGCTGGATGATGGGATTCGCCGGCTCGAGCAGCGCTGCATCGCGCAATGGCGCGATCGCATCGGCTGGCCGCCCGGCCCTGAGCAACTCAGCGGCGGACGCAAGTAGAAGCGCCACCTGCTGCGGCGCGGCTGGATTTGGTGATTGAGACATGGCGCGAACGGAAGCCTTCAATGCAACGCGCGTCCCGTTCGATGCAACTGATTTCGCAGCATCGCGGCGTAGGGCTGCCATTCAGGCGACCGTAGATCTTCAATTTTGGCTTTCATTTTACGCTGCCAGTTGGGGTATTCGGCCGTGCTGCCCGGCAAATTCTGTTGCTCGGTTTCTTTCGTGAAGTCCTCCTGATTGAACAGCAGGATCATTGACGGAACCTGCGCAAGAAAAGCGATGATCGCGTTGTGAAGATCGCCATCGAGTTGCACCACACGGTCCGCGCTTCGCGGATACCAGTGCGGCAATAGATTTTCCGCATGAAGCGCGTCCAGCATGCTCTGCTTGTCGCGTTTGCGATCTTCAAGCTGGCTTCGGTATCCGCCTTCATCGATCAGCCCGGCGCTTTTTCGCGCCTCGATGTCGCGGCTAGTCCAGAAACCGGCGAGCGTCGGAAGGTCATGTGTAGTTGACGAGACCAGAGCTTGACGAGGATATTCTCCGCTGCCCTTGAATGACTGGTCTCGGTGCTTTTCGAAATAGAACAAGCGGTAGCTCAGGATGCCGAACCGCGAGAGCATATCGCGGATTTCGTCGGTTACGGTACCGAGATCTTCGCCAACAATGACGTTCTTATTGCGCACGCTCTCGAGCGCGAGAATCCGCATAAGATCCATTGCATTTTCGCGCACATAGATGCCTTCGGATGCGTCAACGCCCTCGGGAATCCAGAACAGCCGGAACAAGCGCATGACATGGTCGATGCGCAGCGCTCCGCCGCATTTGGCAACTTTGCGAATGCTTTCGCGATAGAGCCGGTATCCGTTTTCCCTATGCGCAGTAAAGCGAGGCGGCGGGAAGGCCCAGTCCTGCCCGTTCGGCGAGAAGTCGTCCGGCGGCGCGCCGACACGGCAGCCCGGCACATAAAAATTGCGATGAGCCCAAAGATCTGAGCCGCAGTTGTCGGTAGCTAACGCCAAATCATGATATAGACCGATGGATAGTTTCTGTCTCGCGTACGTATTTGCGGCCGACAACTGCTCATCAAGAACGAACTGAACATATTTGTAAAATTCGATCGTTCGCGGATGCTGTTTGGCAAACGCGCGGCACGCGTCTGACTCGGGAGACTGGTATTCTTCCGGCCAGTCGCGCCAATTCCAGCAATCAGGATTCTGCCTGTGTAGAATTTCGTCAAACGCGCAGTACAGAGCAAATTTTTCGAGCAGGTCTCCTTCGCGATCGCAGTATTCAGCGAAGACGGCGGCTCGTGGAGAGCCTTGCGCATGGCGCTTGCGGAATTCGCGGAACAAAACTTTCAAGAATCGCCGCTTCAATTGGTCGATCTGTTCATACTGAACAAATTCGGCCTCGCGAAGCTTGCGAATACTTTCTTGAATCGGAGGCGAAATAGCCAAACGCTGCGCCCAGAGAGACAATTTGAATTCGGGAACGCTTTCGACGTCGATGTAAATCGGATTCTTATAAAAGATGGACAGCGGCAGATAGGGGCTGGTGTTGTATGGCACGCGGTTATACAGCGCGTGAAGCGGATTGAGGCCGATGAAGCTGACGTCAAACTCAGTCGCAGCCCAATCAATGAGAGAGTGGAGATCTGAGAAATCTCCGCATCCCCAGTTGCGGTCGGAACGGAGCCCGTAGAGCGCAACATTTAAACCTGCGGTCCGAGCGCCGGATGCTAGGCTCTCCGGGAGATATGCGCGATCCGGACCCACGATCAGATGAGCCGTTGCGGCAAGATTTCCACCCAACGAAATTTTCAGCTCGTGATAACCGAGCGGCACATCGCGAGGGAACGCGAGGTCGTATGTGTACCAACGCAGCTCGTCCATGACAAATTCACGACTCACACGTAATTGCGAAAGTTCGGCTTGCCCGGCTAGCCGTCCGCCCGTTTCGAGCAGAATTTCGAAGGAGACAGAGCCTTCGAATGACGAGGCGAGCGAAAGCGGAATTGTTTTTTCAGAGCCGATGACCAGCGTGGGGGGCAAAGCGAAAGCGGCGCAGCGTTGAAAGATTCGAATGCGTTCGTCTTCGACGGTTGTGCGGGTCGAGACATCCAGCCCCAGAGCGGTCAGGATACGGCGGTGAACTTCAGGTGAAGCCTCGTGTTTCTTGCCAAGAATGTCCCAATATTCACGATCGATGCCGGTTTCGTTCGCCAATCGGGCTAGCGCGTCTTCGTAACTCGATGAGGGCTGAAACACGGCTCGCGCGGGCATAACTTACGATTCTAGGATCAAGAGTTTCTTTCAGGCACAAGGAGAGCGCGATCTCCGGTTCATGGCATAATTCGGTTGTGGATGACTCAGAACAATTCGAGATCAGCCAGCCCCCTGATTTATTCGCGCGAATCGATGATGCAGATCAAGTTGAGTTTCGGGAGAGCATCATCACCACAACGCTGGATAACGCGCTGAATTGGGCGCGAAAAAATTCTCTCTGGCCGATGACCTTCGGTCTCGCTTGCTGCGCGATCGAAATGATGTCGATGATGGCATCGCGTTACGATGCGGCCCGCTTCGGCGCTGAAGTCTTTCGCGGCTCGCCTCGGCAATCGGATCTCATGATTATTGCCGGTCGGGTTTCAAACAAAATGGCCCCTGTGATCCGGCAACTGTACCGGCAGATGCCGGAGCCGAAATGGGTGATTTCGATGGGCGCGTGCGCGACGTCAACAGGAGTGTTCAGCAACTACGCGCTGGTTCCTGTGAATCAAGTGATTCCGGTGGACGTTTACGTTCCCGGGTGCCCGCCGCGTCCCGAGCAACTGATTTACGCCATCATGATGCTGCAGAAAAAGATTCAGGCGCAGCGCGGCACCTTGATGCAGACGTTGAATCTGGCCTGAAAAATCTTTATTTACCGATTTAGCGGATCTTCGATCTATTACCGATTTAGGGGATCTTCGATCCAGGGCGGGGTTACTTCAACGAGCGTTCCGAGTGCCGGATCGAGCCTTTCGAGAGCTTGCTTCATCTCCCACGCGATTTTTCGATAAGAGAAATGGCCTTTCACGCCGCTTCGTAGGCGCGAGATGTATTCCAATTCGGCGAAATCCATCTTAAATAGGAATCGGGATCGCGCGGCAAAAGGCAGCAGGTATTGCGCTGCCGGCTGTGGCAGCTTTTCAATTGCGGCATCGGCTTCGCGCAGCGCTTCCCGATAAACCTCTTCAGCCCCGCATTTGGCCAATAACTCAGGCGTTTCATAGCCGAGACGGTTCGTATACTGCTGGCGAAATTGCTGGCAGCGGCGATGACGGTGCAGATCGCGATACGCGCCGACGTCCATTGTGAAATCGAACACGTAGGGCGCGCTGCGAAATTGGCGTGGCAATTCGTCCCGGCGACTTCGAGCGCCGAGCGCGACGGACAACAGCTCTTGTTTCTGAGGCGGATGCCATCCACAGGCAAGCTCATATAACTCGCGATAGGGCCGGTCGGTCACGGAATAAAGGAGTGTTGCGCAGATGTCGGCGATCGAATCGGCCGGTTGCATCAGATCTAAGGGGGGCGCGCTCGAAGCTCCTGGCGCCGGTAGCCGATGCGATGCCCACTCGGTGAGATCGGCTCTGAGCCGGCTCGTGTATTCATCTCGATCCGCGTGGCGCGCGAGTGTAGGCGCCAGCGCTTCCTCGCCGGCCACGTGACCGTTCCATGCGCATTCAGGAGCGCTCGCACACGCGCCGGTTAGCTCGTCTGCCAATTCGCGGATTTCCTGAAATTCCGACGCTTTTAGCCGCCGTATCTGCTTTTCCAGAGTTCGAATACTCGTTACTTGGCCCACGCCGGTGGAGCTGCCGAATGGCAGCAGGTAACGAGCCACGTCAAACGCGCGTGCAGCAATGTTCCGCCGGTAGGTCTCCGGCTTCATCGCTGCGGGCTGCGGCAGTTGCTCTTCGTAATACGAAACAGCACGCTGATGCACGGTTCGGTAGGCATCGCGCAGCCTTGCCGTTGCGTCTTCGTAGATTCTGATTTCAGAGGCGGTCAGTTCAGGAGGCACTATGACGCCGGCGCTCGAGAAGTCCTGGTAGCGCGAACTCCTCGCTTGGCCGTCCCAAAGTTGCTCGTCTTCAATTTCCGCAGCGGCTAATTCGGAAATGCCTTCGAAGCAGACCGCAACGTGCCCGAGATCTGCGATCGATGCATGCCCGTATTGAAAATAGAAGCTTTCCAGAAACCTTGCTGAATCGTGCGACCGCACCCACTCGAGTGACTTGGCGATGGAATCCGGCGACCGGCTGTAACGCGCTAACGCATACGCCAGCTTCTCTGCCGGCATCGGCGCAACGCTAAGCACGCGCTTGCGGGATGAGGGCTGAAGTATCGGCGATCCGCTCATGAAGCCGCTATGATAGCGGATTCGCGATGCGAATTAGGATCAAGAAACTGCATCAGGACGCGCACCTTCCCGAATACGCGCACGGCCCGCAAGAAGATGCCGGAATGGATATCCGATGTGTCGAAGGAGCGCTGCTCGAGCCAGGGATTCCGAAAGCCATTCCGACGGGACTTGCGCTCGAGATACCATCGGGTTTCGAAGTCCAGATTCGACCTCGCAGCGGTCTGGCGCTGAAACACGCGATCACGCTGCCGAACTCGCCCGCAACGATCGATCCCGGCTATCGCGGCGAGTTGAAGATCATCATGCTGAACCTGGGAAGGGCAGCTTACGAAATACATCCTGGCGATCGCATCGCGCAAATGATTGTGGCGAGATACGAGCCGGTCGAATGGGAGGAGGGAGAGCTGGCCGACTCACAGCGCGGCAGTGGCGGCTTTGGTTCATCTGGCCGATGAACCTAGGAGTCCTTTTTGTCCGCGATCTCCGCAGTCAATCGACTTGCCACCGGGTGCGCTTGCCCGGCGTACTTGTTCCCGGCCTTTTTGTAATAGGGCACCGACACGGCTGACGAGAGCTGTTCGAAAGTGAACGAGCAGATGCGCATTCCGGCGTAGAGCGCGACCGGCATGATGCCGAGATTACTGAGCTCGAGCGTCGCCCTGCCGCGCCATCCGGGATCAAATAGGCCAGCGGTTCCATGTACGATGATGCCGATGCGCCCGAGACTTGACCGGCCTTCCAGCCGCCCAAGAACATCGTCGTCGAGCTCGAGAGTCTCTTCTGTAATGGCCAGCGCAAATTCGCGGGGCTGCAGAATAAACGGCTCGCCATCCTTGACGCGCACAGTTCGCATGATGTCCTGAATCGCGCTTTTTTCGCGCACGTCGATATAGGGGAAGCGGCTATGCTCGAAGATGCTGAATTCGTTGCCTAAGCGGAAATCGACCGAGCAGCTTCCGAACTGCTCGGGTGGCAGCTCAGGCGAGATGCGGATTTTGCCCTCTTCGATGTAACGGCGGATATCGACATCGGAGAGAACCATATGGGAGCCGCGCCGCGCGAACAGCCATCCTAGCATGCGATGTTATATAAAGGGCGTGGCGGATTTGGTTGCGCCCTGCGCGCTTGCGTGATTTGCGCGGGAGTTGATTTGTGGGCGGCTAGCTCAGTTGGGAGAGCACCACGTTCGCAACGTGGGGGTCGTGGGTTCGAATCCCATGCCGTCCACCAAAGTGTCCTTTGTCCGTACCGGACAGATAGGTAACAGATCGTACCTAAGACATCGGTGAAACCTTTGGCCCGAATGGATTATCCGGGGGCTGCAAGGTTACGCAGCCAAATCCAATGGAAGGTCGGTTATATCTTTTAGCCGTTCACCCTCGACCATGATCTTCAGAAGTTGGACCGAATCTTCGATTTGAAGCTTTTCCACGCTGCTAATAAGTTCGGGCAACGCGAAATGATAGACACAATCAATATCCGTGGTTCCTAGGGCAAGCGATGCCAAGCGGCTGGGCAGGGGCTCACCTGTAACGACAGCGATGTGCGGCACTCTACCTTTTCTCTTCCGAATTAAGCTCAGCGCTTCAGACCTGTCGGTCCGCAGTGTCCACTTACAAGAGATGCTGGCATGAAGGATCGCCGGTTTGTTATTATGCTCCCGAATTTGCGAGCGTAATGCAACCATTTCATTAACCCGCACGTACTTCCGGTTAATAGCCTTGTCGGGCTCAAGCTCGCGCAGCACCAGCACATCTGGAGCGATAACGCAATCACTGCCCAGTAACGCCGCAATTTCTGGATTCTTCTCGGCAACTTGCGCCAGTTCAGCCAGAGAATGGTACTGCTCAAACCGGAAAGTCGCTGTTTTCTCTGAATTGAAATCCCACCTGCCACGGCGGAGCGTCCGCAGGTTTGAGAATGTCGTTTCAACAAATGATCGCGTGATCTGCTCGAATTTCTCACCAGAAATCTCGTCCGCCAGCCTTGTCCCGATCTTGGCTTCTGACTGAATCTGATCGAAAATTCCCTGAGCAATGGCGATACTCGTCGCGCTGTCGCCATCTCCATTCGAGGGGAATTCGGGAGGAAGGCCTCTCTTGGGCGTTCTCCGCGCGGCTATACATAACACGCCGGCTTTTAGCAGCGCTGCATAAAAGCTCTTTCTTGCTAGCCGAAATAGGGGAACCTGCGTCACCCGGCAAGCTTAGCAAAAAGCGGACCGCTTGATCGCGGGGGTGCCACAGAAACGGTTGGGTTAGCGAGCTGATCGTGCGAACTTGTGCTATTCAATCTACGCCCTATTACTAGTTCCGACGACTATCTTCCGTACTTCTTCCGCTAGAGGAGCGGCAATCCGCTCCACTGCCGTGGCCATTGGAACAGCAGTCAACCAGATATGGACCGCTCGCGAACCCACTGCGAACTCGGCGCGATGGATCAGACGTCCGCGCTCGCGCAGAGAATTCCAATTCTCAGCCGAGCAGGGATAAGCAAGGCAACTGATAACGGTTGAAGTCCGCGATAGATTAGCGTATGCGAGGACCTGAAGCAGATCGTGCCGATGTTGTTCACGGAGTTCTTCTTCAACCCTCCACCACGAGTGCTGTTGAAGTTCTTCCCAATGGCGCTTATACTTTGCATCTACGATTAGCGTCACGGAATCCCATTCGAGCCAGATGTCCGGCGCGAGTGATTTTTGCGAGCCTAGATACGCCGGCTCCCAGTTGATGGCGTGGGTTGTTTCTCGTTTACGGCCAACTTTCATTTGGCCACCCGCGCGCTGCGCCACGATCCGAAGCACAGTCTCGACCCATGCTTCGAAGAACTTGTCCATCTGCATCATCCACGGTATGCCCTCTAAGTCACTTACTCCAGCGAGCCCTCGTTCCTCAATCGTCCATTCGATTGCCTGCAAACCGTTGGTGAACTGCTCCGCCCGCATCGGGCGCTGAAGCCAGCTCCCCAATGTTGTCGCGGATGGCACGTACACCGGAACCGATTGAACTCGACGTAGTAGTTGCAGCCCAACCTCAATTAATCTATGGACAAACGCACCGTGCTCTTTTTGGGTCTCAAGGGCGTGCAGTTGGCGTTCAACAGCATGCCGAATCGCACCTTTGAGAAGTCGATCCTCGCGAAGATCAGGAAACGTACAGGGTACAGAGAGGAAGCTTGCGCTCGGCAGCTTCCGCGTCGCATACTCCGCCCAATGGACTGTACCTCGCGGAGCGCCACGCGTCTCTTTGATGAGCTCAAATCGCCGATCAAGGAAGTCGAGCAAGGCTTTCAGCCTTACGAGAATCATAAAAGACAAGACCCAGATCGGCACTCGACGTTCAGACCGGCGCAGAAGCGGCAAATGCAACGGCGTCGGACTGACGCGCCACCCCATTTCGGCAAGCATGGGACCAATTCCCGCCCAAGGGAATCGCGGTTGAACAACGAGCCCAAAATCGGGTCGCGCGGTCGTAGGGGAAATCAGCGGGATCGCCCCAACGGCAGCTCCAGCTTGAATTAGAAACCGGACATCATTGCCGTCATAGTCTCGTTCGATGCGGACGTCTAACAGCGACATCAATGCCCGATTCTGCTTAACGAACTGATCCGCCAATCGGGCGGCTTGGGCGTGGGGATCGCGCACGCCGCGAAGTCTGAAGAAGTGCACCGCAGAGCGTTCCGTTATCGAGTGATCCGTCAACTCCAGGCAGACTTCCTCGGCCAGCTCTGGCGCCAGCAGCGGTAAGGTTTTGGGACGACGCCGAATATTTTGGATCTTCAAAGACTTCGCAATTCCTGTAGATATCCGCGGATGGGTTCAGCGAAGCCGCCAATGTAACCCTGCGCCAAATACTCCTCGAGGAGTGGCGCTAAGTTTACGCGAAGGCTGCGCTTAGCGCGTTCCTCATCCGGCTCCAGAAAATATGAATGACCCGGTACCAGCGGGAACGCGTCTTCAGCGGCATGCTCAATAAAAATTGAAATCAAATCTCGAAACGCTTTCTGCATCGTGACGCATCCGAATTGCTCAACCACACTCATGCGCGGCCAGAGCGAAACAAACGCAAATCGTCGCCGGACTGCTACATCAACGATGGCGATGCTGCGATCTGCACTGTTCATCGTTCCGACAATGTGCAGGTTGTTTGGTATGAAGAAAGTCCGATGAAACGGCTCACCAAAGTCGTAGGGAAGGTTAATTTCTCGGTTCGACGCGGTCGGCTCAAGAAGGAATATCGCTTCGCCAAGAATCTTGCTCAGGTCGGCTCGGTTGATCTCGTCGATATGTAGAAGGTAATGACTTGATGTGTCTTTGAGTGCCCGGGCTGCCGCTTCCATAAGGAAGCCGGGAACAGGTGTGAATCGGAAACCCAGGTCGCCTGTAGTACTCGTCGCCGGAGCTAGACCGCCAATGAAGTTTTCATACGTCGTATTTGGGTGAAATTGTATGCTTCGCCCACGCCCACTATAGGTCGTATGGAGAAGCTCAGTTGCCATCATGGTCTTCCCTGTGCCCGGCGGTCCCTGGATGATGACATACCGTCGCGTGGCAAGCAATTCTGCCACTTGGGCGTTGTCGACACTGGGCATGAGATAGTTGAACCACTCGGTACGAATAGACTGATAGCTGGCTTGGGCACCAGCAATGGGCTGATAGCCGCGCTCTTCAAAAAGCAGATCCAGAAACGCTGTTAATGCCGCCTCAGTTCCGGTGCGATCATCGGTTGGGCAGTATAGAGCATATATTTCCTTGCCGTATCTGTCGAAAACACTCTTGTACTCCGGCCATCGCTTCGCGACGTTCTCCGGGACAGGGAGATCCGTCCGAGTTGGATCTTGTATTGCCCAAGCTATGAAGCGTCCACAGCCATATTTTTGATTCAGCCAGGAACAGATCGCCTGGGTCTTCCGGGCGTGGCCCGGCCGCCCAAGAATTGCCTCGTCGGGTGCAAGACCTTGCGTCCCAACCACCATTCCAATGAGGCACGGTCGCTCTGGCACAGGAAACATGACGAAGGACAGTCCGCTGTAGGGTCCCGAAGCGGGATTCTGCGGGTGAATGTAGGCGGCGAAAGGGACGCCGGAATCGCCAGTCATCTCTGGCGCACGAAGGGTGACAGCCTTTAAAGATTGCTTTGGGTAACGTCCTCCGGGGCTGCCAAAAAGGGTTTCAAATGCGGCTCTATTTCGTTCGGTCCATGCCTCCTGGCTTAACGAATGCACAATCTCGACCAGTAACGGAATGCTCATATCTGCGTTTCAATTGAGACTGTAATATAGCGTGACATGATGGCGCATTCTCAACTTTCTGTGATCATACGAGATCGATAGAGCGCTGGCTCGCATCGGGTCGAGCGGCGGCAATACCAAGGATCGTTTTAGATTGGGGTTTGGCCAGAAACTAGGATCGTTTCCGAAGACAGGCTCGAAGGCTGCCGCGTTGATCCAGTGCGACGCGTTCTGTCCACCGGGCATGGCAGTAGGGTTTCCGACGCCCCCTGCGCGCGGCCGACCAGCAACTTGCAGTTTGCCGCTAACGCTGGTCCTCATCTTGCTGAAGACCTTGGAGGTACTGGGCCCTTTGCGCGAATGGTGTGACTGATCTCCAGGCAAAACCTGATTGCTTGCTTTTGAAACACATACGGTACAATGCTTCATCCAGCTATGAGCGAGAGCCAGGAAGTGACGCAGTTGTTGTCCGCCCTGACGCACGGGGAGGATGGCGCTGCATCGAAGCTCATGGCGGTGGTATACGAGGAATTGCGAAGGCTGGCCGGCGGCTACATGCGGCGGGAGCGAGTCGACCACACGTTGCAGCCAACAGCACTGGTACATGAAGCGTATTTGAAGCTGATCGACCAGCAATCCGTCAATTGGCAGAGCCGGACTCATTTTTTTGGCATCGCCGCGCAGTTGATGCGTCGTATCCTGATAGATCACGCTCGCGGGCACTCGCGGCAAAAGCGGGGTGGTGAACAGAAGAAGGTATCGCTCGACGAGGCTTTCGCCTTTGCCGAACAACAGGCGGATGAACTGTTGGCCGTGGATGATTCTCTCAATCGTCTGGCGGAGATTGATCCTCGCCAGGCCCGTGTGGTGGAATTGCGTTTCTTTGGCGGGTTGAGCGTAGAAGAGGCCGCTGAAGTGCTTGGAGTCTCCCCCAAGACAATCAAACGTGACTGGAGTGTTGCCAAAGCGTGGCTCTATGCTGACTTAAAAGAGCGCCATGGAATTGACGCCGCAGCAATGGGAGAACGTTAAAGCACTATTTGAGATAGCGCTCGAAAAATCTCCCCCCGAGCGGACGGCGTTTCTAGCTGAGGCTTCGCCGGATTCGCTGGTCCGGCGCGAGGTGGAACGGCTGCTGGCCCACCACGTCGAATCGGGCGGTTTCCTTTCGAGTCCCGCAGTTCCGGGGAGTGCTTCGCCTGGCGCGCCTGCCCACAGTCAATCCTTTCTTCCAGGCGATTTCGTTGCCGAGCGGTTCCGGATTACACGCTTCCTGGCTCGCGGCGGCATGGGGGAAGTCTACGAGGCAGAAGATCTAGACTTACGCGAGCGCGTAGCTCTTAAGTTCATTCGGAGTGAGCTGCTGGATGATACCAGAGCTTTAGAGCGTTTCAAACGAGAGGTCCATCTTGCCCGCCAGGTTACTCATCCTAATGTTTGCCGGATCTTCGATCTGTTTCGGCAGCCGGCGTCGGCTGTTGGGGTTAGCCGCGGTCCGGTGGTATTCGTGGCAATGGAACTACTGGAAGGCGAGACCCTGGCAGAGTTCCTCCGCCGCAAGCCGCTTCTCCGCATAGACGAAGCACGGCCGATCGCCTTGCAGATGGCGGCCGGGTTGGGAGCGGCGCACTCGGCGGGTGTTTTGCATCGAGACTTCAAACCCGGCAACGTGGTGCTGGTCTCTGGCGCCAAGGGAGTGCGTGCGGTCGTCACGGACTTCGGGTTGGCCCTGCGTTCAGATCATGAATCCAGTCTGGAAGCTTCATTCACGGCAGCGGGCGAATTGCTGGGCACTCCGGCCTACATGTCGCCAGAGCAGGTTGAAGGGAAAGAACTGACTCCAGCCTCCGACGTCTATTCACTCGGTTTGGTCCTGTACCAGATGGTCACGGGGACGAGGGCTTTCGAGGCCGCTACGCCTTTGTCGATGGCTGTACGACGGACCAAGGAAGACCCAGCCCCGCCGCGCACGCTGGTTCCAGACCTCGACCGCCGATGGGAGGCGGTGATTCTAAGGTGCCTCGCCCGCGAGCCCAAAGCACGCTTTCAGACTGGAGATGAAGTCGCAGAGGTACTGCGAACCGACGCCAAGCACCATAGAACGCGGAGCCTTCAGCCCCGCGCGGCGCTGGTATCGCTCGCGTTGATACTCGTGATTGTTGGCGCGGTCCTCATTCCGAGAATTTCTCATCGGGTTTCTATCTCGACCGGTGCACCGCCAACCAAACAGTCGAAGGCATTCCGGCCATCGGTTGCGGTGCTGCCGTTGCGAAACCTCTCGGGAAAGTCAGAAACGGAATGGGTGTCGACCGCCGTGTCCGAGATGTTGAATTCAGAGCTGGCGGCGGGAGGGAAGCTGCGCACTTTCCCTGGGGAGAACATTGCCCGAGCGAGCGCGGACCTCGGGTTGACGGGCAAGCAGACTCTGGCACCCGACACACTTGCGCGTCTTCGGAAGTATCTGGGAAGTGAATATGTGGTGCTTGGCTCCTATCTCGATCAGGGGAGCCCATCGGAAGCACAGGTTCGAATTGACCTCTGGTTACAGGACAGCAGGACCGGCGAGATTGCTGCCACTGTCTCCGAAAAAGGAAGCGAGAGCAACCTGGATGATCTTGCAACTCGAGCCGGGACAGATCTACGGCAAAGGCTTGGGATAGGCGAAATCGCTCCCGGTGAAGCGGCGCTGGTACGGGCATCTTTGCCATCCAACGCTGTAGCGGTGCGCCTGTATTCGGAAGGATTAGCAAAACTTCGCGTAATGGATGCGGCTGCGGCTCGCGATCTGCTGGAGCGTGCGGTGGCCGCAGATCCCAACTATGCTCTTGGACATTCCGCACTGGCTGATGCCTGGGCGGCCATGGGCTATGACCAGAAAGCACAGGAAGAATCGAAAAAAGCGCGAGATCTTTCTAGCGGCCTCTCACGCGAAGAGCGCTTGTGGATTGAAGGCAAAGATTGGGAACTGAATCGCAAATGGGACAGAGCGGTGGAAATCTACCGCACGCTCTTCGAGTTCTTTCCCGACAACATCGAGTATGGCCTTCGTCTGGCCAACGCGCAAAAGCAGGCCCGAACAGTGGATGAGGCCCTAGCCACCCTGGAAGTAATACGAAGGCTGCCGCCTCCCGAGCGTAACGACCCTCGCATCGCCCTCGGGCAAGCTGATGTCTTCGATATCAAGGGAGCATACAAGGAGCAACAAGCGGCCGCTGAGTCTGCAGCCAGCCGTGCGCGAGATCTCGGCGCGACGCTGCTCCTGGCGCGCGCTCTGTGCCAGGAAGCGCGTTCTTTCGAAAAACAGGGGAAATTGGACGAAGCCCTGCGCAGGACGCAGGAAGCCGCGCGCATTTCAGAATCGGCGGGCGAGCGGGCGGAAATGGCAAAGGCGCTGACGATAACCGGGATCGTTCGCTTTGACCAGGGCAATTTTTCAGAGGCGGCAAACGCCTATCACCGTGCTTTAGCGATCCAGCGCGCGATTGGAGACATGCGGGGCGCCGCCAGTACACTGAATGATCTTGCAAACGTCCTTGGTCAGCAGGGGGAGTTATCCGGCTCCATCCAGATGTTGAACGAAGCGCTACGTATCTTCCGCGAGGTCGGTGATAAGCACAGCGCGGCGGCGGTTCTGGGCAGTATCGCCGCCCGTACGCTTCAGGAAGGCGACCTCAGGCAAGGCAAGAAAATGCTGGAAGAGGGACTCGCGGCGTCGCGCGAGATCCAGGACCAGGAACGAACCAGCACGGCGCTTTACAACCTTGGCGAAGTCCTTCGCTGGCAAGGCGACTTGAAAGGTGCTCGCAAAATGTATGAGCAGGCAGAAGACCTATCGAGACATATCGGCGATCAGAGCGGTGTCGCATACGCTCTGTTCAGTCTGGGGGACATTGCGACAGCGGAAGGCGATTTACCCGCTGCTCGCGGCAGGTATAGCGAATCGATGACTCTGCGAACCCGAATCGGAGAAAAGGGAAATGTTGCCGAAACTCAGATGGCGTTAGCCCTCCTTTTGATTGAAGAAGGTCACGCCCGCGAAGCCGAGAATACGTTACGTGAGATTAGAGAGGAATTCCGGAAGGAGGGGCTGGGCGACGATGAAATCCTCGCTGACCTCTTGCTGGCCCGTGCTTTGGTTTCGCAGCAGAAGGTCGCGGATGCGGAGCATGAGACTTCCGCAGTTCAGCATCTGCTGGCTAAGAGCCAGGATTTTTCGGTTCGCCTTAGGGCCTCGATTCTGCAAGCAACAGTGCAGGCTGCGGCCGGAAGACGAGAGGACGCGGTTCGGATTCTCGAGGACAGCATCGAGAAGGCCAAGCGCTTTGGGTATGTGGGATTTCAGCTCGAAGCGCAGCTTGCCTTGGGCGAAGTGCAGACCGCATCGGGCAATGCTGTAGCAGGGCGGAGTCTGCTCGAAGACGTACGAAAACAGGCGCAGCTTAAAGGTTTCCGTTTGATCGCAAATAAGGCCTCACGGGCGTTAGCAAAATCAGCGACGGCCTAAACAAAATAGCTGGCTAGGGGGATTTGACCCCCAGATGACCCCGCTTTTCTCCCGTTGTCGCGTTTCCAGGTGAAGCAGCTGATTACAACATCAGGCTCAAGGAGACGAACAATGAAAAGCTCTATTCTCAGAACACTGAATGCGGCCCTGGTCGCAGCCTTCTGTGCCGCAACCGCGACGATCTCGCCTGCACAGATCACGTTTAAAACCCTGTTTCGTTTCGACGGAACAAACGGCGCGAACCCCATCTATGTCTATCTTGTTCAGGGCACCGACGGGGAGCTGTACGGAACGACAGAGGTGAGCGCGGGCGGCGGTGGCACAGTCTTCAAAATTACCACGGGGGGCACGCTCACGACACTGCATGAGTTTTGTCCCGCAGGTCAGTGCACGGAGGGTGCCCTTCCTTACGCAGGGCTGGTGCTGGCCACCAATGGAAATTTTTACGGGACCACCTCAGGCGGCGGGGCCAACGGCAATGGCACGGTGTTCGAAATCACGCCCACGGGCACGCTCAGCACGCTGCACAGTTTCGACTTAACGGATGGCGGCGATCCGGAAGTAGGGCTAATTCAAGCCTCCAATGGGGAGTTCTATGGGACCACCTCTGGCGGCGGGAGCGGCAACGTCGGTACGATTTTTGAAATCAATTCTGGCGGCGCGCTGACTTCGTTACTTAGTTTCAATGGCGCGAACGGCGATTATCCGGACGCCAGA
The DNA here is from genome assembly GCA_019240405.1 of Acidobacteriaceae bacterium. Lineage (GTDB taxonomy): Bacteria > Acidobacteriota > Terriglobia > Bryobacterales > Bryobacteraceae > Bog-105. Next base: position 72,669 of record JAFAYL010000043.1, read on the forward strand.
CTCGTGCAGGGAACGAATGGAAACTTCTACGGGACAACCCTCGAAGGAAACGCGGACTCCGGTACGATCTTTGAAATCACCTCCGCAGGCACGCTCACGACGCTCCATAAATTTGAGGGCGAAGGCGCCGGGCCCACTGGTGCGCTGATTCAGGCCACGAACGGAAATTTTTATGGGACCACTCAGGCGGGCGGGACCTATTACCAAGGTACGGTGTTCGAAATCACGCCGGCGGGAAAGTTCACCTTGCTCTACAGCTTCTGCTCTCAACCGAATTGCGCTGATGGCTCAACTCCGTACGGCGGACTGATTCAAGGCAGCGACGGAAACCTCTATGGGACAACTTCTGCGGGCGGGGCTAACGGAAGTGGCGCCGTGTACAGAATTACAACCGCCGGCAAGCTCACCACGCTTTACAGTTTCTGCTCTCAATCTGGGTGCGCTGACGGTAGTTCGCCCCGCGGAGGACTGCTTCAAGCCACCAACGGCGCTTTTTATGGGACGACCGAATATGGCGGCACCAACGATGCAGGCACAATATTCAGCCTGTCAGTAGGATTGAGCCCGTTCGTCAAGACAGTCCCCTCTTCGGGCATAGTGGGATCGAGTGTCATCATCTTGGGAACGAATCTGACGGGCGCATCGAAGGTCAGCTTTGACGGCATAGCGGCGAAGTTCACCGTTGTCTCCAGCACCGAAATCAAGGCCACCGTACCAACGGGCGCGGCTACCGGCAATGTGACCGTCGTCACGCCTGGCGGCACGTTGACGAGCAACGCGATCTTCGCCGTGACGCCTCAGATTACAAGCTTCACGCCAGCTAGCGGCGCGGTGGGAACCGGAGTGACCATCACTGGAGTGAGTCTGAAGCAGACTACCGAGCTCGCTTTTAATGGCGTGCTGGCCACTGACTTCATCGTACAGTCCGACACAGAGGTGACCGCAACGGTACCAACGAATGCAAAAACAGGGAAGATCACGATCACCACTCCTGGAGGAACTGCCACAAGCTCGGCCAGCTTCACCGTGATCCAATGATCTTGAGTTGTTTCAAATATAGACAGCGAAGCCGCCTCTTACAAGGCGGCTTTTTGTCGTCAGGTGATCGACAGGAAATCTGCCGGAACCATACTTTTTCTTTTTTAAGCTGGTGAAGGCGAATGCCAACAGCGACCAAATTCGAAATCACGTGCCCAAATAATCATGACCAGACGGTTGCCTTCACTCGGGATGAGTTTGAGGCTACGCTCAGCGCTGGTCCTCTCCAATTTCATTGCAATACCTGCGATACGGATTGGCAACCTTCGGGAAAGGATATTGAGCAGTTTCGAAGAGGATTCGAGAAAACCGAGCGCGAGTGAATCTGGCGTTGTTGCCCCGTTCCGGCCTGATCAGAAATACAGTTTCAGCGCAAACTGAAGCGATCTCGGGTCCGTCTGCACGTTCGTAATTCGCCCAAACGAACATCCTGCTTGCTGAACGAGGTTGGTTACTCCTCCGGGTCCGGGTGGAAGGCAGTAGCCCGTATTCGGATAGCCGAGATTTTGGTGATTCAGCGCGTTGTATGCCTCCCAACGGAACTGCACATAACGCTGTTCGGAGAAATGAAAGTCTTTCATCAGGCTCGCATCCAGATTCCAAAATCCCGGTGAGCGCAGGTCCGGAAGGTACTCGCCTGCAGTTCCCAAAGTCCACTCGCGTGGATCGTTGAGATTAGGGTTTGCCCAGAAATTAGGATCGTTTCCGAAGACAGGCTCAAAGGCTGCCGTGTTGATCCAGTGTGACGAGTTCTGTCCACCGGGCACGGCGGAGGGATTTCCGATCAGATCGGGCCGGCACGTTATCTGATTGCATGGTCCCGTAATGTTAAGCGGAACTCCGCTCTGCGCATTGAAGTTGCCCGCGACTCGCCACCCGCCGAGGATTGCTCCAGCAACTCCTCCGCGGTTAAGCCAGGTTCGTCCTTTGCCGGCAGGCAGTTCGTAGCTGAACGCAAGGTTGAACATCTGCGGAATATCGTCATAGGAAACGGAGCGATCGAGATTTCGATTCGACCAATCCTGATAGCCGCCGCCGTTAATACCGCCCGTTCCGCCGACTGCGCTATTTACTCCGGCCCGGCCGCCGATGATTCCATTTCTCGAAAGCGCAATGGTGTCGAACAACTGCGAAGCCAACTGCTCTACAGAAGCATTGATGATTTTCTTCGACCAAGTGTAGGCCATCAGGAAGGTCAGGCCCTGAGAAAGCCGCTTCTGGAAACGAACATTCAATCCGTTGTAGTCAGACAAGCCGTCGTACATGGTCTGGCTGAATAGCGAGCCAAAGAACGGGTAGGGCTGCAACAGAATCGATAACGGAATCGAAGTGCTTCCCCAAGTTTGCGCGAGAAGCGCAGCTTGTGACCCCGAAAAATAATTGCTGATCGGAACGTTTGCAAACAACTGGGTTTTGTATTGCATCTCTTCTGCAACGGGAACCAGGTTGAACTGGCGCCATGCTTCCCCGGCAAGATGAACTCCGTGGTTGCCGACATAGCCGACGCTGAGAACCGTGTTGCCCGGCAGCTCGCGCTGAATCTGGAGTGTGTAAATCTGGACCATCGGATCGTGCGCCGGCGGATAGTAAAACTGAATCGACGCGCCGTATGAAGGATCGTAATTCGCTGCCGGAGGTAGATCATTGGCGGGAATCGGCGGGATTGTCAGATTGGCTTTATTCGTAGTTGTGTCGCTGAGCGGAAAAGCCACGCACTGGCCGGAGTGCTCGCCGCACTGGTTCGGATAGAAGCTGCCGGTCCAGTTACTAAAGGATTGCCACTGCGCGCCAGGTTGAATTCCTTGCCCCACGTTGTTGAAGGCGTTGATTGCATTCGTGTAAATGAGATCGTAGCCACCACGGATGACGGTCTTCTTGTCATTGAAAGGACTCCAGGCGAAGTTGAACCGGGGCGCAAGGTCCGCTAAGTGTGGAGGAGCGATTGCTGCTCCATTCGGAATTAGAGGCGACTTCCCTTCGTACACCATTTCGCCCGGCAATCCAGTTTGCGGGTTCAGACAGTCGAGGCAAAAATTTGACTCCGGATGGAAACGCGACTTCCAGAAGAAGACCATATCGTCGCGCAGGCCGAAATTGAGAGTCAAATTGGGGGTCACTCGATACTCATCCTGGATATAAAGTCCCCAATACGGGTAGCTCGAATACGGCTGCGCGGTAATGCCGGTGGCTGAATTCGCAACCGCACCCAGCATGAATTGTTCCAATCCAATGCCGCCCAGCCCGGTCAGCGGATCCACCATGATGGAACCGTTGAAGTTTAGCGTCGATGGATCGCTGATTTCTCGCCCCTGCTGATCCTTTCGGTACATAAAGCCGGTTTTGATCGTGTGTTTGCTGATAATCTTCGTCACGTCGTCGAGAATTGTATACGCGTCGTTGGCCTGGCGCTGATTCACCCACCCTGGCGATCCAAACGAGGCGCTTCCGCCCGCAGGCATCGAGATCAGAAAACTCGGCGAAGGCGTGAACTGGCTGAGAAAGATTTGCGAAGGCGCGAGCACCTTCTGCACTTGCGAGAGATCGGTCACGCTGTTAGGGAAACCGGCCTGACTCGGGTTGGTATCGAATACTTGGCGGCTGTAGCTCATCCGAAACTCGTTAAAGAAAGTCGGGCTTGCCATGTATGTGTGACCAATTCCCGCCACTTCACTGATGAAACTGTACGGCGTGTTGCCTCCGTAACCGATGTATGGAACGGTGGGACCGGTCCATGGTGTGCGGTAGATGTTGTACTGGCCGGGGCTGCTCAAGTACTCGACAAAAAGCCGGCTCTTTTCGCTCAACTGATGATCGAGTTTGGAAGAGATGTTGAAGGGATTTTGACTGCTGCCAATTGTGCCTAGATAATTTTGGCAGATTGCGAACCCGTTGTGTCCCATTGGGCAATTGCTCAAAGGATCGACGTAGTTCGGCAACGGGAACGAGTTGATGAAAAACATCCCAACAGGATCCAAGCGATTCGCCGGGATCTTCGTCGAGAACTGACACGTTGGTGTTGCTGAACTGTCTATAACTGTGTTTAGACAGCCGTTGGGCACTAACGGCGTTCCGAATGCCGTGCGTTGGAATGTTCCATTCGCGTTTGGTCCCACTGTGCTGTAGGGATCGAATATGCCGTGCGCAACTGAGTTTGGATCCTCGCTGAAATCACCGTTCCGCATGGCTTGCGTTGGAACTGAGAACACGCCGCTCCCCATCAGGTGCAGAATCGTGTGATCGACTGACACAAAAAAGAATGTCTTGTCTTTTCCGTTGTAAATCTTCGGAATGATAATTGGACCGCCGAATGTCCCGCCGAAATCGTTGTAGTGCAGAACGCGGTCCGGAATCAGATGGCCGGTTGCGTCGATCGAAGTGAAAGGATTTCGAGCATTCAGCGCGCTATTGCGGAAAAATTCGTAGACGTCGCCGTGCGGAGCATTCGTTCCGGACTTAAGAACTACGTTGAAAACGCCGCCGCCCGTTCGTCCATATTGCGCCGAAATGCCTTCCGTGATTGCCTGGAACTCCGTAACGGAGTCGGGCGATGGATTGACGGCCATGTTCTCCACCAGCCCGGAAAGATTCAGGTTGCCGTCCAGGTACCAGGCGTTGGCGCCGCCTTGGCCACCGTTCACTGAAAGGTCCGAGCCTTGCGCATTACTTGGGTCCGGGAAGGTTCCATACTGGCTGTCAAATCCGAAATTGCTGCCGGGAGGCCCCGCGACATTGGAGACTCCAGGAAACAGGAATACAAGTTGCTGCAAATCGCGGCCAGCCAAAGGAGTGTCATCAACCGTTCGTTGTGAAACAGTAGTCGAGAAATTCGCCGGCGAGGTCTCCAGCATGGGCGCAACCGAGGATACTTCGACCAGTTGTTGCGAAGAGCCGAGCCTAAGGGCGGCATCAAAGCGCACCACCTGTCCGGCCTGCGCGTCGAGGGCGGGATTTTCAGTGACCTCGAAGCCCGGGGCCGATACGCGGACCAGATACTTGCCGGGAGTCAATCCTATGACTTGGTAATACCCGGTCGCATTAGTTTTGGTCGAGATCGCTACGCCAGTGGCTTGAGACAGAACTGTAACTGCAGCCTCGGGAACGGCCGCCCCTTGCGGGTCAGTAACCAGACCCTCAATAGAACTCCGCTCGAGTTGGGCCCAAACGCAGCCGGTGAAAGCAAGTAGTAGCACAGCCAATTTCGATTGAAAATGCGTCATCGTCAAAGCACCTCCTAAACCCTCAATCCGGGTTTTAGCGACTGAAATTGAGAAAGCGAAACGGGGCTAGTGGGCCAGATCCCGACTGGGGGAAGCCAAAGTGGAACCAATACCACGAAATAGCTAAGAAAATACAAAATACAATTGGTTGCTGTCAAGATGTTGGCATAAAATGAGCATTCGCTTGCGCGTTAGTGCCCTGGTGCTGATCGTGTGCCTGAGCGGTCCCGCGCGAGGCAACTCGATTGTTGACGAGTTGAAAAACGCGCTCGCGGCACGTGATGTCAACCGTGTGCAATTGCTTGAGGCTGCACTTACATCGAGCAAGCAACCTGAAGACACGCTACTTGCCGCGGGAGCGTTGCTCGCCGAAAACGATCTTCTGCGCGAGGCAGCGGCTATTTTTGCGCGATGCGCAGAAGAATACCCAAGCTCCTTTGAGGCGAAATACAATCTCGCCCTCGCCCAAATTGAACTAGCGGATTTCGGGAACGCAACGAAAACGCTCGATTCTATATCTCCCGTTGCTACGCCGCATACCGCGGCGGTAGACTACTTGCGCGCGAAAGTCGAAGCTGCCACGGGAAACCCCGGGCAAGCTCTAAAGGATTTTGAAAAGGCCAATCGAGCCGATCCTGCGAACGAAAACTACGCGCTCGATCTGGCGCTGCTCGAGATTCGCTCTTATGCTTATGTTCCGGCAATCGCAGTTCTCCGTCCGACACTCGCGGCGCATCCCGGTTCTGAGGAACTAAATCTGGAACTTGCTTTATCGCTCGCGTTAAGCGGCCAGCGCAATGCAGCCGTTGAAGTTTGCCACAAATTGATGAAGGAGCATCCCGAACTAACCCTCCCTCATGTCATTGCAGCTTTTTCGGAGTGTGTGGACGCGGACTATCACGCCTGCGAAGCGGAGGCGGCAGCCGGCTTGCGATTGCCTAATGCATCGCCCTATCTTTTTTACTTGCAATCGGAAGCGCTGTGGAATCTGGGTTCCTCGGATCGAACCCTGATGCTCCAGAACCTGGACATGGCCGTCACTCGAATGCCTGAATGCACTGCTTGCCTGTTACTACGAAGCCGCGTGCGGGAAGCAGTTGGAAATACAAATGGTGCGCTGGCGGACGCAAGATCCGCAATCACGCACGATCCTCAATTCGCATCGGCCTGGTACAGGTCGGCTCTTCTTTATCGAAAGCTCGGCTATGAAAAGGAAGCAGCAGATGCGCTTATCCAGTACCGGGCCCTACGAGACCGAGAGCGGAACGAAGAGCAAAAAAGTTTTGAGCGTCAGTTTGTTGGAAGCGCTTCTGCGCTGGCGGCAATCGAGGAGAAATGATGGTTGGCGCTCGGGCAGGTGCACTCCCAAAGCTAACCGGGATGCCTCCCTGCCCGAAATGTCTCTTGCTCAAAGCCCGGAGGGCGCTCTGAACTCACCGCGAACTCACGTTCCAGAGCCACTCCAACCCGTCCCAGCGTTCCTTCTTCAAAAAGGCGACCAATCAGCGTGATGCCGTGCGGAACACGCCGGGGCGGAGAAAATTTCGGTAACGGATGCGCCGGATCCGGAGCCCAGTCGCTGCGCGCTTCCGATATCTCCACAAAACCCGCTCGCAGAGTCAGCGAAGGGTGTCCAGTGAAATTCGTGATCGTGAGCATCTCGTCGCGCAGTGAAGGAACGAGCAGAATATCCACTTCGGAGAACACGCGAGCCATTTCCTGGGCAACCTTCCGGCGAAAACGATCCGATTGCACATAATCGACCGCCGACAAGAAGCGAGATTCGCGAAAGAGGTTCGGCCAAGCATCCGGTACCTGCATCTTGAGCTGGTCCATCAACCCGGCCAGAGTTTCTTGTTCAAATGCCGCGGCGGCTTCCGAAAAGAGAATGAGGTCTAGCGAGTCGTAAGGGCAGTCGGGGATATGAACTTCGAACGGCGTCATTCCGAGTTTCCGGACTGTATCTAAAGCCATCCGATCCACATCGGTTGCGGGGTTTTCTTTCATCCACGGCGGGAAGTATCCGACGCGCAGGTCCTTCACGGGCAGCGTCGCGTCGTAATCGAACCGGCTGGGCACGCTCGACAAGTCGCCCGGGTCCGGTCCTGAAATGGCGTTCAGCACGAGCATCGTGTCTTCCACGGCGCGTGCCATTGGTCCCAATTTATCGAGCGACCAGCAGAGCGTCATGGCGCCTGTTCGCGGTACACGCCCGAATGTAGGGCGCAGGCCTGTTACTCCGCAGCGCATACTCGGGCTCACAATGCTGCCGCCCGTTTCGCTGCCGATAGAGAATCCGACGAGTCCGGCGGCGGTTGCTGCGCCGGGCCCCGCGCTCGAGCCCGAAGACCCTTCCTCGAGCAGCCATGGATTCATGGTCTGACCGCCAAACCAGATATCGTTTAGCGCCAGCGCTCCCAGGCTTAGTTTGGCGATCAAAACTGCGCCCGCCTGATCGAGGCGCTGGATCACAACAGCGTCCTGCGCAGGAATGCGATTACGAAAGAACTCTGCGCCATAAGTGGTCGGAATATGCGCGGTGTCGAGCAGGTCTTTTGCTCCCCACGGAATGCCGTGCAGCGGTCCACGATAGCGCCCGGCGGAAATCTCGCGATCTGCGGCTCTTGCCTGACGAAGCGCACGATCGTGAGTGATTGTGATCACACATCGCAACTTCGGGTCGAACCGTTCGAGGCGCGCGAGATAGATCTCTGTCAGGCGCTCGGATGTAATTTGCCGCTGCTGAATCCATTGAGCCAACCGCGTGACCGGCGCATAGGCAATCGACTCCTCATCTTTTGGTAGAGCGAGCGGTTCAATCTTGCTTGGCACGAAGCGATTCTCAGATGGAGGGTTTGCTTTGGCTGGCAGCTCAGGATTCCACAGCATTGCCGGTGCGAGCGCTGATTCGAGCTCCACCTTGCGGGGACCTGCGCGCCGCTCGTACAGCGGAGCCATGGAGGTCCGCCAGTTCGCGGCGGCCATTGCGCGTTGCGGCTCGCTCAACGTGATCTGCACGAGCTTCTCGGCTTCAGCGAACGTCGTTGCCGAAACTTCAGGCCCGGCGGGCGGGGTCGTGTTAAACGCCGGCGGAGCTCCAGGCGGGGGATTTGTCTGCTGAGCGGACGCGAAAGAAGCCGCAGTGCCTGCGAGCAGCGCGGCGGAGGATTTTTGAAGAAATAGCCGGCGCGATTTTGTCATGTGTCGTCGAAAACCGACAGCTTTACTGCGCGTCTCTCTTTCTCAGCTCTTCGGAGAGAATCACTGCTTCAGCAAGCTCGCGCATAGGACGCCGCATCCTCCGGCTCTCGTTTCGCAGCCGCAGATAAGCATCTTCTTCAGTGAGACGGTCGCGTTGCTGCAAGATGCCCTTCGCGCGCTCGACGATTTTTCGCGTTTCGAGACGGCGCTGCATCTCGGCGGTTTCTTCCTGCAGCCGTGCATTTTCTTCGGCTAAAAACGATTTCCTAATGGCGCCGCCCATCTGCTCACCTACAAACGTCAGTAGTGAGATTTCATCGGCGGTATGGTCGTGCGGCTCGCGATGGTGAACATTGATCACGCCGATCACCTCGCCTCCGCTGACGAGCGGAACAGAGAGGAACGCTTCATAGGTGTCTTCAACTAAGGCCTGGAATCGTTTGAAGCGACGGTCTGCCGCGGCATTCTTAGGAAGCGCCACCACGGAGTGATGCTCCACCACCCATCCGGTAACTCCCTCGCCGATCTTCAATCGGATATTTTCAAGATCTCTTTGATGCGGCATCTGCGAGGCGCGCAGCACGATTTCATTCGCCTCTCTTTCGATCAGATAAACCAGACATGCGTCGCACTCGGTCACTTGAGCCGTGAGACCGACGATTTCCCCCAGCATTTCGTCAAGCGAAAGGTCAGAACTTACGATAGTGCTGATTCGATGAAGAACAGAGATGTGGGAACCCGGAGGCTCAATTGAAGTTTTGGCTGTTCCCATGCTCGAACGTAGCACATCAACTTAACTTCTGTGGATACTCGTGTGATTCGTTTTTATTGGTTGGCAGGCGCAGGCGCGGGAACAATGTCGAGAAGCTCTATATCGAAAATGAGAGCCGCGCCGCCGGGAATCCCGGGGCGTCCTCGATCTCCGTAGGCGATACCGGGCGGGCAGATCAGAGTCGCTTTCCCATCAACCTTCATCTTTTGCAGACCTTCTGACCAGCAGGAAATCACGGTATTCAGAGCGAACTGCGCGGGCTCGTTCCGGGTGTAAGTATTATCGAACTCCGTCCCATTGACGAGCGTCCCGCGATAATTGACCTTAACGGTATCCGTCGCTTTGGGAGACAGGCCCGTACCTGCTTTCACCTCGCGATAGATGAGACCGGACTCAGTTTTCACTGTTCCCGGTTCTGCGGCCGCGTTCTCAAGATAGGCGTTTGACGCGGCTTTTTCCCGCTCCAACCCCCGAGCACTACGCGCTCTGGCGAAGGCCTGAATCTTTGGCCCCCATGTGTTCAGGTCTTCGGCGGGTTTGCCCGCTGCGGCATCGGCCATACCCCGCTTCATGATTTCGAGCTCCGTCGGAGACAAATCGAATTGAGAGAGTGAGCGATAAATTGTCAGACCAAGAGCGTAGATGGTTTTTTCGTCATCGGTGGTAAGACCCGGCGCGACGGCGGGTTTGGGATTAGTGCTTTGAGGCTTCGGCGGCGCTTGCGCAACCAGAAGCACCGGTATAAATATGAGCAATTTGCGCACGTCGATAGGCTAACATCGTGCTGGCTGTTCCGATATCGTTCGTATCAAAACGCCGCGATTCAGTGGTTAGAGTGAAGAGCGCCTGACAAGAAGTAAAGTCTGGTCATCAGTTTGCTTCCCGTGCTGAAGTGCCCGGCCTCTCAACCGATCCGCGAGTTCGCAGAGCGGAGCGCCCGCATTTGCGGCCAGCACGCCCTTCAGCGGCTCTAGGCCAAGGTCCCGATCCTGCCTGTCGGCGACCTCCGTAAGACCATCGGTAAGGATAACGAACACGTCTCCAGGTTCACTGGCGATTTCCGAAGTTTCGAAAGGCACACCACTCTTCATAGCGACTGGGAAATTCGACACGAATCGCTCGTTTACGCGACCTGAAAGGTGCTCGTAATAGAGGATCGGCACATGCCCGGCCGTAGCGAGTTCCAGCTTTTCGGCTGTGTAGCTCAGAAACGCGAGCGTCACATACATGTTGGGCGCACTCAGCGGCAGCAATACGTCATTCAAGGCTGAAAGAAAACCACGTGGGCCGATGGCGGCCAATCTAGTTCGGGCTGCACTCTTAACCATGGTCATTAGTACGCCCGCGGGCACGCCGTGTCCCGAGACGTCCGCAACATAGGCAAACCAACCGCAATCGTGCTGGACAACGTCTACCAAGTCGCCGCTGACTTCTCCGCTAGGCCAGGAGTGGCCATAGAATTCATAGGAAGCGGCCGTACTCCGGATTTCCGGTACGAGACTGCGATGGATCTCGCCCGCAAGCCGCATCTCCGTTAACGTGCCGTAGTATCGCCCACCCTCTTTACTGAAAAAGTTCATGAACAGCGAGTACGCTGCGACGATTAGAACAATGGCCGTTATCACATTGAAGATGGCATAGTGCTCGAACTTAGCGAACTGTAAGGCTGGAATTCCGGCTCCCTTGCTGAACACAAGAGAGAGCCAGAAATTTACCGCAAATTGAGCAGGGCCCACGAGGACCATCGTCTTAATCATTCGCCGGCTACCGGTAACGGCCCATAACATCGCGCAAAAGCCATTGACTACGGCAAAGCAGACGTTTGGAGTCAAGTCCGGATGGCCGAAAGAGACGGTGCCAAAAATAAAACTAAATGAGGCAAATAGGCAAAAGACAGCGGCGAGAAATCGCGCCCAAGATGGGCGAGATAGCTGTCTCCAGTACGCAGCGTTCTTTTCCCAGCCGGAGGCCATTCCACGATTTTAGAGTGCTTAGGCTAACATCGCGAACGTGGCCGCCGCGACTCGGAAACGGCTACCATGTGCAGTGTGTGATTCAGCCCCGAGGCTGATCTGCGGCAAAGGGAAGAGGGAGAATTTTCTGAAATCGGAACGGATATCGGCTCTGAAAGTCGTGCTCCTGGGGGTTTTGTCCCTTGATTTTGCCATAGCCGGTGTATTGCCGAGACTCGAGGCCCGGACACTTGCTGGAGGCTCGATTGTCCTGCCCGAGGACGCGCACGGTTCCTTTGCGCTCCTCGTATTCGGGTTTACGCGCGGTTCGCGAGAGTGGACTTCGGCGTGGGGTCGCCGTTCTGTTCAGGATTGCAAACCAGTCAATCATTGCCAAGATTATGCGATTGCGGTTCTGGAGGACGTACCGCGACTTCTGCGCAGCATTGTCGTTTCGGGTATCCGCGCAGGAATTCCGGCCGAGCGGCAAGGCTATTTCCTCACCCTCTTTCATGATTCGGATGCCTGGAAGAAGTTTGTAGGGTACAGAGAGCCGGATGACGCATACCTTGTTCTGCTCGATGCAGACGGAAATGTGCGTTGGCGGTGGCACGGAATCTTTAATGACGCGAACTATGCAATATTCCAGCAGGAGCTTCGAGAGATCGGGGTCTCGCGGATAAATGAATTACACTGTTGCCGCGCGCGCCGGGGTACCCCCGCTTAGGGCCGCCGAGACCAACTACGGCGAGCGCGAAATAAAGAATTAGAGCTGCGCCGGCCACTTAGGCTAACATCGCGAACGTGGTGATCCGCGGTTCGGAAACGCCTCCCCAACGAACATGGCGGGAGCGTCTGAAAGCTCTCGAAAACGTCTGGCCGCTGCTGAAGATGGTTTGGGGCACTAGCCCGTGGCTAGCCTCTCTTTCCTTGTTCTGCCGGCTGTTACGGGCCGCGCTGCCGGTTGCCACGCTCTATATAGCGAAGCTCATTATCGATGCGGTTGTGCGCAGTGTGCGCGGCGGCCACGAAGGCGGACGCGTCTGGAAGCTAGTCGCGATCGAGCTGTCGCTTGCAGTCGCGTCCGATTTGCTGGGCCGGGCGTTGGCGCTCGCAGATAGTTTGCTCGGGGACCGCTTTACGAACCGCGTGAGTGTTGACCTGATGCGTCATGCATCGGTGCTTGACCTGGCCCATTTCGAAGAACCTGAGTTTTACGACAAACTGGAACGTGCGCGGCGCCAGACCATGGGCCGTATGCAAATGGTCTCGCAGGTGATGGGAGCGGCGCAGGACTTAATCACGCTTGTGACTCTGACTTCGGCGCTGATCGTGTTTTCTCCTTGGCTGCTCGCGATGTTGGTTTGCGCTGTGCTTCCGGCGTTTTTGGGCGAAACGCATTTTGCATCGCTCAGTTATTCCTTGCTGTACCGTTGGACCCCGCAGCGCCGTGAACTCGATTATTTGCGATGGCTCGGCGCGACTCAAGAGAGCGCGAAAGAGGTAAAGATTTTCGGACTGGGCGGCTATTTGAGCGAGCGGTACCGGCAGCTCGCCGATTTGTTCTACGAGGAAAACAAACGGTTGGTAATTCGCCGCGCGGGAGTGGGATCGCTACTCGCGCTGGTGGGAACGGCAGGCTACTACGGCGCGTACGTTGTGATTCTGTATCGGACATTGCACGGCTCTTTGACGGTGGGAGATCTGACCTTTCTCGCGGGAAGTTTCGCGCGAAGCCGCAGTTTGATCGAAGGCGTGCTGTCTAGCTTTTCGAGCATCAGCGAAGAAGCGATGTATCTCGATGACCTGTTCGCGTTCTTCCGCATGGCGCCGCAGATCCGCTCCGCGCCCGGCGCTTTGCCTGCGCCTCGACCGATCCAGCGAGGTCTCGAATTCCGCCATGTCAGTTTCCGGTATCCCGATGCGGAGCGCTACGCTCTCCACGATGTCACCTTCGAGCTCCGCCCCGGCCAGCGCGTCGCGCTGATTGGCGAGAACGGCGCAGGCAAAACGACCGTTACTAAATTGATCGCTCGCCTTTATGACCCGACCGAAGGCGAAATCTTACTGGACGGCGTGGATCTTCGCGAATACGACCTGGAGGAGTGGCGCCGTGAAGTGGGCGTTATTTTCCAGGACTACATGCGGTATCACATGCTGCTGTGGGAGAACATCGGTGTCGGACGCATCGAGCGCTTCGACGATAGGCCGCGGATCGAGACCGCAGCGCGGCTGAGCTTGGCTTCGGATGTGGCCGCTCGGGTCGAGAAGGGTCTGGATCAGATGGTCGGACGCCGGTTCAAAGATGGCGTGGATCTTTCGGGAGGCGAATGGCAGAAGGTTGCTTTGGCCCGCGCGTATATGCGCGACGCTCAGTTACTGATTCTCGATGAGCCGACTGCGACACTTGACGCTCGCGCCGAGCATCGCGTGTTCGAACGTTTTGCCGAGCTAACGCAAGGCAAAATTGCCGTATTGATTTCGCATCGCTTTTCGACGGTGCGGATGGCCGACCGGATTTTAGTGCTGCACGATGGCGAAATCCTCGAGCAGGGCACGCACGAAGAATTGGTGGCGCTCGGGGGTCATTACGCAGAGCTATTCGAATTGCAGGCCGCGGGGTACAGATAAACCGGGCGCGCAGCACCTTAGTCCCAACGCATTAAGGTTCAAGGACCTTCATAGACGTACTGTGCGTTCCGATACGTGCAGTGTGACCAAGAAGGGCATGCAAATGAAAAGAATAATCGCCTTGTTTTTTGTAGGGGTGCTTAGCCAGGCGGCTCCGCCTGCACGCGGGTCGAAGATCGCTAAGGATTTGGAAGATACCACAAACGGCAATCCGGGTTCGAGCGTTCGAGTGATCGTGCAATGGAAGACTCCTGTCGACGATGTGAAAGAACAAAAAATTCTGAGCCGCGGCGGATTGGTGCACGCGCGAATGAACTCGGTAAAAGGCGGCCTTTATACGCTCTCTGCACCGGCTGTACACGATCTGGAAAATGATCCGGATGTAGCATACATCACGCTTGACCGGCCGATTAAGTCCAAGTTGGACAATAGCGCTGCTGCCGTCAACGCCAGCGCCGCGTGGAATTTAAAGCTAGACGGAACGGGCATTGGGATTGCGGTGATCGATAGCGGAATGATTCAAAGCGATGATCTGACTCTGAAGAACAACATTGTCTATAACCAAGACTTCACGGGCAAAATCAAAGCTGGTGGAAACGTCAAAGATACAAACAATGCCCCCGACCTGTACGGTCATGGCCAGCATGTTGCGGGAATCATCGCCAGCAGCGGGCATTCGTCCACATGCGGCAACTGTACGCGAATTCTGAAAGGTATCGCACCGGGCGTGAACATTATTAATCTGCGCGCGCTCGATGAGAACGGCCAAGGGACGGACAGCACGGTGATCGCAGCAATCGAGAAGGCAATTGCGCTGAAGAGCACATACAACATTCGGGTCATCAACTTGTCACTGGGCCGGCCAGTGTACGAGAGCTATAAACAGGATCCGCTTTGCCAAGCAGTGGAACAAGCCTGGAAAGCAGGCATCGTGGTAGTGGTCGCTGCGGGAAACGATGGCCGTGACAACAGATTCGGGGAGCAAGGTTACGGCACGATCAATGCTCCTGGTAACGATCCATACGTTATCACCGTGGGCGCTATGAAAACAGAGGGAACCCCCACCCGCACGGACGATCTGATTGCGAGCTACAGTTCAAAGGGGCCTAGTCAGATTGACCACGTCGTGAAGCCAGACCTGGTGGCTCCAGGAAACCAGGTCGTTTCGTTGCGGGCCAGCGATAAAGCTACGCTGGTTGTGGAGAACCCAAGCAATGCAGTGACAATGTCGTATTATCAGGACCCAAACAATCACGGGCGTTCCGATAAATACTTCACGTTGAGTGGAACCAGTATGGCGACTCCTGTGGTTAGCGGCGCAGCGGCCGATCTTCTGCAAAAGAATCCAAACTTGACGCCTGATCAAGTAAAACTGCTGCTCATGCAGAGCGCTTACAAGACCTTCCCGGCGTCGAGCACGGTTACGGATTCGACGGGAACCTATATCAGCTATTACGACATCTTCACCGTCGGGGCTGGATATTTGGACATAGCAGCTGCGCTGTCTTCCGTCAATTCCGTGCCGGCGGGGGCTACCGCAATGTCGCCGGTTGCGAATTATGATTCCACAACCGGCAAAGTGACTTTAAGCCACGATTCGTCCTCGATCTGGGCCAATCAGTCGCTCTGGGCTTCGCAATTGCTTTGGGCTTCGCAATCCATTTGGCCCACTTCGGTTCTCAGCGGAAACCAATGCATCTGGCCTACTCAGTCGATTTGGGGCGCAGCGACCGTATCCGGTTCGCAGTCGCTCTGGGCTTCGCAGTCTCTGTGGGGAGCGCAATCTATCTGGGGCGCACAGTCAATTTGGGACACACAGTCACTGTGGGCGGCCAGCCAGGATTCGCTGTCAGCGACAGATGTCTCAATCGCAGGGGAGCCGTAATCCAGGCTTCGCTGCCGGAAAACTGAGCTCACAAGAAAAGTAGCAATCGTTCGGGGCGCCGGAAGCAAATCCGGCGCCCTTTTTCTCTTTTAAGCACCTCAAAAGGAGCGCGTGTTTAGAATGCAGCCGCCCGAGGCAGCACCTTAGTCCTTACGTGTTACGGTTCGATAGGTCTCATAGAACCATCACTCGTTTCCGATACGTTTTTTGTGACTGACTCTCGCGCGAACCTCCAGCTCGCTTGAGGATGTCGGCTATCGCCAAAGAAAGAGGATACGCATGAGGAAAATAACGTCGCTGTTGCTTGCAGGGGTAGTTGCCTGCGGCGCATACGCGAAGAATGGGCCGAAGATGGCCAAGGATTTGGATGCAGCGCTGAATCTGAACTCACTTTCGAACGTGCAGGTCATTATTCAGTGGAATACGCCTGCTGATTATACGAGGGATCTAAAGGTTCAAATGCGGGGCGGTTCCGTCCTGTCGAAGTTTAACTCCGTTAATGGCGGAGTGTACACGCTTCCTGCATGGGCAGTGCGCGATCTGGAGAATGATGCGGATGTCGCTTATATCACCCCCGATCGATCATTAACAGCCAAATTGGACAATAGCGCCGCGGCTGTGAACGCCAGTGCTGCATGGAGCGCCGGCTTTACCGGAAAGGGGATTGGAGTCGCGCTGATCGATAGCGGGCTGAACAACGATCCAAATCTGAAAAACGCTGCTTACAGTTATGACTTCACGGTCGCTCAGTATGCCGCCGTGGCGCAGAGTGTTCTTGGAACGGTGACGGCGCCACTCGGCGTTAACGCTTCGTTGCCGCCCTCGACCAGCGCCCCTGACCAATTCGGGCATGGACAACATGTCGCAGGAATTATCGCATCGAACGGCCAGAGCTCTTCGTGCAACAACTGCACACGGACGTTCCAAGGCATAGCGCCGGGCGTAAGCCTCATCGATTTTCGCGTTCTCGATCAGAACGGCCAGGGAACGGACAGCAATGTGATTTTGGCGATCGACGCAGCCATTGCCCTAAAGAACGTTCTGAATATTAAGGTGATCAACATGTCCTTGGGTCGGCCGGTGTTTGAAAGCTACACGCAGGATCCGCTCTGCCAGGCGGTTGAAGCTGCGTGGAAGGCCGGCATTGTCGTGGTGGTTGCAGCGGGAAATGACGGGCGCGACAACACCTTCGGCGAGCAAGGATATAGCACGATTGAGGCGCCGGGGAACGATCCTTACGTGATCACTGTGGGCGCGATGAAGACGGAAGGCACGTATACGCGCACTGACGACCTGATCGCGAGCTACAGTTCCAAAGGTCCGACGCAGGTCGACCACATCGTAAAGCCTGACATCGTGGCGCCCGGGAACCGGGTCGTGTCGCTGCTCGCAAAGAATTCGACGCTTCAGAGCGAGTATCCCAGCAACGCGGTTCCTTTTTCTTATTACGAATCGGGATTGAGCAGTAAGAATGCCAGCAAAGCATCCCCGAACTATTTCATCTTGAGCGGCACGAGTATGGCGGCTCCAGTGGTGAGCGGCGCGGCCGCTGATTTGCTGCAAGCCAATCCAAACCTCACCCCGGATCAGATTAAGCTTCTGCTGATGCAGTCGGCGTACAAGACGTTCCCGGTTTCGAGCACTGTGACTGATTCAACCGGCACTTACACCGATTACTACGACATCTTCACGGTGGGCGCGGGTTATCTGGACATCAACGCGGCGCTCTCGCAGGTCAATTCGGTGCCGGCGGGTGGAACAGCCATGTCGCCAGTTGCGAACTACAATTCCACGACCGGCGTCGTGACCGTAAGCTATGACCTCTCCTCAGTGTGGGCGAATCAATCATTGTGGGCTTCGCAATCCATTTGGGCCTCGCAATCGATTTGGCCAACATCGGTCCTCAACGGCAATCAATGCATCTGGCCGACTCAGTCGATTTGGGGCCAAGCGAGCGTTTCTGCCTCGCAATCGCTCTGGGGAGCGCAATCCATCTGGGCTTCGCAGTCCATCTGGGATTCACAATCCATTTGGGATTCCCAATCCATTTGGGATTCCCAATCTATATGGGGGGAACAGTAAGCAACCACCTCTTAATGGGGAATGCTGAATTCATAAGGAGAATGGAAATGAAATTCACTTGGTTAGTCTTATCCGTTCTGGCTATCGGCACAGTTTGCCTCGGAGGCTCGATGATGTGCCCGGCGCTCCAGGCCTCTACTCCGAGATGCAACGTAGAAAGGATCGCCGGTTTCTGTAACCGCGCAACCGCTTCGGGTGTTCTCGTTGTGGCGGCTGCGAAGGCAATCGCTAAGCCGTCGGTCGAAGTAGCTCCACGTTCCATGTGGGGCGAGTAAGTGGTTCAGGACGCCGCGCGCGAAACGCGGCGTCCTCACCTAACCCTCCAATTCGGGCGTGGCCGCGCCTATCTCAATCCTTCCAGCCATTGCAATTCTGAAAAGCTCCATCACATAAGAACGCGTGGCGGTTTGCGCCTAGCGTGCTCGCGTGCTTGCGCGTTCGAGCAGGCGGCGCTTGTGTAACCAGGCGGCTAGCAGATCCGGCCATCGCGAAAGCTCGGGATCGTCTCTCGCGAGTCCAACCCCATGCGGTCCGTGCTCATAAATGTGCATTTCCACCGGAACCCGTGCGGCGCGCAGCGCCTGATAGAAGACGATACTGTTCTCGACGGGCACCACGTCGTCATCTGACGTGTGAAACAGGAAGCTCGGCGGTGTTTCGTGAGTAACATGGCGTTCGTTTGAAAGCAGATCGGCAAGCGCCGGCTCGGGAGTGAATCCGAGCAACGCATCGCGCGAACCTCGATGCATAAACGGCTGAGTAAAAGTGATCACCGGATAGGCCAAAATCATGAAATCGGGCCGGGAGCTTTGCAGCTCAATTGCATCAAAGCTCCCTGCATTTCCGTTATCGAAATGGGTTCCCGTTGAGGATGCAAGATGGCCACCTGCCGAAAATCCCCACACGCCGATGCGTCGCGGATCGATGCCGAACTCCGAGGCGTGCGCTCGAACGTAGCGAATAGCGCGTTGAGCATCGCCGAGTTCTATCGGGTGGCGGTACTTCGGCCCGAGGCGATAACGCAAAACAAACGCGGAAATGCCGTAGCTGTTCAGCCAGGCTGCAATCTGGTAACCTTCGTGGTCCATCGCGAGATGCACATAACCGCCGCCCGGAAAAACCAGCACGCCCGTGGATACTTTCTGCTCGCCGCCGGCGAGACAAATCGTGAGCGCAGGCTGATCTTCCTCGCTCGAGCCTTGCGCGCCCGGAGCTCCCTCGGGCCACAAAAGAATCGTGTGCGGGAGAGGAGTTTCCGAGAAAGCCACAGAGGCTAGGGTCAAAAACAGTATCGAAATTCGACGAAGCAATTTATTTCTCCTCGATGATTGCCAAATCCCAGGGTTGAAGCGTCACCTGCTGCGCGTTCACAATATTTTTCCCCGTGAGCAAATCCGTTCCCGGACCGTAAGCATACTCAACGATTTGGGAATCGCCCGAGTAGTTCAGGTAATAGTGCAGGCGCTTGCCGAAATCGTTCGTGCCGTGCTTGACGCGAACTGCGCGCGGCACACGCTGGTCCGGACCGGTCAAACCGGCGCGCGTGAGGACGTCGAGCACAATTCGGCCCTGGAGCGCATCCGAAAGCCATGTGCCTTCATACGTTAGAGTTCCGGAGCCGTATTGATTGCGCGTGATGGCAGGCCAGCGGCCAAAGAAGGGATGGTCGTACCAGGCGAGAGCCTGCGCATGCTCCGGCATCAGGAACTCCGCCCAGTAGCTCACGTTGTTTTGATCGCCGGCTTCGAACGGATCTCCTTTGAGCGCCAGCGGATGTTCGAGATTTGAAAACTCCTGATAGCTGAATCCTGCCGCTTCGCGCAACGGGCCGGGCTGGCGCACCCAGCGCACGATCGAATTCTCATTGCAAAACCCGCTCTTGAATGTCATCAGCACATGTCCTCCCTTCTTTACAAATTCCGAAATGCGGTTGAGCAGCGCATCGTCCGCAATATAGAGCGCAGGGATGATGAGAACTTTGTAGCCGGAAAAATCGGGATTGTCCTGGAAAACAAAATCGACGCCAGTGTTTGCGTCATACAGAGCGTGATGAAACTGGTGGACCAAGGCCGTGTAATCGACCACAGCGGGCGCGAATGACCATTGCGGACCCCGGCTTGTGAAGGGCATGAAATCTAGAGCATTCGCCGAATCCACGCTATAGAGAATCGCAACTTGATTCGCGATTTTGAGGTTCACGAGCCGCGGCCCGATCTTTTCGAGCTCGTGCGCGGTGCGGGAGACCTCGGCATACGCCCGGTTTGGCTCCAAATCGTGCGAGAGAACTCCTTTCCAGTAGGTTTCCTGACCGGAATGAATGGATGCCCAGTGCCAGTACTCCACCATATTGGCTCCGCTTGATAGGTGCGTATAAACATCGAGTCGAAGTTGCCCGTCGTAAGGCGGATATTGAAACGCGGAGGTCCAGTCGGTCGTTTGCGCGTTGGTTTCAGTCACCAGGTAATTCGCGTGTTTCAACGAGCGGGTGATGTCTCCAACAGTCGCTTGCGCTTCGCCGTCCATCTGATCTTGCGTGCCGTGATATGGATTGTTCGCGGCAATATCGAGTGAAGCGGCCACTCGATACTCGTTCACATCGCGCCGCATCACTCCTCCGAAATCCTGAGTTACGAATTGATGCGGGCCCTTGTAGCGGCGGACCAGCTCAGATTGCCAGGCAAGATAATTCGTCACGCGCATCTGCTCCCAGCGCGACCATTCAAGCTTGTAGCCGGTGCTTTGAGCGCTATCGCGCGTAGGCATGTGCTCCCAACTATCGACGTCTTCGCCCCAGTAGTTCAGTAGCCAGGCTTTGTTCAGATTTTCAACTGTGCCAAACTTCTGTTTGAGGTGATTGACGAAACCGGCAAAAACGTCTGGATTTGATGCGCCGTAGGAAGCGGTCTCATTGTCGATTTGCCAGCCAATCACGCCGGAATTGTCCCGGTAATGCGCCACAAGATTTTGAATCAGCCGCTGAGCGTAGGCGCGGAACGTCGCGTTGTCCGTGTCCATGTTTTGCCGCATTCCGTAAAAGGCCGGCGCGCCGCCAAGTGGCCGCACGAGGATTTCGGGATGCGCGTGATACATCCAGACGGGAATTGAATAAGTGGGCGTGCCGAGGATCACTTTGATCCCGGCCTTCTGCATCGCATCCACAACGCGATCCATCCAGGCGTACTCGAATTTTCCGTCTTGCGGTTCCCACAGGCTCCAAGTGGATTCGCCCATCCGAACAACCGAAAGCCCGGCCTCTTTCATCAGCGCGATGTCTTTATCGAGCCGTTCGTAAGGCATGTATTCGTGATAGTAAGCCGCGCCGTATAAAACATTGCTGAAGTGAGGAGCATCGGCCGCCGAACTATAACCAGCAGCTATGACGATCAGGGCAAAAGGCGAGAACCGTCTGAGCGAAATCATGATTTACTCTATACATTTGTCTTTGGCTCGAGCTTTGTTTGTGGCGCTCGGTTGCATATTCACCGCGCTGCAGTCGCCGGCCGCCACTTACTATGTCAATTGCGCGGCCGGCAGCGACGCAGCGGACGGGCTCTCTGCATCGCGCGCCTGGAAGTCCGTAGCAGCGGTTTCGAGCCGTCATTTTCTGCCGAGCGATTCGATTCTGTTCCGGCGCGGCACGACGTGCGCGGGAATGCTGTGGCCGAAAGGATCAGGGACGGTGAGCGCTCCAGTTGCTCTCGACGCGTGGGGTATGGGGCCGCTTCCAAAAATTCAAGCGAGCTCGGGCGAAGAAGCGGCTTTCCGCTTGTCCGATCAGGAGTTCTGGGATGTAGCGCATCTTGAGTTTTCCGGCGGCAATCCGCGCGGCATTTTCATTGATGGCACACGCGGAGTTTTGCGCCACATTCACATCCGCGATGTGGTCGTTCACGATGTCACGGGCGAGCCGAAAAAGAAGGAAAGCGGACTTGTGGTCATCTCGCCGGGCGCTCGCGGCCAAAGATTCGATGACGTGATCGTTGATGGCGTGACCGCCTATGGAACGTCGCAATGGGCAGGAATTCTGGTTGGCGGCGCGAATTTCGGCACCGTTGCTGAGAATGAACGCAGCACCAACGTGACGATCCGCAACTCAATCGTTCACGATGTCGCGGGAGACGGGATCGTTCTCTTTGAGGTGAATCACGGAACCATCGAAAATAGCATCGCGTGGCGCACCGGCATGCAAGAAACGCAAACCATCGGAACGCCGGATGCAATCTGGACTTGGATGTGCCGCGATTGCGCCGTGCGGCGGAGCGAAGCGTTTTTGACAGATAGTCCGGGTGTCGATGGAGGGGCGTTCGACATCGATTGGGGAAACGACAATAACATTATCGAAGAGTCGTACGGCCATGATACGCAGGGCTATTGCGCCTCAATTTTTGGGTCCGAAGGAGTAACGACGAATAGCGCGGTCCAGAATAATGTCTGTTCGGATAACGGCCGCAGCCCGCGCCTTGCGAAGCGTCAAGGCGCAATATTTCTGTCCACGTGGAACGGAGGGAAGCTCAAAGGAGTGCGGATCTCGGGCAACACTATATTTTGGAATCCTCCGGTTGGGACTGCGGCTCTTGTGAACAACGCAAATTTCGAAGGCTCTGGACGGTTCGAAAGGAATATTGTTGAGTCCTGGTGTCCATCGTTGATTCGCAGCAATCCCTCGCTTATTATCGAGGGCAACGTATTCGGGCACGCTGCGCCTCCGGGAAACGGGATTGCATCGCGAGATCCGGGCAAATTCCCGAAAAGCAGCAAATGGACGCTGTGGGCTTTTGTTTCGGCCGCGTCCGAGGATCACGATTCGCGCGGCCAGATCGCGGTTCTCGAAAGCGCATTCAGCCAATTTCGCTCCGTAGATCTGGACGCGGTAGTTGTTCCGTCGGATGTGCCGGGCCGCGAGCAGCAACAAAATCTGCAATATGACTGGCATCTCGAATCGATCCGGATAATAGCGAAGGAGGCCGAAGAGGAACGCGCGCTTAAAGTGCGCCGGCGGCCCACACTCGTGCTCATGAACCCGCGAAATCACATCATTTGGCGGCACGACGGCTTAACAACTCCGAGCGAGCTGGGACTCGCTGTGCGCTCCTTTCTCGGCAATCCGGATTACTCGCGAATGGATTCTCAGCAATGAAACCTGCGCCCCTGATTGCCGCCGTCGCGGTTCTGGTTTCGGTTTTCGTCTTCGCCCAACAGAAAGAGCCCGATGCCGGATTGTTAATGCTGCGCGATCCGATTTTGGTTTACAACAACTGGTCAGCTTACGACGAACTCTCGGACAATGTGCAGCAGACCGAACAACTCGCCATGAGAGAGCTCGATGAGCTTCTGCGTCTCCGCCGCGCAGGCGTGCGGTTCGACTACTACGTCATGGATGCATTCTGGTATGCGAAGGGTGGCGGATATCGAGGTTGGCGCAAATCGACCTGGCCAAACGGACCGGGTCACTGGCTCGCGCGGTGCCGCGAAAACGGCATCAAGCCGGGTTTGTGGTTCGGCACGAATCTACTTGTGCAACTCGACCCCGCGCCGGAGTGGGAGAACTCTCTAAATAAAAAGCGCACAGCGATGTGCCTGTACAGGGGCGGATTTCTGCCGCACTTCATGCAAACACTCCAGCTTTGGTATTACCGCGGCATCCGCATGTTCAAGTTTGATTTCGTGGATTTCACAGCGGCGCCGCCGGATGTGGAAGCTTCCACGCCGCCCGAAGAGATTCGCCGGAATAACGAGAATGCCTTCCGCGACGCATTACGCAGCTTCAGGGAGAAGAATCCGGGCGTGATTCTCGTGGGGTTTAACGGGTTCGGCGGCGATATGGAATCGACCGCCGGTCCGTTCCCATTCAAAAGTCCGATCGATCTCCGCTGGCTTACGGTGTTCGATTCGATTTACTCTGGCGACCCGCGGCCCTCGGACGTGCCGATGATGAATTTCTGGCGCTCGCAGGACCTCTATAGCGATCACATGGTCCGGCGGTTTGAGGACAGCGGGGTGCCGCTCGAGCGCATTGACGGAACCAGCGTGATGTATGGAACCACCGGAACGGTTTATTATCGCCGCACAAATGCATGGAAGAGCGGTTTGCTGATGATGCTCGCGCGCGGCGGATGGGTGAACACGATCCACGGGAACCTGGAATTGATCGACGACAAAAAGGCGGCGTGGATGGCGAAAGCTGTCTCGCTCTATCTCCGTAGGCAAGCATTGGGACGCACCAAAACATTCGGCGGAATTCCGGGGCAGGTAGAGCCGTACGGCTTCGCGTCGCTCGATTCGGATGGAGCGCTCTACACAGTGGTGAATCCGTCAGAAGCCGTTTCGACGATGCCACTGCCGCAATTATCGGAGGAGCAGCGAGACACGCGACCGGTAAAAATTCTTTTTCGCGATGCAGGATTCATGCCGCGCCTTTCCGGCGACTCGATTACGCTCGGGCCGGAGCAGATGGCGGTTATAGGCAAGGGCAAGTATGCCGGTGCGCAGTTCGACTTGGGGATTGAGGACGAGGTCGTGATTCCGCAATCAATTGAGCCGCTCCCGGCGGCTTTCGAACCGAACGGAAGGAATGCAGTTAAGGCGTCGCTTAAAGCGCCCCCAGCCGGTCGGTTGCGGATCGTGATGCAGCAGCGCACGCCAGACGGGTACATCCAGCGGACTTGGGCGGGCGGTCCCCCGAAAGGCAAGAATATGGCGGACATCTTCAAGATTGAGGTCTCGCAAGAGGAGCGTCCGGTTCCCGTGCGCATCAACTACGGCAAAGTGATCTGGAGCGGCTTGTCGTGGGCGGTAGGCGAGGTTGATGGGTTCACTCCCGGCGAGTCGCTTCAGATTCGGTGCACATCGGCGGAAAAGGATGAGGTGAAGCTGGATGTGAAGGTGTATCGGGTTCAGTAGCTTTTCGCTTGACAAGTTCCCCGCTTTGGCGCAAAATCTTGTCGCGGCCAGCGTTTAGCAACCGCTTACACGGCTGTCCGGATGAGGAGAGGTGGGATGCGACCAAACACCCTGTTGTGTATTTGCCGGGGTTTCCTGGCGTTTTTGTTCTTCGTAACTGCAGTCTACGCGCAAGGACAAGCGAACCGTGCGACAATCACCGGGACCGTAACCGACGCAAGCGGGGCCGTGGTTGCGGACGTCGAAGTGACCGCTACGAATCTCGGGACGCAGGAAATTAATCGCGGCGTGACTACTGGTGCTGGTGTCTATACGATCCCCAATTTGTTTCCCGGGACCTACTCACTCAACTTCAGCAAAGCCGGATTCCAGCCGATTGCCATCCCGAGTATTACGCTCGAATCGACACAGGTGGCTAAATTCGACGAAACGCTCGCGGTGGGCTCGAACAAACAGACCGTCACAGTGACTGCGGAAGCCCCCATCCTGGACAGCGAGACCGCAACCATCGGAACCCATCTGTCCGGCCAGGTGATCACCGATCTCCCGCTGAATATCAACGGCGGCCGCGATGCCGAGGCATTTGCTTACGCGCTGACGCCGGGATACTCGCTTACCAGCAACACGTATAACGCTGTGATCAACGGCACTCAGGCTAATACGAAAGATTTCACAGTTGACGGCACTTCCGGAACCGCCACCATCCAGGGAGACGAGATCGAAATCGGTCCCACCATGGAGGCGCTACAGGAAGTTGAAGCACAGACCAGCGGGCTTCAGGCGCAAAACGGCATTACCAACGGCGGCGTGGTGATGTTCAACCTGAAATCAGGGACGAACCAGCTTCATGGAACCGCCTTTGACTATGGGCACAACGAATTTCTCGATGCGCGGTCGTGGGGCAACCCTATAAAGCCGAAGGCGCGCTTTTGGGATTGGGGCTTTAGCGCGGGCGGCCCAATCAAGAAAAACAAAATTTTTGTGTTCGGAGCTTTCGAACGGTACCAGCAGCATGATTACACGCTCGGCGGCCTGGGGGCCAACACCGGCGCGGCCACCGTCCCCACCTCGGCGTTTCTCATGGGCGACTTCAGTGCGCTGTTGAATACCAGCACTGTACTTGGCACGGATACTCATGGCAATCCGATTTACGCCGGGGCGATCTTCAATCCAAACGATCCTGGCGCAGTATTCCCGGGCAACAAGATACCGCCAGGCCTGATCAGCCCGGTTTCGCAGAAGATCATCGGGATTTACCAAAAGAACTACGCGCCGGAATCCACCGCACTCTCCGGGAACGAGCGGATCCCGGCCAACGGAACTCCGGAGCAAACTCCCAATCAATTCGTAATCAAAGGTGACTACAATCTCACCGACCGCAACCACCTGTCCGGCTCCTGGGTGTACGATCATCGGCCACGCCTGAATCAGGACTGCGGGGGTGTCTGGGAGAACGGCAGCACGACTGGCGGACCACTTGCCTGCGGGCGTTTTCAGTTGACCGTTTCAAATGAATTCCGCGCTAGCGATTCGTTTACTATCACTCCCAACGTGCTAAACGTCTTTAACGCAACCTACAACCGGTACTGGAATGGTTCCGTTCCCTCCTCGACAGGAACAGATTGGCTGGGCCAGCTCGGTCTCGGGAGTACCGGCGTAGACAATTTCCCGTCGATTAATTTCGGGTCCCCCGTCAATGGCGTCGGAGAGACTTCGATCGGCAATACATGGCAGGGTCACTACATTGGGAGTACCTTTATCTATAACGACAGTGTCTCCTGGACGAGAGGCCAGCACACGTTCACGTTTGGGGGCGAGTTCCGCGCGATGCAGATCAGCAGTAATGCGGGATCCGGAGCGCTGAGCCTGTCATTCTCGAACAACACCACGGGAGCTCCCAACGCCAACTATGCAAATCAAGTTGGATTCGGGTTTGCCAGCTTTCTGCTAGGTGACGTGGCAACGGCCAGCGAGAGCACGCCATTGAATCTCTACGGACGCCGGAAGGCGATGGACGTCTACGCCCAAGACAACTGGAAAATAACTCCCAAGCTGACGTTAAATATCGGCCTCAGGTGGGATGCGACGTTCCGATTTCACGAGAAGTATGGGCATTGGGCCAATTTCGATCTGAACACGATTGATCCTAATCTGGGCATTCCGGGCGCGGTTGTATATGCGAAAGGAGGAAGCGACAGCTTCGAAAAGAACGAGGATTGGCATAACTTCGGTCCGCAGATCGGAATCGCGTACAATCCGTGGAAGCGGCTAGTGCTCCGCGGATCCTTCGGGATCTTATACGTCCCGATTGGGATTCAGTATTACGAAGGCGTCCCTTATGGGTTTGCGCCTGGCTTCCGTGGCACTAACGTAGCACCCGGACCATTCAATTGGAACAACGGTTATCCAGGTGTTTTCATGCCGGGCACTCTGTCCACAACCCTGCCGATTAACGTTATAGCCGTAAACATTGATCCCAATGCTCTACTTGCCGGGTACACCAATAACTGGAACCTAGGCGCGCAATACGAGCTGACCGATACCATGCGGGTGGAAGTCGACTATATTGCAAACCGCGGCCATCATTTGCAAGACCAGGGTCTCAACAATAATCAACCCAGCGCGCAACGCTTCTTCGGTGTAGTTAACGCCAACGCCAATAATGGATTTGGGTTTAATTACGTTTGCAATCCGGCGCAGGCGGCCGCGAATCACGTACCCTATCCATACGGTGGCTTCTGTGCACCTGCACTAGCCGCGATCGCGCCTTTCCCCCAACTTGCTGAAGCGGCGTCCACTTACTGGTTTTATCCAACTCTCTTTTACGTCGGTCTGCCGCGCGGCCAATCTTACTATGATTCAATGGCCGTTCAATTGATCAAGCGTTTGTCGAGCGGGCTGACCTTGAATTTCAGTTACACGCTTTCCCGGCAGGAGGGCGACACCTTCTACAATTTTGGCGATAGTTACAATACGCCCGGTATCCAGGACTTCGCCAATTTAGCCGAAGCGGCCCACACTTTGTCGCCCTACGACCAGAAGCATACGGTCAAGAGCGCGGTCACCTATGAATTGCCCTTCGGGAAAGGGCGGGCATTCCTTTCAAGCCGGGGAAAATTTTTGAACAGCCTCGTGAGCGGTTGGCGAGTATCCGGCCTGATGCGCTATGCGACAGGAAAGCCGCTAACGTTTTACTCGAGTAATTACTATTACTATCCGCTGTGGGCCGCGACTTACGTCAATTACAATTTGTCGGGCTACAACGGCAGCCAATTCCATCCGTCTCAATTCAATCCGATCACCGATACGAGTAACCCTCCCGTCGGCGATCTGTACTTCCCCAAATCAGTAGCTGTTAATCCGCCTTATGGCAAGCTAGGGACCGGGCCGAGTCGCATCGATGCATTGCGCACGTTTGGAGTGGCAAGCGAGGACGCGAGTCTCATGAAAAACACTTATTTCGGCCCTGAGGGCAGGTTCAGGCTGCAATTGCGTGTCGAGTTCTACAACATCTTCAACCGGCACACTTTCGCCGACCCGGATACAAATCTCAAAGATGCAACCTTCGGGTACGTGACGGGCGTCAACTCGCTACCGAGGCAGGGGCAATTCGGGATCCGCTTCGAGTGGTAGCGGTTAGAACGTGTATTCAGGCGGTTTGATGCCTTTCACGCGCAAGTAGACCTCACATTGTGCGCGATGATGCGCGACATGCACGAACATGTTCATGATCATTGCTCGCCCGTCGGGATCGGGGCGGCCCTTCCAGTTCGTGTGAAAGGTGCGCCGAAGCTCCTCCGGCGTGATCTGCGGGAGTGCAGTCAGCACATAATCGAATGATTGTTCAAGCATCTTGACAGCGGATTGCTTATCGGTGGGCAGGTTCTCGCGCAGCGCAAAGGGTGGCTCCAGTTTCGTGATCTGATGAAAGCGATAGACACTCGATCCTGCGATATGAACAATCTGCTCTCCAAATGTCATCTCGTCCGGACTGGGCTTGAAATTGTAGAATTCCGCAGGCATCGCGTTAGCGACATCCAGCGTGAATTGCTTCGAGATTTTCCAGTCCTGAATGAATTCAGACATGTCCAGGACCGTCTTTACCTTTGGCTCTTGGGCCCGCAGACAAACTGCGGCAGCGCAAATCAAAAAAGCACCACGCATTAAACGCAACATAGTTGAATCGTAGCTCAGGAACCAGACCGCTCGGCGGCAACAATACACGCCATGTAGAAGCCAAGAAAGTCTCGCCGGTTCAGAGGGTTCATCCTATTTGTATATTGCTATCCAATGACTCAACAACAAAAAGCGGACCGGTTTCGCGAACTGCATGCCGGACCGATTATTCTACTCTTGCCGAACGCATGGGATGTCGCGACGGCACGGATCTTTGAATTAGCCGGTTTTCCCGCCATCGCAACAACGAGCGCGGGAATCGCCGCCTCACTCGGCTACCCCGATGGCGAGCGAATCTCGCGCAACGAGATGCTGGACGTGGTGGCTCGTATCGCGAGTGCCGTATCGATTCCGGTTACGGCCGATGTCGAAGCCGGTTATGGTGATCCTGTGGCAACCGCGAAGGCCGTCGCGGCTGCCGGTGCGGTTGGCATGAATCTCGAAGACGCTATACCGAAAACCGGCCGCAGGCTCATGGATCTATCTGCCCAGACCGCCATCTTGCGAGAGATCGGAGGTCTCAATCTACCGGTGGTCGTCAATGCGCGAACAGACATTTTTTTGGCTAACTTAGGCGAGCCTGAAACCCGGTTGGCGCGAACAATCGAGCGGCTGAACGCATACCATGATGCAGGAGCCGGTTGCCTGTTTGCACCTGGCGTGCGCGAGCGAGCGGCAATTTCCGCTCTTGTTCAAAGTCTTCGCGGGCCGCTGAATATTCTCGCCACCCCTGGGACGCGCCCCGTCAGCGAACTCCAAGCACTCGGAGTAGCGCGAGTCAGCGTGGGATCGGGTATTACGCGCGCGGCGCTCGGTCTGGTTCGCAGGATCGCAAACGAGCTTCGCGAGCATGGATCATACGACGCGATGCTCGCAGGTCAACTGCCCTACGCAGAAGTGAACCAAATGTTCACTGCACGCACGATTTCGCGTTGAATTTCTGCCAGATCTCGGCGTAAGCCTGATCGAAATATCTCCGGGCCGCGGGAGATTCAACAAGATTGCTGTCATGCTTCTCAATCTGCTGCATAAATGCATCGAGGAACCGGCCAAATTTCGCCAATGTTGCAGTATCGCCGTTCACCAATCCAGTGTGTATCGCCTCTTCCGCTTCAGGCGAGAGCACCTCGATGCGGCCGACGAACACGCGTTTCACCTCGGCGGGCCTAGGCTTAATGCTTAAGGGGAGCTGAGCATTAACGAAAGAGCGCGGAACAATGTATAAAACGCGCATGCCTTCTTCGAACCATGAATCTTGCCACGTGTCGATCATGGCCAGCGCTTCTTTCCTGTAAAGCCCAGAGTCGATAAGAGACTTAGCTAGTTGCTCGCGAAGGTTAGTCAGATTGCCGGTTAGCTCCGGCGGATCAATTGTCGCGGAAGACTTTATATCAGGGCGAAACCGATAGCCGACGTTCCCATCCCGATTTTCAAACACAATCGCGAACGGGATCGGAGCCGTGCCGCTGTTGCGAAGCTCGAGTTTTCCATCATTTGTGAATCTCGGCTCCAGCGGAATCGAAAAATCAGCGATTCCCCGATAAAAGATGAACTTTTCATTGTCATCACCGATGCGGAGCGGAGCCGAATCGGTATTGCGAGCAGCGTAATAGCGGCTTGAGCCTTGGCTCGAAGGAAATGGGAGACTCGCGCCTGTCGATACTTGAACGCCGTCCCAATCAATTTTTCCATGCATGAATGGCTCGTAAGAAGCGTTCTGTGACGTTTCCGGGCTTACGCGCGTGGCTTGCGGGTACCATTCCGTGATCCAACCATGCGGGAAATGCACGTGAACAGATAACGTTTCTTTGTCTGGAGCATAGAAGTACAAAACAGGAGTCTCCATACGCACCAAACCTGGCGCAAATTTGGTATTGAAAGGGCCAAGCCGGTTCACGAAACACGGCAGGTCCGGCGCGCCAAATAAGGGCGCCCATTGCACGGCGCTTCCGTCCTCGCCTGCTACGGACGTGAATGTTCCCCATTCATGGGCGATGAGCCCGGCGTCTGCGGGAGCCGCGCTTGCGCCCGCTGCCGATATTGCCATCACGACGAAAACTGCTGGATTCACAATCGTATTCACGAGTGACATAGGTCTTATACCTTACCTGGTCAGGCAATGTAAAGGACGGTACTCAACTAGGTTTTGTTAACCATTGCGGCGTGCGGGAGTCTAACAAATATGGCCGAAGAAACCGCGAAACACATACTCGAGCCAAGTGGAACGGAGATTGCTACAGCCGCGGGAGGTGCGCGGCGATACCGAAAAGCGCTTAAGGATTTGCGATGGTCCGATATCAAAGCCATGCTCAGCGAAAGCTTCGACGAATGGAGCAGACATAAAGCTCCGCGCTTAGGGGCATCACTCGCGTTTTATACGCTGCTCTCTCTCGCGCCGCTCATGCTAGTCGTCGTTTCTATAGTGGGCCTGGTATTCGGCCACGGTGCTGCCGAGCGTGATGTCGTCCAACAGGTTCAGATGCTCATCGGACCTGCAGGGGCGAAGGCGATTCAGGCAGTCCTTGAAGGATCGCACAATACGACGCACGGCATTCTCGCGACAATGATCGGACTAATAACTCTCTTGTTCGGCGCCTCCGGAGTGTTGATCGAGCTTCGCGATGCGTTAAACACGATTTGGGAAGTGCCTAGTCCAACCTTCACAGGAATGAAAAAGATCACAGCCTTTATCAAAGAGCGGCTTTTTTCGTTTGCCATCGTGCTCTCGATTGGATTTCTGCTCGTCGTCTCACTCGCTGTTAGCGCGTGGATCGCCGCTCTGGGTAGCCTTTCGGCGTCCGTCCTGCCAGGCGAAGAGGTGCTGCTCCACGTCATGAACACTGTGGTCTCGTTCGTCATCATCACCGGCCTCTTCGCATCGATTTACAAAATCATGCCCGACGTACCGATCGAGTGGCGCGATGTCATCCTTGGCGGTGCGGCGACATCGCTTCTGTTTACGCTTGGAAAACTTCTACTCGCCCTCTATTTAGGGAAAGCCAGCATCGCCTCGAGCTACGGAGCGGCTGCATCGCTTGTGATCCTCGTGGTTTGGGTCTACTATTCCGGACAGATTTTTTTCTTCGGAGCCGAGCTCACAAGAAGTTTCGCCAACTGCTATGGCTCCCAACCTGGTTCGTATCCTGAAGGCATGGTGAAAGCCGCTACCGCAACCGCTACTGGTCCAGGACTCACGGTGGAACCATCCACCGGCAAGAAAATTATTCTTCCATCAGGGCGCGAGTAAATCACGTTACAACCGTTCCCCAGCGGCTCCTCCTATTACTTCCGCTTGGCCTCTTCCACCGCGACCAGTCCCTTCCCAGTCGAAAGTTTCCTTTTCTCGCATCGGACCACTTGACCCGGCCTGAACTCCCACGTCTCAGTCTCTGGCATCTCTTCCGTGATTCGGTAATAGTTGCGCGCCACCTGCTCGGCTCTCACTGACCGCATCACATGCAGCCCCTCGCCGACCAGGTTCACATAGATGCTCACTTCTTTCCCTGCTCGAATCTGAAGCGGCTCTTCCGCGGCTACGCTTCTCTCGATCGGTGCAGCCGGCTCAGCAGCGCTACTTGCCTCAATCGGCGCTGCGATTGTCTCAGGGCGGTAATCGTCTGCCGTTTCTCGAGCGCTCATTCGCCCCCGATCGATCGCCCAGATTACAAGCGTCGCAATAAGCCAGGCCAAAGCCGCCGAGTACACTCCCGACGGCAGGGCCACGCCAAGGAAATCGAGCAGACGAAGCGCGACCACGAAACAGAACCCAAACACCGCGGCGAATGCAAGGCTCTGCGATCCAGAGCGGTAGCCCTCGCGATCGTACGCAAACAGGACCAGAATTAAAACAATTCCCACGATGCTCGCGGGCAGTGCGGGAAGCGTATGCCCTACTCCCGCGGCAATCATTGCTGCCGCCAATGTCACCGCGTCGATTCGAGAACTCCGCACTATGCTTCCGCCTCGCCCGACAACTCGCTCGCCCGGTTCAACAACGCCACCGCAGAATCATCCAGCTTCAGCTCCGTCGCCTCAGTCAATTCATTCAGTTGTTCGAGGTTTGTTGCGCTCGCAATCGGAGCCGTTATGTTCGGCCGCGCAATCAACCAAGCGAGCGAAACCTTCGCGGGGGTCGAGTCATATTGCTCGGCAACCTGATCCAGCGCGTCCAAAATCCGAAAGCCCCGCCGCGTGAGATATTTTTTTACCACCTGTCCGCGCGCCTTCTGTTCAGCGTCTTCTCTCGACCTGTACTTTCCGGTCAGAAATCCGCTCGCCAATGCATAATAGGGGATCACTCCCAAGCCTTTTTCTTCGCAGAACGGCTCAAGCTGCGCTTCGTACTCCGCGCGATCGTACAAGTTGTACAACGGCTGCAAGCTTTCGTATCTCGCGAAACCGTTCCTCTCACTCACGTCGAGCGCCTGCGCAAGCCGCTCCCGGGAATAATTCGAAGTGCCGATCACCCGTACTTTCCCGTCACGAACCAATCCCGTAAATGCTTCGAGCGTTTCCTCGAGCGGCGTCGCCATATCGTCAACGTGCGCCTGGTAAAGATCGATGTAATCAGTCTGGAGCCGCTTCAGCGAATCCTCTACCGCTTCAAAAATGTGTTTCCGCGTGAGGCCCTTCTTCGCCGGACCCACCTCGCTCCCCACTTTCGTCGCGATGATCACCCGGTTGCGCTTCTTGGTTCGCGTCAGCCATTTGCCGATGATCGTTTCTGATTCGCCGCCCTGGTTTCCCGGCGCCCATTTCGAATACACATCCGCTGTGTCGATGAAATTGAATTCCGCGTCCACGAACGCGTCCAATAATCGGAATGACATCGCCTCATCCGCCGTCCACCCAAAAACATTGCCGCCAAAAGCTAGCGGAGAAACTTCCATTCCCGAATTCCCCAATGTGCGTCTTGCCATATTTGCCCTAAGATCTTAATTCTAGAGTGGCGCCCGCAAAGGCCCCATCAGCAATCTCTCCCGCCTGCTTAGATTGCGCAAACTTGGGGGCCTGCCCAGCCCACTTTGCATGCTCGGGTAGGAGAGCGATCAGGCTAAACCATCTCGATTGGCTACCGCATCCGCGGATGGCAATGTTACCGCGCGCAATCCTTACCGGGCGGCGCTCACTCCGTTCGTAGCGCCTGAATCACGTCAACCCGCGCTGCGCGAGCAGCGGGTATTACCGACGCAATCACGGCCGCAAGCAGCAGAATCAAAGCCGAGCTGGCCACCGGCAGCACGCCTGGCGTTTTCAGATCTGCGAGAAAACTGCCCGCCACACGGGCCAGCACAATCCCGCAGCCCAAGCCGAGAGCAAGTCCCGCAATGGCCATAGCCGCGCCTTCGGCAATGACGCGCATCAGCAGAGTCCGCGGCTGGGATCCAACGGCAAGCCGTATACCGAATTCCCGCGTGCGTCCACTCACCGAAAACGCGAGCACGCCCGCAACACCCACCACCGCAATCAGCAGCGCCACCCCTGCGAAAATACTAAACACTACCGCGTTCAGCCGCTCTGGCGAGAGCACCTCTGCGCGTATGTCATCAAGGGTCGCCGCATGCTCAACCGGCTGGTCCGCCGACATGCTCCGCATAATGCGCGTGATCGGCGTGACTAGAGCATAAGGATTCGAGCGCACATGAACGAAAAGCCGTCCCTGTAACAGCACAGCCTCCTGATCCGCGGGGCGGTAGACCGTCATCGTGGGTTTCGGAACAATGTCCCCGTCGTCCAAGTCCGCAACTACGCCGATAATGCGCGCCGGCTCCGTGCTGATGTACGGTATTACCTGCAAGATCGGGTCAGTCCACATCAAATGATGATTCAGCGGATCCTGATGTGGGAAGATGCGCTGCGCTACGCTCTGGCTGATGATAACAACGCGCTCGCTGCCGCTGCGATCCGCGTCATTGAAATCGCGCCCTTCGAGGAGAGGCAGCCCTAGCGTGGCGAAAAATCCAGGCGAGACGATCCGAAACCCGGCGCTATGATGCTCTTCGGATGGCGAGGGAACATGCCCGTCTGTGCCGAACTGTAGCCCGATCTCGTTCGACACCTCCAGCCACGGAACAAACATGCCAATAGCGACGTTCTGAACGCCGGGGAGCTCCCGGATTCGCCGGGTCGCTTCGCGGTAGTATTCCACTACCTGCGCGGGCGTTTTCCCCACATGCAGCACGGGCACGTTTACTGCAAGCACGTGGCGCGTATCCAAACCAGTCTGCGCAGCTTCGAGCGAAAGCAGCGTCTTCACAGCGGCGCCCGCCGAGGCCACCAGCACGAATGAGGCAGCGATCTGAACTACCGCAAAGATCCTCAACTTTCGATTCGCGACACCCGTCACGCGAGTGCTCCCACTGCTTAGACCGAATCCTTGAACGCCCCCCGCCAACGGCAGGCGCGGAACGAATGCCAGCAACGCCGCGGCGACGATCGCAAGTCCCGCTCCCACCCAAAGAACGCTTGAATCCACTTTGAGATCGATCGCCCGCACCGAAAATCGGGACATGTAGTGGGCGAGAACGGACACCATCGGGTTCGCGATCAGCAGTCCGAGAAGCGCCCCGACGATGCACAGCAGCAGACTTTCGGCCAATAGAGTTCGCCGCAACGCGCCGGCACTCGCCCCGAGCGCCGCCCGAATCCCGAGCTCCGCTTCGCGCCGCACACTCCGGGCCAGAATCAGATTCGCGACGTTTGAGCACGCGATGATGAAGATCAGCACCGACGTAGCCATTAACACCAGCAGTATCGTTCGCGCGCCGGACGTCAGCTCATCGCGCAGCCTCACGGCGCTGATTTCGTAGTCCGCTTTAGCTGGATAGTCTTCGGGATGCTCGCGTTTCATACGCGCGTAGGCCGCCTGCAGCTGCGCGCGCGCCATTTCGAGCGTCGCTCCCGGCGCAAGCCTGCCCAACAGTTCGGTCATTCTGTGTATGCGGTTGGTTACCATCGTCGCGGAAAGGTGATGCGAACTGGTCACAACATTCGCAATAATCTCCGTCTCCTGTGGGTAAGGGACGCAGGGCTCGAGAACGCCCACAACCGTGGCGCTGCGCGCATCGACAAACGAATCGAGCCGGACGGTTTTGCCGAGCACCGTGGGATCGCCCTTCAACGCTGTCGACCAGAAACGATACGTCAACACGACCGCCCCCGCGGCATTCGGACCGTCATCGCGCGCATCCAGCAGGCGGCCGAGCACCGGGCGCAGGCCCATCACCTTGAAGTACGATCCATTCACCACGCCGGCATTCACCGTGCGGGGTTGCCCGAGCCCGACCATAGTAAAGGTAATCTGCGAGAAATCGCCGTACAAATTCAGCGCTTTCACGCGCGACCGCAGTTCCACGATCTCCGGTATTGAGAAGGTCGCGTCTTGGGTCCCCATGCCGCGTGCGCTCTGGCGGATGTAAATCAGCCGGTTTTCATCGCGATTGACCAGCGGGCGCAGCAGCACGCCGCGCACCAGGCTGAACATCGCCGCATTCGCGCCGATTCCGAGGGCCAGAGTCACGATGACCGTCGCCATCAGCCCTTTTTCGTGGCTTAACGAACGCGCGCTGACTTTCAACTCGCGCAGGAAAGACTCAACCTTTTCGAACATGGACGTTCCTTCTGTGACAGGGTAGTTCCGCAAGTCTGTGGCCCCTGCTATGGTTCTAATAATAAAGGCCGCTCGCGCGCCAAATAAACCGGCTACTGTTCATTTCCGGAATTCTTGCGTCCGGAACATGACAAACGCATCGGCATCCGTAGGGCCTCAACGGAACTTCCGCACGAAGTCAAAACAAGCGCAGATCATCCGGATAAGATTCCACCCCGTACGGTCTCACGCGAGTCGCCGCTATGTCAATTTTAAGTAAGACCACAGTTATGGCCCCACCTATTGTTACCTATCGCGGAACCGTTTATCCCTGGCATTGCGATCACATGGGGCACATGAATGTGATGTGGTACGTCGGGAAATTCGATGAGGCAACTTGGCAGCTATTGGCTTCGATTGGTCTCTCCCGAGCACGTCTCCGTGACGAAGGAATCGGGATGGCCGCGGTCGAGCAGCACATTGAGTACAAGCGCGAATTGTTCGCCGGTGACCTTCTAACGATTCGCTCGACCGTACAGGAGGTCCGTGAGAAAGCCCTCATCTTTCTACACGAAATGATCAATCAGGAAACCGACGAGCTTGCTGCGCGCACTGTTTTGACCGCCGTCTGCATCGACCGGACCACGCGAAAGGCGAAGCCTCTTCCCTCTGATATCCGGGACCGTTTCGTGAGTACGTCCCCGACGACTGCGGACCAGTAAGCAGCCCTATAATCGGCACATGAACGGACGTGTCGACGCCATCTACACAGCACCTGCCGAAGCGCTGCCCGTCATCCGCAGGGACCGGGTCCATGCCCGCCCCGGCATTGGTCTTGATGGCGACCGCTACGCCCACGGCACGGGATTCTGGTCCCACGACGGCAAAGTCAGCCGGGATCTTACACTCATCGAGGCTGAAGTAATCGAGGCCTTGCGCACCGAACTCGCCGGGCGCCTTGATTTCGGAGCGCTGCGCCGAAACATCGTGACCCGTGGAGTTAAGCTCAACGAACTTGTCGGAAGAAGATTCTGCATCGGAACAGTCGTTGTCGAAGGAACCAGTCTTTGTGAGCCTTGTGCGCACCTGGAGCGCATTGTTGGCCGGCCGGTTCTTCGCACTCTCGTCCATCGCGGCGGCGTCCGGGGGAACATCTTGACCATGGGTGAGATCCACACCGGCCAGCCAATATCCGTTCTGGTTCCACAGGTCGGGGTCGGCGTTATAGTCAAGCGTTCCGGAAGATACTTGTTGGGTCTTCGTAAGGGAACAGAGCGCGGCCATTTGACTTGGTCAATTCCCGGCGGGTCTGTCGCATCAGGTGAAACTGTGCTGGATTGCGCCGTGCGCGAATTGCAGGAGGAAACCGGCTTGCGGGCGGAAAGACCGCGAGTCGTCTCTCAGACGTTTAATCGCCTCGAAGACGGCTGCGAATGGCAATCCATTTTTGTTGCGGTGGACGTGCCCGGAAATGCTGAACCGGAGCTCCGAGAGCGGCGCAAGTGCGGTGGCTGGGGATGGTTTGAACCAAGCTCGTTACCATCACCGCTGTTCGCCCCTGCTGCGGCTGCACTCAACTCTGCGGGCTAGAAATCCGACTCACCGAGCAGGCCCGGCCTCGCTCTCACTCGCCAACAATAATTACTACCTTCCCGCGCGCATGCCCCTTCTCGACATAGCGGAGACCTTCGCTCGCCTCGCTCAACCGGCAGCGCCTATCGATAACTGGCGTCACCTTTCCGGCCGCCATGAACTCGCCCACCTCGGTCAAATCTTCTTTATTCATTCGCGCGATGAAAAAGATCATCTTCTTGCTCCCTAACCGGGACCACACCAGCGCTCCCATCGTGCGCGCGATAATGCCAGTCGCCCGATCTGGTGCTCCGACCAAGACGAGTATCCCCTTGGGATTCAAAACGCGCCTGCATGCCGAGAGCGCAGGTTTCCCAACGCAATCCAAAATGATGTCGTAACGTTCGCTACTTCTGGTGAAGTCATTTTGCGTGTAGTCAATTACCCGGTCCGCGCCGATGGAGCGCACCATGTCGATATTTCCCGCGCTGCACACGCCAGTCACCTGCGCGCCGAATAATTTCGCCATCTGCACTGCGAACGTGCCCACGCCTCCCGCCGCGCCGTTGATCAATACCTTCTGTCCTGCCTGAATCCGTCCCTTGTCCCGAAGACCCTGTAAAGCGGTTAATGCCGCCACGGGAGCAGACGCCGCTTGCTCGAACGTGACGTTCTCTGGCTTTTTGACTAACACCGACTTGATCCCAAACGCGGACGCGGATGTCGCATACTCGGCAAACGCCCCCACACAAGTGCCGAACACTTCGTCTCCCGGTTTGAACTGTGTGACGTTCCTGCCAATTGCTCCAATCACGCCGGCCACATCGACACCTGGTCTTCTGATCTTCGGCCTGCCGATCCTCAGCAATGTGCGAACAAGAAGCGGGCCGCCCTTCATCAACTTCCAGTCGAGTGGATTGATAGAAGCCGCGCGGACCTTTATCAAAACTTCGTTGTCTCCGGGTGCCGGCTTCTCAATATCCTGATAGCGCAAAACATCGGGCGGACCAAAGCCCTCATAGACAATCGCCTTCATGCTCTTCCTTTCAGGATTTCGGTGCTTTCTTGCCGGCTTGTTGGTTCCCTTGCTGCTGGAACCCCTTCATCATCGCCTGAAGTGCGGGACCCAGGCTCTCCGGATGACGCTCGACGTTTATAGCCCATGCGCGCAGATCGAACGGCAGTCCCCACATCACTTTGCGCTCGGACTCAGCCGGAGGCCCGCACGGTGCGCCAGCCGCGGGAATCGGTAAAGGTAGCTTAAAAGCATAAAATGAGCCGCCTGCGAGCTGCCGCTGAGGATACTGCTGGAGGTATCCGCAGTTGTGGTTTTCAAGGATCGAAACCGCAGCCACTACAACCCACTGCCCGGCATCATGGTCGGTGGGTGCCTGGCAATCCCACATTCTCGCCTGCGGAACCACCAGAGCCGGGTCGGAAATCGATGCCCAGTCAAGCGCGACCTCCTTCATCTGCTCTTGCTGTGCAAAACGCTCCACCTCTGGTAGCCCTTCATTCCAGCTCACATTTGAATCATTCAACAAGTAATAGACCGGATGCCCCGCCGCAAAGCTGTTTACGAACGGGAAGAAAT
Organism: Acidobacteriaceae bacterium; assembly: GCA_019240405.1. Lineage (GTDB taxonomy): Bacteria > Acidobacteriota > Terriglobia > Bryobacterales > Bryobacteraceae > Bog-105. The sequence goes on from JAFAYL010000043.1 coordinate 112,277, forward strand.
AAGGATACGCGGCCAGAATCGGCATCAAGCAGCTCAGGACCAACACCGCCGTTATCGCGTGCAACAGGCGGCGCTGCGGAAGCGTGCTGATCATTCGAGGCAGCGGAGCCAGCATCAATATAAGTAACGCAATCGGAATCATAAAATGGCGAATACTGATATCCAGCCGGCTCAACAGACATACAGCCAAAAACACGAAGAAGCCAATCACCAACACACGCCAGTGAGGCCGCACTTCGTCGGGAATTACGCGTATTCCGGATCTGCGAGAAACGATGCCGAGAACTCCCGCCAGTACGAGCAGCATCAGAAATCCGAGAGGCGATTTCAACCCGAACACGATCGGGAAGTAGTAAGGTACCCCGTGCGCGTGCCAGTGTCCAAAAAGAAACGTCGGACGTGTTGCCGTCAGAAGCATCAGGAGGAACCCACGGCAATAAAGCCACGGCGGCATCAAGGGACGACGGATCAGCGAGGCCCATGCTCCGCTTCCAACCCGGTTCAGCGCATCATTCGGTTGATTCCACGAAAGAACGAAATAAAAAACATAGACCACCAGCCCTGCCCAAAGGACACCGCGTAGAACGCAGCGCCACCGCGCTCTCCGCCATGCTTTGCGTTGATTCTCCTCGATCGGTTGACCGGCTGTTGGCCAAAAGCGCGTTGCGAGAAAAAGCACAAGAACGACTGGAATCACCAGTACTCCGGTGAACTTCGAAAGCAATGATGCGGCAAGCGCAAAACCAAACCGGAGCGCATTTCCTGGTGACGGCTCCGCCCAGATGTCGCCGAGTTGCCACAGTGCAATCACAGAAAACAGTGTCACCGGCAAATCTGTAATCACAAGCGGGCCAAACACTAGAAATGCCGGAGTAGCAACGTACGTAGCCAGACAGAGCAGTCCACCCCAACGGCCGCCGAGCCGGCCCCCATACAGGTACAAAAACCAGCCAAGGAGCAGAGTGAGAACGAGCATCGGGAAACGCGCCCACATCAAGGTCGGTTTCCATTGATTCCATCGCCCTAAAACCGAGTCGCCGAATATCCATTGCGATGCATAAGCCGCGAAAAAATCGGTCGATAATTTCCACGCCGTGCTCGTATAATCTGCGCGCGCTCCGCGAATAACCAGCGGTATCGCCGCGAGCGCCTTTCCGAGCGGTGGATGCTCAGCATTCAGGCGCAGATCGAGGCGCTGGAGACAGCTCAATCCAGCACCCACATGAGCCGTCTCATCCACAGTCTGCGACTCCCGCAACGCCGCCCCTCCCGCTAAGAAGAACATGAGCATCAGCAAACCTGCAGCAGCGAAGCGGTGCGCGTTTTCTCGCATATGTGAGCAGGATCAATTCTAACCGGGACGCGAGAACACTCCACCCCGCCGCCCATCTGCGCCACCGTATCTCCCTGCATTGCTCGGCGTAACTGTAGGGGCGGTGGCCTGCCCGGCCTAACGCACTCAAATTTTGTCCGCCGGCTCCGTCACTTCGCTAGCTTGCCCGGAGCGCTGTGATCGGATCAGTATGAACAGCACGCCAAGCCGGGAACATACCCGCTGCGAGCGCAACGAGGGCCGGGATCAAAGGCACACAAAGGAACGTGCCAGTATCAAGCGGGCTTGTGTTGTAGAGCAAAGCTGAGAGCGCGCGAGTTACAAGCATCGCGGTTATCAATCCAATCGCTATGCCTGTCCCGGACAGCCGCAAGCTCTGCTTCAGCACCAACAGTAAGAGGTGTCGGCGGTCTGCTCCAAGCGCGATGCGTACCCCGAACTCCTGCGTCCGTTGCTCGGCATTATAAGCAAGCAGTCCGGCGATGCCCAGCAGCGCCAGAAATAAGGCGGCGAGTGCAAACGAACCGAACAGCCACGTTCTGAAACGCTCAGCAGACAAGGATTCGTCCAGAATCTGATCGAGAGTTTCCAGTTTAGCTACCGGAAGACTCGGATCCACCCGGTTCACTTCGCGCCGGATCGCGCCCGCAAGCCAAGCCGGATCGCGCGAAGTGCGGACCAGCACGTTCATGTCGTTGACCCAGTCTTCGCGTGTAGTAAACAACTGTAGCCGTGGAGAATTGCTGGTCAGCCGCTCTTTTACGTCCTTCACCACCCCGACTATGGTCACCCATGGATCGGTGTTCATCGGGGCATCGACGCCTGATTTCACGTGCCTTCCGATCGGGTCTTCGTGCGGCAACATCCGCTTTGCGAGCGACTCAGAGATAACCGCGACATGCTGCTTTGTAAACTCGTCCGCTGGCTCAAGCAGCCGTCCTCGCACTAGCCGCACCCCAAGTGATTCCAATGCGTTCCCAACGCAGAAAATCGTGTTTACGTTATCTCTTGTAATGCCGTGGCCCTCAAATGAATAAACCCTGTTTGAGGTCGAGCCCATAGGCAAATCCGAAACCGCGCCCGTTTGTTGAACGCCGGGAAGGGTGTTCAACCGAGAAAGCAAACCATTAAAGAAACTGCTGACTTGGGCCGACTTGCTGTAGACGGCATTTGGTAGAGCGATTCGGACGCTGATGAGGTGTTCGCGCAGGAATCCTGGATCCGCTTCAATCGCTTTCAGGAAACTTCGCATCAGTAATCCGGCAGCCGCTAGCAAAACGAATGCGAGACTGAACTGAACAACAACGCCTCCCGACATCAGCAGTCGCTGGCGCTTGCCTTGTGTGATAGTGCGTCCCTCGCCGCGAAATTGACTCGCTAAAGCCGAGTGAATTGTATTTAGCAGTGGTGCAAGGCAGAAGAACAGTGGCGTCGCCAACGTGACCGTAATGACAAACGCAGTAACACGCCAATTCAGACCAACCTCGTTCAGTCTGGGGAGATTATCCGGAGCAAAACGAATCAGCAGCGGTAAGGCCCACAATGCCAGGCCAAACCCGATGGCGCCGCCGGTGAGCGAAAGTACGAGCCCCTCTGTAATCGTCTGGCGAGCAAGCCGCCAGCTTCCCGCGCCCAGGGCTGATCGTAACGCAAACTCCCGCTGCCGGCCCACCATGCGGCTGAACATCAGGTTCGCTACATCCGCACACCCTATAAAAAGAACGATCCCGACTGCTCCAAGCAACAAAAGCAATGGACGCCGCGTATCGCCCGTAAACTCTTCGCGAAATGGAATCGTTTGGGATTCCAATGTAAAATTCGGCATCCGCTGCTGGATGTACGCTTTGATCTCAGGCGGATAGTCTTCGGCTACCCGCTTCAGCAACGCGCGTACGTCGGCATTCGCCTGCTTGGCGGTTACGTTCGGACGCAGGCGGGCGATCATGCTGTAGTCGAAATTATTAAGAGACTGCCGCCGGTCCTCTTTGCTCCAGGAGACGGGAATAAACAGATCACCCGCATCGCCGTTAAATCGCAGCCCGCGTATCGGAAACGAAAAAGAACGCGGCATAATGCCGATTACTGTATACGGTTTGCGGTCGAGATGAATCGCCCGCCCGAGAGCTCGCTTCGGTTCTGCAAATAAGCTCTCTGCAAACCCGTAATCCAATACCACAACCTGTTTGGCGCTATCATCCTCCTCCTGCGTAAATGCGCGGCCAATCAGCGGCTCCACCTGCATGACATGAAAGAGCGATGCCGTCACACGCGCCGCCTTCACCCGCCGCGGCTCACCCGCACCCGAGATCTCATAACTCTCCGTGTGATAAGTTGCGGTTGCTTCAAACGACCGGTTATTGGCTGCGACAAATAGATAGTCAGGAATCGCAAAGGGCGTGACGGGAAATCCGAAAGCGGGAAGCCCTTCAGTAACCGATACCAGCCGCTGCTGATCCGGAAAAGGCAGAGGACGAAAGAGCACGGTATCAACCACCGAAAAAATCGCGGTATTCGCGCCAATGCAGAAGGCCAAAGCAGCAATTACCGTGAGTGCAAATACCGGTGCTCTCTGCAGCGTCCTAACTGCAAATCGCAGATCGCCTAAAGTCTCATCCAACCATCGAATGCCACGAGCATCGCGGCACTCTTCTTTGATCCGTTCCGCGCCATGCAAGCTGGACAACGCGAGCCTCCGTGCCTCTTCAGGCGACAATCCAGTCGCGATCTGCCGCTCCATTTCACGCTCCACAAAGTCGCGCAGCTCATCCTCCAGATCGCCTTCCACACGCGAACGCTCGAACAGTGATCGAAATCGTAGCCGTATTTTTCTGATCCAACGCATTCCGCATTAACCTCGAGTGGCGAGGACAATTGCCGAAATGGCGCCGGAAAGGCGCTTCCAGTCGGCCGTCCTTTCGTTTAGCTGCTTGCGGCCTTCTTTAGTCAGGGAGTAGTACTTAACCCGCCGCCGTGTGTCACTGATTGTCCATTCCGCGGTAATCCAGCCTTCGTGTTCCAACTTGTGTAGCGCCGGGTATAGCGAGCCCGGGCCAACTTGCAAAACGTCTCTTGACATCTGCTTTAAACGTTGCGAGAGGGCCCATCCATGCATCGGTTCGAGCGCGAGGATTCTGAGAATGAGCAGGCTCAATGTACCTTGGACCAAGTCGTGTGGCTTCAACGGTCTTATCGATCTCCGATAACAGCATAAGTTCGACTTACACGGAGCGCAAGTGGCTCGCACGTTCACACTTTTCCCTTCGAAGCCATACTTAATCCCTTCAGCAACTTAGACGGAAACTCCGATTAAGAGATTAACGTCCCGCTTGATACTTTCGGCCATCATGTCTACTCACGCACAAATCCATGCAAACCGCCTGAATGCTCACCTCTCCACCGGTCCGAAAACGCCGGAAGGCAAAGCCAAATCTTCTCTGAACGCCGTCAAAACCGGGCTCACCGGCCGCACCGTCCTGCTGCCTAGCGACGATGCAGCAGCTTATCAGAAGCACGTCCAGCGCTTCTTCGATCAATACAAGCCCGCCGGCGACGAAGAATCCGCTCTCACGCAATCGCTCGCCGACACCGAATGGCGCTTGCCCCGCATCCCGTCGCTTGAAATGGGCATCTACGCCATCGGCCGCCTCGAGCTTTCCAAGCAGTTCGAGCACGAAGAAGACCCCCAGGTCCGCGCCTCGCTCATCGAAGCGCAAGTTTTCCTCACCTATCGAAAAGACCTCAACAACCTGAGCATCCAGGAAGGC
>JAFAYL010000022.1 GCA_019240405.1 Acidobacteriaceae bacterium
GTTGTCCGCGACATAGCAGCCTTCACCGTGCGCGACAGGTAACTTTAGGATCTGACCTTTCTCTGCGTTATGGGTGAATGGAGAGTTAGTTGTTATGACTTCTAACGCGACGGAACGGCAAACAAATTTACGATTTGCATTGCGCACCAACGCGCCTGGCAGCAAGCCGGCTTCGGTGAGAATTTGAAAGCCGTTGCAAATTCCGAGGACGAGTCCACCGTCTCGCGCGAATCGCTTTACGGCGTTCATCACCGGAGAGAATTTCGCGATCGCGCCGCAGCGAAGGTAGTCTCCATAAGAGAAGCCGCCGGGCAAAATGACGGCATCGACATCGCCGAGCGAGGCCGAGTCGTGCCAGATGAATTCAGCTTGATGATGGAGATTTTGGGAGACGGCAAACCAAGCGTCGTGATCGCAATTGCTCCCGGGAAATACGACAACGCCAACCTTCATCAGCGGGAAGGCAGGTTCACTTAGTTAGGCAGCACCACCGACTGCTGGAGCGGCTTTCTTGCGGCTAGCTCGCCGCTTTTCGACGGGCGGCTGCCGATCGCTTTTCTTCAAGGCTGGTAGAACGATGGAAGTGACGAACTTTTTTTCACCATGGTCATCGAATTTGATCACGAGATAATCGTCATTACACGCCAGCACAGAGCCGAGACCGAATTTTCCATGCTCGACTTGCGCTCCTTGAGCGAAAGCCGGTTTGTTGGCCATGGTAAAAATTCCTCCTACGTTATTGTAACAATTACGTTTCCAATGCGTTAAATACGCAAGAAACTTCTTCCCTATAATGGATTCAGCAAGGAACTAATAGATTCACCTAAAACATGGACGACCTGAAGAAGAAGCTGCAAGAGGAGGTCTCCGCTCTCGAATACGAACTGCGCAATGAGCTGCCAAAGGAGATTTTGAAGGCGCGGGCGCATGGCGATTTAAGCGAAAATGCCGAGTATCATGCGGCAAAAGAACGACAATCGTGGGTCACAGCGCGGTTGGGACAACTGCAGGCGCGGCTGCGGGAGTTCGCGATGGTGGATATGTCGAAAATTCCGCGCGACCGGGTGGGATTGGGGTCGCAAGTAACGGTGCTCGACGTGAAAAAGGACGAGGAGCAGACGTACAGCTTGGTATTGAGCGAAGAGGCTGACGTGGCGAACGGAAAAATTTCCACGGGCTCGCCGATTGGGCGCGGCTTGTTAGGCAAGCAGGTTGGAGACACGGTAAAGATACAGATTCCCGACGGCACGAAGGAGCTGGAGATACTTAGCCTCACGACGATTCACGACTTAGCCGCCTCTTAGACGTATTGAGATGACTTATACCCGCGCTATCGGCATTACTGCGGATCGAATCATCACGCTGATTGTCCGCGGGCTGGCGCTATCGAAGATCAATCCGAACGTACTGACCTTCTTCGGGCTGGTGATCAACATGGTGGCGGCGACATTTCTGGCGGTCGGAAGCTTCAGGACGGCGGGGTTCATTATCATTTTTGCCGGACTGTTCGACATGGTGGATGGCCGGGTGGCGCGCGAGACGAACCGGGTGACGCGCTTCGGAGCATTTTTTGATTCGGTGCTCGACCGGTATTCGGATGTGGCTTTGCTGGTTGGGCTGCTTGTGTACTACGGAACGATAAACCGGCCATCATACGTGGTGTTGACTGCGATCGTGATGGCAGCTTCGGTGATGATCAGCTACACGCGCACGCGAGCGGAAAACATCATTCCAACTTGTAAGGTGGGCTTTCTCGAGAGACCGGAACGTGTGGTTCTGCTGATCATCGGCGCGCTATTCGATCGCATGGCGCCGGTGCTGTGGGTGATTGCAGTGCTCGGGAATTTGACTGTCGCGCACCGCATGGTGTTCACGTATCAGGAAGCGAAGCGGCTTGAAGACGCGCAGTTGCGAGCACGAACAGTTGCGGCGCGGAGCGGAAAGAGCACGGGCGGATAGCCGCGGCTTATTTCTCAAGAATCACCACGGCAAATGCGGTTTCGGAGGTGTGAGTAAGCGAAATGGAAATGCGCTCGACACCCATGCCGTTCGCAATCTGAAGCGCGACACCGCTGAAAACAAGAGTGGGACGCCCTGAGGCTTCATTGACCACTTCGAAATCTTTCCACGTGATCCCGCTGCGCCAACCAGTGCCAAGGGCTTTCATGGCTGCTTCTTTGGCAGCGAACCGAGCAGCGAATCGCTCGGCTGAATTGGCTTTGCTGAGGGAGTAGGAACGCTCGCGATCGGTGTAAATGCGGCTCAAGAAACGATCTCCGTATTGCGCGATACTTTGACGGATGCGTTCGACATGCACCAGATCGCTGCCAATACCGAGGATCATTTTCGGGGCACCTTAATCCGAAACTTCATAGTTCACGTATTGATGAGAGAATAATAATCCGATGCACATTCCGGATAATTTTCTCTCGACTCCGGTTTGGGCGACTCTCGACGGCATAGCGATTCCCGCGGTTGCGATTGTTTCGCGCCAGGCGCAACGCGCAACGGAGAGCAACCGTTTGCCGCTGCTCGGCGTGATGGGCGCTTTTGTGTTCGCGGCGCAGATGATCAACTTTCCCGTAGGGCTGGGGACGAGCGGGCATCTGGTTGGTGGGACCTTGCTCGCCTGCGTGTTGGGACCATGGGCTGCGGCGCTGGTTATAACCGCGATTCTCATCGTGCAAGCACTCATTTTCCAAGATGGGGGCGTGCTGGCTTTGGGAGCGAATGTCATCAACATGGCGCTGATCGGAGTGGTGTTTGGGTATTTGCCCGCGCGGGCGCTGTCTCGGACGAAGTGGAAGGGAGTAGGCGTGTTTCTCGGCGGAACTTGTTCCGTGCTGGTGAGCGGGGTCTTGGCCTTATCTGAGCTGCTGCTTTCCGGCATTCGCATGTCGAGCCCTCTCGTAGCCGTGTCCCTTGGCTTGTTTGCGGTGAATGCGGTTTTAGAAGGCGGCATTACGGTTTCTGTCTTAGGCGCGATGGAGCGACTGGATCCGAGCGCGGCACGCGGATTGATTAGCGACCGCAAGGGGACGGGAAACGCGAGGTTGCTCTGGCCAAAGCTCGTTGTTTCCGCAGGGTTGGCCGCAGTGACGCTGGCAGGCCTTGGCATCATGGTGGCTTCGACGCTTCCGGACGGAGTACAGCATTTGGGGCAAAAGATCGGGCTGCCTCTTGCCGCGCCCCCAACCTTGCATTCGCCTTTGCGTGATTACAATATTCAGGCGCTTGGGAGTAACTGGATCAGTAGAGCGGGCGCAGGACTTATAGGTCTTGTTCTCGTTTATCTTATTTGCGCGCTGGGCAGCCATCTTCTAGGACGGACGCGCAGATCCTATTCTTAGCTGAACTTATTGGAGCATGATTGCGACACGCTAGCTTTGCGCAGTGGAGTAACCAAAGCAGCGTGATTCACCAGCTTGACGCGCGCGTTAAGCTGGTGCTGCTGATAACGTTTGTTGTTTCAGTAGCGCTGCTTCGGGAGCATTCGCAGGTTCAGCTCGCGATCTGCTTCACATTTCTTCTTGGTGTGGCGTGGGCCGCGCGGCTTCCGTTCTTCCGGGTTCTGAGCGTCTCCTTGCTTGTGCTTCCAGTGATTGGAGTGTTTGCCTTAATCGTGTACTTGTCCGGAGATCACGCGCGGGCGTGGACCATTCTGGCTAGAAGTTATCTTTCTGGATTCAGCGTGATAGTTGCGGTATCGACCACGCCGTTACCTCAGCTGCTCTCAGCAGCTCGGTTTTTTCGCATTCCGAGAATGCTTGTGGAGGTTGCGGGATTGATCTACCGCTACCTGTTTGTGATAACCGGTGAAGCGCAACAGATGCAAATTGCATTCGGCGCACGGGCTGGGCGGCCGGGTCTACGCGCGATCAAGGCATCTTCGGGGATGATTGCCGTTCTTTTTAGCCGATCGTACGAAAAAGCTGCGATGGTCCACAATGCCATGTGCGCGCGTGGATTCGCAGGAGAGTTGACGCGAATGGAATTTGCTTCGCTTCGAACTATTGATCTGGCACTTATCACGGGCGGCCTAGCGCTGGAGCTAGCGTTACACTTCGCCTAACTTACGCGAAGCCTCTTACAAACGGGTATGCTGATTGACATCAGGAAGCTAAGTTATGAGCATCCCGGCGGGACGAGGGCTTTGGATTGTGTGTCACTCCAGGTGCAGGATGGAGAAAACTTAGTGTTACTGGGGCCGAATGGCTCAGGGAAAACAACTTTATTGCTTCACCTGAACGGGACTTTAAGAGGCTCGGGCAGCGTTCGCGTCACAGATTTAGAGATCAATAAGGCTAATATGCCCGAGATACGGCGGCGAGTGGGTATTGTATTTCAAAACGCTGACGAGCAATTGTTCATGCCGACGGTTTTAGATGATGTGATGTTCGGACCTTTAAATTTAGGACGGAGCGCGGTTGAGGCTGAGGATCGCGCGCGACGGGTGCTGGGTGAGGTCGGGATCTCCGGCGATCTGCTGCGGCGGCCGCCGTATCATTTAAGCGCCGGCGAAAAGCGCCGCGTAGCGTTGGCCGGGGTACTAGCGATGGAGCCTCGGCTTTTGCTTTTGGATGAGCCGACAACCTCCCTAGATCCGACGGGACAACGCGCACTGCTCGATTTGCTTAAGGAGCTGCCCCAACCGAAGGTGATTGCGACTCACGACATCCACTTCGCGGCGGCGCTCAGTAAGCGAGCCGCGTTTCTAGAGAGCGGACGTTTTGTGGCGGATGGCGAGCTTCGGGAAATTGTTCAGCGATTCGATTGGAATCCCTATGCGTGACTCTTGCGAAAAGCTGCCCAGCGCTTCTTTTGCGCGGCCGCAATTCTCTTGCGAGCTTCAGCGCTAAGCGTGCGCTTTTTCCGGCTTTGACCGCCAGTTCGTCCCGACGCGTTGGATTCAGAGCCGCTGGACCTAGCGGTTCTTCCTGAACGGCCGCCCATCATGGCGCGGACCTGGTTGATCTGTTCGTCTAATTTTTGCCGCTGCGCTTCCAATCCTTGAAGAGCGGCTTGAAGAATCTCTCTATTGGGCGCCGAGGATGATCTTGGCATAAGAGTTAGTAACTCATAGTAACACAGAAAGTAGTATTTACGTATGCCGCCAGGGTAAAGTTACCCTTCGGTGTAGCACATGAGGGTAACAGGACCGTCATTTACTAGGCGAACCTCCATATGGGCCTGGAAAACGCCTGTAGAAACCGATATTCCGAAGTCGCGGCATATTGTGACGAAGTACTCGTACAAAGGTTCGGCTATCTCAGGTCTCGCGGCCTCCGAGTAGGATGGCCTGTTTCCTTTGGATGTTTCTCCGTATAGCGTAAACTGTGGTACCACAAGAAGCTCGCCAGAGATATCGGCTAAACTCCGGTTCATTTTACCGACATCATCCGGAAAAATACGTAACTGAATGACTTTCCGGGCGAGAAGCTCGGCGCGATCACGCGTGTCGTCGAACTTTATGCCCAATAAGACGAGTAAGCCGCGTTTGATCTGACCGGCGAGGGAGCGGTCGACAAAGACGCTTGCTTCCGAGACCCTTTGTACCAACGCGCGCATAAACCCATTTCGATACGGAGAGTGGTGAAAGTACGATATATTCGCGGCCTCCGGACTACTAATTTTAAGATCGCAGCACGCGGCCAGGATTGGTGCGCTTAGATATCCGACTTCTGAGTATGGCTTGACTTCCTCTATCTTTTTCTGGCAAATCGTGTTCTGGATTGGGGTTGCTATCCCGATCTACACATACCTGGGATATCCCGTCACATTGTTAGCGCTAAGGCGCGTGCTTCACCGGACCGTGCAGAAACGCGACATTACTCCGCGCGTGTCGCTGATCATACCTGGATTTAATGAGAGCTCGAATATAGAGCGGAAGATTCGGAATTCGTTAGAGCTTGATTATCCGCCGGACCGGATCGAGATTGTTATTGCCTGCGATGGATCAAAGGACGATACGCCGCAGCGGGCAGAGCGCATGGCGGAATCGGCAGAAGCTGAGGGGCGAGTTCGCGTGCTCAACTTTCCGATTAATCGCGGGAAGATCGTGACTCTGAATGCGGCGGTTGAGGAAGTTCGCGGAGAGATCATCGTCTTCTCCGATGCATCAGCGATTTTGAATCGAGATGCGATTCGCGTGCTGGTGCGCAGCTTCGCAGACCCGAGCGTGGGATCGGTGAGCGGCAAATATACGGTGATTAAGCCGCATGAGGTGGCTATTGGTACTTCAGAGGATTTTTACTGGCGATACGAAACGTTTCTGAAGACACAAGAAGCGGAGCTGTCATCTGCGCTGGGGGGCCACGGCCATTTGCATGCGATTCGCGCCGAGCTGTATCCGTATCCGCCGGCAGGGACGATTAACGACGATTACATCATTCATGCGTCGGTAATTGCGAAAGGCTGGCGGGCTGTGTATGAACCTGAGGCCGTGATCCGCGAAGAGGCACACGAGATGACAGGATTCCGGCGACGGGTTCGGATCATGGCCGGCAATATTCAGCAGTTGCGGGAAATTCGAGCGTTGCTTCGACCGCTCCGGCCGTTGCCTTTATTTTTCTTTCTGTGTCATAAGGCTCTCCGTTTATTGGTTCCGTTCGCGATGATCGCGGCCTTCACAGCTAACTTGTTTCTGCTTGGAGAACGCGCATATCAAGCGAGTTTTGTTGCCCAAGTTGGGGTTTATCTCCTCGCAGGCGCGGGAGCGATGATTCGATTACGGCCGAAGTTCCTGATGCTGCCTTATTATTTTTCGATGATCAACGCGGCGATGTTTCTCGGCACATATCACGCCATGACGGGACTGCGAGGCATGCGCTGGAAGTGAGTTCACACGCGACATGGAGGTTAGCCGTGGACGTGCGCCGATTTATACGCTTCAAGCGGCCCATTTTTTGTCGTAATACGTGTGGTTATAGATGGCCATCTTCTTGCTCACCTCGGCGGCGTGACGCTCGACGTCTTCAGTTGAAAATTCGAACCCAAATTCGGCAGCATCGAACACCTCTCCGGCTTTTTGGGCCTGATAATAAAGCTGCCGGGCTTGCGTCATCTGATTCTCACGGCGTTGCTTACGCTCGTGTTGCAGCTTCTGTAGCTCGGCTTGATCTTTTTCGCGCTGCTTGCGCAGGCGGGCTTCCTGAATGCTCAGTTGTTGAGGTCTTTTCGATAGGTGAGGAAGACTTGCGCTTCGATCAGCGAGGCGCGGACCTGCGGATCTTCTTCGTGCTCGAACTGTTTGGCGAGCGCGAGGCGGCCGATGGCGTAGATGCCCATTTCGGGTGATGGGATGCGGAGCAAGCGCCATTCGGTGTCGGCGAGGGATTGCGTGAGAGCAGATTCTTCATCGCCGGCCGGCTTGTATTGATGGAAGAAGCGCTGAACGTGCTTCTGGTAGGCCGCGGCATCGTCGCTTGGCAGCAAGACGGTGCGCCCGGTGAGCCCAGTTTTGACGGCGTTCAAGTTGTGCTTGTCAAATTCTGCAAATTGGAGGTGAGTCATTTCAGCCTTTATGAGCCTGGATGGGGTCCAGGGCAAGGGCGGCAATTGAGTATCTTGCCCTGGGGCAGCAATGTAGAGACCTTCACGCCGCATCTCCCAGTTTTCGTAATAGCTCTTTCTTCTGCTCCCGCAGGGGTTCCATGTTCAGGTACTGCATGGCTTCAATCCAGTTTTCGTGGGTTTCGATGGCCAGTGCGCGAATCAGCCGCAGGCAAGCGGCCGCATGGGGAAAAATGCGCACGACCAGAGTTCGCCGCTTGATCTCTTCCATGAGCCGCTCCAGCATGTTCGTCGATTTTAGATTTTTATGATGTTGTCGCGGCAGACGATAGAAGCTAAGGTCTCCTCGATGTTGGCTTCCACCCAGGCGCACCGCTTGGCATAGCGCTTGCCCCATTTCGTGAGCCAAGCAGCCAAGTCCTGCCGTGCTTCCTGCGCGTCTCGACGATCATAGATCCAGCGCAGCTCTTGCAAGCAATCATCGTCCGCTTTGCGTGGCAGGTAATCGAGTGCGTTCCGCAGAAAATGCACGTAGCAGCGCTGCCAGACCGCTTCGGGCAGCACTTCTTGAAATCGCACGACGAAGATTTGGCTTTACCTTCCGACGTTTTCGGACCGGTGGAGAGCTGAGCGTTGGCGCCGTTAGCTTGGATTTGTGTGACCCGGTGCGGGCATGCCCGCACCCTACCGGTCGTTATCGGTTCCTTCAAGTCAGCGTAAGCAGACACCTTGGACTTCGGATCTGGCAACGCGGCTATTGGGAACGTATCATCCGGAACGAAGATGAGCTAAACCGCACCCGGATCTACATTGACGAAAATCCGCTGCGCTGGGCACACGATCCTGAATTCCGCTAATCGAACATCATCCCTGGATACCAAGCTTTATCCGATTGGTTCATCAGAAGAGTAAGCTGACACACGTGATCGCCCCGAAATCGCACCATCTCCGACTTTTCTGATATTGGCGCTTCAGTTGCCGATAAGAAACGGCAGAGGCATCTAGCCAAATGAAACACGTCTGATGAATCTCTCAAATTTCTGGATCGCGCGGTTGCCTCTGCTCCTTGCGTGGACGTACCTTTGGCCGGCCGTAATCCGTATGCTGCAAATGTAAGAGAGTGTCGCTGCGCCGCCGGCCAGCCACAACTGCATTGTTCGCAGCACGCCTCCTCGACTGCTATTCCTGACCCTCAGATCCCCGAGGCCTTCGCCTTGATCATTCGTCGCCGAGCCCAATTCAACTGCTCGGCGACAAGATCCGCAAGCTCGGGGTCGTTCAGGCGCAATGCTTCGAGATGCCTCCGTGCGGTGTCGGCAGAACACTCGGCGAGCGGACCGCCCCAACGCACGCGCGCACCCTTCGAAAACTCGCGAAACATGCTCTGAGCCATCTCATTCAGAAGTTGGGGGAGATGATTTCCTGAAATGCCGCTCGCGCGCAGCGCCTTTCGAGCCGCTAAGAACAAAGGCACAGGCAGCGCGGTCGAGAGTAACGCCGCCGCAAAGTAAAGTTGCTTCGTATCACGGCGAATCTCGAGAGCGCGGCTCTCGTTCATTTCAATGAACCGTTTGGCCAGCCGTACCGCGTGGGGCTCTCCTTCAATTACGAACCAGTTGCGCCCGGCCTCAGGAACTTTGACAAGCGTTGCAACCGATGCGCCGCTAGCGCGCAGGACATTGAGAACGTCCGCCGGGAGCCAGCTTTCGCAGAGTAGAAATGAGAGGCCTTTGAGCGCGAGCTCAGACGCGGCCAGCTCCTCGACGATTCGCGGGACCGCAGCATCGGGAACTCGAAGAAGAATGAGACCCGCCTGCTCCAGCGATTCGTAATCGCTAACGGGGTAGCCCGCTCGAAGCAGATTCGAAACACGGCGCGCGACGCGCAGCGCCTTGCACTTGATCGGCCCGAGTGTTTCGGGGATTTTCGGAAGGCGCAGGATGGCGGAACCGGTGGAATTACCTTCGATAATCAGCCCGGCTTGCAACTGCCTCCTCATAGATACCGCCGGCTTTGAGCGAATTCATTCGGTCGCGGAATTGAGCTGCTTTTTCGAACTCAAATGCCTTGGCTGCCTCGCGCATCTTTCGTTCCAAATCCACGATCAGGGCGTCGCGCTGCTCGGGCGTCAGCTCTCCGCCGGCCTCGCCTTCGGGCTCCAGTGGCACCGTGACGTAATCCGCCTCGGCGACCGCGACCAGGCTCATATCGATCGGTTTGACAATCGTCTCCGGAGTGATGTGGTTTGCTTCGTTATATGCTTCTTGCAGCGCCCGCCTGCGCTCCGTTTCGCGAATCGCTCTTTGCATGCTTTCTGTTAATACGTCGGCAAATAGAATGGCACGCCCGTTCACGTTGCGTGCCGCGCGGCCGATAGTCTGAATCAAAGACCCCGTTGAGCGCAGAAATCCTTCCTTGTCTGCATCCAGCACAGCTACAAGTGATACTTCGGGCAGATCCAGTCCTTCGCGCAACAGGTTGACTCCGATCAGGACATCATATGCCCCGCGCCGCAAATCGCGCAAGATTTTTATTCGATCCAGTGTGCTTACCTCCGAGTGGAGGTAGGCGCATTTCACCCCGACCTCTGTGTAGTACTCCGCCAGATCCTCGGCCATACGCTTAGTGAGCGTGGTTACAAGAACGCGTTCGTTCCGCTCGCTTCGCAACCGAATCTCGTTCAGCAGATCGTCTACTTGCCCGCGGATGGGCCGGATATCGATTTGCGGGTCGACCAGCCCCGTCGGGCGGATAATCTGCTCTACGACAACTCCGGCGGATTTGGTGAGCTCATAAGGCCCTGGTGTAGCTGAAACGTAGACCACTTGATTCACACGATTTTCGAACTCTTCGAAAGTGAGCGGCCGGTTGTCGCGCGCGCTCGGAAGACGAAAGCCGTAGTCCACCAGAATGTTCTTCCGTGACCGGTCGCCGTGAAACATGCCGTGCAACTGCGGAATCGTTTGATGGCTCTCGTCGATAAAGATCAGCGCATCGTTTGGGAGATAGTCAAGCAGCGTGGGAGGCGCTTCGCCTGGCAGACGCCCCGAAAAATGTCGCGAATAGTTCTCGATTCCGTGGCAGTACCCGATCTGCTTGATCATTTCCAGATCGAACATCGTGCGCTGGTAGAGCCGCTGCGCCTCGATAAGCTTCCCGTTCGCTTCGAGCTCCTTGTGCCACCATTGAAGCTCGTTTTCAATGCTGCGCATGGCCTGTTCCCTTGTCGGCACATCCATGACGTAGTGCGTTCTTGGGTAAATCGGCAGGCGCAAATAGGTCTGCTTCACCTGCCCGAGGATCGGGTCGATTTGGCTGAGCGATTCAATTTCATCGCCCCAAAATTCAATACGGTAGGCGTTGTCGTCATAGGTCGGGAAAAGCTCGACAACATCGCCGCGCACGCGGAATGTGCCCCGGCGGAAATCGTGGTCATTGCGCTCGTAGAGAATGTCGACCAGGCTTTTCAGCAATTCTTTGCGCGTGATGTGCTGGCCCTTTTCGAGCATCACCAGCATGCCGTAATATGCCTCGGGCGATCCAAGGCCGTAAATACAGCTCACGCTCGCGACAATCACACAGTCGCGCCGCTCAAACAGCGAGCGGGTTGCGGAAAGGCGCAGCTTGTCTAGCTCGTCATTGATGGTGGCTTCTTTCTCGATGTAGATGTCGCCAGACGGGATGTAAGCTTCGGGCTGATAGTAATCGTAGTAGCTGACAAAATATTCGACTGCGTTCTTCGGAAAAAAGCTTTTGAACTCGTGATAGAGTTGCGCGGCGAGCGTTTTGTTATGCGCCAAAACAAGCGAAGGCTTGTCGAAGGCTTCTATGATCTTTGCCATCGTGAACGTTTTGCCGGAGCCTGTCACGCCCAACAGAACCTGGTGTTTTTCGCCATCCGCGACGCCCCGAATGAGCTGTTGAATCGCGCCCGCCTGATCGCCGCGCGGCCGGTAATCGATACTTAATTTGAACGGCACGAAATACTCAGTATAGGGACTGCGGAAGGGGAGTACGGCGGCCCGATTTATCTGATCAATACAAAGACGGCATCGCCTCAATGCGGTCGCGCTCGGCATTGAATTCGCAGCCCACTAGCGTGATGCAGGCAGTCAGATATAGCCAGACCAAAAGAATGATCACCGTGCCGAGACTTCCGTAGAAGAAGTTGTAATTGGCGATATGGGCCACATACCATGCGAACCCGACGGTTGCGGGCAGCCAGAGAACTGTGGCGATGAATGCACCCGGCCAGACCCTGAGAAACCGGGAGGGCGGAGGACCTTTTATCGTCGGCGGCTCGGGCACGTAGTTGGGCCCGAAATAGTATAGGAGTCCCGTCACAAACGCAGTCGTACAAAACGCGACGCCATACCGGGCGATTCCCCACAACATCAAAACCGGCGTGCTGATCTCGCTTACGCGGGGAGAGCCAATCCAATGAATGAAAGCCGATGCGCCGCGGTCGCCCATGATGATCAGTGACGATGCGCCGACCGCCGGAAGGGCTGCGATCAGCACCAAAAGAATCCCCATTCCTCGCTCTTTCAGAAAGGGACGTCCCGTTGGAATCCGGTAAGCGGCTCTGAAGCCTTCCATCAGGCTCATCATGGCTCCCGAACCGGCCCATAAAGAGACAATCACAGCCACTACGGGCAGCGAGCCCGACGGTCCGCCTTTTTCCCGCAGCCGGGAAAGGATCAACTCTTCGGTACCCGGCGGCACGACTTGCATAAGGAAGGTCGCAATCACGTGCACCACGGCTTGCGCGCGGACCTGGATCAAAATTGATGTCAGTGTAGTGAGTATCGGAAATAGCGACAGTAAAAACGAATATGCAGCGCCCTTTGCGATCCCGAAGCAGTTATCTTCATATGCCGCCACGAAGGCTCGGCGGAGCAGCCATACCGCTCGAACAAGCGGACTCGGTCCAATGATGACGTTTTCAAATAGCGCCTCGGACGGCGTGGTTTGAGGAGACGTGCTCGCACTCTCCGCCATGAGTTTTCCGGCCCTCGACTCACGATAACAGTCAAATCTTCGAAAATGCAAAGAGATTACATTTGGTCTCAGACGGGATAAGCCGCGATTGTTCCCGCGGCTGTGATTGCTATGCACGTGTTTGAATTAACCCGCCGGCTGATCGACATCGAATCGATTACGCCGAACGAGCGCGAGATCGGCAATTTTCTCTGGAAACTCCTGTCAGAGATGGCAGATCGCTTCGACGGGAATGCCGAGCGAATGCCCGTTGAATCCGATCGCGACAACATATTCGTTCATTTCGATCAGCCCGTTGTGGTTCTCTCAACCCACATGGATACCGTGCCCCCTTTTATTCCTTCATCGCAAGATAACGAGGACATTTGGGGCCGCGGCGCATGCGACACGAAAGGCATTATGGCGGCAATGATTGCGGCTGCTGAGCGGTTGCTTGCCGCGGGTCATCGCCATTTCGGGCTGCTGTTTGTAGTCGGCGAAGAACGCAACAGCGCCGGAGCGCTTGTGGCGGCGCAGAATCCGCGCGGCAGCAGGTTTCTCGTAAATGGCGAGCCGACGGAAAACAAACTCGCGCTGGGATCCAAAGGTGCGCTGCGTTATGAGATCATCGCGCGCGGCCACATGGCGCATTCCGCTTATCCTGAGCTTGGCGAATCTGCCATTGAGAAGCTGCTCGATGCGCTGGAACGCATCCGGCGCATTGAATTGCCTGCTGATGACGTTCTCGGACCGAGTACCCTCAATATTGGAACTATCCGCGGAGGCCGGGCGCCCAATGTCATCGCCGATCAAGCAATGGCGGAGATTTTCGTCCGCGTGGCAGGAGATATCTCGCGAATCCGGCAAAAAGTCAAAAATGCCGCAGAGCCCGATGTCGCGGCCAAAGAAGTCTTAATGATTCCTTCAGCCCACCTCCGTGCGCTTGAGGGGTTTGAAACAACTGTGGTGGCGTTCACGACGGACATTCCAGCATTTGGAGGAGCTTGGGGCGAGCCGTTCCTGATTGGCCCTGGCAGCATTCATGTAGCCCACACGGCCGAGGAGCGGATATCGAAATCGGAGCTGCTGGACTCCGTCGCCTTATACCAGCGTCTCGTCGAAAGGCTTTCCTCAAGCGCATGAAAGAGATTCCAGTAGGCATTCTTGGCGCCACCGGCATGGTCGGCCAGCATTTCATACGTTTTCTCGAAGGGCACCCCTGGTTTAAGCTCGCGTGGCTTGGAGCAAGCGACCGCTCGGCGGGCAAAAAGCTGAAAGATGCCACGGCTTGGCGTCTGGATGGCGAGATGCCCGACAGCGCCGCGGAACTCTTTGTTTTTGAGTCGAAGCCGGACCGGGCGCCGCGTCTCGTATTTTCTGCGATGGATGCTTCCGTTGCGACTGAGATCGAACGCGATTTTGCGCGAGCCGGTCACATTGTGGTTTCTAACTCACGCAATCACCGCATGGAACCCGACGTTCCGCTGCTGGTTCCCGAAATCAATCCGAGCCATCTTTCGCTGATACATCACCAGCAGAAGCATTGCGGGTGGAAGGGCATGATTGTCACGAATCCAAACTGTTCGACCGTGGTGCTGACGATGGCGCTTGCGCCGCTGTCGCGGTTCGGGATTGAGAAGGTCATCGCGACAACGTTACAGGCCGTCTCGGGAGCCGGCTATCCGGGCGTGGCCTCGATGGACGTGCTTGCGAATGTGATCCCCTTCATCCCTGGCGAGGAAGAAAAGATGGAACGAGAGACGCAGAAGATTTTGGGCAGCATGTCACAAGGCCGCGTAGTCGCGCTGAACGCGACAGTGAGCGCGCATTGCAACCGCGTGGCGGTCGCGGATGGGCACATGGTGGCGGCTTCGGTTGGTTTCTCTTCGAAGCCAAGAATCGAGGATATGCAGCGCGCCTTTGATGAGTTTCGGGGAATTCCGCAGGAACGCAATTTGCCAAGCGCCCCCGCGCGGCCCATTGTTTATATGCCGCAACAAGATCGTCCGCAGCCCCGGCGCGATGCCTCCCGGGAGAATGGGATGACCGTATTCGTCGGGCGTGTGCGCGAATGCCCCGTGCTC
This sequence comes from Acidobacteriaceae bacterium, assembly GCA_019240405.1. Lineage (GTDB taxonomy): Bacteria > Acidobacteriota > Terriglobia > Bryobacterales > Bryobacteraceae > Bog-105. The sequence goes on from JAFAYL010000022.1 coordinate 14,577, forward strand.
GATGCGAAATTTGTTGCTTGCGGCCATAACACGATCCGAGGCGCAGCGGGAGCCGCTGTGTTGAATGCCGAGCTTATGGTCTCGGAAGGTTTCCTCGATTAGGTCAGGCGCATGATCGTGATGAAGTTCGGCGGCACGTCCGTCGAGTCGCAGGAGGCTGTGGCTCGCGTCGCTTGCATCGTCAAAAAGCACGAGCATCGCCGCCCTGTCGTCGTTGTTTCCGCTATGGGCCGGACGACGGATAAGCTGCTGGAAGCAGCGGCGGAAGCGGGCGCCGGACGCCGCGAACAGGCGCTGGCGCTCATCGATGAAGTGCGGACGCATCATGTGACCCATGGCCTCGCGCTTGCCTGCGCAGGGGCGGCTGAACTCGATCGCTACATCCGGGCCCACTTCGAGTGGCTCGATGAATTGATCAAAGGCTTATCGGTCGTCGGTGAGCTGTCGCCGCGCAGCATGGACCTGATCGCGAGCGCCGGTGAGCGGCTCTCCAGCTTGATTATTACCTTCGCATTCCGCTCGGCCGGGATGCAAACCCAACACGTCGATGCGCGCCGAGTCATCGTGACCGATGATCGTTTCACGCAAGCGCAGCCCCTGCTCGAAAACACATACGCTGCCGTGCAACAAACCGTGCGGCCTGCTGCTGAAAGCGCCGTTGTCGTCATGGGCGGCTTCATCGGAGCGACGCAAAACGGCCAGACGACTACTCTGGGCCGCGGCGGCTCCGATTACACGGCTTCCATTGTGGGCGCGGGTCTCGGTGCGGAAGAGATCCAGATCTGGACCGACGTGGACGGTATGCTGACCGCCGATCCCCGCCTCGTACCTGGCGGCCGGCGCGTGAAATGCATTTCATTCGCAGAAGCGGCGGAAATGGCATATTTCGGCGCCAAGGTTTTGCATCCGGCGACGGTGCTTCCCGCAATTGAAAAAAATATTCCCGTGCTGATTCTCAATTCGCGCCGCCCCGAAGCCCCGGGAACCAGGATCACTTCGCAACCCACGCCGTGCAAGAATCCGGTGAAATCCATCTCATGCAAGCGAAACATCACCGTAATTAATATTCACTCCACGCGCATGCTGATGGCGCACGGCTTTCTTCGCCGCATCTTTGAGATCTTTGATCGCTATGACACAAGCGTCGACATGGTCTCAACCTCGGAAGTCAGTGTTTCGCTGACGATTGATGACCGGCAGAATCTCGAGCCCATCTGTGAGCAGCTACGTCATTTCGCCGAGGTGAGCTTGGAAGAGGCGCAGGCGATTGTGTGTCTCGTCGGGGAAAACATCCGCCACACGCCAGGCATCGCCGGCAGAGCTTTCCGCGCGCTCCATGACACGAATATCCGAATGATTTCTCAAGGCGCATCGGAATTGAACCTCGGCTTTGCGATTTCGGAGCACGATTTAAAGCCTGCCGCCGCTGCGCTCCATAAAGAATTCTTTTCGGAAGTCGATCCAGCCGTCTTCGAGTGACATCCATGAAGAACCTGGGCGGCCTGGCAAAACTCGCAATAGTCGGTCAAGGCAAAATGGGCCGGCTGATTGAGCAGCTTGCGCCTGAACACGGCTTCGAGGTTGTCTTGCGCCTCAGCTCGAAAAACAATGCGAACGGTAGCGGAATCACTGCCCACGGATTTCGCGATGTGAACGCTGCCATTGAGTTCACAACGCCAGATGCTACGCCCGCAAACTTGGTGCGTCTTGCCGAAGCCAAAATTCCCGCCGTCACAGGAACGACCGGCTGGTTCGATCGGTTGGAAGAAGTAAGCAAGACAGTAGAGGCAAACGGCACCGGATTGGTTTGGAGTCCGAATTTCTCAGCCGGTGTAGCGGTTTTCTGTAGGCTCGCCGCCGCTGCTGCGGACTTTTTGCGCGACCAGGAGGAGTACGGAGCCTGGGCTTGGGAGATTCATCACGATACGAAAAAAGACGCTGTGTCCGGAACGCTGCTGCAACTCGTGCGAAGGATGGAGAAGGCCGGCTACTCGCGAAAAATTGATGTGGCCTCGAACCGCGCCGGCAGGCATCCCGGCACGCACGAGATCGGCTTCGATTCTGCCGCCGACACCATCACACTCCGGCACGTCGCCCGAAATCGAGAAGGTTTTGCGCGCGGTGCTTTGAAGGCCGCACAATGGATCTTGGACCGCAAAGGCGTCTATACGTTCGAAGACGTCCTTTTCGGTTCAGGCGGGAGCACATGATCGATAACGCTCCCGAAGGAGGGACCAAGATGTTCACCGGTTGCGGAACTGCATTAGTAACCCCATTTCGGGCCGATCAGTCGCTGGACGAGGCCGCGATGCGTTCGCTCGTAAAGCGGCAGATCGACGCTGGGATCGATTTTCTGGTTCCCTGCGGCACCACCGGCGAGAGTCCGACGCTCACGCGCAGCGAGCATCTTCGGGTTGTCGAGATTACTGTCCAGGAAGCTGGCGGGCGTGTTCCTGTGCTCGCGGGCGCCGGAGGCTACAACACGCATGAGGTCATCGAGCTGATAAGCGAGCTAGAGACCATCGGCCTTTCCGGAATCCTTTCAGTCACCCCGTACTACAACAAACCGACGCAGGAAGGCCTATATCAGCATTTCCGGAGCATTGCAGAATCCACGTCGCTGCCGGTCATTCTCTACAGCGTTCAATCGCGCACGGCCGTGAATATTGAACCCGCGACGCTCGTACGTCTTTCCGAAATCAGAAACATCATCGGGGTCAAAGAAGCCTCCGGCAGCATTTCGCAAATGGCCAGCATCCTCGCGCGAGTTCCTGAATCGTTTTTGGTGCTTTCGGGCGACGATGCCATTACCCTACCGCTCATCGCGCTCGGCGGCCGCGGTGTGGTATCTGTCGTGTCGAACGAAATTCCCGCTGAATTCGGCGAGCTTACCCGCGCGGCCCTGAACGGCGATTTCGTTCGGGCCCGCGAACTGCAGCGTAAATATCAAGCTTTGATGGAAATCAACTTCATCGAAACAAGTCCCGGACCCGTGAAGTTCGCGATGGCCCGCATGGGACTCCTCGAGCCGGTATGGCGTCTCCCCATGGTCCCGCCTCAAGCCGCATCCCAACAGAGAATCGAGAACGCGCTGGAAGCGCTCGGATTGCTCGCCGGAGTTCGTGTTTGAGCGATACGCCCGATCTGCTGCGATTGCGGCAGATCATTGAGCATCTCTTCGACGAAAAACCCGTGCATTATTCGGACGAACACCGGCAGCTCTTTGCAGTATTTCGCGATCTGCTGAATCGGGGCATCGTTCGGGCAGCGCAGCCGGATCCCTCGCAGCCCGGCGGATGGCGCGTCGAGAGCTGGGTCAAGAAAGGCATTCTGCTAGGTTTTCGGATCGGGCAAACGATCGAGATGTCGGGCTGGGTTGGGCATTCGCAGTTTTTTGATAAATCCACCTATCCGCTGAAACACTTCACACTTGCCGGAGGTGTGCGCATTGTGCCGGGAGGCTCGAGTATCCGCGATGGATGCTACGTCGGCCGGGGCGTCGTCTGCATGCCGCCGATGTTTATCAATGTCGGTGCCTACGTCGATGAGGGTTCGATGATCGATTCTCACGCGCTGGTTGGAAGCTGCGCCCAAATCGGGCGAAATTGTCACATTTCGGCGGCCGCGCAAATCGGCGGCGTGCTGGAGCCCGTCGGCGCTCTTCCGGTGATCGCTGAAGACGATGTGCTTGTGGGAGGTAATTGCGGGATCTACGAGGGCACGGTCGTGAAGCGCCGGGCAGTGCTCGGCAGCGGCGTCATTCTGAATCGCTCGACTCCTGTTTACGATTTGGTCCGTGGAACCATACATCGCGCCGAAGCTGATGTGCCGCTCATCGTTCCGGAAGACTCCGTTGTGGTTCCTGGCTCGCGAAGCCTGACCTCGAGCCCCGGCAAAGAATGGGGAATCTCGCTTCAAGCGGCTGTGATCGTGAAGTATCGCGACGCAGGGACTGAAGCCAAAATTCAGTTGGAAGACCTGCTGCGCTGATCTAAGCTTTCAATGCCGCACAGACCACGCGCTTGCCTCGCGCCAATTGCTCATAAGCTCCCGCAGGCGGCTCGATAAATTCGACTCGCTGAAACCCGGCGTGCAGCAGCATCGTTGTGAGCCCTTTGCGAGAAGGACAGAATGCCAGGGGCGTAGCGCCCGTCTCGCGATTGTCGGAATCGAACTCGGACGTTTCATCGATTAGCGCGACAATCCCCTGATAGGGACGTGTCCACATTCTCGCGCCCCATTCCGCGGCCCCTTCGACATCTTCGATGACCTGTGTCTCAAGTACGCATAGCTCTTTCGTGACCGCACAAATCTTGCGCAGGCACAGCATCGGATTCTCCAAATGATAGAGCAATCCCAAAGCGAGCGTCAGCTCAAACGGACCCGTGTTCGCGGGGCTTACCTGCTCCGCGTTCATCTGCTTGAACTCGACATTCCTAATCCCAAGCATTCGCGCCACAAAACGCGCTCTCTCGAGACTTTCCTCGCGCACGTCGACTCCGAGGACCCGGGGAACGCCGCGCTTTGCGAGCTCAATCGAATAGAAGCCTTCATGGCATCCGGCATCCAAGCAGGAAATAGTGCGCAAGCGATCGCGAGAAAAGTGCCGGTCAATCGCGATGTTCACCATCGCAAGTCGGCTCGCATGGATCGGCCGCACCTCCGGCGGCAAAACGGAACGTGTGCGGCCCAGCGGACCTAAATCGAATTCATAAAACCAGTTTTCTAAGTCCACGCCGCAACGATTCAATTCTTCCAGGTGCCATCATAACGGGTAAACGTCGTGGCCCACGAAGCGATTGTCGAAGCACGAAATATCGAAAAATTTTACGATCATCCCGACAACCGCCCCGTCCAGGTGATCGCGCCCACTACCATGACCGTCTACGCGGGCGAGATCTTGGCCGTTCTCGGGCCCTCGGGATCAGGCAAATCAACACTATTGCGAATCTTGACCGGTTTATCCAAAGCCTCCGCCGGCCAAGTGCTGTGGCACGGGAAGCCGATTGACAACCAGTCGCTGAACGTCTCAATCGTCTTTCAAAGTTTTGCTCTCTTTCCCTGGCTCAACGTTTTGGAAAATGTCGAAGCGCCGTTAAAGGCCCGCGCGATGGATGCCATTCGGCGCCGCAAGAGAAGCCTGAAAATTCTCGAAACCGTTGGCCTGGATGGTTTCGAGGCTGCATACCCCAAAGAGCTCTCCGGCGGCATGAAGCAGCGCGTTGGATTCGCCCGCGCGCTCGTGATCGAACCCGAAGTTCTCTTCATGGATGAGCCCTTCTCAGCGCTCGACGTGCTGACCGCGGAGAATTTGCGCGGCGAACTTCTCGATCTTTGGCGTAGTCAATCGATTCCGACGCGGGCCATTTACATGGTCACTCACAACATAGAAGAAGCCGTGCTTCTGGCAGACCGCATCGTCGTTCTCGCAAAGAATCCAGGCCGGATACGAACCGATCTTCGGGTTCCACTCCCGCATCCGCGAGACCGTAAATCGGCCGAGTTCGTTCAGCTTGTCGATCACATTTACAAGGTGCTGACACAGCCTGACGCCACTCCCGAACTCGCTCCGGCGGTGAGCGTGCCACAAATTACCGGAGATGGTAAAGGCGCAAAGTTTCAAATGCTGCCGCATGCGCGTCCCGGCGGAATCAACGGAATGCTCGAGATCCTTTCGGATCGAGGCGGCCACGATGACCTTTACCGCTTGGCCGAGGATTTGACGTTCGAAATCGATGATCTCCTGCCCATCGTCGAGGCGGCTTCGCTGCTTGGCTTCGTACGCGTTCACGAAGGAGACGTGGAACTGACCACCGCCGGGCGCGAATACTTGGAGGCGGACATGGCCAAGCGTAAGCGGCTGTTCAATAAAGCCGCGCTCGAGGGAGCCGTGCTCATGCGCCAGATCAAGCGAGCGCTTGAATCGAAATCCGATCGCAGGCTGCCCGCGGAGTTCTTCCACGACACACTGGACGAACATTTCAGTGAGGAAGAAACGGTTCGTCAGATCGAGACCGCTATCCACTGGGGCCGCTATGCTGACCTATTCGATTACGACGCCGGAAGCGACTCGTTCTATATTTCCGAAGAGAATCGGCCGGCGATCGAAGACAACGACTCGATCTGGGTGTAAACATCCAGCGTGTTCGATTTTTCAGGACGCACGAACATCGAATGATCTCGCGCATTCCTCGTCTCGCGCGGCCGGTTCTGCTCCGGCGCACTACGCCGGTCCTCTTCGATGCACTCATCTTCGCCGCGATTCTCGCCGCCTTCTATGGGCTACTGGCGATGGCTCGCTACTGGGTCGGAGCGGCGATCCCGGTCACTGACATTTCGCGCTCGCCCTGGGCACTGCCGCGTTACGCCTTCTATTCGGTTATGCGTATCGCCGTCGCGTACGTCGCTAGCCTGTTTTTTGCAGTGGCTTATGGGTATATTGCCGCGTACAATCGCTTACTCCAGGGCTTCATGGTCGCCGTGCTGGACATCTTGCAGTCGATACCGGTTCTGAGCTTCCTTCCCGGCGTAATGCTCGCAATGGTTGCTCTGTTTCCGCAAAAGCAGCTCGGCATAGAACTGGGATCTATCATCTTGATCTTTACCGGCCAGGTCTGGAATATGGCCTTCAGCTTCTATTCTTCTTTGCGATCCATTCCGCGCGAGCTGCGCGAGGCCGCCGCAATATCACGCTTCAGCAAATGGCAGCGATTTCTCCAGCTCGAATTGCCGTTCGGAGCAATCGGGCTGGTGTGGAACTCTATCGTCTCGGTAGCAGGCGGTTGGTTCTTTCTGATGGCTTGCGAAATGTTCGTGCTCGGCAACCGCGATTTCCGGCTGCCGGGGCTTGGTTCCTATCTGCAAATTGCCGCAAGCGCCGGCGATACACGCTCCATGCTGTGGGGCCTGGCGACGATGATCGGTGTCATTATCCTTATCGATCAACTGATCTGGGGGCCCGTTATCGCATGGTCCGATAAGTTCAAATTCGAGCAGGTGGAAGGCGAGGCGCCCCGCTCGGCACTGCTGCACATTCTGAGAACTTCGCCGGCTCTCGAAATTCTAAGGCGAAAGACCCTGGCGCCTATCGCCGAAAGACTTGATCTCTACTTTGCGAAACTTGCAACCGCCCATACCGAGCATTCCGTGGGCGCCTCGCGCCGTAAAGAGCTCGCGGCCTGGATCTCCGCAGTTGTTTGTGTGTTCATCGCAATCATTGCAATTGTCTATTGCCTCATTCAGGCGTTGGCCCTCTTGGCCCATCTCCACTCAGCGCAAATTTTGGGCGTCCTTCAAGCGGCGGGAGCCACCTTCCTGCGAGTCAACTCAGCGCTCGTCATCGCCTCCGTTTGGACGATTCCCGCCGGAGTCCTCATCGGCTTTCATCCAAAGCTCGCTCGCATCGCCCAGCCACTCACCCAGATCGCCGCTTCCGTCCCCGCGACTGCGCTCTTCCCGGTATTGCTTCTGGGAATCGTGCAAATTGGCGGGGGATTGGGAGTCGGGTCCATTTTGTTGATGCTGCTTGGCACGCAATGGTACATCCTGTTCAACGTGATCGCCGGTGCAAGCGCAGTTCCTTCGGACCTAAAGGAGGTTGCTGACCTGTTCCATTTCAGCAGCCTCGATCGGTGGCGAACGGTGATTCTGCCCGGCATTTTTCCATATCTCGTTACAGGCCTCGTGACTGCATCCGGAGGCGCGTGGAACGCGAGCATTGTCGCCGAGTACTTCCACTTCAAAAATCAAGTCATGTCTACGGTGGGGTTGGGCGCGCAAATCAGCGCGGCGACCGATGCCGGACGTTTCGATATCCTGCTGCTCGCGACTGTCATTATGGCGGCCTTGGTGGTGTCGATCAATCGCCTGGTCTGGCGGCCGTTGTATCGTCTTGCGGAAACCAAGTACCGGCTTGAAAGCTGATCTCTATCACTATTTCTGTCCTGCCCCGCGCACCTTCTTTGTGGCCGTTCGCTTCGGCATCTCGTTCGCTGTGCGAAGCCGTTCATCCGAAGCCGCCGGTTTCTTCAGATTTGCCAGGCTCCTCCTCAGCGCATCTGCAATATCGACGACCGCCGCGTGCTTCGGCGCTTCGACCGTTTCAACGGGTCGGCCTTGCACCTTGCTCGCGATCATCGATTCAACTTTCTCGCGGTAAGTGTCCCGATATTTCTCCGGCTCGAACGGCGCAGCCAGTGAATGGATCAGCGCCCCCGCCAGCTCAAGCTCTTTCGGGGTCACGAGCCTCGTATCGGCGCGGTATTCCTCATCCGCTCGGACTTCCGATGCGAAGTACATTGTGTGCGCAATGATTCCGGTCTTCGCCGCTCGTACAACAACCACGTGCTCGCGGTTGTGCATTGCAAATTTTGCGATCGCAACTAACCCGGACTGTTGTAATGCACGATACAAGAGCGCATAGGCCTTCTCACCCGCTTCCTCCGGCTTCACGTAATAGGAGGTCTCGAAGTAAACGGGATCAATCTCAGCCAATTGCACGAACTCTTGAATCTCCATCTCGGTTGCGGTCTTTGGAGCAATGCTCTTCAATTCCTCCGGCTCGACCACAACGAACCGGTCCTTCTCGTACTCGTATCCCTTTACGAGCGACTGCCGCGACACTACCTCGCCCGTTCCCTTTCGGACCGACGCCTGTTCAACAGGAGCCAAAATCGGCTCCGGCGCGGGTCTCGCTTCAAATCTGGACGGCCGGGAAGACGTAATGGATTCAGTCTGCTGCTTTGCAGGTGCCATTCGCTCCTGCGGCTGCTCCCGGGCAACCAACGATCTCCTGTTTGGGCCATCCTTGTCAGGCTCCGCACGGTATAGCCGGCGAAAGCTTACCCTTTCAGGGCGGGCCGCGCGGAACAATCGCACCGGAATCGAAATCAGACCGAACGTAATGAATCCACGCCATACCGTGATCGCCATATCTTTACCTTCCTGATAAATGGGATTTTTGCCAGCCGCAAAGTGTTTCAAGCCACGGCCGGCCGTAACCAGAGCGGCAAACAATACGTCCCACGCGCTGTTATACTGAGCTTTCCTCGGGGTCTTTGGATTGAGTAAGTACAAATCGGTTTTTCTTGGTCTGGCATCGGCCATACTCCTTCACGCGCAGAGCTTCAGCAACGGCCAGGCAGCGCGCGCGGAAATCGGGCAATTCACATTCACAGGCGCTAATTATGTCGCAGGCCAGCAGATCGTAGGCGGCGTGAGCGGCCTAGCCTTCACCAACGGCACCCTCTTTGTTGCCGACTCAAATCAGGTGGGCGCTTCGCCTGTGAACAATCGCGTCCTCATGTTTAACGCCAACCTAATTCCCGGGCGCGAAGCCGATTTGGCCACGTTGGGCGTTTTCAATAGCTCGTGCAATGTTTGCGGTTACCCGGCTGAAAATGTGTTGGGCCAACCGAATTACACCTCGACAACTCCAGGCATCAGTAGTCAAGCCCTCCAGATGCCGACGGGAGTGGCAAGCGACGGCAACATCCTCGCAGTCGCTGATACTAACAACAACCGCGTCTTGATCTGGACCTCGATTCCTTCGAGCATCAATGCGCCCGCCAATCTCGTTCTTGGACAGCCCAATTTCACGTCTGGAGGAAGCACAAGCGCTCCTACGGCTCAAACCCTGCGTGGGCCAAGCGGAGTTTGGATCCAGAACGGAAAGCTATTTGTCGCGGATACGCAGAATAATCGCGTGCTGATCTGGAAGAGTATGCCTACCCAAAACGATCAAGCCGCAGACGTCGTTCTCGGTCAGCCAAACTTTACCTCGGCGAATGGTCCGCCTCCCGGCCAATCTAACCCAACCGCCGCCGCAAACGAATTGTTTACCCCGGTTTCCGTTACTTCGGATGGCATTCGCCTGTACGTCGCTGATCTGGGATTCAATCGCGTGCTTATTTGGAATAGCATTCCCACCGCCATCGATCAATCGGCAGATGTGGTGGTCGGCCAGCCCGATATGGTCAGCACAGCCGTGAACAACAAGGCGGCGCTGTGTCCGTCTGTAGGCGCGCCCGCATGCAATAAGACACTGAATTTCCCGCGTTACGCGCTCTCAAACGGCACTCAACTGTTCATTGCTGACGGAGGCAACGATCGCGTCTTGGTCTTCAATTCGATTCCGACGAGTAATGGGACCGGCGCCGACGCCGTCTTGGGCCAGCCGGATTTCTTGCATGACGTAGTCACGAATCAGACGAGTACTATCGGAACTGGAGTCAGCAACGCGGGAAGCGTTGACACAGTTCCCTCTCCGATGGCGCTTGCCTGGGATGAGGCGAATCTGAATCTCTACGTCAGCGATCCCTACAACCGCCGCGTCTTGATCTTCTCGCCCGGAGATACGTATCTTGCTCCTCAGTCCGTCCTGAACAATGCGAGCGAAATCATCCGGCAGGAAGGGACCGTAACGTTGGGTGTAATCAAGATCGTGGCGAAGGATACGGTAACGGTCACCATCGCCGGGAAGGCGTACACATACACAATCGTCAGCAGCGATACTGCGGCTTCAATCGCTCAAGGCATCGTTAACGCGATCAATGCCGGTGCTGGCGATCCGAACGTTACCGCGCTGCTCGGGCCAGTTGCCGGTGTCGTCTATTTAAGCTCCAAGGGCACCAACTTGGCGTACGATTCGATTTCTCTCGCCGCCTCAACTTCCAACACAGCGGATATCACGACAGCCGTTTCGAATAGTTATTTAACCGCCGGCACTGCCGCAACTGTTGCTCCAGGAACTTTCGTCGAGATCGACGGGACTAATTTGTCCGACATCACAGTAAGCACCCCGCTCACAGGCTTGTTTCTGTCCCCCGAGACCGGCGCCGAGGTTTTTATGGACGGATTCGCGGTTCCCCTGTGGTCCATTTCCCCTACGCAGATCATTGCGCAGGTGCCGTACAGCTTCGCAAATCGAACCAGCACCAGTGTTTATGTTCGAACGCTCCACTCCGGCGGCGCGACTGTAACGAACGCGACTCCACTTATCATCTCGCCCGCTAATCCAGGCCTGTATGGCGCGCCCGTGTATCCAGGTGAGCCGCGGCCCTGGCCGGCTTTGAATGCCACTCATGGTCCTCCTTCTGCGGTAGTGTCAGTCGATGGAACCGCGCATGCTGGCGATGTCGCCACAATCACCATCAATGGCCGAGCTTACAGCTACACCGTTAAAAGTAGCGACACGCTGGGAGGCATTGCGGCAGGTCTGATAACCGCCATCGATAGTAAGCCCGATCCCCAAGTCACCGCATTCATGGGAGGGCAGTTCGCTCGAGTCGTTCTGGTTTCGAAGCAGACAGGAGCAGCAGGAACTGGGATTCCCGTCTCAACAAGCATTAGCTCAGGTGCCCAAGTGATATTGACCGCGTATACAAAATCTACTTGTTGCGCGGTCGTGTTTGGTTCCGTCATCTCGAGTAGCAATTCGGCAATGCCCGGAGAAATCATCTCTCTCACCTCTACCGGACTGGGAATTTTGGCCGGCGGAGCTGCGAACAATCAAATCACCGGAGCTCCCTACTCCGGACCTCAGCCGAACTCCGCAGCCAATTCTGTGAGCGCCACGATAAATGGCACTACGGCTCAGGTGATCACCGCAGGATTGCCGAGTGGCTCGTTGGGACTTTATGAGATTCAACTTCTCATTCCGCCTGGCCTCGCGAGCCCTACCAGCGCTCAGATTTCTGTTGCCCAGAATGCTTTTATCAGCAACATCGTCACCATTCCCGTGGGTACAGCCGCGGTGACGCAGGTAACGTTCACGGCCACTCCCTCTACTATCAAGGCCGTTCCTGGAACCGACCGGGGAAGCACGATGCTCACGTGGAGTGGAGCGCCCGGGGGCGTTCTAGTCTATGTCGGAAATCCCGCTAACGGGGGGACGCTACTTGCTAATGCGGGCTCAAGCGGAAGCGCTGCTGCAAATGGATTCGTCACCGATGGAATGACTTTCTATTTGCAGGACAACACAAATCCGAATCCCCTCAGCGATGCAGCCACACTCGCGACCGTTACAGTTCACGTTATAGTTCCGCACGTCGCCAGCGACTTCGACGGCGATGGAAAAGCAGATTTCGCTGTCTGGCGTCCTTCGAACGGTACTTGGTTCGTGATTCCGAGCAGCAATCCGGGCTCACCGATCATTCAGCAGTGGGGTGCGCCTGGCGATACGCCTATTGTCGGCGACTTTGACGGCGACGGCAGAAATGACTTCACAGTGTGGCGTCCCTCGAACGGCTTCTGGTTTTTCCTTCTGAGTTCAAACCCCACTCCACAGGCATTCCAATGGGGCAACCCGGGCGATATCCCTCTGACGGGCGATTTCGATGGAATCGGAAAGCAGGAGATAACCATCTGGCGTCCCCCGTACGGGAACTGGTACATCATTCCTGGCGACAATCCATCATCCCCGATTGTCCAGCAGTGGGGACTTCCCACCGACATCCCGGTCTCCGGCGATTTTGACGGTGACGGCAAAACCGATTTCGCTGTGTTCCGTCCATCCGATGGAACTTGGTACATTCTCCCCAGTTCGACAGGAATCCCATATGCAGTGCAATGGGGCGTCGCAAGCGATGTGCCCGTCCCTGCCGACTATGATGGAGACGGGAAAACTGACATAGCGGTATGGCGCCCCGGCAACGGAACTTGGTACATCATTCCGAGCAGCAATCCGGGAACGCCCATCATCCAGCAATGGGGAGCGCCGGGAGACACTCCCTTGGCGCTCGACTTTGATGGCGATGGCAAAGCTGATCTAACCGTCTGGCGCCCCTCCACCGGAATCTGGTTCGTGATCCCGAGCGCGAATCCCGTCACGCCCATTATTCAGCAATGGGGTGCCCCAGGCGATATACCGCTGTAACGAAACACATGCACATCAAAAAGCAACGTCTTCTCACGCCCGGGCCAACGCCCCTTCTTCCTTCGGCCCTCCACGCCATGATGGGTTCCGATATCCATCACCGGACCGATGATTTTCGCAATCTCTATAAGCGAGTTCTGGCGGATTTGAAAGAAATCCTAGGCACATCAAGCGATGTACTCGTTCTCGTGTCTTCCGGTTCAGGAGCTATGGAAGCCGCTGCTCAGAACTTCTTTTCACCCGGAGACGAAGTGCTCGTGTGCTCGGCTGGAAAATTCGGCGAGCGCTGGGTAGAAATCACGAAAGCCTTTGGTCTCCACCCTACTGTCCTGACCGCTCCTTATGGCGAGGCCGTGCACCCCGAATCAGTCGAGCAAGCGCTGAGGCAGAACAAAAATTTACGGGGCGTGTTTGTCCAAGCTTCTGAAACATCCACCGGCGCCCAGCACGATGTCAAAGCCATGGGCAAGGCAATTCAAAGGACCGAAGCAATTTTTGTTGTGGATGCCATCACCGGCATCGGCACAATGCCCTTGGATGTGGATGGCTGGGGTTTAGATATCGTCGTTGGCGGATCCCAGAAGGCGTTCATGATTCCGCCGGGCCTGGCTTTCTTGTCTATCAGCCCGAAAGCCTGGGCAATGGCTGACTCCGCCAAGTCTCCCCGCTATTACTTCGATCTCAAGCGAGAGAAAAAGAACGCCGTGAATGGCGAGTCTGCCTGGACGCCCAACACTGCCTTGCTCCTTGCATTCGCCGAAGCGCTGAAATTTATTAGATCAATCGGCATGCCCAAGCTGGTGGAAAACGCGCAGCTTCTCGCGCGAGCGACCCGGGAAGCCGTAACCGAGCTCGGTCTGCAGCTCTTTTCCAACTCTCCTGGATCATCGGTAACAGCCGTGCGCCCGCCATCCGGCATGGATTCCGGCGTTATCGTCAAAGAATTCCGTACTCGCTTCAACGCGATTATTACCAACGGCCAAGGCTCGATGAAGGGCCAGATCTTCCGGCTCGCGCATTTGGGCTATTTCGATTTTCACGATCTCTTCGCGATTATCGCCGAGCTAGAGTTGATTCTCGCCGCGCAAGGCTATCCTGTGCAATTCGGAACCGGCGTAGCCGCTGCGCAAAACGTTTACGCCGAGGCCGCGCTGCCGAAAGAAGCTGTTGCGCTCACCTGATCCAGCTCACAAACTCATCGATGAAAATTCTTGTTGCTGAACCGCTCGCGCCGGCGGCTATGGATGCGCTCCGCGCCCAGCCCTCTTGGGATATCGTCGAAGCCGATCCGAAGACCTTCCAGAGCCATCTCGCCGATAGCGACGCGCTTCTCGTCCGAAGCGCTGTCAAAATAACCAGTGAAGTGCTCGCAAAGGCCCCGAAGCTCAAAATCATCGGCCGTGCCGGAGTGGGTGTGGATAACGTCGACCTGAACGCGGCTACCAATGCCGGCGTGTTGGTCATGAACACACCCGGAGGCAATGCCGTCTCTGTGGCCGAGCACACGCTTGCACTGATGCTCTCTATGGCCCGTTCCGTCCCGCAAGCCAGCATCTCCACAAAATCGGGCAAATGGGAGAAAAAGAAATTTCTCGGAAATGAGCTGCGCGGCAAAACTCTCGGTGTCGTCGGCCTCGGCAGCATCGGTCGCGAGGTATTGAAGCGGGCCAAAGCCTTCGAGATGCAGGTCATCGCTCACGATCCCTACGTCAGTTCACATACAGCGCACGATCTCAGTGTCGATCTCCTACCGCTTCAGGAGCTCTACTCGAAAAGCGACTATATAACGCTGCACGTCGCGCTAACTCCAGAAACCGACCACATGCTCAACGCCGAAGCGTTCGGACAAATGAAAGCCGGTGTTCGTATCATCAATTGCGCGCGTGGCGAGTTGATCGATACGTCGGCTCTTCGCGATGCCGTTGAGCGCGGAAGCGTCTCCGGTGTCGCCATGGACGTGTTCGAGAAAGAGCCGCCCGGTGAAGATCCCCTTTTGAAGCTAGACGCAGTTGTCGCCACCCCTCATATTGCAGGCTCTACCGAAGAGGCGCAGGAAATCGTCGGCATTCGTATCGCCGAGCAGCTCATCGAATATTTGAAAACCGGTGTCGCTCTGAATGCGGTAAATATGCCGGCGCTTACGGCGGAGCAGTATCGGGCTTTGGGACCCTACATCAATCTGGGCGAGCGGCTCGGAACTTTTTTGAGCCACATAGCTGTCGGCAATCCCCACACCGTCCGCTTCGTTTATTTAGGAAGGTTAGCCGACCACAATACTCAGATCCTGCGCAATGCTGGCCTCGCCGGTGTTCTAAGCCGCTCCATGGAACATCGCGCCAACATGGTCAACGCAATGCAGATCGCGACGGAGCGCGGCTTCAGGGTCGTCGAGCAGCGCGAGCCGGGTCGGTCCCACATGGATTCCATTCGCATCGAACTCGAATCAGACGCCGGTGTCTTTTCTGTGGTTGGCGCGATTGTGTTGGACAAGCCGCGTCTCTTGCAAGTCGAAGGAATCTCCTGCGAAGCGACGCTCGATGGTAATCTCATATTTTCCAAAAGCGAAGATGTGCCCGGCGTGATCGGCTATTTGGGAACGGTTCTCGGCCGGAACGGAATCAACATCGCGAACTTCGCTCTCGGCCGAGAGGATGTAGCCGCGGAAACCGAGGGCAATAAAAACGAGCCGCTCACAGCGATTTCTATCGTTGAAACCGACGAGCCAGTCACAGACCCAGTGATTTCACAACTCTTCGAGAACAAAGCCTTCAAGTTCGTCCGCCGCGTCACCTTCACACGCTAAGGAGGGCGCGTCGCGCGATCACAACAACCTTACTTAGTCCTTTCAACAACCTAGGCCAATCGCTCAATCAACGTTCGCACACCTGACTCTATTCACCTTGCCACAGCGATCCTGTACAGAGTGATCGAATTTCACACGTTTGACGGAAGTGGCAAAAGAAGGCGTCCTAGTGACATCCTTGCCCTAAATGGAAATGTCGCTGGTTATCCCTTGGTCATTAAAGTACCCAGGAAATCGCAGATAAGCCTGTTAACTGGGGTTGGACCGCTTCAAGATGGAACCTGAACGGCAGTGTTGTAGGTAAGCAGTGAAGAAGCGGAATACAGGATTAACCCGAAAGCGCCGAGTTGCTAAAAGACCGCTCTCGCTTCACCCTCTCAACTTTGACGAAGCCGTTTCGGACATCTTGAAGGTGAAGCCGGAAAAGAAATTCCCGACAGCACAAAAACAGAGCCGTAGAAGGCAACCCGCGGCAATCGCTCTTAAGCATCGGTTTTCGTAAACTCACGCAACTCCGGGTAGTGCTCAACGAGCGAGGCCGGTGCGTTTACTTCTTTGCCTCTCAGAATGGACGTGATTTCTAAAGCGTTGACCATGGCTTTTCCAAGGTTGTGATTGTTTGTCATCGCGTATGTATCCGTAGCCTTCTCACCGACAGATCTGATCCGAGTGACCCAAGGCTCTAGCTCATCGACCTTGTAAAGGTAGTCGTAACGCTCCCTAACATCAGCTTTATCCGAGAACCACATTTTGTAGTTCCGTCCGTGCAAACGGATGTAGCCAATTGGCGATGTGACTTCAGCGCCCGGTTTGATCGAGCGTTTGAACAGCGGTTGATCAATGTTCGCTAGACCGATGTCCAGTTCTGCTAGCAAATCCAAAACTTCAGGTTCTGCCCAACTCGCGTGCCTGACTTCCAAGACCAGCGGATACTCCCGAAAGCGCTTTGCGAGATCAACTAAGTACTGCCGATTGTCCATGTCGAAATGGAACGACCAAGGGAACTGGAGCAATAGCGCACCGAAACGGCCCGAATCAATCAACGGTGTTAGGCCGTCTTTGAAATCGCGCTCATCCTGGGCGGTCGCATTCCGCTTATGTGTGAATCCCTGGTACAACTTTGCTGTAAACCGGAATCGCTGATTCGCTTCCACACGTTCGGTCCACGTCTTTGTCGTGGACGGTCGCGGAGCACCGTAAAAACTCGAATTAATCTCAATCGCGTCGAAGTATTGCGCCAGGTAGGTGAGTGGATGAAACGCTCTGGGTTTCTGCGCCGGATAGACGATCCCTTCCCAGTCTTTATAAGCCCAGCCAGCCGGGCCGATGCGAATCACCTACTCAGTCTTGCAGACATTTAACAAGCGGTGAGGGTTTGTCAAGTATACAATTCCGAAACGCTTGTTCCGCCATGCTACTGTGCTCTCGGAGATCGTTTCTCAAACCGTGTTCACCCACGCACCTCTCGGCGGGCCGATAGGCCCCGGCCCCTACGAAATGTCAATGCGCCACAGGTCGGCGCCGTTCAGTTTCAGCAATTGCGTTTTTCCCTCGACCGGATAGAAAAACTCGGCGGTATCGGGGTTGTAGGGCTCTTCGCCTATGCGGAATAAAGATTGGCCCAGGCGCTCGAGCCGGGCCACGCCGTCCAGCCACAATGCGCCTTTTCTGATCACGACCCGCGTGCTGCCGAGCCAGACGCTTTCAGCCCGGTAATAGCCGGTGAACGCCGCGAGATCCGGCGGGACGGCAAAGCTGCGCGGCCCTGAATACTTCGCATTCACATACCAATCCGCGCCATGCATCATCTCGATTACGGGGGCCAGCGTCTTCGCATCCTTCTCGTTTGCATGTTCTTTCTCTTTCGGGTTTTCTTCCGCGCGCCCGAACAAGATGGGAAAGCGTTCGAACGCTGGTGCTATCGCGAGAAACGTGTCGCCTCCGCCCGACTGTAGCGGAATTGATTCCGCACCCACGCGCATGGTCAAGCGGTCCCCTTCCGCGATGACCACGACCTCGCGGCCCTCGGGCGACGTATACGTTCCCGCATACTCGCTCGCATTCTTGACGTGCATCGGATCGCTCAGCTCCGGCGGCTTCGGCAGCGGCTTTCGCTCCGCTTGGGCGCACATTAGTTTCACGGCGAATTGCGTCACGGGATTGGGCCGGTAGCCTTGCCCGGCGTTAATCGATGCGAACGCGGCCACACCGCCGTCCAGGTCGATGTGCATCGCGGACATGAAGGAGACCATCCCGCCCGTGTGACGCAGAACCGTGTGCCCATCGAGCTGATCGACTCCGATGCCATAGCCGTAACAAGCCGTCGGGCTCAGCGCCGGGGCTTTCACGTAGGGCTTACTAAACAAGGCGAAGCTCTCTTCCGAGACGATTCGCCGACCGCGTCCTTGGCCTCGCCGCAAGAGCATTTGGAGATACAGCGCCATATCGCCCGGCGTGGAAAGAATGCTTCCGGCAGCATCTTCGAAAACCAGATTTCCCGCCGGCGCGAGTTTTCCATGCCTGATGTACGTCAAGTCATCAAAAAAGGGGACGTAACTGTTAGCCGTTTTTTCGCGGGTGCGGTTTGTGATCACTGGGGCCGATGAGGTCATGCCGAGCGGCTCGAAGATCCGCTTCTGAACCGCTTCCGCCCAGGGCCGGCCATCGAGTTTTTCGACCAAATATCCGAGCGCGGTAAACCCCACATTGCAGTAATGAAAATGCTCGCCGGGCTTGAACGCCTGAACGTGGCGGGCCCGCGGATCGCTCAGAAAGAGGCCCAGCGCGTCGGGCAGGCCCGAGGTGTGGGTCAGCAGGTGATGGACGGTAATGACCCCGTGATTTGCCTCGATGGGGAGCCAGGGGAGATATTCGAGAACCGGCCGGTCCAGATCGAGCTTACCCTCTCCGCGCAATTGGAGCAGAGTGAGAGCAACAAAGGATTTGGTAATCGAGCCGACCTCGAACAGCAGGTCTGGCGTAACAGGTGCCTTGGTTTCAAGATCGGAAAAGCCGAAGGCAGCGGTCCGGACGACCCGGTCCTTGTCTGCCAGAGCGAGCGTCAGACCAGGCGAGTTCATGGCCCGCATGTATGCCTGTATGAAATCATCGAGCGGACCGAATACCGGTCCGAAGGAGGCATCCCGCGCTTGTTCGGCGGAAAGCGTACCTTCCTGGACCAAAAAAGTGGTAGCCGAAAGGGTAGAAGCGCGGAGCGCGCCAATCAGAAACGCGCGACGTCTCAGGTATGAGCCCGGCATATTAGCGATAAAGTACCACGCCGGTGCCGGCGCGAGGCTCTGCACGGCGGAAGGTAAATTTTACGAGCAAAAAGCCCTCGTGTTCGGAATGCGGGCTTGCAGGATTCGTGGCAAAAGCGGGCTGACGCCTCACCGTTCCAGTCGTTTAACCCACGCGAATGGTACTAGATAATCCGTTAGTGGTACGCCGGTCTACAGAAATCCCTTGACCCGGAAAATAATACACGGTTATCCTAACTCTGTCCAGAGGAGGACAATCAACAGTCATGGCTATCTTAAAATCAACGCTCGCGACCTTCGCGATCGCGACTCTGTTTACAGTAGCCGCTTCAGCGGCTACGCAGCCGGCGCTTTCGGGGCCGGATGTGTTTCGTATTTCTTATTGGGTCAATGAGACGTTTACCTGTACCGGCGGCAGTTGTACGCCTAGCGGTATAGCGCCCGGCATTGACGACCAAATCTACATCGTCAATCCAGGAACGAGCGGCGGGAATCTCTGCGCGAACATTTACGTGTGGGATCCTTCCGAAGAGCTCGTGTCCTGCTGCGCCACTGCGATCACGCCGAACGAACTGGTGACCACCACCGTTGGGGGGCTGCTTACGAACCCGGCAAGCGCGAGGGATAGGACGCCTCACAGCGGAGTGATCAAGATCATCTCGTCCACCGTTCCTAGCGGCGGCTGCAATGCCGCGACCGTGGGCAAGAGTGGAGGCGGAGCAGTCACTCCAGAGTTGCTCTCCTGGATGGTGCATATCTTTACCGTCAACGGTGCTTACGAGCCGACGGAAGAGGAATTCCTTCCTGGAACGCTGAGCGCTGCCGAGGAGGGCCTCGATGTAAATGGTTGCGCCGCTTTTGCCGGTCTCAGTGGCGCAGGCACATGCGTAGGTCCGGTGGAGGCACCAGCGGTTCGCAAGAGCCTGCGGTAGGGGGAGACCACCTCACAGCGGCACGGTTGTAGTATCGCGGGTGAACCACGGAAATTAATGGCTCACCCGCGGACTTACTGATCGTTCCGCCGGAAGGAGATCAAACGTCATGTCTATCCTAAAATCAGTACTTGCGGCGTTCGCATCGGCAACGCTGTTCACCATCGCCGCTTCGGCGGCCACGCAACCAGCCCTTAGCGGGCCAGATGTATTTCGGCTCTCGTATTTCGTCAATGAGACGTTTAGCTGTACCGGGGGCAATTGTACGCCTACCGGTATAGCGCCCGGTCTGGACGACCACATCTACATTGTCAATCCAGGAACCAGCGGCGGGAATCTCTGCGCGAATATTTACGTGTGGGATCCTTCCGAAGAGCTCGTCTCCTGCTGCGCTACCGCGATCACGCCGAACGAACTGGTGACCACCACCGTTGGGGGGCTGCTTACAAACCCAGCCAGCGCGAAAGATACGACACCTCACAGCGGGGTGATCAAGATCATCTCGTCCACCGTTCCGAGCGGCGGACACTGCAATCCCGCAACCGTGGGCAAGAGTGGAGGCGGAGCAGTCACTCCAGAGTTGCTGTCCTGGATGGTGCATCTCTTCCCCGCTGGGTTTTCGGGCTTTAGCGACGGAGAAGCGACGGAAGAGGAATTCCTTCCTGGAACGCTGAGTGCTGCCGAGGAGGGTCTCGATGTAAATGGTTGCGCCGCCTTTGCCGGTCTCAGCGGCGCAGGGACATGCGTAGGTCCGGTAGAGGCACCAGCGGTTCGATCGCACCTTAAGTAAGGCGCATCGCCGCGAGTACAAATCAGTACCCATTTACGGGTGACCAGGAGTACCTGGCCACCCGTGTGGTCTATTGACTCAGGTTTCGAGATAGATATACACTCCCCAAAGAACTTCATATTAAGGATATTTACATTGAACATTCGTATTTTTTGCACTCTTATCATGCTTTCCGGCTTGACAGGCATGCTCAATGCGCAGGCCGGCCCAGCCGAGAATCCCTCAACCGTAGTAGCCGAAGTTAACGGCACTGCCGTGACCTTAGGTGAGCTGGAACAAAAGCGGGCGGACAACCTGTTTCACGCGCGCACTCAGTATTACAAGGAAGAGCGTAAAGCGCTTGACGACCTGATTGATGAGCGCTTGCTTGACATTCGGGCGCGCCGTGAGAACGTAACGGTGGACGAGCTGCTCCGACGCCACGTGGACAGCCAGGTAGCTAAGGACCCGAGCGACGAGCAGCTTCAAATACTGTATGAAGCTACCCAAACCGATCAGCCGTTTGCTTCGGTACGCGAGAGATTACTGAACAATCTGCGGCAGTTGCGCACTTCGAAGGCTCGCGCAGCATACTTGAAAACACTTCGGGACGAGGCCAAGATCAACGTCACACTTCCGGAGCCGCGCGCGGAGATCGCGCTCAACGAGCATACGCCGGTGCGCGGCCCGCGAAACGCGCCCGTCATAGTGGTTGAATTTGCCGATTATCAGTGTCCGTATTGCAAGCAGCTCGAACCGCAGATCGAGAAAATAAAAAATGAATTCGGCGACAAAGTAGCTTTGGTGTATAAGGACTACCCATTGCAGATGCACCATGACGCCGAACCCATGGCCGAGGCAGCAAGGTGCGCCGGAGAACAAGGCAAATATTGGGAATTTCACGATTATCTCTTCAACGACGTGAAGAACTTCGACATCGCACAGGCGAAAGAGCACGCCCGAGCGCTCCAATTAGACTCGGCGCGGTTTGATAAGTGCCTGGACTCGAACGCCGAAGATCAATTAATTAAGCACGATTCTGCTGAAGCGACGAACCTGGGCGTCGGTGGCACTCCGACGGTGTTCGTCAACGGGCGACTCATTGCGGGTGCAAAGTACGAGGCAATACGCGATGCAATCCAGCAGGAGTTAGCAGCAGCTTCTGCGCGCCCCCGCCAGACCGCTCGACGCTGATTTGTCAGCAGCAAAAGAAGAATTGAGTAGGCCCGCACGCTGGCCGGTTGGCGGGCCTTCTTCCTTAGGCCGGCCGCGGCCACTTGATTTCACGCAAATACTACGAACTTCGCAACGCTGCTGGCCACTAGGCATCGTTGTAAGCTGCGTGTTGCTTGTCCATGAATTGGCGCGCCCGACGGCATCTTTGCCCGGCTTGATCACAAGCCCGATCGATGAACGTCAACTTGTCACCCTTGCTGGAAACACGCGCCCTGAAGCCAACGTGGACACCGATCATGGCCGCGTCGCGGACGGCTTCCGAATGGAACACGTGCTGCTGCAGTTGAAGCGCTCTCCCAAGCAAGAGCTTGCCCTTCGTGCTTTCATTGACGAACTGCATAATCCGGCATCGGCAAATTTCCATCACTGGCTAAGCGCGGATGAATTCGGAAAACAGTTCGGCCTGGCGCAGCCAGATCTCGACGTCATCGAACGCTGGTTGGTATCGCACGGTTTTCAGATCAACGTGGTCTATTCAAACCGTCAGCTTATCGACTTCTCGGGCACGGCCGGACAGATACGCGCCGCTCTGCATACTGAAATTCACCGCCTGATGGTGAATGGCGAAGAGCATATCGCTAACATGAGCGATCCCCAAATCCCCGCTGCCTTGGCACCGGCTGTTGCAGGCCCGGTTTCACTCCATAACTTCATGCCACAACCGTTACGTGAGCCACACGCGGGTTACACCTTTGTTCTGGAGAAAGAGAAGCTTTACGGCATTGTGCCTGGGGATCTCGCCACAATTTATAACCTCACGCCACTGTTCGAGGCTGGTGATACAGGAAAGGGCCAGACCATCGCTGTGGTGGAAGTGATGGATATTTACAATTCTTCCGACTGGAACACGTTCCGCAGTACGTTCGGGCTCGCGAGTTATACCTCGGGTTCCTTGACAACGATCCATCCGGCCCCGAAGAGCGGCAATAACAACTGTGCCGACCCGGGTTACATTGGCTCCGACGCAGAGGCCGTTCTCGACGCCGAATGGGCCAGCGCTGCTGCCCCTGACGCGACCATCGAATTAGCTTCTTGCGCCACAACCACAACCAGTTTCGGCGCTTTGATTGCTGTTCAGAACTTGATCAACGGCACGGCTGTATCGCCCGACATCATCAGCATCAGCTACGGGGCTTGCGAGGCGAACAGCACAATCGCAAACTCCGCGTACAGTTCGGCCTTCCAACAGGCTGTTGCGCAGGGTGTTTCAGTTTACGTCGCCGCCGGCGATTCTGGGGCCGCTTGCAATTATGGCAGCGTGACAGGAATCGCCGTAAACGGGATAGCTTCAACCGCATATAACGTTGCAGTTGGTGGTACGGACTTCGGAGACACTTATAGCCAGGCGAATAGCGCTTATTGGAATTCAAACAACAGCGCGGTATACGCCTCCGCGAAGAGTTACGTCCCGGAGATTCCATGGAATGACACCTGCGCCAGTGTGCTCCTCGCCGAATCACGCGGGTACAAAACGACGTATGGTGAAAAGGGTTTCTGCAACAGTGACACTGGCGCTCGCCTCAACTGGACACACGCCGGCGGCGGCGGACCGAGCAATTGCGCCACTTTCGATCAGAAGACATGTGGGGGTTGGCCCAAGCCCTCCTGGCAAGCCAGCGTGGGCGGTATCTCCAACGACGGGGTTCGCGACCTCCCCGACATCTCCCTCTTTGCCGGCAAAGGCATGTGGGATCACCTCTATGTGTATTGCGATTCCGCATTTGCTCCCTGCACGGATAAGCCCGACACTTGGTCTTACGACGGCGGGACGTCATTTGGCTCGCCCATAATGGCGGGAATTCAGGCGTTAGTGAATGAAAAGGTCGGAGAACGCCAGGGCAATCCAAATTACATGTATTACAAGCTCGCTGCCGAAGAATACGGCGCCAAAGGCAGCAAACACTGCGATTCGTCAAACGGCAGGGCGGTTGCGGAAAGTTGTACGTTCCACGATATTACGATGGGGGATAACGACGTCGCCTGTTCCGAGAATAAAAGTACTGGCAATAATAACTGCTTCATCCCTTCGGGCGAAACGGGTGTGCTCTCACTATCCTCCGACACATATCAGCCGGCTTTTGAAGCTGGAATAGGCTGGGATTTCGCGACGGGCATCGGAACAGTGAACGCTTACAACCTTGTGAACAACTGGGCATCTGTGATTTCGAAATCCGCGACTCTGCCCGATCGCGACCGGCGTATCAAGCTAGGATGGCACTGAGAACTGAGATGATATTCGAAGCCATTATGAAACGATTGTTTGGGGTGACCTTTAGCTTTGTCGCCACGCTGATGGCGCAGCAAGGCACGGCGCCAGCGACGTCTTCACAAACACCTCTGCTCCCGCAGACGGAAGTGGACTCTGCGGTTCAGCAGTTCGAGGCGGCCTTTGCAGCCGGCTATAACGGCGGCGATGCGAAACGAGTCGCCGACCTCTACACGGACAATGCAACTCTGCTAACTGAATCCGGTATTACGATCATTGGCCGGGAACGGATTGAAAAAGCTCTCGCCGCAGGTTTTGCGCAGCGCAAAGACGCCAAACTCGAAAATACGCCGCAAAACTCGGTGGCCGTTTCGCGCGACGTCATCGTCACGCAGGGGCTCTCACGCTTGACTCCGGCTGACAACGCGCAACAACCTTCGGAATTCCTGTATACGAGGGTTCTGACTCGGCAGGAGGATAAATGGCGAATCGCCGTGGCGCAATATGCTCGCCCCAACCCCTGGGTTGTGACTCTTCCCACGACACCTGTTGGGCATACTAGCCCTCCAAAGAAGGTGAGCTTAACGAACACAGGAGCGACCGCGCTCAGGATTCGCAATATGACCTTGAGCGGAAGGGCAGTCGCTGATTTCACCAAGGTGGGCACGTGTACGCGTCCGGTTCCGCAGGGGGGAAGTTGCGTGCTGGCTTTCACGTTCCGTCCGACGAGCCCCGGTCCCCGCAAGGCAACACTCTGGTTTAACGACGATGCCGGAACCGGCCCCCACGAATTGAGGCTCGTTGGCACAGGCAAGTGAGTTGGCAGGAAACATGTGGTGCCAACCGGGCCTCTAGTACTTTTATAGGATCTAGCTGCGAAAAGTTGTCATCAAAGCGACGTCATGCAACGTCTATACAGCAGGAATCTGTCCACAGAAATCGGTGCCTAAGGCGCGGCTTTCGGTTGGACGATAAGAAGAGCAAGAGCAGCGAGGGTGCATGCGCGTCCTCCTCTGACGTCACTTTGCATGCACCCGGCTCTTGCGCCTAAGGACCCCTCCTCTAGGCCCATAAGCGGCAACTCGTTGGATCTACAATCCGGTTCCCTTTAAAGGGATAATTTGCGGACTGGTTATGTCGCTATCCGTGATGATTACTTCCGCTGTTCGATTTCCTTTGGCCTTTGGCATTAAGGTCACAGTGATCGTGCAACTCTTGGATGCGGCAAGGCTACTGCCGCATGTTTTTGAAAGGTGGTAGTCAGCCGAATGGCTCCCGCCAAGGGCTATGCTTTTGATGGTCAACGTGGTCTTTCCGACATTGGTTAACGTGATGCTCTGAGCCATACTGCTTTTGCCTACCGTGGTGGAGGGGAAGGTCAAACTGGTCGGAGAGACTTTGGCCTGGGTGGCGGAGCCAGTCAAACTAATCAACTGCGGGCTCCCCCCTCCGTTGTCTGCGATCGAAACATCGGCTGTCCGCGTCCCTGTGGTCTTCGGTTTAAAGGTCACGCTTACAGAGCAGCTCGCATTCTTTGCGAGTACGCTGCCGCATGTCTTCGATAGGGCAAAGTCGCCTGAATCACTGCCCGTCAAGGTAATGCTTGTAAAGGTAAGTGTGGTTGTTCCGACGTTGGTGATCGTCACACTCTGCGGGCTCGAGCTACTTCCGATTTTCGTCGCCGGGAAGCTCAAACCTGATGCCGATAACTTAACCTGCGTCCCGGTGCCCGTCAAATTGATCGACTGGGGACTACTGGCGGCGTTATCAGTGATTTTCACTGTTCCCGTCCGGGTGCCTTCAGCCGTGGGCTTGAATGTGACGTTGATGGTACAAGTCGCGTTTACAGCGAGGGAACTGCCGCATGTGTTGGTCTCGGAGTAGTCTCCGCTCGGCGCGATGCTGGTGATGTTCAGCGTAGCTGTCCCAGTGTTTTTGAGCGTGACCGGCTTTGCGGCACTGGTGGTGCCCAGCAGTTGGGTGCTGAACGTGAGACTGGTTGCGCTCAGATTTACGGCCGGCGCAACGCCCGTACCGGTCAGGCTGATGGATTGCGGACTGCCTGACGCATTATCAGTGATTGCCACTGTGCCCGTGCGCGTGCCTGTAGCGGTCGGATGGAACGTGACGTTAATGGTACAGTTACCGCCCGCTGCCACGGAGCTACCGCACGTGTTGGTTTCTGCGTAATCGCCGGTTGCGGCGATGCTGGAAATCGTCAGAGTTCCGGTGCCGGTGTTCGTAAGCGTAACGGGTTGGGCACTGCTGGTGGTGCCAACCAGTTGGCTCGCGAAGGTGAGGCTGGTCTTGGATAGGCTGACCGCAGGCGCGACGCCTGTACCGGTCAAGCTGATGGATTGCGGGCTGCCTGACGCATTGTCAGTGATTGCCACTGTGCCCGTGCGCGTGCCTGTAGCGGTCGGATGGAACGTGACGTTGATAGTACAGTTTCCACCCGCAGAAACGGAACTACCGCACGTGTTGGTTTGTGCGTAGTCGCCCGTTGCAACGATGCTGGAAATCGTCAGAGTTCCGGTGCCGGTATTCGTAAGCGTAACGGGTTGGGCACTGCTCGTGGTGCCAACCAGTTGGCTCGCGAAGGTGAGGCTGGTCTTGGATAGGCTGACCGCAGGCGCGACGCCTGTACCGGTCAAGCTGATGGATTGCGGGCTGCCCGAGGCATTGTCGGTGATGGTGACAGTGCCGGTGCGCGTACCCGTAGCGGTCGGGTGGAACGTGACGTTGATGGTACAGTTGCCGCCCGCAGAAACGGAACTACCGCACGTGTTGGTTTGTGCGTAGTCGCCCGTTGCAACGATGCTGGAAATCGTCAGAGTTCCGGTGCCGGTGTTAGTAAGCGTAACGGGCTGGGCACTGCTGGTTGTGCCAACCAGTTGGCTCGCGAAGGTGAGGCTGGTCTTCGATAAGCTGACCACAGGCGCTACGCCCGTACCGGTTAGGCTGGTGGATTGCGGGCTGCCCGAGGCGTTGTCGGTGATCGTGACAGTGCCGGTGCGCGTGCCCGTAGCGGTCGGATGGAACGTGACGCTGATCGTACAATTTCCGCCCGCTGCCACCGAGCTACCGCAGGTATTGGTTTGTGCGTAGTCGCCCGTAGCAACAATACTGGAGATTGTCAGAGTTGCGCTGCCGCTGTTCGTAAGTGTGACGGGCTGAGCACTGCTGGTTGTGCCAACCAGTTGGCTCGCGAAGGTGAGGCTGGTCTTGGATAGGCTGACCGCCGGCGCGACGCCGGTTCCCGTCAGGCTGATGGATTGCGGGCTGCCGGAAGCATTGTCGGTGATGGTGACAGTGCCGGTGCGCGTGCCCGTGGTTGTGGGTTTAAACGTAACGTTGATAGTGCAGTTTCCACCAGCAGAGACGGAACTACCGCAGGTGTTGCTCTGGGAGTAATCGCCCGTAGCAACAATGCTGGAGATTGTCAGAGTTGCGCTGCCGCTGTTCGTAAGGGTGACAGGCTGGGCACTGCTGGTTGTGCCAACCGGTTGGCTCGCAAAGGTGAGGCTGGTCGTCGATAGGCTGACCGCAGGCGCGACGCCTGTACCCGTCAGGCTGATGGATTGCGGGCTGCCCGAAGCATTATCGGTGATCGTGACTGTACCGGTGCGCGTGCCTGTAGTGGTCGGATGGAACGTGACGTTGATTGTGCAATTGCCGCCCGCTGCAACAGAACTACCGCACGTGTTGGATTGCGCGTAGTCGCCGGTGGCGGCGATGTTCGAGATGGTAAGAGTTCCGGTGCCGTTGTTCGTGAGGGTAACGGGCTGGACACTGCTGGTTGTGCCAACCAGTTGGCTCGCAAAGGTGAGACTGGTCGTCGATAAGCTAACAGCCGCCGCCACCCCTGTTCCCGTCAGGCTGACGGTCTGCGGACTCCCCGACGCATTGTCGGTGATTGTTACTGCGCCTGTGCGAGTGCCTGTAGTCGTGGGACTGAATGTGACGTTGATCGTGCAACTACCAGTGGGCGCAATCGAGCCGCTGCAGGTATTCGTTTGCGCGAAGTCGCCGGTGACAGCGATGTTGGAGATGGTAAGCGCCGCGCTCCCACTATTGGTAACGGTCACCGGTTGCGCGCTGCTTGTGCTGCCAACCTGCTGGCCAGGGAAGGTAAGACTCGTGGTCGACAAGCTCACGGCAGCAGCAGCAGCATTCAAGCCCACCGCATCTAACGCAAAATCGCTGCAGGTTCCGGGGCACTGCGAAAGAGTAAACACAACGGAGGTGATGTTCGCGCCAGACTGATCGAGCAATCCGATATAGACTGCGTCACCATTCGTGTCACTTGGCACCGTGAAGACGCCAAGCGAAGTAGCTCCGTTAAAGGCCTGGACTTGCGCAGTGAATTGACCCGGCGTGTCAGTCTGAATCAAGGCACCGGCGCCGGCAACAGGATTCGTGAAAGTCAGCGCGACCGGCCCATTACCTCCGTTCGCAGCATCCGACGTCCAAAGCAAAGCGTCCTGCGCTGGAAATCCCGAGCCGGTCCAACTGCAAGGCGAACCTCCGCAGACAACCGAAACAATGCTATTAGGACCGGCGAGACTCACGCTCACCGAATTGCCCTTGGTTGAGGTGACATTGAAACTGGCCTGAACGACGGTCCCGTCGGCGCCCAGTTGGGACCAATTTACGAAATCCGTGGCATTTTGCGCACTCTGACTGGTAACCAGAGTGAGCGAATCGGCCGAAGCAGAAGCGGCCCCGAAGAGCATCGCGACCAAACATAGTGCCGCGAAACGAGAAGTTGTGCGTGCGCTCATTTGCTTTTCAATCCAAGATGTGTGCAGCATGTCTATCTCCTCGATCTCCTCTACGGGGTACATGCGGCGCCTGCATCGCTGGTGAACGAGCCGCCGTCGGAATACATGCCGCCTGCAGCGATCGAAGGATCCTGATCGTAAAACCACGAGAAGAAGGCCAGCTCCTGCAGGTTGTAGCTGAAGCCGTTAGGCATAGTCACAGGAGGAGAGAGAGGGGGGCTGCCGAAGAAGGCATCACCCACTTCGTAGTTGTTATCGCAACTCCCATCAGCGGGGTTTGTCCACCCTGGAGTGGGGTTGCCGGTATCCGGATCATTCATCCATTCGGCAACTTCGTGGCTTAGGACATAAACATCCGATACGTACAGATCCTGCCACTCTCCACTGGTATCGAAATCAGCCACGACATAGGTCTGCAGCGAATTGGAAGAATCGTAGTAGGCGCCATGATCGCCAAACGCCGTTGAGCCGTTGTAATTCATCACCACGCTGTCGAAGATAAAAATCGGGACGCTACCCGGGCCAACGCCGGTTCCCTGGCTCTCTAATGCAGGGATAAGCGTAGTGGTGACATAGTTGTCCCACCAGAAGTAATCAATCTCGCCAGACTGGCATGAGCCTCCGATAATGTAGCCATCAGCAGCCGGGACTTGAACAACCTGGCCTAAAACATTGTTGAGGTTCAAGATGGTGTGATAGGGCGTGATCAAGTTCGAGTTTGGAGAGACATATTGCCAAAAATTGGCGCGCTGGAACGCGTCCGCGTACTGCGTGGTGCCCACATCTACGGGATTGTTGCCATTGGCGTCAGTAAACGTGAAGTCGGTGGTCTGAAACATTGGCGACTTTTGGACCAGATCGACAACAGTGTCGCCGGCACAAGGATCGAACGCGGTGGGGTCCTGAACGGAGCCATCCGAGAAATTGAAGATCACGGGAACGAGATAAGCCTGGATTGTGGTTGTTCTCTTGCCGTTATTGAAGGGGCTCCGGCCCACGATAGTGCCCGAATAATTGTTATTGTCTTGGCCTGCTACGACGTTGTAGGTCCAGAGGGGGAGCGAGGGAGAACTCGGTCCATTTGGGCTGTTCAACCCCGCATTGGGTCTTGGCGAATTGGGTCTTGGGATTGCTTTGTGGTGAATCGGGTCGGCTCGCTTGACCTTCTTGGATGGTTGCAGGCGGCTTTTTTGTTGTCCGAAAGCTGCTTGTGAATTAGTAAAAAAGAATACGATTGCGATCGCGAATATGAATAAGAGGGTGCGATGAATTTTCAAAATAACTCCTTTCCTAACTTGCGGATACACCGCTAATGGGCGTTCCCAGTCATACGCCGTGATCCGGCGTGCATTCGGCCTCGGCGCATCTCCACGCAGACGGGAGGGCCGGTAAGCTTCAGTAATGAATGGCTCTATGCTACTACGTTTAAGGAAAGAATCTAACACCGGTCACGCATCCGTAGTACTAGCTTTTCAGTAGCCCCGTACTGCCCCGAGAAGCGCAGTACTTCAATCCAGAAAAGAAGGTCGCGGGGCTAGTTTGACGCTGGACTGGAATGCTATAATTATTCACGGTTATGAATAAAGCGCTGGCAACGTCACTGGGATCCGTCGTACAGCTCCATCCTGGCCGGAGCGTTCGCAGCTTGCTCCGGGACGCAGATCTCTCGATCCCGGAATTGAAACGCCTGCTCGATTTGACACAGCAGGTGAAGAACGGGCGGCAGCGCTACGCATCGGCATTAAGAGGTCGCTATCTCAGCCTTTTGTTCGAAAAGCCATCGCTTCGCACACGCATGACATTCGAGCTGGCGATTAAGCAACTAGGAGGAGATTGCGTGCTCCAAACCGGCATGATTGCGGATCGCGAGCCGCTCAAAGATGTGGCGCGGAATCTGGCTCGATGGACGGATGCGATTGTGGCGCGGACTTACTCGCAGGAAACGATCGAGGAGCTGGCGAGATGGTCCGGAATACCCGTCGTGAATGCGCTGAGCGATCTATATCATCCGTGTCAGGCGCTTGCGGACATGTTCACTTTGAAGGAGCGCTTCGGGCAGTTGTGGGGATTGAAGCTGGCATATGTTGGCGACGGCAACAACATGGCGCACTCGCTGTTGCTGTGTTGTGCGCGGTTGGGTATCAGTTGTTCAGTGGCAACACCGCCTGGCTATGAGCCAAAGGCTGAGATTGCAGCCGAGGCGAAGCGTTTGGCCCGCGAATCCGGAGTGGAGGTCGAAATAACTCACGATCCCAGCGCTGCAGTGCGATCCGCCGATGCGGTTTATACGGATGTTTGGGCGAGCATGGGGCATGAATCAGAAATCGAAGAGCGGAAGAAGGTTTTTTCTCCATACCAAGTGAATGAAGCGCTGCTGTCCAAGGCTCGAAAGAACACAGTATTCATGCATTGCATGCCGGCCAAGCGCGGGTTAGAAGTGACCGATTCCGTAATGGAATCGGCGCAATCTGTCGCATTCGAGCAGGCCGAAAATCGTTTGCACGTACAGAAAGCGCTACTCTTGATGCTGTTGCAATAATGGCAGCTCCAATACGAGTGGCGCTCGCCTATTCGGGCGGGCTTGATACCTCCATCATCATTCCGTGGTTAAAAGAGCACTATAACTGCGAAGTGATCGCCGTGTGCGGCGACATCGGGCAAGGCGGCGAAGAACTGGACGGCTTGCGCGAGAAGGCGCTGAAGACGGGAGCTTCCGAAGTTTACATCGAGGACATGCGCGAGGAATTCGTTCATGAATACCTTTGGAAACTGGTTCGCTCCGGCGCTGTCTACGAACACAAATATCTGCTAGGCACATCAATTGCGCGTCCGCTGCTCGCCAAGCGCCAAGCGGAAGTCGCGCTCAAAACCGGCTGCGATGCGCTCGCGCACGGCTGCACCGGCAAGGGCAATGACCAGGTCCGCTTTGAGATGACATACAAGGCCATCGCTCCGCAGCTTGCAGTAATTGCGCCTTGGCGCGAGTGGGACATTGTGTCGCGCGAGGACGCAATCGAGTACGCGCGAAAGCACAACGTTCCGATCAGTCAATCGACGACAAAGATTTACAGTCGTGATCGCAACATCTGGCATATCTCGCACGAAGGCGGAGAACTTGAGAACCCGGCGGACCCGGCCCCGGAGCATATTTGGATGCTGACCAACAATCCCGCGGACGCGCCATCGAAGCCCGCGGACATAGTGATCGGATTTGATCAGGGCGTGCCGGTTTCGTTGGATGGGCAGCATCAACTCAGCGGAGTGGCTTTGCTCGAAACGCTGAACGCGCTTGGTGGTGAGCACGGCATTGGACGAATTGACCTGGTCGAAAACCGTTTTGTCGGGATGAAATCGCGAGGGTGCTATGAGACGCCAGGAGGCTCGATCCTGATCGCCGCGGTTCGTGAGCTGGAGGCGCTTACGCTCGATCGCGCTACTCTGCATTACAAACAGAAGCTGGCGCTGGACTATGCCGAAATGATCTACAACGGCTTTTGGTTCACGCCCTTGCGCGAGGCGCTGGACGCGTTTTTCGCTGAAGTTTCGAAGCCCGTCTCAGGTGAAGTCACGCTCCGGCTTCACAAGGGAACGACCGAGCCGGTGAGCCGCAAAAGTCCGAATTCGCTGTATAGTCTGGATATCGCAAGCTTCACGATGGGTGAAAGCTACGATCAAAAGGACGCACTTGGCTTTAATAACCTGGTCGGCTTGCCCATCAAAGTGCGAGCGCTGCTCAAGAAATCAGCCTCCGCATCGTAGCGTGCGGAAACGCCCGCACCGAAAATCTAAGGTATGAAGTTGTGGGGCGGGAGGTTCGAAGGCGAAGCCTCCACATTTTTCGAAAAGTTTTCCAATTCCTTACATTTCGATCGCAAACTTGTTTTCGAGGATATTGAAGGCTCGCGCGCATTCGCGCAAGCACTTTTGAGGGAACGCGTTCTTACTCCTGACGAATGCCGGCGCATTTTGGAGGCATTTTCAGAAATTGCGGACGAAGCGCAAGATCCGCGCTACTTCGACGGGGCGGAAGACGAAGACATCCACACATTTGTCATTCGGAAGCTGGGAGAGAAGGTTGGGCCCGTGGCGGAGAAGATGCACACGGGACGAAGCCGAAACGAGCAGGTCTCGCTGGATCTTCGCCTATATTTGCGCTCCGCGGCAGACACATTGCTCGACAGACTCGGCGATCTGATGAGCGAGTTACTGGCGCTGGCCCGAAAATATCCCGACGCGGTGATTCCCGGCTTCACGCATCTCCGACGCGCTCAACCAGTGTTGTGGCCGCACTACTTGCTTGCATTTTTCGAAATGTTCGCGCGCGACTGCGAGCGAGTGCGGCAAGCTCGCGAGCGAATTGATGTGATGCCGCTCGGCTCGGGCGCTCTCGCCGGCAGCGGTTTTCCATTTGACCGTGAGGCTCTCGCGCAGGAGCTTGGATTTCGAGCCATTTCGCGCAACAGCATGGATGCCTCTGGCGACCGGGATTTTGCTCTGGATTTTTTGTACGGGTGCAGCGTCATTATGCTTCACTTGAGCCGGCTAGCAGAAGATTGGATCTTGTATTCGAGCGAAGAGTTCAACTGGATCACTCTCGGAGACGGCGTCACAAGCGGCTCGAGTCTAATGCCGCAAAAGAAGAATCCGGACTCGCTGGAACTGATCCGCGGCAAGTCCGGCCGGGTTTTTGGATCCCTTACATCTCTTTTTGTAACGATCAAAGGCCTGCCGATGACTTACAACCGCGATCTGCAGGAGGACAAGGAAACGTTATTTGAGGCGTTTGATCACACGTCCGAATCGCTGGCCATGGCGAAAATCGTCGCCCAATCGGCTACGCTCAATCCCGGCAAAGCATTGGCGGCCGTCGAAGAGAGTTGGGCGGTTGCAACGGATCTCGCCGAGGAGCTAGCGCGAAACGGAGTGTCGTTCCATCGAGCACATCAAATTGTGGGACGATTGGTTCTGGAGAGTCTGAAAGCGGGCAAAAAGCCGGGGGACTGGACCGGCGACACGCTGGCAGCGTTTGCTCCCGAGTTCAAGCCGGAAATGGCGCGCCTGCTTGCGCCATCTGAAGGCATGGAAATGCGCGAGTTGCCCGGCGGAACCGGCGCTCAGGCTGTGCGGCGCGCACTTGAAGAAGCAGAGCAGCGGCTTAAGCAGATGCGCGAATCTTCGGGTGAAAGATGAAGAAGTGAGACATGAACAAGAGCTTCCGGCAGGGTCAGATCTTGAACATCGTCCGCCACAGAGAAATCTATACCCAGGAAGAATTGGGCCGGGAGCTTGGGAATCTGGGTATTCAAACAACGCAGGTAACGCTCTCGCGAGATATTCGCGAGCTCGGATTGGTCAAAACGGCCGATGGCTACCGGCAGTTGCAGGCGGAACCAGCCGGTCCCCAGCTCGTAAATATTGCCAGCGAGTTCCTTCTGGACATGCGGCTGGCACAAAACCTGGTCGTGCTTCGGACATCTCCGGGAAACGCGAATACGCTTGCCATCGCGCTTGACAGGGAAGGCTTAAACCAAGTGGTCGGCACCATTGCCGGCGACGATACAGTGCTCGTGATCACACCCGATAGCGAAACTGCCGCAAGTTTTCAGGCAAGAATGCTGGAGATGATTTCGGGCTGAGAAGGTCAGTGATGGTGTGTTGTATCGCGGCGATGCGCGTGATCGGTCATCATGTTGCAGCCGTTATCGGATAAGACGCAGGGCACGTGCTCGAATTGAATCGTCGTGTGATGGATGTTGAAGCCGCGCAAAGCCTCGTTAATACGACAGAGAATCCGGTCGCTTGCCGAAGGGGGCATATCGTCAATCAACACGTGCGAGCTGAGAGCATGCGTACTTGAACCGAGGCTCCAGATGTGCAAGTCATGCACATCCAGAACGCCTTCGATCTGGCCCATCGCTTGAGTGACCCGCGTTAACTCAAGCCCGCGGGGGAGGCCTTCGAGCAGAATATTCAACGATTCGCGGATGATATCCCAGGCAGTGTAGATAATCAGAAAGCCGAGCGCAATGGAGAGCGCAGGGTCAATGTAGCTCCAGCCGGTAAAACGAATTGCAATCGCCCCGATGATGATCGCCACGGCACCCATCGCGTCACCAAGCATGTGGACAAATGCAGCGCGGATGTTGATGTCGCCTTTTTGGCCGCGATGCAGCGCGAGCATAATCGCTCCGTTGAGAATCACCGCCGCGCCGGCTACCCAGATCATGACCCGCTCGTCCACCATTTGGGGGTGCAAGATTCTTCGCCCCGCTTCCAAGAAGATGAAGAGCGCGATGATGATGAGGGTCGAAGCGTTGAGAAACGCCGCGATTACGCCAGCGCGCTGGTAGCCGTAGGTTTTGACCTGGTTCGCCGGTTTTTCCTGCAGATACAGACCCACGGCCGCGAGAAGAAGCGCAAGCGCGTCGGTGAAGTTGTGCCCGGCATCCGAGAGCAGCGCCAAGCTTCCGGACCGGAAGCCGGCAAAGGCCTCGAAGGCGGTGAATGCTAGCGTGGCAATGAGTGACAGCCGGAGAATCCAACCGGTGCTATGGACGTGATGGTGATGATGACCCAATGCTCGACAGCCTCTGATTTCAATTTACGACAATGAACCGGCTCCAAGAATCTGGAGTTTACAGCAGAAATCGGGCGCGGAGGCGGTCGCCAACGTTTTTGGGGACAAAAGCTGAAACGTCGCCTCCGAGGGTGATGATTTCCTTGATTAGGCGCGAGCTGATGAATGAATATTCTTCGCCTGACATTAAGAAAATGGTTTCCGTTTCCGGGCGCATGCGGCGGTTGATGAGCGCCATTTGAAGCTCGGCTT
This sequence comes from Acidobacteriaceae bacterium, assembly GCA_019240405.1. Classification (GTDB taxonomy): domain Bacteria; phylum Acidobacteriota; class Terriglobia; order Bryobacterales; family Bryobacteraceae; genus Bog-105. The sequence continues at coordinate 50,270 of JAFAYL010000022.1, forward strand.
CGTAATCGGAAATGGCGCGAATACCTCGAAGTATGGCGTTTGCACCCCGACGCGCAGCATAGTCGACAAGCAAGCCATCGAAGGAATCGATTTCCACATTCGAAAACTCCGCGGTGGCTTCGCGGATCATTTCACTCCGTTCGCCGATACCAAAAAGAGGCGACTGCTTTTGTGTGTTGCTGAGAATAGCGACGATCAGGCGATCGAAGAGACGCGAGCCGCGAGAGATCAGGTCGAGGTGGCCGTTCGTCAGCGGATCGAAAGAACCGGGATAAATGGCGAGTAGACGCCGTTCAGACGAAGGCACGTCAGATGAGAGGCGGGAAGGGTGACCAGGTGCCATCACTTCGTCTGCGCTCTTCCTCTTCCTTCTTTTCCTTCTCGGCCTGCTGTTTGGATTTGCCACCTTTGAAATACAGATGCACGGTCACGCCGTGTGATGCGGGATCGGCCGTGTAATCCGATGTCGTATCGGCGAGATTGTCGAACAACCCTTCTTCTTGCACGCGCTTTAAAAAGAAATCCGGGTAATCGGGGTTGAAGGGCTTGCCGGGCTTCTCACCCCACAGGCGAGCCACGACAGGCTCGGTTGTGACGTCGAGGCCCCGGATATCCAAAGTTTGGAATGTGTACACGGAGCCGGGTGAGACGTTATAGGTGACATCGACGACTCGGCGGCCGTCTTCGGGCTGAGTCTCGGTGCTCACGCTGGCATCGAGAAGACCGCGGCGCTTCATGCGATGGAGCAGATCCAGGCGGAAGTTGTCGACTTGTTGTCCGCTGAAGGTTTGGCCTGGTTTGAATGGAATGTTGGAGCGAATCTCATCTTGATCCATGCCGCTGCCGTGAAAATGAATCGCGCCGAACTTGAATTGTGGTCCGTCTTTGATTTCCACTTTTACTACTACGCCGAGATTTGTTTTGGAGGGCTCTGTTTCGACTTTGGGAAACGTTACGGCCGCGTACCCTTTAGCTGCATATAAGGGCTTGATAGCGCCATCGAGGATCAGTTTGAGTCGCGCATCCGAAAGCGGAACGCCAACGGCAACCTGATTCACGGCGCGCAAGATGGTCCCGGTGTCGACCGCCTGATTCCCAGTCACGACGACTTGCGAGATGGTGGGCGGGGGCGTGTCGGGGGAGAAGAGCACGGTCAACTCTTTGGGATCGTCGTTCGAAACGTGTGCCTTGACCTTTAATGAGGGATCGCTTTGGGCGATAAATTCTTGGACTGCGGCGGCGTAGCGCTTGAGCACGGTGTCGGTGGCGGGTATCCGGTCCGCGTATAAGCTGACGTGATCTTGAAGATAGCGGCGGACCGCGTCAGGAGGAACACCAAGCCGCTCGAAGCGCATAGGGAATAGCTGGTCGTTTTCGACTACCTCGAAGGTGAGATCGTAATCGGGAGGAATGCTCGCGGAGAATTGAAAGCGGTCCGAGACATTGTTGAAAAGCTCGGAGGCTTGGAGTTTGCTCCGGGCCTGTTCGATAAGGGGCCCGGTGACGCGCTGGCCGACTTGAAGACCAGAGTATTTGATGATATCGGCAGAGGAATATAGGTGATTGCCTTTAACCGCAATTGAATGTAACGTGCCGGGCGGCGGCTCTCTTTTGGGCGAAGATTTGTGAGCAGGCTCCTGGGCCAACGCTGTCAAGGAGGACGCGCAGACTACCAAGGCGAGAAAAGCGACGCGCATACTGCTTTATTCATCATACGTAGCGCCGGGGGCTGTGGTTGCCGGAACAGGAGTGCGGCGGAATCCCTGAAGGGGTCCTGGTCTTTGACGGGAAGTCGCTGAAAAATAAGGCTGAATGATACACTTGATTCGAAAATGACATATGATGTCGCTGTTATTGGAAGTGGGCCAGGCGGCTATTCCGCGGCGGTGCGGGCTGGGCAATATGGTCTGAAAACGGCACTGATCGAGCGCCAACCGAGGCTCGGCGGCTGCTGCCTTCTGGTCGGCTGTATTCCCACCAAGGCGCTCCTGCACACGGCCGACGTCTGGGAGCACTTCAAGCATCCGGAGGCAGACGGAATTGAATGCAAGGATCCGCGGCTGAACTATGGCCGGGTGCTCGACCGAAAAAACAAGATCGTCACAAAGAATTCGAAAGGCATCGAGTTTTTGATGCGCAAGAACAAGGTCGACGTGATCAAAGGCCAGGCGCGTTTGCTCGGCGGCGGGCGCATTGAAGTGACGGGGGAAGAGCCGCAAACGGTTGAAACGAAGAACATCATTCTGGCCGCGGGCTCGGAAGCGCGAATGCTGCCGGGACTGGAGCCGGATCCTAATCTGATTCTTACGAACGTCGAGATCCTCGATATGCCGGAGATACCAAGAACGATCGGGATCATCGGTGCGGGCGCGGTAGGCGTGGAATTTGCCTCGATTTTTGACCGTTTCGGGTCGCAGGTGACCGTCCTCGAAATGCTGCCGCGAGTGGTGCCGGTGGAAGACGAGGAGGTCTCAAAGGAACTGGAGCGCAGGTTCAAGAAGAGCGGTATCCGGGTGGAGACCGGAGCGAAGGCCGGAAGCATTCGCAAAAACACGAATAGCGTCAGCCTCAGCGCAACGCTTTCGAACGGGAAGACGGAAGAGTTTGAATTCGACAAGCTGCTGGTCGCGGTAGGGCGCAAGCCGAACACTGAGAACATCGGGCTGGAAAATACGAAGGCTCGAATCGATCGCGGATTCGTGATTGTAGATTCGTATCAGAGAACCGACGAGCCGACCCTCTATGCGATAGGCGACCTGGTGGCCGGAACACCGCAACTGGCTCATGTTGCGACCATGCAAGGCATGGTCGCCGTGGGGCACATCGCTGGGAAACCGGTACGGCCGATTAACCGGAATCGCATTCCGGGCGCGACCTATACGGACCCTGGAATTGGCAGCGTCGGACTTACAGAAGCGCAAGCGCAAGCGCAAGGATTCAAAGTCAAAGTTGGGAAGTTTCCGTTTGCGGCGAATAGCAAGGCGACGATTCTTGATTCGCACGAGGGTTTCGTAAAAGTGATTTCTGACCAGCAGTTCGGCGAGATTCTCGGGGTCCACATCATCGGGCCGGAGGCGTTTGAGCTGGTATCCGAAGCGGTCACGGCAATGGAATCGGAAGCGACTGTGGATAGCATGATGTCGACGATTCACGCGCATCCGACGCTCTATGAAGCGCTGGGCGAGGCCTTCAATAACGTGCATGGGTTGGCGATTAACATTTAAGTAGGTATGAATCCAGAGTTGAAGCAGTGGTTGTTCGCCCTAATTCAGGCGCTCATACGTACGCATCTCGAAGAGAGAGCCTAGCTAAACTCCGCAGTGCATGTTGAACACCAGGAGACCACTGGAGGTTCTGGATCTCGGGCGCATGCGGTACGCGGACGCGCTCGAGGAGCAACGGCTGCTCGTTGAGCAGCGCAAAGAGAGCGCGGGGGTCGACACGTTGCTGTTTGTCGAGCATCCGCACGTGGTAACCATCGGGCGAAACGCGAAACTTCAAAACTTGCTTGCAAGCGAGGAGATTCTTGCACGTACCGGAATCGAGCTTTTCGAGACGGATCGCGGGGGAGACGTGACGTATCACGGCCCGGGCCAGATAGTGGGTTATCCGATTCTCGATCTGCGAGAATGGAGGCGCGATGTGCGGGCGTATTTCAGAGGCGTCGAGCAATCGCTAATCAATGCGCTGAGGGAATTTGGAATTCCGGCTGAACGGATTCCCGAGCCCGGATATGAAGGCGTTTGGGTGAATGGGGCGAAGATCGCGGCTATTGGAATACATATCAGCCGCTGGATCACATCACACGGATTTGCGCTTAACGTGGACACTGACCTGAACTATTTCAAATATATTGTTCCGTGCGGTCTGACCAAACCCGTTTGCTCGGTTCGCAGTGCCGGCTGTTCGGCCAAGCGTGGAGAAATACAAGAGTGTATTGCCGGTTCGTTTGCGGAGGTTTTCGGCTACGAGCTGGAGGTGCCGCGTAAGCAATTGCAGGAGACCCGATGACTGACGTCGTAATGCCCCAGATGGGCGAGAGCATCGTCGAAGGAACGTTGACGCGATGGCTGAAGAAGCCGGGCGAAAAGGTGGAGCGGGACGAGCCGCTTTTCGAGATTTCAACCGACAAAGTAGATACCGAGATTCCCGCCCCCGTATCGGGAGTTCTGAGCGAGGTTTTAGTCAACGAGGGAGCGACAGTTGCGATTAATGCCGTAGTTGCACGAATCGGTGAGGGTGACGGTGCTTCGGCGGGAGCTTCTGCCCCCAAGCAGGAACCGCCGAACGAAGAAGCAAAGCCCGCACCCGACACTAAAACCGATGTCGAGGTGGGCCCGTCGGCCGCCTCTCCGGAAGCGCGTCGGGCGAAATCAGCGCCGCCTCCGCCTCAACCGGCTCCGCCGCCGGGCCGCCATACTCCGGTTGCAACTTCGGCGGGACCCTATCCAATTCAGCCGGAGGAACCTCGGGTCGAGGACGTAACACCGCCGTCTCCTTCTGCTCAGGCGGACGGGAGCAGCGCTCCGGTAAGCGAGGAGCAAGGGCCATTGTCGCCGCTGGTGCGTAAAATGGCGCGCGAATACAATATCGACCTTTCGCGTGTGAAAGGGACGGGCGCAGGGGGCCGTATTACCAAGCAAGATCTCGAGTCGTATATGTCTTCCCAGGCCGGCAAGGCATATGGCGGGGTGGCTACTAGTGCTCCAGCCGAGCCGGTTCCGACGCAACGGACCGCGGCTCCGGCGCCAGCAGCGCCTGCTCCGGCTCCCATGCCGCTGGCTGAGTCTGCGAAAACGCGCGTAGAGCCGATGAGCATCATGCGGCAAAAGATTGCCGAGCACATGGTGATGAGCAGGCGCACATCGGCTCATGTCACAACCGTGCACCGAGTGGATATGACGAAAATCGCCAAACTGCGGGATAGGTCCAAAGCCGAATTTCAGGCTCGAAACGGATTTTCGTTGACGTACTTACCATTCGTGACGGCAGCGGCCGCCGAGAGTTTGCGAGCCTTCCCGATCTTCAATGGATCAATCGACGGCAAGAATATCGTTTATTTCCGCGATATCAATATCGGGATTGCGGTGGCGCTCGAGGGCGGGCTGATCGTGCCAGTAATCCGCAATGCGGATGAGAAGAACGTGGCTGGGTTGCAGCGCGCGATTGTGGATTTGGCGACGCGGGCGCGCTCACGGCAGTTGAAGCCCGAAGAGGTCCAGGGCGGCACGTTTTCTATCACGAACTTCGGCAGTTTTGGCAGTATCTTCGCAACTCCCGTTATCAATCAGCCTCAAGTTGCGATTTTGGGGGTCGGCGCGGTGGAAAAAATACCGGCTGTAGTGGACGGGGATGCTATCGCAATCCGATCTCAAGCGCATTTGGCCCTGACGTTTGACCATCGTCTGATTGATGGGGCGCTCGCGGATCAGTTCTGCCAGAAGGTGAAGTCAATTTTAGAGAGTTGGTCGAGGGAAATTCTTTAATCGACTCCTATCTGCGACGGCTCTGCCACCCTATATCCGTTCGCGAGCCACTATCGTGAACCGATTGGCTAAGCAAACAACGCTTTTATCCTTGACGAAAGATTAAGGGAGGTTTACTATTTCGAGTGGCTGTCTAGTTTAACTAGGAGTTTTCCTAGAAAAGAGGTCTGGCATGGCCTTCCAGGTGGGTGAGAAAGTCGTGTACGCGAATCACGGCATCGCAACTATCGAGAACATTAGTTCCCGTTCTTTTGGCGCCCACCAGGAACGCTTTTACCTCTTACGGCTGTCCCCCAACAGGATGACCGTGATGGTGCCTTTTTCGCATGCGCAGGATGTGGGGCTGCGGAAAGTTACCAAATGTAGCGAGGTCAATCGCGTGCTGGCCTACCTCGCCGCCGGCCGGTCTTCTGGGAGCACGCAGGATTGGAAGGACCGCTTCAAAGAGAACTCGGACAAAATGCATGGCGGCAACCTGGTCAAGGTTGCCGAGGTATTTAAGGCGCTTTTGATTATTCAGCTTTCAAAAACGCTGTCGTTTCGTGAGAAGCGGATGTTGGAGAGGGCGCGCAGCATGCTCGTTCTCGAGACATCTATTGCGAAATCGGTTCCCCAGCGCGAGGCGGAGGACCTGATTCAACGCGCGCTGGCCAAATGTAACCTGCCGATGCCCCCGGCTTTGTAGCGGTTCGGATTTCAGGCGGCAGCGATCGCTCCGGATAGCAATCGAGCTTGGCTATACTGAGAGTGTTTTCAACGGGAACGGCGCTATCGTCTAACGGTTAGGACGGAGCCCTCTCAAGGCTCAAATAGGGGTTCGATTCCCCTTAGCGCTACCAAGCTTTTCAATTGTCGTGCACCCGCGGGGCTGCTCTCACGAAAGCCGTTAAACCCGGTTAGTTCGGTGATGGCCAAGTGTGATAGTTCAATTTTCGCGGCGCAAGCCATGCTTACCTAACAAACGTCACCCGTGGTTGCGAATTTAGGGCCCGCATTGGACAGGATAAATTCAGGCGCTATCGCCTTCGGCGTACGGCGTGTACGTTCACGTTTGCTGAAAACCTGTAACGCTCACTCCGTAGGTCATAAACCACGGGTCGTACCCGGGGAGGATTGTCACCGGAACATTCGAACTCGTGAGCACAGCCGAGGCATTTGACACTGGCGCTCTCGTTAAATCGCGCTTCGACTGGATCGCCGCACTTCGGGCAAGCTACGCAACGCAGGTTTCTGACTTGATATCTACTCATAGCGTGTGTGGCAGTTTAGTAGCTCTAAGCAGCTTCAGTTTGCATTAAGCTAGCTAAGTTATTGATTTGATGTGCAAAAAACTCGCTAAGCAAGTTGTGACTCCCCGAGGCTCTAGATCGTTCCTGCTGGGCAAAACCTGCTGGGTTACCCCGGAACAGCCGCGAGCGTGCTTCAAGATGCGGCGCTCGCCATGGACGCCCGAAAAACGCGGCCCACGAAGAAAAAAGCGTCGAAGTGAGTACCAGGTTACGGTCCGTACTTGCAGGAAGCGTTTAAACGGGTCGATAAGTAGCCCATGCGGATTTCAGCTCTAGTGATGCTATTGGCAGTTTTCGCGAGTCAGATCGACGCGCAACGGGAAATTTACGGGCACAAGGGCGACGACGCGTTTGACCTAAAGATTTCTGAGGTTCGTGCGTTGCCAAGAGCGCGTGAGCGAGTCGGTTTCAGCAGGGTCCCCACAACGTATGCGGTCACCGCATCCGGAAGCGATTCGATTTACACCCTCTATTGCTTCGGGCGCGCTCCGGAAGCAGGGCGCACCTATCCAGCGCTGGACGTCTACGTCAGTGACGATTGGTCTCCGCTCCGCCTTTGGCCAATTGAAAAAAGGGATTTACGTCTGCCCGAGGGTGTGAAGAAGAAAGGGGGTGCTGTACCGGGTGGTGATTATCCAGAACATGCTGACCACGGAGCGTCCTGATTTTGCCTGCGATATTCGAGCTGAAGATGCCCTCACGCAAGCCAAGAAATGAGATCGTTACCTGGCGTCGTTATAAGCCGCCTCGCCAAGGCCGGCCGCTCTCACGAAAGCGTCTCACGGGTCGCTGCGTCGATCGAAAGCACTACACCATCGGCAGCAAGGGATACTAAGTCTCATGGCGAAACAACCCGGCAGTGTTGGAAGTGCTGCGCTTTGGATGTTTGTACTCTCGGTGCTCCTATTTTGGGCGCCGCTGATTGGTCCGTTTATAGCCGGTTTCGTGGGCGGCAGAAAGGCGGGCACAGTTGGAAACGCGATTCTAGCAGCAATTTTGCCAGGGCTTCTCCTCGGTCTCGCGCTTTTCTTTCTCGCTTCACTCTTCACGGGATTCCCGCTGTTTGGAGTGGTTGCCGGAGCAGGCGGTGTGACGCTTGCCTTCGCTCATATCGGACCCCTTCTGGTAGGCGCGATTCTCGGGGCACTGCTGTAGACGAAGAATGAACAGGCCGAGTTGGACTACCCAGGCCAACGAGGATCCGCCATCACGAAACGAGTCGCCACAAGAGATTGATCATCAGCGCGGTAACCGAAGCCAGCGCATCAAATATCGTGCAGCCTCCATATACATGAAAAGACGTGGCGCAATTGAACCCTATAAAGGCCCAAACGCCCACAAGCAAACAACGTTTCACGGATCTCGATTATCTTATCGGCAGCAAGGGGTTCAATTGACTTACCGCGTGGCCCTATAAAAAGAAGGGGTCGAGATGGGCGGAGGCCGAGGCAATAATGTGTTGCTTGCACCGATCACATTTCGGCGTAAAGACCCGAGTTTGCTTGTCCATCATCCAGAGGACTCTATGTCCGAAGATCCAACAAATGACTCCCATAATCTCGTTACCCCTTATATTCGGCGCAAAACGCTTATCTGCAACCTACGACGCCGCGCTGGTAAGCGTTGTATTGATATGCGTCCAGACGCTCTTTATCGTGTTGCCGGTACCGCCGAGAAGAGCGAGGGCGCCCAGCGAAATGGTAGCGAGCAGCAGCGTGTACTCCACCAAGTCCTGGCCGTTTTCCTCATTGAGGAGAGCTTTTGCGAGTGAGCAGATCGTGTTCATGCTTCGCTCATCGGCGGTCTTGAATTTACGTAAGTCCCAGCGGTACTTGAAGGTACGTCTATAACTCGTATGGGCCATCCCCTCCTTACGAGTAGGGAGGTTAATCGAACATTCCTTCAAAAAGCGCGGAGGTGAGGTATCGCTCGCCGGCATCGGGGAGCACGACGACAACCGTTTTGTCGTTCATCTCCGGCTCTTTCGCGATACGGACAGCCGCAGCGGCTGCGGCCCCGCAAGAGATACCGCAGATTAGCCCTTCTTCTCTCGCAAGGCGGCGGGCCATTTCAATTGATTCCTCATTGGTTACCTGCTCTACCCGATCAACCACCGAGAGGTCGAGAGTTTCCGGGATAAAGCCAGCTCCAATGCCCTGAATTTTGTGCGGTCCCGGCCGGAGCGGCTCGTGATTCAAGGCTTGCGCTATGACCGGGCTCCCGGAGGGTTCGACGGCAATCGAAACGATTGGGTGATGGCGCTCCTGTTTTATGTAACGGGACACCCCGGTAATCGTGCCGCCTGTGCCGACGCCTGAGACGAGCACGTCGACCCGACCTTCGGTGTCTTCCCAAATCTCGGGCCCCGTGGTCCGAAAGTGGATGCGCGGATTCGCGGGATTGCTGAATTGCTGGGGGATGAAATAGCGTTCAGGATCGGAGGCGCGGATCTCCTCGGCTTTCTGCATGGCGCCTTCCATGCCGGTGGCGCCGTCAGTCAGGATCAGGTTCGCTCCGAGGACTTTCAATACTTTGCGGCGCTCGATGGACATCGTATCGGGCATGGTGAGGGTGATGGGGTAGCCGCGAGCAGCGGCGACGTAGGCGAGCGCGATGCCGGTGTTTCCACTGGTGGGCTCGACGATTTCGCGGCCAGGTCTTAGGAGCCCGCGTTCTTCGGCATCCCAAATCATCGCCGCCCCGATTCGGTCTTTAACGGAAAAGGCGGGATTGCGGCCTTCGATCTTCGCGAGCACCGTCGCGCGAGCGCTGTTGACTACCCGGTTGAGCTTCACCAATGGTGTGCGGCCGATGCTAAACGACGCGTCCGGATAGCGCAATGAATTAGATCTCCCAATTGGGCACGTACTGAGTGTACTTTTCCTGCCAGGCGCGGGCCAGCTCGGCAAAAGTGGTCTGATCGAGAACTCCGGAGACTGCATTGTCGACGCGATTCCAGATATCCGCAAAAGGATCGTTCGCTTGCGGGCGAGAAGCTCGATTTACATTCTCCACGGCCCTGAGGACTTCGCCGACCGTAATCGCGTCGGGCGGTCGCGCCAACAAATATCCGCCTTCGGCTCCCCGGCGGGAATCTACAAAACCGTTTTGCTTCAAACCAGCCAAGATCAATTCGAGGAACTTTTGCGGAATTTTCTGGCGCTTCGCAATATCCGCAATTTTGATCGGGGGCATGTTTGCTCCGGCCGCACGGCCGACCAAATATTGCGCAGCGAGATCAAAAACAGCCTTGAGCGCGTATTCGCTCTTGACCGAGATGTTCATCCGTTGCCCATATCGATTTTACTGCCTCAAGCGGGATATGCCCTGCGGGCCAGGCCGGTTGAGGATTTTCTCCGGATACAGACGGGCAAGTTTCTGAAGAACTATAAGATGGGGGAAGAGGTTAATCCGCAATCGGAGTAATTTCTGTCGAGACAACTTTTTGGAACCGACGGCATTCGGGGCGTTGCCGGTGAGCCGCCGCTGGATGCTAGGACTGCCCATGCGTTGGGCGTTGCCCTTGGAGCTTGGGCGCGAAAGGCAAGTGCACAACTAGCCAAAACGGATTCCGCCGAAGTCTTGATAGGCATGGATACCCGCGAGAGCGGGCCATGGCTGGCAGATCAAGTGGCTGGCGGGCTGTCCCGCTCGGGTGTAAGAGCGAGATTTGCGGGCGTGATCACCACCCCCGGGATTGCTTACTTAACTCGAACGGGTCCCTTTATTGCAGGCGTAATGATCTCCGCTTCACACAATCCTTATCAGGACAACGGCATCAAAGTTGTCAGCCACTCGGGATACAAGCTTGCGGATGAAGTCGAACTCGAGCTTGAAAAACTGATGGCCGAATGGCTAGCGGGTCAAGAGCAGGCGGCCCCGGCGCAGCTCGAAATGGATAAGAGTTTGGACGACCTTTACATCAATTACCTGGCGAACTCAGTAATGACGCGGTTTCCGTTGCGCCTGGTGATCGACTGCGCGAACGGATCGGCGACAGAGATTGCGCCGAGGTTGTTTGACCGCCTAGGGGCGAAAGTAGATTGGATCTGCGCCTCACCAGATGGTCGCAACATTAATCTGAATTGCGGCTCGTTGCATCTCGACAGCCTTCAGAAGCGGGTTCTCGAGACGGGCGCGGAGATGGGAATTGCCTTCGACGGTGATGCGGACCGCGCGCTGTTCGTTTCGAGAGACGGAAAAATCGTGGATGGCGATGCAGTGCTGTTCTTGGCTGGTACGGCACTCAAACGCACAGGGCGGCTGCCGGGTAGCCTTCTCGTGGCTACGGTGATGTCAAACCTGGGGCTGGAGAGAGCGCTCGAAGCATACGGGATTGCTATGTTGCGGACGCCTGTGGGCGACAAGTATGTGCTGGAGGAGATGCTGAACCGGGGCGCCGTGCTGGGGGGCGAGCAATCAGGTCACGTGATTTTTTTGGAATACGCGACGACAGGGGATGGCCTGCTAACCGCGCTGCGAGTGCTCGAAATTATCAAGGATTCCGGCCAGACACTCGATACATTGGTCGAGGAAATAAAAACATTTCCACAGAAGCTGGTGAATGTCCGAGTGAAGCAGAAGCGGCCACTCACGGAACTTCCGAAAGTTCAAGCCGAGATTGAAGCGGCGGAACAGGAGTTTGGGGATAGCGGCCGTGTGGTCGTTCGGTTCTCGGGAACTGAACCGCTTGCTCGTGTGATGGTCGAGGCTGAATCGCAGGAAAAAGTCGACAAATGGACGGGCCGCATTGCTGACGCCATTCGCGAGGAGCTTGGTGCAAGCGCGTAAGATCGCATCCTCTAGAGTGCGTGGTAGACTCAAATCTCCGACTTCTTCCCCCGCTGCGTCCTGCAGTTCCAGGACAGCTTTACTTCGATGGAACGTGTTGCCCGACTGGTGAAGAACGCGAAGTTCACTGGCAAGTTCTTCGCGGATGAGGATTTAGCGCGTGCCATCTGGCCCGCCGCAGTGGGGAAGGCGATATCTTCGCACACATCGCGCATCACGCTCGTACGCTCGAAGCTAGTTGTGGAAGTGGAAGACACTATTTGGCAGCAACAACTTTACCGGCTAAGCGCGCAAATCATGGAACGGCTTCGGAAAATCACTGGAACCGATCGTATTCAGGAACTGGAGTTCCGAATCACTGTTCCGAGAATCCAAGCGCATCGGGAAGAGCGGGATGCGTCCGGAACGGCGCGCGGGACAGCAAAATTCGGCTCCTAACTCGGATTCAGAACACCTCGAATGCGAAAATCGCAACGAGGCATCCCAAGTGAAACTAAGCGATGAGAAGGTCCGGTATGTCGCTGATCTCGCGAATTTGCGGCTTACGGAAGAGGAAGTCTACCGCATGTCGCACGATCTCGGGCAAGTCTTAACTCATATGGAACAGTTGAATCAGCTCGACACGACCAGCATCGAGCCAATGGCGCAAGTGCTGTTTGAAGAAGACGAGATTGCCACCCTTCGAGAAGATATTCCGCGCGCAACACTCAGCAATGACGAAGCTCTTCATAATGCAGCAGCGAGCGGTAAGGGGTACTTTAAGGTGCCACGGGTCATTGAACGATGACGGACATCGAGTCTCTGCCGTCGTTTACCATTTCCAGCATTCGTGAAGGACTCACGAGCAAGGCATTCACTGCCACCGAGCTTGCGAAGGCTGCGCTTGCATTCGCGGAAAAGGAGAATGCGGCGACAAATGCGTATTTGACATTCTCACCGGAGCGCGCGCTTAAGGCTGCTGCAAAGCTGGACGCGCAAATTGCGAAAGGTGAATATGCCGGAGCAATGGCCGGCGTCCCGGTTGCGATTAAAGACGTCATCATTACAAAGGATTTACGGACGACCTGCGGCTCGAAAATTTTGGCGCAGTATATCCCGCCATACGACGCCACGGCAGTATTCCGGCTCGAGGCGGAAGGCGCGGTCATCATCGGCAAGACAAATTGCGACGAATTTGCGATGGGATCTTCGAATGAAAATTCAGCCTTTGGTCCTGTGCACAATCCAAAGGCACTCGATCGAGTGCCTGGTGGGTCGAGCGGAGGCTCAGCGGCAGCAGTTTCGCAAGGGACGGCTGTAGCTGCTCTCGGATCAGATACAGGAGGTTCTATTCGCCAACCCGCGAGCTTTTGTGGTGTGGTTGGTGTCACGCCAACGTATGGGCGGGTTTCGCGGTACGGCTTAGTTGCATTCGCAAGCTCGTTAGATCATATCGGGCCGCTGGCTCGCAATGTGGAGGATGCCGCCACTGTACTCCAAACAATTGCCGGCCGCGATGATTTCGACTCCACATCCGCATTTGCGCCGGTGGATGATTATCGCGCGCTTATGAAGCACCCAGTTAACGGTTTGAAGCTGGGTTTAGCGAAGGAGTATTTTGAAGGTCTCGGCGCGGAGACGGGTGACGTCGTGCGCGCGGCGATCAAACAACTTCAGAGCTTGGGTTGCGAGCTACGCGAGATTAGCTTGCCGCATACCAAATATGCGCTTTCGTGTTACTACATCATTGCGACTGCCGAAGCTAGCTCGAATCTGGCCCGCTACGACGGCGTGCGCTATACGACCCGCAACGACGGAGAAACGCTTTCGGAGATGTACCGGAATACGCGGGGCTGCGGATTTGGAGCAGAGGTGAAGCGCCGGATTATGCTCGGCACGTATGTCCTCAGCGCGGGTTATTACGAAGCATACTATCGGAAGGCTCAACAAGTTCGTGCTTTGATCACGAGAGACTTCAGCAATGCTTTCGAAGAGGTAGACGCAATTGTCGCGCCGGTATCGCCGATTCCTGCATTTAAGATCGGCGAAAAGATCGATGATCCGCTAGCGATGTATTTGTCCGATGTTTATACGTTGACAGGCGATCTCTCGGGTGTGCCCTGCATGAGCGTGCCGTGCGGCGAATCGGACGGTTTGCCGATCGGCCTGCAAATTTTCACGAAGCATTTCGATGAAGCTACGATGTTTCGCATCGCGTATAACTTTGAGCAGTCGAGGGCCAACTAGTTAATGTGATTCGAATCGGTCCGGCGGGTTGGTCCTAAGGACTGTTGGGGGATCGCATATCCCGCGCAAAAGCCTCGCGGTTTCAGCGAGCCTTCTTATTTGGCAAACTACTTCGACACGATCGAAATCAACGTGTCGTTCTATCGCCCAGTCCCCGCCAAAACGGCTGAGACTTGGCTTAAACGAATTGAGCACAATGCCCGGTTCCGATTCACGGCGAAGCTGTGGCGCGGCTTTACGCACGAGCGGAATGCGACGGCAAATGATGAGCGCGAATTCAAAGATGGCATCATTCCTCTGCTGGAAGCAGAGCGATTGGGCGCGCTTCTGCTACAGTTTCCGTGGTCTTTCCGCAACACCGACGAGAATCGCGAATACATTGCACGGCTTCGCGCCCGCTCTTCCGAATATCCGCTGGTGCTTGAAGTTCGTCACGGAAGCTGGAGTAAACCCGGCACGCTTGACATGCTCGAGCAGCTCGGAATCGGATTGTGCAATATCGATCAGCCGCTGTTCAAAAGATCTGTCAAATCGAGCGGCCTAGCAACTTCCACCATCGGCTATGTGAGATTGCACGGGCGGAACTACAAAAGATGCCCTGCAGGCGAGTGCCGTAATTATTTCGGACACCAAAATGCTCGCTCGAGGACGTCCCGCCATCAGTTACGCGCAGAGGGGAATGGTGAGCCTCGAAATTGAGGTGTGCGGGCCGAATAGAGATTTGCACTCAGGCAATTTCGGCGGTGCGATTCACAATCCGCTTCAGGCATTGTGTGAGATTATCGCCAAACTGCACGACTCAAGCGGACGTGTGGCGGTTCCCGGTTTCTACAACCGCGTCCGTCAATGGAGCGGAAAGGAGCGCGAATACATGGCTCGTTCTGGTCCTCGCAATGCCGAGATCCTCAAAGATGCTGGAGTAGAAAGCGGGTGGGGGGAGCGCGACTACAGCCTTCATGAACGAACGACAATTCGTCCCGCACTCACTGTGAATGGTGTCTTGAGCGGGTATCAAGGCCCTGGCGGCAAAGGCATAATTCCCGCGCGCGCTCTGGTCAAGCTGAGTTTTAGATTGGTGCCGGACCAGAATCCCAATGAGGTCGAGCATCTCTTTCGAAAGCACATGGCTCGCATCACGCCACCCGCAGTGAAATGTAAAGTCCGTACGCTTTCGCGCGCCGAACCTGTGCTTATCGATCGCTGTGAGCCCTTCTTACAAGCTGCCTTTTCTGCGTATCGCTCCGTTTTCGAAACGCCGCCAGTTCTCGTCCGGTCCGGAGGAACGATTCCCATCGTTAGTACTTTTCAGCACGCGCTCGGCACTCCCGCTATCCTGATGGGCTTTGGATTGCCCGAAGACCGAATTCACGCACCCAATGAAAACTTTCTTCTGCCTAACTTCTATCGTGGAATCCAGACATCGATTTACTTTCTTTCGATGGCCTCGAAGATTCAACACTGTTGCAGCCGAAAGGCGGAACGGGAACTGCAATTGACGACATGATTGTTGATTGCCATTGCCACACCGGTCAAGGTGATCTGATGACAGCGCCCTGGAACACAGATGCGCCGATCGAGCCTTACTTGCGCCGGGCCAGAGCAGCAGGTATCGACAAGACTATCGTGTTCTCAACGTTTCATACAAATTACGCAGAAGCGAATCGGCGCGTCGCCAGCATTGTTGCCCGGTATCCCGACCGCCTGGTTGGCTTCGCGATGCTTCATGCTCGCCGTGATGCCGGGCGAGTGTTTCAACTGGTGAAACACGCAATGGTGAAGTGGCGCTTTCGAGGCATTAAAGTTCATGGCTTCGAGTCGCCACCGACGCGCGAAGTGTGCGAAACAGCCCGTGCGCTTCGTTTACCTGTCCTGGTTGATGTCGGCGCGAAGCCTCATATCGTTGAGATGTTTGCACCGCAATACCGGGACGTGAATTTTATCGTTCCCCATCTCGGGAGTTTCATCGGTGATTGGAAGGCGCACCAGCAGGTAATTGATCAGATCGTTCGGCACCCGAACGTCTATGCCGATACCTCATCGGTCCGGCACTATGACTACATAGTGCAAGCAATTAAGCGCGCGGGAGCGCAGAAATTGCTTTTCGGCTCAGACGGGCCATGGCTTCATCCAGGCGTAGAACTGCATAAAATTCGCCTGCTGGGATTGCGACCGAGGGACGAAGCTCTGGTCTTGGGAGGCAACATCCGGCGCTTAATCCGGCGCGCGAGGGCAAGGAGCATTCAACCTAGCGCCTCAAGCTATTCCGAATCGCGCGAAGCCAGTCATACATCGAAGGGATGTGAACTCTGCGTCTAACACGCTGCGGCTCAGCAATCGTTTGCAGCACATGTAAAATTTCCGACGCAGGCACGCGCGTAGCAACTGTGTCCACTGCTGCGTACCGCACGATACGGTTGGGTTCGATCACAAATACGGCTGGCTTAGCGATGCCGCCTCTCTCGCGCGGGTTGTAGATGTCCCAGTCCTTCATGAGGCGCCGCTCTGTGTCGCACAAAATCGGAAAAGGAAGCGAAAGCTCCTGCCGCATCGCTTCCGATTTCTCCGGCGCGTCCACTGACACAGCCACAACGCTTGCGCCGGCTTGTTGAATTGCTTGGTAGTGCTCTCGATAATCCGCCAACTGGCGAAGGCAGAATGGTCACCAACTGCCCCGGTAGAAGAGCAGCACCAATCGACCCTGTGAAACCAGCTCCGATAACCGCCGCAGCCTTCCTGTCGAATCGGGCAGCGCAAACTCTTGCGCAATTTCACCTATGCTGGGAAGCTTCTCCATCATTCCGGGGCGTCTACCAAATGAACGGAATCAGCGCCTTGACCTCGCGCTTGTACTCCAGATATTCAGAGCCGAACTGGTCAGTCATAAACGCCTCCTCAGTACGAGATTTCAGCCAAAGTGTGACGGTAGCTGCTCCAACACCTATCAATGCGCTGACCGTCCCACGCGCTATCGCGGTTCCCGTTAACGCAAGCAGAAAGCCGGAATATATCGGATGCCGCACAATCGAGTACGGCCCGCTTCGGATAAGTTGATGGTCTTGTTTTAGCGTGACCGCTCCGCTCCAGTTCCTTCCCAGGCGGAAACGGGCCCACAAGGAGAACGCTATCCCGGCGAGCGTCAATGAAGCTCCTGCAGCATCCGAAAAAGGGGAAATGGGTGTAAAGCGTTTGTACAGGAATCCAACGGTGAAGATGTTTGCAAGAAAGACGCCGGCCAGAATCCCTAGCGCCACCTCCATCAGTCGCGACCCTGCGGATTGCCTGCGCACGGTTCGCTTAGAAGTGAACGCCGTGACGAGCCAAACGATGCCGAGGGCCATCCAAGCATAAATAATGATGGCGTCAGTATTAGACATTGGCCTTGGCGAATTTTGCCCGGCGCTCGTCAAGCACCGTGCTCAGCCGCAATCCCTCATTCTGCTGTCGCGGCGACCCAAGCCTCACAACTCTGATCGGCATACTCGCTGTCTCCGTTCCTTTTCAGGGTGTCTGCGTGTTCGTCAGACGCAACACCGCCGCAAGGATCGCTTTCCATGCTGCCCCCTCTGCCGCGCCAAACTCATGATGACCGGCGCCAGGCACACGTACAATCTCCGCTCGATCGGCGCGCCTTTCGTAATCCGCGAAGAGCGACTCGGGAACGATGTTGTCCCGCTCGCCCCATATCAGCACTTGCGCAATACCGAGCGGTAGCAACTCGGCGGGTGAAACCTTTGCATAGCGATCCGGATGCTCCTCGGGGGTTCCCCCCATCACTTGATACTCGCCCTCGACACAGTGCTTCGGCCCGCCCCTGGCATACGCGCGCATGTCGACAATTCCCGCCAGCGAAATTGCCGGCCACTTCAACCGTGAGCCAACGTAGAGCGCGAGCTGACCGCCCGCCGAGTGTCCAAGCAACACGACGCGCCGCATGTCTAGCGCGTATTTCGCGGCGGCATCGCGCAAGGCGTTTACTCCTCGTTCGGCATCCTCGAACGTGCCCGGCCAGCCGCCGCCAGCCTCATGCCCGCGGCGGTACTCCACATTCCACGTCGCGAATCCTGCGTCTGTGAGCGCCGTCGCAAGATGCGCCGTATACTCGACTCCCGCATATCCGATCCAGCAGCCTCCGTGCAAAATCGCGACCACGGGGAACCGGCCGCGTCCCTCCGGCAGCCGCAATTCCGCGAACTGCTGCGGCGCGCTCCCGTACGCCATCTTCGCAGTCGGTGGACGCGAAGGGAGTTTATTGATGTCCTCGTTACTGATTTGCCCAACTCCCGACCTGACGGTGAGCAATAGAGCGCTAAACACGCAAACTTTCAGGTGCTCATTCTTCACTTTAAGTGACCATCGTGGCTGCTCTAGAGTGAAGTGAGTGAAGGTTCGAGACCTGATGAGGCTGATCGAAGCAGACGGTTGGAGGCATGTTCGAACAACCGGCAGTCATCGCCATTACAAGCATCCATCAAAACCGAACGTTGTGACAATACCTGGACATCTAGGTGATGATGTTCCGCTCGGTACTCTAAAATCGATCTTGAAAGCTGCAGGTTTGGAGAAGAAGCAATGAAAATCAAATATGCGGTTTTGTTTGAGCAGGCCGAAGACAACTGGGCCGCATACGTTCCTGATCTCCCAGGCTGCATGACAACGGGCAAAACGCTCGAACAGACCGAAATCAACATTCGGGAAGCCATTGAAGGGCACTTGAGGGCCTTACAAGAGTTTGGCGATCCCATCCCGCAGCCTACGAGCATCGCTAAAGAAATCGAAATATCGCCAGCAGCTTGACTGTTCAACTCCATTCGCGATCGAAGCTTACACCTCGATAGCAATCGCCAGCAGACGCAAGTAGGGGGCCGGGCATGTGCCCCGGCCCGGCGCTCTTATATGGATACGACTCCTCGAGAAGTCTCTCAAAACGAATACTTCGCTGAAAACTGAATCAACCGTGGCGTTCCTACCGTACTCGTGATCTGCCCGAAATTGGATGGGCTCTCAATATCCAAAAACGCCGGATTGGCAAAATTTGGATGATTAAATAGGTTGAAAAAATCGGCGGTCACGCGCAGCCGCTGACTCTCTGTAATCGCGAACGATTTGCCTGCCGAGAAATCCCAGTTCTGCTGGAACGGTCCGCGAAACGTGTTCCGCCCCAGATCGCCGAATCCGGTCGATCCATCCACGCCCACCACCGGCGCCGGCCGAAACGCATTGAGATTCACGTAACCATTCAACCGGCTCTCGGTACTGCCGTGCGTGAGTGGATCAATCCCAAGAATCAGGTCGGGAGTTGTCGGCGTTCCCGTTCCCAGTAACCCGAATGCCGATGCCGCGGCCGAATCAAGTACCGTAAACGGCGCGCCCGATTGGAAAGTCGTGATCCCGCTCAAAAACCATCCGCCTAGCGCCGCATGCACGATCCCCTTTGATTTAGCGAAGAACGGAAGCTCCCAGGTGTAATTAACGACCACTCTGTGCGCGCGGTCGAAATCCGCCAGTCCGCGCGAGTCCTGCAGCGTGAGTTGATTGTTCACAGCCGAGTTTAGCGAAGTGTTGCCCGTCGACGTCTCATCAATCGCGCGCGACCAGGTGTAAGCCGCCTGCAAGTGCAGGCCGTGCGAGAAGCGATGGTACAGCGTTGCTTCGAAAGCATTGTAAATCGAGTTTGCATCATCGGCGAACACTTGGAACCCAGCGACGTCAAGGCCTAAATAATGCCCCCGCGCGTTGATGTTCGCCAGCGAGTTTTGGGTGATCGTGTAAGTCTTCCCATCTATTGCCGTGAGCGTTACCGGATTCACTCGCGCGTCATATGCCTGATCGATATTGCGGGTATCTCGCAGGTGCGTCCCCTTAGTTCCGACATAACCGAGCTCCATCATCCAGCCTCCGCCCAAGCTCTGCTGCAACGTCAAGTTCCACTGTTGCGTGCTCGGATTCACGTAGTGCGGCGGAACTTCCAGTCCGAGAATGTTGACCGTGTTTCCGGTATACACAGGTGTTTGCGTCGTGTCGTTTGTCGGATTCCCGTTCGCGTCCACAAATCCGATCAGCCGCGAATAAACCGGAACGAACGAAGGATCGATCACGCCGCCGACCGGCAGCCGCCCAATTCCCGTCGCGAAAATCGTCGCCATCTGCCCGGGCGTTCCGACGGTGCTCGGAATGGGCAAGAACGGCGCTTGGAACGAAAGCTGATCCACCGCGCCCACATCTTCTCGGACGTAATAGATTCCATATCCGCCGCGAAGTGCAGTCGTGCTCCTGCCAAACAAGTTGTAAGCGAAACCAAAGCGCGGCCCCCAATCCGAAGCGTATTCATTGTTGAGCGTTGTGGCATTTCGCGTGCCAACCAAGCCAGGCACATTCAACTTGTTCACGCATGTGGGATACACATACGGATTGATCCCTTCATTTGCCAGGATCGCGAACGTGTTCCCGATGTGACACAGATCATCCCGCACCGCTCCGTTCAATTCCCAGCGCACACCCAAATTCAGAGTGAAATCCGGAGTCACCTTGTAGTCATCTTGCAAGAAGCCCGCGAAATCGTTGATCCGGTATTCGTGATTCGACATTCCGCTGCCGCCATAGCTGAACGAAGGAGCGCCCAACAGAAACTCCTGAAAATCTGAGCAACCCAGCGCACATGGTCCGCTCGGAGTAAAACCCGGGCTGAAGAACAACTGACCGTTAAACACTTGCGGAAAGTTCTTGTCCAGATTGACGCGGTCGAACTCGCCGCCAAAGCGGATCAGATGCTTCCCGTTTGTCCAACTCGTCGTATTCAGGAACACATAATTGTTCTGCAGTTGCGTGATATCGGCGGCCGGCGTTGGGCCGATCTGAAAGCCCGAGCTGTTAAACGTGAATTTATAGATCAAATTGTCGACGTTGTTGTTCGGCCTGTCGATTCCGAGTTGATTTGCGGTAACAATCGGCGTGTTGATGTCGCCGCTATCTATATGCACGAATCCGAAGCGGAACTCATTCACCCAATGCGGCGAAAACGTGTGGGTTTCCGTGACGTTCAGAAAGCGGTCCCGAACCGGCAGATCATATGGAAAATTCAAATCGCTCGGTGAGATGCTGCCGCCGAACGAGGCTTGCAAGCCTCCAGCTCCGAACGGAAGCAGTGATTCGAAGTCCGAAAAGAAGAATCGGCCCGAAATCTTATCCTTCGGCCCCAGCTCCTTGTCGTAATTCGTGGTGAACTGATCGTCGTTGTATTTGCCGGCGCGGCTTACGTGAAACTGCGCCGTGCTGCCCGGCGTTCCTGCAACCGTCGGAATCAAGTACCCGCCTGGCGATGTTCCAAACTGCGTTCCCTGCAGGCTCAAGAGTTTCAACGCAACTGGATCGATACTCGCCGCGCTTACACTCGGATTCCCCGGAAAGAACGTCGCTGCCAATGAAGCAGCCGACCGGTCGAGCGGCAGCACGGGAAGCGAAGTGCCGATTATCGTCCCCGACGAAAGTCCGCTCAGTTGCCGCGTTCCCTGATAATTCAAAAAGAAATAGCCGAGTTTCCCCTTCGGCAAAACCGGCCCGCCGAGACTCCCGCCAAAGATGTTCTGCTTCACGGTAGGCCGCGGATGTCCTTGCGAGTTGAGGAAGAATTCGTTCGCGTTCAAGTCGTCGTTGCGGAAGAATTCGAACACATCGCCGTGGATATTATTCGTCCCGCTCTTCAAAACTGCATTGATATTGCCTCCGCCGTTGCGCCCCTGCGACGCGTCATACAAACTCGTCTGCACTTTAAACTCCGCCACTACATCGGGGCTCGGCAATGGCGTGTTCGTCAGCTCGGCGACGTTGTAATCGCTCGCCGTGATGCCTTCGATTTGATAGTTGTTGTTATCCTCGCGCTGCCCGTTCACATCGATTCGCGTATCGCCGCGCCCGAGCGATGCCGACGCGTTCAAGTTCGATGCCGTGCCCGCCGACAACGCCAAAAGCTGTTGAAAGTTTTGTGTAGCCAGCGGCAGCGTGCCGATAGTCTGAGCCGTCAGCGATTGCCCCGTCACCGCCGTCGTGGTCTCTACGTTTGCAACCTGCGCCTGCACATCCACCTGTGTCGCAATCGATCTTGGCCGCAGCACCGCGGTAAGCCGCGTCGTCTCCGTTACCCGAACTTCCACCTCTGAGAACCTCGTTTCCGCAAATCCCGGCGCGCTGATCGTAATCGTGTAGGTGCCAACCGGCAGCAACGGCGCGGTGAACTCGCCATGCGCATCGCTCTCAACGTGCCGTATCGTGCCGGCCACTCCCGAAATATCAATCTGTGCCTTAGGAACTACAGCCGAGCTCTGATCCTCCACCGTCCCACTAATTGCGCCCGTGGCGCCGCCTTGCCCGTATGCGTTGACCGCGAGTAAAGCGGATAACAACAAAAGAGGAAAAATAAAGGCTCTCATATCACCTCCCGCCCGCCCTCACGACGCGCCTCACAGCTCCCGTACGTGAGTCTATGAGGGACAGTATACTTCCGCTCCCGAACCGCTTATTTGTTCTGATATATTTTTGGGCTACGAGCGCCTCGGTTATAGGATCAGTTCACGCAGTTACGGTCGTGCTGGCGTCTTTTGGTTTTCGGGTGCCGCTGTCGCGATTCTAGGCGGCTCTTCGGCGTCGACTATTTCAATTTTGCCTTTGAAGTAAGCGCCTTCTTCGATCACGATGCCGGGAGTGCGGAGATCACCGACCAAACGGCCGCCCTTGCGAATGGTAATCTTCTTCGTCGCTTCGAGGTCGCCCGATACCGTGCCGAGCACTTCAATTTCGCGCGCTTTCACGTCGGCGCCGATTCTTCCGTTCGCTCCAATGATAAGGCGAGAATTCGGGAGTTCCAGGGTGCCCTCGACTTGGCCATCGACGAGCAGACTTTCTCTGCTTACAATGTGGCCCCTGATCACCATGGCCCTTCCGATCACGGTCAGACTCGAAACGATTCCCGCCGAATCCGAGCCCGCTCCATCGACGTGGTTGTGCCGCGCCGGCGCGCCAACCGGGAATGAGTTTTCTTGTTTACGGCCAGTTAGCGAAATGCCCACGACCGCCTCATACGGATGCAATGAAGCTCATATGGTTCCGCTCGCATCGTATCAAATGGCAGTGATGCAGATTCCCCGTTGCTGCCGATTCCAGCAATCCCGTGCCGCACTGCCTACCCTTGCCCACCGCCACTGCACAATTCTAACGTTTTGCGTTAAACGGGAATCGGTAGTATCATCGATGTGTGATTCGGTCCTTCCGTGATGCGGAAACCGAGAAGGTGTTCCGGCGCCAGTTCAGCCGAAAGTTTCAGCGTATTGCTAGAGTGGCCAAACGAAACCATATTAATGCAGCCGCGGCATTGTCAGATCTTGCAAGAATTCCAGGCAATCGCCTCGAAGCCCTTGCAGGCGATCGCAAAGGGCAGTACAGCATTCGAGTGAACGACCAATGGCGGATCTGTTTCGGATGGGCCGATCCTGACGCCGTTGAAGTTGAAATTGCAGACTCCCATTAAGGAGTTCGGAGCATGAAAAAGAAACCGAAGACAATGCCGCCTATTCATCCCGGTGAAACGCTGCGTGAAGACTTTCTGAGACCGCTCGGTCTGACTGTTAATCGGCTTGCCATCCAGTTACAAGTACCGGTGACTCGGGTGAACGATATCGCTCGCGGTAAGCGAGCAATTACTGCAGACACGGCTCTCCGTCTAGCGAGGTATTTCGGGACCACACCGCAATTCTGGATGAATCTCCAGGCGAACTACGATCTGGAAATGGCTCAGGATGCGCACGGTAATGAAATCTCAGATCGCATCAGGCCGCACCAAGCCGCGTGACTTATATCGAGGAGTGGAGGAACTTCAGCAAAGGTGTTTGCTGTGCCCCTCAGAACGCGGTGGATCAACATCCGGTTAACTCTGGAGAACGACGACTACAAAGTTTATGAGGCTGTAGTGGAAACGGCAAAAGGTAGCGAAATTAGGCGTATTGGTGGGCTCAAGAGCCAGTTGTCGGGCGGCAACAAAGTAGTGGATCTGCGGATATCGTCATGCTTAATCCAGGCCGGCGACTACATCGTAAAGTTGAGCGGAATCTTAGGAGGGAACAAGGGCAACGAAGAAGACATGGAGGAGTACGGCTTTCGCACCGTGAACAGGTAATGCGGAAGGTACGAGCCTTTTTGAACAAAAATACTCCCCAAAGACTTCCAAGACATCAACTTGCTTAACATTTCATATTCGTGGTGCCCTCGCACATTCTGCAAGTCTGACAGCAGTCGCGGCGAAGTTCGTCCGTATTTCTTTCCTATAATTCGGCAGAACAGCTGACAAACCTTTCATAACCCTTTACATTTGTTGCTGTAAATAACTGAAGAATTAGACTTGGCGGAGAGAGTGGGATTCGAACCCACGTTAGAGTTTCCCCTAAACACGCTTTCCAAGCGTGCGCCTTCAACCACTCGGCCATCTCTCCGGGATTGACGACTGCTTAGGCCAAATCGAATTTCTCGTGATGCAGATTAGCATCACTTGTCACCAGCACGGGGCGGCCAAGAGTCTCCTCAACTTCTTCCAGATAACGGTTGCTGCTGGCCTTTAATACCTTAGCAACCGCCGGGTTCACGCGCAGCACGACATCCTTGCTTTCTATAGCCTTGGCAATTTTCTGTGCTTCGACAAGGATCTCACCGATAATGGTTTGAACGTTCTTGATGTAACCGGCGCCCTCGCAATACGGGCAAGGTGAACACAGCGTGCGCTCGAGACTCTGCTTCACTCGCTTGCGTGTAATGGCGACCAACCCGAAGTCGTTAAATTGAAGAATCTTGTAAGGCGCACGGTCTGCACGCATGGCCTCTTCCAAGCTCTGCATTACCTTTTGGCGATTCTTGCGCTCCTCCATGTCGATGAAGTCCAACACAATGATGCCGCCGAGGTCGCGTAAGCGAATCTGCCGCACGATCTCCTTTGCCGCTTCCGTGTTTGTCTTGACGATAGTATCTTCGAGGCGGTTCGATTTGCCCACAAACTTGCCAGTGTTGATGTCCACGGCTACCAGCGCTTCGGTCTGGTTGATCACAATGTAACCACCCGATTTCAGCCACACTTTGGGGCGAAGCGCCTTCTCTAACTCCTGTGTGATGCTAAACGCATCGAAAATCGGAGCCGAGCGCGTGTACATCTTCACGCGGCTCACAAGCGCGGGCTGAAAGCGTTGCATAAAGCTCAGCACGTTCTCATAGAGCTCTTCGTTATCAACCCAAATCGCTTTGAAATCTTCAGTCAGCCTATCGCGCAGAATGCGCTGCACAATGTCCAGATCGTAATGGAGCAACGCAGGTGCAGGCTTCTTTTCCGCTTTTGCACGAATGTCCATCCAGAGGTTGTAAAGGAACTCCATGTCAGAGGCAATTTCGTCCTCGGACACACCTTCACCTGCGGTACGGACGATGAAGCCACCTGACATGCCTGCGCTGTGTTTCTGCAGAATGCGCTTGAGCCGGTGACGCTCCTCTTCACTAGCGATTTTTCGCGAGACACCAGCTTGGGCGACGCTCGGCATAAAGACGACGTAGCGGCCCGGCAGGGCGACATGCGAAGTGATGCGCGCTCCCTTTTGGCCGAGCGGCTCTTTCGCAATTTGAACAATGATTTCCTGGCCCGGTTTGAGCAGATCTGAGATAGATGGCGCCGTACGCTCCGGTCTGCTCAATAAGCGCGCTTCCTGATCCTCTGGAAAAGGCTCGGGGCGAGTTTGCTCGTGGATGGCTGCTGTGGCGCCACTCGGACTGGACGCTACCTCGGTCACCGCGCTGGCGTTGCCGACATTATTGAAGCGATTTCCCCCTCGTCTGCGGCGCATGCGCCGCGAGAGACGATGCATGTACCGTCCGCCTTGCGCGCGCATCACCGCTGTCTGCGCGGCGAGGGATTGGGTGGGAGGGATGTCCTGTTGGTGAACTTCGGTGTCGCCCGATGATAACGTGAGCTCCCGAGAAGCAGAGACATTCGACGGATTTTCATCGACTGCATGCCCATCCTCAAATCGAACGGTTCCGCAGTCTTGCTGTCCAGAAGTCTCGAGATCTTCTGATGAGCTCGGACCAGGAGCATCCTGCTTCACTTCCTCTAATTTCTCTTCCTCAGCAGAAGGGTCTTCGTAGTGCGACAGAACCTTGTCAGCGGTTTCGATCTCGTCAGCTTCGGCGTCCAGATCTTCGGGTTGGTCCGAACTGCCCTGAGGAGATTGTTCCTCTTCAGGTCCGTTTCCGGATGCAGCGGGTTTGTCTGAACTCTCTGGCTGCGCTATTACAGTTTCGAAAGGCGGCGAGACTTCAGAGTCAGTTGGTCTCGTTTCGAGATTTCGATACTTTGCGAGCGACTCGCCCGGAAGGAGGATGACGTCGGGCGAAGGTTGTGGCTCCCCTGCTTGCTGATCCGGTCGCGGTTCTTGCGGAAGCTGTGCAGCAGGAGGCTGTGCGTATTTGTTCTCTGGGAATCCCTGTCCTCTGGGACGGCGGCGCCGCGAACGTCTTCCTCGGCGATCGCCCCGCAGGCCCCGCTCGTTTTCTGTGCGCTCGATCGGCTTAATGGGGACCGGCTCGCCACTAATTTGGAGAGTGTTATTTGGTGTTTCTTCTGCCGCGACAGATTCGGATTCCGAAAACGATAAAGCTTCTGCCCGCGTGTCGCGCGCATCGCCGTTTCGGTCGTCGGAGGCACGCTCTACACTGCGCGGTTGCGTGTAATCGCGGCGATCGCTGCGGACAGGCCTATCGTCCGTTACTGCGTCGATGTCTTCATGTTCCTCAAAAAAATCCGATACATAGAGGAACGTATCGCGCTCCAGACCAAGATCGACGAATGCCGATTGCATCCCGGGGAGCACGCGTGTTACTCGGCCTTTATGTATACTCCCGGCGAGCGAATACTCATTTCCGCGCTGAAAGTAGATCTCGACGAGCTGATCGTCTTCGAGAACAGCTACTTTTGTTTCGTGGCGATTGGATCCAATCACCAACTCCTTACTCATGTTCACCACCTTCATCAGGCCGATGGTGAGAGTACAGAGACCTTCGGATTACACCGCGCTCAGAGCACTTCGGCGCAGCGGTTGAACGCAAAATCCGTTGCCTCGGGCGGCGGCGGAGACTTGCTCGACAACACCCTCGCCCGATACGTTTACATCAGTTTCGAGTAAACAAGAAAATCTTGTAGGCAATCCGAAAACTCTGTTTGTCCTACTCAGTTCGACCCTTTTATTTATCAAAATCGGCCTACTTAGACCGTCAATTTTTCAATTCACAAACCTTCTCAACCTGACGCTGTTCACCAGGCCCAGCATCAGAAAAACCGACCACGTATTCGAGCCTCCCGAGCTCATCAGCGGAAGCGGAATTCCAGTGATCGGCATACGCCCGACCACCATTCCGACATTGACCAATACATGGAACAGCAACAATGAGGCGACGCCCATCGAGATATAAAGGCCCGCTCTGTCTGTCGCCGTCTGCGCATTCTGCACAACCTGCATGATCAAAAGAAAATACAAAACAAGCGCGATCACAACTCCTACAAACCCGTGTTCTTCAGCAAACGAGGAGAAGATGAAATCTGTGTGAGGAACCGGCAGAAAGCCCAGATGGGTCTGGGAACTTTCTTTGGCGCCGCGACCCCACATTCCACCATTGCCGACGGCAATTCTCGACTGGATAACCTGAAAACCCGTTCCTTTGGGGTCCCGGTCAGGGTAGATGAAGCTTACCAGCCGATCCTTTTGGTACGGCTTAAGAAAATGATATCCGATTGGCAAAGTGACGACTAGTATCCCTAGGACCACGAGGAGGTATTTCCATCGCAAACCGGCCATCAAAACGCCACAAACAAGAATGGGTAAATACGTTAGCGCCGTGCCGAGATCGGGTTCCTTCATGACGAGCACCATGGGAACGGCAACCAGGCCGGCAAGCTTCAGGATGTCCTTCCACTCCAGCGATTCCGTTTTCAGGGTGGTCAGATAACTGGCGATCAGCAGTATCAAAACAATCTTTACGAACTCGGACGTTTGAAATGTGAAGGCGCCCGCTTTTATCCAACGCGTTGATCCGAAAACTTTGTTGCCGACCAATGCCGTGGCGATCAGTAGCACGACCGAGACTACGTACAGATAGAAAACTCTGTGTCCCAATAAAGAGTGGTAATCGACAAGCGAGACAATCCACATCATGGCAAGGCCTGTTGCAATCCAAATGATCTGCTTCCACCAGGCATCTTGCCATCTGCTTCCGGAGGTCGCGCTATAGATCTGTAATACGCCCAAGCCGCATAAAGCAAGGGTGATGAAAAGGAGCGGCCAATCGAGTTCGCGAAGGCTGCGGTAGATCGGCATTATTGAAGAACTACTCCCTCCGGCTGCACATTACCTTTCGGATAGAGGTCCTGCGCATCCGCAAAAAGTCGGGGCGGCGATAAGCGTCGAAGCTCCGCGAAATGCGATGCCGAGAGCCGCGCTTTCTTATCGAAATAGGCTTTCAGTACGTCTCGCACAATGGGCGCGGCTCTGTCGCCGTGTTCTCCGTTCTCAAACAGGGCGACGACAACGATCTCCGGCGCTTCTTCAGGAGCGAAGCCTACGAACCAGGCATTGTCTTTCATTGATTGGCCGAGCTTTGTGCCTTTCAGCAACTGGTTTGAAGCGAGCTGTGCTGTGCCGGTTTTACCGCAGACCTTTATGTTTGGCAGTTGCGCAACTCGACCTGTACCGCCTTCGTTCACGACACCGTACATTCCGTAAACCACGTCTTCCAAGTTTTCCGAGTGCAAGTTGCCGGACCTCATCAAGATTGGGGCCGTGGATTTTAGTAAGTGAGGCTTGTACCATTTGCCGCGCACGGCGAGGCCGCCCTCAGCGGCCGCCAGCTCGAGAGGTGAAACGGTTACGGCCCCCTGCCCGATTCCGACCGAAATTGTTTCACCGGCGTACCACTTTTGTCGAAACATACGCATCTTCCAGTGACTCGATGGCATTGTGCTTTCGCGCTCGTTGGGGAGATCGATTCCGGTTTTGTGGCCGAAACCTGCCAGCTCGGCGTAATGGGCTAATCGATCGATGCCGAGGCGATTGGCAACGTTATAGAAGTAAACATCACACGATTGGGCGATGGCTCGGTGTAACGAGATCTTGCCGTGGCCTCCCTGTTTTTGCCGCCAGCACGCGAAATAGTGACCATAGAAAGATGCTCCGCCCGGGCAGTGGAATTCCGTTTCGTCGTCAATCACGCCCGACTCGAGTCCCGCAAGCGCAACAAAGGGTTTGAAGGTTGAGCCCGGCGCGAATTCGGCCTGAGTGGCGCGATTCATTAGCGGTTTGTACGGATCATTCGCGATCTCATTCCAATCCGTGCGGCTGATCCGCCCTGTAAACTTGTTTGGGTCAAACGTCGGCCGACTTACCATTGCGAGCACTTCGCCGGTTCGGGGATCAAGCGCCACGACTGCGCCTCGCTTATCTTCCATGGCGAGCTCGGCGACGGCCTGGAGGTCGAGATCGATCGTGAGTTGCAAATCTTTGCCCGGGACGGCGGGTTGCGGCTCTGCGATCTGGCGTTCGCGACCCATGTTATCGACCATGACCCGCTGTTTTCCATCCACGCCGCGAAGGGCGTGATCGTACTGGCGCTCAAGGCCGTCTTTGCCGATGATGTCGCCCTGGTGATAATCGATGAAGGCCGCAGAATTCAGCTCTGATTCGCTGATTTCGCCGACGTAGCCGATGACGTGAGCAGCGAAGCCATCCTGCGGGTATTGGCGCCGCCAGGCCTTTATCAATTCCATTTCAGGGAATGTGTTGGCATCGCGGTGCGATTCTACAAAGGCGATTTCATCCCGCGTCAGCTGATCCTTGATGATGATTTGCGGCGTGGATCCCATTCGGCGAATTTTGCCGGCGAGATCGCCGTAATCGAGCTGTAATGCTTCCGCGATCGCGGGAAGGTGCTCCCATTTGATTTGATCCCGGTTCAACAGCAGCGAGTAGGAGGCCTTATTGTCCACAATGACCCGCCCATCGCGATCCAGAAACTTGCCCCGAGGAGCTAAAATCGGGGTGCTCTTAATTCGATTTCGCTCAGCAGCCTCGCTGTAGACGTCGGGGTTCTGGACCTGGAGCTTCCAAAAGCCGGACACGAGAAAGATGAAGACCACGACAACGAGATACTGAAAAATCGCGATTTTTCCGGCTGCGAATTTAGGATCGTCGCGCGTGAACCGCTCGGAGGGTAGCTCCTCGATGCGGTGGCGCTCCCGTTCAAGTAATGCCACTGAGAATTCCGGGGTGAGAGAGGCTAGGGATCACCCTTGCTTTCATTGTATCGAGAATGGCGGGTTAGGCAGTGCCTGCAAGCCTCATCCGGTCAAGGATCAGGAATAAAGGTATGGCAACTGCGGCGTTCAGAGCTCCGTGAACGAATGTCTCTTGAGGATCGAAGGGCACGATCTGACCAAGCAATGCACGGCGCATGATCCAGTAGAAAAATGCGTGAAAGAAATAAAAGAAGAAGCTAAGCACGACCCGAATAAGCGTGCTCTCTACGTTGAAGCGCTGGCTGACTGCAGCGGCGAAGTAACCGACCAGCGTTTTTGCGATTCCGTACATGCCGATAGGAATGTTGGCGGGCGAAAGGGAATCTTCCGCCAACCCAACAAAAGCCCCAAACAGTAGCGAAGCAAGTTGGTTGCGCCGCATAAGGCCGAAATAAACCGTGAGCAGCAACGGCAACTCAAGCCATTCGGTATGAGGAATCAGGCGAGGTAAATAGAATTTGATGATGATCGCGACCAGCGTGATCGCCAAAAGCGCCGGAAATTGGAAACGGCTGAACCAGTTTTCCCGGATGGGCCGCCGGGTTAGTATCTGATCACTTGTCTCATTCATCGCTCAGGGGGCGTGGGTTCTTGGGCCTGAGGGGGCGACTGCTTGTGACGGGGCGCGCCCAAAGGAAGTACGGGCGATGATTTTGTGGCAGACTGCTTTTCAGTACCGCCGCTGTTGGTGGTGGCCAGTTTAGATTGCGGTCTAGCCCCCAAAACCGGGGGGCTTTCGCGGGCCGCTGGTGTTTTGAGCGATTCGGGTTTCGATTTGGTCTGGGCTGCCGCTGTTTCAGCCGTTTGGTGTTCGCTGCTCTCCTGGTTGAGCGCCGGCTTTATCGCGCCTTCTGGCTTGCGGTTGAAATCGGGCATATTTGACCCCACGCCGCCATAGACGTGGCCCTCCTGCTTCCCCAAGGCGTCATATCTCTGTACGATCTTGTCCGCCTCTGTTTGGGGCTTGGAATTCTGGGTATCTTTCGCCTCCGTATCTGAGGGCGGCGGCGGAAGCATTCTCACCGCAGCCTGTTCCTGTTTGGGCGCGTCAGGAATCTGCTGATGCGCGCCTTGGAGAATAACCAGAACTTCATCGACGCCGCCGGGGGCTCCACTAAGACTGAGCCTGATATCTTTCGTGCCTTGGCCAGGCTGAGATGAGACCACTTTGCCGACCGGAAAACCTTTCGGGAAGATGCGATCTTCACCCGATGTGTAGAACCACTCGCCTATGTCGATCTTGTCCTCATTTTGAATTTGCTCGACCAGGCAACTTCCGCCGCCGCAGTTGAGAACGCCGTGAACGTGCCCTTTCTGCGATTCAACTCCGACTTTGAAGGTTGGATCTGTTACAAGAAGGACTTGTGAAACCAGCGGGTAAACGGCTGTAACTTTGCCAACAATTCCCTCTGGTGTAACGACTGCCATTCCCTGATCAATCCCGCTGGTTGAGCCACGGTCGATGAATACGGCTTTCGCCGTTACGACGGTGCTGTTGCCGATGACGCGCGCGGCGACAGTTTTCGATGGCGATTGCTGTTGAAAGACGCTGAGGGCGCGGGCATGTTCCGCAGTTGCAAGCTGATTGCGGTAATAGATGTTCTCCATCTGAAGATGGTCATTTTCCGCGTGCAGTTTGCGATTCTGCTCTCGGGTATCGAGAAGAATGAAGTAATCCTCCAGAAATCCAATAGTGTTTCGCCGGATGGCTTCGACGATCCCGGCCATCGGAGTGACGGCGCTAACTGCCCAAACCCGGATCAGACGCTCGTCGCGCGCTGTCTTTACCTGATAGGCCAAGTAGAGCAGTTGCGCCACGATGACGATTAACAGAACGGTAAGGTTCTTAAAACGGCTAAGCAGCGCCTCCATGGCTTCTTTCTTTACTGTAAGGGTGTGGAAACGACTGTGCCAAGACTCTCTCGGATTTGCTTAACCCTGGAGAGCTAAGTTTGAAAAATTATTCAATCGCGATACGCCGCAACAGCTTAAAGTCTGTGAGCATCATGCCCGTACCCAATACGACCGAAGCCAGGGGATCGTCAGCAATAGAGACGGGCAGCCCCGTTTCTTCGCGAATGCGGCGATCAAGATTCTTGAGCAAAGCGCCGCCGCCGGTCAGCACGATACCGCGATCGCTGATATCAGCGCTCAATTCCGGCGGAGTGCGCTCGAGCGCCACCCGGATGGCGTTCATGATCGTGCCGACGCATTCGGCGAGCGCTTCGCGGATTTCAGAGTCCTCGATGGTTACGGTTTTAGGCACGCCTTCAATGAGGTTGCGGCCCTTGATTTCCATCGAAAGCGGCCGGTCGAGCGGGTGGGCGGAGCCAATCTGAATTTTGATCTGCTCGGCAGTGCGTTCGCCTATCAGCAAGTTGTACTTGCGTTTCAGATAACTCATGATCGCGTCATCCATCTCATTGCCCGCAACCCGGACGGACCGAGAGTAGACAATTCCGGAGAGCGAAATCACGGCTACATCGGTAGTGCCACCGCCGATATCAACGATCATGTTTCCCTGAGGCTCGGTGATCGGCAGGCCGGCTCCAATGGCGGCAACCATGGCCTGTTCCACCAAATGAACCTCACTCGCCTTGGCGCGATAAGCGGATTCGCTGACGGCGCGTTTTTCAACCTGAGTGATCTCGCTTGGAACGCCAATCACAATCCGCGGATGTACGAGCATTTTGCGGCCGTGCGCTTTTTGAATGAAGTAGTTCAGCATGCGCTCGGTCACTTTAAAATCAGCGATGACGCCGTCCTTCATAGGACGAATTGCAACGATATTACCCGGCGTGCGGCCCACCATTTCTTTAGCTTCTTTGCCGACCGCCTCTATTTCGCTCGTGTTTTTGTTAATGGCGACGATGGAAGGCTCGTTGACAACTATGCCCTTTCCCTTGGCGAACACCAAGGTATTCGCGGTACCGAGATCTATTGCGAGATCGGACGAAATTAGGCTAAAAACGGACCTGAAATTCATGCCCTGCCGGTTCTGATGTCAATAGGACTTCTCAGAGCGTAACATAGGACTTACACCAGGCGGAGTGGCGAAAGAGTATTCTTTTCAAACGGTTGCAATTCCAGAAGGTGACGCGCAGGGAATGGATCGCGCTTCATGCGATGACGATTGCCGGCGCGTGTGGCCGGAAAAAGGGAACAGGATTTGACGGTTACGCTCTAATCGCGACAGCAGGGGATGAAAGCCTCGGTGTCGTAGACTTAACTGCATTTCGATTAATCAAATCAATTCCGTTAGGCGCGCGTCCGACCGCTGTAATCACTGGTTCAGGCAAGGGTTTGGTTGAAGGCAACAGCTACGTGCTGACCCAGTCGAATGGAACGATTCATAAACTGAATCGCGAGCTGACCCGTGTCCTGTCGAAGAAAGTTGCCGGCGAGCTCAGCGCGATCGGCGTGATGCCTGATGGAAATCGTCTCGTTGCTATTGCGGGCAGCAGCCGCGAGCTTATCGAGATTGAGGCAGGATCGCTAAATACTATTCGCCGGCATAAGCTCGAGGGGGGGCCGGTTGCTTTTGATGTAGCTGCGGATCAACATGTCGCTATATCGACGGGCGAGCGCGGCGTGATTCAGATGTTCAATTTGGAAACCGGAGCAAACTCTCGAGCTCAGGTTCCCGGTCCGCTTGGCGATGTGCGGTTTAGGCGAGACGCCGCAATTTTGCTTGCAGCGAATCTTCGTGACCGTTCGATTGCGGCTCTCGAAGTGCCGAGTCTTCAAAGCGTGGCGGATCTGCCATTGGCGATGCAGCCTGAGAATCTTTGCTTTAATTCCGATGGCGGGCAATTGTTTGTGTCCGGCGCGGGCATGGACGGAGTCGGAATCGTGTTTCCTTACACGCTGGAAGTAGATGAAACGCTTTTGGCGGGCCGGAGTCCCGGCGCGATGGCCTGCTCGGAGAAGCCCCCCTATTTGTTTGTAGGAAGCCGCAATGCATCAGATGTATGTATCTTCGATATCGGCACACGCAGGATGATTGGCATCGTCGAAGTCGGCGAGATTCCGGGACGTATGGCAATCACGCCGGATAATCAGTATGCGCTGGCGCTCAGTGAGAAATCGGGGAATATGGCAGTGATCCACATCGCAGCGATCCGAGGGAACAAGTGGAAGTCGGGTGCGGCGCTGTTCACGATGATTCCGGTGGGCGATAGGCCAGTGGATGCGGCGATTGTTCCGCGACGGGCGTAGGCGCTGTTGATCTTCCCCAAGCTGCGCGGATGACAGCCAATCCCGCGATTCCGGCGGTTTCGGCGCGAAGGATTGTGGGGCCGAGTGAGCAGGAAATCCAACCGGCGGTACTCGCTTGTTCTCGCTCTGCATCCGTCCAGCCGCCTTCGGGCCCCAGCATCAAAGCGAAGCGTTCATCTGGGCCGCTTTGATCGTTGGGCATTATGCGAAGAATCGGTGCTTCGGGGACTTCGTCAAGCAGCAGTTTAATAGATGCGTCGACGCGGATTGCGTCAATGAATTGAATCGCCGGTTCGATGCGGGGCAGATGCACGCGGCGGGACTGCTGGCTCGCTTCGATTGCAATTTTCTCCCACCGCGCGCGGCGGGTGAGCGAGGCATTAGCCAAGCCGCGCTCGGTGCGAGTGGATTCAAACGGCTGGATGAGAGATACACCGACCTCGGTTGCTTTTTCGATGAGCCACTCGAAGCGATCGAACTTGAACAGGGCGGCTAAGAGAGCGACGCGCGGAGAGGGTGGAGGCGCAGCGAGCTTTTCGAGGATTCGGAAGCTGACGAGAGAGTTGCGGGCCACCTCGATACGGGCGAGATAAAGATCGCAATTGTCAGAAATTTCGTGGAGCTGGCCGGGCTCGGCCCGGAGGACACGGACGAGGTGCTCGGCGTCTCGGCCGGTGAGCTCGGC
>JAFAYL010000045.1 GCA_019240405.1 Acidobacteriaceae bacterium
CTGTAATCCGTCGCCGTCGTAATCCATTCCGACCGGGATGTCTCCCGATGCGCCCCATTGCTGAACAACTTGGGTTCCGTTGCTGCTTTGCAGAACGTACCAATTCCCCTCAGATGGCCTCCAGACTGCGAAGTCAGTCTTTCCATCGCCGTCGTAATCGCCCGGAACAGGAATATCGCCGGGCGCACCCCATTGTTGGGTGTAGGGCGTGTTTCCGTTACTGGGTACGATGAACCAAACACCCGTCGAAGGCCGCCAGACAGCATAATCTAGCACGCCGTCGCCGTCGAAGTCACCGGAAACTATAATGTCTCCAGCCGTACCCCAATTGCTCTGGGCAGCCACTTGATGCGCGCCAAACAGTAACGCGCAAAGAGGCAAAATCACGATTGCGCTTGATTTCCTAAGGGATCGAGAAAGAGAAGAAAGCGAAGAAAGACGCCTCGCCGAGATGACGTTGTGCACAGCCGCCTCCGTCAATAATAATTACGTCTCTTATCATACCGACGGGTACCGGCGAATGAGATCTTTTGGATTCTACTACCGTGTCACTCAGCTATTTGTCAGGATGCGGGTGATGTCGTTATAGATCACGAACACGACAATCATCATTAAGAAGACGAAACCGAGCTTGAACACCGTTTCCTTGACACGCATGCTCATTTCGCGTTGGATGACCATCTCGACGGCCAACATCAGTAGCGTGCCGCCATCCAGAATCGGTATCGGCAAAAGATTGAAAATTGCCAAATTCAAGCTCACAAGCGCCATCCATCCGAAAAAGCTTGATGGACCCTCGCGCGCGGCCTCGCTCGACATCTGCGCCATACCGATTGGTCCGGCCAAAGTCTTCGGGGAAACGCGCCGTTCAATGATGCTTCTTAAAACCTGAAAAATCAGTGTCGCGTTCTGCATGTTGAGGCGAACCGATTCTCTAATCGCGGATCCGAATCCGAGCTTCACCATCTCGACAGGCAAACGGAACATAATGCCGATGCGCCAAGGCATCTTGGTTTCGCCAGTCGCAGTGGGAGTAACCGCAAGATCTTGAATGCTGCCGTTTCGCATCACGGTAACTTGAATGGGCTTGCCGGCAGAACGAACCACGGCTTGCTGAACTGTTGCGGCCGAAGCTACTGGCTGACCATTCACCCGGATCAACAGATCCCCAGGTTTTAAGCCGGACGCATCTGCTGGTGATCCTTTCATTACCTGCCCGACCTGCACATCACCGCGCCAGCCCGCGACTCCGACGCCTTGCTTTGTATCCATCTGCGGGGTCACCGTGAAGTGGAGTAGTTTGCCAGCGCGCTGTGCTTCAACCGATAGCGGATGATTCGCATTTAGTGCTTCTTCCGTGAGGAGGTCCTGCCAGCTCGGATTTTTTTGGCCGTTTAGCTGAACAATTTTGTCGCCCGGTTCAAGCCCTGCCTTCGCGGCGGCCGAATTCGGCTCGAGGCTGCTGATCACCGGCTCGCTTCCTGTTACTTCCTTCGGAAAACCGTACATGTACAGTCCCGTCACAATCGCGAGCGCCAAAACGATATTCATCATCGGCCCGGAAAACACGACAAAAGCCCGCTCCCATCTCGCCTTCGCCTGAAACGAGCGCGGATCCGCTGATTCGTTATCGCCCGGCTGTTCTCCAAGCATGCGGACGTATCCCCCAAAAGGAATCGCGGAAATGCGGAAATCGGTTTCTCGTCCTTTGACCCCAAAGAGCCGGGGCCCGAAACCGAAGCTGAATGTCTCTACCTTGATGCCAACGAGGAGGGCTGCGAAATAATGGCCCATTTCATGGATTAGGATCATGACTCCGAAAAGAATCACGGCCCAAAAGACAGGTTGTAGCCAAGCCAAGCTCAATTCACTCCTTTTTGCGTCACGCTACAAATCTGCCTTGCCAGCTCGCGCGAAGCCCTATCAATTGAAATAACGTCTTCTATTGTCGCTGGTTCCCGGTTTGGTTGACGGGCTAGCGTTTCTTCTACTGTCTCCGCTATAGCGGGAAATGAAATCCGCCCCTCCAGGAACGCTTCTACAGCAATTTCATCGGCAGCATTCAATGTACATGTCGCCGATCCGCCCGTTTTTTGAGCCTCGTACGCCAATCTCAATAGACGGAACTTGCCGAAATCCGGTGGGGAAAACTGCCAAGTGCGGCTTTGTGCCCAGTCAAGCCGCGGCACCGGAGCTCGCTCACGTTCGGGGTATGTCATCGCATACTGAATTGGCATCCGCATGTCAGTGGCTGAGATTTGGGCGATCACGCTCCCGTCGTTATATTCGACCATGGCGTGTATCGACGACTGAGGGTGCACCACCACCTCCACTTGAGATGGCTGCAAATCAAACAACCAGCACGCCTCAATCACCTCGAAACCCTTGTTCATGAGAGTCGCCGAATCTATCGTGATCCGCCGCCCCATCTTCCAGGTTGGATGATTTAAGGCCTCTTCCGGAGTCACGCTCCGCAATTTTTCCGGTGGCGTGTCTCGAAAAGGCCCTCCCGAGGCAGTGAGTATCAGCCGGGTGACTTCCGAACGCGCCCCGGCGCGGAAGCATTGATGCGCCCCATTGTGCTCGCTATCGACGGGGATCAACTCGGCGCCACTCTGCCGCACCGCCTTCATCACCAGCCGTCCGCTCGCGACCAGCACTTCTTTATTCGCCAAACCGACGCGTTTTCTCGCTCGGATCGCCTCATATGTTGCCTCTAGCCCGGCCACTCCGACGATTGCGGACATCACGAAGTCCACTTCGGCAGCCGTCGCAGCGGCCACCCGCCCTTGCGGCCCGGCCATCAACTCCGGCCATTCCCACCCTGCGAGCGCTGTTTTCGTCAATCGCGTTCGTAGCTCTTCTAGGGTTTTATTCTCAGCGACACCCACCACCTTCGGCCTGAATTCCAAAATTTGGGAACAAAGAACATCCAGATTCTTACCGGCAACGAGTCCGTAAACGCGAAACCGTTCCGGGTGCTGGCGTACCACATCAAGCGTGCTAACGCCAATCGAACCTGTTGAACCCATGATGGTTACGTTCATGTTTCAAAGTCCAATCCGGAGCCGGATATGGACGTTCACGGACCTGGTCACTTGAAAAATTTCGATTTTTGTAGAAAAAACTCTTGCGCTCCGCAAAATCATATTCTAATATTGAAAGTAAGCCAGGGAGGCAACTCCCACCAAAGCGAGACTAACCTCATAGAAAGACCCCTGAAGCAACACCTCCCTGGCGCCCGCAAGGGCCAGTCTCGCAGCTTCGATCAAAACACCCTACATTAATCTTCGAAAGTCGTGCTGCCACGGTAAGCCGTCACCGACTCACCGGAACAAAACACGCCAAATTGTCACGACGCAGGCGTGAGTGACCATTGAGCTACGTACACTCCCCGTCCGGACGTATGCCAGTCCGCAGCCGATCCCTAAGATCGCGGCAAGAAATGCATGATTCCAATTGGGGAAGCGCCGGAACCAGAGGTGCGCGGCGCCAAAAAGAATCGCTGAAAGCAGGATAGCTGTGACTGGCGACCTCCATTGGTTAAGCAGAGCGCGCTCGATTACACCTCGAAAAAACAGCTCCTCGCTCAAAGCAATCACCCACAGAGCGCCGAGAAAATACCCGGCTGCTACTCCAGTAACACGCCACCAGTCTCCATGTATCGGCGCGAACTCGACGGTGCGCAGCTCGATCCCGAGCACGCACAGCGGAACGAGTACGAGTAAGAAGTAGATCACGCCAATTTTCCACTCGTGCACTCTTGGCCAGAAGCCGAACGCGCCAGGCTGCCATTCCCTCAACACCAACAACGCTGCGATCCCGAGCCGAATCCACGTCAAATGCCCGAGAATGTCCGTTCGCGTGTGTCCATCAGGCGAAAGATAGATTCGCGAAAACACGCGCAAAACCACCGGAGCCGCAGCAATCACCAGAAAGCCAAAATCAAAAGCCGCACGCCGCGGCAGCAACACATGCCAATAAGCAAGGACTCCGCACAGCAGCGCAAGCAAAACAAGCGCATTCAGGTGAAACGTTGCCGTTCCGAAGCTGAAGACGAAGAATGGCACAAGAGCGCTCGCCCACAAAATCGTCGCTTCGATCATGCGCGAGTTGATTTTGCGAAGCGACGCGCGCGTCTCTTCGAAGACAGAGGCCACATAGAAAACCGCCTCGATCAGGAAAGCCGGCAATGCCGCGCGCATGATCCAATGAGAGTGTGGATGTTCGTTTGAGTAAATCAATGCAACCACGAATAGCGCCGTCCATGAGCACATGAGTGCTAGAAAAAACGGGCGCATAGTCCGCAACATCGCCCCAATCGTAGCATCGGCGGCGATCATTTCAGTTGTTTCCAATTACGCGGCCGAGCCCCCGCCAGGGCTTGTGAAAAAGATCGCCCAACGCGAGTCCGACAATGCGCGAGCGCGGCAGAATTACACTTACAGGCAATCCGTAACTGTGCAAGAATTTGATGATCGTGGTCTCGTGACGGGCGAATATCGCGAGGTGCGCGACGTTACGTTTTCACCCAATCGGATCAGGTATGAGCAAGTCATCGAGCAGCCGCGAAACACCTTGACGCGGATTAAATTGACACCCGAGGATTTCGCCGATATCCGAAATGTTCAACCCTTCTTCATCACTACAGAGCAGTTGCCCCTGTACGAAGCGAAATATAAAGGCGAAGAGACAATCGATGGCGTCAACTGTTTCGTCGAATACCTTAGGCCGCGCCAGATTCTTTCGACCCAACGATTTTTTGAAGGGACCCTGTGGGTGAGGGAATCCGATTTGGCTGTGATTCGCACCGAAGGACAAGCGGTTCCGCAAATCGAAACCCTGAAGCAGCAGAATCTATTCCCGCATTTCACGACGATTCGCCGGGAAGTAGACGGAAAATGGCTCTTCCCCGAAGAAACCTATGCCGACGATACGCTGTTCTTCCGGGATTGGCCGCAGCGCATCCGAATCATCATCCGGTATCTGAATTACAAGCGATTTGGGGCTGAATCCACGATTACGTTCGGCGAGACTGAACCGCCGAAGTAAAGTTTTCGAAGTCTTCTCGCGTATCGAGGTCTACCGCCGCCTCAGGTAAAGGAAACCGCGCGATTTTTGTGCTTCCGCCGCGCAGCAAAGTGCGTGCGCCTTCTTCTGGCGAAAGCGCCAGAAGCGCCTCAAACCATTCTCGCGTGAACAGCGCAGGCACGCCAACAGTGCCGCTGTATTCTGCCGCCACAATTTCAGCGTCTGCGCCTAGCAATCCGAGCATCGCCGAAAGATGGTTTGCTTTGACTAGCGGTTGATCTGCGACAAGGAGAGCGACAGCGGACACAGGCTCAGAATGATTGAGCAACGCGCGCATTCCTGCGACAATTGAGGATCCCATTCCCGTCTGCCATTTTTTGTTTTCTACGATTTGTATCGCTCCCGAAACCAAGCGCCGGATCTCCTCCGCGCCGGATCCCACAACCACAACAATGGGACAAAACCCCGCGTCTGCAGCCTCATCGATTGAATGCTGTAGCAGCGTCTTGCCGCTATAGAAAAGCAGTTGCTTCAGAGTGCCCATCCGAGTCCCTGCACCCGCGGCCAGAATAATGGCCGCAGCACTCCGCCGATGCGCAGATGGAACGCTCAAGTCTTGTCGCTTTTGACCAGATGCATCTTGGAACAATCCGGCCGGTTGCCCTGCAGCACTGTCGCCGCCTCCAGTTTGGCCAGCTCGCGCCTTGCGATTTCCGCCCAAGTACTCTGCGAATCCAGCCGTATGTACGCCCTCCAATGCTTAACGGCATCCATCACACTACCCAAACTTTGATACAGCAGCGCGACGTTATAGTGCGCATCTGCATATCCAGGTGAGAGCCTCAGCGCGGCTTTGTAGTGATACAGCGCACTGGTTGTGTCGCCTCGCTCGTCGTAGAGATTCGCAAGGTTGAAATGGGCAAGCGGATAATTTTGGTCGATCGCCAGCGCCTTCTTGTAGCTTTCTTCGGCATCCGCCCATGCGTGGCCATTGAAGAAAACCGTGCCCAGATTAACGAGCGCTCCAGCCGAATGCGGGTCGAGCTCGGCTGCTTTCTCATAAGCTTCGATTACCTGCTGATACGGCGCGCCTCTCCGCTCGAGCTCCAATCCCTGCTCGAACCAGCGATCCGCTTCGATTTTGTTGCGCAGGCTCTCCGCCACAGCCGCGCTGCTGCTCTTTTGAGAAACGGGCAGTTGAAGCAGCTTGTTGATCTCATCCTCGGCGAAATCGAAAACCAGTTGGCCTGAAATGGGTTCCATCCGCTGCTTTCCGATTTGAACCCGTACGCGCCGGCCTTCCTTATAAACGCGAACATCGGTGCTTGGATGCGGCAGATCCTTCAGCCGTTCGCGGAGCGCATGAAGAGTCCGTTTGATTACACGAGGATGGACTTGCTCGCCCCTCAAGCGCATTACGGTCTTGAGCGCAAGAAGATCGGCGAAGCGATACTCGGAAAGTTCGGGGATCAATTGCTGATGCTCCCAGCTCTTGAGCTGCCGCCCGCCAATCTTCAGTAGCCGGCAGACTTCCTTCCGGGTGTAAAATCCACCCGGTTCCCTCTCTAGAACCGCAGTAGGATGTTGCGAGTGGTCTCGCAGCACACGTTGATCATAGCAACCCAATCACCTTTTTAGCAATGATTTAGCAATGTGGTACTAAACTGGTCTTATATCTGGATGCGCCCCAAAGTAAAAGGCCGGAAGGTCAGGAGCGGCAAGAACGTGCCGCCAACCGTTGTGCATACGCTCGCGGAACTCCCGATGGGTCAGCGCTGCATCTTGGATCACCTCGAGTTACCCGAAGACATCGCTCGGCGCTTAATGGAGCTCGGCTTTCTTCCGGGCAATGAGGTGATTCCGGCTCGCCGCGCGCCGGGAGGAGGCCCGCGCATCTTTCGCGTGGACGGATCTGAAGTGGCGCTCCGGCACGAGACAGCCGCGCGGGTTTTTATCCGCCGCGATCCCGAATCTGATCTGGTCGTTCTTCCATGAGCTCCTGCCACGGCGGTGCCCCTCGAACGAATCTTCTTCCGAACCCGGCGATTCCTTTGCCGCGGGCGGCGCACGATCATCCGATTATCGTTGCCATTGTAGGTCCGCCGAACTCCGGAAAATCAACTCTCTTCAATCGCCTGACAGGCCTTCGGCAAAAAGTTGCCAACTTTCCCGGTGTCACTGTGGAGCACCGGATGGGAAAGGCCAAGCTCAAGGATGAACAGGAGGTTTTTCTCGTCGATCTTCCAGGCGTGTACAGCCTGCATCCTCGCGCCGAAGATGAACAGGTCACTCACGACGTTCTCAAAGGTGAGCGGCCTGATTTCCCCAAGCCCGATGCTGTGATTCTCATCCTCGACTCCACCAACTTAGGAAGGAACCTGGTGCTCGCCGCGCCGATCCTCAGCCTCGGCATGCCGACGTTGATTCTGCTCAATATGGCCGACGATCTAGCTCTGCGGGGCGGCAAAGTGGACGTCGCCGCTCTTTCGGCCGAGTTGAATTCGCCTGTGGCCCTCGTCAGCGCAACCAAGGGCACCGGCATTGATCGCGTTCAGCAGTTCCTGCTTGCTACCGCGGCCAAGCTGAGCACGGTGGCGCTGCCTAGAGTTGAGCTTCCTGTTTTGCAAGACGTGCCGAAGTGCCGTCAATGGGCCGCCAAGCTCGGCGTCCGCGCCTCCTATAAAGCGCCGTCCCCACCGCTTTGGACACGCCGGTTGGATACCGTGTTTCTACATCCTATTGCGGGGCCGGTCATCTTCGCTGCTGTTGTGATCGCCGTGTTTCAAAGTATTTTCTCCTGGGCGCAACCGGCAATGGAGGGACTCAAGCAAGCTGTCGCCGCTTCGGGCCATTGGATGACAAGCGTTTTGCCCGACACGCCATTCCGATCTCTGCTGATAGATGGAGTCTGGAGCGGTGTCGGTGCGGTAGTGGTTTTCTTGCCGCAGATTCTGCTGCTGTTCCTCTTCATCGGAATCCTCGAGGACTCAGGTTACCTTGCGCGCGCGGCTCTGATTGCAGACCGGACGATGGCGAAGTTCGGATTGCAAGGAAAGTCATTTATACCGTTGCTCTCCTCGTATGCGTGCGCGGTCCCTGCGGTCATGGCAACTCGTGTGATCGAGAACAAGCGAGACCGGATCGCGACGATCATGATTGCTCCGCTCATGACGTGCTCTGCGAGGCTGCCGGTTTATACATTGCTGATCGCTGCCTTTGTGCCAAACATACCGATACTGCGCGGTGTGCTTTATCTGCCCGCCGCGACGATGCTCAGCTTATACGTCCTGGGATTCTTAGCCGCGCTTTTCACGGCACGAATGCTTAAGTCAACCATTCTGAAAAGCCAGCGATCATCGTTCGTTCTGGAGATGCCCCCGTACCGCTGGCCTACTTTGCGCTCTTTAGCCTTGCGTCTCATCGACCGGGCAAAAATCTTCCTCACGAGAGCCGGCACGGTCATTCTCTTGGTTGCGATTAGCATCTGGGTACTCGCGCATTTGCCGCTTCAGCATGGCAAGACACCACCGCTCGAGCATAGCTATGCGGGCATGGTCGGAAAGGGTGTTGAGCCCGCGATCAAGCCTCTCGGATTCAACTGGAAGATCGGCATCGGTCTGATCACTTCTCTTGCCGCGCGCGAGGTTATTGTGGGAACACTCGGCACGATTTACGGCATCGAAGGGGACGAACCATCGGAAGGACTCCAAAAAGCCGTGCGTAAGGATTTGAGCCCCGCGGGCGCGGTTGCGCTGCTCATCTTCTTCGCTTTCGCCATGCAGTGCTTCTCAACCATCGCTATCGTCAAGCGAGAGACAGGCGGCTGGAAGTGGCCAATCTTCCAGTTCTCCTACATGCTCGCTCTGGCGTACTCTGGTTCGTGGATCGCCTATCGCCTGGCGAGCCACTTCCTTACATGAGCGATGTCGCGAAGATAGTCATCCTTGGCTCGGGCTGCGCAGGAAACACTGCAGCGATTTACGCTGCCAGGGCCAATCTAAAACCGCTGGTATTCGAAGGCCACGAGCCCGGCGGGCAGCTTTCCATCACAACTGACGTTGAGAACTTTCCGGGTTTTCCCGAAGGCGTGCAAGGCCCCGCTTTGATCGAAGAAATGAAGAAGCAGGCGCAGCGTTTTGGAGCCGTTTATCAACATGGCCGTGTTACGCACGCCGATCTATCTCGCCGTCCATTTACTCTCGAATTCGATCACGGCGAAAAGGTTCAGACGCGCACATTGATAGTTGCTACCGGCGCCTCGGCGCGATGGTTGAATCTGCCGAATGAACAAAAGCTGATCGGACATGGCGTTAGCTCGTGCGCTACTTGCGACGGCTTTTTCTTTCGCGGAAAAAAGATCATTGTGGTCGGGGGCGGCGATTCGGCAATGGAAGAAGCGAACTTTCTTAGCCGCTTCGGGAGTGAAGTCACGATCATCCATCGAAGCGAAACCTTCCGCGCCTCGAAAATCATGCTGGACCGCGCGAGGCACAACCCGAAGATCAACTTTCTCACGCACACGGTCGTTGAAGACATCCATGACCCGGCAGTAGGACATGTGACTGGCGTCAAGCTCCGGAACCTGCGGACACATGAAGTGTACGACGAGGAAGTGGACGGCTTTTTCGTCGCCATCGGCCACATTCCGAATACGACGCCTTTTGCCGGCCAACTCGATCTCGATCAGGATGGCTACGTCGTTTCGCACGGCGGCGCCAGAACCAATATTCAAGGCGTTTTCCATGCAGGCGACGTACAGGACCGGGTTTACCGCCAGGCCGTTACTGCCGCCGGCGCCG
Organism: Acidobacteriaceae bacterium; assembly: GCA_019240405.1. GTDB lineage: Bacteria > Acidobacteriota > Terriglobia > Bryobacterales > Bryobacteraceae > Bog-105. Next base: position 9,831 of record JAFAYL010000045.1, read on the forward strand.
GCTGTATGGCCGCAATCGAAGCCGAACGGTTTCTTGAAGCCGAAGGGCAGTAATGTAGCGGCCTAGGTCTCGCTGAGGTCGGCTGTCGAAATAAAACAGCTTTCGAAGACGTGATCCAGCAAGTTTTCCGTTAGCTCGTAAGGCAGGCGGTTAAAGTTTATGAAGTCAACTGCCTGCGAGATTAGATCGCGAGGATGACAGCGGCGGAATTGCTTTCCCGTGTTGGAGTAATGCTTCAAGATAAAGGAATCGATGAGATCAGTTGGCGCATGAAGGCCCTGCGATTCACAGACCTTGCAAAAGATGGTTCGGAACTCGTCGATTTTGGGGCTGCGCAATAGCATCTTGTATTGAATCCTGCGAAGGAAGGCTTCGTCGCCGAGCTTATCCGGCGTAAGGTTGGTTGAAAAAATCAGAAACGTCTCGAAAGGAACGGTCATTTTGCCGCCGTTTGAGAACGATAGATAGTCAATGCGGCGCTCCATCGGTACGATCCAGCGATTGAGAATTTCCGCAGCAGTCGCTTTCTGCCGCCCGAAATCGTCGATCAGGTAAATCCCGTTGTTCGCTTTCAACTGGAAAGGGGCGTCGTAGATTTTCGAGACCGTGTTGTAGCTCAAATCGAGCATCGATAGCGACAATTCGCCGCCCGATGCAATGAATGGGCGGCGAACGCGCACCCAGCGGCCGTCATGTTGAAAATCGGAATCGAGAACGCGCTCCTCATGTGTCGAAAGCTTGTGATAAATCGGGTCGAAGAGCTGGATGATATTGCCCTGACATTCGAGGGCGTAAGGGATGTAGATGTCGGAGCTCTGAATTTGGGAGAGCGCTTCGGCCATTTGTGTTTTACCGTTCCCCGGCTGGCCGTATATAAGGAGCGATTTGCCGGAGCTAACCGCGGGCCCGATCTGATCGAGCATTCCATCCGTTGTGACCATGTGGGAATAGGCCTGTACCAAGCGCTCTCGTGTGAGCCAAAGCCCTGGCATGCGCTGCGCCAGAACAGCGTCGCGATATTGAGTAATGGATACAGGAACGGGGCCGACGTATTGATTGCTCTCGAGGTAATCGCGAGCGACGGAACGGCCTTTTTCCGTTAATGCGAGCAGTGCCGAAATGGGGCCGAATCCGCGCGAGCTTTTCACTTCAAGGAGCTGCTTAAACTTGAACCCCTCGATAATCTGCTCTATCAAGCTGAACGCAAGCCCTATGGCTCGGCTTAGATCGCCTCCCATCGTGTCGCCCTGGAAATACAGAATCTTCAAGATGAGCTGTTCGAACAGGGAACCGGGCAAGCCCGTCTCGGCTAGGCTCTGCGGTGCGCGCGGAGTGAATCTTTCCGGGTTGCGCAGACTGGCGGCGTGCGATTCGATTTCCGCTTGGCTTTCATCAGCGTCGCTGACGAACAGACTTTCGTCTTTGAAAATCAGCGACTTATCGAATGAGGACATGTGCACCCAGTCACTAGAAGTATCGGCAGCAACCGAGAAAGGGATTAGGGTCATCGAGTGTTAGCATGAGGACGTGGTGAAGCTCGGACAAGCGTTTCGTATTGCAAATCGGTACGCAAACGTGGACACGGCGAAGAAGTTCACGCAACATGTCGTTCCTGAAGTTGTAAAACCAGCCCGCATTATTTGGAATCAAGCGATCGGCGGTCTCTTCCTGCTGTTTGCTGTCTCCTTTCTCTGGTATGCGATCCACAACCGGCAGAATCCTCCCGGCATGATCTTCGGCATCTTTCTCGGCGCGGTGATGGCCTTTTTTTGTGTAGCTTCGTTCTTGAAAGCGCGGCGCATCTCGCGGCGCTGAACCGCTTTGCCGATTTCCGAGCAACCTGGCCAGTTTCCATTCACGCGCGGCATTTATCCCGACATGTACCGGCGCCGGCTGTGGACCATGCGTCAGTATGCGGGTTTTGGAACGGCCGAGGAGAGCAACGCACGATACAAGTTTCTTCTGTCGCAAGGCATCACCGGCCTTTCCGTCGCGTTCGATCTCCCGACACAGATGGGCATGGATTCCGATCATCCGCTCGCGGCTGGCGAGGTGGGCCGAGTCGGGGTGGCAATTAATTCGCTTGCGGATATGCAAGTGCTGTTCGAGGGCATCAAGCTCGAAGAAGTCAGCACGTCCATGACGATCAATTCGACTGCGGCGATTCTGCTGTGCCTGTATGTACTGGTTGCGGAGAGCCAGGGCGCGGACCGGAGGAAGCTCTCGGGAACCGTTCAGAACGACATCTTGAAAGAGTACATCGCGCGCGGGACTTACATCTATCCGCCGCGACCTGCGATGCGCATCATCACGGACTTGTTCGCATGGGCGGGCCATGAAATGCCCGAATGGAACACAATCTCGATTAGCGGCTATCACATTCGAGAGGCAGGCTCGACGGCCATCCAGGAAGTGGCGTTCACGCTGGCTAACGCGATTGCTTACATCGAGATGGCGATTGCGGCGGGGCTGGGCGTAGATGCGTTTGCGCCGCGGCTGAGTTTCTTTTTTAACGCACACAATAATTTTCTTGAAGAGATCGCGAAATTTCGCGCGGCACGGCGGCTTTACGCGCACGTTATGCGCGAGCGCTTTGGCGCGAAATCCGACCGTTCCTGCATGCTGCGGTTTCATACGCAAACCGGCGGATCGACACTCACGGCGCAGCAGCCCGAAGTGAATGTCGTACGCGTGGCACTCCAGGCTATGGCGGCGGTGCTCGGAGGGACGCAGTCGCTGCATACGAACGCCCAAGACGAAGCTTTGTCGCTTCCGACGGAGCACGCAGCGCGCATTGCGCTTCGCACGCAGCAGGTGATCGCCTATGAGAGCGGCGTGATCGCGGCGCCCGATCCGCTGGGCGGAAGCAAGTACATTGAAAGGCTCACGGATGAGATCGAGGCAGGCGCTCGCGATTACATTCAGCGCATCGACGCTTTGGGCGGAACACTCGCGGCGATTGAGAAAGGCTACATTCAAGCCGAGATACAGAATGCGGCCTATCAGTATCAGAAAGCTGTCGAAGAGGGCAAGCAAATTGTGGTCGGCGTGAACAAGTTTCAAGCGGACGAAGTCGAGCCGCCGAAACCTTTCCGTGTCGACCCGGAGCTTGAAAAGCGGCAGATCGAGCGGCTCAGGGAAGTTCGAGCCTCGCGTTCGGCGGACGTGGCGTGCGCAGCGATCTCCCAGCTTGAAACTGCGGCGAGAGGAACAGAAAATCTGATGCCGGGCATCCTCGAATGCTGCCGGAGCTTTGTAACATTGGGCGAGATTTCGGATGCGCTGCGGAAAGTTTTCGGGGAATATCGGGAAGCTTTTTAGCGGCTTGCGAAATTTCCGCAGGCCACGAAAAACGATGGCCTGCGCCACAGCATTTCCGCAGGTCACAAAAAACGATGGCCTGCGCCGCGGCATTCCCGCAGGCCACAAAAAACGATGGCCTGCACCACAGCATTCCCGCAGGCCACAAAAAGCGATGGCCTGCGCCACAGCTTCATAGAATAGGCTTTGGGCAGTATCGAAATTATTGGCGCAGGACTTGCGGGCTGCGAGGCAGCCTTCCAAGCTGCGGAAGCGGGCGTAAAGGTTGTACTGCATGAGATGCGTCCGCAGAAGCGCACCCCCGCCCATAAGACGGACGCTTTCGGCGAGCTGGTTTGCAGCAATTCCCTGAAGAGCGAGCAAGTTCATTCAGCACCGTGGCTGTTGAAACAAGAAATGCGGCGTTTGGATTCGCTGCTAATGCGGGCGGCAGAGGCGGCGCGAGTTCCGGGCGGGCACGCGCTCACGGTAGACCGCGAAGTGTTTTCGCGCGAGATTACAAATGCCATACAACCCCATCGCTTCATTGAAGTTCGACGCGGTGAAATCACTCAAATACCTCGTTCCGGAATCGTAATCGTCGCGACCGGGCCGCTCACGAGTGAAGCACTGGCGAATGAAATCAGCCGGCTTACCGGCTCTCACCGGCTTTACTTTTACGACAGCATCAGTCCGATTGTTTGCGCCGATTCGATCGATTTTTCTGTTGTGTTTCGAGCTTCGCGATATGGAAAATCGCTCGACGGCACAGATGATTACCTCAACTGTCCTTTCAATAAGGAACAGTACGAAACGTTTGTTACTGCTCTGCTGGGCGCGGCTTCGTATGAGGCTCATATCGAAGAAGATAAAATTCCGTACTTCGAGGGATGCCTGCCCATTGAAGAGATCGCGCGGCGCGGGCGCGATACGCTGCGCTTTGGGCCGATGAAACCAGCGGGACTCGAAGATCCAAGGACAGGTAGATGGCCGTATGCGGCGGTGCAGCTCCGGCAAGAGAATCAGCGGGCCGATAGCTACAACTTAGTTGGGTTTCAGAATCATTTGAGATTTGGAGACCAGGCGCGGATTTTCCGGATGATTCCCGGACTAGAGGGTGCGGAATTCGTGCGCTTTGGGCAGATGCACCGGAATACATATATCAACTCCCCGGCTCTACTTGATTCAACATTGCAATTGAAGAGCGATCCACGGATCTTCTTTGCCGGACAGATTTCGGGGGTTGAGGGATATGCGGAGTCGATTGCCACCGGGCTGGTCGCCGGGCGAAATGCGGCGGCACTGGCGCGGGGCGAAGAACCGCAACGATTTCCGCGTGAAACGGCGTTTGGGAGTTTGTGTCACTACGTCACACACGCCGATCCGCGTCACTTTCAGCCGGCGAATATTACCTTCGATCTGCTGCCACCATTGGACAAGCCGACGAAACGCAGGTTGCGGCATGACAAGAAGGCGCGGCATGCCGAGGTGTGCCGGAGAGCGGCAGAAGCGTTCGAGGGATTTCGCGATGGCAGCTCTGCGAGCCTCTATCACGAAGTATCTGCGTGAGCTCGAGCGGCGCGGCGCGTCGAAGCACACCGTGCGCAATTACTGCTCGGATCTGGAACAGTTTGCAGCCTATTTCGACCCGACGGGCGAACCGGCGGTGGAGCGGTTAGATCTCCCGCTTTTGCGCGAATGGCTGGCGTGGCTCTATGACCAGGGGCTCACGGTGGTGAGTGTGCGCCGGAAGATTGCGGCAGTCCGAGCCCTTTTGAAGTTTCTCGTGCAAGAAGGAGTGCTGGCGAGCAATGTGGCGGCTAGACTGCGGACGCCGAAGATGAAGCAGCGGCTCCCGGACGTTATGAGCGCGGAGAAGACGAACAATCTGCTCGATGCCGTGGAAGCGGGGCAGCCGGTTGAGAAGCCGTCGAAAGAGCGCGATATGGCTTTCCTCGAACTGCTCTATGGCTGCGGAATCCGAGTCAGCGAGCTTGTCGGCATCAATCTCGAAGACATTGATTTACGTGAAGGCTGGCTGCGCGTTCGAGGGAAGGGGAACAAGGAGCGGCAAGTGCCGATTGCTGGCCGGGCTGTCAGTGCGGTTGAACGATGGCTCCCGGAGAGGAAAGCTAGTCCAGGAGAACGAGCGCTTTTTGTGGGATCACGAGGGACCCGATTGAGTGACCGGCAGGTCAGGAGACTGGTGAAGCTGTACGCGCTGTTTGTGACGGGCGATTCGACGGTTCACCCGCACAGTTTCCGGCACGCCTATGCCACTCATCTTCTCAGCGATGGGGCGGACTTGCGGGCCATTCAAGAACTGCTGGGCCACGCCCGGCTCTCGACTACACAGAAGTACACGCAAGTTTCGCTCAAGGATTTACAGGCCGTTTACGATCGGGCGCACCCGAAGGCGTAGGTCCCGAAGCAAAGCCGAATTTCGCGAAAATGGCCTCGCCGGCGGCGCTGGTCAGGAAATCGGCAAACTTCCGGGCGGTTTCTAAGTTCTTGCTTTCAGCAACGATCCCGCATTTTTGGACAATCGGCTTGTGCCAGTCATCCGGAATCACCTCTGCGTTCTTCCCCTGTAATAGCGAGTTCGAGGTGAGGACTGCGTCGGCATTTCCACTTTCGAAGAGCTGAAGGGTTTGGCGGACGTTCTCGCCATAGACCACTTTCTGCGAAACGAACTCCCAGACCCCGGCGTGCTTAAGGGTTTCCTCCGCGGCGACCCCGTAGGGGGCGAGCTTCGGATTCGGCAGCGCTACGAAACGAACCCAATTCTCCTTTAAGTTCTTGATCGGGTGACGCTTGCCATCTTTCCAGAGAATGCCGAGGCGGCCAAGGGCATAGACTTTGACCGAAGCGGGGTCAATTTTGCGAAACGAACTCAGGCGGTCGACGAACTGGGCGTTCGCGGAGAGTAACACATCGTAAGGTGCTCCGTTTTCAATGTTTTGCGAGAGAATGGCGCTTGCGCCGGTGACCCATTTGATCCGGATTGGGTTTGTTTTTTCGAAATTGCTGGCGAGTTCCGGTTCGAGGGGGGCGAGGTCGGCGGCCGCGGCTACAGTCAGCGTTGGTTGAGTCGTCTCTTGAGAACTTGACAATTGGAGACTCATATTCAATAATAAGATTGTGCTAAAGAGAGCCGGTCGTTGGAGCTGGCGGAGGATTGAAAACACATGAGTAAGATTATCGGAATTGACCTCGGAACCACAAACTCGGTTGTGTCGGTGATGGAAGGCGGGCAGCCTGCAGTGATCCCCAACCAGGAGGGTGGGCGGACGACGCCATCTGTGGTCGGGTTCACCAAGGGCGGGGAACGGCTGGTGGGTCAGGTGGCGAAGCGCCAGGCCGTGACAAACCCGGAAAACACGGTTTATTCGATCAAGCGTTTTATGGGACGCCGCTTCAACGAAGTGAGCGAGGAGATGAAGCTCGTTCCTTATAAGGTTGTGGCGGGGGAGAACGGAGACGCGCGGGTTGAGATTCAGGGAAAGAAGTACTCGCCGCCTGAGATTTCGGCGATGATTCTGACGAAGCTGAAGGAAGCGGCGGAAGCGTATCTGGGCGAGAAGGTCACCAAGGCGGTGATCACGGTGCCGGCGTACTTCAATGACGCGCAGCGGCAGGCGACGAAAGATGCCGGGCAGATTGCAGGGCTCGAAGTGATGCGCATCATCAATGAGCCGACGGCTGCGGCGCTGGCTTACGGATTGGACAAGAAGAAGAACGAGACGATCGCGGTCTATGACTTCGGTGGCGGTACGTTTGACATCTCGATCTTGGAAGTCGGCGAAGGTGTCGTCGAGGTGAAATCGACGAATGGCGATACGCACCTAGGCGGCGACAACATCGACCAGCGGATTATCGATTGGCTGGTTCAGGAGTTCCAGAAGACGGAGGGCGTCGATCTCTCGAAAGACCAGATGGCGCTGCAACGCCTGAAGGAAGCGGCGGAGAAGGCAAAGATCGAGCTTTCTACGATGCTGGAGACCGAGATCAACCTGCCGTTCATCACGGCGACTCAGACCGGCCCGAAACATTTGGCGGTAAAGCTGACGCGGGCGCGGCTGGAGCAGATGGTTGACGACATTCTGCAGCGCTCGGTGGCTCCTTGCAAGCAAGCGATGGCCGATGCCAATGTGACGCCGCAGAATATCGATGAAGTGGTTCTGGTGGGCGGCGCGACGCGCATGCCTAAGATTCAGCAGATCGTTCGGAACCTTTTCGGCAAAGAGCCGAACAAGAGCGTGAATCCCGACGAAGTGGTCGCGGTCGGCGCGGCTGTTCAGGGCGGTGTCTTGGGCGGCGAAGTCAAGGATGTGCTGCTGCTCGACGTGACGCCGCTATCGCTCGGGATCGAGACGCTGGGCGGAGTGTTTACAAAGCTGATTGATCGGAACACGACGATACCGACGCGCAAGAGCGAGGTGTTCTCGACGGCGGCGGACAGCCAGACCTCGGTCGAGATCAAGGTGTACCAGGGTGAGCGCTCGATGGCGCGGGACAACCGGCTGCTGGGCGTCTTCCAATTAGTGGGAATTCCGCCTGCGCCGCGCGGCATCCCGCAGATTGAAGTGACGTTCGACATCGATGCGAACGGAATTTTGAACGTAACGGCAAAGGATCGCGCGACGAACAACGAGCAGAAGATCACGATCACCTCTTCTTCTGGCCTGAGCAAGGACGAAGTCGAGAAGATGGCGCGCGATGCGGAGACGCACGGGGCCGAGGATCGCAAAAAGAAAGATGAGATCGAAGCCCGGAATCGCGCGGACGCAATGGTCTACAACGTCGAGAAGATGTTGAAGGAGCATCGCGAGAAGATCTCGGAGGCGGATGCAAAGCAGGTAGAGTCGGCTGTGGAAGAGGTGAAGAAGGCCATGGCGGACGGCGGCTTGGACAAGATCAACGCGGCGACAGACAAACTGACGACTGCAAGCCATAAGCTTGCGGAGGCGATGTACAAAGCGCAGAGTACGCCAAGCGGCAACGGCGCGGGAGCAGGACCTCAACCGGGCGCCGGAGCTGAGACAGGCGCGGAAGCGGGCGAGAAGCCCAAAGACAATGTGGTCGATGCTGAGTTCGTCGACGTAGAAGACAAGAAATAACAAAACTGGGAAACCGGTTTTGGTTCGGAGATAGGCGGCGGTTCGCGATGGGACCGCCGCTTCCTATATCGATATGCCTGCTGCGACAAAAGATTATTACGAGACACTCGGGGTGGCGCGCGGGGCGAGCGCGGATGAGATTCGCAAGTCGTACCGGAAGCTGGCGCGCAAATATCATCCCGATTTAAATCCCGGGGACAAGAGCGCAGAGGAGCGGTTTAAGAAGGTTCAGGAAGCGTATGACGTCCTGAGCGACGATAACAAGCGTAAAGTTTACGATCAATACGGTTTCTATTCGGACAACGTGCCGCCGCCGAATAGCGGCGGAGCGGGTGGCGGTCCGGGGTTTGGCGGATTTGATTTCAGCGAATACATCCGACAGCAGCAAGCGGCTGGAGGCGGTGGGGCCGGGGCCGGTGGATTCAGCGCAGGTGGCGAATCTGAAGGATTTGGCGGCGGGTTCCGCGATATCTTCAGCCAGTTTTTCAGGTCGGGATCGCGCAAGGGGAGCACGCAACCGGAGCGCGGCGGGGATCTCGAATATGGTTTGCACGTCGATTTTTGGCAATCGATTCGGGGCACGCAGGTGAAGGTGAACATCTCGCGCCAGGAGACATGCGAGACGTGCCACGGCACGGGTTCGGCGGGGAAGAATGTCGCGGTGTGTCCGGAATGCGACGGAACGGGAACGGTGACGCAAATGGCCGGCGCGATGAAATTCAATCTGCCGTGCCAGAGATGCGAGGGAACGGGGCGGTTGAAGAATACGTGTCCGACGTGCCGAGGCGAGGGCGTGATTTCGCGCCCGGATTCGGTGGAGGTGAGGATACCGGCGGGGGTTGCGTCGGGGTCGCGGCTTCGCGTGGCGGGGAAGGGAAACGCAGGGGTAGCGGGCGGTCCGGCGGGGGATTTGTACATCACAATTCGGGTGGAAGAGCATCCTTTCTTCAAGCGCAATGGAGACAACATTGAAGTGCAGGTGCCCGTTACGATTCCGGAGGCGGGTCTTGGCGCGAAGATCGAAGTGCCGACGATTGACGGGCGATCCCTGCTGAAAATTCCGCAAGGGACGCAGAACGGGCAGAAGTTCCGGCTGCGCGAGAAGGGCGTTTTCAATGCGCGAAAGAATTCGCGAGGGGATGAGATTGTCGAGGTAGTGCTGCGGGCCCCGGATGTGCACAATGAGCGCACGCGGGAGCTGCTGCGGGAGCTGGCGCAAGCGCAGAAAGAGGACGTGCGGGCGGAGATGTGGAAGCACGTGCAGCCTGCGGCCTGATGCGGGGAGGACGGCGATGAAGAAGAGCAAGGGCAAAGCGGCTTACATGATCTCGGCGGTAGCGGAGCAGTATGCGATTCATCCACAGACGCTGCGGTTGTATGAGCGGGAGGGATTGCTCGCGCCGTCGCGGAGCGAGGGCAACACGCGGCTTTATACGGACGAAGACCTGGAGCGGTTGGAAGTGATTTTGAAGCTGACGCGGGAGCTGGGCGTGAATCTTGCGGGCGTGGAGATTATTCTCAACATGCGCGAGAAGATGGACGCGATGCAGAAGCAGATGCAGGGCTTTGTGGAGACGCTGAATCGGGAGCTGAGCGCGCGGGCGGCGCGGCGGCCGCTAGAGAATGCGAATTCGCTGATGCCGGTGATTGAGATTGGTTCGGTGGTGGGGCCGAGAGTGGAGAGGAGGGTGGAGGGAAGAAAGGGGCGGTAGCCGCGGGCGCTCGCTCTATTACTTTGTTGGCGCATAAGGCTAACGAAACGTCGCATTGCCGATTAAAGGCTGATTCCCCAAATAACGCGTGCGGCCCAGAACAGTTCAAACGTGCTGACCTTTTTTGAATAGAGCAGGATGAAGCACAATACTGCCGCGACAATCAGCACGGCGCCGGGGCCGATTTTCCACCCCCGTCCTTTCTCATATTCAAATACGTTACCGTGCATAGAAGATTTTCCTTTTCTAATGGAATAGGTGCTGAGGAGTAGCGCGCTTTTCGTCGTTAGGACGAAGTAGAGCGGCAGCCGTAAGTTGTTGATTTGGGCGGGAGCTCAACAGATTAATAAGAAATAATAGAGGAATTCTCCATCAGTGTCTCCTCGACGCACTCGCGCTCATACCATCGCCAATTGAGCGACTTCATCCAACGCAGCGAATTTACGAGCGCGGACGGTTTGTTGCGCCCCCCGCGAGCCAGCCGAGCCGCTCCGCAGGCGCGTAGCTAGAGCGAGTGGAAGTCTCTAACGCCGTATTTCGCTGTGTAACTTTGCCCAAAAATTCATCAGAGCCCGAGTGCTAGTTCACTGGACAGCACACGGGACTCCGTCATTCAGGGAGCTGAGTCTGAGTATATTAGCGCGTTCGAACCGTAATGAGGCGTTTTAGTTAATTCGGTTCCCGAGACGCGCTCTCAACTGGCGCCGATTTTAATAACGCGTTCAAACCTGCTCTTGCGGCGAGGTCTGGCTTGATGACGCCATATTTGCTCAGGAAGTCTATAAGGCGCGCGCGTAGTATTACGGGACCAATAGTCGCATGTCTAAGGTTGGGATCAACATCCTCGACTTTCAAACCTTGCGTGCGCATCTGTTCTATTCGCTGTCGAGAGATTTCGGCCAACCGTTCGACCGCCGCTAACACAAGGATCCAATACTCAACCGGTAGACCTAACTCGAGTATCTCTGTCCCGTTGTCGTCGGACGAGCATGCGTCCTTGCTCGGTGGTCCGAGCATCTCGTTCATCAGGCGCCCCAGATGACGGCGAAAAACCAAAGCGAATTCATCAAGAGATTTATATGTACAATACAAGCCTTGCTCGGCGTATTTTTTTTTGAAGGCGAGAATCTGCGAATACTGCTGAGCATCAAGGGTACTCGGCGAAATATCGCGGTCCGAGAAATAAATCATCACTTTCTTCCCGGTCGCCATGCCCCTTTCAATTTCCTCAAGCGTACCGGATTGCGCCGCAGAGGTCGGAGTTCCGAAGCGCGTCCAAAAAATGCCAACAATTATATCCGCGTGATCTAAAAGCTGCTTATTGATGAGTTGCTGTGGCTCGTTACCCGAATCAGGGTACGCGCTCGATCTCCACGAGCTGATCGAAATTAAGGCTTGTCTAGCAGGCCAGTTCTCAAGATTCCATTCTTCGGTTATCCGTCCGACCAGCGTCTGCTCCTCTTTAACATCGCCAGCGCCCGCGAGAAAGAGTGAGAACACTTGAGTCTGCTTCGGCATTGTTTCGGCTTCTGTGTGCTCCAAGCGCCGTAGCCGCTGGGGGCACCCACATTCTACCGAAGCGTGCATAGTCGGCTGTTCCCTGGAAGTGACTACCCGGAGGGGGGAGAGGTTTATGTTCGCGGTCGGCTGCAAACGCGAGCACTGCCCGCAAATCTCCGGGCCCGAGATCTGGGAAATCGGCGAGGATCTCGGACTCCGTCATGCGGGACGCCAGATTCTCAAGCGCGTCTTAGGCGGTGATGCGAAATCAACGGATCGGCGGCAAAACGATTTACCACTTTCTGACGGTCGGGTTCTGTTGGGGCGATCAAGCTCCCTGACGGTCGCGGCTCGGATTCGAGCGTTGAGCATCGGCGGAGCGGATCAGTGTTTCTCGCCTATGTAGCCACCGCGCGAAAGCCTCTTATCGTGTGATGCGAAGGCCACGAATACAAGGCCGCCCATCTTGTCAGGCTCGATTGTGATAATGTCCCGAAAGTCAACTAAAGAGGCTTGAAGATTCTGTTCCAGCGCCTTCGGTGTCGTCCGACGGTCTTGCTAGCTTGTGTAGAGTCCACGGCTATTTCTGAGTCATAGATCAGGATGGGTTCTCCGATTACGTCGGAGGCGTCCAGAAAACCCCAGTAACGACTATCGAGTGAGTTGTCACGGTTATCTCCTAGGACGAAATACTTACCCGGAGGGACTAGGATCTCACCGTTCAATATGTGGTTGCGGAGCATTTCTCCCGCGCCGGGCAGGCCGGGGAGGCCGGGTGGGATCGCTATTCGGGAGAGGTTGCCTGGGAAATTATCACGGTACGGATCTATGGAGTTGAACTTGTGAACGGCATACGGCTCCGTCAATATAGATCCGTTTCTGTAAACAGTTTTCGAAACGATTCGAATACGGTCGCTTGGTAAACCGATCACTCGTTTTACAAAGACCTGACGACGATCGATTGGATAATGGAACACGACCATGTCACCTCTCTGCGGGTGAACGCGGGGGAACACGCGGACTAAGATGTGATCACCGATTAGAAGGGTATCTTCCATTGCGCCCGTTGGAATCACAAAAGCCTGAAAGAAAATGAACGGGAGAGTAAAGGCACAAGCAGCCGCGATCCAGGGCCACACGAGGCCGCGCTGCGCACCTGTGGAAGCGAGTGATCTCGCTGCGAACCAGAACAAAACACAGAGCGCGAGACTGACGGCAGCCGCGAGCAAAATCTCACGGCTCGAAGAGTTGTTCGAGCGAAGCACTACGAACGATAGAACTGCAAGTTGGCTGAGTTGCAAAAGCGCGAAGCCGTATGCGCTCCAGATGCGTCTTCGCAATGTGCCAAATCCGGCCAGTATGGAAAGGAGGGCTGGGAGGACAGCAACCGGTTGCTCGATTGCCGCAAGCAGGCATAATGCGGCGAATACAAACGCCACAACCGCCGCGATGAGTGCTAATCTGGGGAGCTTTGTGGGAATCTGGGCGGAATCGATCGACACAATTTCTAGAGTAAGTTAAATGGCCGGTTTTAGGCTGGCGAGTCACGCGCGCCGAAGTCGCGGCGAGCTTTTATGAGGGGCCGTAGATGATGATGCGGTACCGTCAAATCTTCTTGCAGAGGATTCGGAAGTTCACTTCTACACGGGCTTGAACCGCGACGGGTTGGCCGCTTTTTAGCCCTGGTCGGAAGCGCCACTTCGAGACCGCCTCGACGGCTTTCTCGTCGAGTCCTAAGCCTAGCGGCCGGATGACGCGGATGTCCCGGGGTATGCCTCGCGCGTCGATTACAAGCGATAGCAACACGGATCCCGACGAGCATGCGCTTCTCGCTTCTTCGGTGTAATCGGGCTCGACTTTCTCGGCTATGGCGGGCGCTGACACATCGCCACCGATTCGGTAAACGCCATCTGAATCGGGTTGGGCTCGGGTTCCGTTTTTCGCCGCAGTGGATGTGGGCTCGGCGGGTGCACTGCAAGGTGTTCCGTCCAGCAAACGGCAGGGCGCAAAATCAAAATGCCTCGTTTCACTCCATGGACCGGGTTCGCCGGATTCCGGCAATGGCCGTACTCGCCACTCCCACTGAGTGAGATTTGCATCTATGACGAACGCACCGCATTGCTGGTGTTCGTAGGAAAGCTGCTGCGTCACACGGTCGAGCGCAGGAGCCGAGGATGGGTTATGCTGCACAAAAAGTTCATAACGCGTGGCGCCGGCAACGGGCGACCAAGCAAACTCGATGGAGTAGCCGAAACCCCCGACGCTGCTTTTCGAACATAGAGTACTCTCGACATTCTGCGGAATGCTGGCGTGCTCTGAGGGCGCAATGAGTTTTGGCGCCTGCAAGGTCTCCGCGTGCTGTCCCCAGGTGAGACATTGCGCCAGAAACACCAAGCCAAGCGCACTACAAATTCGTCGCAAACGCATCGGTTGGTTTGACCTCCTCACCCGATCTATTTTGACGCAAAACGATGCTGGGGGGTCGGGCAGTCCCATTGCTCGGGAAACGAGAAGCCGATCGCGGTTTCAGATCAAGCTCCCTGACGGTCGCGGCTCGGATTCGAGCGTTGAGCATCGGCGGAGCGGATCAGTGTTTCTCGCCTATGTAGCCAGCTGCGCAAAAGCCTTTTATCGTGAGTGTTGGATACCGGAATTTGATGAAGATTGCTCAGGCGAGTACAAGAAAAGATGATTCGCTGGAGAGGTGAAACTGCTCTACCTGCTCGCGTCTGTCCATAAGTAAGTTCGCTATCTCCGTCGTCGAGCAGTTCCCGAGTGGAATCCAGATCACTTTGGCGGATGACCGTACAAGACGCTGCGGTGGTGGAAACCCGCATCTTTGGTGACGCCCTGTTTGGCAGCATGCGCCCACACAACCGGATCGGACGCGGAGGTGAGGTCGAAGTCCCGAACGTGGGAAGTATTTTTGTAGATGCGTGACAAGATCGCTACCAGCTTCGGCGAGAGATTCTCGTCGATCGGAAGCCTCACGCCGGAACGGAGAGAGGTTCGCGGTCGGCTGCAAACGCGAGCACTGCCCGCAGATCTTCGGGTCTTAGATCGGGGAGATCGGCGAGGATCTCGGATTCCGTCATGCCGGACGCCAGATAATCAAGCACGTCGTAAACAGTGATACGGAGGCCACGGATACAAGGCTTGCCGCCCATCTTGTCAGGCTCAATTGTGATGATCTCTCGATAATCCATCCCGGACCTTCATTATATGGTTTTTCAGAGTGCGCAGGCACCTGCGGTTGTATGAGCGGGAGGGATTGCTCGCACCATCGCGGCGCGAGGGCAACACGCGGCTTTGTACGGACGAAGACCCGGAGCGGTCAGGGGACACACCGCACTAGAAACGCGTGCTGGGCCGACATATTACCAAAAAAGTGATGCGGGTCGCGTCTTTGACATTTTGATGTCACGTTGGTATGCTTCGATGCATGAGAACGACGGTTCGTCTCGATGATTCTATCCTCAAAGAAGCGAAAAAGCTCGCCGCCGACACGGGACGATCGCTAACTGCTGTTATCGAAGATGCGCTCCGGGAGATCGTGAACCGAAGGAAGGTGCCGGTCCGAAAGGCAAGAATTTCGTTCCCGGTTGACAAGGGGCGAGGACTGCGGCGAGGCATTGATCTGGATAGCTCGGCCGAATTGCTGAACGTCATGGATGACATGGTGTGATCCTCGTCGATGTCAACGTCCTCGTGTATGGGTTTCGCGCGGATGCGCCTGGGCATTCCCGTTACCTGAGTTGGTGGAAGGAGCAGGCGGCTTCGCGACAGGCGTTCGGGCTGGCCGATCTTGTCCTTTCCGGTTTTCTCCGCATCGTTACTCATCCAAGGATTTTCAACCCTCCGAGTCAAATAGAAAGCGCGCTTCGGTTCGCGGAGACGCTCAAGCGCCTGCCCAACTATGTAGAGATCCGTCCAGGCCCACGTCACTGGGATATTTTTGTGAGTCTGTGCCGAACAGCTAATGCGCGCGGCAATCTCGTTCCTGACGCGTTTCTGGCGGCCCTTGCCATTGAATCCGGGAGCGAATGGATCACGACCGATCGGGACTACGGAAGGTTTCCAGATCTGCAGTGGCGACATCCGCTTGAGTAATTTGGGGGAAATAAGAATAGGTCTTCATCCGTGCTCTAGATCAGATTCTCTTCAATCAACGGAAGCGGCTTACATGACTTCTGCAAGTCTGGAAGCTGGAGAAAGCGGGAAAGGGCGAGCAAGTAAGGCTTACGCTGCCTCGACACTACGCTCGTAGTGCAGTTTCATCACTTGATCGGTTCGTAGGGCGACGGTAGCATACGTTTTGCCGACCATATCACTGAATTCGATTTCGTACACGCCTGGGGCTAGTTCTTCGAGAACGGTGCCAACTTGGCCGCGCTGAAGCTTCTGCGAGGGGAGATCTTCCATCAGGGCAACAACGGCGAATGGCTTAATGAGTTGCACTACTTCATTTTATAAAGCAGGTGACCAGGTGTGGAAGGTCCTTTTTTTTCGTGAGCATCCAGATACTCCGAATTTCAACGTGCCGAATAAAGAAATCGACGATGTACCGCTGTCCAAACTCATCCTTGGGTCCCAGAATGGCCGGACTGCTCACTGCTGCTTCGAGTAGTCAAGAGCGAAGCTGTTGGGCATCTTCTCGTTTCCAACCCAGTGCTGCCTGAAAGACACGGGCTTTGTGGCGGCCGAGAGGATGTTGAGAGTTTAAGCAATACTCTTCGAGCTTTCGAATGTCAACTTTCGCGCGCTCAGCGTTCGGTAATTTTATCCGATTGAGCTCCTTTGCTTCAGTCTCTATTCTCGGAGCACCAGGTGTAACGTGCTCCGGTTAGTAACGACCTTAGAGTCAGACGAAACCTGACTACGGGCTGAGGGATTTCTTGAAATCCTCCGCTGTTCCATTTAAGAGATTGCGGAGCACCGCCACCTCGGCTTCGATTCCCGTATGCAAGGCGGGGTCGACATCAGGAGCGAAAAGGGGAGAGTGATTCGAGGGGAGTATCGTGCCTGCGGTTTTGGCTTCGACATACTTCTCCGGATTCGCTCCTCCCAGGCTGAAGTAAAAACCGGGAATCCCTTGCTCGACGAAATAAGAGAAGTCTTCCGAAGCTGTAATCGGCTCTTCAGTTACTACATTGTCGTTTCCAAGCGCCATGTCGAGCACTCCTCGGAGCCGGTGCGCCAGCGCCGGATCGTTGTACACAGCGTCGGTTGCTTCATAGTGGTCGATCGAGGGCTCGCGCTTGACACCGGCTGCTTGGGCTTCGGCGTTCGTGATCCGTGTAACCGCCGCAAGAACCTGCTTGCGCACGTCGGCTTTGTATGTGCGCACGGTGACGCCAAGTTCCGCTTGATCGGGGATGATGTTGTTTTTTGTGCCGGCCTGAATGTATCCCACGGTGACCACGGCCAATTCTCCTGGTTTCACTTCGCGAGAGGGAATCGTCTGGAAACTGAGAATCGTTCTCGCAGCAATCACGATCGGATCGATTGCAGTGTGGGGCGCAGAGCCGTGTCCGCCCTTGCCATAAATTCTGATGCGAAGCGAGTCTGCGTTTGTGTCGTAAATGCCGGGCGTGATTCCGACTTTCCCTGCCGGAAGGCCGTTTCCGACGTGCATCGCGACGGCGACGTCCGGCTTGGGAAAGCGTGTCATAAGGCCGTCTTCGATCATGCGTTTTGCTCCGCTGATAGTTTCCTCAGCAGGCTGCCCGATCAGCATCAACGTGCCGTGCCAGTTCTCTTTGGTGTGGGCCATGATTGCCGCGGTTCCCACCAGGGCGGCCATGTGCAGGTCGTGTCCGCAAGCGTGCATCACGGGAACATCGTGCCCCTGATCGTCTTTCGCATGCACCTTACTTGCGTATGGCAGAGCGGTTTTTTCCTCTACAGGGAGCGCGTCGAGCTCGGTGCGAAGCATGACTACGGGACCGGCGCCATTCGGCATGAGAGCGACGATTCCGGTTCCACCGACGTGTTCTGTGACGGTGTACCCGAGCCTACGCAGATGAGCCGCTATCTTGGTCGCCGTTTGCGTTTCATGCCCGGAGAGTTCCGGGTGCTCGTGCAGGTCAAGATAGAGCGAATGCGCTTCGGGATAGACGCCGGCGATTTCTTTAGCGGTGGGCTGATCGTCCGTTGATCCGAATGCGGCGGCGCCTGCGGCGAGCACGATCGCGGCTCGGAGAGGTAAGCGCGTAGATCTCATTGCCCAAGAGTGAGTTAAAAGCTGATCTTCAGAATCTGGCCATTATTGCCGACGAACCATCCCGCTTTGGGGTTTGCGAAACCGACGGCCCAGTAGCCACTCACTTCGCACAAATCGTACCAAGTGCGGCCTTCATCGGGAGTCCATGCGGCCTCGCCTGACTTGTATTTCGGCTCTGTCTCGGTGGTAATTACGACGGTGTGGTCGTGATTGTGATCGTGATCGAAGTCTTCATCATCCTCGTTGTGGCGATGGCCACGCGCATAAGCGAGGCAGAAAACCGCTCCCTTGACAGGCGGCTTCTTCGTAAGAGCCCACGTTTGGCCACCATCGTCCGATGTTGCGGTTTCGGCGGAGTTATTCGAGGCCAAGTCGCCGCCGCCCAGGATGCCGTGCCAGGCATCGCGGAACGCCACGGAGATCCCGCCCGCGCTGGGAGAGCTCACGAGCGGGGTGTCATACGCGTCCCAGGTGTCACCTCCATCTCGGGTAGCCAAGATGCGCGCAATTGTTGAGCCTCCGGTGGTGATCCAGGCGTTCTTTTCTCCTTCTGCGGTTGCACAGGTTCCGCTTGCTGCAAACGAAGCTTCGCCCGGCAGCGCTTTCGGCATATTGTGAGCGATGGAATGCCAAGTCTCTCCATTGGTTGTGCGTATATCGGGAAATACTCCATTCACGGAATCGCTGTGTGTGATGCCGCGTGTCGGAGTCCAGAACGCGAAGCAATCATAGAATGCATTCACAGTGTGATTCACGAACTGGATCTTCCAGGTTTCGCCGCCGTCTTCGGTCTTGTAGATACGAAAATCTGTCGTCATCGGCGAGCTGGGTCCGCTGACGGACATTAAATACGCGATTTTGTCATTTACGCCGTACACATCACGGAATTGCAGGTTCTCTGCTCCGGGCACGACAGCGGCTTTCCAGGTTTCGCCGCCGTCGGTGGTGAGTACATAAGTACCGCCAGTTCCGGCTGCCCAAACCACACGCGAGTTCACCGGGCTGACAGCAATCAGGAGTTGCGTCGTGCCGCTCTTCTGCACGGTGAGCTTGGGGCGATGAACTTTTCCACTTTCTTCTGTAAGGGTGAGAGTTGCGGAGGCGGCGAACAGGAAAACAGCTAGTGACAGTTTCAGCACAAAAGTCCTCCTCGGGACGGAATTCGTAGCGCAGCGCAGTATATCACGAAGCGGGCAGAGCTGCGGGATTTCGTACTCTGCTTGAGGAGGGTCTTTCGATGATCATAGAAATGCGAACGTACAAGACGAAACCCGGCTGCCGGTCGCAGTTTCTCGAGATATTCCGGTCAAAATCTGTTCCGGCGCACGCAGAAATTGGCATGAAAATACTCGGCCCGTTTTTGTCGATCGAAGATCCTGACACATTCTTTTTTATGCGCGGCTTTCCTGATTTGGCTTCACGCGAGCCGATGAAGGCAAAGTTCTATGAAGGGGAACTCTGGAAGAGGGAGCTAGAGAATGTGCTGATGCCGATGATCGAGAAGTATGACGTCGTTCTGGTGGAAGATCCGGGCGGCTTGATTCGTTGGTAGGAGAAGCTGTCGAGGAAAAACATAAGATAGAAAGCGGATGTGCAGGAATATCAAACCGCTCTTTAATTTCGATCCGCCGATCACTGACGAAGAGGTTCGAGCTGCAGCGCTCCAGTTCGTGAGAAAGATCAGCGGATTCCAAAAGCCCTCGAAAGCAAACGAGGCTTCGTTTTTTGGCGCAGTTGATGAGATTGCCGGTGCGTCGGCTCGCCTGCTTTGTTCACTTGAAACGAACGCGCCACCGAAGAGCCGGGAAGAAGAAGCGGCCAAGGCACAGCTTCGCGCCAAGCGCAGATTTGGAACTTGAATGCAGGGTGAGAGCGCGCTTTTATTGAATTGATGCTTTGCGCGATGAGGTGCTCGCCGACTTTCGGGTCTCCGCCTGTTAGCTGTTGTCCGAGTTCTGTTGTTCCCGGGCGGCTGCAACCAGAGAGTGCGATGGCGAAGGCAGCCACGGCGCACGAAGCCATTCGCACGCCTTTATGGTAGAACTCGCCTGCTCTCAGCTTGGATAGAATTTGAGATTTCCGGGAGGCTTGAGTGGGCGAGAGAGTGGCCAAGAATGGAGCGTTGATTGCGATGTGCGCTGCGGTTTTGCTTCTTGTTTTGTCTGCCGCGCAGAAGGGGCACGCTATAGGTATGACTTCCGGACGAAATCCGCTGGGCTCTGAAGCCGAAACGCGTGCAGTGGTGGAGCGATTCAATGATGCCTTCAATCGCCATGATGCGGACACGATTGCGCTTCTGCTGACCGATGATACGGTCTTCGAGGATACGTCGCCCGCGCCGGATGGAAAGCGGATCGAGGGCAGAGCCAGGGTAATCGCATTCTGGCGCGAGTGGTTCAGTCGCCACTCGGATGCGCGTTTCGAGAGCGAAGAAATGATCGTGACCGGGGACCGCGCGGTTGTGCGATGGGTCTATCGCAAGATGCGCAATGGGCAGCCATGGCATTTGCGTGGCGTGGATTTGTTTACGGTGCGCGATGGAAAAGTGGCAGCAAAACTGGCTTACGTCAAAGGATAGAGAGAGCTATCGCTTTAGAAGGTGCAGCAGGACAGGCGCGACTCATGGCGCCGCTACTCCTCGCTACGATGCGCCTCGACGAGCATCAACTCGCTCCAGACCTTACCGTCGTCAGACTTTTCACCTTGCCATGTGAAGTGTGTCTTGGAAATGTTTGCGTAAGTGGCACGGGTATAAGCGTGGCCGGCCACCGGCTCTTTAAAGGCGTAGACGATAGACTGGTCATCGAAGTCGACTCCACCGAGCTCCTCCGCTCCAAGGTCGACCCACGTTCCAGCCAAGGCGTTTAGCCACTTCATGTTCCAGATCTGCTTGGCAGCGTCATAAGCACGGAGATTGATGCCGAGCACGATCAGTTCTCCGGACGAGCTTGTCATTCTGTATTCGTCTGCGATTGCATAGCCGTCCAGGATGAAACGACCTAGCCACGTTGCTTGGAACGTTTGCGAATCTCCATTGGCCGACCACACTCTTGCTTCGCACCGCCATCTGCCAATGAGGAAGGCAAATCGAGAAAGCGCTGCCGGCGCATTGGGGTTGGGCTGGCCAAACTCCTGATCGGTGTGGTTCATAAGATCGTCCTCTGAAGCGGCGGCTGCTGATCTACAAAGATAAGCGACAATCAACGAATATCAAGCGGCCACTCATTAACTTCCAACGAGCCAACAGGCGCGTGAGTTCGCTCGATATGTTTTTGCGCGGAGTAACATATTCTGGCGAGAGAACATCTCGAACTACTGTCCGACTTCGGGCAATCCCGTCTCATCGCCGCACGCTCCGGAGCTACTGACCAAGTATTTTCGGGCCAGATACCTGGCACTCGAGATGCACTTCCTGCGAATATGTCAACGCATTTGGTGGATGACGTTCGAGTGTCGGTCCGCAGTCTCCGAAAGGCTCCCGGGTTTACAACTGTTGCGGTTCTAGCTGTAGCTCTCGGGATCGGCGCAAACGCAGCCATCTTCAGTGCAGTGAATGCACTGCTGCTTGGTCCCATGCCGTACAGCCACCCGGAAGAGTTGGTGATGGTGTGGGAAGATGCCTCGGCTATCGGGTTTCCACATAACAATCCGGCCGTTGCCAACTATCTAGATTGGAGGCGGATGAACCATGTTTTCACAGATCTGGCGATTGTGCGCTTCAGAGTGGCTAATTTGACCGGAGAGGAGCGTCCTGAGATGGTCCTTGGCCGTGGCGTAAGCGCGAACCTCTTCGCCGTTCTCGGCGCTCGTCCCCTACTTGGCCGAACTTTTACTTCTCGCGAGGACAGTACGGCGGCCAAAGTGGTTGTTATCGGCTATGGCCTGTGGCAGCACTGGCTCGGCGGCGCGCGCGATGTAATTGGCCGCACGATTCGCATGAACGGTGAGCCAATTACCGTAATAGGAGTGATGCCGAAAGCGTTTGCTTTTCCGGATCGACAGTTCCAGTATTGGGAGCCGATTCATTTGACACCGGAACAGCTCGCCAACCGGGACATGCATAGCTACGATGTGGTCGCCAGACTTCGACCGGGCATAACCGTGGGCGAGGCCCAGGCAGATATGAGCCGTATTGCGGGACAACTCGAGAGGGAATATCCCGATACGAACGGAACCCACGGGGCAGTGGTGGTTCCTCTCCGAAAAGAACTGGTCGGGGACACCCGTACAGCACTACTCATCCTGATGCTTGCCGCAGCTTTGGTGTTGCTCATTGCTTGCGCGAACGTCGCCAACCTGTTGCTGACGCGCGGGGCTAAGCGGAATCGCGAGCTTGCCTTGCGCACCGCCCTTGGCGCAACGCGCATTCGGCTGATACGACAACTTGTCGCTGAAAGCCTCCTCCTGTCGGCGGCCGGTGTTGCTGCTGGCCTCGTTTTCGCTTTTGCCGGGATGAACGGCCTACAAGCGCTCATACCGGAAGACCTGGTCAATTCAACCGCGCTTTCGATCAATGTGCCTGTGCTGTTGTTTGCAATCATGGTGTCTTTCATCAGCGGGGTCGTCTTTGGCTTTTTGCCTGCGCTCGCATCCTCGCGAATTGATGTGAATGAATCGTTGAAGCAAGGCGGCCGCACGGTTGCGGGGGCGACCAGCCGACTCAAAGACGGGTTCGTGGTTTCTCAAGTTGCGCTGGCTCTCGTGCTAGTTTCAGGCGCTGGTCTCTTAATCGAGACTCTGTCGAACATGCGAGCGGTTGACATGGGTTTCCCAACCGATCACCTGCTCACCATGGTGACTACGCGGTCGCCTGAAAAATCCGACACGGATGCCAAAACTCTGTCTTTCACCAATCAGGTCATTTTGCGCATAAGCCAACTTCCGGGCGTCCGAAGCGCGGATTTTGCTTCCGATCTTCCATTCACGTCCATAGGCGATACCGACGGCTTCGTGATTCAAGGCCGTGCTCCGTCACCCCAAGATCAACTCAACGACGCCTTATATCGGGAAGTGACATCTCACTACTTGCAAACACTGGGGGTACATCTCTTATCCGGGCGGCTGCTTGATGAGCGTGATACGCCGCAAGCCCCCCGGGCTTTGGTGATTAACCAAACCTTCGCCCGCAGGTACTGGCGGCATGAAAATCCTATCGGGGCGCATCTCCGCGTAGGGGGAGAAAAGGAACCCTGGCGCACCGTGGTGGGTGTCATTGCAGATGTAAAAGAACGCGGTTTGCAATTGGAAATGAAACCCGCGGTGTACTTGCCATTTGCGCAGGTGCACCACCCTGATGCGAACTACCTGCTGGTACGGACTGCCATGGATCCGAAATCACTCGCGAGCGAAGTTCAGAATGCGATCTGGTCCGTCGATCCGGAGCAACCGATCTCTCTCGTCCGCACCATGGATGAATACGCCCGACTCGAGATGCGAGACCGCGCTCACCAAATGGAGATCTTCACCATCTTTGCCGGGCTCGCGCTTTTTCTGGCCGCCCTGGGAATTTATGGAGTGCTTGCCTACGCGGTCACTCAGCGCAAGCGCGAAATCGGAATTCGCATGGCATTGGGCGCGGATGCCGTTAGAGTTACAAGTCTCGTGGTCCGCCACGGTCTAATGCTGACAGCGATTGGGCTCGGGATCGGCCTTCTGCTCAGCGCCGTTTCCGCGCAGGCGATCCGAGCTTTGCTATTTGGCGTACAACCATGGAATGCGGGTGTTTTCTCAACGAGTGGCATTGTTTTGGTGACAGCGGCCCTTGCGGCTTGCGTGGTCCCCGCGTTCACCGCTTCTCGTGTGGATCCGATAATTGCGTTGCGGGACGAGTAGAGCGAGCTTCATTGCTGAAATCGTGCGATACTCAAGACACACCGGGGAAGTTCCATGCGGCACTACTTTTTGTTTCTTTCGATAGCTGCCTTGTCTAGCAGCGTCGTGTTTGCCCAGCGTCCGGGCGGCGGGGGGGTTGGTGGAGGCGGCACCTCGCGAGGGGGAACATTCGGTTCGACAAACCGATCAACCACGAACTCGAATCCGTTTCCGGGTTCAAGCGGCGGCCCTTCGCGATCGATTTTTCTGTTTGGGTCCGTGATGTTTGACGACGGCGCTAAGCCGAATACCGATATTCGGATCGAGCGGGTGTGCAACGGCAGTCCGCGGCTGGAAGGCCACACGGATTCTAAAGGCCGGTTCTCGCTACAGCTAGGGCAGGATATAGCCGTCGATACCGATGCGAGTGAAGACCAATCGGCTGGAATTGGGGATGGGCGAGGCTTGTCATCATCAAGATCAACTGGTGGGAGGGGCGTGAGTTCGAGCGCGCTCTGGAATTGTGATTTGCGGGCGACCTATCCGGGATACCGCTCGGATTTGGTGAGTCTCGCGACGCGGAAATCGATGGACAACCCGGATCTGGGCACGATTGTTTTGCATCGTCTGGCAAATGTGCAGGGGTCAACGATCAGCGTGACGACAGCGCTCGCGCCGAAGCATGCGCAGAAGGAATATGAAAAGGGATTGCAGTTAGCGCAGAAGGGAGAGTTGGACGAAGCGGAAAGGCACTTGACGAAGGCGACCGACGCGTATCCGAAATACGCGATTGCCTGGTTCGAGTTAGGGCAGGTGCAACTCAGCGAAGGCAAAACTGAAAATGCGCGCAAGTCATACCAGGCCGCCATTTCGGCGGATGGAAAGTACGTGAGTCCTTACGATGCGCTCGCGCTCGTGTCCGCGAGAGAGCAGAAGTGGGAGGACGCAGCGAGCTTCAGCAAGCAAGTGATTCAGCTCAACCCGGTGGAGTTTCCGAGCTCGTATTTCTATAACGCGTTGGCGAATTACAACCTGAAGAAGCCGAATGAGGCGGAGAAGAGCGCGAGGGAGGTTTTGAGGCTCGACACGGGGCATAAGTATCCTCAAGCCGAGAGCTTGGTGGCTGAGATTTTGGTTGACAAAGGGAATTATTCCGAAGCGGCGACGCATTTGCGAGCATATCTCGCGCTGGTTCCGAATGCAAAGAACGCGGATAATTTAAGGCAGGAACTGGCGAAGCTGGACCAGGCAAGCGCGCAGGCGAAGAAGTAGACGGAAGGGATTGCCTCGTCAGCGTAGTCCGGTCTTGTCCTTTAAACGCGCTATATCGGTGTCGTGCTCATAGAGCTTGGCAATAATGAGATCGAGTTTCGTGGTTACTTCGGACCTGAGGCTGTTCATCTCGTTCCTTAGGCTGTTCATTTCTCCGCGTAAGCTGTTCATTTCTCCGCGTAAACCGTTAATCTCTACGCGGAGTCCGCTCACCTCGGTTTTGATCCCTGTTATTTGAACGAGATTGACGAGTAGAGCGACCACGATTGCGAAGGTTGGAAGGCCTACTGCAAGATACAGTTGCACGTTGGTCATCATCGCGTTCGGAGCTCGGGGCCTCTGCATTCAGTCTATCGGAAGGCGCGGTACGCTGGAGTTTAGTGGCGTTACCTGAGCCGGCGCCAAATGGGGCGCGAGAAAAACTGGTAGAGGTCCGGCAGACTCTACTGGTTCTGCACAAGGCGTTGCTCGATTCCGAACGGACGTCTTATGAAATTGTGCACGGGCCGATAGCGTCGTCGGCGGCATTTTTGCAACTGCTGATCAACGACCACTGGTTTGCATGGTTGCGGCCGATAACCACGCTGGTCGTTTTGATCGATGAGACGCTTGCTGCGAAGAAACCGCCCGCAAGTTCCAAAGATTTTGAGCGCTTGGTGAATGACACACGCGCTCTACTTTCGCCATCGCGGGAAGCGAACGGGTTCTGGCAGCGCTATTCAGGCGTAATGCAGCGCGATCCCGGGGTCGCGGTGGTTCACGAAAAATTAGAGAAGCAGTTGGCGTGACACTCACCTCGCTTTGTCGTTCTGTAGGGACCTTGATCCTGCTGTGTGCTCCCGGTTTTCCGCAGGATGCAGGTAAGCCGGTACATGTCGTCCGCGCCTCCGGAGAAGCGACGGTTACGGCGAAACCGGATCGGGCACAGGTGACGATTGGAGTTGTCAACCATGCTCCAACGGCGGAAGCTGCATCCGAACAGAACGCCGCGCAGACAACTCAGGCTTTTAAAGCAGTAAAGGACGCGCTTGGCGCCAAAGGAGAAATACAAACGAGGGGTTACTCGATTTCGCCTGATTATGAATATCCGAAAAATGGCGGCACTCCGAAGGTGACGGGATACAGCGCGACAAATACTGTTCTCGTAACCGTAGATGATCTTTCGCTGGTCGGAAAGGTCATTGATACCGCAACGCAAGCCGGAGCAAACAACATTAACGGTATTGCTTTCATGCTGCGTGATGACCAAAGCTATAGGACTAAGGCGCTGGGCGAAGCAGCGTTAAAGGCGCGCGCCAGTGCAGAAGCGATTGCGAAGGCGCTGAACCTACAGGTGATCGGAATAGCGCAAGCGGAGTCTATCGAAACGAGAGCGCCCCAGCCTCTTATGCAGGCGGCCCTCGCTGCTCGGGCCACAACACCAGTAGAGACGGGCACTCTAGATATCCATGCGACTGTAAACGTGATGCTAGAAGTGAGATAGCTCCGGCGCGTTTATTGCGGAATTGCGCCCATATCGGGATGAGTTGAACGCCCAAGAGCGAGATTTACTGGGTCGCCTGATTTGAATGAAACCGGCTGTTCTAAAGTGATCAGGTTCGAATTGTAATCAATGGATTTGATGCGAACAGGTTGATTCGCTCCGATTCTGATGAGATCGCCGGGCATTACGCCAAACCCGTCAGAAAAGAAACTGGCGTCGTGAACGCCAACCTGGCTCGTATTCTGGCCTGCGGCAGTTGTGGTGGTGAGATCGGCGCCTGCCCCGATCGCCGGAGATTCAGTTTTTAACTGGAAATTTCCGGCCGGGGCATCTTCGAACATCGGATCGCGCTCGATATCACCGAAGAAAAAATCCGGATAGTTCTGCTGCGCTTGTTTCAGGGATAGAGCGAGGCGTTGGGTGTCGTAGTAGATGATCGGGATGCCAGGGTGATCGCCGCTCGCGTCAGCATGAAGGATCAGATTGTTATAGAAGTAATTATTGTTAGGAAACGCCTGCCATTTTTGGACAGCGTGGTAGAGCTCGAAACCTAAGTAATAGTTTCCAGGCGGCCAGTAGGGTTCCTGTGGCCCAGCCGTCTTGTCGCGATAGAAGATGTTATTCAGAACTCTATTACGGGTAAGAACGGACGTGTCCGCAACCCATATATAAAGAGCGGCATGACCTGCGCCATACACTACGTTGTTGTAGATTCGATTGTCAGTCGCATCCTGGCGAATTCCGGAAAACGTGTAAGCATATAAAGCGATGCCGTTATCCGCGAGAGGATGAGAGCTGGTTTTATTGACGACGTTGTAGCGGATGATGTTATGAGCGGAAGCGATCTGAAGGCCGGCTTTCGGATATGTGCATCCCTCGCCCGCATGCTCGATCCGGTTTCCGTCAACCAGGTTGTCATGCGAGCCGCGCGTGACATAGATGCCGCCGCCCCAGTACTGCTCGATTACATTCGCGCGGATCACGTTAAAAGCTGAAATCGCGTCTCCGTCGTTGATTACATCGATGGCGGCATGGCCGGCGTGTTTCATCGTGTTGTGCTCGATCAAAACGCGCGTGCTGCCAGCAACGTAGATGTTGTCGCCTGTTCCTTCGCCGGACGGATTGCCTGTGGTATCAAACTCGTTGTTGCCGATCACCACATCGCTCGATGAGGTCAGCAGAATATCGGTGGCGCCGTGATTGTTAGTGAATTTGTTCTTCCGAAACGTGACGTGATGCGCGTTTCTTAAATAGATGATTCCGTTGTCGTCCGAAGTGTTGTCGAAGGATAAGCCTGAGATGTTTACCCAATCGTGATAAATAGCGAAAAAGAGGTTCCAACAAGCGTGGCCGGTGATAATCGGAGTCTCGTTTTTATAAGCCCTTATTGTGATGGGGTGTTCTTTTGTGCCGGCCGGAGGAAAGAAGCATGTATCGGGATAGTTGCCGCCGCGAGCAGACAAAGTATCGCCCTCGCGGAGCACGTATTGAGCGTGGTGAAACGTTTTCCAGGCGGTTTGGAGCGTTTTCCCATCAGCGTTGTCGTCGCCATTCGGGGATAGATAGTACTGAGTGCCTTCCGGGGCTTGCGAGCCAGTTCCGTGGCGTGAATCAGGAGACATAGCTGCGAGTAGGGTCAATTGAACCACTATCGCGGCCCGGAAGCAGTTAGAAATCATGCGCCTGAAATATAAGTTCAGGCCGAATGGACCGGCTCTCAATTTAGTGACCGGCGTTTCAGTGGGCTACGGCCGCGCAGACGAGATCGCTGAGGCGCTCAAGATCTTGAGGCAAGTCTTTTCCCAGATGAATTCGCAGTAAGCGGCGCCCGCGATTCGCAAGAGTCTCAAAATCTTCTCTAGCTTGAGCTGCTTTTACAATGCCGAAGGTATACTTCTGCTGCGGTGCAGCTAGGTCCTCGGCATCATCGCATGTGATTTGCAAGAATACGCCGGAATTCTGGCCGCCTTTGTACGCCTGACCGGTGCTGTGCAGGAATCTGGGTCCAAAGCCCAGAACTGTCGCGACGTGCTTCGATTCCACGATGTGCTTGCGAATATCGGCGAGCTTTGCTTCGTATTCGGGAAACATTGGGATATAGGCGAGTAAGCCAAAATAGTCACCCGGTGCGAGGCGGTCGACATGCGCACGAATGATCGCACCTAACGTGTTTCCGCCATTCAGCAGGGACGCGGCATTTGCCGGGTCAGCAAACAACTCGATTCCATCTTGTTCGAAGATGGGCTGCTCGAAGGGAAGCGAACCGGTTTCTTCGAATGCAGCAGTTAACTTTCGCGCGGCAATTTTGCTCGCCTCAACATCGGGTTGGTCGAAAGGATTGATTCGAATGATCGATCCGGCGACTACTGTTGCAATTTCCCATTGAAAGAATGCCTGGCCGAGATCATAGCGATTTTTTAGGACGATTCGTACGACTGGCTCGCCCGCGTACTCGAGCGCGGCAATGGCGGCATCAGTTACCGGATCGTTATCACTGATGCACTTGATATAAACGAAGACGCGATCTCTGCCGTAATTATCGAGATCAAACAGAGGCTCCCGATCGATTGGAATGAGCCCGCGACCTTCTTTCCCGGTGGACTCCGCTAACAGTTGCTCAAGCCAGGCGCCCAGGCTGTACACGGAACGGGAGCAAATCAACGTGACCTTGTCGCGTCCGAATTCAGCGGCGGCGGTACCCAAGATCAGCCCGAGCGATACGCCCGGATTCCGGGCGGAATCGGTACTCTTGCACTTCTCGACCATGCCGGCCGCGCGGTTCAGGAACCTTTCGACATCGAGGCCCATCGCCGCAAATGGGATCATTCCGAAATCCGAAAGGGCCGAATAGCGGCCTCCGATGCTCGGTATTCCGTGAAACAAGCGGCGAAAGCCCAGCTTTTGTGAAATTTTTTCGAGCTCAGAACCCGGATCTGTGATTGCAATGAAATGATGTCCTGCACGACCGCCAACCGCCTTCTTCGTTTCATCGAAAAAGTACCGCATGAAGATATCCGGTTCGAGTGTTGTTCCCGATTTGCCCGAGACGCAAAACAGCGTGCGTGCCGGATCGATCCTGGTTCTCAAGCTGCGGATGTAGACGGGATCTGTCGAATCCAATACGAGCAGCTCAGGGAAACCCGCCTGCCTGCCGAAAGTATGGGCGAAGACCTCCGGACAGAGGCTCGAGCCGCCCATGCCGAGCAGCAGCATGTGACTGAAGCCGTCTTCCCGGACCTCAGCCGAAGCTGCCTTGAATTTTGAAAAGTTCGCGAGCTGCTCATCTACAATATTGAGCCAACCGAGCCAGTTGGTTTCATCTGTGTTTGTCCACAGAGAAGCATCTTTTTTCCAGAGCCGGTTGGTATTCCCGGCGTGGTCCCATTTTCTTGCAGCACGATGGAATGCATTTTCGAGATCGTCCGGCAGCGAAAAAGATAAGCTCCCGGTTTCGGCCGCGGTCTGAACGTTAGCGGAACTCACTTGCTTCAATTCCTTTGACCTTATTGAGGCGGCGCACGTGGCGCTCTTCACCGCTGAAGGTCGCTTGCAAGAAGGCCTGGGCCAAGTCTTGAGCGAGCATCGGTCCGACGATTCTGGCGCCTAAGACGAGAACGTTCATATCGTCATGTTCGACGCCTTGATGAGCGGAGTAGTGATCGTGACAGAGTCCGGCTCGAATTCCTTTGAATTTGTTTGCTGCGACAGAGACGCCGACACCGCTTCCGCAAACGAGGATTCCTCGCTCCGCTTGACCGGAGCGGATATCCTGCGCGACCAAAGCGGCGTAATCGGGATAGTCATCCGGCTTGCTGGGGTCAAATGTGCCCACATCGTGGACGGTATGGCCGCATCTTTTGACGAACTCGACCAACTCCTGTTTCATTTCGAAGCCTGCATGATCTGCGCCGATTGAGATTTTCATGGCCGCTAAACATGATGCCACGGCTCGCTTCAAGCGCGCCGCATGATGAGCGCGGCGTTGAGGCCGCCGAATGCGAACGTGTTTGACATGGCGAATTCCAGATCCGCCAGACGTGGCGTATTCGGAACAACGTCTAGACCGCAAGCCGGATCGACGCTGGTGCAATTAACGGTTGGCGGAACGATGCCGTGATTGAGCGCGAGAATCGTCGCGATGGCTTCTATGGCGCCTGCCGCTCCCAGGGTGTGGCCGTGCATAGATTTTGTCGAGCTGACAAGTAGAGAAGTGGAGTGGTTGGGAAAGATGCGGCGAATTGCCTCGCTTTCCGTCACGTCGTTGGCGAGTGTTCCGGTCCCGTGGGCATTGATGTAGTCAATGTCCGCAGCCGATCTACCTGCATCTTGGAGAGCCCACAGCATGGCCTTTGCCGGACCGTCCGAAGAGGGCTGGGTGATGTGGTATGCGTCTGAGCTCATTCCGAAGCCGACGATTTCGCCAAGAATTGTAGCGCCTCGCGCTTTCGCGCGTTCCCAGTTCTCCAGAACAAGCATTCCACCGCCCTCGCCGAGTGTGAGCCCCTTTCTGTCCGTAGAGAACGGGCGGCAAACATCGGGCGACACGACGCGCATGGCTTCCCAAGCTCGTAAGAGTCCTTCGCTAAACACGGCTTCGCTTCCGCCCGCGAGAGCTGCAGTAGCCTGGCCGGAGCGTACCAGCCAGAACGCTTGGCCCAAGGCGTGGTTCGAAGAGGAGCAGGCAGTCGAGACGGTGTAAGCCGGGCCGTGAATCCCGAATTCAAATGAGATCCGGCTCGCGCCCGCGTTCGCCATTGTGCGTGGAATTGTCAGCGGCGCAATACGCGGGTTGCCGTCTTTATAGAGGCGAAGATAACCTTCCTCTTCTGTGAATTGGCCACCAATGCTGCTGCCCGTAATGACAGCGGATTTGTCGGCCAGATCGCCGTTAAACGAGAGGCCACTCTGAGCGACTGCCTCACGTGCGGCAACGGTTGCGAGCTGCGCGAAGCGCTCCAGCATGATCAAATCCCTTTCCGTGAAGTGGTCCGAAGCGTTGAACGAGCGAGCTTCGGCTCCTTTCTGGAATTTATATGGAGGGTTGCCGGGGTCTTTTAACTGCGCAATTCCGGTTTCTCCGGCCGCCAAGCGATTCCAACATTCCGGAACCGTATTACCCAATGCGCAGACCAGGCCCAAGCCGGTTACTGCGACCCGGTTCATGCCACTCCGGGCGGCACAGTTTGGTTCGTTTCCTCAACCACTCCACGCACGCCTTCGACGATATCCCGAACTGAGCGCATGTTTTGGACTCCTTCGTCGGGAATGTTGATCCCGAATTTCTCTTCGAGAGCGAAAACAATATTGATGCCGTCGAGTGAGTCGATTTTAAGTTGTTCGAGAGTGCTGTCTATCGATATGGTTTCGGCGGGGATGCGCTGCGTCTCGGCAATGATGCCGATCACTTCGGCGCTCAAATCATCAGTTTCTGGGTGTTCGGGCATCTGATGAAACTCATCATAACTCCCGATCTTTGGAGCGTCGGACCGGCAAAGATCCAAAAAAATGCCGGGCGCATGGCTTACACCCGGCAAAGCCAGAGGAGGGCAAATGAAGTGAATGCCGCCCCGTGCGGGCGGCTAGTCAACCAAGCAAACCGCCGTGGCCGAGCGATGCGATTTCCCATCCGCGGACCTTATATTTGGCCAGAACGGGAGGCAACACCAGGTCAAGGACGTTCGGCTTGGCAGAACGGAAACAGCAGGGCGCCGAAATCAATGCGATGTCGTCTTTGTAACTGAGCAACATGAGGTTGCCAGGCTCGACAGGCGCCAGAAAACGTTCAATTTGCGCACCTAAACGCACAATCGCACGGCCAAGAACATCTTCAGGACCTGCGGGCGCGGTGGTTGATGCAATCAGAATGGCAGAGGGTCTTGTGCGGAGCAGATGTTGAAGCGATCGCGTCACCTGCTCTTCTTCTTCGACTGCGGAAAGCGCGAAGCGAACGGTCGCGCCAAAGCGCTCGAGCCGCGTGCGCACAACGCTTTCAAATAGAAGGCGGGCACGGTCGCCATGGACAGGATCGGTGTAGAGGACCGCGAGCGCGGCGTTGCGGATCGGACGGGCTTGCAGGATCTCTCCGCGCTCCTTTAAGATTGCCAAGATCGCTTCGAGTTGAGACTCGGCAATCGCGAATGGCGCGCTCTTGACGCTCGCGAGCTTCTCTCCGGCACGCACATGGCGAAAATTGGCAACGGTGGCGATCACGACACTGCTGGTGCAGTTAATTTGCTTTAGGAGCTCGTCGTCTACAAGCGCGCAGCAGTCTTCTGTGGCGATTAAATTTGCGCGTCCCCCAGCCGCGAGCCGAATTTCGACAGCGCCGCAGCACATTGCTCCGGCAACGGCCATAACCGCTTCGTCTTCGCTGACTTCTCCCTGCTCGAGCTCAGTAACCCAGACTTCATTCATGCCTTCCGTTTTGAGCAGCCGAACGTCCTCATCACTCAAAACATGCCCTTTGGCGAGTAATTTTCTGCCGCCTGGCCGGAAAATGGTACAACAAAGAATTCGACCGGCGGATTCCTGCACATCCATAGTTAAAGCGCGCACTTCTTTCCTCCCTGAGAAGCACTAGTAATACTCACATGATCCCGGTACTAAGTATACTAGTACTATCCGCGCAAATCCACGAAAAAGTACTAAAAATTAAAAAATTTCTCAAAATGCGGGTTGGGTTTCCTGTATTTCGGAAAAATTCCGAAAAACTAGCTGCTGATGCGTGTGCCGAGGGGTTCGCCGGCTAAAAGGCGGCCGCAAATATTGACCTCCGAACCCGGCGCGATATAGATCTGCGGGATGCCCAGCTTTATAGCTGCAATTGCCGCCTCGAGCTTAGCGCGCATGCCGCCCTGTGCCACACCGGAGCGGATCAAGCCGGCGGCGGCTGGAAATGCAAGATTCGGAATGATTTGGCCATCACCGTTTTTTACACCTGGAACATCCGTAAGGAAGATGAGCCGGTGAGCGTGGTAGGCTGCGGCACAAGATACGGCCATTTCGTCCGCATTGACATTGAAAATGGTGCC
Source organism: Acidobacteriaceae bacterium (assembly GCA_019240405.1). Classification (GTDB taxonomy): domain Bacteria; phylum Acidobacteriota; class Terriglobia; order Bryobacterales; family Bryobacteraceae; genus Bog-105. Next base: position 43,283 of record JAFAYL010000045.1, read on the forward strand.
TTCATTATCGGCTGCAATGCAGGCGACCACCGGGACGTACCCGGCATTTTGCAATATTTCAAGCAAAGTTCCGTTTGTACTAACCGGCCTTCCAACGAAACCGAGCTCAGGATTTAGCTCCTCTGCCCGGGTGAGCTGGCCATCAATGCCGGAAATTCCGAGCGCCGGGACGTCGGCAGCGAGCAGCGCGGCAACCAGGCCTTTGTTCACTCTACCCGCGATGATGCTCACGACCGCTTCGATGACGGCGGAATCGGAAACTCGCAAACCATTGACAAACCGGCTTTTGACCCCCTCTTTCTCAAGAAATCGCGTGACTTGCTTCCCGCCGCCATGGACGACAACTACCTGATGATCGCGGGCGAGGTGAGCGAGTTGTCCGGCAATAGCGGCTCGGGCGTCGAGATTTTCCAGCAGCGACCCGCCGAGTTTGACGAGAACTCTCACAAAAGCGCTTGCGTTTCGGGAAAGCCGAGCACGAGATTCATATTCTGGACAGCTTGGCCCGCCGCGCCTTTTACCAGGTTGTCTTCGGTGGCGACGATCGTGGCGCGCTGGCTGTCTGAATCGAAGACGAACCCAATATCGCAGAAATTCGTATACTGGACCGCGCGCAGATCGGGGACTTTGCCCGGCGCGTACAAGCGAACAAACGGCTCACTGGCATAGGCTTCTTCGAAGATGGCAAGCAAATCGACGGGTTTTTCGACGCGCAGTGTTCGAGCATAAATCGTCGCTAAAATGCCGCGTTCGATGGGCAAAAGATGAGCTGTGAAGGTGAATTCGCGCTCGCCCAATCCGGAGTTTTGCAAAATTTCGGGAATATGGCGGTGCTCCATGAAGCCATATGCAGTGAAATTTTCGGCTACTTCGCAAAAACTGGTTTTTAGGGATGGTTTTCTGCCCGCGCCGCTGACGCCAGATTTTGCATCGCAGATTACACCCCGGCTCCGGTCGGCGACTTGGGCGGCAATCAATGGACGAATGGCCAGGTTAGCAGCGGTGGCGTAGCAGCCGGGATTGGCAATCAGTCGAGCGGATCTAATGCGATCGCGATAGAATTCGGGCGCGCCATAAACTGCTTCATCCAGAAGAGGCGCGGCTCTATGCCGCTCTTTGTACCATTTCGAGTAGGTTTCGCCATCGCCGAGACGAAAGGCTCCGCTTAAATCGATCACCTTCGCGCCGGTTTCGAGAATTCCGGAAGCCAGTTCCATGGAGACATCGGCCGGGGTCGCCAAAAACACCAGATCGATTTGCTCGTTACGAATGGCATCGATGGAGGCGGGAATTGTCTTAGGCGGCGTTGAGCCGAGCGGGCCTGGGCGTTTCTCTGAGTCCGTGCGAGGTTCGAGCAAAACAAGATCTACGCCTTGATGGCGTGAAAGGATGCGCACAAGTTCGGCCCCGCTATAGCCGCGGAACCCGACTACACCAACCGAGTAGCGCTTTGATTGATGGTTCACTTGGCAGCCGATGGATTACAACTGCTCTGTTGTGGAGCGCGCGGCGAGGTCGCCAATAATAGGAAGCTTCACCTGCTCATTGCGCGCTGCCTTAACCAGAAGATAGATCCAGCAGACAAACAGCACAATTTTCAAGATACCGAGAATAGCGTGCTCAATTCCAGAACCGGGGAACGATGCGAAAAGCAATGCAGGCGCGGCGGAGTGCACGAGAAGCCAAGCCAGAAAAAGATAGAGCGCCTGAAACGCATCGAACCGAACGCGATGATTGCCGCGATATTTGTGAGAAGCGAGAAAGATGATCGCCGGGATGACGCCAAAGACCGGTATATAGCAAAGGACGCACGCGGCGTGGTCGCTTAAGCCGGCGAGGAAATCGGTGTATTGAGGGATCGTGCGCGGCTGGCGCGTGCCGCATTGATGGCAGAAGGTAGCATGCGGATCTACTGAGCTCCCGCAATTCGTGCAAAAGGGCAACCGCTGTCTCCTTCCCGTTCACCTTCTATTTGAATTTACGCACAAAAGGGACGTGCTGTTCCGTGATGGGGGCGGGCAGAGGCGTGGCTTTGCATTTGGCCCGTTTCGAGTTCGTTGGGTCAAGTTGAATTGTTGTTGAGCCGTTGCTCGATCGCTTTCATCACTAGGGCGACTGAATCCGAAAGGCTTTCGAGATCGGTCCGGCATTCTACTTCGGGAATTAGCGGCGGTTCGTAAGGGTCCGTAACGCCGGTGAAATGGGCGATCTCGCCGGAGCGGGCTTTACGATAGTGGCCTTTGGGATCGCGGTGCTCGCAGATCTCGAGCGGAGCATTGACGTACACCTCGAGAAAATTTGGGACGGCGCTGCGGACCTCTTCGCGAATCGCACGGTAGGGAGAAATCGCGGAGACGAGGACAATCACGCCATTACGATTCAACAGTTGCGCGATAAAGCCGAGCCGCCGGATGTTCTCGTCGCGATCCTCTTTGCTGAAGCCCAAGTCCTTCGAAAGCTGCCGGCGGACGACATCGCCATCGAGAATTTCAACCTTCAAGCCCTTGGCCCATAGCTTTTCATAAATAGCTTGCGCGATGGTGGTTTTGCCCGCGCCACTCAGGCCAGTGAACCAGATGGTCAGGCCGCCGGAAGTGGCGATTGCAGGCGTATGAATCTCGGCTCCTGAATCCAGGACTTCGGAAATCATGCCCGCACCGATGGTTTGATTCGTGGTTGGGTCAATGAAAATGAATGCGCCGGTAGAGCGGTTTACGGTATAAGGCTCGCAGTACAGAGGCTGGTGAGTTTCCACCGTGACCGTACCGATGCCGTTGAATTCAATCTTGTCCGAAGGTGTGCTCGCGAGGCGATCCAGGTCGATCACATTTTCGACTCGCGACACGATCGCGCAAACCTGACGGGTTGTGTGGCGGATCAGATACGGGCGCTGCGCGACCAGCGGGGATTGGCTCATCCAAACAACGGACGCGCGGAAAACTCTCGCTGTAGATGGCGGCTGTTGAGGATCGACGAGCATGTCACCGCGTCCGAGATCGACGGGCCGGTCGAGCGTTACAGAAACGGCCAGCGGAGCCGAAGCCTGAGGCGTAGCAGAGTCCGGCCGCAGCAGCGACGAGATGCGGGCGGAAACACGGGCGGGAAGAATAAGTACGTCGTCGCCGGCATTCAGTTGGCCTGAAGCGATCTGGCCAGCGTATCCTCGGAAATCCTGTTCCGCGCGCAGAACGACTTGGACAGGAAGCCTGAGGGGCTGTTCCACCGGCGCGACAATTTTAAGGTTTTCGAGGCGTTCGAGCAGGCAACAGTTGCGGAACCAGGGCATTCGCGCGGAGGGCTCAACGACGTTGTCGCCTTCTAAAGCGCTCACGGGGACAGCTCGGATTTCCGAGAAGCCGAGCGCTCGCGCGAATTCTTCGAATTCATGTTTGATGCGTGAGAAGACTGTTTCATCGAAACCGACGAGGTCCATCTTATTCACTGCTAGGACAACATACTTGATGCCGAGGAGTGCGCATACATAAGCGTGGCGGCGAGTCTGCAACAGGACGCCCTTTCTCGCGTCGGCAAGGATGAGGGCCAGCTCTGAATGCGAAGCGCCGGTCGCCATGTTGCGGGTGTACTGCTCATGACCGGGTGCGTCGGCGAGAATGAATCTGCGCTTGCGGGTGCTGAAGTAGCGGTAGGCGACATCGATGGTGATTCCCTGCTCGCGCTCGGCGCGAAGGCCGTCGGTGAGGAAGGCGAGCTCCAGGCCATTTGAGGAAACGCGGCGTACGCTCTCAAGTTGATCGTCATAGACAGCGCGGGTGTCGTGCAGGAGACGGCCGACCAAAGTGGACTTGCCGTCGTCGACGCTGCCAGCGATCAAAATGCGGAGGAGGCTGGGCGGGTGGGACGGCATCAGAAATAACCCTCTCGTTTCTTGAGCTCCATCGAGCCTTCCGTGTCGTGATCGATGATGCGTGTTTCGCGTTCGGATCGGCGAGCATCGCGGAGCTCCTGTACGATTTCGGAGACTGTCGTTGCGTTAGACCGGATTGCTCCCGTGCAGTAGGTGCAGCCAAGGGTGCGAAAGCGGCAGACGACAGTTTCGACCCGCTCTCCGGGAAAAATTGGTGGATTGTGCTCGATGGGGATGAGGAGCGGTCCTCGGACGATGACCTCGCGAGGATGCGCGAAATAAAGAGGCACGACGGGAATTTTTTCGAGGTCGATGTACTCCCAAACATCGATCTCGGTCCAATTCGAAAGCGGGAAAATGCGCATGCTTTCGCCGGGATCGAGGCGGCCATTAAATAGATTCCACAATTCGGGACGCTGATCTTTGGGATTCCACTGTCCGAATGCATCGCGGAATGAGAAGACGCGCTCCTTGGCGCGAGACTTCTCTTCATCCCGCCGAGCCCCTCCGATTGCGGCGTCAATACGATGCTCTTTCAGAGCGTCAAGCAGGGCTTTGGTTTTGAGTTGCGCGCAACACTTTGCAGTTCCGAGCGCAAACGGGTTCGCGCCTTCATCGATAGCTTGCTGATTGGTAGCCGTGAGTAGCGTGATTCCGCGCTCGGCACAGATTCGGTTCCGGAACTCGATCATTTCTCGAAATTTGAAAGTGGTGTCGACGTGCAAAGCGGGGAAGGGAATGGGCGCGGGTCGGAAAGCCTTTTGAGCAAGATGGAGCAGAACCGAAGAATCTTTACCGATGGAATACAGAATTGCCGGACGGCTGAATTGAGCTGCGGCTTCGCGAAGAATGTAAATGGATTCAGATTCGAGGGCGCGAAGATAGGGAATGCTCATGCGGGCTTCGCGATAAAATGCCTGCCGCCATTTGAAAGATGTTTTGGCTCGAACGCCTCCAGGCCCCATTCGAATAAAGAAGAAGAGATTTGCGATCGCGACATGAAGGCGCGGCAGCGCGATTTCAGAGAATGATTCTGCAAGTACTCTAAGCGGGCGTTCCGTTGGCGAAATTCGGCGAGCCAATCCAGACAGAACGGGCGCGCGAGAAAGCGGCGGGTGACCTCTCGGGTGGCTGAATCGAAAAGCGCTACATCATCTTTATTCAGGGCGAGGAGTTGATCGTATAGCTCTGGGCCGCAAAGCGCGCGGAACGCATCCAACCTTGCTTGGAGGGAAGAGCCGGGGTGACGCGTGATGTTCTGAGGCAGAAAATGAAGCGAAATACCTGGGAAAGCAGGATACAGGAGATATTCCCAAGTGACGAGACTTTGATCGAACAACTCCGTAGTTCCGAGCAGAGCAATGTCCTCGAGACGGGCGAGCGCGGCATTTAACGGGCTCGCGTGATTCCGGATCGGGAGAGGCCCGGCCAAAAATGTGGTTTGAACATTTTGCAGCCACGCGCGATAATCCTCCGAGCATGCGTGAAAGAAGGGGCCGCAATCCAAGGTCCGGGCTAATTCTCGCAGTGGATGTTCGTCCGCGTGTGTTTCGCGCAAGTAGCGGTACATCGAATGGAGGCGATCGAGAGGATGCCGGAGCATACAGATATCGAAGAAGCCGTATTCCTGCGTTTGCGGGACCGGGTAGCGCAAATGATGGCTTGAGATGACGTGTGTCGACGGATGGCGGTTTAAGAGCGAAATGATCTCGGCGCCGGAGAGGATCGATTCGTCGCTGGGGCCGTGAATAGTGGCGAAGAATTCATGAAATTCGCGCTCGAGCACAGAATCGATGGTCGTGCCGCCGTTTTTAAAAATGTGCATGTGGAGGAGGATCGTACGTTGAACGCTGCCGGACGACTTCACAAGCTCGGGCATCGGGCGGATATTATCCAGGATAGCTTTCGAACGATCATTTTCTGCTACGATCATCGGAAGTCATGCGGACGTTCTCTTTTGCGTGCTGCGCTCTGTGCCTGGCTTTCACCGCGCGGGCCGCACAGAAGCCCCTTGAAATCTTTTTTGTCGATGTAGAGGGCGGGCAAGCGACTTTGTTTGTCACGCCTGCGGGACAGTCGTTGTTGATCGATACGGGATGGCCCGGCAATGCTTATCGCGACGCTGACCGGATTGTGAAGGCGGCGAAGCTGGCGAAAATCAAAAAGATCGACGATGTACTCATCACGCATTATCACGACGATCATGTGGGCGGGGTGCCGCAGCTTGTGTCGAAGATTCCCGTCGGCACATTCATTGATCATGGACCGAATCGGGAAGACAGCAAGCGTAGCGTTCGATTGTATGAGGACTATCAGAAGGCCATCGCGGGGGCGAATCATTTGACGCCGAAACCGGGCGATCATTTGCCGGTCAAAGGGATGGAGGCCGTGGTGGTGAGCGCGGACGGGAATTTGATCGATCAACCGCTTCCGGGCGCGGGGCAGCCGAATAACGCATGCGCAGATGTCGAGCAGAAAGCTACAGATCCGACCGAGAATGCGCGCTCGCTGGGTACGGTGATTACGTTCGGCAAGCTGAGGATTATCGATTTGGGCGATCTTACGTGGGACAAAGAGCTAGAGCTGGTTTGTCCGAATAATAAGATCGGCCATGCCGATATCTTTGTGGTCTCGCATCACGGACTGGATCAAAGTAACAGTCCGGCATTGGTGCACGGAATTCAACCGCGCGTAGCGATTATGGACAACGCCGCCAACAAAGGCGGGAGTCCATCGGCATGGGACATTGTGAAATCATCGCCGGGGCTGGAGGATTTGTGGCAATTGCATTTCGCCGATGCGGGCGGGAAAGAGCATAACGCGAGGGATCCCTTTATTGCGAATGTCACCGAAGCTGATACAGGGTTTTACTTACGCTTGACCGCGAATTCGGACGGCAGTTTCGAGGTTTATAATGCGCGCAACAAGTTTTCCAAGCAGTATGGAGCGCGGTAAGCGGGTTTCGAGAATTCACCCGAAGAAGTCGCGGACTTTTTCGAAAACGCTCTTCTCGTGAGGCGCGTTGTCAGTGGGGAGTGCCGCGAGTAGCTCTTCGAACAATCTGCGCTGTTCGCGGGTCAGCTTCTTGGGGACTTGCACATCGACGTGAACGTAGAGATCTCCCCGAGCGCGACTATTGAGATGCGGCACGCCGAGGCTGCGCAGCTTGAAGTGCGCGCCCGATTGAGTTCCTTCGGGGACGCGGATGGTTTGCGGGCCATCGAATGTCTCGATCACGATTTCCGCGCCCAGGGCCGCCTGGGCGATGTTGATGGGTAGCGTGCAGTGAAGATCGTTCTCGCGCCGCTCGAAAACCGGGTGTTCGGCAACTTTCACGACGACGTAAAGATCGCCGGGCTGGCCGCCGCCTGCCGCTGGGTTCCCCTCGCCTGCGAGGCGAAGGCGCGTGCCGGTATCCACGCCCGCCGGTATATTGACTTTTAACTTCTTTTCGATACGAGAGAAGCGCTCACCCCGGCATTGGGTGCAAACGTGGCGGATCACTTGACCTCTCCCGCCGCACGTCGGACAGGTTTTGCGAATGGACAAGAAGCTCTGTTGATAGATAACTTCGCCTCGGCCTTTGCAGACTGAGCACGATGTCATTCCGCCATTAGGCTCTGCTCCAAGGCCGTGACATCTGGCGCATGGTTCCAAACGCGGCACTTGCAGGTCGGCCGATAAGCCCCGCATGGAGTCCTCGAAACTGATCTCGAGATCGTAGCGGATATCATCGCCGCGCTGCACTCGATCTCGCCGGTTTCGCTGACCGCTGCCAAAGAAATCAAATCCGAAGAGATCGCCGAGAATGTCGCTGAAATCACCAAATGCGGTTTCATTGAAACCCGGTCCGGCTCCGCCGTTAAATGCCTGATGACCGTAGCGATCGTACGCCGCCCGCTTTTGAGGATCGCTGAGCACGGCGTACGCTTCAGCCGCTTCCTTAAACTTCTCCTCAGCGTGATGGTCGTCGGGATTGCGGTCGGGATGATGCTGTAGGGCGAGCTTGCGGTATGCGCTTTTTAGCGTCTGGTCGTCGCAATCGCGCGTGACGCCCAAAACTTCGTAATAGTCTCGCTTGGCGACACTCATCTTCTGTGAAGTCGTCCTGATCGAAAAATCACTGGTTAACTGCTACTTTTAGCATGGCCGGCCGTACAAGCCGCCCTTTGAAGTTATAACCGCGCTGATATTCTTCGAGAATCGTTTGATCCGGATGTTCGTTGGTGTCGACCATCTCCACCGCATGATGCACATGGGGATTGAACAGCGCACCCTCTGTTGAAATGGGTTCAAGGCCCATCTTCTTCAAAGCTTCGAAGAGGCGCTGATAGATAAGTTCCATGCCGCGCGCATATTCTCTGTCTGGACTTTCCACCTTAAGCGCTCGCTCGAAATCGTCCAGAATCGGGAGCAGCGTTTTGACGACGTCCATCGTCGCAAATTCAAAGAGTTCGCTGCGCTCGCGCTCGGCTCGCCGGCGAAAGTTCTCAAACTCGGCCTGACGCCGCTGCAGCAGATCTTGTAGTTCGGCTTTTTCTCTCGATAGACGGTCACGCTCAGCGGTCAATTTGGCGATTTCCGCTGAAGCTTCGCGCTGCTCGGACGCTTCGCCGGCGGGTTCAGAAACCGGCTGGAGTTCTTCAGTCGCAACACCGTTGTTTGTATCTTCACGTTCCATTGGAGTACACAAAGAGAGCAGGGTAACATCCGGCCTGCTCTCTAAATTTCAGCGTAGCAAAAGAAGCAAATCCGTGAAAACGGGCTCACGGGCTGGGCATGCCTAGCCCTACTTAGCAATTTCGCCCGTGTGAGGATCCAGTATCAGAGTCGGAAGCTCGTGGTTGAACTGAAACATGTTCATGAGGGAACCGGCAATCGCGTCCGTCGAGCCTTCACCGATCCGCTCGCCCTTTAACCAGTTATCTTCGACGAAGCGAATAACCGACGCTTGGTCCGTCGTGGCGCTATCGACAAAGTTAGACTTGGCCCATGGCGAAATAACCAGCAGCGGCAAGCGAGGCCCGTACCCACACCGGCCTTGAAAGCCGCCCAAGGGATCCGCAGCGGTGCCGCAACTGTTCGGACCCGTCAAGGCATCTTGCGATGTGGCGGATTGATTCACGATAGGGCCCATTTGATGGTCGTACCAGCCGTCGGAATCGTCGTACAGAATCACGACCGCGGTACTGTTCCATTCGGGCGTCTTTTCAAGATGGTTGATTGTGTTGACCAAGAAAATCTGCTCGTCGAGCGGCGAGGAATAGCCGGCGTGTCCGTCTTGAGAGCGCTTCGCTTTCAGAAAGCTCACGGCGGGCATATTGTGCGAGTCGACCGCCTTGAAGAAGTCTGTGAGGTCGTATTGATGGTTCGCCTGATCCGAGTAGCCGATTTTTGATGTGCAACTTGGCGGCAGGTGGTGAATGTTGGCTGTTTGTTTGTAATACTCGAACGGCTCGTGATGCGCGCTGTAATCGGTTTGCAGCACGCCGCCGAGGTTGGGAGTCTTCGAGGCGCACACAGCCTTACCGTTCGATGTTGATGAAGGAGCGAATCCGCCCTGGAACCATCCCCATGTCAGGTCCGCGGCATTGAGCAGGTCGCCGATATTCTTACCGAGGATTGCCAACTGCTCCGGGCTGCCGCAGTCGTCATAGTATGGATCCGGATCGTCGGTGACAGCCTTGTCCGCCACATCGCCTGAAATGTTGCCGGTTGTATGAGAGAAATCGACGGTTGCTGTTGAGCCTGAAATCAGATTCAACGCGCCGACTGTAGACGGACCAAAGTTCGTGCCATACGAGTTGTCGTTAAGGGCAAAGTATTGAGCGTAGTTCCAAAGGGCTGTTACGGTGTTGCCATCGTAATAGCCCATAACCAGCCCCGTGCCTTTCCCGTAGTCCGGACATCCGGGACCTCCGGCTCCAGTATTCTCCGGGAACTTGTCCATAAGGCCCATATCGAAGGCCTTTTGCTCGGCGGTATAACCATGGTCCTGATCGCACGTGTAATTCTGCGACCTATCCAGTCGAAAGGGCTGCGTAGAGTTTGGATTGTGATAGAGTAAACCGCCGTTCAGTCCGTTAACCGCCGGCAAATTAGTCACCTGCCGGGGCCAGAATTTCGGCTCACCCGAGGGATTCTTTGCGAACGGGTACGTCGCGAAATAGTGATCGAACGAAACATTCTCCTGGAATATAACCACGAGGTGTTTAATGGGCGTGGCAGTATCGGCGCTCTGCTCGGCCCTCGAGAGAGGAACAACACCGGAAAAGAGCAAGCAAACCGGGAGGGCCCACACGGTGCATGCCTTGAAAGTTTTGTGCATGACCCGTGATTACTTTGCTGCTGTTGCAATAGAATGACGAACGCGTGAGTAAGAGAAGAAACGCGCATTATGGCGACAGCCGGTGGCCCATTTCCGCGAGCTGACTAGAGTGTTGTAAGATCTGAAAGTTCATTCCTCGGCGATAGCAAGCGGTGCTTAGGGGAGGCCAGGAGCAAATCATTATGGATCGAGCAGCCGTCCAGTATCTTTGTCACGAGGCAAGCGTGGCCACTACAAACGTTCGCGACGTCTTCCGCCAAAGAATTGCCCGACCAGAGGTATTGGATCGTTTCTGGTCCGTCCAAGATCATTTGGCGCGGTTAGTGGACGCGGCTTCCGATTATCCCGAGGAGGTCTTCGACGTTCTGAATCAGGAGTACTCGCATCTTTTGCGGGATATCATCGACCTACTCGTTTTCACGGCGGCGACGAGGATTGCTCATAATGCCGCGGTTAGCGCATCGTGCGAGTCTATCAACGATTTGCTCATGAGACTCGAGAGATTGAAGCCGTTACAAGCCGGCGCGGCTATTGCGTAGCATGGAAGCGCAAAGCGGTGACAGAATATGTTCCCGGTTCTACGCTTCGCTAAGCCGGCGCGGTGTACTTTCGCGAAATCGCCTGCGTGACGCGCTCCCGGCTCTCTTTTTCGGGCAGTTCTTGATCTTGCTCGATGCGCTCTATCTCCTCTGCCAGCTCGGTGTCCTTCAGGCAGTGGCGGAGCCAATTTGAGTAGTCGCCCCGCTTGAGGTGAAACATCCATGTATCGGTGTCCACGCCCTTTGCAAGCTGAACAAATAAGTTGAGGTTCTGCGCGCGCAAATCAAGCTTGCCTTCTGGGCCGCGGAAATGAAACACGCGCTCCGGCTCAAGCTCTCCTTCGGCGTATTTGCGCTTGTGACGGTCGTGTTGCGTTCGTGAAGGTTCTACTTTTACAACTGGCAGCAGCCTGTTCCCATCGCGGAACCAGAGCAAGGCCTCTCCACGATCGAGATCGCGTTCCGGAGCGCGCGGGACCTCTTTCTCGGCCTTCATGGCGAATTCGGCCAGAGTTTTCGCGGGTTCGCGTCCCACCACAATGACGGTGTCCACTTTCTTCAAAGCGAGTGATGATACATGCCCGGGATGGACGGTGATCAACATAAAGCTACTGAGTTCTCCCGCCAGCTCCGAGGAGGCGGGCGCCCACTCGGAAGGGAGAACATGGTGCGCTTCATCAATTACGAGCCAGTGCGGTCGGCCCGTTCGCACGCACAGCTCCTGGAGGGTTGTCATTACCGAGCTGAAGCAGTCGGGCCGGTCCGCGGCCGATACTGCCACCAGGTTGATCACAACCTGCGTTTGGGGTTCCTCGAGGACTTGAACGATTTCGTTCACGTACGGCGCATGCTTCTCATTACCAATGGTTCGAAAGCCCGGCAGGTTTTCGTAGTCGCCTTCGGGGTCGATGAGGCAGATTTGGTATTCGGCAGCGCTGATCCGCTCCAATAGTCCGGTGACTAGGGTCGACTTACCGCTTCCGGATTGGCCGCAGACAAGGATGTTGCGGCCTTGATACGAGAAAGTAACGTTGCCTTCGTCCGTCTTGCCGAGAAGCAGACCGTTTTCGTCGGCAGCCGTATGCAAATCCGAAAGATCGTTCTGGACCAGCTTGTTAATTAGCTCCACCACTCCAGCGCCGCGGGCACCTTTCGTCACCAGCGAAGCTTTTTCCTTCAAGGACGGAATAGCATTCGCCACAGCAACCGAGCATTCGCAGCTCTCGAGAAAGGCATGGTCATTTTCTGCGTCTCCAATGCCCACGGCATTATGGCGGGACAGCTTGAGCTCCTGAAGCGCCTCACCCAGCCCGGTCATTTTGTTGACGCCAGACGGCAGGATCATGACCGCGTCTTTGTTGAAGATGATTTGGAGCTCCAGTCCGAAATCTCGAATGGCTTCCATCACCTTCCGTTCATGAGGCCGCCAGGTCGCGACGATCACTTCGCCGGCGCTCATGTTCGAGATTCCACGCTTTCGAAGATCGTCCATGAAACGCTCCGGCGGGCGCGGAGCGAGGGTTCGCTTTTCGCGCGTAGCCGGATTGTAGAGTAACGCGCCGTTCTCCGCGACGACACGCTCAAAGAGATCCAACCGAGAGAATACGGATTCTAAATCCGGCAGTTCTCGTCCGGTGACTAGGATCAGTTTGCGGCCAGAGTGAGCGAGGCGCTCGAGCGCGCGAACGGTCTCGCCTTCGACGCGGCCGTCGGTCGCCAATGTGCCATCGTAATCACACGCGAGCACTACATAGCGCATTCTTTACGACCGTGCGCTCTGCTCATCGAGAACATGCCGGCAGGCGGAGACCGCATCGCCCGCGTGGAAAAGCTCTAGTGCGCCGGTGGCGAGAGTTGAAAAACAATCGGATTGATGGGGAGCGCCGATTCTTGATAACCTGCCGCGGTGCCGTCAAGGCTCATCCAGTATGAAGCCGCTGAAGGCCGCCAGATGTCGTAGCTGGCTACGCCGTCCCCGAGAAAGTCTCCGGTAACGGGAACATCGCCAAAAGCTCCCCACTGGACGGTTATTGGCGCGTTGGGATTACTGCTCGGGGTGACGTACCAAGTTCCGGTCCCTGACCGCCATACTGCGAAATCGGACTTGCCGTCGCCATCGTAATCGCCCGGGACTGGAATATCGCCGCTAGCTCCCCACTGCCAGGTGATTGGGGTCGTGCTGTTGTTTGGAAGCACGTACCATGTGCCATCGGCGGGGCGCCAGATGGCGTAATCAGCAAGCGGGAGTCCAGTTGTGGAGCTTGTGCTTCCGCTGTAGTGGCCAGTAACAGGAATATCTCCGGAAGCTCCCCAGGGCTGACCAAAGGGACTCCCAGGATTGCTGCTTGGAATTATGTACCAGGTGCCATCAGCAGGACGCCAAATGGCGAGATCGGTTTTCCCGTCCCCGTCATAATCGCCGGAAACGGGCACGTCGCCGGGCAAGCCCCAAGGCTGCGTAATCGGTTGGCCTGGAGCACTGCTTAAAACGATATACCAAATGCCGGCGTTCGCAGGTTCCCCGGTGTTCCCAGCAGTCAGGCTCCAGAGAGCAAAATCTTGAATCCCATCACCGTCGTAATCGCCATCCACCCGAACCCAAACTGCATCTGTGATACCAAGGTTGGACACTTGCAACAGTGGCGCAAACGCGACAAGAGAAGTGGGGGAACTGCATTGGAGCGTATAGAATGTGGTGGGACTTGAACTCGGGATAATGTACAACAATTGATCGGACGACCGCCAGATCACGAAGTCCGCTATAGAATCTCCGTCGAAATCAAACGCCCCAATAGGAACATCTCCCGGCGCGCCCCATTGTTGAACGATGGGCGAGGATGTGTTCGGGGCGCCGGCTGTTCCGCTCAAAGTGACGTACCAATTTCCCTCTGAGGGTCGATAAACGGCGTAGTCGATTTGGCCATCACCGTTGTAATCGCCCGGCACGGGAATGTCCCCCGGCGAACCCCACTGGAAGGTTATTGGCATGGATGGATTGCTGCTGGGAATGACGTACCAAGTGCCGTTCGAAGGACGCCAGACGGCGTAATCTGTCAGTCCGTCGCCGTCGTAGTCACCCGGTACCGGGATGTCCCCCGCCGCTCCCCATTGCACGGCTGGTAGCTGAGTTCCCGAGGTGGTTGAAAGGACGTACCATGTGCCGTTCGAGGGCCGCCATACCGCGTAATCTGTTTGGGCGGGGTTATCGTAATTGCCTGCCACCGGAACGTCGCCGGGATTACCCCACGGCACGCTGGTCGGCGCACCTGGGCTGCTGGTCGGATCGACATACCAAACGCCCGTGGTGGGCCGCCAGAAGGCCTCATCGACCAGCCCATCTGCATCGAAATCGCCGTTCACACGAATGTCGCCAGCCTGTGCGCCGAAGCTGGTCGGTCCTTGGGCAAAGAGAGTTAACCCCGAAAGGATGCCGCCGAGGAAAACGAGAGCAAGATGCTTCGCTACGGATTTTGTGGCAAAGAGCGAACTGGCTGACGTTATCTTTAGCTGCGTCATGAGAACTCCTTCTAATTTTGTTTTTGAGTTCGATCGATGACTTTAAAAGTCACCTTACGTTATTCAATTTTTGTCACGAGCAGATGACATCTTGATGACGATCTAAATTCCGCAGGCCGCTCGCAAGACCAAGACTGGGCAACAGCCGATTTACAGAACATTCATCGCGTTCTCATCGCGCCATCATTTACCGGGCCTAACCTGCATCACGGACTGGAGTCCGGCAGGAAAACACACGGAGGCAATGTGACATGGAAAAATTTGGCAGCTTAGCGGTGACCCTAGCCACTGCTTTAGTTTTGAGCCCACTCCTCATGGCGCAACGAGCAGGCGCGAGTAACAACGGCCCCGAAGACTTGGGGACTTTAGGAGGGAGCTCCAGCGTTGCGAATGGAATTAATTCTGAAGGCGTCGTGGTGGGATCGGCAGCGATTACCGGCGATGCAGCTTATCACGCTTTTGCAAAGGAGAAACAGAAGACAGGCTTAATCGATCTTGGAACACTCAGTGGTGGAAGCAACAGTTCGGCCGCCGGGATCAATCATTCCAACGTCGTGGTGGGGACGTCTGACTTTGCCGATCCCGTCTACGGCATTGTCCAGCATGCGTTTGTTTATTCAGATGGCGAAATGAAGGACCTCGGTACGCTCGGCGGAAGCAGCTCGCAGGGCAATGCTCTGAATGGTGACGGTGTCGCGGTGGGCTTCTCGTTGTTATCGGACGAAGCAACGACTCACGCGTTTTATTCGGATCCGATTACCGGGCAGCTCGCGGATCTCGGCGCATTAAAGGGCGGGACTAACAGTCAGGCCTGGGGTATAGATGGAAAAGGCCGAGTTTCCGGCACGTCCGAAACAGGCCAAACCGATCAGTTCGGCGCGCCTATTTCGGATGCCGTTCTGTGGGACACAAGCCACAACATCCACGATCTTGGAACGCTTGGCGGATCGTTCGCCCAGGCCAATGCGATTGATGAGTGCGGAACTGTCGTAGGATTCTCAACCACATCGGCCAATCCAACCACTAGCAGCACTCACGCATTTGTCTATTCGAACGGAAAAATGACTGACATCGGAACGCTTGGCGGTTCTTTCGCCGAGGCGACAGCAGTGATTGGATGCGAGATCGTGGTGGGATTTTCGAACACCACGGGTGACGCGGACGTTCACGCGTTCGGGTGGACGAAAAAGACGGGAATGGTGGACCTGAACAAGTATCTGCCCGCCAACTCGGGTTGGGATCTCCAATCTGCGAACGGCATTAGCCGGGCTGGGGTGGCTGGTGGCGGTGTCCACAACGGCAACGATCGCGGCTACGTTTGGTTTTTCGAACGGTAGAGCGAAAGAAAGGGATTGGACCAAGAAATTTATTGGAAAGGAAAATGCAGATGAAAAACTTTAGTTTGGTATTCGCAAGTGCGCTGGCAGCGCTCGCTGTTACGCCGTTAGCCAGCGCGACGACGGTTGAGGTTCTCGGAGCGGGATCTTCAGCCATGTGGCAGACCGCCGCAATCGGGGCCTGGAAGCAACTAGCGGGAAGCGGCGCCCAGCACTACACGGTCAAAGGGAAATGCCCTTCGACCGGATCTACTAACTGCGCTCAGCTTCACGATCTCCGCAGCGCCTCCATCCTCCCCGAGGGAGGAAATCTGTGGGTTGTTTGGAGCGCGGATCAAAGCAAAGTTTGGGGCTACCTTTCGGTCGATTCAGTCGTTGGGAATCGATCGTTTTTCGCATCGCCAAGGGTGCAACTGCAAGTATCTTCTTTAACTGAGTCGACTGCAGGACAGCAATTGATCTCATCAAGTTTGTGGGGCAGCGATGCTGCTGCTCTTCCGGCAGCGGTTTACAACGCTATCAATAATGCTTCCGTTACGACGGCATTCACTGATATTCGTCCCGAAGATGCAAAATTCGCGCAATCGCGCGCTGTTAGCCCACTGGACACCTCTACTTATAGCGGCCTGGGATACGGCACCAGCGCTAATCAATTGATCGGAACTCAGATTTTCAGCGCCTTTTCAAAAGCCGTAGCCAATCCGGTCGCGTTCAACATCAGTGGATCTGATCCTTTTACAGGACAACCGGTCAAGGCTTACACAACCATTTCGGTGGGCGCTTCTCCGATCGTGTTTATCATTAATCGCACAAATTCCCACGGGCTCGGTAATGGCGCTGTGAAAAACATTGAGCTCGCAAATG
Source organism: Acidobacteriaceae bacterium (assembly GCA_019240405.1). Taxonomy (GTDB): domain Bacteria; phylum Acidobacteriota; class Terriglobia; order Bryobacterales; family Bryobacteraceae; genus Bog-105. The sequence goes on from JAFAYL010000045.1 coordinate 59,732, forward strand.
TGCAGGATCTCTATAACGGAACCGAGTGTAACGGCGTGGAGTTCGGCAGTGGTGCTCCGAACGTGCCAGTGAAAGTGATTTTGCGCGAGCCTCTATCGGGAACGATGAACACCACCGAGTTCACAAATTTCCGGCTGCGTTCAACTCCCAATAATTCCCAGGAAGTGGGTGTCGATCCTCCCGCGGGCGGTGACAATAACCCACTGAATAAGCCGTGCAACGCAGGCGGCGGCTCGCGCGAGCGCGCTATCGGCACTGGCGAAGTGGTCAATACTGCTGTTTTAAATACAGCCGATTCCATTGGTTATGCATTCTTCGGATACGGCAACTTTTCCAAGATTGCAGGTACCCCGAGCTATGGTTACGTAACATTGAACGGAGTGGATCCCATTCAGCACAGCTATACGAATGGCGAGCTGCCAACATGCACGGCGCCGTGCCCAGTCACGCCCGGCTCGAGCTTTCCAAATCTGCGCGGCGGGACATATCGCTCGTGGTCTGTTCTGCGGGTCGTAACAGATTCCGCGGGCGCGAACCTGACGAACACTCAGGCGCTAGTCACAGCGATGCAGGAAAACATCAACAGCACTGTCCCTGACTGGGTGCCGTTTGCGGCCGTTGGAGGCGATCCGGGACTAAAGCTCTACCGGTCGCACTACACACAGTCCGGAGTGGCCCCGAATAACGGGCTCGGGGGTCAGAAAGAGTCTGGCGGCGATGTGGGCGGATGTATCGAGCACGTTGGGCCTCCTCCCGGCGTTCTCAACTGTCACCAGTAATCACCCACTTGGCTTATCTCACACCGGAGGCAGACCGCCGATAAGGCGACCTGCCTCCCCTTTTTTGTCGATGCAGAGATTCACCGGGTTCGCAGTTCTGTTCCTGCTGCTGTCGACAGCATCTGCCGGCTTCGCTCAGGGAGTAGCGCGAAACGAGGATTGGAGCTCGATCACTCTCGCGGGCAGTACGCTCAAGGCACAGCCGCCGCTGTTAGGCGAACGAGACGATTACCCGGACTTCACTCGTGAATTGATCAGAGTTGAGTGGCGTGCAGGAGATCCCATTGATCTCTACGTGATTCTTCCGAAGCAGGTGCAGAAAGCGCCTGTCATTCTCTACCTTTATGGTTTCCCATCCGAGACTGATCGCTTTCAAAATGAAGACTTTTGCAAGCTGCTTGCGAAGAACGGATTTGCGGCGGTTGGATTTGTCTCTGCTCTTACAGGGCAACGTTATCATGACCGTCCGATAAAGGAGTGGTTTGTGAGCGAACTTCAGGAGTCTATAGGCAGTAGCGTGCACGATGTGGAGATGATTTTGAATTATCTCGACATGCGGGGCGATGTCGACATGAATTGCGTCGGCATGTTCGGCGAAGGATCGGGCGCAGCAATCGCTGTCCTCGCTGCTGCCGGCGACTCGCGTATCAAAGCGATCGACTTACTCAATCTATGGGGAGATTGGCCGGATTGGCTTGCAAAATCGAGCGTTGTGCCGGATCAGGAGCGAGCGGACTATTTGAAATCTGATTTCTTGAAGAAAGTCGAACGCTTAGATCCCGTTGAATGGCTTTCAAAGCTGAAAATCCCGGTGCGTCTTCAATACCTATACTCGGGGTTGTCCACGCCAAAAGCGGCGCAAGTCCGCCTCGAAAAAAGTCTGTCTTCTCAAGCTGTTTTCGTTCCGGAAGCTGAAGCGCTTCGGGCCTATCGAAGCTCGAGCGGGGATAGGTTTTTTGACTGGATCAAAGACCAAGCGCGCAGAGCTCAGCGGTAGACAGTTCGTAATTCTTCCTCACACATTCTTCATCATTCTTTAACAATGCTCAATGAATATAGGAAAGTCATTGGGAGTTCGTGTATCTCCCCCGGACGATCCCCACGAAGCAGTTCGGTGTGTAAGTGTGCGCACTTGACTTCGAGTTAGAGAGGTAAGCCAAGTTGAAGATTGCCGCGAGTCTTTTCTTGCTTATAGCCGCAGTGTTATGCGGCTTTGCGCAGGAGTCGACAGTCAGCACAGGGATAGCAGGCACCGTTACCGACAAGAGCGGAGCCGTTTTCCCGGGAGCAATAGTGACTCTAGAAAACAACGCCGGGGTGAAGCAAAGATCGGTTTCGAATGATCACGGAGAGTATTCGGTTCTGGGGCTCTCTGCCGGCGCCTACAGGCTGGTCGTGTCCTCGCCTGGATTCAAGGATTTTCAAGCAGAGAATGTCACCGTCACGGCGGGACAAACGATGCGCTTGGACGTCGTGCTGGAACCGGCAACGACTACCAGCACGACAACGGTGGAAGGACAAACCGTTGCCCAAGTGGAAACCGAAAATGCCGTTCTTTCCGGAACGATTACGCGCAAGGAGATTGTGAGCCTTGGGCTAAATGGCCGCAATTTCACCCAGTTCATTACACTGGCTCCCGGAGTGAGCAATCAGACTGGTCAGGACGAAGCGAAAGTCGGCGTGCTTGGCAGCGCGGCTTACAGCGTCAATGGCGGGCGAGTGGAGTACAACACCTTCGACATGGATGGTTCGGACCTGTTGAACGTGGGCTTCAATGGCGCTGTGAACACGCTCATCGTATATCCAAGCCTCGACGCCATTCAGGAAGTGAAGGTCCTCACGTCGAACTACGGCGCGATGTATGGCAGAACAGCTTCGGGAACCGTGCTTGTGACCACGAAGGCCGGTACTGAGCAGTTTCACGGCAACTTATACTATTTCGGCCGTAATGAGCACTTGAATGCTCGCAACTTTTTCGACGAGACTAAAGGAGCGCCGCTCTATCGCAGGAACGATGCCGGATTTACTCTCGGCGGGCCAATATACATCCCGAATCACTACAACGCCAAGAGAGACAAAACATTCTTTTTTTTCTCGGAAGAATATCGATTCGAAAAATCGCCGTTTGAATTTAACCAGGCGGTCCCTTCTCTAGCAGAGCGCCAGGGTGATTTCAGCGACGTTTGTCCAGCCGTAAATTCCTCAGCCTATGCAAATGGATTCCCGCGATCCAAATATCCCGATTGCCCTGGTTTCGGCAATGGATTTGCCTCGCTCATCGTGCCTTATCAGAACAATCAGCTAACATCATCCGGAATATCGTTAGACCGGAATGCGCTGGCAATTCTTGGCACCGGAATTATCCCCGCGCCAAATGCGACCGCAGGCTGCAATTCGATTACCCAGTCCTGCTATGCCACAACGGTCTCTCCGCCTACGCACTGGCGCGAAGAGCTCTTCCGGATTGATCACTACTTCAATGAGAAGAACCGGTTCATGTTTCGCTTTGCGCATGATGCCTGGGATACCGTGACTGCCACGCCACAGTTTGGAATCGTCCAGAACAGCTTTCCTACAATTGAAAACAATTTCGTTGGACCGGGGCTCAGCTTGGTGGCGCGTTACACAACCACTTTATCGCCGACTCTTCTGAACGAGTTTCTATTCGCTTATACGAACTCTACAATTACTCTTACAGACACGAATGGTCCGGGTGCAACCTATCAGCGACCGGCTGCTCTCGATGCTCCGTGCGGGCCGGATCAAAACGGAAATCTTGAATGCCCAATGGGCTATCTCTTCAACAACGGATTTGGCGGAAAGGTGCCGGGAGTGGTGATCAGCGGAAACAACCGGGAGTACGGCGGGAACGGTTTCGCGGTGGATCCTGCGTACATGCCGTGGACACACGATAACCCGACGTACAGCTTCGGCGACACGATGAGCAAGCAGGCCGGAACACATTTCATGCAATTCGGTTCGCAGTTCATCTTTTATCAGCGCGACCAGACGAACTCGGTGAGCGGATCGGCGACTGGCGATGTGCAGGGGCTGCTGACGTTCACTAATGTAGGTATCGGGTCAACCGGCAACGCATTTGCGGATTTCCTGCTGGGCGTCGGTAGCATCAGAAGCTACCGGCAGGATAGTGCCCAGTTGACGTATCACCAGCGCTATCAAACCGCAGAGCCTTACTTTCAGGATGATTGGAAAGTGACGCCGCGCTTCACGTTAAATCTCGGTGTGCGGATCAGCTTATTCGGGACCTATCACGAAACGAACAACAATGTTTACAACTGGGTTCCGAGCGCCTTTAATCAGGCTCTCGGAAGTCAAGTTGGAATCTACGGGCCGACGGGCCAGTTGATACTCGGCTCGGTAGATCAGTTCGGAAACTACACGCCGATTCCGCTTGATGTGAACAATCTAGATCCGCACATCACGAACGGTCTGGTGCGCTGCGGTTTTAATGGCGTCCCTTCAAGCTGTATGCAAGGACATCTGTTTAATCCGGCCCCGCGCGTGGGCTTTGCGTGGGACCCGTTTGGAAACGGTAAAACGGCGATTCGCGGCGGCTATGGAATTTTCTTTGAGCACGGCACTGGTAACGAAGCCAATACCGGCTCTTTGGAAGGCAGCGCTCCGCTGGCTCTCGATATGACTCAGAACTACCCGTTCAGTTATAGCTGCATCGGAGGAGCCAATTTCAATACGTGCAACGTGGCATCGCCCTCTTTCCCGTTGAATGTCACCAGCATTCCGACTAAAGCCGTGTGGCCCTATGTTCAGCAATGGAGCGTGAGTGTGCAGCGGGAATTGCCAAAGGGGATGGTCGCGACATTTGCGTACGTCGGTAGTAAAGGAACACATCTCACTGCAGAGCGTCAAATAAATCAGTTGCCGCCTGTGCCTGCGTCTGAGAATCCGTACGGACCTGGCCAGCCGTTTATGCCTCTGCTGAATTTGACGGCGCCTCCGGGCAGCGCAAATTTCGCGGGCGATTGTACTGTTCAGCAATTCAATAACGGTAATCTCGGCTTCGTACTGACGAACGGGGCTGTTGTCGCACAGGGGAATCCGGCATTTACAAATCTAGAAGCTGCGTGCTTCGGGCAGGTGAGCCCGGGCGCGCTGCCGGTTCCGGACAGCTTTCGACCGTACCTCGGGTTAGGCCAGATTGTCTCGCTCGACAATATTGCGAACTCATCCTATAACGCTTTTCAAGCTACGGTCCGCCGCACCGAAGGCCCTCTTACGCTGGGAATCTCGTACACCTATAGTCATTCGCTCGATGACGCATCGGACCGGTTCGACCCCACCATTAATTCTTACGATTTGCGATCTAACTGGGCGAGCTCCAATTTCGACGAGCGACAACTTTTGAGCATCAGCTATGTGTACCAAGTTCCGCTTCAGCGGCTGTTCACCGGCAAACGGCAACAGCCGACTGGTCCGCTATCCGGTTGGCAGTTGTCGGGAATCACGATCTATCAATCCGGTACTCCGTTCAGTGTTTACAATGCGGGAGGCTCGGATGGCGCATCGGTCCCGGACAATGCAGGCGTGGCCAACTATTTGGCCATGGGTTCGTATCCGGACAGGGTCGGTGGCGCGAATGGACCCATACCGCAAGGTGGAGACAACGGAAAGAGTTTCGGTCCTCTGCTCCTGAATCCAGGCGCTTTCGTAGCGCCGCGCGGCCTCACTTTCGGCGACGCAGGCCGGAATGTTTTGAACAACCCAGGACGTTGGAATTTCGACATGGCCTTGCTCAAGGACATAAGAATCAAGGAGAGCCGGAATTTAGAGTTCCGTCTCGAAGCGTTTAATCTTTTCAACCACACTCAATTCCGGATTTACGATTCGATTCTCGGCAACCGAGCGAATAACACCGTCAATTGCTACGGCGGGCCCGGTGCGAACTACTCTGCCGCGGGAGGCGACGGCGTTGATTGCTTAACTGGGAACTCGTTTCTGCATCCCGTGGATGCCCATCGTCCGAGAACACTGCAATTCGGGATCAAGTTTGCTTTCTGAGTTGAAAGGGCTAATCCCATGTGCTACGCCCCGTACACTGACTAATTTAGCCGGTGGCCTCCCCGTGTTTCTTCCTTGGACATGACGGTCTCGGCCAAAAAGTTTCGCTTACTTAATTAGTGTGAACGTACGGGAAAAGCCGTTTCTGCACGCCCCGTCGTTCAACCGCTCCCAAGTAGGGCGAGAAATTGCATCGCAGACTTGGCGCGAAACATCTCGGTTCAGGGTAGGAAATTTATGCAGGATTCATCGACTGAAAGCAAGCTAACAGTGGACGACATGATGCCCACCGTCTACAAGGAGCTCCGTCGACTCGCCTCCCGTTATCTTCTCAATCAAAGGCCGGGACACACTTTGCGTCCGACGGCTCTGGTTCATGAGATGTACCTTAAGCTTGCGACCGGTCAAACGGAATGGCACGACAAGCTTAAGTTCCTGGGAGCGGCCGCATGTGCGATGCGGCACATTCTGATAGACCACGCGAAGAGTCACGGTCGCCTGAAGCGCGGTTGCCGTCCAAGGAAAGTGACACTGAATGAGGAGGTTGCGGTTGCGGGAGAAGGCGCGCCAGATCTTTTGGACCTGGATAATGCGCTCGGGAGACTAGCGCAGCACGACGCACGCAAGGCCCGGATCATCGAACTCCTCTTTTTCGGAGGGTTGACCTACGATGAGTGCGCGGCTGTCCTGGACATCTCGCCCATGACACTTTATAGGGAGCTAAGGGCAGCTAAGGCTTGGCTGTATAGCGAACTCACGCCAGTGACGCGTGCAGCATGAGCGCAGCGCAGTGGCAGCAGGTGGATAGCCTGCTTCAGCAATCGTGGGAGGTGGACCCATGGGATCGCGCCGCATTTCTGGACGAAGCGTGTGGCGACGACCTGGAACTTCAAAACGCAGTGGAACGACTGCTAGCACAGGATAATAGGCCACTCGACTGGTTGAAGACGCCAGTGGAGGAGGCGGCCCGTGAACTTACATTCATAGGCCGGCGCATCGGACCTTACGTGCTACTCCGTGTGCTGGGCGAAGGAGGCATGGGAAGAGTTTTCATGGCCGCCCGAGCGGACGAACAGTATCAGCAGTTCGTCGCGATCAAGCTGATGCACGCGGGGGTCTGGCAGAGCGAGACGATGTTGCAGCGTTTTCAACGTGAGCGCCAGATTCTCGCGAACCTGAATCATCCGAATATTGCACGCCTGCTCGATGGAGGAATGACATCGGACGGGTCGCCATATCTGGTGATGGAGCTCGTGGACGGGACACCGATCGACGAGCACTGCCGCGAAAAGCGTCTTTCCATAAAGGCCAAGCTCGAATTATTCCGGAGGGTGTGCCTGGCAGTCGAGTATGCCCATAAGAACTTGGTCGTTCACAGGGATATTAAGCCTGCTAACGTTCTCGTCACGGAAGAGGGCACTCCGAAACTTCTCGACTTCGGCATTGCTAAGCTTCTGAATCCCGCGAGCGAGAGGCAAATACTGCCGAAGACACGGCTGACTGAACGTCTGATGACTCCGGAGTATGCGAGTCCGGAGCAACTTAGGGGAGAATCAATCACCACCGCTACCGATGTCTATGCGCTGGGTGTTCTTTTGTACGAATTGCTAGCCGGAGGGCACCCT
>JAFAYL010000063.1 GCA_019240405.1 Acidobacteriaceae bacterium
GACGAACTGCACGTGCCGGTTGGGCGTCCGGTGAAACTGACGATGGCGTCCGAGGACGTGATCCACAGCTTTTCGATTCCGGCGTTCCGGGTGTGGCACGACGTGGTTCCAGGACGTTATAGCAGCCTTTGGTTCACGGCGACGAAGCCCGGCCGCTACCATCTGTTCTGCACCGAATACTGCGGGACTTTACATGCCGGAATGATCGGCTGGGTAGACGTGCTGAGCAGACGTGACTACGATGCGTGGCAAAGCGGAGGAGCGGGCGGGAGGCAAGGCACGCTCGCCGAGCTGGGACAACAGCAGTATGAGCAACATGGCTGTTCGACTTGTCATTTATTGGATCAGCAAGGGCGCTGTCCGAATTTGCGGGGCCTTTACAAGAAGCCTGTGTTGCTAGCCGATGGGCGAACTGTGATTGCAGACGATGCCTATATCCGCGAATCGATTCTGGATCCGAACGCCAAAATTGTAGCGGGTTTCGAACCCGGTCTTATGCCCGTGTTCAAAGGCCAGATTTCGGAAGAAGGAGTAATTCAGATAATTGCGTTTATCAAGTCGCTTGCGCCTGCGGTGCCCGCATCGCAGCAAGGCAGCCAGCAGCCGCCTATTGTTTTGGCGCCACCCGGGCCAGGCGCTGCCTCGACGAGCAGCTCGAATGCTTCGCGCACTCCTGTGAATTCGCAGCGGCAGTAGTAAAACGGAAGAAAGCAGGTTATGGCCACCATCGCACACGAGACACCGCGCACGGCAACGCCGGTGAACTACCTCAATGTGGAACACGGCTGGAAGAGCTGGCTGTTCACGACGGACCATAAGCGAATCGCGGTCCTTTATTTGGTGTCGATCACGATCATGTTCGCGGTGGGCGGATTCGCGGCAGTTCTCTTTCGCATCAATTTATTGACTCCGGAAGGCCTGTTTTCGCCGGAGATGTACAATCGCCTGTTCTCTCTGCACGGGATCATCATGGTTTTCTTCTTCCTGGTCCCGTCCATACCGGCGACACTTGCCAATTTCCTAATACCGATTATGGTCGGAGCGAAGGATTTGGCGTTTCCAAGAATCAACCTGCTGAGTTGGTATCTCTACGTAATCGGCGCGCTTTTCGCGATGTACTGCGTTTTTCGCGGCGGAGTAGACACAGGGTGGACCTTCTACGCGCCGTATAGCAGCACGTATTCGAATTCGTATGTGGTTCCGGCCGTAGCCGGAGTTTTTGTCGCGGGGTTTTCGTCCATTCTGACGGGATTGAACTTCATCGTCACGGTACATAAGATGCGCGCGCCAGGAATGACATGGTCGCGATTGCCGCTCTTCGTGTGGTCGAATTACGCGACCGGGCTGATTCAGGTGCTCGGCACTCCGGTGCTCGCGATTTCATTGACGCTTATCGCTTTGGAGCGCGTGGCGCATGTGGGAATCTTCGATCCGAATATCGGGGGCGACCCGATTCTGTTCCAGCACCTGTTCTGGTTCTACTCGCATCCGGCGGTTTACATCATGATCCTGCCCGGAATGGGAGTCATCAGCGAAATCGTTTCTTGTTTTTCGCGGAAGCGCGTATTCGGCTATAACTTTGTCGCGTTTTCGAGCATGGCGATCGCGGTGCTGAGTTTCGTCGTTTGGGGACACCACATGTTCGTGACCGGACAGAGTGTCTACACCAGCGTGGCGTTCTCGATTTTGAGCTTCATGGTTGCCGTGCCGTCCGCGATCAAAGTATTCAACTGGACCGCGACGATGTATAAAGGCTCGGTCTCATTTGATACGCCGATGCTGTACGCATTCGGATTCATTGGCCTGTTTACGATTGGTGGACTGACCGGACTTTTTCTGGCCTGTCTCGCGTTAGACGTTCCCGTGCACGGGACATATTTCATCGTTGCTCACTTTCATTACGTGATGGTCGGCGGAATGGTAATGGCCTACATGGGCGGCCTGCATTTCTGGTGGCCGAAGATGACGGGCCGCATGTACCCCCAAGTCTGGTCTCAGATTTCGGCGGCGATTATCTTTGTGGGGTTCAATCTGACGTTCTTCCCTCAGTTCATACTGGGTTATCTCGGCATGCCGCGGCGATATCACGCATATCCGCCCGAGTTTCAAATGCTGAATGTTTTATCTACAGCAGGCTCGTCCATTCTGGCCGTCGGCTACGTCATACCGTTGATTTATTTCTTATGGTCACTGAAGAATGGCCCAATTGCCGGCAAGAATCCATGGGGCGCGGCAGGACTGGAGTGGCAGATCCAGTCCCCGCCCACTACTTACAACTTCGATGACACGCCCGTGGTGAACGAGGAAGCGTACAATTACGGTCCCGTGGAGGAAGTCGTTGGCTGAAACCGTCGTTCCGGTAACGCACGAGCCTACGCCGGAAGAGACGCATCTCCGGCATCACTTTGCCACGCCAGAGCAGCAGATGGATGCCGCCACGCTCGGGATGTGGACATTCCTCATCACGGAAGTTCTGTTCTTCGGCGGTATGTTTGCGGGCTATGCGGTTTACCGCGGGATGTACCCGGACGCGTTCGCCAGCACGAGCCGGTATATGAACCTAGTGCTTGGCGGAACAAACACCGCCGTGCTGATCTGCAGCAGCTTGACTATGGCACTGTCGGTCCGTGCCGCGCAGCTCAGCAAGCGAAGAGATCTGATTCTCTTTCTGATTTTGACGATGATCTTCGGGACGATCTTTCTGGTGATCAAAGGCTTCGAGTATCACGACAAGTGGGTCGAACAATTAGTCCCGGGCTTTAACTTCCGCTATGACGAAGCGATACAGTACGCCCACAATGCGCAAATTTTATTCTTCTTGTATTTCGCGATGACGGGCATGCACGCGCTGCACATGGTGGTCGGATTGGGACTGTTAACGTTCCTACTTGTGCAGGCGAACCGGCGCGTGTTTCATGCCAACTACTTTGCGCCGGTTGAGATGATCGGCCTCTACTGGCATTTCGTCGATATTGTCTGGATCTTCCTATTCCCGCTGCTGTATTTGATAGGACAAAACAGATGACAGCTCACATCCCGAAAGTTAGACCTCTGGTTCTGGTATGGGCTTCGCTGATCGTGCTTACGGGCATCACGTCGGCAGTATCGAAAATCGATCTGGGCGAGTGGAACGTCGTTGTGGCGCTGATCATCGCGGTGACAAAAGCTTCGCTCGTCGCGTGGATTTTCATGGGCGTCCGGTACACGACCACGTTAACGAAGTTGTTCGTAGTGGCGGGACTGGTCTGGTTGGGCATCATGCTTCTCATCACCGCGAGCGATTACAAGAGCCGCAATTGGACATATCAGGGCCAGCCGTGGTCCCAGACGAAGACCGTGGGCGGAAGCCATTAGGCTCAGTGCTGGGCGGTTCTCCGAAGCTCATCGCGCAATGCATCCCATTCCGGCAGTTTGGTTTTAAGGGTCTTCGCTGACTCCTGGTAAAGCGCAATCGCTTGCGAAGGCGGAGTCCGGTCAGCGCTTTGAAGCGCGCCCAGCGCGGCCGCGAGACCTGTGGAAGAAGAGCGCAAGGTTTCTGCGAGACTAGCCAGTGACGATTTCTGTTTTTCATTCGAAATGCCGGCTCCGGACTGTTTCTGAACTGCGGCGATCTCGGCGAGCGCTCGCCGCGCACGCGTAAGATCGTCAAACGCAAGTTGAGCCCAGTGGAGTTGCTGAAGCAAGTCCGCGGGCGTCGCGCGCGAACGTGGGTCCATTGCCACTTCGAGCGGCTCGGCAAATTCGCGCCCGTTCATGGTTAAACGGATTTTGTATCTGCCGGGCAGCACTAGAGGAGGCTGCGGACGAGGGCCGATTCCTTCCGAGGGTTCCTCACCTGTGCTCTTCTCAGAACCGTAGCGCAGATCCCAGACGAACCGATGCATGCCGGGCTGATCGCTCAGTCGCTGCGGTTTCGGAAGCCAACGCGGCGCGATGGGCGCATTACTGGGCGGATCCGGGATCTTGTCCTGACTCGAGAAGCGCCGAATGGTTTTGCCACGGACGTCTACAATCTCGAGAGTCACCTCTCCGGAAGCCGCGTGCCGGAGATAGTAATCGATATATGCGCCACGTGGAGGATTTTCGGCCTGCGGTTCCTCGGGCGGCAAAGGCGTGCCGAGAAAGGCATCGCTTGTGAGACGAATCGCGCGATCAGGCTTAAACAACCAGCTATCGACATTTGCGACATCGTGCGTGATCTGGCGCAGAGGCGCGATATTATCCAGAATCCAGAATGAGCGTCCGTGTGTAGCGGCGATCAAGTCATTGTCATGAATGACGAGGTCACGCACGGACGTGACAGGCAAATTGAGCTGCAGGGATTGCCAGTGATCGCCGAAATCAAAGGAAACGTAGATGCCAAACTCCGTCCCGGCGAATAGCAGGCCCTTCCGCTTCGGATCCTCGCGGAGTACGTTCAAGAACGCGTGTTCCGGAATTCCGTCAACGATCGCGTTCCAGGTCTTTCCATAGTCGCGCGTCCGCAACAAGTACGGGCGCATGTCATCGAGGCGATGGCGATCGATCGCGGCGTACGCCTCGCCTGGAGTAAAGTGCGAGGGCTCGATGAATGTCACTTTGCTCCAATCCGAGAGACCCTTCGGCGTGACGTTTAACCAGGTCTTGCCGCCGTCGCGCGTGAGATGAATGAGACCCGTATCGCTTCCCGCCCAGATCTCTGAAACATTGAGAGGTGACGGAGCGAGCGTATAAACGACGCCGTATCCGCGTTCTTTTGCGTTTTCGGTTGTGACCGCGCCTTCGGGCTTGGCGTGAGTGTCATTTCTGGTATCGCCTGTGAGGTCCGGGCTTATTTTTTGCCAATGTAAGCCGCCGTCTATCGTCTTCATGACATATTGAGTGCCGAGGTACAGCGCATTCGGCTGAACCGGTGAAAAGATCAGCACGGGCGTCCACGGGTCACGGTATTTCCGTTGCGCGATTTCTGTGGCAAAAGCCGGCATCGGCCAGGGCGCAATATTCTGGCTTTGGCCATTCCGGCGATCGAAGCGGGCTACCTCGCCATAGGTCCCGGCGACGTAAAAGATGTTGGAATCTTTCGGATCGGGAGCTACATATCCGCTTTCGCTGCCACCAATGGAGAAGAAATCGCGCGAACTGATGGTTCGATCATCCGTCCGGCTTGCGATGGCCGCCGAACCGCTGTCTTGCTGCGTGCCATAGAGGTGGTAAGGGAATGAATTGTCGGTGATGACGTGATAAAGCTGCGCGGTCGGCTGGTTGTACCAAGTGCTCCAGGTTTCTCCGCCGTCGAGAGTTACGGTCGCGCCCTGGTCGGTTACGAGGATCATCCGCAAGGAATTCGCAGGATCAATCCAAACCTGGTGGTAATCATCGCCGCCGGGCGCGCCGCGAACGACGCTCAACGTTTTTCCTCCGCCGCTCAATTTATAGAACGCAACGTTCGGAATGTAGACGGAGCCGGCGTCGTTGGGGTCAGCCGTAATGCTGCTGAAGTACCAGGCGCGGCTCGTAATTCGCGGATCGCTGTTGACGCGAGTCCACGTGTCGCCGCCATCATCGCTGCGGTAGAGACCGGCGTCTTTAGCATCGATGGTCGCGTAGACTCGTTTCCCACGCATTTCACGTGCGATGGAAACGCCCACGCGGCCCCAATCGCCCGAAGGAAGCCCATGCCCGGTGAGCTGATCCCATGTCTTGCCGCCATCGAGTGAACGGTAAAGACCGCTCCCGTGTCCCGCGATCGGAGCATAGGTGCTCCACGGTGGACGATGCGCTTCCCACATTGCGGCAAATACAATACGGGGCTCGTCCATCGACATCGCAAGATCTGCGGCGCCAATCTGCGGACCTCGGAACAGCACTTTCTCCCATGTCTCTCCTCCGTTGGTCGATAGAAAAACGCCGCGCTCGTCGTTCGGTCCGTAGGCATGTCCTAGCGCGGCGACCAACACAATATTCGGATTGGTCGGATGAACTACGATCCGGCTGATTTGACGCGTATCGTGCAGCCCGATATTTTTCCAGGTTCGGCCTGCATCGGTAGACTTGTAAACGCCGTCGCCTGACGCGAGATCGGAGCGTATATCAGATTCACCGGTGCCGGCATAGATAACGTTCGGATCTGAAGGCGCAACCTCGAGCGCCCCGATCGATGCAACGGATTGATCATCGAAAATCGGCGTCCAAACGGTTCCCGCATCTGTTGTTTTCCAGATGCCGCCGTCGACCGCGCCGAAGTAGAACGTTCGTCCGTCGCCTGGCACCCCCGCAGCCGCTACCGCTCGTCCTCCACGGGACGGCCCAACGAGACGCCACTTCAGCCCGCTGAACAGATCGGGCGAGACAGATTGAGCGGAAATCCGAGAGCAAATGAAAATCGCAGTGAGCCATTGTCGAGTCCGGGGCATAAATTCTCAACAATAGCGCACGCAAAGATGTATGTTGAGGGGGAGAAGGAGCACGCGAAATGATTCGCTATTTGGTTCTAACGATCAGTGCTGCGCTCATGTACGGCTTCGGGTTTCAGGCAGAAAAAGGAACAACGACATTACCGGAAACACGGGCCGAAAATCCGCTTAGCGCCGAAGTGAAACAATTCTATAACTCGGTCAAGAACAACATTCTTAAATCGGCTGATGAAATGCCGGCGGAAAACTACGGCTTTAAGCCCACGCCCGAGATTCGCAGTTTCGCACAGGTGATGGCTCACGTCGCGGAATCACAAATGCGAACCTGTTCGGCAGTAGTAGGCCAGCAGAAATCCTCCGATGCGGGTTCAAAAACAGCTAAGCCCGATATCGTTGCCGCGCTTAAGGATGCCTTTGCACAATGCGATAAAGCCTACGACACGCTTGTGGATGCGGACGCCACTCAAATGATAAAGACTCCGCGCGGAGATCGATCAAAAATGGGCGCGCTGATTGCGAATGCGATTCACGATAACGAGCAATACGGAATATTGAGCGTCTATTTGAGATTGAAAGGATTAGTGCCGCCGTCAAGTCAGCACTGACGGTGAGAATTTAATCCCCGGCGGCGAGCCATCTCGTTCCCGATTTCGACCTTATCGGGAGCGCGCAACACGCTTTGAGCAATGGGAAAGAGCCGGTCGTCCTCTACCGCGATATGGCGGCGATACAGCTTATCGAGATCCGCGAGCGCTAGTTTGAGCCGCTGCGCAGCAGTTATCTCGAGCTCATTCTCGAGGAGCCATTTCCTGCAGAGATGGTCTACCTCGTCGTGCAGTTTAGCTGCTGTTGCGTGATCGGCTTCCAGCTCTTCCACCTCGGCAAGCGCGTCGTTAATCTCTGGGCGATTTAGGTTACGCAAACGCGGGAAGAGACTCTCTTCCTCATCAGCGGTATGGCGAGGCGCGGCGTTGCGAAAGTACTCAAGCGCCTGTTCCAATGCCCTTCGCTCCTCGACCGACATTGGGCGCCCGTTTGCCCGGGTTGCGATCTGAATCAACACAGCCAAAAAGCGTTCGATCCGGCGGTGACAATCACTGAGTAACTCCAGCGGGCTGGAAAAATCGGGCGAAGGCTTGGCGCCAATCGTGACGGGCATAAGCTCTATTTTCAGTTTAGGTTCTGCAGGATCCAGGTCACAGCCTCTTGAAACGAAGCTGCGTTATGCGTGCACGGAGCCGGGCAAGCACCCGAGGAAATCAGAACGGATGGACACCCGACCCTCTCAGCGGCAACGCAATCGGTAGGCGAGTCGCCGATAAAGCAGCAGCGTCGCGCCGGCGCCTCGTAATGCTTCAGCGCATTTTCGAGCAGCAGCGAACCCGGCTTCCTGCATTCGCATTCATCTGCGTAGGAATGCGGGCAGTAATAGACCCTCGAAATCCGAACGCCCGCAGGAGCGAGTTGCCGGAACAGTTCGCGATTCACTTCGATAAAGTCGCTTTCGTTGTAATAACCAAGCCCAATGCCTTGCTGATTGCTGACGATTACCAAGGTGAAGCCGACCTCCTGGAGACGTTTCAGGCCCGCCGGCACGCCGGGCATCAGCTCAACGCGCGTGGGGTCATGCAGAAAAGGTATATCTCGGATCAGGGTTCCGTCGCGATCGAGGAAAGCAAGGCGGGCGAGGCCAGCACTCCCGAGCTCTGGGGGTGTGGCATGCATTTGAATCGCGGCAGCGCGCTCGAGTGTGGCAGAAGTGCTGGTCTCAAAAGCTACGGGAATGCAGAGTACCTGCCCTCCGTAGGATTCGACGAGTGCCTTCGATTCCAATTGGTCCGCTTTATAATCGCCGCCTTTGATGTAGACGTCGGGTTTGAGCAGTTCCATAAGCGCAGCGGGATGCGTTTCCGGCATCAGGATAACGGCGTCCACAGATTCGAGCGCAGCGACGACAAGCATGCGGTTATTCTCGGGGTTCACTGGCCGCAGCGCGCTCTTATAAGCGCGCACCGAAGCATCGGAATTGACTGCAACGATCAGGCGGTCACAGTGTCTACGGGACCGCTCCAGATAATCGACATGCCCGGCGTGCAGGATATCGAACGCACCACAGGTGAATCCGACCTTGTGTCCGTTCAACCGCTGCTCTGCAACCCAGCCGACCAGAGCTTCTCTTGTGAAAATCTTTTGATCCACTCGAATCAGGGCAGTCCTGTTCCCAGAAAATATGGTATCGGCATGACCCCAACCTAGTACTTGAATGTGATTGGCAACCCCTTTGGAATAGGCACTTTCATTGACTTGGTGGTAAGTGGCACCTAGAATGAAAGACGTTTGTAAATAACCCGTATACGGTTACATCCGGGGGCGGCGAATTTGTTGCTATTCACATGAATCCACTCACCGCAAAAAGACGAATAGTGAATTTCCGGCTAACAGACGATGAATATCAGACTTTGCAGAAGGCATGTGTCAGCACGGGAGCCCGCAGCATTTCAGATTATGCCCGCTCAGTGCTGTTGGCTATGTTGCCGGACGAGACGGGACGCCAACGCCCGGACATGTCGCGCCGGATTGATCAACTCGAGACGCGAGTTAGTGCTCTTTCCGCAGCGATTCGTGCTATTGAAGGCCTCCTGCCAAATGGAGAGGCAGCAATGGCGGCGATGCAAGGCAAGTAAACCGCACGTGAGAGTCTAAAGGGAAGAGGTTCCGCTGGCCGGCTTCCTAAGTGCTTCAAGCTTCGAAGGGCGGCGTGTGCTCATTGTGGGCGATGTAATGCTCGACGAACACATCCTAGGAGATGTTCGCCGCCTATCGCCTGAAGCTCCCGTCCCGATCGTCGAAATTCAGAGCCGCAGATATCATCCGGGCGGAGCCGCAAATGTCGCAGCTAACATCAACTGTCTTCATGGAAGCGCTTTGCTAGTCGGAATTGTCGGAGCCGATGCGGCGGGCAGTCGTCTGACGGAAGAACTCGCTTCGCGCGGTGTTTCCACGCACGATCTTATCCCCGCCATGGATCGCCGAACCACGACAAAGAGCCGCGTTATGGCCGGCGGACAGCATATTGTCCGGTTCGACGAAGAGTGCCAGATCGATTTGTCTGCCGAGCAAGAGGAGCTTCTAGCGACACGAGCAGCGCGATCCGTAGAGGCGGCCGATGCGTGCATAATTTCCGATTACGCGAAAGGCGTTGCCACTCCTCGGGTTTGTCATGCGGTAATTTCGGCGGCATGCGCCAAGGGAATCCCTGTCGTCGTCGATCCGAAAGGCGCGGATTACTCGAAATACATGGACGCAACGGTAATCACTCCCAATCTGAAAGAGGCGAGAGCCGCAGCGGGAACTTACGACAATCGATTTCATAATCGCGACGATTCGGGCATCCTCATCGAAGACATCGCCGCGACAATTATGAAGCAGTGCCCGACGAGTCTCTTGATCACTCGCGGTGCCCAAGGCATGACTCTGTTCGAGCGCGGAGCTCCCCCGGTCACGATCCGAGCGCGCACGCGCCAGGTTTATGACGTCACGGGCGCTGGAGACACTGTTGTGGCTACTCTCGCACTCGGTTTGGCAGCTGGGCTTCCGATGGCGCAGGCTGCCCGGCTCGGGAATCTAGCGGCCGGCATTGTAGTTGGTGAGCTCGGTGCGTCTACTGTATCGATCGAAGCTCTACAGCACGCAATTGCCGAAGATAGCTGGTCCGCGCGAGAGGCGGCGACCACGTTTTAGCGCGCGGTCTACAAATTATTTACCGTAGAACCGCGCAATCGCCTCCACAACCTGCATCTGGTGTTCAATGGAAAGCCCCGGATAGATCGGCAGCGAGAGCACCTCACGAGGGGCGCGCTCGGCTTCCGGATAATCCCCGGGTTTCTTTCCAAGATAGGAGAATGCGGGTTCTAGGTGCAGCGGGAAAGGGTAGTAGATCTCGGTCGGGATTCCAGAATCTCTGAGGTAGGCACGCAAACGATCCCGATCACTGGTCCGAATCGTGAACTGATTGTAGACATGATGTGCGTAATCGGGCGCCTTTGGCAGGCGGACGTGCGAATCGAGGCTGTATTTCGAAAACAGCCGAGAGTATTGATCTGCATTTCGCCGCCGCGCCCGGGTCCAATCGTCCAGATGTGGTAATTTCACGCGCAGAATCGCGGCTTGCAAAGCATCGAGCCGGCTATTGATTCCAATCACATCGTAGGAGTAGCGGGTCCTGCTGCCATGGACATGCAGGATTCGGAGCCGCTCGGTAAGTTGCTCGTCATTCGTCACAACCAGCCCGCCGTCTCCCGCGCATCCCAAATTCTTGGTGGGATAGAAGCTAAAGCAGCCTATCTGCCCAATAGTTCCGATTTGCCTGCCCCGATATTTAGCTCCAATCGCTTGGGCTGCATCTTCAATGACGGGGATGGAGTTGGCTTCCGCGATGGCGATGATTGGGGCGAGATCAGCGGGGCACCCAAACAAATGCACCGGTATGATGGCTCGAGTTCGGCGGGTGATTGCACTTTCAACTTGGGTCGGATCCAGATTAAATGCGCCCGGCTCGATATCAGCAAAGACCGGAGTCGCACCGAGGCGCGTAATCGCCGTGCCTGTTGCAACAAACGTGAAAGGCGTCGTGATGACCTCGTCTCCTGGAGCAACGTCGAGCGCCATTAAGGCGAGCAGCACTGCATCCGAGCCAGAGGCGCAAGCGATTGCAGCACGGCTTGAATTCCAAGCCGCAATCTCGGCTTCAAATGCTTCCACCTCGTGCCCTAAAATGAATCGCTGCGACCGGAGAACGCGAAGAACGCTCGATTCAAGCTCGTCCTGAATCGACTCAAATTGATGGCTCAGATCAAGAAAGGGAAAGGCGAAGGTCGCTTTTTCGCGCGATCCGGCTTCTTCGCACGTATCAGCCGTCATTACGCACGATCCTCGGCGGCTTGTAAATGTGCAGCTTCACTGAATCATCGTGATACTCGGGTCCGGCTGTCTGAAAAAAGGAACGGAGATATAAAGGCGGTCAGTCGGTTTTCTCCAACTGCGGACCCAGGCCACCAATTGATCTTCAGGAACCGATTTGCCCGGAATCAAGACGATAGCCATCCCACTGTCAAGAAGCTCTCTGTAACGTTTTTGGGCCCGAAGCGTGGCTTCTCGGCTTTGCCGGATACTCGGATGCCAAGGCATCTCTAAGCTGATTCCGTTCTGGCCCACGGCCTGTATGAACTGCTGTGTTTCTCGATCGGACATCTCTCCCACATGCAGAGGTATATTGAACATCACACGCGAGCCCGTCGATTCCGCCATCTCGCGAAGTTCCTGCATATGCTGGCACGATACCCCCCAAGGCGACGCTTTCGCTACTTTCGGGTGAGCGGGAATGTTATCGATGTAGCGTATCGGAGCCGGCGTCTTTTCCCAAAGTTGTTTAATGTTGGCCTGCAACGCGTGGCGCGAATCTGCATCGGCGATGTTGACAATTTTGCGAGTAGGCCAACCAGGCCAGGAACCAACATAACTGGTGTTCGCCGGCATCTGCTCGATGGAAACAGTAGATTGAGGATAGTGACTCTGCTCAGATTCGGGCAAAACCGTTGTCCCGGAGACATAGGTGCCGACTGCGATGCCCCGCGATTCGAGTTCCTTGCGTATTCTCTTGTAATCCTTTGCGGCCTTCTCCTCACCCCCGGGAGGGACATCGAGAATCGCGAGATCGGTCACGACCTTGTCTTGCGTGAAGTATTGCGGGTGAATCTTTACGTAATTCCCTATTTCTTGGCGAACATTGATCAGCATCCTCCAATACCGACTTGCGTCAGGCCATTCAAACGTGGTGTCGTTGGGGACCCCAAGAGCAAACATGGCGAGCGATAGAAAAGCCAAAAAGCGGCGGGGAGTCTTCATGGGGAATCTCAAACGCCCCCACTATAGCATCGGCTTGGCGATCGTGGCCGCTCAGGTGTTCTCAAGCTGCTCCATTCAATTACCGGGTTAAGGTTTTTGGAATTCTCAGGGATTTTGACGGGAATTTTTGATTATATTCATTCAGCTGAAATGATTCACGCGCAGAGAAAGAAATGAAATGCTATTCACATTTCCTGGCAGTACTACCATTACCGAGCTGAGGTCCGGCTCTGCGTATATCCCAAACTGGCTTATCTTGACGGACGATCAATGACTTGCCACACTTTGTATACGGGCTTGCGATGTAGGGGGCGGTCATGTGGCCTACTGAGCGGTAGCTCTATTCGGTCGAGAAAATAGAACTTTTTTACGGGAGAAATAATCGGCGTCGAGCGGGCGTAATGATATTTCGCTAATTAGCAGCGCTTCGAATCAGTTATGGCCGTCCGGCGACAAAAGGTCCATGTGGTGAGTGTGCGGTTTACACAGGCCGAGTACGATGCTATAACGAAAGCGTGCGAAGCGGAAGAGGCACGAAGCCTCTCTGAATTCGCCCGGACGGCAATGAAAGAAAGACTCGCCGCCCGTGAACCGGAGGGGAGCCAGCTCGAGGACGATGAGAACGCGTTAACCCAGCGTCTCGAGAGGGTTTATCAGGAATTGAGATCCACCACCGAATCTGTCGCTGCGATGCTCGGCCTCACCAAGCAGTAACGTTGCGGGATATTAATTGACGAGGATACAGGAATTGAAATTTATGAGCGCGCTATCGTGTGTGAGATTTGCTGCGGGAATCTCGTGTTTGGCGGTGATTCTAGCGGCACAAGCTCCGAAAACAGCTTCTTCGCAACCGGCTACGCCGAATGCCGGGGCCACCGTTTCCAAGGCAGAAGATTCGAACGCGAATTATGTTTTGGGGCCCGATGATCAACTTGTGATTCGGGCAGTGGGCGTCGACGAATTCGATGAAAAGGGGAGCACGGCTCCTCCACGCATCGACATGCGTGGCTACATCGATATTCCGATTATGGGCAAGGTCAAGGCAGCCGGTTTGACGGTGCAGCAACTCGAAGAAGAGATCACTGAGAAACTACGGAAGTACGTTCGCGATCCGCAGGTTACGGTGACCGTTGCGGAGTTTAAGAGCCAGCCTGTTTCAATCGTCGGATCGGTGCTTCAGCCCGGTGTTTATCACTTAACGGGCCAGAACACGCTGGTTCAGGTGTTGTCTCAATCGCAAGGCCTGGCAGAGGATGCAGGCAACAAAATCAATATTACACGTGAACAGGCGCAGGGACCGATTCCGTTGCCCGGCGCAACAGAGGATCCGAGCGGCAAGTTTTACACCGCGACCGTAAATACTAAGCTGCTTCTCGACGCCAAAGACCCCGGCGCGAATATCAAGATTATGCCGAACGACGTAATATCGGTGCCTAAAGCGGAGATGGTCTACGTGGTCGGGGCCGTGAACAAATCGGGAGGGTTCGTGCTCAGTGAGCGCGAAAGCATCTCGGTTTTACAAGCCGTTTCGATGGCCGAGGGTCTTGAAAGGACGTCGGCCGCTAGCCGCGCGAAAATCATTCGCCGCAGCGATAGTAACCAGCGGGTTGAGATCCCGACTGACCTGAAAAAGATCCTTGCGGGCCAAGCCCCGGATCAGCAACTCTATGCAAACGACATTTTATTCGTCCCCACCAGCGGCCCGAAGACGGCGAGTTTGAGGGCGCTTGAGGCGGCCATTCAAGTGGGTACCGGCGTCGCCATTTACCGGCGATAAGGCGGATAACACAGTTAAGACGAACACGATTCACGACGGAAACGAGAACGATGGAAACTTTACTACCTTCTTCAATCCCTAATAGAACTTCCCCCGAACGAGTGCCGCCGCATCCAGTGCAGCCATCACATGGGTATCGGGGCGATCTCCCGGCGAACATCGATAAACCGATGACCTGGTTTGTCATCCGGCGCTGGAAACGCACCATCATTACGGCGGGAATATTGGGAATTTTGGCCGGTGTCCTAGCGAGCGTGCTGATTAGCGCCCGGTATCAAGTCACCGCGCGGCTCGAGATTCAGGATCTCAATGCTGACTTCCTCAATATGAAGCAGGTCATGCCGGTCAACGACGATACGCTCACCGCGACAACGGCGATGAGCGACGTGCAGACCCAGATCCAACTCCTGCAAAGCGATACGCTTCTCGACCGTGTGGTTTCCGAAGTGCTGGCCTCAGAGGTCAAAGCGGGAAAGGACAAGGAGAAAACGCTAAAAGAACTCAAGGGTCTGCGCAAAAAATTGAAGGTCCGGGGCATCGAGCAGACACGCGTAATCGAGATGAGCGTGCGATCGGCGCATCCGGAGTTCGCCTCAGTATTCTTGAACCGCATCGCTGCCGATGCAATTGATCGAAACGTGGCGGCACGGCTCGACATGAGCCAGTCCATCGGGCAGTGGCTAAGCCATTTAGTGCAGGGCGCCGAACAGAGACTGCGCGCCTCTGAAACTGCCCTTCAAGACTATGCGCGCTCCCACAATCTGCTGTTCACTTCGGACAACAAGAACATAGCGGACGAGAGTTTGCGCCAAATCCAGGATGAATTCTCCAAGTCCACCGCGGAGCGGATTGAGAAACAGTCTCGATATGAAGCATCGAAATCGAGCCCTGCAAGCGCGATTCCAGGGGTGTTAGATGACAGCTCCCTCAAGCAATACGAGGATCAACTAACCGATCTCAAGCGGCAGCGCGCCGATTTGGCTGCGGTTTATACGCCCGACTACGCGAAAGTAAAACGATTGGACGCGCAAATCGCTTCCGTTGAAGCCGCCCTGAACCGCGAACAACAGGATGTTGTGCAACGAATCCAAAACGATTACGAAAAAGCCAGACGCCAGCAAGCGCTCGCTTCAGCAGCCTACAACGTCCAAAAACAAAACATGTCCGACTTGGCTCAACGCACTATTCAATACGACGTTTTGCAGCACGAAGTCGACAGTAACCGGCAGGTATACGACTCGATGCTGCAGCAGGTGCGGCAGGCCACCATCGCTTCGGCGATGCATCCGAGCAACATTCGCGTGGTCGATTCGGCCTTTTGGAAACCAGACGAGCCGGTTTGGCCTCAACCTATTTTGGCTTGCGCATTCGGCTTGTCTCTCTTTTCCTTCGGCGCGATTCTGTTTGCGTTTTCACGCGAACGGTCGGATTCAACACTAAAAGAGCCTGGAGACGGATCCTTCTTCCTCAACATGCCTGAACTAGGCGTTATTTTGCATATGCCTCAAAACGGGAATTTAGTGCATGCCGGCGACGGAGACAACTCGAAGGGCAAAGCTCTCGCGCCGAGGCGTTTTAAAATCGGCAAGTCACCCAGCCCCAAAGAGCAGGCATTTCTGGTTGCAGAATCATTTCGCTCCATAGCGACCTCGATTCTGTTTTCAGGAGGCGATGGGACGACCCCCCACGTGATCGTAGTCGCAAGCGCCGAGCCGGAAGACGGAAAAACGACGGTAGTCGCAAACGTCGGAGCGGCGCTCGCAAGAAGCGGCCGGCGCGTGTTGCTTGTCGAAGGTGATCTGCGGCGCAACCGATTGGATCGAGTCTTCAAATTGCCGAATGATGTCGGACTCAGCACGCTTCTCCGGGATGAATCGTTAGCGGAACGGAACATCAAAGCCGCTATTCGAGAGACAAGCGAACCTGGCCTTTTCGTTTTGACGAGCGGTCCTTGCCGTTCAGATACGCCCGAGCTATTGCACTCGCAGGCGTTGCGGGATTTGATTGAGCGGTTGCGGCGAACCTACGACGTAATCTTGATCGATACGCCTCCACTACTCGAAATTCCAGACGCGCGCCTGGTAAGCCGGATCGCGGATGGCGTCCTCTTTATCGCCCGGGCGAGGCGCACGACAGTTGAGTCCGCCGCCTCGGCGACGCAGCGACTGGCGTTCGACAAAGCTCCGGTGCTCGGGCTTGTGTTGAACGACTGGAACCCAAAACAAAGCCGCTACTATAGCCGCTACGGTCAATACGTGAGCAGCAACTAGGATAGGAATTTTATGCGGCTTGGCTAGGCTGCGGTTTCGGTCTGAGCGGTAGCCCGGCCGGCCGCGGCAGCGGCGCGGTCGATTAGGCTTGCGATCCTGTCGTAGGCGGCTTCGAAGTCGACAAAGTTTTTCCCGTAAGGATCTCGGATCTCTAGCGCTTGGCGCGCGTCGAGCGAGCCGAGATAGAAAATCTTCCCGGCCGTCTGCTGCCGTTTTGCAGCGGTATGGACTGCATGAAACAGATCGGCGTCGAAGACGAAAATCACATCAAATGATCTTAGATGCTCGTCCGTCAGAACTTTTGACCGATGCTGCGATAGATCAATGCCTCGCGCGCGAGCGGCTTCGATCGCGAATTTTGGGGACGAGCGCCCAGAGGCAAGAAGCAAGCCCACGGAAGAGATCCGCAGAGTTGGCATCCGGGTTCTTGCGTAATATTCGGCAAACGGGCTGCGGCAAATATTGCCTTTGCAGACAAACAAAACACTTGAAGCATTCGCGACAACATCAAGCAGGCGCCGATGTCTTGCTTTACGAAGCAAATGAAATGTTGGCGCTGCTCTAGTCGAAAAGCGACGGAACACGCGCGCCAGCTCTTCAACAGCAGGGGCTGGATCATCAAGCGTAAAAGTGTCACTCCGCTCGCGCAATAACACAATATTCCAAATCTCTGACATGACACGGGAAAGCGGGAGAGACATGAGCGTAGGATCGGTTCTGTCAGCCCGGATGTTCGAGCGCAACCAGCCTAGGTCCAGCATCCAGTTGCGGCAATAAAGATTCAGGCGGTAGCCGCCGTTAAACTCGGTTTTGTCGCACCTCAGCATCTCGTAGAGATAACGTGGGAAGTCAACGCCTGCGGCGAGCGCGAGCGGGAGCGAGCCCCAAAACCGTCCGTTTGTCTCAATGAGCACCCACCGGCGCGATTCAGGATTGTAACGGAACTCAACCATGCAAACACCGGTGTAAGAGACCGCCTTCATCAACTTGCGCGTGGCCTCGAGGAGCTCCGGATTCAGGGGCACGCTGCGCCGATACGTGCTGCCGCCACCCAGCAAAGGTTCGTGGAGCCGCTCATGCTGGAAAGCCACCAGAACTTCTCCGTTGCGGCACAAGGTTTCCAGCCCGACGCCGATGCCACGAAAGAACTCCTGAACCAGGAATCTTTCCGGCGGGATGGCCGAGGCGATCAGATCGAGTTCCTCGGGCCGTCGCACGCGTTTGACAGAACGCCGCGCTTGCGGGTCTCCCGATTCTGCAGACCGTGGGGGCTTGGCGAGAACGGGTAGCCCGAATTCGTGAACTGCGGCCGCCAATTCCGCGCGGCTCGCTACGACCGCTTGCCGGGGCAGCGGAATGCCAAGTTCCTGAGCCACTTCATAGGTGCGCTGTTTATCGGATGTCATCTGATGCGCTTCATCGCTTAACAGATAAATAGAGCCTGGGCGCACGAGCTGACTCTTGTGCATCTGTAATGGCAGTAGTGACCCATCGTCGCACGGAACGACTAGATCGAACTCAAAACGGCAGAGCAGGTCATTGAACGCATCAATCCAGGTCTCGTCATCCGGGCGGTAATACGGAATCGAGTGAATGGTTTTGATGTATCGGGATTCGAGCGAAGCTGAATTCACGGGACACCAGGCGGTATGAACCTCGAGACCGGCTCTGCCGAACGAACGAATGACTGCGAGAAAACTGCGTGTATCAGAGCCCAGGACCAGCACGCGTCTCGATAAATGCCCTAGTTCCGGCTGTCGTACCACGCGAGATATTCCTGTAAAGTAGCGCCCCTAAAATCCGAGACCGCAGAAAACAAGCTGCAGAGGTCTGAATAGAGCTTCTCAACATCTTCGCTGGTTCGGAAAATGGGGCTTCCGCCGGGCATGAATTCGGAAGAGTGCAACATGAATTCGGCATAGCTTCTGCGCTCGCGACGCACCCGGCGCACAATATCTTTCAGATCGCTGACGTTTCTTCCATTGGGACGTAGCCAAAGCTGATCGGGGCGAATGCGGCGAAGAAAGGATCGGAGAACCTGGGGGCGTAGCGAATCGTAAGCGGCACGGCAATAAATCGTCATCGGAACTTCCAAAAGAGGCGAGCTTCCCGGCCGGGAGATGTTGCTCGGATCGACCCAGTAGGGCTGAACTGGGAAAGAGCGGTAATCCGAGCCATTGCGGCCCAGCGGAGCGGTCCCTTGCGCGCGCCACGATACGCCCGGCGTCACAGAACAGTCGACGCGATATCCATTCTCGATGAGCAGCTCGATGTATCGCGTGTCTAGAGCCCATCTTCCTGCGCGATGACTGACCGGCTGCACTCCGAAGACGTCTGACAGCAGCCCGGTCTGGTATTCCACCTTAGCGCGCATTACGTCGGCGGAATACTCGATCAGAAATGGCAGATATTTGTAATCGTCGGGTAACAGCGGCTTGACAGGAGGGGCATTCCAGGCATGAAGATGCGTTCCAATTTCACCCGTCTTGCGGGCCAAGATGTCCCGGCCGAATGCGCGGAATTCTGAGCACATCGCCATCTCATAGTTCACCAGGTATGTGGGCTTAAACCCGAATTCTTCACATAGTTGCTGGAATCGAGGCAAGAAACGCGAGTTGCGCGTTGTGATTTCGCGGGGAGCCGTCCATAGATTATCCCCTTCGGTGTCGATTGTGATCAGGAAAAACCGCGGATTCGGTTCTGGAATCGCGCACTCCAGCGCGTCAAGCCGGGTCTCTTCTAGGATCGGCAGCTCACTAACAATATAGACGCCTTTCTGCTAACTGGGCAACTTTGGCGAGCGAGACTTGGAAGTACTATCATTAGCCCATCCATCGAAAGTGTATACCCCAAACTCCGTTGACTTGACTCAACTGAGAGCATCGCGCCACACTTTGTATACAGGTCGTTGCAGAAGCAAGGTGCGCTTGTGTGAGCGACCTTGCGGTAGCTCTATTCTGATGAACAAAAAGAAATCTGTTTGGACAAGGATCCTGGCATCGAAATTTGAGATGATGTCAGTTGTCTGCCACGCGCCTCGCGAATGTCACAGATTGAGAGCCACGGACTCGAAATGAATCTTTCGGTGGTTCGGCTGATTTGACAGCCTCTACATCCTGTTTTCTCGAATGTCTGGAATTCGCAACATACCGTCGCTGACCGTATTGTTTGCCTGGACGTTTGCGGGTTCGCTTGCATACGCCGGCGCCCAATGGACGATGATTGTCCTCTTTGCCAAGCTGGGCAACCCGGCCATGGTGGGGCAGTATTCGTTTGCGGCGGCGATTGCATATCCGATATCGCTTATCGCGAATCTTCAATTGCGGGTCGTTTTCGTGAACGATCACGAAGGGCGTTGGCCGTTTCGCCGCTTGCTCGGCGCCCGGTATTTGCTCGCCGCTCTGGCTTGGGTTACGCTTCCGTTGATCTGCCTCTGCATACGTTCAAGCGGCCGGACTACGGCTCTAATTGTGCTGCTCGGGACTTCGATGCTGCTCGACAGCTTGAGCGAGTCTTACTACAGTCTCTTGCAGAAAAGCGAGCGCATGGACCGCGTCGGGCGATCGCAAATGTTTAAGAATCCACTTTGCCTCGCAATAGCCGGTATAACGCTCTATTTCACTCGCGACATCGTGTTCGCCGTCGGCGCGGCATTGTTGGGAAGGCTCGCCACATTGATCTTCTATGACAGCGCTCCCGAAACATTCCGAATCACAAGCGCCAGCCCCTGGGGTGCTGATGCGTATGCCCTCTCCGGCACGTTCTTTGCGCGCTTCCGGCCTCAATGGAGTCTCCGCTCTCAACTCGAAATGATTTGGATAGCTCTTCCGCTCGGAGCCGTCTACGTTCTCAGTTCATTCAATATGAACATCCCCAGATATGTCATCGAGCGTTATCTTGGTCCTCACGAATTAGGAATCTATTCGGCGCTCAGTTACCTTCCGTTCGCGGCCGTACTCTTTGCCTCGGCTCTCGGATACGTCACATTCGCAAGATTGGGGAGGATGTTTTTCGAGGGTGATGTTCCAAAATTCAAGTGGCTGCTAGGAAGAATGGTAATGATCGCGGCAGGCCTTGGAATTTTGGGCTTTCTCGTGAGCGCGGCTGCGGGAAAACCGATTTTACGCATACTCTACCGGCCCGAATACGCTGAACACGTCGATCTGCTTCTCTGGCTGGTAGTCGTATCCGGGGTGGCATGCATCGCAAATTGCATGGGGGTCGCGATGACTGCGGCATCGCAATTTCGCCCGCAGATCCCGCTATTTTTGGTCATGGGCGCTGTATCCGCTCTAACGGCGTTTGCGTTGGTGCCGAGAATCGGGCTGTACGGGGCAGCCCTCGCCAGCTTGGCTGCCGTTACCGTTCAGGGCGTTGGGGGGTATGGAATTGTGCGGCGCGCGCTTAAGCGGCGCGTCGCGAGCGCGGCCAAAGATGGGCGAGATTCGTCCCTTGTAGCCGATGCCTTAGTCTCTGAATCATAGAGCTCTTTCTTTCTCTGATGCGGCGAAAAATATTGCACGTCGTGGGTGGGATGACGCGCGGGGGGGTCGAAACGTGGTTGATGCACGTTCTGCGCTCAATTGATCGCGGGAAGTTCGATTTCCATTTCTTGGTCCACACGGCGAAGGAATGCGCTTACGACAAAGAGATTTACCGCCTCGGCGCCAAGATACACCGCTCGACGAGCGTTCACAATCCGGTCAAATACGCTCGGGAATTCAAGAATCTGATGCGCGGGCACGGACCTTTCGACGTCGTCCATAGCCACGTGTTTCTTTACAGCGGATTTCTGATGCGTCTCGCTCAAGAGGCTAGCGTGCCGATTCGGATCTCGCATAGCCACACCGCTCCGAAGCAGAAGCGTTCGAGCATTGCGCGGCGTGGATATGAGCGGCTAATGAGGCGGTGGCTGCTCGAATATTCAACCGCGCGGCTGGGCGTATCCGCGGGTGCTGCTGAAGCGCTATTCGGAAAAAATGCTGGAAAACCGCTCACGGTGCTGCCATATGGACTTGATTTCAGACCGTTTATGGATTCGAATGGCGGCGATGATGTAAGAACACGGTTTGGAATTCCTTCTACGCGAAAAGTTATTGGACACGTCGGGCGCTTCGTACCCGTCAAGAATCACGCCTTCATTGCTGAAGTATTCGAACGCGTCATTCAATCCGAAGTAGACGCGCATCTGCTATTAATCGGAGACGGCGACCTGCTTGGCGACGTTCAGGCCGATATCGAATCACGCAGGCTGTCTGACCGGTGTACGTTTGCCGGCCTTCAAAGTGACGTCGCGCCCTTTCTTTCTGCAATGGACGTCTTCGTCTTCCCCTCTTTCCACGAGGGAACGCCGCTTTCGATTCTCGAAGCTGAAGCCGCCGGTATTCCGATTGTCGTTTCGCCAGCCGTGCCTTCGGAAATGGACGTGGTGCCGGACCTGGTCCGCCGAATTCCGCTTGAAGAAGGCGCGGCAGCCTGGACCGCAGCGGTCATTGAGAGACTGGAAAACCGGAGAGTTAGAACCGGCGCTGAAGCTCGTCTGCTTGAGCGCAGCCGATTCGGTATGCCGGCGTGCATCGAAACACTGAGCCGCATGTATTTGGGTGAAAAAATGGGGGATTTAGCAGCGTGAATCATCGAAGAGTTTTGATCACAGGGGGTGCCGGCTTTATCGGCTCGCATTTGACAGAGGAGCTTCTCAGCCGCGACCTTGCCGTCACGGTGATTGATAACCTCTCTACCGGAAACTGGAGTAATCTCGATCACCTCGGCCATAACAAGCGCCTTCGCGTGATTGTGGCGTCGGCCGCGGACCCGAAGCTGCTCGAAAAGGAAGTTCCGCGCCACGACTTCGTTTACCATCTGGCGAGCGCGGTTGGCGTGAAGCTGATTATCGATCATCCGGTCCACACCGTTCAGAATATCGTCGAAACCACCGAAGTCGTGACGAGTATGTGCTCCAAGTACCGGAAACCGGTACTGCTTACGTCCACGAGCGAGGTGTACGGGAAATCGGAAGACATTCCGTTTCGCGAGGACGCGGACATTGTGATGGGCGCTACCTCGAAGCGTCGGTGGGCGTACGCCTGCGCCAAAGCACTCGATGAATTCTTAGTCTTGGCGCATTACTACGAGACCAATCTGCCCGTCTTCATTGTCCGCCTCTTTAATACAGTCGGACCGAGGCAAACGGGCCGCTACGGAATGGTGCTTCCGAGTCTTGTCGGACAAGCGCTCAATGGCGCCCCCATGACCGTTTACGGCACAGGACGCCAAAGCCGGTGTTTCTGTTCTGTTCACGACGTCGTGAATGCGCTCGCTCGTTTTCTCGAATGCCCGGGAGCCGCGGGCAAGGTCCTCAATATCGGAACCAACGAGGAGATAACTATTCACGGGCTGGCCCAGAAAATAAAGCAGTTGACCGGATCACGATCAGAGATCCAATTGATTCCCTATGATCAAGCGTACGGGCCGGGATTCGATGACATGATGCGCCGGGTACCGGATTTGACGCGAGCGAAGGAGCTGCTCGGATGGACACCTAAGCGGAGCTTGGATGACATTATCATCGGAATCGCATCCGCGCTCGCGCCCGCGGACGACGGGATCTTGGCGGGAGTTTTGGCGCGCTAAGCAAACCAGCCTTCGAGGCGGGTAGGGAGCATAGAAATGTTGTCTCCAGCCAAGGTATTTTGGTAACGAACATGTATTTTTCAGCGCAGGCAGCAAACCGGTCGCAATGGCGCGGAATACCAGATACAAACCGGGCAGAAATCGCTCGAAGCGTGGCCGCCTCCCTCCCGAGTTCGACCCTGCTCGCGATGTTTCTCTGCATCCTGACATCGACAGGGGTTGCATTGTCGTCAGAGCGTTTTCAGCACTGGTTTCTGATTCCTATCACATTGTGCGGCATCATCGCCAGCACAGATGCGATCGAGTGGCTCCGCGGCAAGTTAGATCTCTACGATCCCGTGGGGCTGGTGGGCGCCTTCGCAGTGCACTTTTTCTTTCTCGCTCCTTTATTAACCATCTACTGGGACGAATTCCTGCCGGTGGCGCCCCCGCCCGATTGGCGCGATTGGCTCGGGGCGATGGGGATTTTGAATCTGGTTGGACTGGTGGCGTACCGGATTTGCCGGGATGTATTCAACCGCCGCACCGTGAGGCCGGCGAAAACCTACTGGAGACTGGATTTGACGAAGCTGCGCTTTGTAGCGCCAGTTGCTCTCCTCGTAACCGGCGCTGCTCAGGCCGCCGTCTACGCCAAGTTCGGCGGCATCACGGGCTACATGGTGACAAGAGCCAGTTATGTGGGCGGGAAACTTGCCTTCACGGGTCTCGGATGGGTTTTCATGATCTCGGAAAGCTTCCCGATCATCGTGACACTGGTTGGGATCGCCTATGCCCGGAAACGCCATGTGAGCTGGACGAGAATCGCCGTCGGGCTTTTCCTTATGTTTGTCTTGCTAATGCTCTTCGGCGGCCTCCGCGGGAGTCGAAGCAACACCGTAGACGCGCTGTTTTGGATTGTCGGAGCTATCCATTTTCTGATTCGACCCGTGCCGCGAAAGGTGATCGGCGTGGGCGTCCTGTTTTTGCTACTGTTCCTTTATGCATACGGCTTCTATAAATCGGGAGGACTGAAGGCGTTCGAAGGAGCCGAAGCGCGCGCCGAGATTGCTCAGAAACATGGCCGCACATTCCACACCGTGGTGCTTGGCGACCTCGGAAGAGCAGACTTGCAGGCATATATCCTCTACCGGCTCGTCAACGACAGCGCACATTTCAAATACGCTTTGGGCCGATCCTATGTGACCGCTTTGACGATTTTCATACCGCACTGGATCCTGCCTGAAAGACCTGAGACGATTGACCAAGAAGGGACCGAGATTCAAGCCGGCTCGGGAAGCTATGTCCCCGATGTCTTTAAATCGTCGAAGGTTTACGGTCTTGCCGGTGAGGCGATGATGAACTTCGGTATTGTCTCGGTTCCAATCGCCTACGCAGTCTTTGGACTGCTCGTCGGCTGGTTCAGGAGGGCGGTCCGGCGGCTCGCCCCAGGAGATATTCGTCTGTTCTTCGTCCCACTCTGTGTCTATCTCTGCACGGCAACGCTCGGCTCCGATTCTCCGATTCTCGCCTACGGCATCGCTAAATTCCTGACGATCCCGGTGGTGGTGGTTTATTTATCTTCGATCCGTTTACGCCGTTCTGCATCGAGTACTGTGCCTGTCGCTCAAAGCGTAGCGCAATTGGCGTAAGTATTTAGTTCCCATCGCGGGTTTCAATTAGGTTTTACTCTGATTTTGGAGAACGATGAACCTTCTCATTGCTCAAGATCACCGCTTCAGCCGTTTACCAGACGGCTCCGTCTGGACAACTCTTTCCTGCTCGCGCTCGTTCTTTGAAAGGTATCTGGCGGTATTCACCTCGGTGTCGGTTCTGGCGCGCGTGGAGAAAACCGCCTCCGTCCCGGAGACAGCGAGACGGGTGGATGGCGAAGGCGTCAATGTTCTTCCTGTGGTCCACTATGTCGGTCCTAAAGAGTACATCCGAAACTTCCGCCGGCTGCGCAGTGACATTCGAAGAGCGGCGAAGCCCGAAGGCGCCGTGATTTTGCGCGCCAGCTCCCAAATCGGGAACGCCCTCGAGCCTCACCTGCGTTCTGTCGGCCACCCTTATGGTTTGGAGATAGTGGGCGATCCTTACGACACCTTCTCTCCAGGTGCGGTTCGCCATCCTCTCCGCCCTTTCTTTCGATGGTGGTTTACCCGGATCTTGCGCCGCCAGTGCGCGCGCGCAGCGGCTACGGCCTACGTCACGGCGCAAGCGTTGCAAAAGCGGTATCCGCCCGGTCCGGATAAATTTACGACGCATTACTCGAGCATTGAACTGCATCCAGAGGCGTTTGCACCCAGGCCTCGTCCCCAACCTGCGCCAGGGCGGCCCCTGCGAATTCTAATGGTCGGAACGATACAGGAGCTCTATAAGGCTCCTGACGTCCTGATACGTGCCTTCGCTATGTGCCGGAACAGGGGTTTGAACGCGGAATTGGTTCTGGCGGGCGGTGGACGGCAAATGCCCATGCTGAAACGCCTCGCGAGCGAGATAGGTGTTTCCGGCTGCACGCATTTTCTCGGTCCCGTTCCGGGCGGCGCCCCTGTGCGCGAACAGCTCGATGCTGCGGACTTATTCGTTCTTCCTTCCCGGCAGGAAGGTTTGCCCCGAGCAGTGATCGAGGCGATGGCCCGCGCGTTGCCTTGCATCAGTACGACAGTCGGCGGCATTCCCGAGCTACTCGAGCCTGAATATCTCGTTCCGCCGAATGAAGTCGAGGCGCTGGCGGATAAGATTTGGTCGCTTGCCACCAATCCGCCGCGAATGGAATCCGCTTCTGCCCGGAATCTCGAAAAAGCCAAAGAGTATAGCGAAGAGATCTTAGCGAAGCGCCGCTTAGCTTTCTATAGCCACCTCCGGCAGCTGACCGCTGAGTGGATCAGCGCCGGTAAGAGGCGATCCATTCGGGCCCGGCCCGTTGAATCGATGCGTCCCGAAAGCCCGGCTGGAGGTCCCCGTTGAAACGCGCGCTCGTGACGGGTGCTGCGGGCTTCATTGGAAGTCACCTGGTCGACTCGTTACTGAGCGAAAACTGGTCTGTAACCGCTGTTGACAACTTCGATGCTTTTTATGCTCGCGAGATCAAGCAGCGCAATATCGCCGGTCACCGGGATTTCAAAAACTATTCGCTGATCGAACTGGACATCTGCGATCGAGCGGCGCTGCACGCCCTGGGTGCGGGCGATTATGACGTGATCGTACATTTAGCCGCCAAGGCGGGAGTGCGGCCTTCCATTCTCGATCCGTTCGCATATCAGCAGGTAAACGTCATTGGAACGCAGAATGTTCTCGAGCTAGCTCGCATGTGCGGAGTGCGGCAATTCGTACTCGCCTCATCGAGCAGCGTTTACGGCGTAAACCCGAACGTGCCCTGGCAGGAAAGCGATCACGTGCTCCTGCCGATCAGCCCTTATGCGAGCACGAAGGTCAGCACGGAGCTGCTCAGCCACGTGTACTGGCATCTCTACGGCATCCGGATCATGGCATTGCGTTTCTTTACCGTTTTCGGTCCGCGGCAACGGCCCGACTTGGCCATCCACAAGTTCGCGCGCCTCATCGCAGAGCGGCGGCCCGTTCCGATCTATGGGGATGGGAGCACGAGCCGTGATTACACCTATGTGGCGGATATCGTCGAGGGCGTCCGCGCCGCGATGGAGTACGACAAAACCGGCTACGAGATTTTCAATTTAGGCAACAATCAGGCCATCAGTTTACTCGAAATGGTTCGGACCATTGGTGATGCGTTCAGTCTGAAGCCGCTTTTGGAGTTCGCGCCGGAGCAGCCGGGCGATGTTCCGCAGACTCGCGCCGATATCTCCAAAGCGCAAGTTTTTCTCGGCTATCACCCGGTTACTTCTTTTAAGGAGGGTATCCGCACATTCGCCGAATGGTTTGAACGCGAGTCGGTGTGCGCCTCGGGAGCAGGCCACTTGGGGAGTTGATCTGGAAGGGGTTATGCGCCGCCCTGCGCGGCTCAACAAGACTGCCGGGATGCTTTTTTCTGCTACGCTAAGGAGTACTCGAACATGACTGCGAGCGCAGGAACGGCAGAGAACGAAATTTGCCTGATCCATGTGTTCACGCTGGCGCAATCGTGCGGTTTTCTAAGCGGGCAATGCAGGTTTTTGGGCGAGCGAGGCTTCCGCATCCACGTCATTTCCGCGCCTGGCCGGCAGCTCGACCAGCTGCGGATTGAGGACGGTGTAACGGTACACAGGGTTTCGATGGATCGCGTCATCTCGCCGCTCCATGACCTGATGTCGATCTATCAGTTATATTCGATCTTCCGGCGCGAACGGCCGGACATCGTGCATGGGCACACGCCTAAAGCATCGCTGCTTTCGGCGATTGCAGCGCGGCTGGCGCGTGTTCCGGTCTACGTACATCACTTGCATGGGCTTCGCCATAGCACGAGACGCGGCGTTGAGCGCTCGCTCCTCTATTGGAGCGAATACCTGACGTGCAAGCTGTCCAAGCGAGTGTATTGCGTCAGCAAGTCGTTGTTTGACCAAGCGCTTAGAGAGAAGCTATTCGGGCCTACAAAGGCGCGCGTGCTCCTGAACGGATCGGTAAACGGGATCGATGCTCAGGGAAAGTTCAACCCCGCACGGTACGCCTTCTCGCAAGAGCAAATCCGCGAAGAACTGCGGATTCCTTCCCGAGCGCGGGTGATCGGATTTGTGGCCCGGCTCGCGCATGACAAAGGAATCGAGGAGCTGACCCGCGCTTGGGGCGAGATCCACGCCGAATGCCCGGAGGCAGTGCTCGTCGTAGTTGGCGGGCTGGACAAGAGCGACCCTCCTCAAGCGGCTACGATGGCGTGCTTGCAACGGGACCCGGATGTGCGTTTGGTGGGCGACACAGATGACGTCGGCAAGTATCTCTCGATCATGGAAGTGCTGCTGTTCCCCACTCATCGCGAGGGTTTTGGGCTTGTAGCCGCCGAAGCGAATGCCATGGAGGTTCCCGTCGTTACCTTCGCAGTGACGGGCTGCGTGGACGCAATCGTCGACGGCGAGACAGGCACGCTGGTTCCTGCCGGAGATGCCGATGCGCTCGCTCGTGCTGCGATCTATTATTTGCGAAATGAAAATTCGCGCCAGGAGCATGGACGGAATGGGCGCGTGCGAGTGTTGCGGGATTTCGACCAACATCGCTTGTGGCGGGCCCTGTGGAATGAATACGTTGAGACGCTAGGAGTTCCGGCTTTGTGTGAGCGGACTACCGCCGAGTCATAAGGCGACGAAAAAAACTCGACCGATCGCATCGGTTTCCCGAGGGTTTGTAATTTTATTCTTTTACAAAATATTGAAAAATAAAAACAGCTAGGAAATTAGAAAATTGAACATTCCGTTATCGTCACCTGATATTAGCGGTGAAGACCGCGCCGCCGTACTCGAGGTTCTCGATTCGGGGGATTTGAGTCTCGGCCCCAAACTACCGGCCTTCGAGCAAGCTATTGCTCAAGTTGCGAATTCGCGGCACGCTATCGCTGTGAATAGCGGCACGAGCGGGTTGCATCTCTGCGTGCGAGCAGCTGGAATCCAGGACGGAGATGAGGTTATCACCAGTCCCTTTAGTTTCGTGGCCTCGGCAAACTGCGTACTTTTTGAACGTGGCAGACCGGTATTCGTGGATATCGATCCGGTGACCTATAATCTCGATCCTCGGCAGATCGAGCAAGCGATTACGCCGCGTACGAAGGCGATCCTCCCTGTGCACCTGTTCGGAAGGCCGTGCGAGATGGACCCTATCATGCATATTGCGCGCCAGCACGGCCTAGCGGTTATTGAAGACGCTTGCGAAGCCATTGGCGCCGAATACCATGGCCTACCGGTTGGAACTTTTGGCCAAACGGGGGTATTCGCGTTTTATCCGAACAAACAGCTTACGACGGGCGAGGGAGGAATCATCATCACCGATGATGACGAAACCGCGCGGCTGTGCCGCGTTTGGCGCAACCAAGGCCGCTCGGAAACAGATGATTGGCTCGAGCACGATGAGCTCGGCTACAATTACCGGCTGAGCGATATCAATTGCGCGCTGGGGCTTTCGCAAATCAGCCGCCTCCGTCAAATCATGAAAGCCCGCCAGCGTGTAGCGGATCTCTACGAGACGGCGCTCGAAGGCATTTCGGAGGTGATTCCTCCAGCTCCCGTTGCGCCGCACTGCCGCGCCAGTTGGTTCGTGTACGTCATCCGGCTCAGCGGCGAATTCGACCGGGCGCAGCGCGATCAGGTGATCGCAGCACTTAGGAGACGGGGCATCGGATGCCGGAACTACTTCCCGCCGATTCACCTGCAGCCGCTTTATCAGCGGCTGTTTGGCTACCGGCCCGGCGATTTCCCGATTACGGAACGCATTTCGGACCGCACGATAGCGCTGCCGTTCTTCAACCGCCTCTCGGAAGGAGAGATTGACTTTGTTTGCGCGGAACTTCAAAAGGCAGTTCATTCGCTCGGAGCCGAACATCATATGCGGAGTTGGGGCCGCTTGCAGACGGTACCATAAAACAGAGAAGCTGAGTTCAGAGGCAGGCGGCGATGCCGAAATCAGGCGAGCAGGCGGGCAGACTGGCGGTCGAGGAGGCCGATATCCAGAGTGCGCCCGATTCCAGCAGTAATGATGGCCTGATTGCCGGACCGTTCACGGGTGATCAAGCTCTCGATAACTTCGCGCTACCCAGAATCATTGTCATCGGTTGCTCTGGGCACGCACGCGTGGTCGTCGATATTCTCGAAGAGGAAAAGCGCTGCCGGATAGTCGGTTTAGTCGATACCTATAAGCCTTCGGGAACCGAGGTTCTTGGCTATCAAGTACTCGGGAGCGACGAGGATCTTCCGGCGCTGGTGGCTGCGGGTATTTGTAATGGCGTTATCGTCGCAATCGGCGATAACTGGGTCCGCAGCCGGGTTGTCGAGAAAATTCGGGAGCGAGTTCCTCAGATTCGCTTCGTTTCGGCGATCCACCCTGCTGCGCGGATTGCGAGGAACGTTTCGATTGGCGCCGGAACCGTGGTAATGGCCGGCACCATCGTGAACACACACGCCCGAATTGGCGAGTTCTGCATTCTGAACACAGGCTGCTCGCTCGATCATGACTCGGTCATGAAGCATTTCTCTAGCCTTGCACCTCGCGCGGTGACCGGTGGTGGCGTCAAGATCGGCGCGTTTTCCGCCATCGCAATCGGAGCAACCATATCACACGAGGTACAAATCGGCGATCACACGATTGTCGGCGCTGGAGCAACCGTACTCAAGGATTTGCCCGACCAAGTGGTAGCGTACGGCACGCCGGCGCGCGTGATTCGCGAGCGCTCTCCGGGAGATCCGTATTTGGGCGAGCAGTCGAACAAGCGAACAAGCCGGCACGCCCAGGGTCCGGCCTTTGTGCGCTCGCTCAAATCCCTGAAGCTGATTCCTGCCGGTAATGACCAGTGGAACCTCTATTTGAGCCGCACTCCCCATGATTTCTTTCATACTGCTCCGTACCACGAAATCGAAACCCATAAGAGCGGGGAGCCGTGGCTCGCGGTCTACGGCACGAGCGATAAGTTCCTGGCTTGGCCGTACATTCTCCAAGAGATCGGTGAGCTCGAAGACGGGACCGCGACAGGCAAGCTTCGGGACGTCACGTCCGTGTACGGCTACGCGGGCCCGATCATGTTTGGGTGCGCCGACGATCACGACTTTATTGCTGCAGCCTGGAGCGCCGTTGTGGATACGTGGAGATCAGAGTCGGTGATCAGCGTTTTCACCCGGTTCCACCCGGTTCTCGCTAATCACCGCTGGCTGGCCGAATATGGCGGCCGTACCGAAATTCCGGGTTTGAGCGGGGGCCCTTGCTCACAAGGCAAAACCGTTGCCATCAATCTGTCCGCTTCCCAGGATGAAATTGCCTGTGCATACAAGCGCCAACTCCGGCAGGCGTTACGGCGGTTGATGGGTATGGGTATGCTGACCACGCCCGATCCGGAGTGGGTACATCTTGATTCTTTCGTGCGCCTGTATTACAGCACCATGAAGCGAAACAAGGCGACTGGCTTTTACTTCTTCCCCGGCCAGTATTTCCGGAAGCTCAAGGAAGCTTTAGGCCCCTACGGGAGTCTAATGGTGACGCATTATAGCGGCGAAATAATCGCAGCGGGACTGTTGATTGAGTATCAGGGCATAGTGAACGTGCACCTGCTTGCCACGGATGATCGTTTCGTCGCACTTTCGCCCGGTAAGCTGGTCATTCACGCAGCCCAGAGCTGGGCGCAAGCGCGTGGAAACCGTTTTCTTCATCTCGGCGGCGGTCGTGGAAGCCGCGATGATGACCCCCTGTTTCGGTTCAAAGCTCAATTTTCGGCAACGCACTTGCCGTTTTATACCGGGCGCTGGATTTTGGACGCAGCGGCATGCGAATTCCTTTGCGCTCGACGGCGAAAGCAAGCCGAATTACAAGGCCAGTGGCAATTGGCTCCCGCTTTCTTCCCAAGTTATCGAGCCCCTTTCATTAATCCGGGCAGTACGGAAGTTACAGCTCTCAGCTCCCCTCAACCTTAAAAGTACTGAGACAGCAATTTTTGAGGACTAACTGTAATCTAACCCGCTTTTGCAGACGCGGGAATTGCGCTAAAATCAAACCGGCGCCGTACTTGTCGGTGAACGGCGCAATGCGTCAGGAATATTGGACGAAGTGGCATTGCGGGCCGGTGAACTGTATCTTCGAAGTCAGGAATCAAGTCATGCCCTCAGCTCCGGCGCTTGGGCGTAGTTGACGAAGCCCGCGCATGGTGCGCGCCCGTCGTGGAGAAAGCAATGGATAATGGAACACCAGCCTGCCACATAGACTCCATGGTGCCTCCTCCAAAGGAGGCCGGCTCTCATCCTCACTTCTTACAAATTGAGCCCTTGCCCGGCGCCTCCCTCAGTAGCGAAGATCTCTGCCAGATCGATTCGGCGCCGCACGGCGGGAGGTTGCGCCGCCCTGGCTTTCTATACAGCCCGATGCGTCTGTTTTGGAATCTGAGGCATCAGGGGGTAATTCAGACATTTCGGACGATGTTTAAGCCCGTCGCGGCGATCGCAGGCGCTCGGCTAGGTGTGACGGCACCGCCTCGCCTCACGCCGAAGTTGCCGGACGCGGTTTTGGATCTGCAGCCCGGCGAAGTGGTCGAGGTAAAGCAATTCGAGGAAATTCTTCAGACGCTTGACGGCCGCGGAAGGTGTTACGGCTTGGTGTTTACGCCCGAGATGAAAAAACACTGTGGACGTCGTTACCGGGTTTTCAAGCGGCTTGAACTCATGTTTGATGAATACCGCCACACGCAGCGACGCCTGAAGAACACAGTGTTGCTTGAAAATGTGCACTGCACAGGTGAAGGTATTGGATGCGACCGGGCGTGCTTTTTATATTGGCGCGAAGTCTGGTTGCGTCGAGTGGAACAGAATTGACCGGGATTTAACGAAGAGTTAAATAACGGGCGCTAAAAATTAAGAAGACAAATGCCAATGAGCATTTGCGAAAACGGGGGAGATTTTACATGTCGGCGATCTATCGCCTTTCTAGAA
This sequence comes from Acidobacteriaceae bacterium, assembly GCA_019240405.1. Lineage (GTDB taxonomy): Bacteria > Acidobacteriota > Terriglobia > Bryobacterales > Bryobacteraceae > Bog-105. The sequence goes on from JAFAYL010000063.1 coordinate 32,516, forward strand.
GTCTAATCAGCCACAGGCTGATCTACCTGTCCGTCGTGCGCGGAGCAGAGATATGCCTGTTTTTGCTTGCCGGCCTGAGCGCGTTTCTGCTGCGGTTCGAGTTCACGATTCCACACGACCGCAAGCTCGATCTAGCTTACGCTTTGGCTGTTTGGGTGCCGATCCAGGCTCTGACTTACTACAGTCTGAGACTTTGGAGCGGCGCATGGAAGTTCGTTTCATTGCACGATGCTTTGCGCTTGCTTTGGGCGAATTTCGCCGCCACAGTGATCAGCGCGTTGATCATTTTCGGAGTGGACCCTAGGTTTCCGCGCTCGCTTTACATTTTGGACTTCATGCTCTGCTATCTGCTGAGCGTGGGCGTCCGGGCTGCGTTCCGTATGGCCATCGAGGTTTCAAATCTGCGCGCGGGTTCTTCCCACCGGCAGCGAACGTTCATTTATGGAGCGGGGGCCGCGGGCGTGATGGTGCTCCGCGAGTCCCGCTCAAATGGGAACCTTGGGTACCATATTTGCGGCTTTATCGACGACAACCCTGTCAAGGCCGGCTTCATCATTCAGGGCACGCGGGTGCTCGGATCGGGCCGTGATTTGGCCCAACTCGCGGCAAAGCACGATGTCCAACATGTCCTCATCGCGATTCCTTCGGCGAGCGGGTCTCAGATGAGAACGATTCTTGGATTCTGCGCAGACGCCAAACTTCGGTTTAAAACGATTCCGGCGTTGTCGGAGATCATTCACGGGCGCGGGCTCGCGACTCAGATTCGAGACGTAGCGGTCGAAGATCTGCTAGGCCGGACGGCAGCTCGATTGGACGAAGGTCTCATCCGCGGCAAAGTCGAAGGCGAAGTGGTTCTCGTTACAGGCGCGGCGGGATCAATAGGCTCGGAGCTATGCCGGCAAATCGCGCGCTTCAATCCAGCGCGGATCATCGGATTGGAGATGGCTGAAACAGCGCTCTTCCATCTTCAGCAAGAGATGAAGGAGCTATTCCCCGAGGTTCATCTGGAGCCGGTCATCGGAAATATAAAGGATCGCGGGCGATTGCGTGAGCTGTTTGAACTGCACCGTCCGACGGTCGTATTTCACGCGGCAGCTTACAAGCACGTGCCGATGATGGAAACGCACCTCTTCGAAGCGGTGGAGAACAACATTCTCGGGACATACAACGTTGCGGCTCTCGCCGGTGAGTATGGTGTACGCGAGTTCGTGATGATTTCATCAGATAAGGCCGTGCGTCCCACGAGCATTATGGGTGTGACCAAGCGCGTGGCCGAGATGCTCGTGGCTTCGCTCGAAGTCGGCACGACGAAATACGTCTCGGTACGCTTCGGAAATGTGCTCGGAAGCAACGGAAGCGTGGTTCCAATTTTCAGGCGTCAAATCGAAGCCGGCGGTCCGATTACGGTTACACACCCGGAGATGCGCCGCTATTTCATGACCATTCCCGAAGCCGCTCAGCTCGTGATGCAAGCCTATGCCATGGGAAAGGGCGGCGAGATTTTCGTCCTCGATATGGGCAAGCCGATTCGTATCGTCGACCTCGCAACACAACTCATTCTCCTCTCTGGATTGCGGCCTGGGGAGGATATCAAGATCGAATTCAGTGGCGTGCGTCCGGGAGAAAAGTTGTACGAAGAACTGAACACCCATGACGAAGAGATGGTTCCGACTTATCACGAAAAAATTCACATCTTCACCGGGAACGGATCGCGGATGCCGAATGTGGCTTCGCAAATAGAAGAGATCAGGCGTCTCTGCGAGACACGCAGCCGCTCGCTTGTGCTGACGCTCAAGGAATTAGTCGCGGACTACAATCCAAGCAGCCAGGTACTCCAGACGGCAATCGAGCAACCTGCAGCCGCACGAACACCGAACTCCCAAAACGGCCATGGCCGGCTCATTGAAAGCTCGTCAGCCGCAACGCTCGGTTATTAAAACAAACATAGAATTCGCGTCTCGCGGTGATTGTCCGCTAATTCTCTTATCGCGAAATACTGTTCGCATTGACGCCCGTTGGTGAGCGGCGCTCGCGACGGAACCTTCGACAATGAATTCCAAACCAACTCCTGATATTTCGATGTTGCGCACGGCGGCGGGCTCAGCTCCAGCCGTGTCCCAGTGCGCATACTTTCAACGCCTGGGCGCGCGAATTATTGCAGCCGACTCGAACCCGCTCTCCGTTGGCCTGTTCACAGCGGACCGCGGCTGCTGTGTCCCGCGAGCGAACGCGCCAGAGTACATCGATGCGCTTTTGGAGATTTGCAAGGTCGAGAAAGTTAACGCATTTCTTCCTGCGCTGGATGAGGAGCTGCTCAAAGTCCATTCTGCAACCAATCGCTTCGAGCAAGTGGGAACGATGGTGCTGCTTTCTGGACAGGAAACGCTCGAAATTTGCTCGGACAAATGGAAGCTGTATGAATTCTTCTCCAAGCATAATTTCCCGACCGTACCCACCCGGAAGGCAGCCGACGCGCGAAGGTCAGCCGATCAGATCGGTTTACCCCAGCTCATTAAGCCCCGTCGCGGGCGTGGCAGCACAGACATATACGTGGCCAGAACGCCACCCGAATTGAAGTTCTTTATCGAGTACGTAGAGGACCCGGTCGTACAGCGCTTCATCAAAGGCTCGGAATATACAATTGATGTGCTCGCCGATTGGAATTCGGAGGCGGTGGTCATCGCGCCGCGCAGGCGCATCGCGGCAGAGTCCGGAATTTCCTACAAGGGTCAACTGGTTTGGAATACTGAAATGGTGGCGATGGTCGAGCGGGTGGTCAGCTCTTTGAAACTCGTTGGACCTGCCAACATTCAATGCTTTATCGATGAGAAGGGCGAACTCTTGTTTACAGAGGTTAACGCTCGGCTTGCGGGATCGTCGATACTAACCGCAGCGGCAGGCGTGCCACTTTATCAGGGGATTCTGGATATGATCTGCGGCCGGACCCCGGCGAAATGCATTCACGCTCCGCAGGACCTAGTCATGCTTCGTTATTGGGCCGAGTTGTACCTTTCCACTGATAAGGCGAGCTCGTTTGGTTGGAAACCATGAGAGCGCACCCGGGCCCTCGGCGCTCTTTTCTCGGCATCAAGCGGATTTTTGATGTAGTAGTTTCGGGTGCCGCTCTGGTGCTGCTGAGTCCCGCCTTAGCGCTGATAGCGATTCTGATCCGAATGAGCTCCCCAGGTCCGGTTCTGTTCCGGCAAAAGAGACTCGGCAAAAACGCAAGTGTGTTCACAATTTTTAAGTTTCGAACCATGGTGGTTCACACGGCGGCCACGCTGACGGATCGGATCACATACAGTACAGATCCTCGCATCACGCCACTCGGCCGTTTCCTGAGAGACTTCCGGCTGGATGAGCTGCCGCAGTTATTCAACGTCGTTCGGGGCGAGATGAGTATCGTGGGCCCGCGGCCGTTGACGCCGGATTTCTACCCGTATTACAGCGAGAAAGACAAAGAACGACTCGCGATGAGGCCAGGTATCACGGGATGGCAACAGGTAAACGGCGCATCGAACCACAGTTGGGCGCAGCGAATCGATCTAGACGTGTGGTACGTGCGCCACGCAAGCCTCTGGCTCGATCTCAAGATCATCTCTAGAACGATCCCGGTGGCGCTCACGCGTGAAGGCGTGTACGCGTCAGATGGATCGCAATTAAGCGGCGTGCCGGATGCGCTAAGAGCTACCCTGACAGAGGGAATCAATATCGAGAGATGAATGTTATTGTAATTGCGCCGCATGCCGATGACGAGGTTCTCGGCTGCGGCGGAACGATTGCCGCACACGCCGCTGCTGGTGACCAGGTTACGGTCGTCCTTCTCACTCGCGGCAATCCAGATATTTTCGACCAGGATCTCATTGTCCGCATAAGGGAAGAATTGAAGGAAGCACACCGCGTCCTCGGTGTGAAGGACCAGATTCTGCTAGATTTTCCTGCTCCGGGGCTAGAATCAATCCCTAATTACGTTGTTGCGGACCAGCTTCGAAAAATTGTGCAAGAGAACCGTCCGGGACTGGTGTATACGCCGTTTGGGGGTGATCTCCATTCAGATCACCGGGCCGCGTACGACGCGACTCTGGTTGCAACTCGGCCGATAGCGGGCTGCCCTGTAGGTCGTGTCCTGTGCTATGAGACGCTTTCGGAGACCGAATGGGGCGATGTATTAACCCAAAATGCTTTCGTACCTAATGTCTTCCGCGACATAGAGCCTCATCTTGAAAAGAAGATGGCCGCGATGGCCTGCTACAAGTCACAGTTGCGCGATCGTCCTCATCCCCGAAATTTGGACGTCATTCGCATGCTCGCGCACGTTCGGGGCGCGGTCTGTGGACTTCATGCTGCTGAGGCATTCTGCCTGGTTCGCGAGGTAATCTGCGGAAACGGAGCAATGCCGCAGGAGAAATAGTGAGGAATCGCCTCGCGCCGGTCGGCTGCCTTGTTTTTGATATTGATGACACGCTATACCTCGAGCGCGAGTATGTGCGAAGCGGGTTTTGCGCGGTGGGTGAGTGGATTCGTGAAAATCAGGGCGTCGAATCGTTCTTCGAAGAAGCTTGGAGAGAATTTGAAGGCGGACGGAGACGTGAGATCTTCAATGTCGCTCTTCTCAAATTTGGCATCGACCCATCCCAAGAGCTGATCCAGGCGTTGCTGTCGGTTTACCGGAATCACAATGCCAAAATCACGCTATTACCGGACAGCGAAGAGTGTCTCCGGCGTGTTGCCGGTAAGGTGTTCATCGGTGTCATCAGCGACGGCGCCGTTGCGGGCCAGCGGATAAAGGTCGGGCGGCTTGGTTTGGCAGCGCGCTGCGATCACATAATTTTGACCGAGTCGCTGGGCCTTGAATATAGCAAGCCTCATCCCCGGGCTTTCATGGAAATGCAGAAAGTTGCAAATTGCGCGCCAGAAGCCTGCGTCTACGTTGCAGATAATCCTGTTAAGGATTTTGTAAGCCCCATAAAGCTAGGCTGGCGCACGATTCGGGTGAGACGAGCCGGCGGGATTCATTGCGGTCTAGGCTGTTCCGAAGATTCGCAGCCTGAAGCTGAAATGGACGACCTCAATCAATTGCCGAGAGTTTTGGGACTCTCCTGATCACAAAAGACATAACGGCGGCAAGGAGACCACTCCGTTTCTCCCTGCCGCCTTTGTCGGGTTAGTGCTTTGTAAGTCGAAACGTTGGAGCTAGTCCAGGAATAGCGCCATCGGCGTGGATGATCGCAAGTTCCCACGTTCCGGCTTGCGGAATCCTTATCGGGAACTGCTGGTAGATTTCTCCTGAAACGAACTTCACGGAACCGGTGGTAGTTTTCCCGCTCGGACTCGTGAGCGCGTAGGTAACGGTCACGCTCTCCTCCGGAACAGCCGATAACTCGAGCACTGGGTAATACGTGCTCACCGCGGCCGCTCCGCTCGCCCGCACCGTATCTGAGCTCGTGGCAAACCGCACTGCCGGGACGTCGGCCGAGATTTTGTAAGCATTGGTCGACGTGGCACTCGGGTTATAGCCCGAAGCGAAAGCACGCGCGTTTACTACCCTGCTGCTGTGTAACTGAAGCGGCCCGGAATAGACAGGCGAGGAGGAAGTGGGCGTGCTCCCGTCCAGCGTGTAGCGAATGGTAGCATTCGGAGTCGAACTGCTGAGCGTGACCGTCGCGGGACCGGTCATGGCATAGGGACATCGCGGCTCGATGCTTGGGGCTTGTGCCGTATCCGCATCGCTGCCCGCCCTGGTGACAAAGGTTCCTGTCAGGTTGGGAATCCTAATCTTCGTCACGGGATGATGGTGCGGATCCACCCACTTGCCCGCAGGCAGCGTCACGGTCTCCGTGGATCCGGTCCAGTTCAGATATACATAGCCGTTCTCATACCGACGCGAATACAGCCGATTGGCAACCTCGCCGCCATAGGACGGCCCTTGTTGATAAGTCCCCACGGGCGCGCCGAGCGCCGCATTCCAGCCCTCCCAAGCACGGGGAGGCACATGCGCGCCGCGAGTGGCGAAAAAGAAGTTCGGGCCTTTCACCAACTCATAGAAGATGAATCCCGCCATCAGGTGCGCTTCCTGCCAATTGGTAGGAAGCAGCGTGCCTAGGATTCCCACACGTCCCGTGGAGCCCACCCAAGCAAACCACGGCAGCACTTGCCGGTAGAAGCCGTTACGCTGGCCTTGCGTGGGTGTCGAATACCACGCCGTGACATCTTCGGCCAGCGCGCCCCCTATACTTGCGTACACGTTTTGAAACTGGCTGGGATCGGACATCGAGCCGATATCCGTAATCACATTGATATCCGGCGCCAGTTGCTTCAAGCGATTAAAGAAGTAGGCGATCGAGTTCAGGTATTCACTCGAATTCTGCTGAAACGGCGGATCCCACGGCACTCCCCCAACGAATGTGCCGCTGTCATCCAACACTCCGTAGGCGGCGTATGTAAACGCGCAACCATCCAGGTACACCCACACATTCCCCAGAGCATTCATGGGCTGCAGCACAACCGGCCGCGTATATTGGTCCAGCCAGAACCGAATCAGCCGGTCGTCCGCCACGTTCACGGCGTACATCCAGTTGCTCTGGGGGGTGGTCGGTTTGTGGTTCGCATCCAGCCCGAGATACGCGTTGAACAATACCGGCCGTTTCTTACCCTGATAGGTCGCGGTCACGAAAATCGGTGCCCGCCCCGCCGCCACTTCCTGCGATTCATACGTGCGGAGCGCCGAATAAGGAAACCCTAACTGCTCGTCGAACGGCCCGAAATGGTTGAAATGCATGTAGTGGCCCTTCAGGGTCTGCGGCGTGAACATAGTGCTGGCTTTTCCCGCACCAATGTAGGCCCCGAAGTCCGTGTTCGGGAAGCCTACCGCCGGGGTAAAGATTGAGCCTAGCTCGGTATCCATTACCGTTCGGTTAGTTTGCGCCTGAACGCCAACAACGGACGTCAGGAAAATAAGGGAAATTGGTGCAATTATTCGTCTTAGAATCAAACGTTCCTTCCTTTTTGCCGTGTACACCGCGGCCATAGAGCCACCGCTGGCGTCACAACTTTGAAATTTCGAAGTCTGTTCCGGGTCGGGGTTCGGCCCGGAGCCCAACTTCGTAGTGCTTTTAGATTATTGCCAGTGTAACCCGAGCGTGGGAAGGAACGCAAGAAAATTCTAAAGTTTTTCTACTAGCTCAGCTGCTGTGAGTCAGCTGGTTCCAGCTTTTCCGCTGGAACTAAAGCTGATCTCTCGCAAGCAGCTTATGGATCGTTACTTGGTTTCTTAGCGGAGGCAGTCGTATTTCCAGTTATAAGTTGTGGATGGCGAGAGCGGTGTTGAACCTACCATGAGCTGAAATGATGCCGGGGCACTACTCGAGCCGGCTGCTTCGTTTGCACCGTAGACGAGGGCGCTTCCGCTTAGCACAGCCGTGCTCGGCCCATTGGGGAAGACCTCACAAACGGGAGCGGATGGAAACCCGTTCGCAAAGGTTACCGTGGCGACCACTGAGTTTGCAGACGGCGAACTTCCAGTTGTCAAGCTGATTGTCCCCCGCAAATTGCCGCTTCCGGCCCCGAGTGAGAGCGAGGGCGAACTTCCAGCACCCGGTCCTGCGCTAACGGCAGCAGTGCCTCCGTTTCCCAAATACCCCGACCCGTAACCGATCGTACCCCAAAGACCGGGTGCGGTTGTGCCCGGGGTGCCCGCCGGCGTACCTGACTGAGGTAGGCCCGGAGAGCCGCATTTTGCGGTCGGAGTATTCTCGCTCTCGTCACACCACTGGACGAAATTCGTGCTCAGATCCGCCACGTTGATGTCGGAGGCTGAAGAGGCTTCCATCTTCAGGAACACGTTGTTGTGGGAATTCGCATCGATATTGATCATGTAGATGCCTGCATTTTTTGAAGACCAGCTATTGAAAGGAGTGGCGTGCCCGTAACCTTCAAAAGTGTTCTCGGAAGAATTCGTCAAATGGATTCCATCCCCCATTGGACTTGCACCGGGAGTGCTCGTTATGATGGGAGATCCTAGTTGCGCATTGATGAAATGCATCAGTTTGCTGTTAGTCAACTGAATCTGGACTCCTGCTCCGCCCTCGTTCACTAAATCTTGCAAAACGGACCCGAAGGAATTAACAAACTGGTATGCATATGATCCGCCAACACCGGCGTTAGGATCATTTGCGATACCTCCCCATAGGCCGTTAGACCATGTAGCTCGCATGACACTCTGGTTAAAGCTGCCTTGAAACGTGCCGCCATACCCACCGCGTTCGATACCGAGGCCTGAGTTCTCGATCATGCTGTAATTCAGACCACAGGCATCCTGCGCCAATTCAGCGGCGAAACAAACGTCTGTTCTGATGAGAACTGTGTTAAAAGGAACGCTCCCGCTACCGATGGAAGGATCGCCCCAGACATTTCGGAACGAACAAAAATTGCAATCGCCCTCCATATATATTTCGTAGGGATTGTACTGATTGCTGCCGTAAAAGAAGAGGTTTTCAAATGTCATATTCCGCGCCTTCTCGTCGGTACAGATCGTCGCGATCGCATTTGTCACTCCGTTGTAGCAGCCTGTTTCACCGGTTGAATGCCGCGTGTATGCGTAATGGATCCCGCCGAGCCCTGTGCCATTCGGTCCGAGGCTGTTAGGCGGCAGGATGGTGAAATTCGCGATCCGCTCACCCTGTGTCCTCCCGGTTGTGGATGTACACGCAGGCGGCGTGCCCGCAAGCGTGCACGGCTGCCACATGATGACGTCTCCGGTTGTAATACTTTCCCCGTCGAGAACGGTCGAGGTCATATGTTCTCCGACCAGCGATACGGCTGCAGTTACGTTTCCGCCCGATCCCGAAGCGAACACTCCCGTTCGCGGCAAAACAATGGGATTCGAGATTTTATATCTTCCATTCGGTACATACACTTCGGCGCCCTGAATCGCGCCGGAATAGGTATTGAGAATCTGGGCGGTTTGAATGGCTGTGTTGAAGCAGCCGGAATCGTCTGTCAGATCATCCGCTTTACATCCAAATCCCATGACGTTTATCTGGCTGGGATTCATCGGCCACCAAGTGTAGGAGCTTCCGTTGTACTGGCAACCGAAGAATCTCTGAAACGATCCGGTTTGGATATAGAGATTTCCCAGTGCGCTCGAGGTGCAGGTTGATGAGGTTGGCAGACCGGTCCCGGTTCTCACACCTCCGGCGGGGCTGGCCGGCGTGCCGCAGAGCGCTTGACCGTTAGCCGTAATGCCGGTGGCGAATTGTCCACCCGGACAGCCGCTTGGCGTATTAGCGAGCGCGGTAGCGGTGGCCGCATTACCTGTAGTAGATGAAGCGATAGTTCCAGGCAAATCCGCCGGCTGAATTTGCGTTCCAGGCGCATAGTAATCTGACCCAGGCGTGGCAGCGGTGTCTGTGTTCGCGGCGGTGCGCTTAACGAGCCCGTTCGCTCCAGGATCAGGAAGGCCGCTGGTGCTGGTGGGAGTGGCGCAAATTGCGTTTCCATTTGCCGCGATACCTTGTGCAAATTGATTCCCGACGCATCCAGTGGGCGTGGCTGAGAGGGCCGCAGCGGTTGCGGCTCTCCCGTTCGTGTTGCTGTTGATTGTCGGAGGCATTTCGTTCACCAGCAGCAAACCATTTGTATCGAGGCCGGCATAGCCGTTTGAGGAATTGAGAGCGCTCGCGTTTTGAGGCGTAAATCCGAGCGCGGCAATGATATCGCTCGACTGGGCCGCGGTCGTCGAACTGCCGCTGCTGTATTTCACGATGCTGTTATTCGTTGTTGGCGGCTGCAATCCCGCGCTCGAAATGGTTAGCGTAGTCGTATTCAATCCGTTATCCGTAGGCGTGAGCGTGATGTTCGAGCCCGCAACAAAGTTCAGATTTGCCCTCTGGGTTAAAGCTCTGCCGCCGGCTTGAAGGATTTGGTTATAAAGACTCGGTGCTCCACTGAGCTGCGAGTAGGCCACCTGAGCGCAGTTCGCGGCTCCGGTTGCCGAGATACCTTGCGCAAACAGCCCGGTACTGCATGCCTGCGGGGTGGTTGCAAATGCGGTCGCGGTGGCCGCATTTCCGCTTGTATTGCTGCTGATTTTTGCGGGGAAGAGCGAGAGGTTCAATGTTCCCGTTGAGATGTTCGAGGCGTTGGTGGTGTCGATAGTCGCGGATGGAGCTAATCCGAGAACATTTCCGGCTGGGATCTGAGATGTGGGCTGTAATGCGTTGACTATACGCGTATCGTTTCCCGCGGCAACTGTGCTTGGGCCGGTTCCGATATTCACTGACAGCACGCCATTGCTGTCGACGCTCAAAACAGAGTTGCTCGGGACTACGACGCCTCCAAGCGTACTTGGTCCGGCCGGCAAGAGCGTCGAGCCTCCCATCACAGTCCATACATTCGCCTGCGTGCAGGCGTACATGTTCTGACCAGGGCCCGCGGCAGTATTAAAGAAGAGTTGGCCAGTTTGGCAAGTGGCCGGAAGAGCCGAGCCGACCGCCACCGGTCTAGTGAAGGGAAACGTGGAAAAGTCAGGGTTATGACCTTGGGTGGAGAGATTGAGCGTGGTAACCGTCTGCCCAAATGCCTCAGCCGCCGCTAAGATCAATATCGCCAGGGCACATCTAAACCGCATCTTCGTTCGAGAACCTCCAATTCGCATAACTCGACCGGAAGTTCTCACAGGCGGAGGTGATCTGTTTCGAAAAAGGGCTCCTAAATTTCAGAAATTACGGGAAAAATGAAAAGTGTAGATGATTGTGACTGGAGTTTTCCGCTTACCGAAAAGAGACTAGCCCCAGATCGGGCGGGCCCGCGTTCCAGCCGCGGCTGAGTTCGAGTAGAATGCTCGAAGGAGACACATGGCAGATATCCGTCAGTCGTCCGGCTCAGAGCCTTCAAAGACAATTTTTGACGCGGAGAGCGTGGCTGGCGACCTTTGGATGCGCCAGAACTATCACGATATTCACCTGGAGCTTAATTCAGACGAAACAACCGCTTTCGTCCAAAGCGCCGAAGGAGCGGGCTTAATTCTCGAGCGCTCGAACGGTTTGTCAGGAGCGGCAGCAATCTAATCAAGAACCGAAATCCTCACTGCTCCATGCAATAATGACGCGCGTTTCCTGGTTGCTGCACAGACGCCGCTAGTAAGCCGATTTCCGTAAGCTCTGCGTAAAATGCTCGAAGGAGACCGAGACATCCTGATATGGCGACGAACCGCTTGCAAATTTTAGAGCAGATGGTTGCTCAGGACCCCGCAAATGCTTTTGCTCGTTACGGCCTCGCAATGGAACACGCAAGCCGGGGAGAGTGGGAGGATGCGGTTCGCGAGTTTCACACCTTGCTTGAACGCGATGAGAACTATACGGCCGCTTATTACCATGGCGGCCAAGCGCTGGAGAAATTAGGAGAAGTTGAGCAAGCTCGGAAAATGTATGAGAAAGGTGTCGAGATCAGCACGCGCAAAGGCGATTTGCACACACGCTCGGAGATTGAAGCGGCATTAAGTTTACTTCCGGTTTAGCTTGAGAATGCGCGGTCTATTCTCTGATCCGTGCTGCCTCTACCAGCTTTTGAATCGCCGGAGCAATTTGAATCAGCATAAACGCATGCGGCTTTGCTGCATCGGCGATTGCGGCTAAGCTTTTCTGCTTCCAATCGGGCTCCAACTTCGCATCGGAGCTCAAAGACGAGAGCGCTTCCTGGCCGACTCTACACAACGTCACCAGAGAATCCGCAGCCGGAATGTCCTCGGTTAAGAGAGAATTTTTCTCCAAAATAGGATGCGCGATTCGGGCGCTATCGGACCAATCTTGAAGCTGTTTGCGCAATGCCTCCGCGTCTGCGGCGGATTTGGAGTTGGACAAATAATGATCGACTGCGTCGCGAAAGTTGCGGGCGGGGTCGCTTTCGGGCGCGATGGAATCCACAAGCCGGTTCAGCGGAGTGAGAATCGTATAGTTTTCAGCGTGCCGCTCATATTCTTTTACTGGTTCGAGCACGGAAGAGAATGAATCGAGAGACGCTGCAGAATCCGCGCCAGTGAGCCGCTGCCGCATCAATTCAAGGTTCGAGCGCTGCGTCAGCCCCAACCACTCCAGCCAGTGATTGACCGCAGCAAGCCGGACATACATCGATGCGGAATCGGTCATCGACTCCGGGGACCAAAGCCGCTCGGCGATCGCAGCTAAGCGCGGCCAAAGCTTTGCATCAAGATTCTCGGCTGTCGCTAACTCCTCCCACATGGCTGCTTCGCCGCCCAGAATCCGCTTCTTTTGATCGTCGGTGAGATCAGCCGTCTCGCCCTTCATCGGATCTACTGCGTAGTGTTGCGAGGCGGGTTGCATCAGATCGAGATAATAGCCGGCCGAAAGGATTCCCTGGTATCCCTCGCGCGCAGCCTGCGCCAGGGACTTCTGACCGCGCCAGGACTGGATGACAACGCTTTTGGGAAGATCGGGGTGCAACACCTCATCCCAACCCACCATGTGCTTGCCATGCTTACTCAAGATTTTTAATAAGCGCTGATTGAAATAGGCCTGCAGAGCAGCGGCATCGCTGAACCCGTGCTTTTTCATGAAGGCCTGAATGTGGGGACTCTCGTTCCACTCTTTCGGATCGACCTCGTCTCCACCGATATGGAAGTACTCGTCGGGGAAGAGCTTTGACATCTCGCTAATGAAGCCCTCGAGGAATCGGTACGTGTAGTCCTTTGTGGGATCTAAGAGAGCACTGTGTATGCCCGGAGCATGGACGACTTGATAAGGACCGGGACCACTACCTAGTTTGGGATAGCCGGGCAGCCAACTTGTGGCATGACCTGGCATATCGAACTCGGGTACGATCCGAATCCCGCGATTCGCGGCATAGGCGATCAACTCGCGAACTTCCGCCTGCGTGTAATACATGGCGTCCGAACCATACTGCTGAAGCCGCGGATACTTCTTGCTCTCCATTCGAAAGCCTTGATCGTCTGAGAGGTGCCAGTGAAACACGTTAAGCTTCACCGCAGCCATTCCGTCGAGCGTGCGCTTGATTCCCTCGACGGGAATGAAGTGCCGCGATGAATCGAGTGAGAGTCCCCGCCACGCGAAACGCGGTTCGTCACGGATCGTTAGATCGGGTATTGAGAACCCGGCCGCACTGGGCGTTCCTCCGGTGACGGATGTGTTTTGCTGAACTAATTGCAAGAAAGTTTCGATCCCGCGTATGGCTCCTAAAGGAGCATCCGCGGAAATTTTGGCATGCCCGCCAGAGACCTCGAGCGCATAGCGTTCGTTGTCACCGAGCCGCTGCGGAGGACGATGGTCCCGTTCTTCGACAATAATGGTTAGGGTCGCTGTTCCGCCGCCTGCAGCTATGTGTGGCGCGATAGGGATGCCGGTCTGACGCGCAAGCCGGGGAAAAACTCGCTGGACTGCGTCTTTCACACGGGCATCGGACGCGCCCGCGCCGGACAGAGACGCGCTGAAGTTTGTATCGATCTCTAGCCACCCCGCTTGGCCAGTCACGTTCGAAGGCCAGGGCATGAGTGGCAAGCTCGTTGTTGTCGCCGGTGATTGCGCATTCAGGCTTATGCCGGTTACAACGATGAAGCCGATGAGCCAAAAGGCGGGGTTTAGGCCGTTTTTCGAGAATCTGGACACAGTCCCAGGGTATCGGCTAGTAGAACACAAACAGGCTATTTACGTTACCTAGGCCGTTTTCTAAGGAATCCGAACAGCCCCTAAGAGGAAATGCTCATCCTTCCGAATGAGCATTTCTCTTCCTGTTTCCAGGCCCTGGCGTACCAGGGTTACGTTTAATGGGAGAACAGGTTCGACGGTATCGCAACCGGCAAAATCCTGTTTGTGATTGGAGTGTAGGGCCAGCGGGGGGCTAAGTCAAGGGCAATTTTGCGCTTCATTCGAAGGCATCGTAACCACCTGCAACACAAGCATTTGGGCGCTACCCAGGAATTTAGCTGCCGGTCAGATTGAGGGTAATCATGGATTCGTCGGCCTCAAGCGTTCCATACCGGCGCCTGTAGAGCCGCATGCCCCCGTAAATGATTCCTGCCGTCAAGCACAGCCCCGAAAGAATCGCGCTCAAGTACAAAATATTGATTAGTAATTGGAAAAGCGGCTTGATCGGGCCAGGGGACGGAACCTCATTCCAAGTGATCTTCGCTTCATATTCGACGCGGCTTAGGAGGGTTTGCGCTTGGGCATCGGTGGCCGGGCCAAACACCGCAGCAATCAAGACGCCGGACCGCTTGGCCCGCACACCGGCTATGGACTGCAGGCCGGGGAAATGGAGGCGGGCCATTTCCGGCGTCGGGTAATAGAAAATTGCGAAACGAACTGGACTGGGGCTCTGGCCGACCTTATAGGACGCAACCTCAGCTTCGGCACCCTGCTCGAAGCCGGGATGGGCTGCTGTAAGCTCCGGCGCAAAGGCGTTCAGAGAGGCAGGTCCCAGTACGTAACGCGCTGAATTTGCGATCCTTCCTTCGCGTGGGAGGAAGGTCAAGATAGCTGGAAGCGAACTGTCGCGGCGATTGGGTAACCGGGCGAATACGGCATCAAGATCGGATTTGTTCGGTTTGCCTCTTCCGAAGACAAACACGTAATTGTCATCGAAAACTACGGTCCGATCAGTGTCCTCCGTGCAAAACGAAGCCAAATCGCAGGAGCGAGCTTTTGCGGAACGAAGCCATTGCCAAGCCGCCAGAGCACCCGTCTGGTCTTTCATTTGATAGGTGGTGACGGTGAGTTTATCTCGGTGCGTGATTTCAGAGGCGACTAAACCGTATTCGTGCCAAAGCGCCGAGTCGTCGGCGGACAGTGAGGCACTTAACAGAAACGAGAGGAGGATCAGGCCGCCGCGCCGTGACATTTCTTATACTTCTTTCCGCTACCACACGGGCACAGTTCGTTCCGCCCCACTTTCGGTCCTTTCGAAACCGTTGTTGGCTGGGTGCCAGTACCGTTCCCACCCGCGAATTGGAGCTCGGCAAGCTCCTTATCTTTCTTCCTGTGGATATTGCGCGTTAAATCCAGAACCGATTGCTGGGCGTGGCGCTGTTGTTCTTCGAGTTGAGCGGTGCTTATTTCCGGTTCGGCCCCATCGCTAAGCTCGTCGATTTCGAGCTCCGGCTCAGGGTACGGGAGTGGCACAGCGCCGGTCTCGACCCGCATGAAGTACAGGAACCGGATGGTCTCGTCCTCGATGCGCTCCATCATGTCCTGGAACATGGTGAAGGATTCTTTTTTGTACTCGATCAGCGGATCTTTTTGGCCGTAGCCGCGAAGGCCGATGCCTTCTTTCAGGTGGTCCATGGAAAGCAGGTGATCTTTCCATTGGTTGTCGACGACGTTGAGCATGATGATCCGCTCGGCTTGACGCAGATTGTCGGCGCCGATCATGCGTTCCTTTTCGTCGTAGCGGGTGGTCAGCAGGTCGTTCAGATGCTCCTCGATCTGTTCGCGATCGAGACCAGTGAGCTCATCGATTTCAATCTTTGATCCGAACTGATTTAGAACAGCAGTTTGGAGGCCCGGCAGATCGTATTGGTCGGCTCGAACGCCCTCGGGACTATATTGGTCGACATAGCTGCCGACGATCCCGCTGACGATATTCAGAATACGTTCTTTCTGGTTTTCTCCCTCTAAGAGCTGACGCCTCATCCCGTATACAGCCTGGCGCTGCTTATTCATCACGTCGTCATATTCGAGGACGTGTTTGCGCGACGCAAAGTGCTGAGCCTCGACGGCCTTCTGCGCGGCTGCGATGCGCCTGGTGATGAGGCGCGATTCAATCGGTACGTCCTCTTCCATGCCGAGACGGAGCATGAGGTTTTGCATCCGCTCGCCGCCGAAGATTCGAAGCAGGTCGTCCTGCAGTGAAAGGTAAAAACGCGAACTGCCGGGATCGCCTTGACGCCCCGCGCGGCCTCGCAACTGGTTATCAATGCGGCGGGATTCGTGGCGTTCGGTTCCCAGAATGTGCAACCCGCCGAGCTCGACCACTTGTTGATGCTCGGCCTCCACTTCGAGTTTGATCTGATCCTTGATTTGCTCGAGCTCAACCGGAGCCAGCACCTCGACCGGCTTACCCAGTTTTTTCAATCGTTCTTCGAAAAGGAACTCGGCGTTGCCGCCCAGCAGAATGTCTGTGCCGCGGCCGGCCATGTTGGTTGAAACAGTGACTGCGCCTTTGCGTCCGGCCTGAGCGACGATGTGGGCTTCGCGCTCGTGATTTTTGGCGTTCAGGACCTCATGGCGCACGCCCATGCGTTTCAAGATGCCCGACAATCGCTCCGATTTTTCGACTGAGATAGTACCGACGAGAACAGGCTGACCTTTTTCGTTAAGCGCCTTGATCTCTTTGGCGGCGTTGCGGAATTTCTCTTCCTCGGTGCGGTAGACGATATCCGCATGTTCAGTGCGAATCATCGGCTTATTCGTCGGGATGACGGTGACTTCGAGGTTGTAGATTTTATTGAACTCAGCCGCTTCGGTGTCGGCGGTGCCCGTCATGCCGGCCAGCTTCTTGTACATGCGGAAAAAGTTTTGAAAGGTGATGCTGGCGAGGGTCTGGGTTTCGCGCTCGATTTTTACGTTTTCTTTGGCCTCGACAGCCTGATGCAGACCATCGCTCCAACGCCGGCCGGGCATGAGGCGCCCCGTAAACTCGTCAACGATAATTACCTGGCCGTCTTGCACCACGTAGTCGCGATCGCGCTGGTAGAGGATGTGCGAGCGCAACGCTTGCTGCACGTGATGATTCATTTCGATGTTGGCCGGATCGTAGAGATTGCCGGTGTTGAGCAGCTTTTCGACTTTCAGTACGCCTTGCTCGGTGAGAGCCGCGGTGCGGTGTTTTTCATCTACGGTGAAGTCGCCCGTTGTGTACTGCTGGCCTGGCTCCTTGCCTTCGATCACTTCTCCGCGCTCGAGAAGAGGAATGATACGGTTGACGCGGTAGTATTTGTCGGTCGATTCTTCGCTCGGGCCCGCGATGATCAATGGAGTTCGCGCTTCGTCGATCAGGATGGAATCGACTTCGTCGACGATTCCGAAGTTGTAACTGCGCTGCACGCAATCTTCGAGCCGGAACTTCATGTTGTCGCGAAGATAATCGAAGCCGAACTCGTTGTTTGTCCCGTAAGTGATATCGGAGGCGTAAGCCGCCCGGCGCTCGGCGTCATCGAGATCGTGGACGATGGTTCCCACCGTAAGCCCGAGAGCGCGATGGATGCGCCCCATCCATTCCGAGTCGCGACGCGCCAGGTAATCATTGACGGTGACGATGTGCACGCCTTGACCGGTGAGCGCATTGAGATAGCTGGGCAAGGTTGCGACGAGCGTCTTGCCTTCACCGGTTTTCATTTCGGCAATGCGCCCGCGATGAAGCACGATGCCGCCGATGAGCTGCACATCGAAGTGACGCATATTTAAGAAGCGGCGACCGGCCTCGCGACAGACCGCAAAGGCTTCGATCAGCAAGTCATCGAGCGGAGCGCCATTCGCCAGGCGCTGCTTGAATTCGGCTGTCTTGGCCGCTAAATCGGCGTCGGAAAGTGATTGGAAGTGGGGTTCGAGATCGTTGATGGCCGCGAGCATGGGACGCATCGCCTTGATCTCACGTTCGTGTTTGGTGCCGAAAACCTTGGCGAGCAGTCGATCGAGCATACTTGCGGGGCTGTAATTACCAGTTTAGCTGGAAAGAAGGTGATTGGCTGCTTAAGCGTCCGACCGATGATAACTATTACAGTGATCTCACCAGAGACGCCGCACGCCGTAGCTATCGAAACGA
The DNA here is from genome assembly GCA_019240405.1 of Acidobacteriaceae bacterium. Classification (GTDB taxonomy): domain Bacteria; phylum Acidobacteriota; class Terriglobia; order Bryobacterales; family Bryobacteraceae; genus Bog-105. The sequence continues at coordinate 50,306 of JAFAYL010000063.1, forward strand.
ATTTCGTTGCTAACGATTGGTACATTTTCTGCTTGAGCTTGGGCGATCAGCATGCGGTCGAAAGGATCCTTATGGGATCCAGGGAGGAGGCCAGCCCGAATGGCGTGCTCACCTGAAATTGGGAGTATCTGGAAACCCTCCCGCACGATCTGGCCGGTAAAATCCGTTGCAAGATCGGCGGCTGTGGGTAATTTCCCTAGCCTAACTTTTGTGGCAATCTCCCACGCCGAAGCTGCGCTTACAAATACAGTGTTTCTGGTTTCGGCGATGATTCTACGTGCGGCTTTCGTCAGCGCCGGATCGTCAGAAAGCCACCAAAGCAGCGCATGAGTGTCGAGAAGAGCCTGCACCGTGTTACTTCCAGGCGGATAATTCCTCAGCAGGTAGAGGCTCGAAGAATTCTGGACCGACGAACAATTTACCCTTTAGAGAGCCGGGCTGCCGTTTGCCTTTAACTTCACCTACGGGGAGAAGCCGCGCAACTGGTTTGGAACCGCGCGAGATGATGATTTCCTCGCCCCCTGCAGCTTTTTGGATGAGACGTGAAAGATTTGTCTTGGCCTGATGAACGGTCACAACGTTGGTCTTCATTAGCTAATTCATTTTAGCTAATCAGGCGGGATACGGGTGATCTTTGTGCGTAGAACTGGCAGCGCGGGAACGCCCATCGCGCGTTCGCCACGCTGCCACTCTGAATGTTGCGGCTAGAGGGAGTGGCGATTCGCCCTACTCGCCGTTCACTTCAGCGTCTGTAATCTTGATCGTAAACGGGCACGAGGAGATTCCTGCGCCGCTTACGAGCAGTTGGTACTCGCCGGGCTTGATCGCCGGATTCAAGGTGAAGTTAACTGTTTCGAGTTTTGAAGGATTATCTACAGCGGTCGAACTCCAGTTGGTCGTGCGGCAATAATACACTTCTCCGCTCGAATTGACGAGCCGGGCGATGGGATAATTTTCATCGCTCTGAACATCATCGCCGTAAGACGATGCATCCGATTGCCCGTTCAACTGCGTGCCGGTGAGAGTAAAGACACCTTTTCCGTCGTAGCTCACTTTCTTCACCTCAGGCCACAATGCCGGATTGGGATCGCCATCGGCGGTGTAAACCCAGAGCTGATTGGTTATATCCGAAAAGAGCAGTTGCCCGGTCGGCAGCACCAACATTCTGGTGACATAGGAGCTGTCGGTAGACAGTACGGCTTCGTCGGGTATCGGAGGGGATACCGGCGAAATCGTATTCGTTTTGGGGTTGAAATCAAAGAGCTCCGTGGGCAGGCTGAAAAGTCCGCCAAAAACCAATCCGAGTCCCTTGGCGGTCGCGGTAGCAGGATTCGAGATGTGAATTTGCGTCGTCGAGTCTATGCTTGTGATGTACGTCCCGGAAGGGATAGCGGAGGCCTTTCCATTTTCTTGGGAAACACTCCAATAAACCTGCAAACCGGCAGTCGATGAAACGGTGACGATGTTGCAATCCTTCTTAGTGTCTGCGCTCAGAGTGATGGGATTTGGGCCAGCATCGGCTGCGAGCAGCACGTGGCCGTTTGGTAAAAGTGCGGCGGGTGCGTCATCAGCTCCGAAGAAAGCGTGGTCAATGCTTCCGTATGGATTGCTTAATTTGCCAATAATGTCCGGTCCCGGCTGCCAGGTATTCGTGGACGGCGTGTAGAGGGCGGTGTGTTGATTCGCCCCAATGACGATCACGCGGCCGTCCTGCAACCGCAGCACCGGACCCAGTTCATAGCCGAGTGCGGGGCTGCTCAGAAGGGGAAGGGTACCGTGCGCAGTCCCATCAGCGGGACTGATGCTCACCCACTGGTTTTTGTTGGGATGATACAGCTCTGCATAGCCATTACCGGCGGCGATGCTTTGAAAAAGGTCGTAGGTCAGAACACTGCCGTCGGGCAGTTTCGTCCACCCTTCCTCGTCGCTTGACTCAGTTTTGTAAACCTTATCGGCAGCGAATTCCCAGGTGTTCGTCGGGATGTCGTAAATATATGTGGAGTTGTTGAGAAGGTTCCCTACCAGGATCTTTTCGGGCGAAATGAGGATCGAAGGCTCGTCGCCCAAACATGACAGCGCAGTACCAAAAAACTGCAGCGTTTCACTGCCGGTCGCGGTGGCAGCTTTCGAGATGTGTACCTCCGTTGAAGAATCGACGCTTGTGACCGTAGTATTAGACGGAATCCCCGTCCCGCTTACCGTCCAGCCTTTTACAATCCGATCAGTGGAGTAAATTCCGGTGATTACATCGGAGCCTTTCTTAATGTTTGCGTTAGAGGTCACGGGGACGGGAAAACAGCCGCCCTTTTCGTTCGGATAGTGTTCTATTGATGACCAGGTGTTTGTAACGGGATCCCAGATTTGTCCGGAGGAACCCCAATTTGCGTCGTAAAAAGGTCCCGTGTATTCGCCACCGACGAGCCAGACTCTTCCGTCGGGCAGTACTTGGGAAGCAAAATAATACCGAGGAAAAGCCATCGGCGCGATCGGGTTAGCCGTCCATATTCCATTGATATAGCTGCCATGCGAGTCCGGCGTCAGCCTCAGCCAGTTTTGGCTCGAATAATTCGCTTGGATCATGACCGTACCGTCGGTCAGCAGCATCATTGTGCCCACGTATGGGACAGGTGCGGGATTCTTCAGTTTGGTCCAACTTGCAGCAACGCCTCGCGCCGGCAAAAGGGTGAGTCCGGCAGTAAGCACCGCAAAACTAAGTCGGGAAACTGCTCTGAAATTTTTGACTTGAAGCATACGTCCTCTTTTCGCGCAATTGCGTCGGAAGATACGGCCAGGTAAGTTTGCGCACGAGTAGTATACAGACGGGAAAGGAAACGGGCAAGTCCGAGTAGTTCTAACGAGCGTTACGCGGGCAAAATGCGGTTAGTGCGCGCTTGCCAGTTTGGGGTGAGCGGTCATCGGCTTCAGAATGTCGTCAAGATAAGCTGGCGCGCCTTCGATGCGCGTGAGGTGTGGATAGCGTTCGCCATTGTGATAGTCCAGCTTGACAGTTTTGAAAAAGCCATCGTTGTCGATGATCAGCTCAATCGGTTCATTGGCGCGGCCTTTCGCGTCCCGAATTGCCTGATGCAACAATTCGTCGGTCGCGCGCCGGCCGTTTATGGCCACGAGTTTCATCGAAGGCCCCAAACCGGCTTCGTAAGCTCGCGAGCCTACGAGCACATCCGTGATCGTGTTGTCGAGGCCCGTGACAAAACCGAGTGAGTACCAGGCATTTACCCCGCGCATTTTCGAATCTGCAGCGCGAATGAACTCGTTCTGCTGATCGGTATATTCGAGCCGGTACCCGCCATTTGCGATGCCATTGAGCGGCGCGTGCGGAGCTTTCGCGGCAAGGCGCTGGTCAAAGAAGCTCGCCCAGTCATAGGGCTGGATTGCATTCAGGTTTTCGACTACATCTTCGAGATTGTAGGAAACGACTTTGGGCGGCGTGTCTCCGCCGAGCCCAAGAAATCGCGCACAAAAATCGTTTAACGATTTCTTTCCCGCAGACAATTTGCGGATCATCGTATCGGCATCGAGCCAGATCAGCTCGCCTTCGGAATAGTAATCGACCGAGCGCCGCCAGTTATCCCAATGCTCGTTTGCGCCATACAGGATCTGCGCGGCAGTCGCCGTATCCTCGAGATCGCGCCAGGTTCGGCCGGGGCGGTGATCCAGCTCGGCCGCTGAGGCGGCCAGATAGGAACGATATTGGTCGGGCGTCCAGATCCCGCTGCGGGCTGCGAGCACGTCGCCGAGATATTCAGTGAGTCCTTCATAGACCCACAACAATTCACCTTTCATCGGCTGCTGGTAGTCGGTGGTGATCAAACCGGCGGGACGGCGATATTTCCCGTTCCAGGAATGCGTAAATTCATGCGGGAGCAGACTGCCGGCGAGCAGATACAAATCCTCGTCGACAAAAGTTCTCGCGTCCGTGCGATCATCGCTCGACTGATGATGCTCCAGGCCGAAATGAGCGACATCATCGCTGAGCGTGACCAGGAAATGGTAGCTGTTGTAATGCCGCGATTTGTAGAGAGCACCGGTTTCTCGAACTAAGTTGGCGAGTGCCGCCGTTTGTCCTGCCGTAATGTTCAGATCTTCGGGGCCGTCCGCCGCAAGATCGAGCAAATGCTTCGGCTTAATTTCTTCGGCGAGAGAAATTTCTTTAAAAAACTTGCCTGCCAATAACGGTGAATCCACTAATACATTGAGCGGCACCGGTTCAAATCGCGCGCCATCCGGCTGGCCGGAGGGTTGCGTCAGCGCAGTGGCAAAGCGCCACCCATCCGGAATTTTTACTGAGGGCTCGAAGATCACATCCGCGGCTGGTTTGCCAAGCGGGTAGAGCAGAACCTCGTTCCAACTCAGCATGACAAGGTTGGGGCCAGTCGAAGCTCCTGCGGAGAATCCGGAAGCGGGAGCGGTGGCGAGAAAATCCAAGGTGCAGTCGAGCGATTTTACTCGGGGCGGCACCGTCAGGTGAATAGCGAACATGTCCACGTCATCGCGCTGCCACGGGAGCGTCTTTCCATTCGCCCGAAATGTAATTCCGGCGAGATTATCGATGGGTCCGGTGGGTCCATGCTCGCCGGGAAGCCATTTCGGATAGACCAGCGTCAACGGCCCGGGCTGAACCGGAAACGAAAGATGCGCATGCAGCATTTTGCGCGGAGCGTCTATCAAATCGACAGCCAAGGTGATGGGCGGATCGACTTGGGCGGGGATGGTCCGGCAAAACGCAACGAGTAGCGCGGGGACAAGAATCCTGTTGAGCAACTAACTATGATAGAGGTCGATGTTTCATAAAACGATAATGCGAACTAGTCTGCTGCTCAGCTTAGCGGCATTCACCGTTTCGGCGCAGGACTGGGCGCGGCAACGGCTCGAGAAATCTCCCCGTCATCGCGAGTGGGTCACGGTGAAACACGATGGCCGCAGCGTTGAGACGTTCATCGTGTATCCCGAAGCAAAGCAGAAGAGTCCAATCGTGCTGGTGATCCACGAGATATTCGGTTTGAGCGATTGGGCGCAGGAAGTCGCGGACGAAGTTGCCGAAGCGGGATACATCGCGGTGGCTCCCGATCTTCTCTCCGGCATGGGACCGAACGGCGGCCGTACATCCGATTTTCCCGAAGGCGGCGCTACGGAGGCGGTGAGCCATCTCAATCCTGACCAGGTAACGGCGGATCTGAATGCTGCGGCAGATTACGGCCTGAAGCTTCCGGCATCCAATGGAAAACTGTTCGTCGCCGGTTTCTGCTGGGGCGGAGGACAGAGCTTCCGGTTTGCTACGAATCGAGCGGATCTTTCTGCCGCGTTCGTTTTCTACGGGCCGCCTCCAGCGAACAAGGAAGCGATGTCCCGAATCAAAGCTCCCGTGTATGGTTTCTACGGCGGCAATGACGCGCGCATTGATTCGACGATTCCCGCGACAAAAGATCAGATGAAGGAAGCGGGCAAAACCTATGAGCCAGTCATCTATGAAGGCGCCGGACACGGATTCATGCGCGCGGGCGAGGCTCCCGATGCAAGTGAAGCCAATCGCAAGGCGCGAACGGAAGGTTGGACGCGTTTGAAAAAGCTGATGAGCGGTAGCTCCTAAGCTGCCGTCGTTTTGCTCTTCGCGGCGGTTGGGGAACCCGCGGACTGGGCTCCCTTTTTGGCAGCCCCTCTGTCCTCTTTCTGCTCTTCCTTCATACTCTCCGGCTGACGCTGCCACGCGTCCCACAATTTCGATACGTTCTTCGTGAATTCGCGCGGCTTCTCTTCGTAGATACGCTCGCCAAGAGAGATCGATTTTTCACGAAGCTCTCTTTGATACTGGTCCGCAAGCATTACAAAAAACTGCACGTCCTTCTGATCGCCGTAATGGCCGTTCTTATCGGCCAGCTTGTCGCGTAAGACGACCAAATTGTGATCATCGCCAAGCCAGGTCTCAAGATCGTGCAGACTCGCTTCACGTGCTTGCATGACGTCCGTCCACAAACTCTCGAGCAGGCGTATGTGATACCAATGATCCTTCACGCGTTTGCGCCATTCGTGATAATTCTCGGGCGTTGGATCTTTCTGGGCGACAGCCATCGTCTCGCGGCCGCGTCGGAAACGGGCTCGGAGACCTGGCTCGATTGCGGAAAAGCCGTCGCTTTTGAGAGGCCATGAGCTTACTCGTTTCGCGGTCGCCTTCAAAGTCGCGAGCGCGCCCTTCACAACTTTGTCAACGTCGGAATTACGTTCGGTTTCCCTCTTGCTTTTATCCAGACCGCGCCGAACCGAAGCCAGCGCTTCGTTTTGCAGGCTGTCTTTATATTTCCCAACAACCGCATCAAATGTCTCGATAATGGCGGCTGCATCGCGCAACTCGGTGAGCTTTCGACCAAGATCGCCGAGCCGCCGATTCTCGTCGCGATAAATGGCTCCTAAATCGGACTCGACAAGCCTTACTGCGCCGCGAATTTTCTTTACGCTTTTGCGCGCTTCATGGATTGCTTCATCCCGATTCCTGCCATTGCGGCCAAGCTGGTCTTGCGCTGAATCGAGCTCCTCGAGAACGATTCGGCGAATTCCTTCCGGAACTGATTCGCTCGCCTTGAGGCGATAAGGCATTGATTTACTCCTGGAGTCCTGACGATGTGCTTAGGGATCATAGCAAATTTTACGAGTGGCCCTCGTGTGGCGCCGTTGCAGCGAACGCGACCTCTCCGCCGAATTCATTATCGGCCTCACGGTTTTTGCCAAGTAAACGCAAGGCAGCGGAGGTGACATGTTCCGCTGTGAAGCCGAAGTTTTTCAAGACTTCTTCTCCAGGCGCGGATGCTCCATAATGGTCGATCCCGATAATTACTCCTTCGTCGCCAGCCCATTTGCGCCAGCCCATGGTTGCGGCAGCTTCGACAGTCACTCGCTTCTTGATTGCCGCGGGTAACACGCTCTCACGATAACGATCGTCCTGCGCTTCGAAAAGATTCCAACTCGGCATGCTGACCACTCGCGCCTGCACCCCATAGCCTCTCAGCTTTTCTTGGGCTTTCATGCAAAGCGCAACTTCAGATCCCGTCCCCATGAGAATGACCTCGGGAGCGCCGTCCGCCTCAGAAATAATATATGCGCCTTTTGAGACACCGGCGTCCTTTGATTTGCTGCGATCGAGATGCGGAACGTTCTGGCGCGTGAGTGCAAACAGAGTGGGTCCGTCGTGTGCGATTGCGACACCCCATGCTTCGGCGGTTTCCGTAGCGTCTGCCGGACGAATCACGTTTAGCTCAGGGATCGCGCGCAGACCCGCCAGGTGCTCTATAGGTTCGTGCGTTGGACCATCCTCGCCTACGGCGACGCTGTCATGTGTGAACACGTAAAAGGCTTTCAACTTACTGAGGGCGCCCAGGCGGATGGCCGGTTTCATATAGTCCGAAAAAACCAGAAATGTAGCGCTAAATGGCAGGATTCCGCCGTGCGCTGCCATCCCATTTACTGCCGCTCCCATAGCATGCTCGCGTACGCCGAAGGCAACGTTGTGGCCAGCATAGTCCCAGGGGCCGCCCACCGCGCCTTGTGTTGCCGGACCCTCGAACTCTCGGGGTTGAAAATCGCCCATGCCTTTTAGGGCCGTGTTGGTAGAGGGATTCAAATCCGCCGATCCACCCACAATGTTGGGAATGTGCTTACCGAGTGCGTTAAGGGCTTCGCCGCCGGCCACGCGCGTCGAGACTGGTTTGTCCGTGGGGGTCCATTTCGGGAGATCCGCGTCCCAATTATCGGAAAGCTTACCGCTGATCGCTTGCTCCAGCTCAGCCGTATCTTGCGGAAATTCTTTCTTGTAGGCGTCAAATCTCTTCTGCCACTCGCGCTCGGCTTTAGCCCCCTTCTCGATAGCTCTGCGAAAGTGTTGGACTGCATGTTCCGGCAAGTAGAACTTGTCCGTAGCCGGCCATCCGAGGGCTTTTTTCGCCGCTTGCAACTCTTCTTCGCCGAGCGGATTTCCGTGCGCGGAGAAAGTGTCCTGTTTCTTCGGACTGCCATACGCGATATGCGTGTGCACCAGGATCAGAGACGGGCGAGTGTCTTCAGCCCGCGCCTCAGCAATCGCTTTAGCGATATCCTCGGTATCGTTGCCTTCTGTAACTGTACGCGTGTGCCAGCCGTAGCCCTCGAATCGTTTTGCAACATCCTCGGTAAAAGTCAGATTTGTTCCGCCCGCAAGCGAGATGTGGTTTTGGTCGTAGAGAAAAACCAATTTCCCGAGCCGCAGATGCCCAGCGAGCGAAGCGGCTTCATGGCTGATTCCCTCCATTAAATCGCCATCGCTGCAGATGCCGTACGTGTAGTGATCGATGATTCGATGATCCGGGCGGTTGTACCGGGCCGCCAGCCATGCCTCCGCAATCGCCATGCCCACGGCATTGCCAAATCCCTGCCCGAGCGGACCAGTGGATACTTCGACTCCCACGGTGTGTCCACGCTCAGGGTGTCCCGGCGTTTTGCTGCCCCACTTACGGAAGTGCTTGATCTCATCGAGCGATAAATCGTATCCGGTGAGATAGAGCAGACTATAAAGCAGCATCGACCCATGCCCGGCCGAGAGAATGAAACGGTCGTGATCGAACCAGCTTGGATTCCTGGGATTGTGTTTAAGAAAACCATCCCAAAGTGTATAGGCCATCGCGGCCGCGCCCATGGGCATCCCAGGATGACCGGAGTTCGCGTTCTGAACGGCATCGGCCGAGAGGAAGCGAATCGTATTTATACACAGCTCTTCTAGCGATTGGATGTCGGTAGCGGGCATGCTATTCCTCCATTCTCATTTGACAATCTGGCGGCGATGTTGTGACGGCTGAGTTCGTGTTGGGTTTTGATAGATTTACTTACGGAAAAGACTTTCCGGCGGAAGTCAAATTGACCCCAATTACAGGAGCATAGCTTATGAGCAGCCAGGTCGTGATGAGTAGTGAGATCGCGAGCGCGAGCGCCATCGACCAACTTTGCATCAATACCATTCGCACGCTCTCGATGGACGCAGTCCAGCAGGCAAACTCCGGCCATCCCGGCACACCGATGGCCCTGGCGCCCGTCGCTTACTGCGTTTGGCAAAAATTCCTGCGCTTCGACCCAGAAGATCCTATCTGGCCCAATCGTGACCGCTTCGTCCTTTCGAACGGACACGCCTCGATGCTGTTGTACTCGCTCCTTCATCTTGCAGGCGTGAAGGCCGTAAACCCGCAGTATGAGACTCTTGGTGAACTCTCCGTCACACTTGACGATATCAGGCGCTTCCGCCAGCTCGATAGTAAGTGTCCCGGACATCCCGAGTATCGATGGACCTCCGGAGTTGAGACCACTACAGGACCCCTCGGTCAGGGTGTTGCAACAAGCGTCGGGATGGCAATGGCGGCTTTATGGATGGCGAGCCGGTTCAACCGGCCTAGCTTTGATCTATTCGACTACAACGTGTACGTCGTTTGCGGCGATGGGGATTTGATGGAAGGCATATCGAGTGAAGCCGCCTCGCTCGCGGGACATCTCAAGACGGCGAATCTTTGCTGGATCTACGACAACAACCACATCACAATCGAAGGCAATACCGCTCTCGCGTTCAGTGACGATGTGGCGACGCGATTTATCGGATTCGGCTGGAACGTCGTGCGTGTTGGCGATGCGAACGACCTCGAAATGCTCACTCGCGCTCTGAGCGTGTTTCACAATACGACGGATCGCCCGACGCTCATCATTGTGGATAGCCATATCGCGTACGGCGCGCCTACCAAACAGGACACAAGCGGGGCGCATGGAGAGCCGCTGGGTGAAGATGAGATCCGGCTTGCAAAACGGAATTACGGATGGCCCGAAGACGGCAAGTTCAGAGTGCCCGATGGTGTGCGCGAACATTTCGCCGCGGGTATTGGGAAGCGGGGCCACGAATTGCGTCAAGCCTGGATGGCGAAATTCGATTCCTACAGCAAAGTGTTTCCACAGCTCGCGGATGAGCTCTACCGCATGCAGCACCGGCAGCTTCCGGACGGCTGGGACAAAGACCTGCCAACGTTCCCTGCCGATCCGAAAGGGATTGCGTCGCGCGACTCATCGGGTAAGGTTTTGAACGTGCTCGCGAAAAATGTTCCGTGGCTGATGGGAGGCGCGGCCGATTTAGCACCCTCTACCAAGACACGCCTGATCAGTGATGGATTCGGTGATTTCGAAATTGAAAATCGGCGCGGACGCAACATGCATTTCGGTATTCGAGAGCACGCGATGGGCGCCATTCTGAATGGACTTTCGCTCTCTAAAATCCGTCCGTTCGGCGCCACGTTCCTGATCTTCAGCGACTATTGCAAGCCGGCCATCCGGCTCAGCGCGATCATGGAGCTTCCGACGATTTACATCTTCACTCACGATTCAATCGGCGTCGGCGAAGACGGCCCTACTCATCAGCCCATTGAGCAGTTAGCCTCACTGCGCGCCGTACCGGGTCTGATTACGCTTCGCCCAGCGGATGCGAACGAAGTGGTGGAAGCGTGGAAGGTGATTATGAAGCTGCGGCACGATCCTGTCGCGCTCATACTCACGCGGCAAGCGTTGCCCACGCTGGACCGCACAAAATATGCCGCAGCATCCGGTGTAGAAAAGGGCGGATATGTTTTGGCCGACGCATCCGGCGCTCAACCTGAAGTCATATTGATTGCCACCGGAAGCGAAGTCTCATTGTGCGTGCAAGCCTTTGAGCAGCTTTCTTCGGAAGGCATCAAGGCGCGCGTGGTGAGTCTGCCGTCGTGGGAGCTCTTTGCGCGCCAGACGCAGGAATATCGTGATTCGGTACTGCCTCCTGCAGTAACGGCCAGAGTTGCAGTTGAGCAGGCAACGACTCTGGGTTGGGAGCGCTTCGTTGGTCCCAAAGGGCACATCATCGGGATGGGAACGTTCGGCTCATCCGCGCCATTAAAGGATCTGCAAAAAAAGTTCGGATTCCTTTCGGAATCGGTTGCTGACGCTGCGAAGCGGGTGCTGCGTAACTAAGTTGCCACGATATCCTTACTTATAGAATGCGTTCCCGAAGTGTGGGATTTGCGCTTCTCGCAAGTTTTCTGCTGCTTTTGGAGCAGCCCGAACGCGTTGACGCCGGGCAGAACACACCGCCTCCGGGGCCTGCTCAGTCTAACGACACCGCGTCGCATCCGGCTCCGGAGGCACCGCCGCCAATTACCTGCCCCGCCGGCGCACCCATCGGGGCAGTAGATCTTCGGGTGCGGTCAGCCAAGGGCGGGGATCCGCTTCCGTTCCGCACGATTAATCATTTGAGCGAAGGCGACACGGTTTTGTATGCGCCGATTCTGCGAGGCCGCGAGAAGCGTCCTGGCGAAATATCGCTCGTGATGGTGCCGGCGAAACGAGAGCCCGACAAGGACGCGCTGATCATTTCAGATCCCAAACCTGCGGAGAAGCCGCAGGACTGGAAGATGACCGAGACCATTTCGCTCGCTGTATTGGTGTATGGACCCGAAGGTCTGAGCAAGAAAAAGGTCAAAGGATTTCTATCTCAGGACGAGCTTCTGATTGCGCAACTTGCCGATTACGCCGAGAGGACGGCGCAAACCGAAGCGCTTGTTCAGGCGCTCTCGTCAATTGACAGCTCGCCCGAAAGCGTGAACGCGGCGCTGACCGGATTCGCCTCTCAGTACGGCTTTTCTGTTCAGCTCGATCGCACTGCGCCTCCGGCCGTTCAGGCTCAGACGCTATTTGCGACGATGAACCCGCAAATTGCTGCATACGATCCGCTGACGCCTTCGACCGCAGCAAAAATAGGCCAGACGGCGAGCGTTGCAACGGTAGCGGCAACATTTTTTTTTGGGAGTCCAATCGGCTTGGCGGCGGGCGGGACTGCCATGCTGTTGGACCTTCGCGCAATCGCATTTCCCGGAACGCAATTCCGGTCCTCATTCGCGCAAACAGTGCCGAACAGTAGCGGCTTGAATTTGTGTGGGCAACGAACGCCGGCGCCTCCGCACACGCGCGTGGCGTATCTTTGGGCGAACCGCATTCCCAATGTCGACGCGCCCTCCATTCGCATCGGCGAGGCTGCTTTCATCCCGCCCGCGCAAAAGACGCCCGTACCGGTCACTGTGCCGGACCCGCAATGGAAATACCTCGAGCGGGCTCGATCCTGGGCTCTAGAGAACGAAAAGCATCAGCGGACGCCAGTGACCGTGCTCAAATTGGCCAATCAAAAAGCGCTCGAGCTTGATCTGACGAAAGCGAATTTGGCTCCTGGCGCTTATCGTCTCGACGCGTTCTGGGATTGGTCACCGTTTCAGGGGGCGGGCGATTTGCACGTTGAACCGCTCAGCGATTTCACGCAGGCCAAACTCGACGCGGCTTCGCAGGACAGGCTGATTGCCAGAACCGGCAAAATTCCCGTAACGCTAACAGGCAGCGATTTCGAATTCACAACCAAAGTAGAGCTGAAAAAGTCGGGCGATGAATTCGCGACAGCGCAATCCGCGCGCTTCATTTTGCCGAAAGGCTTGAGAGAAGGGCCTCAGGATCATCTTGATGTGCAGATCGATACGGCTGAACTGACGCCTGGCGATTACGCATTGCTGATTTCGCAACAAGACGGGAAGAGCCATCCGGTCAACATCAAGATTCTTCAACCGGTGGCGAAGATTGACAATCTGCCTATGGTCGCGAACCAAGGAGTTGCGGTACAGCATTACGTTCTGAAGGGCGAGCGGCTAAATTTATTGGCTAAACTCGAAGCGCCAGGCGTGGCGTTCGATCTGGGTCCGCCTGCGTTGAATGACTCGGAGCGAAATGTAACCGTTCAATTGAAATCCAATCCGGCGCCCGGAACAGAACTGGCGGTAAAAGCGTACTTAGTCGATCGAAACGAGACTCTGGACCTTCCGGATGGACTGCAAATCACGGGACCGCTGCCGCTCATTGCAAGCTCGAAACTGTCACTGCCGGCCGGCATGGCGATTGCGATCAAGCCAGGCGAGTTTCCGGCCGGCTACACACTGAGCGCGATGCTGGACGTAAAGAATATTGCGCCGCGCAGCGTGCTGCGATTGGGCTGCTCAGACGATACGGGCACTCAATTGTCGCTACACATCGGACAACAGACCGAAACAGCGAGTCTGGAACAGTTACCGCCGGATCAACTGTTTTTGTCGGTTGACACAAGCGCTTGGCCCGCAGGCTGCTCGATACAAGCCGTAATTGACAACGGCAACGCAGGCAGATCGCAACCATTCACTTTGGGAAATATGATTCGCCTGCCGCAAATTGAAGATTTCAAGCTCACGAGCGAGCAACCGTCACCCGGCAGTCACACGGGCATTCTGACGGGGCGGAATTTGGAAATGATTGAGAAAGTCGGGTGGGATCAGCTCACAGGCACTCCAGTACCTGGTCTTCCCGTGCCGATTCCGGGGCAGGGCCAGAAGCAGTCATTACAGGTGAATATGCCGGACCCGCCGACGCCACAGACTCCCCTTGTTATTTGGCTACGTGGAGAAAAAACTGGGCGAGCCACCTCCATTACAAACAGCGCGCCGCCGTTGAATCCTCCCCAACAAACCCCTGCACCGGGAGTTAATTCTCCTCAGCAGCCGAATCCCCCTCCGCAGCCGCAGCCGAATTCGGATACCCAGACGCCCGTCACGCCTGCGTCACCCACGAAACCGCCGCTCATCGACTAGTCCGGGCGGAATACTCGATCGAAAGGTATGTTCTATCATTTGATAGCAGTCGAATGAATTTTCCCAATTCGCTGACGCTCGTTCGAATCTTCCTGGTACCGCTGCTGGTAGCGGCGCTGGTCCAGCAGAATTTGCGCGTTCAATGGGGAAGCAGATTACTCGTTACAAACGATTTTTTCGCTCTAATCGTTTTCTTGGCAGCCGCGGGCACGGATCTTCTGGATGGATATCTCGCGCGCCGCTGGAAGCAGGTTACAACTGTGGGCACATTGTTGGATCCGGTTGCCGACAAGCTGCTCATTTCCGCTGCACTGATATCGCTGGTTGAAATCCGCCAGCTTCCTGGCTGGATGGTGATTCTGATTATCGGACGCGAGTTTGCTGTCTCCGGCCTCCGCAGTATCGCCGCCGCCGAAGGATACACGATCAAAGCCGGCGAACTTGGAAAATCCAAGATGATGTTTCAGGTCGTGGGCGTAACGTTAGTGCTTCTCTCGATGCGCTGGTCAGCCCTACGGAGATTCGCACTGATTGCGATGTGGGCTGTCGTGATCTTCGGGTTAGCCTCGGCGATAGATTATTTCCGAAAGTTTTGGCGTAAGGTGGACACCAGCATCAAGCTGCGCCGCAGACACGAACTGATCCTTTTGGAACGTCAGAAAAGGCGCCTGCAGCGCGCGCAAGCACACGCCGCAAGAGAGCAGACGGCCTCTATTCGGCACCCGGGTTGAAGCTCGTCAGGGCGATTTCGGCTGAAGGCTCGACGATCTCATAATTGTCCTTTGTGAAGACGATGGTTCGCACTTGACCGTGCTCCCCAAGAGAGCCTATGGTCTTGCCGTTAAACAGGATATTCACGCCGCCCGCGTTGCCCGTTCTGATACGAGCGCTTTCCCGACCCTCAAGTACCTTTGTCTGGGCGGCTTCAAGCACCCCACTATAGATTTCCTTCTCATCGGCAACAATGGATAGCCAAGTAGGCTCGATGGCCGCGACTTCGATGCGGAATACGTTCGATTCGAGGTTGCCGGCCGGAACCACCGGTTCGGCCAGGCCATTGTCAGCCTGAGACTCATCTACATCAGGAGTCCGGCTCTCTGCCACGGGGGCCGACGCACTCATTCTTGTGCTATCCGCCTGTTGCGGGGTGGCGTCAGCTCCTGGATCGGCGCTGCCAGTCTCCGGGGTTTCCATTATGGGATTTTCGGATGGCTGAGGGGCATGAATCGAAGGCCGGCGATTTACTTTTGCAACTCGCGATTCTTGCCGGGTATGCCCTAGATTTCCTGAGAGCGACGCGACGAAGCTAGTCAACGAAGCCCGAAAACTGTTTCTAGAGCCTTCCCACATGGCGTATAGCCGGGAACAGCCGGCCAGAACAGCGATAAGAGCGATCACCGGCAAAACCGAGCGGGAGATTTTCGCGCGCGTGGGCTGGATTGGGGCGACTTTAGGGAGCGGGGCCGATAGGAGGCTTGGTATTGCGGGATCCGGAATCCTGGTCGCCCAATTCTGGACGGCTCCGGCCAGATTGCTATACTCCAGACCTAGCCGTTCCGCAAATTGCCGGGTAAAACTACGATAAAAAAACGGCGAACTGATTTGCGAAACGTCATCCTGTTCAATCGCTTGTAAGTTCCTGAGGGAAATTCGGGTGCTCGCGCAAATGTCCTCTAAAGTAAGTCCCTGACGCAATCGTTCCTGACGGAGTTGCTCTCCAACTGACTCCATAATTTCCCCGGGGGTTGCCAGCCTGATTTTTAATGCAAGGCTATAATACAACAGTCTTTCGCCTAGCCGTTTTTCTCAGCTCTGCTTTTAGTACTGTTAGAACCGGCTAGCCGGTCGACTATTTCCTATAACCTGTGTACATCTAATCGACTTGACGTGCTTAGATCTTTAACGCGGTTTGAATTTTCCCTTATCTGGCTGTTGTTTGTTGCCGGGATAGGCCCCAGTGCAATGGATGGACGCTCTTCCGGCCCCTCTCACTTCCGAGGCGCGGCGGCTTTTGCCGCCACCCGCCATGCCGTGTCATTTGGAGAACGTCCGTCCGGCTCGGAAGCGATCGGCCATTTACGGGACTGGATTATTTCGGAGCTGAAGCCCTTAGGGGGCCAGCTTTCGACGGATTCCTTTACAGCTCAGACCCCCGCGGGACCCCTGCCGATGGTGAACATCGTTTTGAAGTTCCCGGGCGACTCTGGGAAGGCCATCGCTGTGACGGGACACTATGACACCAAGCGCATCGCGATGGTTCATTTCGTTGGGGCAAACGATGCGGGTTCCTCGACCGGCTTCCTGATCGAGTTTGCCCGAACCATTTCAACTTTGAAACATCCGGATGACATCTATGTAGTGTTCTTTGACGGCGAGGAAGCCGTGCGCGCGGAGTGGAGTGATGCCGATAGCCGCTACGGTAGCCGGCACTTGGCAGCCAAGTGGGGAGCCGACGGTACTCTATCTCGTCTTAAGGCTCTGATTAATGTTGACATGATCGGCGATAAAGACCTGGACATCGCGAATGATGAAAATTCGTCGCAGTCGCTGCGCAGTATGGTTCGGCACATTGCCGACCAGTTAGGATACACGAAATTTCTCCGGCAGGATTCAGGCGGAGCAATCGACGACGATCACAAACCGTTCGTTGATGCTGGTGTAAATGCAATCGACATCATCGACCTGGATTACGGCCCTAATGGTTCTTATTGGCACACTGCCAGTGACACTATGGACAAGCTAAGTGTGCACAGCTTTCAGGTGGTCGGAGATGTTGTGCTGCAGCTCGTGAAAGAGCTAGAGGGGCGAACGAGCGCGCGGAATTCTGCACCGACAGCGATCGGTTCCATCGTTCATCGGACTCGGCGTGCGTCTTCTAATTCGCATGCGATCTTGTGACCGGCTGCAACACAGGCGCAGCCGTTGATGTCCTCCGCTATTCGAGGGACGAGGACCGCTCGTCAACTTGCGGACCATTGACGCGACGCTTGAAAGAAAGTCATCTAATGACGAAGGCTTTGTCAAAAATGCGTTTGCGCCAATCTGTTCGGCTTCGTTTCGATCCTGCGCCGATTGCGATGAAGTAAAAACCATCACTGGCGTTTGGTCGAATAACCGTGAACCGCGAACATATCGCAAGAGTTGCATTCCCTCAATTCTCGGCAAATTGAGATCCACAATAATCAGGTCTGGAAGGCCGGCAGCGCCCATCTGTGCCAGTTGCTTTAAAGCATTTTCGCCGTCTTGAAATAGTTGCAGACGCGCCGGTATCCCGTGATTGGATAGCGCTTCTTCAATCAGGAGGAAGTCGCCAATGTGGTCCTCGATGATCACAATCTGCAAAGGGTTCTCAGGCATCTGTATTGGCGGTTTCTGGACGTGGAAGCGTAAAACGAAACACCGAACCGTTGCCAAGCTCGGATTCTACCCAGATCCGGCCACCTTGTTTCTCAATGATGCGCTTGCAAACCGCCAACCCGATTCCTGTCCCCTCGTATCCGTTGACATGCAGCCTCTTGAAGAGGCCGAAAATGTTTTTGTGATAAGGAGGCGCAATTCCGATTCCGTTATCGGCCACTGAGAACACCCATTCGTTAGGCTTTGTCTCCGCTTGAACGCGGATACGAACCGGCACTTCAGGTTTTCGGTATTTTATCGCATTGCTGATCAAATTTTGAAAAACTTGGGAGACTGCCGATTCGTCAGTAACTACAACCGGTAATTCGGCGAGCTCAATGGTGGCACCACTCTCCTGTATGCTGCCTTGTAAGTTATCGATCGCCCACTCCACCATGAGCTTGCTTGGAACGCGAGAAACCGGGGCATTATCTCCTCTCACCACCCGTGAATAGCCAAGTACATCCCGGATAAGCGTGCTCATGCGCGTTGCAGCCCCGACGAGCAGATCGATGTACTGATCTGCATGCTCGTCCAGTTTTCCGGAATACCGGCGCCGCAACAGCTCGCTAAAGGTCGAGATCGTCCGTAACGGCTCTTGCAAGTCATGTGAGGTGACAAATGCAAATTGCTGCAAGTCTGCGTTAGATCGCGCTAGCCGCTCCGCTTGATCGATAATTGCTTTTTCAGCTAGTTTCTTTTCAGTGATGTCACGGGCAATTTTGGAAGCTCCGACGATCCGCCCAGTTGAATCCCGAATCGGGGAGACGGTGAGCGAAATATCCAAAATGCGCCCCGATTTCGAGCGCCGTTTTGTCTCGTAATGATCGACGCGCTCACCGCTTCGAATGCGAGCCAGAATTTTTGGCATCTCGTCTATGCGGTCGGGCGCAGCGAGTACGGCGATCGGTCGTCCGATCATCTCGTCTGCGGTGTATTCGAATATCCTCGTTGCGGCCTGATTCCAGCTCGTAACGATGCCGTTCAGGTCCTTGCTGATGATGGCGTCATCTGAAGACTCGACAATCGACGCCAGCAGCAGCTGAACATCATGTTGAGTAGTCACTCTGGTGCGAACTTCTGGAGGGCCGAAACCTGCAAGCGGCCTTGTGATTCTCACATTAACATGAGGGTCCCGCGGGTTTAGCCAGAAGATCTACCGTAAGCGGAACTTATTATTGCGCAACGGCACTCTCCCCGGGGGCCGCTTTGCGGTATTTCGCTGTTTTCTCATTTTGCGAATTCCACTCAGGAAATTGGGCATCATTGGCGATAAGCCAGATGGCGCGCGCTGCGAGCCGGTCCACCTTCACCATTTCCGGAAAATCGATCTTCTGCCATTCGTCGCCTAGGCCGTGATAGTCCGGAAAATTGAAAGAAGTGGCGAGCGTTAGATCGGGAATGCCTACCAGGGCGAATGGGTAGTTGTCACTGGCTTGGAAATACGGATCGGTTTCCTTGGTCTTCACCATATGGATGCCTGAGAGTTTGGCGGCTCTCTGAATCGCGAGCGTGATGGTTGTGTAGTCGTAGCCTGTCAGAGTGGCGTTTCCTTTACCAATATCTGAATCGCTTCGGCCCACCTGCTCCAGGTTGATATCCGCAACCGTTCGATTCAGCGGGAATAAAGGATGCTGCGTGTAGTAAAGCGAACCCAGTTCGCCTAGCTCTTCGCCGCAAAACGCAATAAACACGATCGAGCGCTTCGGACGCTGCTTCATTTTTGCCAATGCATTTGCGATCTCAATTACGGAAACAGTCCCGCTGCCATCATCGTTTGCTCCATTGAAGATCCGATCGCCATTATTCTCGGTTTTCTCTTTGCCCAGCTTGCCCGAGGTATCGAGCGTTCCGATATGATCGTAATGCGCGGACACAATCACGTAGGTATTGCTGAGCTCGCCAGGGGAGCCGCGCAGCACGCCCACAACATTTCGCGCGATGATCGGATGATCAATCGCTCGATCACGTATTTCGCCGCTTTGTTTCGCGAGCTCAGTTAAGTCGGCTAGCTGGAAGTAATCTGTGCCATTTCCCGGCTCGAGGCCCGCAGCTCGAAATCGCGAGGCGATGAATTCCGCGGCGATGTCGAGTCCAGGCGAAGGAGTCCACCGTCCAGCGAGTAGATCAGAAGAGAGGAAGGAGAGATTTCCCCGCAGTGAATCAGCAGAGATTCTGTTCAACGCGCGCTCGACATTGCTGGTCGCCGAGGGGACCGGCTGAGGCTTCTTCGCGAGACTCTGCTGATTTCCCGATGCCGCCCACAACAGCAGCGCCGCTAAATAGATTGACACTTAGAACGCGGACTAGGGCTTTGCCACGTTTCCTTGCGCGGCTGCCGCGGGATGCTTCAATTCCGCGTCGATTACCGGCTTCAAGGTGTCCAGCTCAATTGGGCCGTTATAGTGCTGCCCGTTGATAAACAGAGTCGGCGTTCCGGTAACGCCGGCGCGGTCGCCATCCTGTACGTCCCGCGTAACCGCCTCTTGAACTTCGGTTGAATCCAGGTCTTCCTGGAAGCGCTTTAGGTCGAGCCCATTCTTCTGAGCAAGCGAAATCAGATTGTCTCGCGAGAGATTATCGCGAGCTGAAAACATCGCATCATGCATTGCCCAAAACTTTCCCTGACGCTGTGCGGCTATCGCGGCCGCCGCCGCCAGAGCAGCTCGAGAGTGCATTTCGAGGGGAAATTGTTTAAAAACCAGTTTTGCTTGCGTAGGGTACGCCTTAAGAACCGCTTCCAGCTCAGGAGCGGCTGCTGCGCAATACGGGCACTGAAAATCGGAAAACTCGACGAGCGTAATCGGAGCGTTCTGCTGGCCTAAAACCGGCGAGCCCCCGGTTGGAATCAGAATGGGATCTTCTAGGAGCCGGGGTTGCTGTACGTGCCCGTAGTGCGAGGCGCTTCCAGCGGCTATGGCATCGCTCTCGCTCTTACCGCTTTTGATCGCGTCGACGATCACAGTTGCCAACCCGCGGCTGTAGGTGCACTTGGGATCCACGATACGGCACTGAGCCATCTTCATGCCGCATCCACAGGAGCAATCTTGCTCGCGCAAAATCTTCAGCACTGCGGTTTTCTGAGACGGAGAGAGGCCGGCAAGGTCTACGCCCGGCAGCGAGTCCGCACTCTTCCAGTCCTGGGCGAAAAGCAAGGAGGCTCCCAAGCAGCAAAGGATTACCAAAACCACAGCTATGCTGCGCCCCGTGAGGGGTGGAGAGTTCATACATCCATTGTAGGAGGAATGCGGAACAGGTGGCCCAAATGATTTTTTCGTCTCCGATATTTAAAATTGCTTTATGGAGTTTGTAGTCAATGGCAAGCAGTTGCACGTTGCCGCGGATCCTGATCGCCCGCTCCTATTTGTCCTTAGAAATCAACTAGGTCTCACGGGTGCAAAGTACGGCTGCGGCGAAGGACAGTGCGGCGCGTGCACGGTTCTCATTGATGGTGTGCGTCAGCCGTCCTGCATCACTCCGGCGCGAACCGTCGCAGGCAAGCATGTCACGACAATCGAAGGTTTGGCAGACGGCGATCGTCTCCATCCGGTGCAGGAATCATTCATTGAGTGCGATGCCATGCAATGCGGCTATTGCACGGCAGGCATGATCATGTCGAGCGTGGCGCTGCTGCACAAGAATCCCGCGCCCTCTGAGCCGCAGATCAAGGAGGCTCTGGAGCACAACATCTGCCGTTGCGGAACGTATAACAGAATTGTTTCAGCCGTTCAGATAGCTTCGCGCCGGATGATGAGCGGCGTCAAGGAGCGGCGTCATGCCTGAAGCTCTGCGAGACGAGACCGCCGCCCGCTCTCTGCCCGATCGCCGATTTTTCTTAAGAGCGCTGGGCAGCGGACTGCTGGTTGTCTTAACGGCCGATGAGAACACTGCAGCGCAGGAATCAGGGCATCACCATCGCGTCGATAGCGAAGATCTTCCTCAAAATGTTTCCGCATGGCTTCACATCGGTCCCGATGGAAGCATCACGGCGTATACCGGCAAAGCGGAAGTAGGCCAGAACATTCGCACTTCGCTCGCCCAGGCTGTGGCGGACGAGTTGCGCTGCTCGCCCTCGGCGGTAAATCTTGTAATGGCAGATACAGCGCGGACCCCCTGGGACATGGGCACGTTTGGAAGCCGCACTACGCCGACCATGGCGCCACAGCTACGCAAAAGGGCTTCTACGGCTCGGGAATTGTTAATTGGCGCCGCGGCACAGAAATGGAGCGTGGACGGTCACGGGCTCTCCGTCGCGAATGGCTGCGTGAAAAATCCGGCCACTGGTACAACGGCCCGTTTCGGCGAATTGACTTCGCGAATCGATTGGGTGAAAAGCGTAGGGCAGGGTGGACTCGTTACGTCGCCCGCCAAGTGGCAAGTCGCAGGGAAAAGCTTGGCGAAAGTGAACGCTCGCGAAATTGTCAGCGGCAAGCATCGCTACACATCCGACATTGAGCGGGGGGCGATGCTTTATGGCCGTGTCCTGCGGCCTCCGAGTTTTGGGGCAAAGCTCGAATCGCTCGATGCAGCGGCGGCCCAGCACATGCCCGGCGTGGCAGTCATTCGCGATGGCGATTTCGCCGGCGTGACCGCGCCCGATGAGCACATCGCGCAAAAGGCGCTGGAAAGCCTCAAGGCGAACTGGGAGGAAAACTCAGGAGAGCCGAGCGTTTCCGCACGCGACGTGTTCGCTTATTTGAAACAGCATCCTGCCGAGGCGTCCGATTCATGGGGCCACAACTCGACAGCTCGCGGTTCCATTAAAGAGGGTCTTCAGGCCGCGCAAAAAACGCTCAAAGCCACTTATACAGTCGACTACATCGCTCACGTGCCACTCGAGCCCCGCGCCGCAGTAGCCGAATGGAACGGTTCAGGTCTGACCGTCTGGACCGGAACGCAGCGCCCGTTTGGGGTTCGAAGCGAGCTTGCGCAGGCATTCGCGATTCCCGAGGGACAAGTTCGGGTCATTGTTCCCGATACTGGCGGAGCCTACGGCGGAAAGCACACCGGCGAGTGCGCGATTGAGGCGGCGCGGCTGGCAAAAGCTGCCGGCAAACCCGTGAAGCTCATCTGGACGCGCGAAGAGGAGTTCACTTGGGCGTATTTCCGTCCCGGAGGCTTGATCGAAATCACGAGCGGAGCTTCCAAAGACGGCGTGCTGACTGCATGGGAATTTCACAACTTCAATTCCGGGCCGTCGGGTATCGAGGCGCCTTACGAAGTAGCAAATCAGATCATCGAATATCACCCGGCAAAATCTCCGTTGCGACAGGGTTCGTACCGGGGATTGGCTGCAACGGCGAATCACTTCGCTCGTGAATCTCACATGGACGAGGTTGCGGCTGCGCTGGGGATGGATCCGCTGGAATTCCGGCTGAAAAATCTGAAGAATCCACGCATCTGTGCAGTTCTTCAGGCCGCTACGGATAGTTTTGGATGGCGAAAAACAGAAGCTCGGCACGGCCACGGCTTCGGCCTCGCTTGCGGTACGGAAAAGGGAAGTTACTTTGCTTGCTGCGCCGAGATTTCGGTGAGTGCGACCCGCGAAGTGCGCATGGAGCGAGTCGTACAGGCGTTCGAGTGCGGCGCAATAGTGAATCCGAAGCATCTCGAAAACCAAGTGGAAGGCGCAATCGCAATGGGCATCGGCGGAGCATTGTTCGAGACCATCGATTTCGCAAACCGGCGCATTCTCAATCCGCGGCTCTCGAGTTACCGCTTGCCCCGCTTCAGCGACATGCCCAAAATCGAGATCATCTTGCTCGATCGAAAGGATCTGCCTTCGGCAGGCGCGGGCGAAACACCTATTATGGGCATCGCGCCTGCGATAGGAAACGCTATATATAACGCTGCTGGCGTTCGCGTTCGCTCGATGCCGATGTTGCCCGCCCTCGCGAAAGCTTAGTCACTCTCGAAAATCACGCGCGCGTCCCCGAGGTGAATTTCGTCTCCGAAGCTCAGTTGGAAACCGTGCATGCTGCTCCTTGGTACTTCAAAGCGGCGGCCATTGCGGAATACGGCCGTGCCGCGCTGGCTATGCGAATCGTACAGCCGGAACTTGCCGCTATCCGCGTCAAAGCGAATATCCGCATGCTCCCGCGAGACAGTGGTTTCCGAATCGGCGAATACAAGATCATTGCGGCGGCGCAGGCCCTCTCGATCACCGATCACTTCCTTCATTCGCCCGATATTTACGCGATCTGAATCGATTACATAAACGCTCGGCTCGGCCTCTCCTCGAAGCACTCGCAGCCTGGCATTTGGCCTGAGTGTCGCCTGCGCAGCTCGCGCCCGCTTGGACATTTGCGCTGCTTTCTCGTTCGAGTACTCGATTCGGAATGGGCGATTGACCGATGCCAGAAGCACATCTTCGGTTACTGAAACCCTGACGCTGAAACCGGGAGGAATCGGGCAACCGGCTTCGATCAGCAGCTCCCGAATATCCTGCTCGATTCCGTTCTCTTGAGCGAAAGCCGCCTCATACGCGTTGAGTTCGGCGCTATCGTTAGCCGCGATTGTAACGGCAACGGTATTGTAAGCGAACACGCTCCGGCCTCCACCCTTGGGCTCTATGTGATCGCGGATATCTTCGAGAATGTCACGCCGGATTTCGAGCAGCTCCCTACCTCTCGGCGCGCCCGAGACTTTCGACGACAGTCCTTTGATCTTGCTTGTAATCCACGAATCGAGCCGGTCGAGCGATCTCATATGATGCCGAGTTCCCGCGCCGCTGCCACGATCTCGCCCGCAATCGGAGCTGCGGCTGTGGCTCCATATTCTCCGTTCTCAACAAGGACCGCGAAAGCAATTTGTTTTTCGGCCTGCGCTCCGTATGGCGCGAACCCGATAAACCAGGCATGGGAGGGCGCTTTCACCAGCTCCGCGGTCCCGGTTTTACCTGCGATCGGAACGGCCGACGCGCTCAAAACGCGCGCAGTTCCGGACATGACAACACCGCGCATATATCCGGCAATTTGATTCGCGAGCTCCGGCGAAAGCAGCGGCTCCGGTGGGCGCACGCGCGCATTCGTCTCATCAATCACCCAGCGTCCTTCCGGAGCGTTACCGCCATTCGCAATGGTTGCGGCAACCCGGGCCATTTGAAATGGAGAAACAACCACTTGGCCCTGCCCGTACGATGCTTGCGCGAGATTTTGCTTTAGCTTTGCGACGGTATTCGGCTGTGCAACCGAAATGCCCAGCCTGTTCGCTGTATCGAAGAGCGCTTGCGCTCCCACGCTGTACGCGCCGAGTTGAGCGAAGAACGCATTGCAAGAAACAATAATGCCCTTCTGAATGTCCACCGAGCCGTGTGGGTACTTATCCTTTATGTCGTCTCGGATAGCACGTCGCCCTACAAAGTTGCCGACTCGGCCGTCTGGCAGACGAACGCAGCTATACCGTTGTTTCGCCAAACCGGGATCTTTGCGCAGCGCCGCTATTGTCGTCAGGATCTTAAACGACGATCCTGGTGGATATAATCCAAAGCGCGCCCGGTCCAGAAGATCAGTTCCAGGAATGGAAGCCGTTTGATCGCTCATCTTGACGGATGCGAACTGCGCCTCAGAAGGCCAGGGGTAACTCACGGAGGCCAGCAGGTCACCTGTGGACGGATCCATGACCACCAATGCGCCTTTCTGTTTTCCGAGAGTCGCTAGATGCTTGCTCAGAATACCGGCAGCTCGCATTTCGAGAGCCGCATCGATCGACATGTGGACGTCTCGGGGGCGCGCCAAAATCTCCCGGACACTCGGGTTGTTCGGGTCATAACGGTGGCGCACCAGCGGAATTAACGCTCGATAATCTCGCTTGATCCGCAGCGTAGCCTCGCCGCTTTCAGGATCACGCGACTGTTCGAGCTCCGCGACATCGTCGTATCCTTGGAGCCGGATCCGAGCCGCATCTTCTTCAAACGCCGTATTCCTCGCGCCCTGTTTCAGGCGAGTGCGAACGTCGCCCAACATATAAAACATCGGCGCGCCTAGCGGATATTGCCGCTCATCCAGCTTCGATGTGGCCTTGTCGAGAGCAACGCCTAGCTTTTCGTAGTCTGTGCGGTGTGCCTTAAGCTGCGCCCAATCGCTTGTCGCGAGCGGAATTCCGTTGCGATCGAAAATCGTGCCCTTCGGGATTTCGCGAGCAGCTTCGAGCAGCCGCGGATTATATTGATATCGCCTTACTCCGTCTGCTTGCATGACGAGACTGGGCCGCACCAAAACATCGTCCGCTCTTGCGACCTGCAGCCAAAAGAAGCGCGCCAGCACGCCTGCGACCAGGACCGCGAGAACTCCCGTTAACACCCGCATCCCCGAGCCGAAGTTCGATTGGTGCGCGCCGCTACCGCTCCTGCTCGAAATCGAGAGGATGATTGCAAATAGCACGAAATTCGCCACCATGGACGTACGTCCGTAGCTCAAGAATGGCGAAACGACGCCCGAAAGCGGGATCAGCCCGAGAAGCCCTCCTGTGATCAGCAGCAACTGGAGCGCGGTAATCAACGATAGGCCGAGCACCAGAAAAAAGGAATATGTCCCCGAAGCTCTCATCGCGATCCGAAAGCATCGGTAAATGAGAACTCCATATAAAAGGTAGAGCGCGGCAATTCCGATCAAGCCCGCTTCTTCCCCCCAGGCCGTGATCACAAGATCGGTATGGGCCGCCGGCATACTTTGCGGATCTCCGAGGCCGACGCCGGTGCCGGTGCCGCCACCCGATGCGAGCGACCATAACGAATCTGCAAGCTGGTCGCCGCCATGAACGTGGTTGTCCCAGGGCGATTTCCACATATCCACGCGTTCGCGAACGGTGTGCGGATAGCCGGTTGTGTATCCGACGAAAAATGCGAGAACGATTGCCGCTAGCCCCGCAAACGACAGCAGAATTCGTTTTCGCGCGATGCTGTACATGCTCAGAAACAGACATCCAATCACGAGAGCAGGACCGAGATCGCTTAGCCAGAAGAAAAGCGCGATCGAAGCCAACACGCCTGCTGCCACAGGTAGAACATAATCGAGGCGCGGCATGTTGAAACGGGCCGCCAAACTCGCCAGCTTGCCGTGTTGCCGGAGATGCCGCAGCGCATCCCAATTCTGGGCGAAATACCCAGCCAGGAAAAACACGATCAATATCCGAATCACCTCCATCGGCTGGAAGAAAAACAGATTCACCTTCGCATCGCTTGTGCCGGGTCCGCTGCCGAACATGCCTAGCGCGGCTGCCAGTATCAATGCCGCTATAAGTGGCAGAAAACTCAGTTTCCGGAAATGCCTCTCGTAATTGGGAATGCTGAACATGAACATGGCGGCGCAACCCACAATCACGCCCGGAATGAACTCCGCGAACAGGAGCGTGTCACGAAGCGGATCGCGCAGACTGATCATCAGAATCAGCCCGATTCCAGTTAGCGCATGCAAAATCGGGAGTAGCAGGCGATCACCTTGGAATCCGCGCAGCCGCCACGCAGCATGAATCGTGTAGAAGGCAACAAAAAATAGTGCTGTCCAAAGGACAAACTGTTTCCGATAATCACGCGCATCCCGCACTCTGAGGTCGGGTTTCAACTGTGCGAATTCGGTTGACGTTAACAGTGGAATCGAAAACTCGTGTTCCTCTTCCCTGCCCCGGCTCTGCGCTAATCTCCGCGCCAACCAACCGCGGCGTAATTCGGTTCGTTCCTCGCGTTCTTTTCGGCGTGCTTTGGCCTCCGCCATGCGTTTTGGAAAAGAACTCAGCCCGCGAGTCCCGGCGATTTCCGTTTCAGTAACTCGTATACGCGCAATTGCGCCAACATTGCCGAATTCCTCACCGTGGCGCTTCAAGTTGTAAATGTGATTCGCCGCGAACTCCTGGTCCGCCGGCGCGGCGATCATCCGAAGATACGGGGTCAGTTGCTCCGGTGCGCCAAGCCGGTTCAGGTTCAGAGTCTTGTTCTCGACTTCAGCAATGTCATGGGTCTTGGCCAGGTACATGAGCGCGAGGCCCGCCGCGGTTACTGTCGAGGCGGCTAACATCCACAGCAATTCAGCAGTGCGGCTGCGGGCCCAAGCAGTTCTTTCGGCAATACGCCGCTCTTCTACCCGGTTTACAATCTCGGCGCGCGAAACCTTCATTGCGAGATCGTGCTCTCCTGCAACTGGTTCAATCGCTGCTCCACGCGCTGCTGTCCTTGCAAGGCCTGAAGTTGATTGCGTGCGGCATCGCCAAAAAGCCCCGCGCGTTGGTAAAGATCTTCCGCGTGAATATAGTCTTCGCGCGCTTTATCCAGATAATCTCGCTCCTGAGAGGGTGACTGAATGAACCCGCGCGATTCACGCCATGTGCGGTCTGCGCGCCGCCTATACCCGTCCGCCAGTTGCGTTGTTTCCCGCTTTCCTATCGCATGCCCATAATGAGCTGCTTTTCTCAACGCATCTTGCGCTCGCTCTACATCATTCAAATCGTAAATGTACACGTTCGCCAGCCCGAGATAAGGGTCGGGCGAGCGCTTCAACAGATCCTCCGCTTCCGTAAACTTGTTCACCGCTTCGTTGAGGCGCTTCTGCCGAGCGGTGCCGCGCAAATTCATCGCATCAATCCGATCGATGTGTCCTTCGACCAAGCGCAGCCGTCCTGTAATACCTCCATTATTCGGATCGACTTCGAGCGCTCGAGACAGATCATTGCGCGCGTCCGCCCATTGCGTCTCGGATATCATTGGCGCATCGCTGTTCCGGTATTCGGCAATTGTTTCATCCGCTGCCCCAACCAGCCGCTTCCTAAGCGCACCTTTTGCGCCCCAGAGAAATATCCCTAAATGCATTCGCTTAGTCAATCCCTGATACCGCATCCAGGCGTCGTTGAGATTACTTACACGCTCCGTCTCAAGATCCATTTTCAACTTGTCGGCATCACCCCAAAAATTGAGCTGCATGGAAATAAACGTAAAGAGCGCGAGACAACCTACACCGAAGATCGCAAGGCAACCCAAAGCTCGATTGGCGCGTTTTGGTTGCCAAATTGACGGGAAAACATGCTGCGGTCTGATTGCATATTCGCCGCTGCTCGGCTGGCGGTCCGGCGGAGTGGTGCGCACCGTAGCGTTTTCGTCCGTCGGTTGGCCAGACGAGATAGATTCCGCCAGTACCCGCTCGCTTTTCTGAAACCGAGCCAAATCCTCGGCTACTTCAAGCGCACTTTGATAACGCCGTCCGGGATCTCGCGCCAGCATCTTGAAAACGATGCGGCGCAACGGCTCCGGACATGAGTCCGGCAGTGGATCGGGCGGCTGCATTGATCGGATACGCCGTTCCAGCCGCTCCTTAGTCGGCTCGTCAAATGGCAACCGGTTTGCAACCATTTGGTACAGCAGCACTCCCACAGCCCACAGATCCGAATGCGAATCCATGTTTTGCGTTTCTAAACGCTCAGGCGAGCAATAAGCCGTGCTCGCAAACACATTCATCGTGTACTTGCGTGTGTGCGTCAATGCTTTGGCGATCCCGAAATCGAGCACCTTTACCTGGTTCTGCCGGTTAATGCGAATATTGCGCGGTTTGAGATCCCCATGAATGATTCCAGCGAACCGGCGTTCCCCGATTGTGGTGGTGAAGGCGCCGAGATTTTCGAGCATCCCGCAAAGCTCTCTCGCGACGTGCACGGCGAACCCAGGCTTCACGGGTCCGCGCGACAGCACAGCCGAGAGATCTTCGCCGTCGACGAATTCCATATCAACGAACAAGTCTCCCGCAATCTCGCCGTATTTATGAACCATTACGACGCGCCTATCAAAACCGCTTAATCGCTGTTGAAGCTCGGCTCCCAGCCGCTCGGCATCGATGATGTCCTGATCTTCCGCCTCAGGTCCGCGATACACGATTTTGAGAGCAATGTCACGCTGTGTTTCCGTATCGTGAGCCAGAAACACCTCGCCCATCGCACCTCGGCCGATCAGTCGAATGATCTGATACGGCCCGAGGCGGTCCCCCGCATTCACGGCCTGCCTTCCTGACCTGACTGTTCGTCAGAAATAATGCGGATTTTCGGCGCTCTATCGGCATTTCCTGCGCGGAGGAAGTAATTGTGCTCGACGAGGCCTTCATCGGCAGCCGACAGCCAAATGGGTTCCGCGCCATTCCCTGAAAATATATTCGCGGCAATCACCGGATTCAGCACCGATTTGACAAACAGACCGGGCATCAGGGCACCAGCCTGTGTTCCGTTGTCCCGAATCACATTGTTTTCGATCGCGGGCGCTGCTCCGCCTTCCACCAAAATTCCAGCTCCGGCGTTATTGTGTATCTCGCACGCAACAACGGCGCCCCGCGAGTTGCCGCTAAAAGTTAACCCTGTTCCTCGTATCTCGCCGATATCATCACGAGACAACACCACATCGCTATCTGTTATGCGAACTCCCGCATCACCTTCGCGAATCGAGAAGCCTTCGAGCCGCGCATCTTGAATTCCATCCGCGATGATGGAGCCCCTAATAATTGCTTCATGCACACGCTGCGCTGTTACAGCGACACCGCTTTTTAGCCGCACTTTTTCCGAGTAAGTCCCCGGGGCAACCGAAATCGTATCGCCGGGCTGAGCCTTTGCGAGCGCGTCATCGATAGAACCTGTTGGACTTACGGCAAGGATTTTCGCCGCCGGCGTTGAACTCACGGGCGCATCAGGCTTCGGCAAAAAGGCTAGCCCCCAAAATCGTTGCGCGGCAAAAACGAATGCGGCTCCCACTAAGCAGCCCAACAACGCGCCCGAGACAAAATAAAGGAATTTGCGGGGCTGATCTGGTCGCGGCCGATCCGCGCTGGCCACGGGGGCGCGGTCAGTTTTTTCCACGCCTGAGACATCGGTACGCCGCACGGGCCGCCTATCGAATGAGGAAGCAAATCGCTCGCCTTCCACCAGCACTGCCGAAACATTGTCCTTCCCAACCTCATTCGCCGCCGCGATCAGCGCCCGCACGGTTGCCCATCGATCACCCGCGTTCTCTTCGATGATCTTCAGAATGTCTTGTGCCGGCACTGCGTCACTTAATCCGTCGCTGCAAAGCAAGAGAGCGCTGTCCGGCTCGAATGGCATGCGCAGGATCTCTATAAAATCCTGAGCGTCGGGCGTACGCTCTTCAGATCCTACGTCGCGGTAGACTTCGTTCCGCCGCGGATGCTGCATCGCCTCGGCTTCGCTAAGCTGCCCGCTGTCTTCCCGCTCGCCCACGGGCGAATGATCGTGCGTCATTTTCTCGATCAGATTGCGCTTCACTCGATATAAGCGCGAGTCGCCGACATGACCTACGATCACTTGCCCGTCCTCTACCACGGCCGCCGTAAGCACGCACGCCATTCCCTTCCAATCTGGATTTTCTTGGGCGGTTTCACAAATTGCGTTGTTGGCTAGCGTGATCGCTTCACGCAGCCGCTGTTCCACCGTGTCGGTTTGACGCTCAAGGCGCAGCCGGATACGCTCCACCGCTATTTGGGCCGCCTGTTCGCCCGCTTCATGCCCGCCCATTCCGTCCACAACCAGAAAAAAACCGCGCACATCATCGCAATACACGCGATCTTCGTTGTTTGGGCGGACGTAACCCTGATCGCTCAAACCGGCCGAGAGATAACGCGGGACAGCCGTAGTCATCAATCCGTCTTTTTCTTTGCGAAGATCACCGCGCATACAGCGAAAAGCGCCACAAGCGCCAGGAACACGTAACGCGCTGTATGCAACTCCGTCATCGCTGCTTCAGTGCTTTGAAATCGATGAAAAGCACGCCTGCAAGGCCGATACGCGCTTTATTCGGCAGCCTCGCCTCGATATTCTTATCCACCTCTTCGCCGCTCACCTGTTCAATGCTCGGTGGCACGCGCTTGCCATCCACGGTAGTCCCTAGCCGGCTCAAGTCTTTTACAAAGAATTGGCCGCTCGATGAATCCCTCCGGATCTGAACATGTTCTCGCGAAACGTCCTTCTTCGCATTCAGCTTTAGGTCTACCCATCGGTCAGGCGCGCCGCGGCCCAGCTTGATAAGATCCTTAGTCATCTGATACACGTGAGCGCCGGTATCGTCTTCGTAAGAAAGAGTGGCATACACGATACCCGAACCACGCCGCGTATCGATATTGCCGCTGCGTTGCGTTGAAGTCGCAAAAGTCTGGCCGTCGCTCCGCCGTTTGATTACACGCTCCGTGAGCGTGCCGGCGCGATCATCAGGTTCAGCGGCAACCGGAAATGTCGAATGAATTACGAGCGGGTTCTCTTGCGCGTCGTCATCCGTATTCTCGTGAAATGAGACCAACCAGTCCCCAAGCGTTTCATAGCGCTTCATGCGTGTCTTCGGCGTTCCTAGCGTCAGTCTCGCTCTCTTTCGCGTAGGCCGGTTCAAAGTCGATAGCTTCTCGCCCAATGCGTTGATCGCCTCATCGCGCATACGCTGTTCGAGGGGCCGCAGTCTTTCGAAGTCTTCGGTGTATAAATAGACTTCATAAACGCTGGGTACTAAGTTGCTGTAATAACTCGGACAGATCCCCGCTTCCATTTCCTCGAGAATGAACTGGATAATCTCCGCGGGAGTTACTTGGATTGTCTCTTGCTGCGGCATAAAAGCCACCTGATTCTAATAGATCTCACACTCGCCCGCGCCGGGCGATGGCGGTTGCCTTGCGCGTGCGCGATTGCGCATTTTCGCGGCAATGGCTGATCAGAGATTCAATGCTCAACGTAGCGCGACAGTATCGTAGTCTATTCTGGAGGTCCAGTAGCTCTAATTCACCAAATGATTACTGATCCGAATATCGAGCGATACATGTACGATCTGCTTCCCGCGCGCGACGAAGTCTTGACGGAGATCGAAGCATATGCGGCCGAGCACAAGATTCCAATCATCGGGCCGGCCGTCGGCCGCCTCCTAGCTGCCCTTGTATTGACGACTCGTGCGAAGCGAATCTTTGAGCTGGGCTCTGCGATCGGTTACTCAACGATTTGGCTCGCTCGCGCCGCTGGCCCGCAAGCCGAAGTACATTATTCGGATGGCAGCGCGGATAATGCCGAACGAGCCCGGGACTATTTCAATCGTGCCGGCGTGGCCTCGCGCATTCACGTCCATGTCGGAGATGCACTCACGGAGCTCGCTGCTGAGCCCGGCACTTTCGATCTAGTCTTCAATGATGTCGACAAAGACGGTTATCCAGCCGTGTTGGATGCGGTCCCGGACCGCATCAAGAGCGGTGGCTTATTCGTGACTGACAATACACTCTGGCACGGGAGCGTCCTCGAGCCTCGCGAACAATCCGATCACGCGGTGTGCCTCTTCAATCAGCGGCTCTTCGCATCGCCGCACTTCTTTGTCACTCAAGTTCCGATCCGCGATGGCGTCTCAATCGGTGTCCGGCTGTAAGGGAAACGCGAAATTTCCGACGCGCTATAATCGCTCAAGTCCAATTCGAATCTTGAAGCTGCCGTTACGGAGCGAGTCAGGATTCCTCCCCCGCTGTTCCCCCGGGATTCCATCAAAAGGAGAAGCATGTCTATGAGCGCAGCAATACCCGTGCGACGTCCCATCCCGTCACAACCAGAGTCAAGAGTCAACCAAACAAGCCCTGCCCAGAATACGCTGCCGGATCAGCAGCAGGAAAGATCGATCCACGAACAGATCGCGCAACTGGCGTATGTTCTGTGGGAGCGCCGCGGTAAATTCCACGGATCACCTGAACAGGATTGGTTCGAAGCGGAAAAACAGGTGCTCGCAACCGCCAAGCATTAGATTCCGGCGTTTTTTTCGAAGCAATCGCGCGGGGCACTCACCGAACGAGGTATGGTGGCTCGTTCTCCCACTTGGCTGTCCCCGGCCTCTCCTGGAATCCGCACCCCAAAAACGTCTTGGAAGCTGAAGATGGTACTAAAAACTGGGAGAACCAGTACCAAGGTTTCAGTTCAAAGCGTGATACTATCCAGATATTCCGTAGATCTCGATGCCGACCGTCTGTGTGCCTCGTACGGGCGCTTCGCGCCTGCCCCGCCACCTTTTTTTCCTGTTCATCTGGTTAACTCTCTTACCTTCGGCACACGCTCAAGTCGCCGGCCAAAGTATCAATATGGTTACCGGTACTCAGTGGCCGGGTGGCGATCCGTTCCTTGAGCGCCAAAACGAACCGTCAATGGCGGTTTCGTCACGCAATCCTCTTCACGTTCTGGCAGGAAATAACGATTACCGCACAGTCGATCTCCCCGGTGTACCGGGGAATAAGCCGACGGGCGACGCTTGGCTCGGGCTTTTTTCCTCGTTCGACGGGGGCAGCACTTGGCAAAGTGTGCTGGTGCCCGGTTACCCTCAGGACACGTCTGCTCGGGGCTCCGGTTCTCCTCTAAAACCCTATGAGGCCGGCGCCGACCCCATGGTCAGGGCCGGTACGAATGGTCTCTTTTACTACAGCGGTCTGGCGTTTAATCGGGAATCAAACGGGACAAGCGCGGTGTTTGTCGCCCGCTACATTGATGACAACAATTTCCAAGGCGCGAACACAATCCGGTATCTCGACGCGACAATCGTCGCAACGGGAGACGCGAACCATTTTCTGGATAAGCCTGCCATTGCTGTCGATATTCCGCGACCCGGTTCGCCCACGTGCACGATTCCAGCCGGCCCCAGCGTGCCTGCCGCCACCATTTCAGCCGGCCGCATCTATATCGCCTACACGCAGTTCAACGGCCCGGAATCAGCGAATCAGTCCGCGATCATGTTTTCCGAATCGGGCGATTGCGGAAAGACGTGGAGCACTCCGCAGAAGATCAGCGGTTCGCAGCAGACCAATCAGGGGGCTGCGCTCGCGATCGATCCGAGCACAGGAAACTTGTACGTGACATGGCGGATTTTCGCGTCGAAAAATCAGCCTAACGCATTGGCCGGCATCGCCCACCAGTACGGGACAAACACCTTCACCCCGATGATCTGGCTTCCGATTCTCCCCTTCGATCAGGGGACAACCGATGTCTCTTTTCGGACAAATGCGTATCCATCGATTGCGGTAGATGGCGCGGGAGACATTTACGTCGCCTGGTCCGAGCGCGGGTTCTTCTCAAACAACGCAGCGGGCGGAGACGCGCGAATTGAGGTACTCACGGTGAAGCCGGTATATGGCAGCGGAAGCCAGATCCGAAGTATTCGAATCGCCCCGCCTGTTACAGTCGATCCATATCAAGGCCGGGGACACCAAATCATGCCGGCCGTAGGTTTCTCGAGCGGAAAACTGACGGTCGCCTGGTACGACTTCCGGGATGACGATCAGGTTGCCGTCTACACCGCGATCGGCGGCGGCAACTACACGTCCTCCGAAGAGCTTCCGCTCGGCATTACACCGGTTTTCTCGAATTTCATCGTCGATCCAAGCGGCCCTCCTTATGCAACCAACGTCTGGCGACACACAGTTGACGTCCGCGCCGCCCAAGCGCCCGCTGGTTTTCCCCCTGCGTTTCGCCCTTCGATCTTGGTGTCCCAATACTCGTATGGCACGCCTCAGATCACTACGGCGCCCCCGACTGAGTTGCCTCAGAACCCGGACGACATTCAGCAGCTCGAGTTCGACGCGCCGAATCTACCGATTTTCCAACTGGGCACGGTCCCGTTTGTAGGAGACTACATTGACGTAGCGGGTCCCACATTTATTCCCTCCGGGACCGGGAACACGGAGGTGTGGCGGTTCAACAATCTTCCAAGAGATCCCGACAACACACACGTAGTCTGGACAGATAATCGCAACGTTGTTCAGCCTGCTGACGGCAACTGGGCCCACTACACTCCTGTCGGGGCCACGGGGAACACGTCGAGCATATTCGATCCATCCGAAACCGTTCCGGCCTGCGTCGTAGGACAAACGGGCAATCGCAATCAAGACATTTTCACTGCGACTCTGAGTTCCGGCCTCATTATGGGCTCGAAGGGAAACTCTAAGCAACTCTCAAATTCGCTCGAGCGCGAGTTTCCGGTCACGATCCAGAATCCAACGAGCCAGACGATTTACTATCAGCTTGACATTCAAGCCCAACCGCCCGGGGGCGCTGCTTCGTTCCTGCAATATCCTGTTTCAGGTTTGCCAAATCCGATGACGCAGATCACCATCGGCATTCCTCCCAACTCCAGCGCGTCGAGGTCAGTGTTTATTACCTCTTCGAATCCCAATGCTAGTGTGCCGCTCTATGCCGTTCAGACGGATGTGAATAACAACGTAATTCCAGGCGGCCTTTCGAGCACCGTTACGGTGAATAACGATCCTTCGAACCCCAACGATTCGAATCCCAATATTTCAAACGTCGAAATCTATAACCCGAATATTTCGAATCCGAATATTTCCAATCCGAACATCTCGAATCCGAATATCTCGAACCCCAATATTTCGAATCCCGGTGTACCGAACGTTGCGTTCGCGAACCCGAATATCTCGAATCCTAATATTTCCAATCCCAACATTTCGAACCCGAATATTTCTAACCCGAATATCTCGAATCCCAACATTTCGAACACAGCGATTTCGGGCGAAATCACGGATGTGAACTACACGATCACAAATTCGGGAAACACGTCCGCTTCCTATGGAGTTAATCTCGTAGGCCAAGGCCCTCCGGCAGGGATAACGGTTCAGCTCATCATCTCCGGCGTCTATCTCACACCCGTCGCGAACGGCTGCACTCTCGCCGTTCAGGCTCACTACACTCCGATCGCAAATGTCCCGAGTGCTACGTTTTTGGCTCCTGGATCGGCGCTGCCGAGCGGTCCGCCGCCGCTCTTCGCTCCGACGTTCACACTGCAGCCCGGCGAGCAAGTGATCCTCACCTTGCGCGTCTATGATCCCTTCGACAGCACACCTGCCGCCGCGCTTGCGCGTTATAACCCTGTGAATAGCGCGATCCCAGTGATCGGCAGTCTGGCGATAAACACGAATTTGCCTCCACCCCCGCCGAACCAGATTCTGACCGTGCTGTCGATCGCGACCAGCTCACTTCCCTCTATCGCGCTTAACGGAACGTACAACGTGCCGCTCCAAGCTACAGGCGGAAAACTTCCCTATGCGTGGAGCATTCCCGCATCATCGCTTCCTCCCGGCATCACATTACAAAACGGCGTGCTCACAGGATCGCCCACCGCGATCGGAACTTACACTATTCCTATCCAGGTTTCCGATTCCAGCGGTCAAACGGCGCAACGGGTATTGACGCTGATCGTGACCCCGCCCGCACTCGCGATCACCACAACCGCACTTCCGGCGGGGCAATTCAATGCTCCCTATTTATTCACGTTCGCGGCGTCCGGTGGAACACCGCCGTACAGGTGGACTCTGGGAGAAGCCGTACTGCCGGTGGGATTGAGCTTCGATCCGACTTCAGGCACGCTTTCCGGACCCCCAGCACAGGCGGGCATTTGGAATGTACCGGTCGCGGTCACCGATTCCACTAACTCATCCCAGTACGTCACCCTGCCGCTGACCATAGGTCTGGCCACCGGTTATGCGGGCGCGGGCAACTGCTGGATGCCATATCCCGCCACGCCTTTGCACTATCCCGGCGCCTTCACCTGGACCGTGAATACCTCTTTACTCCCCAATCCGGCACAAATGTACATACTGCCGCATGGCGGCGCGCTTGCGGGCTGTCTCACGAATGGGCAGGGGTTGAACCCGATCCCAACCGGCATCTATCCTCTCAGCTTGACTGCATACGACAGCAACAGCAATCCGCTCCAGACTCTGACCTTCAATCTGCCGGTCGTTGCATCAATCAATGAGCCTCTCGATAACGGATTGGTGAACGCCTCTCCAAATGAAGGAGAACTGCCGCCTACAGCGCTCGGCCCTCTCCAGGGCGTTGTAACGCCGGGACAGGCCTTCCAAGCCAACCTAAGCTATGGGGCCGATCAAGGCTTCACCGGCGCGTTCCTGTATGGCTTTTCAACAGATCCGCTGCCGCAGTTCGAGAACTATACGACCACCGGCCCGCTCAACTTAACGGCATCCGCACCCGGACGCTACGACATCTGGTTGAATGGCAGCTACTGCGGCGACAACGTGCCCTGCTCATGGCCGACCAGTCCGGCGCCACTTACGATCGGCTCAGTCGATGCGATCAATACGACCATCCAGCAAGGTTCCTTTCTGACCGTTTCAAGTGTTGTTGTCTCGCTTCCAAGCGGGTCACCGTACACAATCGCCCAGACTCTTCCGGCCGGAAATGTGCTGGAGGTCTTCGACCCGGCAAACGCATCTGCGATTCCACTGAATGTAAGCTTCAACTACACAATTACCGATACTGCGTGCCCGGATTGTATAGATCAGATCGAAGTCGGAGTGGCGAGCGACTTTTCCGGCAACCTGCCAATTTTCCAAACGTGCGCATACAATGGCGTCGACGGACCGAATGGCGTATCCGGAACTGGAAACATCACAGTTAACGTGCCTGATATACCGGGCCGGTATTACATTGCGATCGACCGTGGGCAGGACTTCAGTTGCCGGCAGTCGACAAGCGAGTGGTGGAATGGGCTGCCGTCCATATCGCGCTACATCGCGGTGGTCGACGTATGGCCGTAGAATACCTCTCCGCATCCCTGAATTAGCGCTCGGCTCGAACGATTTACGCTTCAGCTTGCCTTGAAGCGGCAACTGTGCGATTAACCTGGGGTGAGTTGATTCATTTCCCACATATCGCGGTGGCTTGATCCAATCAATGGAGCGAGCGCCAGCTTTCCCGCGCCGCTACTGGATGGACGACGAAACTTCGGCTCTTCGGAGCTTTGCGTCCGAGAAAGTGTAACGCGCAAGCGAAAATTTGGAGCCGGCAGAGGGACTTGAACCCCCGACCCTCTGATTACAAATCAGATGCTCTACCAACTGAGCTATGCCGGCTGACGAACCGCTCTGGCGCGGCGCCTTGGAGCGGGAGACGGGAATCGAACCCGCAACCAACAGCTTGGAAGGCTGTGACTCTACCATTGAGTTACTCCCGCAAACGAACTCGCAACACAATTGTATCCTCTGTTATTACTCTTATCAGGTTCGGGCGCTTTAGGCGATTCCCGCGGAAAGTCTCGACGTGATTGATCCATAAATGCCTGACCTCATCCGCCGCTTCAATGCTGTCATCAGCAGGTACGAAGATCTGTTCCTCGTCACCGAACGCGAATCCGATTGACACCAACTATAGTCAGCCTGTGCGCAAGATCAGTTCCAGCAAGCTTGTGAGACGCTCCCGGTTGAAAGGCCAGCAGGCTGCCCTCGGCCTGAGCGGAGCGGGCGAAACAAAACAACTCCTGAGTGTTGCTCTGCCGGATACTGTTCTAGGTTCGCGATGCCTTTATCTAGGTCAGCAGAATTCTGTTCTCTTTGGAAGCCGCGTCGATTAGATCCGGATCGGCCACGCCGGTCAAGCCTTCATCGGATACCGCGGCTGCCCCGTGCCCCAGGTTTCGAAGGTCAGCTACCAGTTCGGTGGGCAGGTTCTCGTCAACCTTG
>JAFAYL010000012.1 GCA_019240405.1 Acidobacteriaceae bacterium
CCCGGGCAATCGACG
This sequence comes from Acidobacteriaceae bacterium, assembly GCA_019240405.1. Lineage (GTDB taxonomy): Bacteria > Acidobacteriota > Terriglobia > Bryobacterales > Bryobacteraceae > Bog-105. The sequence continues at coordinate 16 of JAFAYL010000012.1, forward strand.
TGTGCGTAGTGGCGGTTGGCGGTCTCGTATTCCACATGCGCGACCGCGATTGTGATGCCGCGCGCTTTCTCTTCCGGCGCGTTGTCGATCGAGTCGAAGCTGCGGAACTTTACCTTCGGATTGTGCTTCGCCAGCACCTTCGTGATCGCCGCCGTCAACGTCGTCTTGCCGTGATCGATGTGCCCGATCGTCCCGATGTTTACGTGCGGCTTGCTGCGGTCAAATTTCTCTTTCGCCATTGTGTTGAGCTCTCCCTACCTGGTTGCGATTCCACCCTTACTGCGGTTGATAATTTCTTCAGCTAAATTCTTGGGTACTTCTTCGTACTGCCCGAAATGCATGGTGAAGCTGCCGCGGCCCTGCGTGCGCGAACGCAGCTCGGTCGCGTAGCCGAACATCTCGGATAGCGGAACCATGGCTTTGATGATGTGCGTGCCGCCTGCGATCTCGGTACCTTCCAGGCCTCCGCGACGCGAAATCAGGTCGCCGTTCACAGTGCCCATGTACTCTTCGGGAACGGTCACTTCGACGCGCATGACGGGCTCGAGCAACACCGGCTTGGCCTTTTCGGCAGCCTTCTTGACCGCGATGGAACCGGCGATCTTGAAGGCCATTTCCGATGAGTCGACTTCGTGGTAACTGCCGTCCCAGAGCGTCACGTGAACATCCGACATCGGATAGCCGGCCAACACGCCGCCTTCGAGCGCCTCTTCGACGCCCTTCTGCACCGCCGGAATGTATTCCTTCGGGATCGAGCCGCCGACGATCGCGTTTTCAAATTCGAAGCCCTTGCCCGGAGCCGACGTAATCCGCAGCTTGACGTGCCCGTACTGGCCGCGTCCGCCGGTCTGCTTGGCGTATTTCTCTTCGCCTTCCGCACTGCCGCGAATGGTTTCGCGATAAGCCACCTGCGGCTTGCCGACGTTCGCTTCCACGTTGAATTCGCGCTTCATGCGGTCGACGATGATTTCGAGATGCAGCTCGCCCATACCGGACAGAATGGTCTGACCGGTTTCCGGATCCGTGTTGACGCGCAAAGTCGGATCCTCGGACGCGAGCTTCTGAATCGCGAGACCGAGCTTCTCCTGGTCAGCCTTGGTCTTCGGCTCAATCGCGAGTTGGATGACGGGCGCCGGGAAGTCGATCGACTCCAGCAGAATCGGATGCTTTTCGTCGCAGATGGTGTCGCCGGTAACGACGTTCTTCAATCCCACCGCCGCGCAAATATCCCCGGCCAGCACTTCCTGGATCTCTTCGCGCTTGTTGGCGTGCATCTTGACGAGACGCCCAACCCGCTCCCGGCGTCCTTTGGCCACGTTGAAAATCGATTCGCCGGCGTTCAGTTTGCCTGAATAGACACGAATAAACGCGAGCTGGCCGACAAACGGATCGGTCATGATCTTGAAGACCAGTGCCGCGAATGGTTCCGAGTCGCTCGCCTTGCGCTCGAGTGACTGTTGCGGATCGTCTACCGCAGTTCCCTTCACCGGAGGAATATCGACGGGTGAAGGCAGGTAATCGGTAACTGCATCCAGTAAGTTCTGCACTCCCTTGTTCTTGAATGCAGAGCCGCAGATCACGGGAAAAATTTTCTGTGCAATGGTGGCTTTGCGAATGCCGGAGGCGAGCTCCTGGTTAGTGATCGCCTGTCCTTCGACGAACTTTTCAAACAAGATGTCATCGGTTTCGGCCACCGCTTCGATGAGTTTGTCACGGTACTCTTTCGCTTTCGCGGCAAGATCGGCCGGGATCTCGATATCGTCATACTTAGCCCCGAGTGTCTCGTCGCGCCAGACGCGAGCTTTCATGCCGACCAGATCGACTACGCCTTTGAACTGATCCTCAGCGCCGATCGGCAACTGAATCGGCACCGGCCGCGCATTGAGGCGATCGCTGATGGTCTCGACGGCACGATAAAAATCCGCGCCAACGCGATCCATTTTGTTGATGAAGCATATGCGCGGAACGCGATATTTGTCGGCTTGCCGCCAGACGGTTTCCGATTGCGGCTGAACGCCCGCAACTGCATCGAATACCGCGCAAGCGCCGTCGAGCACTCTCAAGCTGCGCTCCACTTCGGCGGTGAAGTCGACGTGTCCCGGTGTATCAATGATGTTGATCGTAATGTCGCGCCACGCGCACGTCGTCGCGGCAGACGTGATGGTGATTCCACGCTCCTGCTCTTGCGCCATCCAGTCCATAGTGGCGGTGCCTTCATGCACTTCACCGATCTTGTGCGTACGCCCGGTGTAATAAAGGATGCGTTCGGTCGTAGTTGTCTTACCGGCGTCAATATGCGCCATGATGCCGATATTGCGCATTCTTTCGAGCGGTACAGTGCGGGGCATATGGTTACGTCAATTCACGGATTTTCTTGATCCGAATCAATTACCAGCGATAGTGCGCGAAAGCTTTATTCGCCTCCGCCATGCGATGCACGTCGTCCTTCTTCTTTACTGCGCCGCCGCGCATGTTTGCGGCATCGTTTAATTCGTTGGCCAATTTCTCGGCCATGCTCTTGTCCGGCCGGGTCCGGGCGTTCGTGATGATCCAGCGCAGCGCCAGACTTGTCCGGCGGTTCTGCGGAACCTCAATGGGCACTTGATAGTTCGCGCCACCCACGCGCCGTGTCTTCACTTCAAGCAGCGGCTTCACATTCTCGACCGCCTTTTTGAACAGCTTCAACGGGTCGTCCCCGGAGCGGTCTCGAAGGGTATCCATCGCGGAATAAAAAATCCGCTGCGCCGTGGTCTTTTTCCCATCCCACATCATGGAGTTCACAAATTTTTCGACTAGCGTCGAGTTGTACAGCGGATCGGGAACCACTTCTCTCGGCTCTGGGCGTCTGCGGCGTGGCATTTGATCTCCTTACTTCTTGGCAGCCTTCGCTGGGGCGGCGGCTCCGCCTTTGGGACGCTTCGCGCCGTATTTTGAGCGGCCCTGCTTTCTGTTCGTCACGCCCGCCGTGTCGAGTGTCCCGCGAACTACGTGATAGCGAACACCCGGCAGATCCTTGACGCGTCCGCCGCGAATCAGAACAATCGAGTGCTCCTGCAAGTTGTGACCAACCCCCGGAATATAGGTCGTCACTTCGATTCCATTGGTAAGGCGCACACGCGCAACCTTTCTTAACGCGGAGTTCGGCTTCTTCGGTGTAGTCGTGTAGACACGCGTACACACTCCACGCCGCTGGGGGCAGGCCTGTAACGCGGGACTTGCGGTCTTGTACCGCGTCGCCCTCCGCCCCTTTCGCACAAGCTGGTTAAACGTCGGCATTCTTTTAATGGCGCATCATGACGGCTCTCGTCCGCAATCGCGCTTGAAATCGTCCTCTCTTCAGCAACACACCCAATCGCCCGCGACGGCGCGATAACGCCGCTCGAGCGACTCAAACGTTTGTTAATGCCCGTTCCGGGCTATTTAGCAGGCTCGAACACTGTCGGCTGCAAATGATTACTGCCAGCAGGCTGATATAGCGTATTCACCAGCCTTAAACGCGAGGGTAACTGCTTCGGAAACGGCCCATGCCAGCATCGCAACGTCACCTCCAGATCTCCCTGAAAGCTTATTGCTGCGACAGCGGGGCCCGACTTCCAGCCGGATGCTTATCTGGAATCTTCGCCTCGCTCAAAGCGGGCTAATTCCCTTCAGGCACGGTAGCACGGAAGCCGAACAATCAACTCGCCAAACCCTACAAGTTTAGATAAGTGCGGATCCCATGTCAATTAAGACCCGCACCCACCTGGATTAAGGATACCTTAGCCGTGAACCCGATCCGTGAGCCGGCCCCTAACTTTCGTCAATCACCTCAATCGCGGAAAGATTGGCGTAATTGACGATGGGAACAAAGGACAGCAACAACTTGCCCTGCGCGTTCGGCTCCAGGCCATGGAAGGTTTTGGTGATCTGGCGACCGCGGCCCGCTTCGCCCAACATATCGAAGTTGCGGATCAGCGCCGTGCCATTGCAAAAAACATCGAAAAGACGGCTACCCGCGCCGCCACGGTCTGCGCCGCTTGCTCCGAAATATGTTTCCGCAAAGAAGAGCCTCACCGCATAGCGGCCCTGCGCTACCGGTATCGCATAAGAGAAATTTCCATACCGCTCACGCTCATAAAGCTGCGGGTCCTCGGATCCACTGACGCTTCCAAAGCGCGCAATCGTCCTGCCGCCCAAGAAGTAATCATCGGGAGCCCAGAGCGTACCGGAGTGATCGAAAAACGTGCTGTCCTGCGTTACGATGCGGATGGGAAGAAGACGGTGAGGAGTACCCGGAACAACTTCTATTGCGTTTACTAGAGGGCTGTTCGCGGCCTTGGTCCAATCCAAATGCAGATATCCGTCTTTTTCGGGGCTAACATCCTTGAATACCCTTACGTCAGCCGTGTTTGCTCCTGCATCGGAGATGATGTCGAACTGCGGCAGAATGGGCCGGCCATTCAGCGAGACGTTGAAGATACGAACACTCTCGCCACCTTCCATGGCGGGGCCGGGAACGTATGAAGTGTCCGCGAAGTACAGACGCAACTCGTAAACACCGGGTCGCAACGGTATTTTGTAGGAAAACTCGCCGGCTCGCATCGCTTCAAAGAGGTGGGGATTTCGCGTACGGTAGATCGGCTGAGCGGGCACATCCAACGCCGTGCCACCGGAATAAAACGAATCGGCTCCCCATTCATTTCCGTCCCGGTCGCGGTAACCCATGTGCACTTGTCCGCAAAGGATTCGAACGGCTTGGTTCTGCGCACCGGCGATTGCCCGTGTTGCGGCTGCCGCGACAAATGGCGGCGAAGAAGCCCGAGAAGACCGCCTGAATGAGCCATTCGCAAACAAGAAGCCAAACAGGAGAACCAGTGCGCCGGACGCTCCGACGGCCCAGAGCCTCATTGCCGAGACACGGCTGGTTAGTTTCGGGGGCGTATGCTGAATCGGCGTATCCAACTGCTTCCAGAGAGCCGCCGAATCCGGGGGGCTGCCGTTGCCGTTTGCTGCATGGTGCCCGTTCGGCTTTTCCCGCACCACAAACTCCGGTTGATAATGGCCGCTTTGAATCACAATTTCCAGCGGCTGGTCCGCACCCTCGCCGAGGTAGAATTCCTTCAGCTTGCGGCGAAGCCGGTGCATTTCGACACGCACAATGGCGTCCGTGCTTTGGTCGAAATCAGGCGATCTGCCAAACACGTCCGTCGCAATGCTGTACTCCTTGATCGCTGCGGTTTCGCCGCGGAGTGAACGGGCGCAGAGATACTCAAGCAACGCCGAAAGCCGCGGATTCTTTGAAAAGCTGCTCGACCCCAGGACAGCTTCCAAAGCTTGCCAGCGCGCTTCCGATGTGGGAAACGCAGGCACGTCGTTCATGGACGTCATGGGGATCGAAATCGAGTATACCCCATTCTTGATGAGACGGTTAAATCAGTTACAAAGCCGCACGTACGTTTAAGAAACGATTCTGTTTAACGCATGCTGCAACCGGATGAAACGGTTATAACCTAGCGCTCCCGAACAGAAGCCCTCATACTGACCTAAAGCTCCGAGGGGTAAAGCACCGCCTTGTCATGAGGTCTGTTATCCCAGTGGCTCTGTGTTGAGTCTCGCGTTTCTTTGTCACACAGGAGGTGACTACGTATGCATCGGGTTTTGGCTTCTGTTTTGCTCGTGCTGCTTTGCTGTTGTGTTGTGTCAGCTCAGGTAGGGGCTGGAGGAACCATCGTTGGGACCATCACCGACCCATCCGGCGCGGCAGTGCCCAACGTATCGATAGTAATCACCAACACTGATACGAACGCCGTCACACGCGTGACCGCAAACCAGAACGGCGAATATATCGCTCCTGATTTGCAGGTCGGTCACTATACGCTCCGCGCCGAGGCGCCGGGGTTCAAAGTGGCTGAGCAAAGGGACATTGCGTTGAACGTTGGCGATCGCCGCCCGATCGATCTCAAGCTGGAAGTGGGCAGTACGACCGAAACCGTTAACGTCGAGGCCACTGCGGTTGCGGTTCAATCCGAGTCCGGCGAAGTCAGCGATGTCATCACCGGGCAGCAGGTGACGCAGCTCGCTACTAACGGTCGCAGCCTTTACACGCTAACGGCGCTTATTCCTGGCGCTTCGAGCAACATGAGCGATTACCAGAGCCCAACACCGGTCGGCGGCAACTCGACGGTAAGTTTTAATGGCCTCCGTCAGGCTCACAATCTGTTTATGATCGACGGCGGCGAGGATCTCGATCGCGGCGGATCGGGCAACATCAGCGTCATGCCGTCGATTGACGCGATTGGGGAATTTCGGGCAATGACGTCGAATTACAGCGCCGAGTTCGGCCTCGCCTCCGGCGCCACCATGACCATGGTCTTCAAGAGCGGAACCAAGGATTTTCATGGCGAGTTGTGGGAGTTCTTCCGCAACGACTACCTGGACGCCAATAACTTCTTCTTGAATCAGGCGGGGAAGCCAGCGCCGGAGCTTCGCCAGAACATTTATGGCTTCAATTTTGGCGGCCCAGTAATCATTCCGAAAGTTTACAACCGGAACCGCGAAAAGACGTTCTTCTTCTACAACATGGAATGGCGCAAGATTGTGCAGGGCGGTTCCATTAACCAGCAGGTTCCTCTTACAAGCCAGTATGGTGGAAACTTCGGATCGACGCTGGGATCGAGCCTTGCCAATTTTCACACACCTTGCTCGAATCAAGTCTCGCCTGGGGTCGCGGGCAGGTTTGCTGCTGCCGGCGTACCGCTTAGCGTTTGTCCGGCCGGAGGAACTCCCACTTACGCCGCATGGCCAGGTAACACAATTCCGACTTCGCTGCTCGACCCGAACGCGCAAGCGCTGCTGAGCGCAGGCATCTTTCCGGGCCCGTCGATCCTTCAAAGTGCGAACGGCGTTACCACCGGTAACTTCGTGGGTGGCGTAGGCGCTCCGACCGATGTGCGAGAGGAGATCGCGCGCATCGATCATCGATTTTCGGATAAATTCTCGATCTTCGGCCATTGGGTAGATGAAGCGATCAGTCAGACGTATTCACCGTCACAGTGGAACTCGGATAACCTTCCGACCAGCCGCGATGTCTTCGGGAATCCCTCGTATAGCGGGGTCATTCACGCAACGTATTCGATCAGCCCGAACATATTGAATGAGACCGCATTTAACTACAACGGGAACCGGATCAATATCGTGCCTATAGGCATCATCAGCCGTCCGAGCGCCTTCAATGTTCCGGAATTGTATCCCGGAAACAATCTCAACCGCATCCCGACGATTCAGTTGAGCGGCGGCGAAAGCGCGAATTACGACGTTGGGAGCTGGCCCTGGCACAACAAAGCGGACGATTATCAGATTCGCGACGACGTCTCCTGGTTGAAGGGTTCGCACCAGCTCCGGTTTGGCGGAAGCTGGATGCTTTATAAGAAGATTCAAGACCTGTTCGGAAACACGCAAGGCAGCTTCAGCTTCAACGGGACATACACTGGTAACGGCTTTGCCGACTTCCTGCTTGGGTATGCGGCCAGTTATTCGGAATTGGCGATTCAAGACGCCGGGCACTGGGATAGTAAGTCGTACGACGCATACGTGCAGGACACATGGAAAGTTACTCCGAGACTAACTCTGAACTTAGGCGTGCGTTGGGATGGAATTCCTCACACGTACGAGGAAAACAACCGCCAGTCCAACTTTTATTCGAATCTTTACAACCCTGCGAATGCAGCGATCATCCTGCCCAACGGCACGATCGCGCCGGGCAGCCCAGGTCTAGGAACGAGCCCGAATCCTATTCTCGCTGGACATCCGCTGTATTTAAACGGAATCGGGATCGCGGGCCAGAATGGCATTCCGCCAGGGCTAGTGAAGAATGACTGGGGATTGTTTGCGCCGCGGATAGGGTTTGCCTACGATCCGACGGGCGCCGGGAAGACGGTCCTTCGCGGCGGCTTCGGAATCATGTATGAGCGCATCCAGGGCAATGACGTTTACAACGCAGGCCCAAACGTTCCGTTCACCCTGAATTCGACCCTCAGTAACGTTTTCCTTTCGAACCCGACCATCAGCATCGCTACAGGAACTGCAGCGGCAGCGCCCATCGCCGCGCCGTCGATCACCGGCATGGCGTACACCGATTACAAGAATCCGGCCAGCTATCAGTACAGCTTCGGCATTCAACAGCAGCTTTCCGGATCCACGGTTTTTTCGGTTGAGTACGTCGGGAACCAGAACCGGCATCAGAACGATACGCGTAATATCAATCTTCCGCCCGACAACCCGGCTTTGCTCGCGAACATCGCGCAGGGAAAGACACAATACAACTCGGTTGTGCCTTACCTGGGCTTCAATTCCATCGTCTTAGCTGAAGACGCCGAGAACTCGAACTACAACGGCCTGCAAGTAGAGCTGAGGTCGCAACTGAGACAGGATTTGACCGTCCAAGCGGCCTACACTTGGTCCAAAGCCCTGGACCCGGCCACCGGAGCTAACGGTTTTGGAAACGGCGCTTCGGGCGACCTGGCGCCAGTCTCCAACCCATATAACCGCGCATATGACTACGGCCCGAGTGGACTCGACCGCAGCCATATCTTTGTGGTGAATTTCATCTATCAGCTGCCTTTCTTCAAGAACGCGAATAACCTCTTCCTGAAATCCGCACTGGGAGGATGGGAGCTCTCAGCGTACGGCACTATGGAGAGCGGCTTGGCGTTGAATGTGGCGCTGGGTGGAAACTTCGGCAACAATGGAATTCCGAATTCGACCAACCGGCCGGACGTGGTTGGCCCTTTGGGTTACCCGAGCGCCATTCTGCAATGGTTCAACACGTCGGCATTCGCGCCACCGGCGCCGGGCAGTTGGGGCGATGCGGGCAAGGGGCTTCTGCGCGGTCCAGGCCGCGACAATTGGGATGTCGCGCTGTTCAAGCGCTTCGCCTTCAGCGAATCCGGCCAGCGCGCTTTCGAGCTCCGTTTCGAGACATTCAATACCTTCAACCATACGCAATTCAATGCCGTCGATACGACGTTCTCCAACGGCACCTTCGGTCACGTGACCAGCGTTTGGGATCCGCGCGTTTTGCAGCTCGCTGCCAAGCTGCACTTCTGAGGCGAGCACAATCGGTGTCTCTATTGCGGGCCGTTGATCTTCATCAGCGGCCCAGCCTTTCGTTCTTCATGCAATTTCGCTACGATTGCGAACTCCGCATCGGCCTGCTCGGCGCGCCCTAGTTCGCGGTATAACCGCCCCAGCTTGTAGTGCGCGTCATACCGCTTGGGATCATCCTGGATGGCCGCTAGGAACTGCTCGATGGCGGCGTTTGTATTCTTTTGTTCGGCGTAAATTGTTCCCAGGTCCACATGCGCCATGGCGATCTTGTTATCACCTTGGATCGCACGTTTTAGATCTCCTTCGGCTTCTTGCTTATTGCCGTTTTTCAGCAGTATGTCAGCCAGAAATGCAAGAGCTTTCGGATCATCGGGCGCTTGCCTGAGTTCTTCGCGAAACTGGGTTTCGGCGTCGGTGTAGCGCTTTTCCCTCCAGAACAGGTAACCCAGGCCGAAGTGGGCTTGTGGATGTTTCGGATCTGCGCTAATCGCTGCTTGGAACTCGGCGATTGCTTCCGGAGTGCGGTCATCGGCATCGTAGGCTTCTCCCAGCAGCATGTGAACAGGCGCCGAATTTGGATTCCGATTCAGCAGTTCGCGGAAAATCTCCTTCGACTTGTCATACTGCCCCGACCACAAGTAACACTTGGCGAGTAAGTAGAGAATTTCCGCATTATCTGGTTGAACTCCGGCAATTGGTTGAAGTCCGCTCGCCGCTTTCTCGTACTCCCCTAAGCCGAAGTAAGTCATCGCAATGAGTATCTTTGTCCGGTCGCTTGGGCTCCTTGTTTCTTGCTTTTGGAATGCGGCAAGCGCGTCGCGAAACAAGCCTGATTTGAAATAGGCAAGGCCTAGATCCAAATAGATGCCGGGCAGATTGGGATCGAGCTGTACTGCGCGTCGATAGTGCTCGATGGCAGCGCTGAAATGCTGCTGTTGAGCTTCGCGGACGCCGGCGTTCGCTTCAGCAAGCGCCGTCGGGCTCCCGCTTTGTGCGTGCGCCAGAGACAGGGCAAAGGCGACCACGAATGCAAGCTTCTGCGGGGACTTCATCGTTGCAAAACAAAAAACGGCTGATCGAGGTTTGCCCTCGATCAGCCTACCTTAGTTTTGGGTTGGAGGAGAAGTGTTTCTACAGAGAAATCGCTGCCGGATCGCTCTCAAAGAACTCTTGGGCCAGATTAGCCGACCTTAAACGGGGCAGACGCTCCGGTTGACGTTTGCCTCGTTTATTAAATTTTCTTTAGTATGAACCTATTGGTTCCCCTTTGTCAACTGGAAAGATAATCGCTCGGACATTCCGAGACGAAGAACGTAAACAGGGCCACTCCTCGGTAGGTGCGCCGTGAGCCTCTCCTTGTCCCCCTGGCCGCATTGGCAACGGGAATCTTAATAGCCCATTTTTTCTATTTCCGGCTGCCGGATGTGCTTGGCGCTCTGGCCTTAAGCGGCATATTGGCGATCCTGGCCCAGGTGCTCCCGAGCGGCCGCCGCATGCGCCTGGTTACGTGCTGTCTCCTTCTCGCGATTGTGGGCATCGTGACGCAAGTGATTCACCGGCAAGGGCGAGCCCCGCGCCTGAACGCCGAGGACACGGAAACGGTTCTGGTCTCTGGATGCGTGATTAACCCTCCCGTATTCTCTCCAAACCGCGAGCAATTCACCCTGCAACTGGCGCCCCATGCTGCCGCCCGGATCTCAGTCAATCTGAAGGGCAACGCGAATCTCGGGCTGGACTACGGCCAAGCGGTCGAAGTTGTGGCTAAAATCCGTTCTCCCCGTAATTATCAGAATCCAGGCGCATTCGACCTCGTCGGCTACCTCGCGCACCAACATATTTATTGGCTCGGCACTGTCTCGAATCCAGGGGACATCCGGGTGCTCTCTGGACGGTGCGGATCACGGGCCGTTAGCTGGATCTACAGCATTCGAACCTGGTCCCTGGGGCGGCTTGCGCGCCTGTATCCGGATGATCCTCATACAAGAGGCTTGCTGCAGGCCACGCTCATTGGCGAAACCAGCGGTGTCGATCGCCGCTGGACAAACGATTTCCGCGTCACGGGTACTTATCATGCTCTCGTCATCTCCGGGCTGCACATCTCAGTGCTCGCGATGACGCTTCTGTTAATCTTTCGTCTTGCTCATTTGCGGCGTGTTCCTTCTTTGTTGGTCGCCTCCGTTGTTTGCTGGCTTTACGCATTCATTTCGGGCTTCAACTCTCCGGCCGTGCGCGCCGCGGCAGGGTTCACCTTGTTCATGGCAGCGAGCTATTTTTTCCGAAAAACCCGGACCTTGAACTTGCTGGCCGCGATCGGCATCATTTATCTGCTTTTTGATCCGGATCACCTTTTCGATCCAAGTTTTCAGCTTTCTTTCTTGTCTTGCGCGATCATCGGCGCATTCGCGATTCCTGCGATGGATCGTTTCACTCGCCCGCTTCGTGCCTCTGTGAAGCGGTTCGATCAGATCCCTTACGACGCTCAAATCGAGCAGAGAGCGGCGCAGTGGCGCGTCGAGCTACGCCTGTTCACCGAGACTCTTCGTGTTTGGTCCGGCCTTTCCGAAAGGGTGGTCCAATTCATCGTTTCGAAGAGCGTGTTGCTGGCGGCCTTCGTGGCTGACGTGGTGATTCTCTCCGCTTGCGTTCAATTCGGCCTAGCCTTGCCGATGATCAGCTACTTCCATCGCATCTCTTTCACCGGACTCTCGGCAAACGTCATTGTGGTTCCGCTGCTTTCGCTTGTGGTTCCCATCGGTTTCGCGTCCATCTTCACGGGTTGGCATTGGCTCGCGGCGCTGACGAAAATCCTTCTGCGTTGGGCCGAGTGGGTGGCAACTTGGCATGCCCGGCTCGAGCCGGCCTGGCGCATCGCTGGAGTGCCGTTTTGGCTGTGCGTTGCGTTCGCGGCGTCTCTCCTGGTGTTGGCCATCGCGATTCGCCGTAAACCTGCCGCGATTGCTCCGATACTCGCGTGTTCAATCGTTCTTTTTGGCGTTATCTGTTGGCAGCCTTGGAAGCCTGACATTCGCACGGGCATGCTCGAGCTAACCGCGATTGACGTCAGTCAGGGCGATAGTCTCCTTCTCGTTTTCCCGAACGGCGAAACGATGCTTATCGACGCCGGCGGCTTCCCAGGAATGGGCCGCATGGTTCGCAAGCCACAGCTCGATGTAGGTGAAGACGTCGTGTCGCCTTACTTATGGAGCCGTCGTATTCGCCGTCTGGACTATGCCGCACTTACTCACGGTCATTCCGATCACATGGACGGGCTGGCTTCGGTGCTCGATAATTTCCGGCCGCATGTGTTATGGATCGGGGCCGAGCCGGAAACCGCAGAATGGGATAGAGTCCGGCAGCACGCCGCTGCCGACAACGTTCGAATCGTCTCACTTACCCGCGCCGCAGCTCCAATTGAAATCGGCGGAGCTACCGTCCGCGTTCTTGCGCCATCCCCAGACTACGTAGCTGGAGACGCCCCACACAATAACGATTCGCTGGTGTTCGAGGTCACATATAAACGCCGCAGCATTCTCCTCACAGGCGACGCAGAACGCCCGATCGAAGATGACATGCTCAACCATGACGAGCTACACAAAATGACTCTGCTTAAAGTGGGGCATCATGGCAGCAAAACATCGTCTTCCGAAGAATTTCTCGATCAGGTGAATCCGCAGTTTGCTTTCATTTCAGATGGCTACAAAAATCAATTCCATCATCCGCATCCGGAAGTTCTAGAGCGTCTGGCCGAACATCACGCGATTGTATTCCGTACCGATCAACGTGGCTTGATCACGTTCCGAACCGATGGCGAAAAGGTGGAGATCGAACCGTTTCGGTGAGGAATCGGCCACGTCATCTCTCCTTAGGTTGGCCTCAATTGGACGCAGATTCGCCGGCGAGTTGCCTTCCGAGTACTAGTCGCGGTTTTGCTCTCGATTAGTACTAAAGTTTGCGAATCTCCGGACTCCGAGGCCACTTATCTCTGAAGTGCCGGATACATTTGAAGAAACTCAAGGCGTAGCGGAGGCCACCGGGCAAGCAAGGGTGAGGTCCGAAGCCGGTGAGTCGTCGCCGCCTCCACTGGGAATCTTCGACGGGCTAGGGCGCGACTTTCGACACGCTATGCGCGCCCTATATAAGAAAGCCGGGTTCACCACGGTTGCCGTTTTGACCTTAGCGCTCGGAATTGGCGCTAACACCGCGATTTTCAGTATCGTGAACGCAGCGCTCTTAACCCCAATTCCGATTCCCCATCCGGGCCAGGTCGCGATGGTCTGGTCGGATCGCATCGCTGCCAATTCACAAGGATTTCCAGCATCGGAGCCCGATTTTCAAGATTGGCAGGCCAGCGGCGTTTTTGAAGAACTAGCCGGCTTTATCACGGAAGGCTATAACGTGGTGATCGGAAAGCTTCCGGAACGTGTTTCTGGAGTGTCCGTAACACGCGAATGGTTTCAAATTCAACAAGTGAAGCCGTTTGTCGGGCGATTCTTCGAAGTGGAAGATATGCGGCCCGGACACGATCATGTCGCGGTGTTGACTTATGGTTTTTGGACCTCTCACTTTAACGCGAATCCGGCAATTGTCGGGAGAAGCATCACTATTAACAGCGCTCCCTACACGCTCATCGGAGTGTTGCCCAAAAAAATCGCGAGGCTCAGCGACGAAGAACTTTATGTTCCGTTAGTTTTCGAGCCGCCCCTGCTCAACGACCGCGGGATGCACGGCGTGTTGACAGTTGGGCGGCTCGCGCCCGGTCTCACCTTTGCAGCCGCTCAGACAAGAATACGGGACCTAAGCGCGCGTTTGGCAAAGCAGTTTCCAAAGGAGGATGGCGCGTATCGATCTCGGCTGCAGCCGATTGAAGAGGCATACGTCGAGGATGTACACAGCCTGCTTTGGGTGCTATTTGGGGCAGTGGGATTTGTGCTTCTCATCGCCTGCGCGAATATAGCGAATCTTTTGCTGGTCCGCGGTACCGCACGCCAAAAGGAGATCGCGATTCGTACCGCGCTAGGGGCAAGCAAATGGAGACTCATCCGGCAGCTACTGACGGAAAGTGTCTTGCTGTCTTTGTTAGCCGGTGTGATCGGCATCATCCCGGCTTTTCTCGGAACTCGATTTTTCACGAAAATGCAAGTCGAACAACTGCCAAATGCCGATCTGGTCACCATGAACTTTCAAGTTCTGATTTTCACGTTGGCTTTGGCGATTGCCACCGGTCTGTTGTTCGGCCTGGTTCCGGCGTGGCAAGCGTGGAAAGCCAATGCAAACGCGCCTCTGCGAGAGCGGTCGCAAAGCTCGGGCGGGCAACGATTCGGGAATCTGTTTGTAGTGTGCGAAATCGCGTTCACAGTGGTGCTGGTCACGGGAGCGGGATTGATGCTGAGAAGCTTTCTACACCTGCGCTCAAAAAGTCCGGGCTACGAAGGTCAGCATACGCTCACGATGAGAATTGCTCTTACGGGGGCTCAGTACGGCACTCCCGAAACGCAGAACGCTTTCTATAAAGAGCTAGTCGCACGCGTGGAAACTTTGCCGGGAGTTGAAACCGCAGCGGTAGTGAATTGTTTACCCACCTGCGAGGACGTGCAAGGCGGAAGCCTCCAGTTTACGGACCGGCCCCAACCGAAACCGGGCGAAGCCCCTTTGGTCACAATTAGTGCCATTACTCCCGATTATTTTCGGACCATGCGGATTCCGCTGGTTGCGGGCCGGTCTTTCTCTGAACACGATGGCGCGAATGATCCTTTGGTGGTGATCATTGATCGTGAGCTCGCGCGCCAATACTGGCCGAATAGGAACCCGATCGGGCAGGTTATTGCACTCCGGCGAAAGACTCCTCCGCGCAGAATTGTTGGTGTTGTGGGGCGCGTCGACCTAAGCATCGCAGCCAAAGGCAAGGGCCGCGTCGGCCAAGTCTATATCTCAATGGCCCAGGCGCCGGAAATCGACTTGAGCTGGGGAATGTCGCTCACCGTGTCGACACCTATGGATCCCACGACACTCGCGTCTACGGTCCGCAGGACTGTCGCGAGTCTTGCACCTGATCAGCCGGTTTTCGATGTTCAGACTATGGTGCAAGCGCGGGAGAAAGGGCAAGCCTCGGCACGCCTAGGGACTTGGCTGCTTGGCTTTTTTGCGCTCTTAGCGCTTTTGCTGGCCGCTGTTGGCGTGTACGGCGTAATTTCGTACACGGTCGGCCAGCGCACGCGTGAGATCGGGCTGCGAATGGCGGTCGGCGCTAGCCCGTTTGAGATTTTGCGCATGGTTCTCCGGCGAGGGATTTTGATGATTGCCGTAGGTATTGCGATCGGGCTAACCGGCGCAGTCGCTTTGACTCGGCTCATGCGGGCGCTGCTTCATGAGATCAGCACGACGGATCCAGCTTCGTTTTTGGGTGCCGTGCTGCTGCTCATTTTGATTGGCCTCGCAGCGTGTTACGTCCCTGCATGGCGCGCGAGCCGCGTGGATCCAACCGTGGCGCTGCGATATGAGTAGCTCGGTGCCGGCTTACGGATGCGCGATGACCATCAGCGTAGGCGCACGCTCAAGCGTGCATTCGAGCGCGATGCGCAGATTTTCCGGATCGAGAGCGGCAAAGCTTTCATCGAGAATGACGAGATCGGCGCGCCCCAGTAGCGCGCGGGCGATATAGATGCGGCTGCGCTCGCCATGCGAAAGCTGCCAGCCGCCCTCGCCTACCATCTGCTGCATTCCACTCGGCATCGTATCGAGAAGGTGCCCGAGCCCGAGTCTGTGGCACAACGATTCGGCATCTTGCATGTCCGCCGCGGTCGGCGGCCACCGACGCCCCATTAGTAGGTTGAAGGCGAGCGTCTCGGTAAGAATATAATTCTCGTGAAATTGCGGCGCTGCCACTACGCGCTCGCGCCAGCGATCCGTTCCGAGCGTGTGCATGTCGAGACCATTCGAAAGCAGCAGGCCCGATTCCGGCTGGCGCATCCCGCAGAGCAGTGAAGCGAAGGTTGTCTTCCCGCCACCCGATGGACCCTCAAGCAAGATACGATCGCCTCTCTTGATGGTGAGGCTGCAAGCTTGAACGACGGGAGCGCTCTCCGTGCGATAGCGATAGGTGAGGCGGTCGGCTTCGATCACCTTGGAGGCTCCACCCGCGCAGTCCGCTTCCGCAGTTCGCATTTCGCCCAGATTCTCCGTACGCGCCGCGGCCCTGAAGAGCGGTGCGAGGCGCTTCCACACAACGAAAGCGCCGGCGATATCGGTAAGCGATACAGTCAGGCGCTTGAGCGCAGTGAAGGCTAAAAGAATCCCGCCGAGCAGAACAGCGATATGGCCCGGCGAAATTTGCGCAAGAGCGATCATCGGCGCGAGACAGGTGAGTCCGGCGACGAGCCAGCCGCGCGGGATCGCCGCAACGAGCATCGTTACAGAACGGTCGAGTGAAATTGATTTCTCGAAATAGTCATGGAGCGCCTGATCTTCAGAATCATGCCAGGCGTCGGGCTGCTGCTGCACTAAACGTGTTCTGTGTCCGACCATGGACTCAATCAGATCGTGAGTCATTTCGAGGCGTGTATCCGTCCAGCGTTGATATCGCGCGAAAACGCGCCAAGCAAGCGCAAGCACGATTCCGAACCAAAGCACGAGCAGAAGAGCCAGTCGCCCGAGCACAAATCCGGAAGCAGCTAGCTCGATCGTCGCAAGCATACCGGCAACTGCGCCGCTGAGCGCGAGAGTTTCGACGGTTTCCGCTTCGAGCGCCTGACCAAGAAAACTGCCGATCCCTTTGCTGCGCATCTCCTCGGGACCGAGGCGCATGAGGCCGTAAAGGAGGCGCCGCTTCAGAAGTCCGCCCAAGCCTATCGCAAGCTGTCCCTGAAGTCGAGTGGTGAGTACGCGGAACGGAATCAGCGTCATCAGAATCAGCGCCCAGGCGAGAAGCCATCCGCGATCCATTCGCCCCTCGAATGACATTCGGCCCACGATGATCCACGACAAGAGCCAGAGACTGTACTGCGCTATATGCGCGATGAGCAGCGTGATCCCCTTTGGAATCGCGTTTACTTGTTTCAGCCAGGGAAACGGGCGGGCTCCCGTGGGCGGCCGAAAAATCCAGCACTGATCAAAACGCGAGTCGCTAACCTGTTCGCGCGAGAGAAGCCGAACCGTCCGCTGTCGCCGGTTGTGTGGAATTCGGGCGGCGTCGACTAACTCCTGCAGCGAGGCGTGGATTCCGTATTCGGCTGGCTCGCGGATGATTTGGCAAACGTCCTCAATTGAGATGCACTCGGTTTTCTGAGTCGGCGTTAACACCCAAAGCTTCCGGCGATTCGCTCGCACTACGGCGAGATAAAAGGAGCTGTTGAGCCGCAGCATCGCCGGAAAAGCTGCCGGCAGTTCTTGCTCCAAATCACGGAGACCGATTTCCACCTGGTCGGCTTCCAAACCGATGTGCTTTGAAGCGCGCTCGAGCCAGCGTCCATCCGGGTGGGGCGGGTTCTCCACCTCCACACACCGGGACATCAATCTTGCTTTTTGAACGAGTGCCGAGAGACAGCGGCCGGCTTCTTCGGCCGACCAGGCGAACATCTCGATTTGGCCGAGGCTCATCACGCAACCTCGCTTTCGCGCTCCTGATCGTGAACCGGTTCGGGATGCTGCTCCACGATTCTGCCCGAGTGAACATGAATGCGCCGCCACATTCGCGAGGCCCAGAGGCCGGAACGCATTTCGCGTTCCGCCTCGAGTAATTCGAGATAACGCGAGTTCGCGCTTCCGCACAATTCGCCTGGCTCCCCCTCTTCAGCGATTTGGCCCTTTTCGATCACCAGTACGCGATCGAACTGCTGAGTCTCTTCAAGGTCATGCGTGATGCACAGCAAGGTTGAGCCCCGCCAGTACTCTCGTGCCCTGCGCAGAAGCTCGCGGCGCTTCTCGCGATCCAGTCCGCGAAACGGCTCATCGAGTACAACAAGACGAGCATGCGTGTGGAGCATAGCGCGGCCAAGCCGGACGCGCTGCCCTTCGCCCCCTGAGACTAGCGCTCCACCTTCGCCGAGTTTCGTCTGCAGCCCTTGCGGCATTGCTTCGAGAACGCTCCGCAGCAGCGCGGCATCAATGGTGCGTCCGACTGCAAGCGCTTCCTGACCCGCGCCATACACCAGGTTCGCGAAAAAAGAGCGATTCCACAGTTGCACCGCGGGATCGACCCAGGCCATCGAACGGCGCAACTGATCGCAATCGAGTGGTAAGCCGTTCACGAGAACGTTTCCCGCGCATGGCTTAAACCAGCCAAGCAGTATCCCGACCAGGCTGGATTTGCCCGCCCCGGATGGCCCGACGATAGCGATGTGCGCGCCCGGCGCAACCTGAAGATTGATGCCGTTCAGAATCCTGTGCCCGGATACCTCAACAGAGACTTGCTGGAACTCGAGTGAAGGCGCTCTATCAAGCGGCTCGCCCATTTTTTCCGGCGTAGGCTCTTCTGGAGCGCCGAGCGGCTCTAACAGCCGAAGCGTCAGATTCCGATAGTGTGGAGATTGCCGGGTCACAGCCGCGATCTCTTGTCCAAACAACGGCAGATTCAGCGCCCAGTACACGACCAGCAAAACGCTTCCGGCGCCGGTTCCCTGAATGGAATGGCTCAAGATGAGCCACGCGACTAGGCCGAAGATCGCAGTAAGCTGCACGGCCTCCACGCTGACTACGGCTCTTTGCAGACGCAGCGCAGCATCGCCCCATGCGCCGAGCAGTCTTTCGTGCTCGCCGCGAAGACTGCGCTCAGCGCTGTGCGCCCGAATAGCGACGAGGCCAAGCATGGCGTCCAGGTAAAAACGGGTAAGTGCCGCAGCATGGCTGCGCACGCGTAGATCGCGTTCGGTCAGAAGCGACTGCACCATGAATGCCGGTAAGAGAGCGGCGGCGACGGCGAATACAACCAAAGGCGTTGCGGCCGGCGCGAGCCATATAATGCCCGCAGCGGTCGCGCAGAGACCGAAACCCGCGCGCATGAGCTGACGAGTGAGCTCTGGCAAATTTCGGAGACGATGTGTAACATGGCTTCGCTCGGCCATATCGGAAGTGAGGCGGCTTTGGAAATAGCGATCGCCGAGTTTTGGAATCTTTCTTAGAAATGCGAGCCGCAGACGGTTTTCAATCTGGCGGCCGATCCTCAAAACACCGGACGAGATCGGTAATTCGAGCAGAAGCACAGTAAGGCTGAACAACAACAGAGCCGCTATCGCAGCTGCGCGCTGACCGACGAGCTTCAAATCGGCGGTGACATCGAACAGAGTTCGAAACAGAAGCGCTTCGATCACGGTCGCGCATGCCGCCAGGGCGAGCGCTGCCGTGATCGCGCTGGGGCCCAATAATCCGCTTTCACAAACAATGCGGAACAGCTCGAGGCCAGGGCTAACGGGGCGCTCGGCAACGGCAGCGGCTAATTCGGGAGTCAGATTGGGCGCTTCGGCGGGAATCGCGCTAACCGGTGAGACCCGTCCCGCGCGAATGCGGACAAGCACCGCGCCGCGCATCAGTACCTGCGCTTGCCCGTCTGTGTCGTCTGGACCGCGGCGAACCGACCAATACGCATCCGGTATAAGTTCTGCTGTTTCCACAAGGCGCGCGATCAAGCGAGCGCTTTCGGAGCCTTTTAAACCGTGCGAATCGATCAGTGCCGTGACCAGACGCGTCGCAGCGTCGAGCGCTCCCAGCGCTTGCCAGCGAGGTTGCTCAAGAGCTTGACTTGCAAGAGACTGAATGTCGCGGCTTCGGATCCCGATATGACTGAGCCGCTCCGTAAGCGCGGCTTGGAATTCCGCCGAGCTTGCAAATTCGCGCCAGCCCTCAGCGGGAACCATCATCGTGTGGCAGAAGACTTCGTTCGTGAACTGTCGGTAACCCGTCCACCGGCGTCCCGTCGCAGGATCCATCACCTGGACAATGCGGCCGTGGAGCCGCCACGCCACAACGAAATGCGTAAGACCGTTAGGCAATTTGACAATGACGATTGCGGGTAGCGCTTTTGATTCGCCGAGCAGAAGATGATCGACAGGAAGCATGACCTGCTCAGCTTCGAGCCCTAGCTGATTGGCGACCCTCTCCATCGTGTCGATGGAAGTGCCATCAATGCCGGTTTGGCAGGCCTCGCGTAGGCGGTCATAACTTACGTGAATCCGGAAGCCCTCGAGCAAGCATTTCAGGGCTGCCGGGCCACAGTCCATGTTGGAGGTTTGGACCACCTCCGGAGCGAACAATAATCTCAATTGCTACTCGCCAGCGCGCCAGCCGAGCGCAGAATGAGCGCTGCGGGCGAGACACGTTCAATTTCAACTTCGACGGAACCCGGCAGCCCGTTTAAAAGAGGCATTCGAGATCTGGATTTTGAGTCGATCCAGAACTCGATGATCACGCTGCCGTCGCGAATTGTGCGTACAATCCGCGAAAGGCGGGCAGAAACACCTCCATCTTTGGACGCAAGTAAACCCCGCATATGGAAACGCGCGCTTTGGCCAGGACGCAGCCCGCCGAGAGCAGATATCGGAAATTCGGCGACGATGCGGGGAAAGCGCTGCGATGGAGATCCGTCAATTTCGACATGAGCGGATAACGACACTTCGTAGCGGATTATTTCTGCTTTGAAGGCCCAGATGAGCCAAGCTGCTAGGAGGAGTGCGCCAATTGAGAGGCCTACTCTTGACTGCCAGCCGCCATCTCGCCGAAGCGACTGACTAACACGATGAAAACTGTTGGACATTGCAGCTTGCGGGGAAAAGGCCGCTCGATCAATTTGGGAAAACTGGTCAAGATTCTAAACTTTATTCGTCGAGCGGCCGATAGAGTAATTAACTGGCCCAAATGGACTGGCCAGCTTTCACGTTTGACTTGATTTTCAAGGCTGTTCCTCCTTTCGTAACTTGTGGAGCCTTGCGGGCAAGGCAAGACTCCAGCAGGTACTTTGTTACGAGTTAATGAGATTAGGAGTCCCAGATCGACTGGCCGGCTCTCACGCTGCTTTTAACCTTCATTCGTCAGGCTCCTTTCTTTTCGATATATATGAGCCTTGTGGGCAAGACAAGGCTCGGAAATCTTAAGCCGATATAGAGAGAAAATCCGCTTATATCGGGAAATTCTTCAGTTTATTTTGAGATTTTTGGCTCTAAAATTTTTTGATTTGTGAAGCCAGTATAGCGAGATTCGCACCTTAGTCAAATAGCTTGGAGGCGCTAAGCTGGTAGGATTTATCCTATACAGGTACTGGGTACTTTTGCCGTACCGCGCTGCAATCCGGATGCAAATTTCAGTTTGGAAATTACTCCGCTTTAGGCTCGCGCTGCAGTAAGTAAGTCTCGACAAACTCTGCAGTCGCAGCGGCGAGGAAATCTCGATTCCGCTTCTTCACAAAACCGTGCCCCTCGTCTTCGGCGAGTAAATACCAGACCGGTACATTGTTTTTTCGCAGTGCTTCGGTCATTTGTTGACCTTCGGTGTAAGGAACGCGCGGATCGTTTCGGCCCGCGACGATAAACATCGGCTTCGTGATTTTTGCCGCATTGTTCAGCGGCGAGATAGTTTCGAAGAAATCCCGCATCTTCGGATCCCGCTCGTCTCCGTATTCAACCCGGCGGAGGTCGCGCCGGTAAGATTCCGTGTGCTCGAGAAACGTTCGGAAATTGCTGATCCCGACCTGCTCAACAGCACAGCGGACGCGATAGCTGTAATGTGTCATCGTGGCAAGCGTCATGTACCCGCCATAACTGCCGCCCGTGACCATAATGCGATTCGAATCGAGCTCCGGCTGCGCTTTGATCCAGTCGAGTAGCGCGCCAATATCCTTGACCGAATCTTCACGCTTCATTCCGTTGTCGAGGTTCAGGTACGTCTTGCCGTAGCCCGTCGATCCGCGGACATTGGGAAAGATCACGGCCACACCCAGTTCATTCATGTAATAATTCACCGCGCCCAAATAGCTGGGCCGGAATTGGCCTTCCGGACCGCCATGAATGTCGATAATTACCGGGCGCGCTCCGGTGTAACGCATAGCCGCCGGATACAGGAAGCCGGAAATGGACAGGCCGTCAAACGATTTCCAGTGAATAAGCTTAGGCTCTGGGAATTGAGAAGCATTGAGCCCACCCGTTTCGCTGTAGGTCCATCGATCGAGCTGCTTGGTATCGATGTTCAGCGAGTAAACGTCGCCGGGCGTGTGAGCGGATGCAAGCGTGAAGCCGATTTCGTGTCCCATGGGGCGCCAACGCAGACCTGAAATGACCCCGGACGGAATATCCGGCAGCGCGATGTCTTTGCGGGAACGCGCGTCAAAGACGTGCAGCTTGCCATAGCCGCCTTCATCGACTAGATAGCCCACGTAGCGGCCGTCGCGCGAGACATCGAGATCGTCCAGGTCCCAATGCAGGTCAGATCGAAGGACGGTCGGCTTCTTCGCGGCGAAATCGATGTACGCAAGCTGGCGGTAATCGCTGTTCGCGTTCGATACAACGAAAGCCCCTTTACCGTCGTTCGCGAATTTCGCGCTAAACCAGCCGCTGTCCGGAGCATCCGGACCCAGCTTTGTCTTCCGGCCAGACGATACGTCCAGTAGATACAGTTCGCTCACAACTGCAGATCGATCGAGCGTGAGGAGAATCTGTTTGCCGTCTTCGGACCAGTCGCTTACCGACCAACCCGGCTCGCTGGTTTGGAGGAGAATGCGCGCGGATTTAGGGTCACGGGGTTCGACTAGCCAGATATCGGCGTTCGTCCCGTCCCGCGCAGTCGAGCTGTACGCGATCTGCTTGCCATCTCGCGACCAAACAGGGCCCGTGTTGCGCGAGCGCCCGCCTTTTGTAAGCAACGTGATATTTCCGGTTCGAAGATCCAGAATATACAGCTGAAAGAACTCGCCGCCACCGGTATCCTTGGCGAAAACCAGCTCGTCACCGTTCGCAGGATTGAACAGACCCCCGGCGACGCGATCCGGAAAGAAGGTGAGCTGACGCCGGTCGCCACCCGGCATGGCAAC
The DNA here is from genome assembly GCA_019240405.1 of Acidobacteriaceae bacterium. Taxonomy (GTDB): domain Bacteria; phylum Acidobacteriota; class Terriglobia; order Bryobacterales; family Bryobacteraceae; genus Bog-105. The sequence continues at coordinate 23,105 of JAFAYL010000012.1, forward strand.
ACGATGAAGCTGAGGAACGTCGCCGAAGCGCGTAGAGATCAGAATTTCGCGCCGGGAAGGGCCCCAGTCGAGCAGCGCGGCGGAACGGGATTCGTTGTAGCGGTTCACTTCATCGAAGAGCGCGCGCGGAATTTCGGGCAGGCCGTCGGGTTTCAAATTAGAGGGCACGGGCAGAGGGGCGTCGGCAGCATGGAGAAGGGCAAAATTGAGCGATAGAATCAGCAGGACAGAGAGGCGCATATCGGGTTCGATTGTAGCGAAAACCGGCGCTGCTGGATCAAGAGTTTCGTAGGAGGATGCGATGGCTGTTACGGTGAAGCCGATCAAGCTTTGGAGAAAAGAGATTGAGAACAAGCCAGGGGAATTGGCTCAGACATTGGAGCCGCTGGCGCGCGCGGGAGCCGACTTGCAGATTGTGATGGGCTATCGGTATCCGGGGCACGAGGAAAGGGCGGCAATTGAGCTTCACCCCATCGAAAGCAAGAAGCTCAGTTCGACGGCTACAGCGGCCGGATTGCATGACGCCTCGATCGCAGCGCTACTGGTCGAAGGCGATAACCGTCCTGGCTTGGGGCACGGCATAACCGAGGCGCTCGCGCGAGCGGGAATCAACCTTGATTTCCTGGTGGCGCACGTCATGGGGCGGAGATATTCGGCGGTGCTTGGATTTGATAACCAAGCGGATTTGAAGAAGGCGACTCCGCTGATCAAGAAAGCGGCGGCCGCAAAACCGGCGAGGAAACGGGCGCGCTAGCAACGTCGAAAGCTTGGTCGCTCAGATTCCAGTCACACGGATGAAGAGCGCCGCGATCGCGGCTCCGCAAATCGGACCAAAGATGGGCACCCACGCATAGCTCCAATCCGAAGGGCCTTTCCCGGATATGGGTAGAAACGTGTGAGCTAGCCTGGGCCCAAGATCGCGTGCTGGGTTAATGGCGTAGCCGGTCGTCCCACCCAGAGAAAGGCCGATGCTCCACACCAAAGCGCCGACGAGCACCGGACCGAGCCCCGGTGCAATTCCTCCAGGGGCAAGACGTCGGGAAACGAGAGAGCTCGCCACAAGCACCAACACAAATGTCGCGATAACTTCGCTCAAGAAATTACTAAACGGCTTTCGGATCGCAGGGCCAGTTGAAAAGCATGCCAATTTTTTCTCGGCGCTCTGTGTGACGTCCCAGTGCGGCAGATAAAAAAGCCAGACTAGGACGGCGCCGATAAACGCGCCCAGGATCTGAGCCGGAATATAAGTCAGAAGCCGGCGATAATGGCCGGTCATCAGAACAGAAGCAACCGTAAAAGCCGGGTTGATGTGCGCATCGGCATCGCCAATCGAAATGCTCACCGCCACAGCCGAAAACACCGCGAGTCCCCATCCGACGCTAATGGTTAGCCATCCGCTGCCTTCAGCTTTCGAACGGCTCAGCAACACACCTCCAACGACCCCATTTCCTAAAAGGATCAGGATCATGGTCCCGACGAATTCACCGAGCATAGCGCTGTCCATATGAGAGATGGCGTTTTCGCATTTCTATCACAGCGGCGCTTAGTGGTTGGCCCAGGATCGCGCGCGTTCGAGAGCGCGTTGCCATCCGGCCAATTGAGAGGCACGTTGAGTCTCATCGATTTGCGGTGTGAATTGCCGGTCGCGAGTCCATTGCTCCCGGATAGCTTCCGCATCGGGCCAGAAGCCAACCGCGAGTCCCGCCAGATACGTTGCGCCGAGTACCGTAGTTTCGGGATTTCCAGGCCGCGTTACAGGCGCGCCGATCAGATCGGCTTGAATCTGCATCAGGAGGTTGTTGCGCGCTGCGCCGCCATCGACGCGCAATTCTTCGAGCGCGATTCCGGAATCGTCTCGCATGGCTGCAAGTACATCGGCTACTTGAAACGCGATGCCTTCGAGTGCCGCTCGCGCCAGATGGGCACGATTGACCCCGCGGGTCAGCCCGATGATCACGCCGCGCGCGTATTGATCCCAATGCGGAGCGCCGAGACCGGAGAAAGCAGGGACAAGATACACGCCGTTCGAGTCTGGCACAGACGCGGCAAGAGCTTCGATATCGCTGGCCTTGCGAATCATCTGTAGTTCATCGCGGAGCCATTGCACAATCGCTCCGGCGATGAAAATACTGCCTTCGAGCGCATACGCGGTGCGTCCACCTACGCGCCAGCCAATCGTTGTCAGAAGCTTGCGTTTGGACGCGACCGGCTGTTCGCCTGTATGCAGCAACATGAATGCGCCGGTTCCGTACGTGCACTTCACCATACCTGGACGCGTACACATCTGCCCAAAGAGCGCAGCTTGCTGATCCCCGGCGATCCCGGCGATCGGGATGCCTTCAAGCACGCCCACCGTTTCGCCGCAGACTTCACTCGATCCGATCACTTCCGGCAGCAGCGAAGCAGGGATTTCGAAAAGATCGAGCAGGTCCTGGTCCCACCGCTGCGTGTGAATGTTGAGCAGCATTGTTCGCGACGCATTCGTGACGTCCGTGACATGCCTGCACCCATTCGTCAGTTTCCAAACCAGCCAGCTATCGACCGTTCCGAAGGCAAGCTCGCCGCGCGCTGCGCGCTTTTTCGCGCCGCCGATGTGATCGAGCATCCAGCGAATCTTACTCGCCGAGAAATATGCGTCGATCACTAGTCCTGTCTTTTTCCGAATCGTTTCTTCGAACCCCCGCGTGCGGAGCTCATCGCAGTAGCCGGAAGTTCGCCGGTCCTGCCACACGATGGCGTTCGAGATGGGCTCGCCCGTTTTGCGATCCCAAATAACGGTTGTTTCCCGCTGATTCGTTATGCCGATTGCTGCGATGGCAGCGGCACTCGCGTCCACCTGCGTAAGCGCTTCCATGGCGACTCCCCACTGGGAGGACCAGATCTCAATGGGATCGTGCTCGACCCAACCGGGTTGGGGAAAAATTTGCGGAAAGGGCCGCTGAGCGAGCGCATGGACGCGACCATCTTGACCGAGTAGGAGGGCGCGAGAGCTGGTCGTGCCTTGGTCGAGCGCGAGGATGTATCTCATCCTCGCGCTACCAGGCGTTTCAGTGGGAAGGAAGCGTTATTGACAAACCGGCCCCGCGTCGTGATAGAAGACGTCGTTATTGGAAAACCAGCCGTGGATTCCATCAGAGGGCTTTCCATAAAACCAGTTGAAGAAGGCCAGCTCTTGCAAATGATACGAAAAGCCGTTCGGCATAACTGTTGTAGGCGCCAACGTGCCGGTTAGCGGATCGCCTACTTCGAGGTTGGTTTGACAACCTGATTGCTGTCCAACGTGTCCCCAAGCCGGAGTTGGGTTATTGCCGAATGGATCATTCGCCCATTCTCCGACCTCATGCGCAGCGATGGCAGTATCCAAAAAACCAATGCCGAGCAGGTCGGTCGAATCGAAATCGAAGGGCGAGTATGTCTGAATGGTCGAGCCAACTTGGAAAGCCCCATGATAGCCGCCGTAGCAGCAATCGCCAATGTTCGTGATCGGTGTCGCGGCCCAGACGACGTTATGCACGACAAAAATCGGGAAGGTTGTCGGCCCGACGCCTTGTGACTTCAGCGATGGGATGAGCGTATTGATCACGAAATTATCAAACCAGTTGATATCGACAATTCCCATACGGCCGCAAGCGTTGAAGGGCGGCTGAGGAATAGTGGTCCCGTTAGCGGCAGGGACGTTCACCGTGATTTCTTTTACGGTCGTAACCGGATTGAGCAACACGTGGTACGTGCTGTGGTTGTCGACGGCGTAGAAGTTGGCGCGCTGGAAGGCATCGATGTATTGGGTTGTTCCCAGATCTGTTCCACCCCAGGTAAACGTCGCGGTCGATTGAGTGATGGGCGATTGCTGAAGAAGCGTGACCGGAACGTTATTCGAGGAACCCAAGCACGACTTATCGGCGGCGTTCGGATCGAAAGTAGTAACACCGGATTTCGTGGAGAAGTTTCCGGTGCTCGAGTCGTAATTGATACCGATCGTGTTCGTCACGATTTTCAGCGGAACGATAAATGTATGGACACTAGCGCTGGTTCCGCCAGTAAATGGATTCGAGCCTACGATCGTGCCTGAGTAACTGTTGCCGTCGCGCGAAGACGTGACTTTATAACTCGACACGGGTATTGTCGTCGTAGCCGGAGGCCCAAATTTTTCAAGCTGCTTTTGTAGTGCTTCGACATCGGCCTTTTTAGCCGGCCGAACGGTAAAATAACCGTTCAGTTTCGGCGCATTTGTCTGTTGGATCTGATCCTGATCAGCATCTTGAGCCAACAATGCTGGGGCAATTGTAACTGCGGTTAAAAATGCGGAAGACAAAAATAGTAACGTATGCTGCATGACACCTCCGTCCATGGATAGTGGATCGGCGGCATCACTGTCAATGTTTGGTACGTACAGTATCGTCTGGCAATCGTGCTCGAGCCCGACGGTGTTACCTATGTCTCAGGAACAATCTGTTACCTATGTGCCCGGTCCGGACAATGACTGGTTTGGCGTCCCCAAGGGGATTCGAACCCCTGTTATCGCCGTGAAAGGGCGGTGTCCTAGGCCGGGCTAGACGATGGGGACGCAACAGAAATGCGCGGACTTTCTAAACTGTAGCAGACCGAAACTGCAAGCTCTTCCAGGCCGTGGCTGGCGATTGCGCCTAAATCGTCTTCAAATAAGCTAAAAGATTCGCTTTATCGTCGGCCGATAAGATGTCCGCATAGGCGGGCATTCCGTTTCCGCCACTGTTGATCTGCTCGAGAACGTTCGCCTCGGTTACGGCCTTGCCGTTCGCCAGCTTCGATCTCTTGAACAGCCCTTTCAGTGAGGGCCCCATCTTCTTCTCGCCAGTGTCGACGTCATGGCATACGGCGCACTGCTCAAATGCAGTTTTGCCTTTAGAAGCATCGCCGTGAGCGGTTTTACCTTGCTGATTGGCCGCACTCGACGCGAGCGGCGCGCCGGCGAAGCACAACATTGCAAGCGTTCCTGCACTTGCCAGAACTAGTTCTGCAATTCCCGATACACGGCGAATCATCGAAATCTCCATCTCCTCCCAGCCGGGAAGTCCCGGTTTCAGTCTAACAACCCCGTTCCAGAAAGGCGGGTCCCATGGGAGGCCATCATGCGGGATAATGTTGGACATCCGGTGTATTGACTGACGAGCCCTGCAGCGAAGTCGGCTTCCGGACTTCAAAGAGGTATTCTCATGGTCCAGCGAGCGCTTGTTTGCTCTTTTGTCCTTTTGTCTGCAATCGCCGTGGCTCATCCAGAGAGCGCAGTTCCCAATATGACCGTTGCTCCCAAAGCCGGGCCCATCCAGTTCTTCCCGGAAAGCGAGCTAAAGCCTGGGATGAGAGGCATGGCATGGACCGTGTTTCAGGGCGACAAACCCGAAGCAGTGCCAGTCGAAATCATTGGCACTTGGGAAAACGCTTGGGGGCCGAAGCAGGACATTATCGTTGCGAAACTTACCGGCCAAGCGCAGCGGACCAATGTAGCTGGGGGTATGAGCGGCAGCCCAGTATACATCGATGGCAAGCTGGTGGGCGCAATTTCGCTGCGACTGAGCATTTTTTCACCGGATTCGATTTGCGGCATTACGCCAATTCACCTCATGCTCGAAATCAAGGATTTCGATAAGAGCCATCCAGTCGATAGCCGTACGCCCGATAAAGCTGAGCAGGCAACCGCTTCTTTGCAACTGCCCGGCGAACTGCTCTCTCGCGCCGCACAAGGTTCAAACCGGCTACCTGATACGGCTATGATGAGTCCCATTGCGACGCCGATCGCGATGTCGGGATTTACCGATGAGGCAGTCAAAGAGTTTGCCCCGATTTTCAATCAACTCGGGCTCTCGGTTTCGCAGGGAGGAGCGGGAGGCGCGCTCGATTCAGCGAAGCCGGCATCCGATTGGGCGACCTCCTTACGGCCTGGGGAAGGAATTGCGGCCGTGCTTGTGTCCGGCGATATGACGATCACGGGTGGAGGGACCGTCACTTACAACGACGGCAAGCGCATTTTGGCTTTTGGACATCCCATGTTCAACCTGGGACCGGTGGATATGCCGATAGCAAAAGAAAACATAATCATGACGCTCGCCTCCGCGTATCAGCCGACCAAAATGGGAAACGCCTCGGCGATTGTTGGCGCTTTGCGCCAGGACCGTCACAGCGGCATCGAAGGCGAGCTCGGCGCAACGGCGGACATGATTCCGGTCACGATGCACGTTCGCTCCCATAACCCTGACGATTCGATCCGCAAATCCCAGGATTTCCATTTCAATGTGTTCGTCGATCAGAAGTGGACGCCGTATTTAATGATGGCCACACTGTTCAACTCACTGTCGAACTTGAACGATTTTTCCGAGGAAGCCACCTATCGCTTGCACGGCGAACTGCAGGTGGAAGGCCAAAATCCCATCGAACTCACCACAATGCAGGCTCCGGCGGAAACGCCTGTGCCGACTCCGATGCTCCTTGCTGGATGGTGGGGAGATAAGTTCAATCGGCTTTTTCTAAATTCATCGAAGATGCCTAAGCTCAATACTGTGAATGTCACAGTGGATCTCATCCCGGAACGCCGTATTGCGCAGATTGAGTCAGCGTGGATTGCAAATAATAAAGTCAGCGCAGGTACCGAGGTGCCTGTCAAAGTATTTTTGCGGCCTTATCGGGGCGAACGCTTGGAGCGCACCGTTAACGTGAAAATACCCGCTGGCCTACCTCGGGGCGATCACCAGATTCTCTTCAGCGATGCAGAAACGCTCAGCCGGTTTCAGAACATCGCGAGCTCTCTTAACCGGATTGAAGACATTCCGCAGACCGTTGCCATGCTGAACGAGGAACGCAGCAACAATCGTCTGTATGTTTCGCTGATCGATTCTCAGCCCACCATCTATTCAGATGAAAAAGTATTGCCCAGTTTACCGGCGTCAGTGCTCAACGTTATGCAGAGTGGACGCGCCACAAATCATCAGTTCGTGAGCTCTCCCGAAAGCGCCCATGAGCAAACGTCGGTACCCTTTGACGTTGTTGTCACGGGCAATTACTCGCTAAAGATTTACGTGAACTGAAAGTTATCAACACCATTCATGAATAAGTACTCGGGCTTGTACCGGGCCGTAGCGGTGCTTTTGGCTATTGCCGCGCCAACTATTTTGTTCGCGGTTGACACTCGCGTCTGGGAACAATCGGATCAGGCGGCATTCGCGCGCGGTACGCCAAAAAATCTTTCAATCCGCAGTGATGGCCATCTCACTTTGGCGCCCGTTTTTAAGGAGCTGGACAGCACCGGTGTTCCTTATCTTTGGGCCATTGCCGAGGACTCGAGACAGACCCTCTATTATGCGGGGGGTGCGCCTACTGGAGCCACGACGAAAATCTTCTCGCTCCCGCCCAATGGGAAACCGAAAGTTTTCGCCGAAGTGACAGGGCTTGAAGTGCATGCGCTTGCTGTGGATGCACAGAATCGAGTGTATGCTGCGGTGTTGCCTGATGCAAAGGTGTATCGAATTGATCAGTCCGGCAAGCCGCAGCTCTTTTTCGATGCGAAATGCAAATACATTTGGGCAATGGCTTTCGATCACACGGGCAATCTTTTCATCGCAACAGGAGATGCCGGCATGATCTACCGTGTAACGCCCGACGGCATTGGCGCTGTGTTCTTCCGCACGGAAGAGACGCACGCGCGTTCCATGATCATCGATCGGAGCGGCAACTTAGTTGTCGGCACCGAGCCCAATGGATTGGTATTGCGTATCTCTTCGAAGGGAGAAAGCTTTGTACTGTATCAGACCAATAAACGCGAAGTGACCGCGGTAGCGGAGCATGACGGCACCATCTATGTCGCGGCGGTCGGCAATAAGCCGTCTAGCGTCTCGGTAACCGGCCCGGCCCCGGTGCTTCCGGCCAATCCCCCGCCGGTGACTCCTACGGGCGCAGCCCGCCCGGGTACCGCTCCTCCGACCCTGCCGCCTCCCATTGGATCTCTTAGCGCGGCTGTTACGGGCGGATCGGAGTTTTATCGAATACAGCAGGACGGATTTGCAGAAACAATATGGAGTTCCCCCTCCGATTTGATCTACGCGATTGCGTTTGATCGCGACGGGCATCCATTGGTCGGAACCGGCAACAAGGGGCTGATCTATCGAATCGATTCGATTCATCTCTCGACGCAATTGCTGAACGCGCCGCCAACTCAAATCACCGCCTTTCTACAAGGAAGGAATGGCATTGTTTATGCCGCAAGCGGCAATGTCGGCAATCTTTATTCCATCGGACCAGCTTTCGAGAGAACTGGCTCTCTCGAAAGCGAAGTGCTGGATGCGAGCGATTTCACGCGTTGGGGTAAGGTGCATTTGATTTCGGCCTTACACGGCGGCCGAATCTCATTCCAGACGCGAAGCGGGAATCTGAGCCGTCCTCAGAGCAGTTGGAGTCCATGGAGCTCAGTCGCTGTGACGGATCTTGGAGGCCAGATCGAATCGCCTTCAGCTCGATTTCTTCAATATCGCGTCACTCTCTCGCAGTCCTCAGAAGGCGATTCGCCGGATCTGAGCACTGTTTTCATCGCCTACCTGCCCAAAAATATCGCTCCGCAGATTCATCAAATCCAAATCGCGCCGTTCAATTATCGCGAGAGTGCCGGCAGTCCTTCGGAGCCATCCACTTTGCCCTCCGGCTCACCAGCCACGCTGACATTGCCCGCAGTCGGCCAAAAAAAATCCTCTGGTTCAACCGCTACGCTTGAGCCTTCGGGAAGCGCTACTCTTCAGTACAGCAAAGGGTATGTTACGGCGCGTTGGAGCGCCAGTGATCCGAACGGCGATCCGCTTCTCTTCAAAGTAGAGATTAAGGGAAAGAAGGAAGCAGTTTGGCGCCTAGTAAAAGACAAACTAAAAGACGAACATTATGCTTTCGACAGCACTGCGTTTCCGGATGGCGATTACGTGCTGCGAATTACGGCCAGCGATGCGCCGGGAAATACGCCCGCCGACGCGCTCACTTCCTCGCTTGATAGCGAACCATTTACAATCGACAACACACCGCCCGAGATAACAAATGTTGCAATAACAAAAACCGGCACTCTTCGCGCCGTCACTTTCACTGCTAAAGATGCGCTGAGCTGGATCGATAAGGCCGAATACTCAGTTGACGGAGGAGATTGGACGCTGCTCGAGCCGGTCAACAAAGTGACAGATTCTCAGGCGCTAAATTATTCAATCAATGCGCAACCTGGCCAATTGATCGCAGTGCGCATATTTGATGAGAACGATAATGTCATCGTCAAACAGTTTTCCATTCAGTGAAGCGAAATCGCTTCAGCTATTCTTCGGCACTGTGAAATTGAAAACGGGGCCGTTTAATCCTCGGGCAGGATCTCGTTTAATCCAACTTCTAAATTGAGTCGCGCGCACCGTAGCTTGCCATCTTCTACCGGGGTCGCCGGGCGTTCGGGCGTTGCGATCCAGGCTTGCTTTTCATATGGATCGATAATCCAGATCATTGGTACCCCGAATTTCAAAAAATCTGCCAACCGGTACTGAATGCGGTGCCAGCAGTCATCGGGCGATAGTATTTCAACGCAAAGCGCGGGCGCAGTCTCCGTTACTTCATTCCGATCATCGGGACTAATGAGGCAGATATCGGGAATTCGCACTCTTGTGCGCGAGACGCGCACTCGCTGTTCCACCATGACTCTGTAGTGGTGCTTCTTCTCACGAGCAAGCAACCAGCCGCTAAGAAGTGTTTGAGTTCTGCTATGCCGGTTTTGCCCCACATTCCGGTCCTCTAGTACCCCATCCACGTAATCGCAATCGGGCTCGTAGCTGGTATTGAGGTATTCCTCCAATGAAACGTGAACTACCGTCGACATAACTCTTAGCCTATCGTCTCTTTGTTTTTATAACAATCGGCGTTCCTTCGAACCCAAACTGCTCGCGCAAGCGATTGATCAAAAAGCGCTCCAGCGAAAAATGCATTTTATCCGCTTTGTCTGTGAAGACAATGAATGTCGGCGGCCGTATGGACGCTTGCGTGATGTAATAAACGCGGATATCGCTCTCAAATTTCAGCGTCTCGACAAACCGGTTCAGCTCGCCCGTGCTGACTCGCTTCGATGCGGAATCATAGGAGCGCCGAATGGTTGAAAAAATTCTGCGAATCCCCTCGCTCTTTTTTGCCGATGCGAACAAAACCGGCGCGTAGTCGAGAAATTTAAGCTGATCGCGCACGCTTTCGGTGAACGCTCGCTTGCTTTTGCCCAGCGCGGCATCCCATTTGTTCACGACGATGATCACGGCCCGCCCCTCCTCATGGGCGTACCCGGCAATCGTCGCATCCGATGCCACCACACCTTCTGTGGCATCGATGATAAGCAGAACAATATTCGCCATGCGAATATGGCGTCGGGCCATCATGACGCTGAGCTTCTCCGTCATCTCGCGGGTCTTGCCTTTGCGGCGAATGCCGGCCGTATCGACGAAGCGAAACGTGGTGCTCCCCTCGCGTATGCTCTCGTCGACCGCGTCTCTAGTAGTACCCGGAACAGGAGAAACGATCGCTCGTTCTGCGCCGACAAGCGCGTTCAGCATCGTCGATTTGCCGACATTCGGACGCCCGATAATCGCAACTTTGATTCGCCGCTCCCCTTCGGTACCGGCCTCTTCGGAACTCTCAAGCTCCCGAGGAAAAGCCGCAGTTACGATTTCGAGTAACTCATCTAGCCCGAGCTTGTGCTCAGCCGAAATTGCAAGCGGATCGCCCAAGCCGAGGGAATAGAATTCATGAATCAAATCCTCGCGAGACGGCGCGTCGATTTTGTTGACGATGAGAGAGAGCGGCTTATTCAGAGTGCGAAGCAGTTTCGCGAGCTCCCGATCTGCCGCTGTAATCTCGGCGCGGCCGTCAATCACAAAGATAATGTGCGAGGCGAGGTCGAGTGCAACCCGGGCCTGCTTCAAGATTTCCGTAGGAATGAGTGCGTCATCGTGCGGAATAATGCCGCCCGTATCGACAACTCCGAAGCGCTTCCCCCGATATTCCGCTTCGCCGTAGATGCGATCGCGGGTAATTCCAGGCTCATCCCCTACGATCGACCGGCGATTGCCCAGGATTGCATTGAACAATGTCGATTTACCGACATTGGGCCGGCCTACGATCACCAGCGTCGGCAGTGCTTCATTTGCCGCCATGCCGCTAGCGTCGCATAGCATGCACTTTGGCTTGCCTTTCTCGGCAACGCCGAGTTAATCTGAGCGTCAGGACCTCGCGATATCCGAACCGACCCACATCCTTTGCTCAGCAAGAGATCCTCGCGCCGTTGGAGCTGACGAAGCGAGAGCTATCTATGTCGCGAAAAAAGATTTCTAGCGGTGTGGTCCACGAACTTCCCGCAGATCTTAAAAAGCACTTACATCTGACCCGGAGGCATTAACAGCATGGGAGGATATTACACCGCTCGCACGCAATGAATGGATATGTTGGATTGAGTCAGCTAAAAAAGCAGAAACTAGAAGCCACCGGATTGAATGGGGTTGTTCAAGTCTTAAGGATGGGAAACGACGCCCCTGTTGTTGGCCCGGATGCGTTCACCGTTAATTCAAGATAGTCCAACTGGACATTCGGACCGACTGGAGTCGACTAACTTCCGGTTTGCGCGTTCTCCAGTAGCAAATCCGGGGACTTTCTTCCATCCTGGGAAACCCTCGCCGAGGACACCCAAGGACCTCTTAGTCGATTGCGGCTTGCCTGGAGGGCACTAGCGTCAGTAGCACGACCCCGATGATCGCTGTGATGATCACATCCTTGAAGTCTCGAGGGGTGCCATGACTATAGGCCTGAACTGTTTGAATAATCATCACAGCGGAATGGGCCAGACTCTGCCACGCCGCAAAGGCAATCAGAGTGCGATAGTTTCTGGGCTTCCTTGCGGCCAATAATAGAAAGACCCCGAGCACGACAAAGAATGTAATGAACATGGGTTCGCACTCTTCGTTGTGCATCTCGATCAGCCATTTGCTGCGCCACAAATCCGTGTACAGCGGATAGAGCAGCCCAACATAAAACAGCCCGATCACTGCCAGAACAATTTGTCGAGTCCGCTCGTGTTTCACCATGCGGATTGTACAACCTTGGCAAGCATGAAATTGTGCGATGAGCGCGAATGGCCGGCTGCAATTTGACTAACCCATCACCTGAAGCTCACGGCCGGACGGCCGCAGCAAATCCCGAACGGCCACTTTCCTGATGTTTGCCCGTTATCCGCGAAGCGAGTAGAACTATGCCGTCTCGATCAAATTATCGCTTAAAATATCTGGTACAATCCTGCGCAAATGAAACGCTGCGACAGTTGGAGGTTCTGCGCAAAGCGTCCATCGCCTGGGTCTATTCTTCTGGGGCTGCTTCCTTTCACGGCCGTGTGCTTTTCAGTGTCACTCTGGGACCATGTTTATCCCATGGTTCTGGGTATCCCATTCAACCTTTTCTGGCTGACCTCGTGGCTGCTCCTCACTCCACTGTGCATGTGGGGCGCGTATCGGCTGGAAATGAGTCCGCGTTTCTCAGCCAGCCGAAGACTCAATAAAAAACCCCGCGCTCCTCGCCCGCCTCATCGAGATGGCGGCGCACGGTGAACCCGAACCTCATCGCTCTGGCAGTAATTTCTGGAATCGTCGCAACCGGCTCTTTTGTCGGTTTTTATGCTGGATCCCACCGAAAGATGGATCTCGAGCAATGGATTGTCGGAGGTAGAGGTTTCGGCATGCTGCTCGTCTGGATGCTCATGGCCGGAGAGATTTACACCGCGTTCACATTCCTCGGGGCCTGTGGATGGGCCTACTCCAAAGGTGGACCCGCTCTATATATTCTCGGGTACGCGCCTTTGATGTATGTGGTTTCTTTCTATATTCTGCCGCAACTTTGGGAGGCCGGAAGGAAATACCGTCTCCAAACGCAAGCCGATTTCTTTCAAGCTCGCTACGACAGCAAGTATCTTGCCGCCTTTGTTGCGCTGGTGGGCATCGTCTTCATCATTCCGTATTTGCAGCTTCAAATCACTGGGCTGGGGATGATTGTGGAGGTGGCGAGTTTCGGACGGATCCCTCGCATTCCAGCGATGGTGATCTCCTTCGCTATTGTTGCGGCATTTGTACTCAATAGCGGAATCCGTGGAGTGGCATCGGTCAGCGTATTGAAGGATGTTCTATTGCTGTTTGCAGCCGTTTTCGTTGGCATCGCGGTGCCATACGCTTATTTCGGCGGCATTGGCCCGATGTTTGCCGTACTGGCGCGCGCTAAACCGAGTCACCTGGTAATGCCAGGCGCCACCACCAACCTCGGACACACCTGGTATGCCTCAACAGTTTTCCTTGTAGCTCTTGGGTTTTACATGTGGCCGCACTACATCTGCGCCACCTTTACGGCGAAGAGCGGCGATGTCTTGCGCCGCAACGCGGTCATAATGCCGTTCTACAGCATCACTATGCCGCTGATGTTCTTTGTAGGCTTCGCCGCAACTCTGGTTTTGCCGGGTCTCAGCAACGGCGATCTTTCGATGTTGACCATTGTGCGGAAGACCTTCCCGCCCTGGTTTCTGGGAATCATTGGCGGGGCAGGCGCTCTCACAGCGATGGTTCCGGCAGCGATTTTGATTCTCACTGCGTCCACTTTGTTTGCCAAGAACCTGTTCCGCCCCATTCTGGCGCCCGGCATGACTGATCAACGGGTTGCGAGGTTGGCCAAGATCACGGTCATGGTGATTACTACTGCAGCGCTACTTTCGGCGATATACAGCTCCACTTCTCTTGTAGGTCTTCTGCTGGTGGGATATGCCGGGGTAGCACAGTTCTTTCCCGGTATGGTGTTGGGTTTGTATTCCAAGCGAACGACCTTGCCCGGCGTGTTCGCCGGACTGGTGACTGGTGTCCTTATTGCTGTTGTTCTTATGCTCACTAAGCACGATCCGGTGATGGGACTGAATGCCGGATTTATTGCTCTGTGTTTCAACTTTGCCGTAACCGGGGTCGTGAGTTGGCTGATTCCTGCCGAAGCGCGTGTAAGTGCTCGCTCGGCTCCGATTGAGATGACGTGAGCGCGACGAGTAGCTTTATTTCCCCTCAACGTGGGAGCAATGGTTCGAGGCGATCTTCCACTCGCCTGACTCGCTGATCCAAGTGTCGCTGCAAATCACCGCACGCGCGCGATGCGTGCCGTTGAGGGTCCCGTCGTAGGTGAATTTGTAGTGGGCGACTGCGGTGTTGGGACCGAAGGTCGCCACCTTCAGGTCGCTAAGCTCGGCTTTGTTGAACTTGATGGACTTGTCCTGCATCTGCTTGATGGCCTCTGCCCTTGTCGCCCATTCGCCCCAACTGTACCCCTCGACATAGCCGTCGGCCAGGTGCTGTTGATACCAAGCGGCATCGCTATGCATCTGCGCGTGGTGCATTTCTTTTTCCAGTTGCTCCACCTTAGAGGATGCCTCTCCGCCCTCCTGCGCGACCAGCGTGCTTCCCACTGCCAGCCAGCACACTGCCATCAATCCGGCCGTAATTTTCCGATTCATCTGAGTTTCCTCTCCTTTTTTGTTCGACATTCCTGTTCTCGAGTTCGGATGATGCTTACTTATATTTTGTTTCGCGACTGATGACTTGCAACGCACTGCCATTTCCCACCCGGCATCTTCACCCACGTATCGGTCCAACGCTCATTCTCGTCAAGAGCCTGACCCGACGCATCGGTCCCTTTCCACTTCTCGGTGCCGGTCGCTATGGCCGTGTTGCCAAAGACGGTAATTTTCACGTCGGTGTTTTCAGCACTGCTCCATTTGATCGACTTCTGTGTTGTTAGGAACTCGGCTTTCCCCATAACTTTGCCGTCGCTCGATGTATCCACGAATTTTTCGGCCAGCAGCGGAGCCGTCAAATCAGGATTGTTTGTCTTTTGCGACTGAAGCCATTGTTCTTCTAGAGCAGCTACGGCCTTCTCATTACCGCTGGTCGTTTGGGCTTTCGACTGTGCGGCACTCACCAGTAAAACTAAACCAATCAAACACCACATTGCGGTTCTCTTCACAAAAGGTCTCCTTGAATATCCGGTTTGCAGGCGTTCACAGCTTGTAGTCTGCTCACAGTAGCACGTTTTCAGCGTCTACGTAGCTCCGCTGTGCTCGCGAAGAGTTTGGCGTGCAACTGACGAACTGACGTGTCGCTCGGTCGGCCGTGACCTCGACGAACTTCCCTTTGATGCCGTCTCGATCCGGGACCCACACACCAATGCCATTTACTGTCGCTGCTGTTGGGATCTCCTGCGTCCGGATTAGCGTGCTGCATGGTTCCATCCGAATTGAAAACGAACATGTAGGACTGAAACGACACTTCTGAAAGTAACGCCGAAACTCTTCAACGTCACCATGATTCGTGTCATACTTGCTGATACTCTCTATGCCGTGCAGGACCTCCATGCCCGGATCCAACAGAATGATTATGCCTTTGCCGTTCGGCGTAAGGGCATTTGTATTCGGGTGGATAATGTCGGCGCTACTGGCCGCTCAAGCGGCCAGCCCAGGTCACTATCTTTTTGCCTGGGCTGGTGATCTTGCGGGGAAGGGTGAAGACTTCATCGCTGTCATCGATGCGGACCCCGCATCAGCAGATTACGGCCGGCTGGTCGCCTCCGCCGCCTCGGGCATCCGCACCCGGCAGGTCCACCACACTGAATACTGGATGCCCGAGAGCGGTCTGCTCTTTGCCAACGACCACATGGCTGGCCGAACGGTAGTGATGGACGTGCGCGACCCGCTCCATCCGAAGGTCCACGCCCGCTTTGGCGATATCGGCGGCTTCAGTCACCCACACTCGTTTCTCCGTCTGCCGAACGGACACGTGCTGGCGAGCTTCCAAATCGAGGGCCACATGGATCACGGGATGGGGGACATGGCCGGGATGCCCATGACGATGCCGATCACCGACGTCGGAGCGTTGAGGGGCGTGCACGGCGGCATTGTTGAGCTCGACGAAGAAGGACACCTGGTACGCGCAGCCTCCACCGCGGATCCGGCACGTCCTGACGATCTGCTTATGGCCTACAGCCTGCTGCCGCTGCCAGATATCGACCGGGTGTTAGTTACCAATTCCTCGATGCGCGACGAGGATATGATCGGCCACACCTACCAAATCTTCCGTCTGTCTGACCTGAAGTGGCTGTCAACCAACGACCTGGACCCCGGACCCGGGCGCTATGGCGAAATCAATCCGGAAGAGGCCCGACGCGGCCCGGACGGATCAGTGTACTTACAGACTACGGGCTGCGGGATTGAGCGCATCACCGGGATCGCCAATGACCATCCCCGCTCCAAGCTGGTTTATCACTTTCCGGGCTCGTTCTGCGGTGTGCCCACCATCGTCTCGCATTATCTAATCCAAAGCGTGCGCCTCACACATGCGGTGGTTGTCCTGGATCTCGCTCAGCCTGACCGTCCGGTCGAAGTTTCACGCGCCGTGTTGGATGCCCAAATCGCACCACACTGGACTGGATATGACGCGAAGACGCACCGGCTCGCCGTTACTGGATATGGAGAGAACCGTCTGTTCATGCTGACCTTCGACACCGCAACCGGCACGATCATGATGGACAAAGCCTTCCACGATCAGACCGGACGCCCCGGCTTCGATTTCAGCGAACGCTCCTGGCCACACGGCTGGAGCGGCTCGGCCGTAGCACACGGCGTGGTGTTCTCGCGCTAGTTCCGTTGGAAGCAGTGCATTCTGAGATGGCAATTATCTACACACGGATAACTCTATGAAGAAAATCACCTGGATGTGGTGTTTCAGCGCCATGTTGTCCCTGGCCGGCGCTGCATCGTCGCAGAGTACTAATACCATGGGCGGGATTGAAAAGGCGGTAACAGGACTGGAGCCGTCACGCCCGCGGGCGTCAGCTCAAGCCACCCAGTCGATTTCCGTGTTAACCTGACCTCTTGAATTCGCAGTCCCTCCCTGCGAGTATTCAAGTGACCCGGGAAGTACCGGCGCTAGGCTTTGCAGATTTCAGTTCGTCAAGCGGAGACCGCGTAAATGGATGACCAACACGCGAAACCGGACGAATTCGACGCAGGCTCACAGCCGACAGCGACCACTTTCATAACGACAGGAGGCGCGCCGGCCTTAAACGGGCTCGGCGAGCCTCATCCGAACATAGACGCATACAGTATTCTCGGTTTGCTCGGGCAAGGCGGCATGGGAATCGTCTACCGGGCCGAGCAGCAAAATCCGCAGCGGATTGTCGCCCTTAAAGTCATCCGGGCGGGGGTCACCACGACCCAACATCTGCTGCGCTTCGAGCAGGAAGCGAACCTGCTCGGACGATTGCAGCACCCGGGCATAGCCCAGATCTACGAGGCCGGAACTGCCAATAGCGGCGGAGGGGGTCAACCCTACTTCGCCATGGAGTTCATCCAGGGCCTGCCCCTTCTTCAATACGCCAACACCCACGATCTCGGAACGCGGTCTCGTTTAGAGCTGATGGCGAAAATCTGTGATGCCGTAAATCATGCTCACCAACGCGGCATCATCCACCGCGATCTGAAACCGACGAACATTTTGGTAGACGAATCCGGGCAACCGAAGGTGCTCGATTTCGGCGTAGCGCGCGTCACCGACTCCGACACGCAGGCAACGCGGCAGACCGACATGGGCCAGCTCATCGGCACGCTGGCCTATATGAGTCCAGAACAGGTGCTAGCCGATCCTCTGGCGCTCGATATCCGTAGCGATGTTTATGCGCTCGGCGTGATTCTTTACGAACTGCTAGCACGCAAAGCACCGTATGACACCGGGCGAAAAGCATTGCACGAAGTCGTGCAGGTCATTCGCGAAGAAGATCCGGCCCCCCTCAGTTCCATCAATCGCCATTTCCGCGGCGACGTGGAAACCATCGTTGCCAAGGCGCTCGAAAAAGACAAGGGGCGGAGGTATACCTCAGCCGCTGAATTCGGCGCGGACATTCGCCGATATCTCGCCGACGAACCGATCGTGGCGCGGCCGCCGAGCGCCAGTTATCAGCTCCAGAAGTTCGGGCGGCGGCACAAGGCACTGGTGGCAGGTGCGTCGGCGGTGTTTGTGGTTCTTGTCGCAGGGATTATCGTGAGTTCGCGAGAGGCGGTTGTGGCCCGCAGAGCGGAGCAGATCGCGGCCAGGGAAGCTGCGTCGGCCAATGCGGTCATCGATTTCTTGCGCAACGATCTGCTTGCTCAGGCCAGCGCAAACAAGCAATCCGGCTTCGGCGCTAAAGTTGATCGGGACATCAAAGTGAGAACCGCTCTGGATCGGGCCGCAGCGCGCGTCGGAGGAAAGTTCGACCGACAACCAGAAGTCGAGGCTTCGATTCGGGACGCCATGGGAAAGACATACGAGGATCTCGCGGAGTACGGGGAATCCCAGAGGCATTTGGAACGCGCGCTCGACCTGGAGCGCCGGCTTTGGGGCCCGGAGAATCCAAAGACCCTCAACACGCTGAACCATCTGGGACGTACTCTCTGGCATCAAGGCAAATATCAAGAGGCGGGGGCGCTTTTCGGTCCGGCCCTCGAGATGGAGCGGCGGGTATTGGGTCCCGAGCACCCCGACACGCTGTACTGCATGAACAACCTGGCCAACGTCTATAGGGCGGAGGGAAAAAACGAACAGGCCGAGCCGCTCTACCGGAAGACGCTGGAGATCCGGCGCCGCGTGCTCGGTCCCGAACATCCCGACACACTGACATCGCTGAACAATCTAGCCAACGTTTACTGGTCGCAGGGCAACTACCCGCAGGCTGAGGCGCTCTACAGCCAGGCCATGGAAATCCAAGCGCGCGTGCTCGGACTAGAGAATCCGGCTACGCTTTTGTCGATGGGCAATCTCGCCGACACTTACACGCAACAAGACAAGTACGCTCAGGCCGAGCCGCTCTTCACTCGCGCCCTGGAGATCAGCCGCCGCGTGTTGGGGCCGGAGCATACCTTAACTCTTGGCTTCCTCTCAGATTTTGCAACCTTGTATCAGCGACAGGGCCGATATGCTTTAGCCGAGACTTATGCCGCGCAGGTTCTGGCGGGACGCCAGCGCGCCGGCTCATCGGAAGACCCGGCTGACATTCAGTCCGCAATGTGCGATCTGGCATTGATCTATGTCTCGGAGGGAAAGTTTACCGAGGGTGCACGTCTTGCGCGCCAGACCCTGGAGTTCGCCGAAAAGAACCAACTGGACAACTGGGAACGATTCCGCGCGGAAAGTCTGCTCGGCGCCAGCCTGGCTGGACAGACGAAATACGCCGAAGCAGAACCGCTGCTGCTACAGGGCTGGCAGGGGATGTCGTCGCACAAAGAACAGATTGGGGTCCCAGAGTTATATCACGTGGACCGCGCCCGGGAGTGGCTGATACAGCTTTATCAGTCATGGGGCAAGCCCGAGCAAGCAGCCGCCTGGCGAAACAACTGAGAGCGCAGGAAAGCGAATGGGCCGCGAGCAACCGGAACCAACAGCTCAGAGGTGCATCAACGAGTCCGATCCCATAATCTCAGCGCAGTTCACGGATGGAGTCATTTTTCTCCGCCCTTTGCATATGGGCGATGCAGCTGACCATCTCGCCGGCGAAGACGAAGCAATCGCGCGATGGCTAAGCGGCGGACGCAGTACCATCGAGACGGTGCAGACCTACATTAATTCGTGTGAGGAGCAGTGGCGAAACAACGGCCCACGAAAAGCATTTGGAATATTTGATGTTGCTAGCGGAAAGCTGATCGGTTGCATCGAAGCTAACCTTGATCCGCCCGTTAGCCCCGGCCAGGCGAATGTCTCGTTTGGGATCTTCTCCGCTTGGAGAGGAAAGGGCATTGTCGGGCGTGCGATCAATCTCATGAGTGAGTACGTGCGAGGAGCTAATCAGATACGGCAGATGGTGGCCAGAATCTCGCTGCTGAACACCGCTTCTCTCAAGGCAGTTCAAAGGGCGGGTTTCCGACTTGTACGAGTCGTTGGAGAGCCCGAGGGCGAGATGGCTCACTTTGTGCGGGATCTCTGACCGCGGTGAGTTTTTCAACAGCATCGATCCTTTATGAACGAGGGCAGTCAAACAACCGCAGTCGCTTCTGCAGACCTGGGTCTGAAATATCGACGCAATTGGCTCTTATCGCTCGCTCAGGATTGCCCGGCTTGGCACCCGCGAGAGATTCTCTTGCTACTCACATTCCACGCGATTATCATGCGAGGCGATAATCTGCCACTTACCTTCGCGTTTCAGCCACGTATCGGTCCAAATTTGACATACCATTGCGCTCGGTTGGGACTTGTCTTTGCCGACAGCATGTTCGCGGCCATAGACAACGGCGACACTGTCTCCGAAGAAATGCACTTTGGCCTCATCGAGTCCGCAATCATGCGCGGTGCGTGCGCTCTTCTCGTCCTTCAATTCATCGGTCTTTGCGAAGCGCGCACCTTTCGTTGAGGTGCCTTGGAAATCGTCGGCAAGCAGACTGGCAACCACGCCGTTATCGACGCATACACTCTCGGCCCACTTGCGTTCCATATTGATGATGTATTTCGCCGTCTTATCATCGGCCGATGCCCAGTGACTCTGCTGTGCGTGCGCCGGGAAGCGCAACAATATCCCCGCGGTCAATACAGCGAACATCCGTAAATGCATTTCTTCCTCCAGTGACATAGGCTAACAGCAGGACGGAGGACTCGTCTGGATTGCGATAAGGCGGCAGTGGCAAAGTTTAGCGGTGTTAGCTTGCACAGGCAAAAACGACAACCGCACTGGCGTGACTAGGGGGCGCGATTCGTTGATCGTCGGCTGTGTGGTAGCATCGATTTCCTTCCAAAGCCTAGGCAATCCCATCAGAAGGAGTTCGCGATGGCAGCAAGAAGTTACGACATCGTTGCTGTAGGCGGAATTGGTAGAATCGGACCCTGTGCCTGACTCGATTGATATAAGGGATTTCGCGACTCGCTACACAGCGGCATGGTGCAGCCGTGATCCCCGGAGCGTTGCTGCATTTTACTCCGATCAAGGATCGCTCCGCGTCAATGACGATCCTCCTGCGGTCGGAAGGGACGCAATCGCACAATTGGCGCAGTCCTTTATGACGGCGTTCCCGGATCTTCGCGTCTTGATGGACGAACTGAGGCTGACCGAGAACGGGCCGGAGTATCACTGGACGCTTTGCGGGACGAACTCCGGCCCGGGAGGCACGGGGCGCAAGGTCCGCATCAGCGGTTTCGAACGTTGGCGTATTGGAACGGACCGCTTGCTTGCGTCCTCGCAGGGGCATTTCGACGCGGCCGAATATCGCCGCCAATTGGAACAAGGAGCGTAAACAGCAGACATGAGGTTCCGAACTGCGCTTCTGCTCTTCCTGGCTTCGTTCGCTTTCGTGACGACGTCGTGCGCCCGGTCCACCCAAGGCGGTAGCCCCGCGGCAGAGGAGGCGAAGCTCCGCGCTCTCGACGAGCAATGGTCCGCCACGGCAGCAAGAAACGATCTCGAAGGGACCGTCGCATTCTATGCCTATAATGCGGTGCTGCTTGCTTCCAACGCACCGATCGCTACGGACCGGAAGTCGATCCGAGAGTCCTGGGCGGGCCTGCTCGGCCCCCACAACAATGTGTCGTGGAAGGTCTCCAAGGTCGAAGTGGCCGCTTCCGGCGAACTTGGATATCTCTACGGAACGTACTCACTGGCGCTTCGGGACCCGAAAGGCGGGCCGCCGGTCTCCGACACCGGTAAATTCGTCGAGATCTGGAAGAAGCAAGCGGGCGGGGAATGGAAATGTATCCTCGATACCTATAACTCCGACCTGCCCGCCGTCCCGGTACCCGAGACAAAGAGATGACCGTTGAAAAATTGCGCGAGAGCGGCGTGGCGGCTACCGTCGCATAATCTCGTCCTCCATCACCTCGCCAGAACCTCGCAATCGACAAAATCCGAAATCCGGCCGGATGCTATGCTCCAGCGAGATGCGCATCCATCTGGCAGTTATTGGAGTGGCTGCCGCAGTCCTTTACGCTAGCGCGTGCAGATCAAACTCTGGCGTGAAGAACGAGGCGGCTCCGATTGTCGGAACTTGGCTGGTCAAGGTCCCGAGGCGCCGTTTCCGTACCACATGTTCATTTTCCATTCAGATGGAACGATGCTACAAACCAACCCAGACGCGGGAGATCCGAATACCAGTGACAGTAACGGAGCAGGGGTGTGGACGCTTGTTGCCGGCGGAATCAAAGGCAAGTTCGTCGAGGTGACTGCCGACCGAACAACGCGGCGGTTCGTGAGCCGGGGTGAGATTTCCTTCGTAGTTCACGTGCGCGGTGATTCTCTGAGCGGCACGGCGAGCGCGATCTTCTACGACGAAGAAGGGCGACAAACGAGAGGGCCATTAAGCGCAACGCTCGAGGGACGGCGCGTCGTGCCGTAAACAGTAACTTAATTACCTTGCGAGTTGCCGCCGACCTAACGGTCCGAGCGGCCGGCTTCTACTTAGCGCTCGGATCGTCGGCGATCCGGACATTAGCTCCGAGTCGCCCGTCCTCCCACAGAGAAGGCATCTCGGTATCAGCGCAGCTCTTTTTGTTCTGCACAATCCTGTGCTGTGATGTTTTCATGCCTCGAAGGGTTCTTTGTTACTGTTTGCTATGCGTTGTCGCTGGTCTTGCCAATGCGCAGCACGAAGAGCAGCGGCAAGGACCCGCATCTCTGTTCGTTAAGGCCGGGAAGTTGCTCGATGTGCGCAAAGGAACGTACGTAAACAACGCCGCGATTTGGATTGAGGCAGAGCGCATCAAAGAAGTCGGCCCCATCTCTCAGGTTGTCGCCCACGCTCCACGAGGAGTAGAAGTAATCGATTTGAGCCGGCTCACCGTAATGCCCGGCCTGATAGATTGCCACACGCACCTTATGGCTCGCTTTGACGATACGCCGGACGCTTACTTGCTCGGCTTGGCAACTAAATCGGAAGCCTTCCGAGCACTCGAAGGAGCAGCCGACGCGCGCGTTACCCTACTCGCGGGTTTCACCACCGTGCGGGATGTTGAAAACGAAGGCTCCATGTATGCCGATGTGGCGCTACGCGATGCGATCCAGCAGGGCCTCGTCGATGGTCCGCGTATGCAGGTTGCAACGCGGGCAATCGCGGCTGTGGGTCAATACAATCCTTTCGGCGTTTCGCCGGACCTGACAAATTTTCCGACCGGCGCTCAGATGGTGAGTGGTGTCGAGGAAGCCAGCCGCGCTGTGCGTGAACAGATTGGTCACGGCGCAGACCTAATCAAGGTATATGCGGATTGGCAGCACCCTACCCTGACGGTTGATGAGATGCGCGTCATCGTCGAAGAAGCCCACAAGCAGAAACGCAAGGTGGCTGCTCATGCGACCACCCCGGAGGGAATTAAGAACGCAGTAACGGCGGGCGTGGATTCAATTGAGCATGGGCATGGGGCGGACCGTCAGGCGATCGAAATGATCAAAGCGAAAGGGATATTCTTGGTTCCTACCGTTGGCGTCGTCGACGAGTTCGTCCTAAAGCGCAAAAACGGCGCAATGTCTCTTGAGGAGCGCCGTAGGCTTGAACAATTTCTGCTTGGAATTCAAGAGGAGATTACGGTGGCGAGGGAATTAGGTGTGAAGATGGCCTCTGGATTCGATGCCAGCAGCGCCGGCTTACAAGGAAAAAATGCTGAAGAGTTAGTTGGTCTTGTGAAGCGCGGCCTGAGCCCTGCGGACGCGATCCGATGCGCCACGATGAATGCCGCCGAGTTGCTGGGCTGGGAGGATCGCCTTGGTGTGCTAGAGGCTGGCAAATACGCCGATGTAATCGGCGTCGAAGGAGATCCGCTTACCAATATAATCGCGCTCCAGCATGTGCAGTTCGTCATGAAGGGCGGCAAGGTGAAAAAGGATGCTTCCATAGAAGGGGTTCGGGATAGGGCTCGGTAGTTCGCACTCCGACGACAATCTGGGTGCATTACCCGGAAAGCTCGTGCTTCAGCGGCTCTGGCTTTCCCACTCCAGAGAACGGCTCGCGTTGTACTTCTCGGATGAGGCGAATGATACGCACTGCTTGCGCTCGATCACGTTCAGCCCACCATGCCAAGTCCTCAAATGCCGACGAGTCAAACTCAACCCGCGTCACAATCCAAGCTTCGCGGCCACATCTTCGAGAGGTATGCCATCCCGCCTCTGTAGAGAGGTCAACGACGATCCTTCATCACTCCAGACTTAAGCAAGTAGGCGGTTTCGTACTCTGAAGTGATTTCCTTCCACAACTCGATGGGAACAATCACCGCGGTCTGCTCGCCGGCCTCATTGGAGACGATCTGGATATCACTATCCGGCACAACAGCTTAACCTGCAAACGGTACGCCGCTCCCGCTTTGTATCGAGTCAAGACAGAGCCCGTGCGGGTACTAGCGCACGTGAATTGGGAGATAAGAAAGCAAGTCGCCATGAGCAATATTGAAACAAGCTCGCCGAGATCGTGAGAGTTCGGGTGGGACTGCTGCACAACCGCTGATGAGGAGTTTCAGTCTGCGCAGAGGTTAATGCTTAGTAGCTGCTGACGTAATTTGCCGAATTCCCTATAAGGTTGCCTTCACGACCGTGTCCAATTTGAAGGTTCTCTATACATCGACCGAGCTACATAACGCCATTAGGGGAGTTCTCGGTTCGCCTTCGCCCAACGAGCGGAGGGTGGCTCTTGTTGCATATGCAGGAAAGAATGCGCATGCATTCTTGCTGGACCCCAAAGATCTTGAGATCGTATGCGCACTGGAGCCATCTGCGACGAGCGCGGAGACACTCATTCGTTTGAGGGAGCGCGGCGCCGAAATCTCCCAATCGGATCGATTGCACATGAAGGTGTACTGGTCGAGCAAGAAAGGTGCCGTCATCTGTTCTGCTAATGCCTCAGCAAATGCGCTTGGGCGAAGAGGTCTCAAGGAGGCGGGGGTCTGGATTCCGAAAGGGGCAGTGGACATTCAGAAGTTATTACGTTACGCCAGACCGCATTCTATTCGCGATTCCGATTTAAAGGCGCTCGCGCGTGAATCCGATCAGATACAAGCAGCTCGTCCGAGACGTCAGACTCGAGTCCATGATGAATCGCCAACGCTTCGAGATTGGTTGGCCTCAGGGGGCCGCAAAGACTGGGATCTCGGATGGTGGGATGCGTCCTGCCATGTTGCTAAGGCTGCGAAGACCGAGGCAATTAGCCACTACGGGGTAGGAGAACCCGCAGACTTCCTGACGTGTAAAAGAAATTATCACAGCCCAGGTGACTGGGTCCTCACATTCAACGTGGAGGGAGGCAAGAGCGCTTCTTGGATGTATGTCGATTTCGTAGTCAAGGTTCCGCGCTCAGACAAACGGGCATTCTACCCAAGCTATCCTTATCAAGCTGCACAGGTACACCCAAGCAGCTTGTATCCGGCTCCTCCCTTTAGGCTCGATTCACAAGCACGGAAGGTTATCGCGGCTGCGGTGAAGGGGTTCGGGCGAAAGCAATTCGAAAAGATGAGAACGGCGCGGGTGCCTTCCGCCTTTCGGCAATTGCTCAAAGCGCATGTCAGAAGCACCCAGGGAACCACGTAGCAGACTATACGCCGGGATAGCTTGATCCCGCCTAAAATACCCAGCCTAAGAACAATCTGAACAGGTTGGGGCCGGGAGTGCCGTGAACTCAGACAGTCAACGCGCCGATGGGTCAGTTGTGTGCGTCCGGATTAACTGCACCATGGAAGAGGCCGAGTGACACAAAACAGTGACATCGATCAGGCTGCTGCCCAGGCAAGGCATTCACAGTCAGTGAGGACGGCTATTATTTGCCGAAACAGGGTACGGACAACAATACTGACTCGAATTGCTGTGGCTTTTTTTGTGGCGTCCTTGGTTTTTCCCGCTGAACAGCGGGAATACAACAAAGGAACACTCGATCGCTGGGATCTGCTCTCTACAGGGACAGACTGTAGCACGAGGGAGGGGCTTCTGAGTGGAATATCCACGCATTGCGCGAAGACAGGCGTGAGAGTCTATCACGTCCTAACATCCGAGGGGTTTGACTACACGCTTCAACCAGAGACCTGGGATCCCTTTAAAGCTGTCCAGCTCGGTCAGGAGATCAGCTACCGAATTGACGAGAAGGGAAATTTCTGGACACCTGACCCAAAGCATGGTGTATGCCCTTGGCCATGTACGGGGGAAAAGAGAAGGGAATTCAAAAGTTCTGGCGATCCGAAACATGAGGCCAAATACTTTGTGAACCTCGTAGAAAAGAGGAAGGTTGATCCTTACCCGGCGCTAACAAATAAAGACGTTCTCGATATGTCACGCCTCGGACTTTCCGAAGCATTGATCTTTCAAAAGATCAATACCTCGAAAACTGCGTTTGACCTCAGTATTCCGGCGCTGAAGGCGCTGAAAGACAGCGGCGTTTCGGATACTCTGATTTCCGCAATGATGCAACGTCAGAATCAGTGACCCGCCCCTCACCCGGGCCTTCACCCGCTCTCGATCATCCTATGAGAGCGGTTCGAATCGCAAGAGCGAAAGCGGAACGAGGAAAAACGAAAAGAGGCAGGGCGAGCCGAACGTAAGCGGCTTGAAGAGGCGCGGGAGGAGCGTCGTGCCGCTGGGCTCGCCCTCAAACAAGCCATCGAACAACGCAAGCAGGACACGCACCGATGGGATATTTGCTCGTGCAGGCAAAAGTCGACAACCAGGTTCTACAAAAGATCCACTTGGAGACTCCGGAACATCGCATCACCGTCACGCCCCAGCGCATCATCGCCGTCGAAAACGCCGCGTAGGAGCGCCGCGCTGCTTGACATCGGGGCCCCGGACGCGCGATACTTCCATCGATAGCCGATGGGAGCCCTCCCCAAAACATCTGAGCTTCTTCCCGGGACGCTCGATCTGTTAATTCTCCGAGCGCTACTTCCCGGCCCGATGCACGGATATGGAATCGCCTCGCGCCTGAAGCAGGTTTCGGACGACGTCCTTCAGGTTGGTGAAAGCTCGCTCTACCCCGCGCTGCAGCGTCTCCTGCTGAACGGCTGGGTGAAAGCCGAATGGGGCACATCTGAAAATAACCGGCGTGCGCGGTATTACAAATTGACCGCCTCCGGGCGAAAGCAACTCGCAACCGAGCGCGAGAATTTCTCTCGCATGATCGGCGCAATCCAGAAGGTCCTCGACATGGCATGAGCGGCCGCTCCTTACATACCTCGCTCGCTCGAAGCTGGCACCGCCTCGCCTTCCGATGGCGCCGCGCTCAGTTCTATCGAGAGCTGGCCGAAGAACTCGAATTTCACAGCCAGCTCAAAGCCGCCGAGAATCGCCGGGCCGGAATGTCGCCCGAATCCGCCCTTGCGCTCAGCCGCAAGCAAATGGGCAACATCACCATTGCAAAGGAAGAATGTCGCGATATGTGGAGTTTCATGCGCCTCGAACGGCTTTGGCAAGACTTGCATCACGCAGCTCGGATGTTCGCGCGAACACCTGTGTTCACAGCGGTCGCGATCCTCTCGCTCGCTCTCGGCATCGGCGGAAACGCAGCCATGTTTAGCCTGGTAAACACGCTTCTCATCCGGCCTCTTCCATATTCCCGGCCTGAAAGTCTCTACCGGATCACCGGAACCTATCCTCGTGCTGCAATTCCGTTTCTTCAGCAGCGCAGCCGGAGTCTCGATATCGCTGCGGTCAGCACCGCATCGGAAATGAATCTGACGCGAAATGGTCTCGCGATTCGCATTGTCGGAAGCCGTATCTCCCCAAATTTCCTTTCGGTGCTCGGCGCTTCTGTGGCTAAAGGCCGCAGCTTGAAACCGGGAGAAGATCTGCCCGGGCGTGATGGCTTAGCGATTATCAGCCATTCTCTTTGGAAAGAAAGATTAGGTAGCGATCCCGCAATTCTTGACCGCGTTATCGCGCTCGATGGCGTGAACCGCGAGATCGTCGGCATTATGCCGGCAGGCTTCAGCTACCCCTCAGCGAAAGTGCAGATATGGATACCTATGCGGCTCGATCCATCAAATCTTCTCGAGTACTGGGCGGGCGGATTTGTGCCCGTCATTGGCCGCCTTCGTCCCGGAGCAACAGTCAACAAAGCCCGCGAGGAAATCAGGAATTCGGTGGCGCAGTTCCGAAAAACATTTCCCTATCCGATGGCTCGTGATTGGAACGCAAACGTAACCGCGATTTCCCTGCAACAAGACATCGTAGGCGATCTGAGAAGCAAGCTGATTATTCTGCTCTCGTCCGTTGGCATGGTCTTGCTGATCGCGTGCGCCAATGTAGCGGGCTTGCTGCTATCCCGCGCGGCAGCACGCCGGAAAGAAATAGCTCTGCGAGGCGCCCTTGGAGCCGGCCGCTTGCGCATCCTGCGACAACTGCTAACCGAAAGCGTTGCACTCGCGCTCGTCGGCGCCGGCATTGGGATCATTCTCGGCATGAGCGCGCTTTCCATTTTCAAATCCGTGTTGCCGCCCTTCACGCCTGGTCTTGCAGAGGCGTCAATTGATTGGCACGTGGCCGCGGCAGTTACAGTCATTGCGGTACTCGCGGGGCTTGCCTTTGGACTCGCTCCCGCCTTGAGCGCCCAGCAAACCGATCTCACCGAGACAATCAAAGCCGGCAGCCCGCGATCAGTCGGAAGCGCCTGGACTCAATTTCGCAGCCTTCTCATCACCGGTGAAATCGCGCTCACGTTAGTATTGGTCGTCAGCGCGGGCCTCTTGTTGCGCAGCTTATACAGGCTCTCTGAAGCCAACCCCGGTTTCAACCCGGCGGGTATTCTCACAGTCGAAATTAGCCCGGATCAGTTCTCGTGCACTCAGCGTGCCGCGTGCGTTGCTCTGTACGATCGCCTTCTCGCGCGTGTTCGTAACATCTCCGGCGTCGCCGATGCCGCGATCGTTAATTCAGTTCCTCTTGATGGACAACTCCCAACGATTCCGCTCGATATAGAGGGACACCCGAAATCGGCTGACTATCCATCTCCGATGCTTTGGTTCGGCGCCGTCACTCCGGATTACCTCCGCATCATGCATATTCCGCTTCTCGCCGGCCGCGAGTTTACCTCCGCGGATGGCCCGAATTCCGCCGGAGTAGTGTTGATCAGCGCGTCTACCGCAAAACATTTCTGGCCGGGAGAGAACCCGATCGGCAAGCACCTCAAGCTCGCTGGTGCCAAGCTTTGGCGAACGGTAATAGGTGTAGTTGGAGATGTTGACCACAACAGCTTGACCAACCCTCTGCCGAGCTGGATTCAAGGCGCGGTCTACATGCCGTACGGCCAGTCCGCCTGCGAAGACGGACAGATCCCAGCCGCGATGACCTTACTTGTCCGGCCAAACCTCGATAACGCGTGGCTCCGAACCGAGATCCGCCAAATCGCAGAAGACCAAGCCCCGAACGTCCCCGTCGGCAGAGTGCGGCCGTTGCAGGACATCGTGTCCGCTTCCATTGCCGACTTCCGCTCCACCATGCGCGTGTTCATTACCTTTGCGGGTGCGGCTTTATTGTTGGCGGCGATCGGCATCTATGGCCTGCTCTCTTATTGGGTCACCCAAAGAACCTACGAGATTGGCTTGCGTATAGCAATAGGAGCCACGCGCCGACAAATCGTCGCGTTGATTTTGCATCAAGGCATGCGGATCACGATGTATGGCGTCGGGATTGGCCTCTTCGGTGCACTCATATTGACCCGTTTCTTGCGCAGTCTCCTTTACGGCGTCGGCGCGACAGATGTCAATACCTATGCAGAAGTCGCCGCTTTGATCTTGGGAGTGGCGCTCGCGGCAGCGGCTGTACCGGCCTGGAGGGCCGCCCGCATCGATCCCGCTAAATCGCTGCGAGTTGAATAACGGAGCTATTGGCCTGACTCGCCGCCGACTTTCAGCACCGCCAAAAACGCTTCCTGCGGTATATCAACGCGGCCCACGCGCTTCATGCGCCGCTTGCCTTCTTTCTGCTTCTCGAGCAGCTTTCGTTTACGCGTGATATCGCCGCCGTAACACTTCGCCAGAACGTTCTTGCGCATGGCCGATATCGTTTCCCGAGCGATAATCTTGTTCCCGATCGCCGCCTGCAGCGCAACCTCGAACATCTGCCGCGGAATCAGTTTCCGCAACCTTTCTATAAGAGCCTTGCCGCGCTCATACGCAAAATCACGATGCACGATGATCGATAACGCATCCACCGGCTCACCGGCCACGAGTACATCCAACTTCACCATCGGCGATACGCGATAACCCGACAGATGATAGTCGAGCGACGCATACCCGCGAGAAGCCGATTTCAACCGGTCATAAAAATCAAGCACAATCTCGTTCAGCGGCAACTCATAAAGCAGAAGCACGCGGCCACTCCCGATGTATTCAAACTTCTTCTGTATGCCGCGCTTCTCTTCGAGCAGCTTTAGAATTTCGCCGATGTACTCTTCGCGCGTCATCACCGTAGCATCAATGATCGGCTCTTCGACCTGTTTGATCGATGACGGCTCAGGGAACTTCTGCGGATTATCGACTTCGATCACCTCATCCGCAGTAGTCGTCACTCGATAGCGCACTCCGGGAGCCGTCGTAATCAGATCGATTTCGAACTCCCGCTCCAGCCGCTCCTGCACGATCTCCAAATGCAGCAGCCCCAGAAAGCCGCATCGAAATCCGAAACCGAGAGCCACCGAATTTTCAGGCTCGAACGTAAACGCGCTGTCATTCAGGCGCAATTTCTCCAGTGCGTCCCTCAGCAAGCCGTGCTCATGCGATTCCACAGGATAAAGCCCGGCGAACACCATCGGCTTGATTTCCTGAAAACCGGGCAAAGGTTCATCAGCCGGATTTGCATCGTCGATAATCGTGTCGCCGACTTGCGCGTCGGAAACCGTTTTAATATTCGCGAACACGAAACCAACTTCTCCGGAATCCAGTTGGTCGCACGCCACCGGTTTCGGCGACTGGTATCCGAGCCCCTCGACCTCATACGTCTTCCTGTTCGACCATAACCGGATCTTTTGCCCCTGCCGCAATGAGCCATCCACAACACGCGTAAGAATGATCACACCGCGATAGGGATCGAACCACGAATCGAAGATCAGCGCGCGCAGCGGAGCATCCACGTGTCCCTTCGGCTCGGGCATGCGGTGGACAATCGCTTCGAGAGTTTCCTTGATCCCGATCCCGTTCTTGGCGCTCGCGAGAATGGCGTCGCTCGCATCAAGACCAATCACCTGTTCAATCTGTTCTCGGATCCGCTCAGGCTCGGCCGAAGGCAAATCGATCTTATTAATGACCGGAATAATTTCGAGATCATGGCTCAGCGCTAGATACGTGTTCGCCAGCGTCTGCGCTTCCACGCCTTGCGACGCATCGACCACCAGTAACGTCCCTTCGCATGCCTGCAAGCTGCGCGAGACTTCATAGGTGAAATCGACGTGACCCGGCGTGTCGATCAGGTTCAGCTCGTATGTATTGCCGTCTTCCGCTTTATAGTTCAAGCGAACAGCGTGCGCCTTGATCGTGATCCCGCGTTCGCGCTCCAGATCCATCGTGTCCAGGACCTGGTCCATCATTTCTCTTTGCGAAAGCGCGCCGGTATATTCCAATAAGCGATCCGCGAGCGTCGATTTCCCGTGATCGATATGCGCAATGATAGAAAAATTGCGAATATAGCGGGAATCCATGCGGTAGACTGAGGGGTAAACCGAATTATCCCACAGCGTGTGGGCGCACTGCGTTCGCCCGCTTCTCCATGCCTTATCAAACGTTCCAAGGTTCGCTCGACGCCACCAACTTGCGCATTGGAGTTGTCGTCAGCCGGTTCAATGAGTTCATCACGGAGCAACTGGCTCAAGGGGCGTTGGCAATCCTCGAAAAGCACGGCTGCCCGCACGAAAACATCAGCTTCGTGAAAGTGCCCGGCGCTTGGGAGCTCCCTCTGGCGGCCAGGAATTTGGCCTCCCGCTGCGACGCCATCATCGCTCTCGGCGCAGTAGTGCGAGGCGATACGCCGCACTTCGAATATGTCTCCCGCGGAGCGGCTGACGGCCTGAATCAGGTCAGTGTCGAAACCGGCGTGCCGATCGCATTCGGCGTTCTCACCACCGACGATATGCAGCAAGCGATGGATCGGGCAGGCGGCAAGAGCGGCAATAAAGGCAGTGAAGCCGCCGAAGCTGCTATCGAGCTCGCCAATCTGATCAAGCTGCTGAAGGAATCGCGTTAGACATGGCGGCCCGGCACAGATCCAGAAAACGCGCGCTGCAAATTCTCTTTGAGTGGGACATGCGCGGAGAGCCGGTCGAACGGGCCATCGCGCATTATTACGACACGCTTTATTCCGAAGAAAGCGATAAGCAGCCGAAGCCTGACAAGTTTATGGAAGAGCTCGCGCGCGGGACCGTCGCGAATGCTGCTCAAATCGATGGCAAGATCGAGGCGAAATCGGAGCACTGGCGTCTCGAACGCATGCCCGTCGTAGATCGTAATATTCTTCGCCTCGCGATTTACGAACTCAGCCAGCAGGCCGTACCCGCGCCGGTCATTATCGATGAAGCCCTCCAGCTCGCGCGCCAATTCTCGAGCGACGAATCGATTCCGTTTATTAACGGCGTTCTCGATGCGGTGCATCGTCAAACGGCAGCAGCAACCGGTTAACCGTAGGGCCCGGACATGTCCGGCCACTATTTCCCAATACAGAACGTCGAGAAGATCCGATTGAGGATATCGTCGGCTGTCGTCGCGCCGGTTACCGCATCAATGGGCCGCAGCGCGGCATACAAATCGAGCAGCAGCATTTCGTGCGGAATCTCAAACGCGACAGCGCGCCGAGCGTTCGCCAGAGCCTCCAGAGTCTCGCGTAACAGCGCTTCATGACGTATGCTCGTGATGCTCCCGCTCTCTGGTGCCGCCAACCCCTCCGGCGCGAGCCGGCGCAAAATCGCACACCGCAGATCATCGATACCCTCCCCTGTCATCGCGGAAACCGCGATGAAGCTGTCCTCAGCCGTCAGCCGCTGTTCGAGATCACATTTATTGCCCGCAACTATTGCCTTTCGATTCTGCAACTTCTCGCGTAATAGCCTGTCTTCATCGCTCATCTCTTCGGAAAGGTCGAGTACAAGCAGCGTGAGATCGGCATCGGCCATCGCCTGGTAACTTCGCTCGATCCCAAGCGTCTCGACCAACTCCTTCGCCTCTCGAATTCCCGCGGTATCCACCAGGCGCACTGGAATTCCATCGAGCGAAGTTGTTTCCGACACAAGATCTCGCGTCGTGCCGGGAATTTCAGTGACTATCGCGCGATCTTGCTCGAGCAAGCGATTAAACAAACTGCTTTTACCGACATTCGGCCGTCCCACAATCGCGAGCGTGAATCCCTCGTGAACCAGCTTGCCCGCCGCAAAGCTTGCAACGAGATCACGCACTCCTCGTTCGATGGGTTCTAGACGACGCAAGATATCCTCTGCGCTTGCGACACTAACATCGTCTTCGGCAAAATCGATGCCGGCTTCGAGCAGTGCGATCAGTTCCAGAAGCTGCTCTTTAATTGGGCGGATACGTCTTGAAACGGAGCCGTCGATTTGCTGAGCCGCCACGCGGGCTTGATACAGCGTCGTCGCTTCGATCAGATCCCGTACCGCTTCCGCCTGAGGCAAATCGATCCGGCCGTTGATATAGGCGCGCAATGTGAATTCGCCTGGTTCTGCAATGCGAGCGCCTCGCTCTACCGCCCGTTGAACACAGAAACGAAGCACCACAGGAGCGCCGTGGCAAGAGATTTCGATAACGTCTTCGGCTGTATAGGAGCGTGGCTTCTCGAAAAATGAGACCACCACTTGATCTACAATCGAGCCTGCGGAATCCAGCAGCTCTGCGAGTTCGCTGGTCCAAGGACGCCACCGGGGTCCTTGCGTGAATCTTAGAAAGCCTTCCGCGATCTCGCGGCTCCGTGCTCCGGATAAGCGGACAACACCCAAACCGCTGCGGGCAAGAGGAGTCGAAATGGCGACGATCGTGTCGCGCGGATTCATTAACGGCGATAGATCAGCGTGGTCCGCGTCCGCGGCCGCCACGCGGAGGCCGGCTACCGGTTCCTTGGCGACCTTCGCGCCGTGCGCCGTCGCTTCGACGCGCGCCACCATGCCCGTTTCCACGGCTGCCGCGTTCGCGCCCGAAACGAGGCAAGGGCGGTGCGGGTGGAGTCGGCATATCAGCGGGAATAATCACCACTGCGCGGGCCGGCCCAACACCCACGCTCTCGCTGCGCAGGTCCTTTTCATCCCGCAGAGCCAGATGAATCACCCGCCGCTCACGGCTGCTCATCGGATTGAAATGGAAGGGCACGCGCGTCCGCTTTACCTTTTCGGCAGCCGCGATCGCGCTCATGCGCAGCTCTTCTACTCGCAGCAACCGGTAATCGTTTGCGTCGAACGAAATCAGCGAGTGGTCTTCGAACGGGATTCTCAGCGCCTCCATGCTGAGGTGCTCCAACGCGAGCAGTAGTTCCGCGCGATTACTCAGCAGTAATTCAACGTCGCTTCCGTGGAATCTCACGATAATTTCCGGATTCTCTACTTCCGGATGCGGATTCGGCCGGCTCTCGAATTCATAGGTAACGTCAAAACCCGCCCGCTCGAGCAGCGGTTTCAAAAACGCATCCAGCTCCGGCCCCAAGGAGTCCGCAGTATATTTCATACGGTCTACCTTTTGACTGTCTTCCGGACGGGAGCTTTGGGCGGCGGAGGTGGTGGCAGCGGCGCCGGAGGGGGCATGAATTTATTGATAATCAACTGCTGAACGATCCCCACCAAATTGCTGGTTAACCAATATAGTACTAGTCCCGCTGACGCGTAATAGAAGAAGAAGCCCATCATTATGGGCATGAACATCATCATTCGCTGCTGATTCGGGTCGACGCCCGCCGCCGGGGTCAGTTTCTGCGAGAAGAATTGCGTCGCCACTAAGACAATTGGCAGTAAGTGGATGGGCAATGCCTCGGCAGCCGAAAGATCGGAAACCCACAACCACGGTGCGTGTCGTAGCTCGATCGCGATGTTCAGAACACGATAAAACGCATAGAAGAATGGCAACTGCAGCAGCATGGGCAAACATCCGCCCAACGGATTGACGCCCTCTCTCTTATAAAGCGCCATTACCTCCTGGTTTTGTTCCGCCTTCCGCGGATCGCGGATGCTGATGTCCTTGTACTTTGCATTGATGGCTTGGATCTGCGGCTGCAACTTCTGCATCTTCCGTGCCGATTTCAAGCTCGTGAGCTTGAAAGGAAACAGCAGCACGTTAATGATGAGCGTCACCAGAATGATCGCCCAACCGTAGTTGTTCGTCCAGCGGTCGTGAACCCAGTTCAGTGAAAGAAAAAGCGGCTTGGCAAGAATCCCAAAGAAGCCCCAATCCACCAACTGGGCCAGCTTTGGATTGACCTTTCTGAGAATGTCGATGTCCTTAGGTCCTACGTAGAGCGAAAGCTCGTTTTCCGTGCCTGTTGAGATGCCTACGCCAACATACGGTGTTGTCTTGTCCTCGTTTGCTCCCTTAA
This sequence comes from Acidobacteriaceae bacterium, assembly GCA_019240405.1. Taxonomy (GTDB): domain Bacteria; phylum Acidobacteriota; class Terriglobia; order Bryobacterales; family Bryobacteraceae; genus Bog-105. Next base: position 58,670 of record JAFAYL010000012.1, read on the forward strand.
GTGCATCGTTGTACGTTCGGATCTCGAGCGCGGAAGAATCTACCGGAAGTGCGACGGCAGCGAAGAAGTTGTCTTCCAATCCGCCAAACGTGTAGTTGCCGCTATCGGTAATAGGTCCGTCTTTCGCGTCTTTTGCCGATTTCTTAATCAGCTTGCCGGCATTGGCGTCATAGCGCACCGTCTGCTCGCTCACTGCCGCATTTCGAATTTTGATGTCGCCGAATCCACCGCGCCATACCAGGAAATGCTGCACAGGAGTGTTGTTCTCCAGCACCACCGACCGGACGTTTGCGAGAAAACTGTCCTGCCCAAAACGGAACGATTTCCGGATGTCCGTTTTGCCGTCTGAAAACTCATAATCCACTGCGCTACTGTCGCTTGAAACCTTTGCCTGATAAAGAACGGAATTGGGATCTATCGAAAGCTTCCGGTCTTTCACTTCGATTGCAAATGCCAGCTCGATGCTCGCGACAGCAGGGTTGATCAGTTCCAGCGGCTTGCCCGTGTTGTCTCGATAGCCTTTCAACACCCAGCTCCTGATCGTCGCGCCGCGGTTGGTGAAGACGATGTGATACTGCTTCGTGTCAATGACCGTAGAAAGTTCCGCAGGCGCTTGAATGTGCGTGCTCGAATTTTCAGTCTGAGCCGCAGCCTGCGCCGGAGCGGCCGCAGTCTCCGCGGGCTTCTTCGCGAGAGCCGCTGCAGCCTTCTGATTCTGATCGCTCGGCGCGACGGGCTTTGGTCCGGGAGCAGGCTTAAAGAGCCACTGCGAAATCAGCAGCACCGCCATCATCAATCCCAGCGCGATCGGGAGCCGCTTTTCTAGCGAGACGGGCTGGTTATTCACATCACCGGATTTGTCAGGCATAGCGAATGCGGTAGTCCGCTCTCATTGGACCGGGTCAAATCCTCCTTCATGAAAGGGATGACAACGGCCTAAGCGCTTCAATCCCATCCAGAATCCGCGCAACGCCCCGTGCTTATCTATGGCGGCGAGCATGTACTCCGAACACGTGGGATAAAACCGGCACGCCGAAGGGAGCCAGGGCGAGATCACTCGCTTGTACCCTCGGAGAGCCGCGATTAACAGTCCTTGCATCGCTCAAAAATCCGGCCCACTTCCCGGCACAGATCCGCAAACGGCGCTTTGATCGCGCTGCGCCTTGGATTAAACACAATGCTCCAATTGGAGGGGATGGCATTCATCTGATTCCGCACCGCTTCTCTCATCCGGCGTTTCAATCGATTCCGTTCGACGGCCTTCCCCACCGCTCTGGGTACAGTAAACCCGAACCGGGAAGGGACTGCCTCGCCGTTCATCCTCAAGCAGAACGCCGCGAAATAGCGGCTCGTCATGCGAACACCTTCCTGGTAAGTTCTGCGGAACTCGGATGATCGGAGAAGCCGCCTTGGTTTAGGAAATGACAGCAGTGCAAATTAATTTCGAGCGCTACTTCGCGTCGCGAACAGCCGGCTCATCGCTCACCGTTAGTTTGTAGCGGCCCTTCGCGCGCCGGCGCGCCAGCACAGCCCGCCCATCGGCAGTTTTCATCCGCTTCCGGAAGCCGTGAGTCTTCGCCCGGTGGCGATTATTCGGCTGAAACGTACGTTTTGGCATTTACAATCCTTGATTTGAATCGAGTGGCCCTGGTGGGGTGCGCCGACAACCGCGCGTAGACTCAAAACCTTATTATACGGGAGCGGCAAATCACGCTTTTGGCGGCAACCGATACCTGGCTACGTATACGTCGTGTACCCCTATCGAGACTTAAACACGATAGGACTTTTGCAGTGTCTCGGTCGTTGACTCTTCGCAACGTCGGCTAGTAAACTGATGCTCGCCATATGAAGTTACGTCCGTTGTTTTACTAAGCAACGCATTCTCCAATATCTAAGTTTCCTCTCATGAATCGACGACTCAAAGGACTTCCCGTATGTTCATAAAACGCTATTCTCAAATCTCTCTTTTCTGTTTCATCATCCTGGCAATCGGTGGTTTCCGTTCCGTCGCTAGTGCCCCCGCTCAGATCGGTTCGGCAACGCCCGCCAGAATCACCCAGCCAATCGACGAAACAAAATTAGTTCCACTTTCGGGCAATACACATCCGCTTGCAACTGCGCAGGCCGATAGCGGACCCGTGCCGGACAGCTTCGCGCTCGAACACGTGTTTTTGCAATTGAGCCGCGGCGCCGAGCAGGAAAACGCCCTCGCAGCCTTCATGAAGGAGCAGTACGATCCGAATTCGGCCAACTATCGCAAATGGCTCGCACCAGGTGAACTGGGATCGCAGTTCGGACCATCCCTTCACGACATCGCAACCATTTCGCGATGGCTGAGCTCACACGGCTTTCGCGTCAACGTGGTTCACCAGAGCGGGATGACAATTGATTTCTCAGGAACTGCCGCGCAGGTCCGCGAAGCATTCCACACCGAAATCCATCAGTACAACGTTCGGGGCGAGCGGCACATTGCGAACGCCAGTGATCCCGAAATCCCAGCGGCTCTCGCGCCTGCTGTCTCCGGCGTCTTGGCGCTGCATGACTTCCGGCCCAAACCGCAAGTCCATAAGCGCCTGCCGAATTTTTCGTTTAACTTCAGCAATTCGGAGCAATATGATGTAGCGCCCGCGGATTTTGCGACCATCTACAATGTCAATCCGCTGTATAAAGCCAGCAAGCCGGTTACGGGAAAGGGACAAACCATCGCAGTCATAGAGGATTCAGACATGAATCCATCCGATTGGACGACATTCCGCTCCGCTTTCGGCCTGTCAAAGTTTTCCGGGAAGTTGACCCAAATTCATCCTGGGCCGGGCTGCAGCGACCCCGGCAAAAACGGGGATGAAGTCGAAGCCGCAATAGATTCCGAATGGGCCGGAGCAGTCGCTCCCGACGCAAACGTTGTGCTCGCTTCCTGCGCCGACACCACCTCGAACGCCGGAATCTTCATCGCTGCGCAGAACCTGATCGACAGCTCGACTCCTCCGCCAATCATCAATCTCAGCTTCGGCGCGTGCGAAGCGGCCTTGGGGTCCGCTGGCAATGCGTTCATCAACGCTCTTTGGCAGCAAGCCGCAGGTGAGGGGATTTCTGTTTTTGTCTCCTCGGGCGATGAGGGCGCCGCAGGTTGCGACGACTCAAATATCGTGCCTACTTGGGCTACCAACGGCATCGCCGTAAATGGTTTCGCTTCGACACCGTACAACGTTGCCGTCGGCGGAACAGACTTCCTCGATACCTCAGAGGGTACCAACAGCACATATTGGGATACCAGCAATAGCCCGACCGGTAAATCCGCGCTCTCGTATGTGCCGGAAACACCGTGGAATGATTCCTGCGCGGGGAGCGTGGTTTATCAGTCTTTCTTCTACAAGAGTGGGGTTGATTTCTGCAACAGCTCCACGGGTTCTCAGGTTTTGGACATTATCGCCGGAAGCGGAGGGCCCAGCTACGTGTACTCCAAGCCTGCCTGGCAGGATGGCAAGGTATTCGGGAATCCCGCCGATGGCCGCCGCGATTTACCGGACGTCTCGTTGTTTTCCTCCAACGCCTTCTGGTCTCATGCGCTCATGTACTGTATGTCAGATCCCAACCAAGGCGGATTTCCCTGCAAATATGGCGATGCAACGGATGCGTGGAATAACAGCGCCGGGGGTACGTCGTTCGCCGCGCCTCAATTTGCGGGTATTCAGGCGCTCATTAATCAGAAAGAAGGCGCTCGTCAAGGCAATCCCAATCCAGTTCTCTACGCGCTTGCTGCTGTAGAGTACGGGAGCGCAACTCATCCCAACGCCGGCGAGCTGTACAACTGTAAGGCAACCTGGGGGAATCAGGTCTGCGAATCGTGCATTTTCTACGACATCACGGTGGGAGATATTGACGTCCCGTGCCAGGGTTCCAATAACTGCTACGATCCGTCTGGCGATCAATACGGAGTTCTTTCCACGTCCGATAAGTCGCTCGAACCCGCCTATCCCGCACACAGAGGCTGGGATTTCGCGACCGGTCTGGGAAGTGTAAATGTCACGAAATTAGTGAATAGCTGGCCATAACGGCGAATCACCTGGCACGTAAAGAAACACGATCACAAGCGGCGAGCCATTCCGTCCGCTTTATTAACAGCCGGCCAACCCCGCTAGTACTTTCTCTTAGTACTACTGCCCAGTGTCATTGAAACGAAGTTCGGCCTGCGATTATCGATCCTCCGGAGGCATTCTGTTCATGCGGCAAAAATGCATTTCTTTTTTCACCTGCGCGGCGGTCGCCCTGTGCGCCTCAGCCCTGTGGGGACAGGAGGACTCGGCGAAGGGATCGCAGCCGAACGTCCCGAGATTGAAGGTACTCAGTTGGCACAAAGCACCGCCGAAAAAGGAAGACGTTGAGGCAATGAAGAATCTGGCGGCGAACAATTCGAGCAAATCGCTGCCGCTGTGGACTCTCTTCACCGAGGCCTCGCGCGATGACAACGGTTACTCCGGCGTGATGGTGGGCCGCGACCCCTTCAACGGCGGAGGGGGCGTCAATGTGGCCACTTACATCGTTCCGCTAAAAATTACTACTCACCAAATCGCCGTAAGCGTCAATTCGAAAGGTATTCTCACGAACAAGCCAGGAAAGACCGTTTTTGACCCTACTGCCACGGATAAGGCGTGCCTTGGGTCTTCCAATAATGTTCCGGCGACTCTGTTCGAGCAATCGCCAATTTTTAAGAACACAAATTTTGATTTTGGGGGCACGATCGTCGGCGATACGCAGTACGTTGACGCTTTTCAGCGGGGCAATTTCTGGCAAGTCGAGGACCGCGATCACTATCACGTTCTTCTTGGTCCGGTGAAAACGCTCAAGGCAATCGATCTCGATGTGCCCGTTAAATATGGGACCGCGCTTGCGACCACTGCATTAGGTCCGCCAGCCTTCTGCGCGCCCATGGCAATTGTCGATATCGGCTGGTTCGATACGTGGGTCGCAAATACACTGATTCCGGCGCTGTCATCTCAGGGCGTAAATCCCTCGAATCTTCCGATCGTTTTCGTACACAACGTGGTGTGGTCAATCGGGCCGCCTGAGCTCAACGACTGCTGTGCGATCGGTTATCACTCTTGGACCGGTTACCCGCTCCAGACCTACTCGTCCATCAATTTCGACTACACCGATCTCTTTGGGCCTGCAATTCTTGACACCGCCGTAGCGTCGCACGAGGTGGCGGAATGGATGAACGATCCCTTCGGCAACAATCCCACGCCAGGATGGAGCGCTGGACAAGCCACTGGTTTCTGTCAGACGAATTTAGAAGTCGGCGATCCTTTGACCGGCACTGAAGCTCCCCGGATTGCGATGTCCAACGGTTTTACGTACCACTTGCAGGAGTTGGCCTTCTTCTCATGGTTCTTTGGATCGCCTTCTGTTGGCATCCACAATTGGTTTTCGAACAACGGGACTTTCTTAACGGACGCGGGTCCGCCATGCATGTAAGCGGTGGAAATCTAAGACGCGAGGGAAATATTCAAATGAAATCAAAATTGACTGCGTTCTTCTCCTGCGTAACCCTCATCCTGTGTAGCGCCGCAATTGCGGTCGGACAAGATCAGGCAGAAACACAAGGCCGCCACATACCGAAAATGAAGGCATATTCGTGGATGAAGCCGGGGCCCGATCGCTCCCAGGTCGAAGCTACGAAGAACTTGGCGGCGACGAATTCGGGCAAAACATTGCCGTTGTGGACGTTCTCTACTCGGTCTTCGCGCGATGACAACGATTATTCCGGTGTAATGGTCGGTCGCGATCCGTTCAACGGTGGAGGAAGCGTAAGCATTCCCACCTACATTGTTCCGGTGATCATAAAAACTCACACCATCGGAACCGGTGTCAACAGCAAGCGCATTATTTCCACCAAGCCGGGTGTCACAACGTTTGATCCGACACTGGCCGATAAGGCCTGCCTGGGGACGTCGAACAATGTGCCCGTCACCCTGTTCGAAGAATCTCCCTTACTTCAATCGGCACTCTTCGACTTCGGCGGTAGCGTTATGGGCACGACTCAATATATTGACGCTTTCCAGCGTGCCAACTTCTGGCGAGTCGACGATCATGACAGATATCATGTTTTGCTCGGCCCGGTGAAAACCCTTAAGCCGATCGTCATCAATGTACCGGCGAACGATGGCACCACTCTTCCCGCATCGCTAACCGGTCTTTGCGCTACGGAGGGCATCGTCGATATCAACTGGTTTGACGCTTACCTCGACAGCACAGTCATTCCCGCGCTTGTATCCGAGGGCGTAAATCCCTCTAACTTTCCGATCTTTTTGGTACACGACGTTGTCTGGGCCTCCCCGGTGACGAACCTGAACGACTGCTGCTACATCGGCTATCACGGCTACACCGGTAGTAATCCAATCCAGACCTATTCGCCAATGGATTTCGACAACAACCAAGGCTTCTTCTTCAACCCCGAGATCAGGGATTCGTATGTGCCAGCCCATGAAATCGGGGAATGGATGAATGATCCGTTCGTTACGAATCCAACTCCGCTCTGGGGCCACGTGGGTCAGCAGCCCGGCTGTCAGGGCAACCTCGAAGTCGGCGATCCCTTGACCGGCACGGAATCGCTCCGCGTCGTGATGTCCAACGGCTTCACTTATCACTTACAGGAATTGACGTTCTTCTCTTGGTTCTTTGGAGCGCCGTCCATTGGCATCCACGGCTGGTTTTCAGATAACGCTACATTCTTGACGGATGCCGGTCCACCGTGTCACTGACGTATTGAATCTAACCGCGTTAGGCCGCTGGTAAATCCATGCGGTCTGACGCATAGAAGGTTCAGATAGCTTCCAAGTTGCGCCTCAAAGATATCCTTCCCCTGTAAGGCGAACTCCGGCTCAGAACGCTCCTCAAGATTTAAGACTAATTTTCCTTGGATTTGGCCGATAACGTACTTGAAGCAGTACCTCCTGCGCAACGGATTTCGTGTGCCTTACGTACACAGATGTAAGCGGCCAATGCGACAGAATCGATTTCCGAGTATCCTTATATGCCTGCTCATCCTGAGCCCGGCGGCCGCATTAACAAAAACCAAGAACCTCAATCCCAATAGCAACCCGCCGCAGTACGCCGCCTTTAGCAAACCGCTAGGAAAACAGGAGCAACTTAGACACGCACTTAACCGCCTGACGTTCGGTCCTCGTCCCGGCGATCTCGAAGCGTTGAAGCGAACCGGCATGCATAAATGGGTCAATGCGCAGCTTTCTCCAGATCAAATTCCGGAAAATCCTGTCCTCGCCCAGCGCTTGAAGCCGCTTGAATCCCTTCCGATGTCGATTCACCAAACATACGTGCGCTATCCGTCACCTCAGGTAATCGCCGCCGTCGCGCGTGGACGCGGCACGCTGCCCGATGATCCCGAACTGCGCACGGCTGTGGTCCGGCTCGCGGGGCGTTACCTGAAGAAACACGAAGCAGACGCATCCAGCTCGCAAGTGGGATCGCAAGGGTTGTCCCAAAATCTGAACGACGACGCCGATCTCGACCCCAAGCTCAGTTTGTCCGAGATATTGAGCTCGGACGAAATCGACACTTTGCGAAACGGCAAGCCGGAACAGAAGAAGCAAGTGCTAGCCTCAATTCCTTCAGAAAAACGGCTCGATTTCGTCTGGGCGCTTCGGCCGGAGCAGCGGCGGCAACTCCTTTCGGTAGCCCCGGTCTCTTTGCGGCGGGACCTCATGCTTTCGATGAATCCGCAGAACGTGGTTGCGAGTGATCTGACTGAAGCGAAACTCCTTCGCGCAATTTACAGCGATCGTCAACTCGAGGAGCTGCTGGTTGACTTTTGGTTCAACCATTTCAACGTTTTTATTGGGAAAGGCGGCGACCGCTACATGGTGCCGAGCTACGAGCGCGAAGCGATTCGTCCGTACGTGCTCGGAAATTTCTATGATCTGTTGCTTGCCACGGCTCAAAGTCCAGCGATGCTGTTTTATCTGGACAACTGGCAATCGGTTGCGGCCGATTCAGCGGGTCCCGGCGCGAAGCCGCCGAATCCGAATCAGAAAGCGAAACGGGGGCTGAACGAGAACTACGGTCGCGAGCTGCTCGAGCTGCACACGTTAGGGGTTGATGGCGGTTACACGCAAAAAGACGTGATCGAGGTGGCCCGCTGCTTCACTGGCTGGACGATTGCGAGTCCGCGCAAAGGTGGCGGATTCGACTATAACGATAAGGTTCACGACAAAGGAGAGAAAATCGTCCTCGGCCAGGTGATTCCGGCTGGCGGGGGAATAGACGACGGTTTGGCGGTGCTGAACATTTTGGTCCATCGTCCTTCCACTGCCCACTTCATCTCGCTGAAACTCGCGCAACGCTTTGTCGCCGATGATCCGCCACCCTCTTTGGTAAACCGGATGGCGCAGGTATTCCGGGAAACACAGGGAGATCTCCGCGAAGTGACAAAAACGATGCTGACCTCGCCCGAGTTCTGGTCGCAGGGAGCATACCGCGCGAAAGTGAAAAGTCCCCTTGAAATGGTTGTGAGTGCTGTTCGTGCCACAAACGCGAATGTCGACTCGGCGTTCCCACTAGCGAACGAATTGCAGCGCCTGGGCGAGCCTGCATACCGCAAAGTAGAGCCCACCGGATACTCGAGTGCCAACGCGGAATGGGTAAGCTCGGCCGGATTGCTGGAGCGGATGAATTTCGCGCTGGCGCTATCGCACAACAAGCTGCCCGGCGTCAGTGTCGACACTACTGCATGGCAAGTCCAGGCCCGAAAGAACCCGCTCGAACTGGCGCACGTTATCCTCGGCCAGAGTCCAAGCGAACCGACTAAGAAGGCGATCAAGAAGACGCTGAGCGATCCGCAGTTACAGAAGCAACTTACCGCAAACGCAAAGTCAGGAAAGCCGCAAGTTCCTGCTTTAATCGTCGCGCTGGCGATCGGTTCGCCGGAATTTCAAAGGCGTTAAACGCAAAGGAAAGGAGCGCAGATGCGTTCTCGAAGATTATTTTTGAAAAGCTCAGCGCTCGCGATGTTCGGGGCAGGATCCGTGCCTGGTTGGCTCGCGCGCGCTCTATATGCGAAGGATGCTCCGGGCGGGCGAAAAAAGATTTTGATCGCGATATTCCAGCGCGGGGCTGTGGATGGATTGAACGTTGTCGTGCCGCATGGCGAGCCTGCCTATTATTCCTCGCGTCCTTCCATCGCCATTCCGCGGCCCGACGGCACTGAGAACACGGCCATTGATCTCGACGGGCGCTTCGGACTGCACCCTGCGCTGCGCTCCTTGAAACCACTGTGGGAGAAGAAGCAGCTCGCGATTGTCGAAGCAGTGGGATCACCGGATCCGACGCGCTCGCACTTTGATGCGCAGGACTACATGGAATCGGGCACGCCCGGCGTTAAGGCGACCTACGACGGTTGGCTCAATCGTGCATTGCTGCCCGAGACTCATCCATCACCGCTCCGGGCAATTAGTTTGAGCGCCGATCTCCCGAGAAGCTTGTGCGGCAAGAATGAGGCTGTCGCGATTTCGAGCATCGGCGATTTCCAGGTGAGGGATGCTCGCGCTGCCGGCGTGTTTGAAAGCATGTACGGAACAACATCCGATCAGGTCTTGAACGGAACGGGCCGCGAGACGTTCGAGGCTATCAAAATCATGCAATCGCTGCAGCGGGCTACATACACGCCGGCAAATGGCGTGAAATATCCAGGCGGGCATCTTGGCAAGAGCCTGCAACAGATTGCCCAACTCATCAAAGCGAATGTAGGACTGGAGGTGGCCTTTACCGACGTTGGCGGATGGGATACGCACGTCAATGAAGTGGGCGC
>JAFAYL010000004.1 GCA_019240405.1 Acidobacteriaceae bacterium
GACCGTGTTGGAAGTGTGTTACGAGCGCATTTCCGTGGAACCGTTCCGTGAACCACCGGGAGCTGAGGCCTCGGCAAAGGGATTCTCTCGCCGACGCCAATCCACCTGACGGGCACATGAACATGCCATACCGCGAGTAAGGACAAACTGTGAGCCGACTCTAGTCCGATTCGTTCCATCGCCGTCAGGATCGCTCAGCAGCTCCGTCAGGACAGGAGGGACCATTAGCACCTGCCGATCCTGCAGACTCCGGTCGAGCAGCTCAACATCTTTACCCGTCTGACCCTCAAAGAACGCGATCCAGGTGCTCGTATCGGCTGCGATCATCGATCGATTCTTAACTCGGTCGCGCTCCGCGAAAAGCGAACCTTGCCTCGGAGTCCTCGCAGTTTGGCATACGTCTGCGATGCGGCTACGAGCTGCAATCCGGTGCGAACCGTCTGGGTAATACCGACGCCGCTTGCTCGCTGAGCCCTGTCGAGTAGGTCAGGCGAGATTTCGACCGTGATCTTGCGCGCTCTTTCCATGACATTCTGATATTACCGTACTCTGTACCAGCATTGGATACGGTAATCTCCGATCCTATCGAACACGCCCGCGATTTCGCGCCGAGTCACGCTGCAGCTTGCACAAAAGTTGCGCAAAGCTGGTTGCCACAGCCGCAAGTGTAAGGAAGAACTGAGTTAACGACAGGCCCAAACACCCCTGCAAAACCTTTATTCGGCGGTTCGATCCCGCCCCGCGCCTCCAAGCTTATTCTTCACCGATGTCTGTGTCGAACTGATCGCGGCACCAGCAGTTCGGACACGCTTTCGTAATAGTAGGCTGTTACACAAGTCCGAAAAAAGCGATGGTCCTTTCTACAGGCAGAGGGATGAGCGTGTATAGGACCTTAAAGGGCGTATGAGCAGCATTCACGAGATGGAAATGGGAGTATTTTGCAAGGCTCGGCGAGTGATAAAGCGCGGCTTGCGCTCGGCGAAACATCCGTCAACGACTTGGCTGAGCCCATTTGGCATCAGTCTCCCGCAATCTCGCGGCATCTCAAAGGGCTCGAAAAGCGGAGTTGATCACTAGAACTGGTGAAGCGCAGTGCCGACCTTGCAAGCTCAACCCCGCGATTGAAGATCGCAGTTGGGTGGCTTGAGGATTACCGTATTGGGATGGGACCGGGGGCTTCGCTGCGAGCTATTTTGAGGAAATGCGCACGGAGGTTTGCATGGCCGACCGCCGACGAAGGCAATCGCCTGTGGTTTTTAACCGCTGTTTTCCTCATCCCGTCATTGTCCTCCGGATGATAGCCAGCGTTCCAGGCGGTTCGCGTGAGTGCGACTGGAGCGGTGTTCGGAGCCATCGGAAAGCCGGACAATGAATTCCCGATTCTCGATTGAGCGCAGCTCCACGATGTTCCCCGACTGCACGATTCGGGAACGATGGATGCGGAGAAAATTCGCCGGGTTTAGCCTCTGCTCCAGCGAAGCCATGGTTTCACGCAGCAGGTAAGCGCGGCCGTGCGCGTGGAGCTCCGCATAATCCCCGGCAGCTCCAATCCATTCCACATCGTCCGCTTGAACAATCTGTATGCGATTTCCGGTTTGCACCGTGAAACGGGAGATGAATTTTTCTTGTGTCTGATCGAGCATCTGCAAAACGCGTTCAGCCACCCTCGTCTTCAACGATGAATCGATGAGCTTTCGGGCCCGGCCGATCGCGGCCGCAAAGCGCTCGTCGTCGACAGGCTTCAGAAGGTAGTCCAACGCGTGAACCTCGAATGCGCGCAGTGCGTGCTGTTCATACGCGGTCAGAAAGATTACGTTCGGGAGTTTCTCTCTTGGCACTGCGCGCAAAACCTCGAAACCATCCATTCCCGGCATCTGTACATCCAGGAAGACCAAGTCAGGCGAAAGGTCGAGTATTTTCTCGACCGCCGACACGCCATCCCCGCATTGTCCGACGATCTCGATATCCTTGAACTTCCTCAGTCTTAGAACGATTCCACGCCGGGCCAACGGCTCATCGTCCACGATAAGCGCTAACATGGCGATAACTCTTGCGGTTTGATCCTCCGCATGGGTAATTCCACAGTGACGACACAGCCACCCGATTCCGGCCACTCCAGCCAAAATTGATGATCGTTACCGTACAGTGTCTGCAATCGTTCTGAGATGTTGCGCTTGCCGATCCCATTCTCGCCCTCTCCCTGTTTGCCAAGGCCTTGGCGTCCCGAATTTCTGACGCTAATTCGTAATCGCCCTTCGCGCAGGCCGCTCTGTATGGCGATCTTGCCGCCCTCTGCAAGACACGCCACGCCATGGCGCACCGCATTCTCGACTAATGGCTGAAGTAACATGCCCGGCACCATGGCATCGAGCGTGTCTGGCGATATAGTTAACTCCACTTGCAACCGGTCCCCCAGCCGGGTTTGCTCGATTGCGATGTACTGTTGCGTAAACGCCATCTCCTCTGAAAGAGGCGCCTCGAGCGAGGCCTGATTGTTCAGGCTGGTGCGCAAGAAATCCCCGATTTGTGACAACATCTTCGTTGCTGCGGAAGCTTCCCCGTCTAGAACCAGCGTCGAAACGGCATTCAGAGAGTTGAATAGAAAGTGCGGATTCAACTGGTAGCGCAACGCTTGCAACCGGGCTTCCTGAACCTGGGCTTCGGCACGCGAGAGTCGCTCCCTTTCCTGCGACGATGTATGCCATTGCTTGATGCTGAAATACAGACTGCACCAACTGAAAAGCAAGAAAGGGAACCGGGTCGAATTTCCGACCACGTTCTCAGCGTCCATGTTGTGAATGCCCCTCACCAGCAGTTCATATATGAACGCGGTAGCAGCTCCGATTGTGGCCGACGCAACAAAAGCCCGCAATTCAAAGGCGATCCACGAAGGATACCGCCGAAGCAACCGCCGGCAAACAGGGTGCAATATCCAACTACCCAGGAACAGTAAACCCACCAGCAGTGTGTTTTCGCGAAGCGCTCCCGAACGTCGCACCATGTCGGGAAGCGATCCCAACAAGATCCAGGCATAGAAACAGAGCCACCCCAGAGTTTGTAACTGCCAAAACGAAGTGAGCCGTAAGGGTTTATCAAGCACCACGGGAATTCTAGCGCGTTTCGAGCGTCGCGGGACCCAATCTAGCGATCAAAACCGGCAACTCGGCGAATGGGTCTATCGCCCCGAGGATCAGCGCGCAAAACTATGAAAGAATCTATAATCGGTGCCGAAGTGCGGCAATACAAGAGGCTCGAACATGTCAACTTTCTCGATGAGAAACGAACACTCAGGTAGAACCTCAGTGCAAGCCGCTCTGGTGGCGGCAATTCTGGTTGCCGCCTGCCAGGGAAATTCTGTTTCGGAACAGTACCCCCGGATGGCTGCAGTTGAGCAATACCTGATGGCGGACTCCGGCGCTGAGATCGCAATGGCCCGAAGCGCGGCTCCAGAAGCAATCACACAAGATGCAGCGGTGCTTGTTCTCGGGTCGCGTGGCTACATAACCGCAGTCGATGGAAAGAACGGCTTCACATGCCTGGTCGAACGGTCGTGGATGTCTCCATTCGATAGTCCTGAGTTCTGGAATCCTAAGATACGAGGGCCCATCTGCTACAACCCGGCGGCGGTGAGAACGGTTCTTCCTTACACCTTGAATAGGACGAAACTGATTTTAGCTGGGTTATCCAAGGCGCAGGTGCATAAAATCATAGCGGATAGTGTTGCAAAGAAACAACTGTCGGCGCCGGAGGCCGGCGCGATGTCTTACATGTTGTCGAAGATGGGGTATCTCGAAGACTCGGCGGGGCCATGGTGCCCTCATTTAATGTTCCATGTGCCAAGGACAGGCGAGGCCAGCTGGGGCGCGAACCGTGCCGGCTCTCCTGTATTGTTTAATGACCAATCCCGCGACGTACCGGAGCCCGAGACAATCTTCATGGTCCCGGTCGCCTATTGGTCAGATGGCAGCGCTGCGCCGCACCATGGCACTTAGTAAAAGCGAGCTGCAGCCCCTTAGGTAAACGCTCGGATCGTGCGTTCGTAGCCGCCTGATCAGTAGGACTGACCGTCTTATTAGTGACGGCGGCCTTTACGGCATTGCAGTTCCCCTACCCCGGTCTGCTGGACGGGCTCGAACGAAATCCTCACGCCATTGCCCTGCCGGGCCTTTATTGGGGCCATTCTGCTCAAGTCACCAGGTCCCGACACGGCGATGGAGAGGATTGACACAAGAACGGCTCAGCGGCTAAGACCGGCAATTCGTCGCATGGTTCAAACGGCCCGAGGATCAGTCCAACCGCTAAGACCGATGAGCGCTTACTCTACTACCAACAGCCAACGCAAAAATGCCGAACTCCGGCTTCGAGCGCTGCTTTCAGGGGGACTTTCATGTCGAATTTCAACTTCAATCAATTCCTGCGATTTGTTGCCGCGTTGTTCGGCGCTGCGGGCCTGATCTGGGCGCAGACCGAAACCGGCCAGATCGCCGGGACCGTCACGGATCCGACCGGTGCCGCCATCGCGAACGCCAGTATCAAGGTGGTGAGCACCAGCACCGATACGGTTCGCACGACAACTTCGTCCGGGGCGGGAGACTTTACAATTGCGAATCTGCTTCCGGGTGAATACAACGTCATCGCAACTTCGCCCGGCTTCTCGAATTTTCAGCAAAGAGTGGTCGTCACGGTCGGACAGAAGCTCGGGATCGATGTCAAGATGCAAATCGGCACAACCGGTACGACTGTCGAAGTCAGCGAGGCAGCCGTTCGGGTGAACACTGAGACCCAAACGCTCAGCCAAACAATCTCGACTCAAGACATCGCCGGATTGCCGACGATCAGCCGCAATCCCTACGATCTCGTAAAGACCATCGGGAATGTATCCGATGCGGATCCGGGCGGCAGGGGTGTCGGAGTGGCGATTAACGGGCAGCGTTCCAGTTCGACTAGCATTCTCTTAGACGGAGTCTCAAACAGCAACGCGTTTGATACGACGGTTGCCATTCCCGTACCGCAGGACTCGATCAATGAATTCAGCGTGGTCACCAGCGATTTCACCGCGGAGTACGGCGGCGCCTCGGGCGGAGTTGTAAACGTCGTGACGAAGGCGGGAACCAACAACCTGCACGGAAGCGCATACGAATTCAACCGCGTTTCTGATCTGGCTTCGAACAGCTTTAATAACAATGCATACAGCATTCCGAAGCCGGTATTCACGCGAAATCAATTTGGCGTCTCTATAGCAGGACCGATTATCAAGGACAGATTGTTCTTCTTCGACAACGCCGAATGGGTCAGGGTACGCAGTGTCGGACCTACTTTAGCCGTTGTCCCCACTCCAGCGCTCATCGCTGCGTCCGCGCCGGCAACACAGGCCTTTTTCGCTGCCGCTGGCCAATTGAAACCGAATCTGCCGGTCTCCACTACGTTCACGGCTGCTGCCGTCGGGTGCACGACTCCGGCATGCGCTGCTCTGGGCGCTACTCCTGCCTACCAGACCGTTATCTACAATGTCCCGACCGATACTGGCGGTGGAGCGCCTCAAAACACCTGGAACGACGTAGGCCGTATCGATTACAACCTAAGCGATAAAACGCAGATGTATTTCCGTTACGCCCGCTATGTTGAAAACGATTTTGTCGGAACGGAGACGAACAGCCCGTATGCCGGCTACGATACCGGAAATTTTACGGACAGCCAGGGGTATGCTTTGTCGATTACACATGCATTCTCTTCAAAGCAGGTCAGCCAAACAAAGCTCAGCTTTAACCGCATCTCCGATGTTGAGCCTCTCGGGACCCAGCCAGTAAGCCCAACCCTGTATACCACTCTAAACTCGCCGTTGACGCTTGGGGGCAATCTTATCGCCTATCCCGGTTACAACCCGTTCGGCCCCGGTACTGCTATTCCGTTTGGCGGACCGCAAAACGAGGCGACCATCAATGAGGATTACAGCATCGCGGTAGGAAAGCATGATTTCCGATTTGGAGGCCTGTTCACCTACTTGCAGGACAATCGTGTGTTCGGGGCGTACGAGAACGCCGTTGCAGCGCTCGGAACGGATACGGCCACTGCGGCAAATAATCTTACTCTCGGGGAGCTGAGCCAGTTCCAGGCGGCTATCTATCCGCAGGGGAAATATCCGTGCGTCCACGATGCGACGGGTGCTGCAGTCGTTACTCCGGCCTGCACCCTTACGCTGCCCGTCGGCCCACCAAATTTCAGCCGCAGTAACCGCTTTCACGACTCTGCGCTGTATGCGCAAGACAGTTGGAAACTTCGTCCAACATTCACGCTCAATCTCGGCCTCCGTTGGGAATACTTCGGTCCTCCCGCAAATTTACACCCTGCCTTGAATTCAAATTTTTATCTCGGGACAGGCGCGAATATCGAATTGCAGTCCGCGACGGGCGTTGTGCTGCCCGCGACCCAAAGCCCCGTCGGGGGAATCTGGGTGAAGCAGTGGAAGAACTTTGCACCGCGCGTTGGATTCGCCTGGGACGTCATGGGCGATGGCAAGACGTCGATTCGCGGGGGCTACGGAATTGGATACGAACGGAACTTCAACAATGTGACCTTCAACATCATTCAAAATCCGCCTGACTATGCTGTACTTGCCTTGCAGGCGGGTGTCGATGTTCCGACCATTCCCCTTACTGGCGACAACGCCGGTCCATTGGCCGGGACATCAGGAACTAAGCCTCTGCCCAGAGTTTCACTTCGAGCTGTCGATCCGAATATTAAGAACGCCTACGCTCATCAATGGAGTTTTTCGATTGAGCGCCAGCTCTCAAACGATGCCATCGTAGGGATCGACTACACTGGCTCTGCCGGTGAGGACCTCTACACTGTTGATCGCTTAAATCTCGGAGGTAGCGCGCCCGTATACGCCGGCGATCTCGCCGTATCTCGCATTAATCCGCAGTACGGTACGATCAACTTCCGCACCAACGGTGGGAACTCGATTTATAACGCCCTTAATACAAGATTAGAATTGCGCAACTTCCGTCGCTACGGCCTCACGTTGCGAGCAAATTACACTTGGTCGCATAGCATCGATGATGCCAGCTCTACCTTCACGACGGACAACGCCGGTATCTACAATCTTGGGCTGTTAGATCCTCTCAATCCCAGCTTGGACCGCGGAGATTCGGACTTCGATGTCCGCCACCGCGTCGTGGTTGCGGGTGTTTGGCAATCGCCGTTCTTCAGCAAGCCGGGTGTGACCAATCTGATCTTGGGCGGTTGGAATCTCTCGCCCATTTTCAGCGCTCGCGCCGGTAGCCCATTTACCATCTATGACTCTACCAACAGCGACGGCAATCTGTATCCGCGTGTGATGTTCGGAAATCCCACGTACACACCTCATTACACTAATGTCCCTACGGGCGTGCCGAACACGTTCACGTACCTGGACCTGACCGCGGCTAACATCAATAGCAGCTACATCAACCCGCTTTCGGGCACCTCGGATTTCGGGCCCTTTCCGGATTCAATGACTGGCCGGAACGCCTTTCGGACTCCCGGCGCCTGGACTTTCAATTTGGGAGCCTCGAAAACCTTCTCATTGACGGAACGCGTCAAACTCGATCTGCGGGGCGAAGCGTTCGACATCTTCAATCATTCAAACCTGTACTTGGTCTACGGAGAGAATATTGTTGGAGGTTTTGCGGGAACTCTGGCCAATCCCTTACTGCCGAACATCACTACCACTCGCGGCATAAACACGAGCAGTACGATTACCGGCGCGTCAGTCAACAACGGCAGACTCGAAAACCGCAACCTGCAACTGGCATTACGGCTTTCTTTCTAACACTACGGAAAGGGGCAAGCTCTAGAGTTTGCTCCTTTTTTCTTCTCCATCCCGAATAACGCCATTGCGACATCACTCGGACTAGGTTAGAGGAGCGTAAGGAATGAAGGGTATTAGATATCGGAGCGGTTAGAAGCCTAACCTCCGCGCAACCCGCTTGGACATAGGCTCGGACTCGCCGGATTCTTGTCCCGGTAACACGATCGGCGGCAACGTCGCTCTTGACCACGATTTTTCGGCGGTTGCGGTTTACAACAACTCCATCGGGAAAAACTTAAGCTGCTTGCTTGACGCCTCGATCAAAGGAGGCGGAAACTCAGCCGAAAAGAAGCCGGGCCAATGCGCCCCGTTCTAGTGAATAGAGCGCTGCAATTAAAGGAGAGGAGCGGGACGCCGGCAGCTCCTCTCTTGCATCATCGTAACCGGCGTCATTCGGAAAGTTCTTCGCTGCTCTTTCCGAGCCTTCTTAGCAGGTTCACAAGAAAGGCGCGCTCCTCGCGAGAAAGACCTTGAACTGCCTTTTCCATATCGAGCTCGTGCTGGGCAAACGCTTTCTCGATCAGGCGACGTCCCTTGGTGGTCAATTCCACTACTCGGATCCGGCGGTCATCTGGATGATTTTTGCGGACCACGAGCGATTTTTCTTCTAATCGATCAATCGCGCTTGTGATGGAGCCGGTGGTCAGGTCGACTTTGTTTCCAATCACGTTTACCGGGAGGGATCCTTTATGAAGCAACGCCTCCAGCACTCGGAAATCGGAATCGCAGAGACTGACTCGCTTGATACTGGCCTGGGCTCTGGCGAGCAATGCACGGTATGTCTTCCAAACAATCAAGAAGACGTGAGTCCCGTCTGCGATGTCTTTGCTCTCCTTGTTCTTAGCCACTGGCCCGATCGCAGGCTACTTTGTACATCCTTGATCTATTGCCCTTGATATCAAAGTAGTCGCTTTGCGAGGAGTCAACGCTGAGCGGTTAAATAGACTTGCTGCAGCGTCAGTCTCGGTTATAGCTAAAAAATGAAATTCAAACCGCCGCGGATCGCGCGGGGAGATTGGATAATTAACAATCTGCGGCCATCGGTGGCGTAAAGAGGCAGATACCCTTGCGCGAGAAGATTGTGCAGGTCGGCCGTTAGCTCGAGGCGCCCCGGCATGCCAAAGGGCGCGGGAAGAGGCTGGCGGATGATGATATTGAAGCCGGGCTGGGCGTAGATATTTTGCGTCGTGAACATGTGTCGAGGAACGACCGCGCCGGTTTCTACCCAGCCATAGCTTGCCGAGATCTGCGTGCCGGAAACAGGCGCTCTGGCGCGCAAATTAGCGCTGGCGAGGTTGTGATTTGTATGATCCAGAAACTTGCCTTCAGTACCCCAGGTTGCGGGATCGCGGCCCGAATCGGCGGTAAATCCGCCCATTCTGCCGTACGCAATCGCCAGGTCGAGCGACTGTGTTACGCGCTGATCTACGGAAGCCAAATATCCGTTACGGCTGTAGCGACCCACGTTGTAAGTGGAGGTCATCGAAGCGCCATCGGACAGCAGGTCGCCGGGAGCAAGTACCGAAATGTCGCCTGCGACGTTGATGCGGCCATTCGAAACATCTTCATGGAAGGCGCTCACAGCATACGTTCGCGAGCCGGCCGATTTGTCGTAGCCAAGCTCATAATTGCCGGTGCGCTGCAACTCGAGCCGCCCATTGCGTTCGGAAAGCTGCGGCAGTCGCGCGAGAGTGTTTGCAGGACCGGTTAAATCATCGCCAAAATCCTGCGGGCTGTCCTCGGCCGCGGCCCGTACCAATTGATGAGCCGTCAGCTCATCTGGCCGGCCCCCGTCGCTGTATGCGGCAATCACCTCTCCGAATCGCCCCATACCGACCGTAGCGCGCGCAAATGGGCTTACGCGCGTAGTGTGCTGCAGATAATCGACTGACTCGCCCGTAGCTCCGTATTCAAGATGAAGATTTTCAGTTGGATCGGCAACTTGATAAATGCTCAAAGACATTGTGCGAACCGGCGGAATTGAACCTGCCATGCCGATGACAGGATTTTGTCCGGCCAATTGACCTTCCATCAGAGCGAATTGCGAAAGCGTGAAGGTAACTTCAGGAGGTTCGCCGAAACCGCCGTTCGCATCGCGGCTGTAGATTGCGCAAAGGCCCATAGCCGAGCCCAGCCCGGTGTTCTGTCCAAAGCTGCCGCCGAGTTGAAGTTGATTCTTCCCCATGACGTTCGTGGACAGCACAAAGCCAGTGCCCAGGTCGGGTTGGGCCGAATCAGAATCGATCAGGCCGCCATCACCGCCGGAGAGCGAGACCATCGCGTGGGTCCCCGAGAAAATTCGGGGATGGAGTTGCGCGCTCGCGGAATCGGGATCCTCATCGAGCAAGCGCGTAATCGGGCGGGTTGCCGGGGAAGAACGCAGCACCCATTTCCAATCCTCGCTCATGCCGCCCGTGGGAACGGCGTACGTAAGCTCGACACTGCTGAACAAAGTGGCTAGATGGATTTGAAGCAGACTGTCGGTACCCGCTTTAACGGCGATCTTGTCACGTGACGCAGGAAGAAAACTCGCGAGCGATACGCGGACGGTATACAAATCGGCTGGAAGATCGGCAAACGCAAATCGCCCATCGGGGGTTGTCAACGTTTTCGCAATCAGCCGTTCGTATCTATTAAAAAGTTGGACGCTTGCTCCCATTTGCGGCGTGCCGCTTGCGTCAACAACCGATCCCAACAGATTCCCCGTAAGCGGGAGCGAGAGATCACCTGCAGGGCTGTGGGCGGCCGCCATTACGCCGACTGCTAGAAGTGATACAGCGAATTTTAACTTCGCGAAGCCCGAATCCGACATTCCCTTTCGCCTCTCGGGCCAACAGCCGAGATAACTATGATGTTACCGTAAATTCCGCAGACGGTGTCAGCGTCTGGTTCTTCAGCTTATCAACCATCTTCAGCTTCAGCGTGTAATTTCCGGGCGGCAGAGCTTTCAAGGGCAGCTTTTTCTCCACCGTTACAAGGAAGGCTGAAGCGTTAGGAACACTATTCAAATCTTCAGTCTGGCTCAAGACCGTTTGGTTATTGGCTTTATTTACCACGTCATATTCGATGCTGCCGACCGGCTTCTTGGTTTTCTCGTCCATGCCGAGGTTATAGAACTCGGTATAGATGCCCATGATCTCCTCCCGCTTGAATGTCTCGTCAACCCGGGGGCGGACCTTTGAGCTGCGAATGACAAATTGACCGGATCCGATGCTCTGGGTAGGTACGCGCTCCAGGTCATCGGCGAGAATTAAGCTGCTTGAGCCGAGCTGGTCTTCATCGTAGTGGGGAACGACGAGCGACATTTCGAAGTTGTTCATCGTGTTACCTACGACATCTTTGGCGACGATATTTAAACGGTAGGTGCCTGGCGCAAGCGGGATCGACTTCGAGTAGACACGTGAGCCCGACATAGCTTGCTGCAGCATCTCCGCCGGAACTTCCATGCTGATGGTGTCTTCGAACCAATTCACAGGTCGACGTGTCAGAGATGTAATCCGTCCGTACAAATTCACCGTTGCCTTCGCCACTTTGTCCTTGGTCGCGTATTGCAGATCGTTGTTTTTAAACTGCAGGGTCAGACTGGTTAGAACGGTAGAGTCGGTGATGCGGATGTAATCGGCGCGCACGCGCATGGGCAGCGAGTTGTAACGGACGGTTGAGTTGACGGCAGCTTCCAAGTCTTTGAACTTAATCACCGGGGCCTTGTACAACTTGGCATTCTGTTCGAGGCGCGTAAATTCATTCATGCTTTCGGGCAGCGGCTGGTTTCCCGTGCCGAGGTGGGTTCCGTCAGTGCGCTGAAACCGCTGGGTCTTGCTAGCCATGCCCATTTGTTCGGCAAGTGTCAACCCGGCGCCCGGAACGTAAAGCAGTGCGTCCTTTTCCTCGGGGTCGGTTGAAATGTGATATTCGCCGCTCATGGTGGGATCAACAAACTCGATCACGATATTCGTGCCGATGCCTTCTATATAGCGGTAACGCCAATCTTCGAAGGGGTAGGTAGACGTTTCGCCGCCGCCTTCCTCGATGGGCCGCTCATAACTGCCGCCTGAAGGATGAGAATCGATTTCATCCGCAGGTCCGTATTTGATGTAGATCATGCCGCGGTCGGTCTTCCAACCCGGAATACCGGATGCGTAATGATCGTTCGCGTAGGCGATTCTGCGATAGTGCTCTTCCTTGAACTCGTTTTCTTCCGTGTCGGGAGTGGGGTCGCGACGCAGCCAAAACTGCTCGACAAACTGCTGGCGCTCTTCGTCGGTCTTGAGGCGCTTAAAAGCCTGCTTTTCTTCGTCCGTGATGATGTAGACCACGTCCTCATTGAGCCACTTCTTCCAGGGGCCCATGAGCTCCTTTTCCAGCGCCTTCTGCTTCTTAGCAATCTGCTTTTTGGTCAGCGGCTTGGCAATGGTATCGCTGCTCGAACTGCTTGATTCGCTCGAGGAGGTCTTATCCTGGGCGTTTTGCGCCGAGCTGGCTAGGGGCAGCAGAAGGAGACCAGCCAGGAGAGGCAAGCCAATGGCGGGAACAACTTTCATAGGCAACCGAAACCTCTGTATAGGGAAAGCCTTACATCTTTAGTGTAAGTGTGTTTCAATTCAGCGTCAACGACGCCTCGAGACATGCGACGGTTACGCTTTTTCAGAATACGATTTTCCATAGGGCCGCTCCTAAAATAGAAAGTTTTGTGCGCTCGATACTTGATTAGCGGTTGATCAAACATAGTTTTCAACTACATACCCGCTGCCTTTTTCGGTAGATTGAATGGAGCGCGGCGTGCTCACGACCAGACTTAAACTGTTAGGGACGTCTCAGACGGGACTGCTAACCGGCTGTCCAGGGCTATATTCGTGACTGAAGTCAGGCATCAATTCGCGGGCGCTCTGCTGCTGATCCTAACTACAGCGGCAATTCTAGCCGGCTTTCTAAGCTTCCAGCATCTCCGGACCTACCCGTTGCACGATGACGGAGTTACCTGGGTTGATCGAAAAGTGAATGATGGCCAGGAACACGTTGTGGCCGCCTATATCTCACCGGGAGGGCCCGGAGACAAGGCGGGCATTCGCGTAGGCGACGAACTGGTTAGGATCGGTGAGTTTCCGATCCGAAAGGCGCTGGAGGTTCCGCAGGCTCTTTGGCAGATTCCGATTATGCTGGTGCAGACCAGGTACACGCTTCGGCGGGGCGGGATCGAGTTTCAGAAAGACAACATTTTTATACAGGCGGCACCGCGGGATTCGGCCGTTTACTACCAGTATGCTGCGGGCGTTGCCTACCTGGCGATCGGATTGTTTGTCTATTACCGGCGGACAAGCGCGGCGAAATCGCTGCATTTCTTTCTGCTGTGCCTGACGTCATTCATCGCATCCTGTTTCCACTATTCCGGAAAGCTAAACACTTTCGATGAGGTGATGTACTGGGGAAATCTGGCGGCGAGCTTAATCGCGCCAGCGATTTTTCTGCATTTCTGCCTGACATTCCACGAGCGGCCGAAATGGCTGCAGAAGCGCGGCGCTTGGGTTCTGTTGTACGTTCCTTCGGCGGTGTTGCTTTTGCTGGTAGCGGCGCCAGCCGAAAATGTCATTCGTTTCTCGACGCCGTTGCTCGAAGTGCGATGGCTGCTTGACCGCTTGACGCTAGGGTTCGAGATGGTGCTGTATTTCGCTGGCGCCGTGGCTCTCGGCCTGGACTTTGCTCATGCCGAGGATCCGGTGCTTCGCCGGCAACTGAAATACCTGCGTAACGGAGCATTAGTTGGGCTAGCGCCGTTCGCGCTCTTGTACGCCTTACCTTATGTCGCGGGAGTGGTACCGACGCACTTGATGAACTTGAGCGTACTCTCAATGGCGCTGATCCCCCTCACATGGGCATACGCGATCACGCGATACCGGCTGATGGATGTGGACATTATTTTCCAGCAGGGCTACGTCTACACGCTGGCGACACTTGCGGTAATCGGGACGTTTTACGGATTGATCTTCTTGATCTTTAATACGCGCACGATTTCCCCGCCCGCTTTTGTGGTGCTAATTGCGTTCGCCACATTTGTGTTTCAGCCGATCCGCCGCTGGATTCAAGAGCAGTTGGACAGATGGGTCTTTTACCGCGACCGGTACGATGCGCGGCTGACGCTCATCGAATTCGCGCGCGAGCTCGGCTCCGAGACGGATCAGAATGCGATGCTGGCGAAAGTATCGGAGCGGCTGCTGCGAACGCTCTCGCTACAGCAGATTGGATTTTTCCTTTTGGAAGAAGCTTCGGGCAGCTTTCAACTTCATTCGTTAACCCAGAAGTCGGGCCGCGCGGCCAAGCTGAACGGAGACGCACTCCATTTGCGTTTTCTCGAAGAAGGCGCTCATAAGCCATATATCTTCTTTGAGCGCCCTAAGCATTTGCGTGACATCGTTTCACAAGAGTGGCCGCAGTCGGTTCGAGATACGATCGCGGCGCTCGATTTTACTTACTATGTAGCTTGCAAATCGCGGGGACGAACGATTGCTTTCTTTGGCGTGAGCCGGACCACCGAAGGCGATTTCCTATCGAGCGATGACGTAGAGCTGCTCGTGACCCTTTCAAACTACGTTGCGATTGCGATCGAGAATTCGCGCTTGTACAGCTCGCTGCAGCGGAAGGCGGATGAGTACGAACGGTTGAAAGAGTTCAGCGAAAACATCGTTGAATCGATCAATGTCGGAATTTTGGCCGCAGATTTGGATGATCGCGTGGAGAGCTGGAACACGCAGATCGAAAAGCTCACGGGCATTCCACGGGACGAAGCGATTGGACGGCAATTGTCAGAGCTGTTTCCGGCAGAGCTGTGCCAGAAGTTCGATGAGCTTAAGGGGCAGGACGGAATTCACAACGTCTATAAGATGCCGCTGGGGCGCAGAGTCAGTCAGGCTGAGGCAAGCGAGAACGGCCAGGAAGTCAATGGGCGTGCTCAGGTGAATGGCTACGGAGGACTTTCCATTGCCAAAGGGCCAGCTCCTCAGCCGCGCGAGTCTGTGGTGAATCTTGCGATTGCGCCGTGGGTTTCGAAAGAGCTGAAGCGAATCGGCCGCTTGATTATTTTCGACGACATTACGGATCGCGACGAACTGGAGCGCAGGCTGGTCCAAGCCGATAAACTCAGCTCTATCGGCCTGCTTGCAGCGGGCGTAGCGCACGAGGTGAACACTCCGCTTGCGGTGATTTCGACCTACGCTCAGATGTTGGCGAAACAAGTTTCAGGAGACGATCAAAAATCGAAGCTGCTCGAGAAGATTGCAAAACAGACGTTCCGCGCGAGCGAAATCATCAATTCGTTGCTGAATTTTTCACGCACCTCCCCGACGGATTTTGTCGAGGTCGATTTGAACCGGGTGATTCGCGAGACGGCAACCTTGATTGAGCATCAATTTCAAAAGGCCGGAATTAAAGCGCATCTGAACCTTGCGGAAGATTTGCCAATTGTGCGTGGCAATTCGGGGAAGCTGCAGCAAATCTTTTTGAACTTGTTTATCAACGCGCGGGATGCAATGCCGGGCGGAGGCTCGCTTGCCGTGCGCACCTGGGCCGAGAGCGGGTTTGCGCATGTTGAGGTCGCCGATACAGGGCAAGGAATCCCGCCGGAAAACCTGGCCCGCATTTTTGATCCTTTCTTTACGACGAAGAGCGCCCGGAAAGGAACCGGACTGGGACTCTCGATCACGTACGGAATCGTCCAAGAGCACAATGGCATCATTGAAGTTGACAGCGCGGTAGGACGGGGCACGCGGTTTCGCCTGGAATTTCCGGGCGCGCCGGTGCGCTTATTGAGAACTGCCGAGCGGAGCCGTCAAGCGTTGCCGGCGTGAATCGCGCCCGCGCAAAGCGGTATACGCGCGTTTGCCTTTGAATGCCTGATACCACCACGGTAGTGCCCATCAGCGATGAAGCTCTGCCGGCGGACCGCGTCGGTCCTCCGGAGCGGCATCGCATTCTGGTGATCGACGATGAGGCAGACATTCGGGAGAGTCTCGAACTTCTGCTCGCCGGCGAAAACTACGCGGTCGATGTGGCCGAGAGCGGCGCAGCGGGGCTGAGAAAATTCGAATCCGGGAATTTCGAGCTGGTTCTGCTGGATTTGATGATGCCGGACCGGTCGGGCATGGACGTGCTGGCCGAGATTCGCGAAAGAGATCGAGAGACCCCAGTCTTCATGCTGACCGCGTATGGCTCAGTGGAAGTCGCGGTACGCGCTCTCAAGTCTGGTGCCAACGATTATTTCGCGAAGCCCTGGGACAACGAGAAGTTGCTGATCGAGATCGACCGGATGATCTCGAAGGGCCGGCTGGAGCGGGAAAACACGCAGCTCAAGCGCGCTTTGAAGCAGCGCTATGCTTTCCCGAACATTGTGGGAAAAAGCGAGCGCATGGTGCGATTGCTCGATCAAGTGGCGCAAGTTGCGCCGAGCCGCGCGACGATTCTGATTACAGGCGAGACCGGGACGGGAAAAGAGCTCATTGCGAAGGCCATCCATGGTCATTCGGCGCGGGCCGATCAAATTTTTGTGCCGGTGAACAGCGGGAATCTGCCGTCCGATTTGTTGGAATCGATTTTGTTCGGACACATGAAGGGGTCGTTTACCGGCGCTGTAGCAAGCCGCAAGGGCCTATTTGAAACCGCGAACCGCGGAACAATTTTCTTTGATGAAGTCGGAACCATCGGTCCCGAAATTCAAGCAAAGCTATTGCGCGTATTGCAGGATCGCGAGTTCATGCCGCTGGGCTCCAATGAAAGTGTACGCGTGGATATTCGCATTCTCGCTGCCACGAACGCGGATCTGCGCAAGCTGGTCGAAGAGGGCAAATTCCGGGAGGATTTGTACTACCGGCTGAACGTGATCAATCTGAATCTGCCGCCGCTGCGAGACCGCAGAGAAGATATACCTTTGCTGGTCGAACATTTCTTCACGCGCTATTGCCGCGAGAACGAGAAGTTCCTGGATAGCGGGCGAAGCTCCGTTTTGCGCTTCGAGCCGGAGGCGATGCAGATTCTGATGGAGCATCATTGGGGCGGCAATGTGCGCGAGCTAGAAAACGTTGTGGAGCGTGCGGTCGTGCTTGCGACGGCTCCCTCCGTGCCGGCGCACGTCCTTCCCGATCACTTGCAGCGCGCAAGCGGGATGCGCATCGGACGCGACAATAACGGTATGCTCGCTCCCGATGCATCGCTGTTCGAGATCGTCGCGGATTTTGAACGCCGGAAGATTATCGAAGCCCTCGAGGCGGCAAATTACAGCCAGACCGAAGCGGCAGAGGCGTTACGCATTCCACTTTCGACGCTAAATCAGAAGATCAAGCGCTTGAACATTGACGTGAAGCGGCGGCCGGGCTAGGGTCAATGGCCTGTTTATTCTTCGCGAAGCAGTGTCGACGGATCAAGCGATAGGGCGCGTTGCGCGGGCACCCACGCGGCGAGCAGTCCAATGAATGCCATTGCCACAATAACGCCCGCGAGCACGAGCGGATCGCGCGGAGTCGCCTGATACACGATCGCAGCCAGCACACGGCTCGCAAGGATTCCGAGCACCAGCCCTGCTGCCGATCCAAAAGCAAGCAGCCGGAAAGCTCGCCCAAGCGCGGCTTGTAAGACTTCCTTGCGCCGCGCCCCGAGCGCCATACGAATTCCCAATTCCTTCAGCCGCTTGCTGACCGAATACGCGGCCATCCCGAAGATGCCGGTAATTGACAGCATCGCGCCCATGATGCCCAGCACACCTAGCGAGAGCGTCGCTATGCGCGAAGGGAACAAGGCGCTCTCCAGTTCTTGACTCCATGCGCGAATGGTAAAAGGTAGTCCCGCATCCAAGCGGCGCATCGTGTTTTTGATGGCCGCGGTCAGTTGCTGCGAGTCGCTCTTTGAGCGCACGACCAGCGACATCTGGTTCGCAGGCGATTGCAAGATGGGAAGAAACATCGCCGGCTGTGGGTCTTCGGCGAGGCTCGCGTATTTGCCGTCGACGACAAGGCCCACCACTTCAACCCGCGTTCCTTCGGGCATCTTGAAACGCCTGCCGATTGCGTCGCTCACCGACCCAAGAACCTTGCGCGCGAACTCCTGGTTGACCACTGCCACGCGCGGCGCATTCGTGTCATCGCGCCAACTTAAGGCTCTGCCCGCCAACAAAGGCGTCCGCGCCGCCGTGAAGTATTCAGGAGAAATGTTGTAGAGCATGGCTTCGGCAGCCGCATTCGATGGCCTCAGGTCGCCCGTCTGGTCTCGAAAGACGGTAGAGCTGTTCGCGCCATAATACAAGGGCAGCCGATCTATCAACCCCACTGATTCTACGCCGGGAATGTCCTTCAAAGCGTTGATCATGCGCTTCTGCATTTCCGGCACTTTGTGGCCGCTGTAACCAGCCATGTTCAGCGCTGTCTCTACTAGGACTGTATTCTGCGGCTCAAAACCAAAATTGCCGTAAAGCGAGCGCGCCAATCCGCGTAAGGAGACCAGCGAAGAAGTAACCAGCACTGCGCAGATCGCAATTTGCACAACGAGCAACACGTCCCTGACGGTAAGCCGCCGCCGAATCCTGCCCGTCGATCCCGACTTGATTACCTGATATGGATCTGTTCTAAGCACTTGTTTTACCGGGACTGCACCAAAAAGGAATCCGCTGAATAGCGCCAACAGTAAGGCCATTCCATAGACATTTGCGTCCGGGTACACGGGCACTTGGAGCGGGGCTGTTGGGAGCGGTTCCCAGACGCTCAACGCGTTCAACAGCAGCACGCTACCCCAAAGACCGGCAGCGCCTCCGATCAGGGAGACAAGCATAGCTTCGGTAAAGAGTTGCCGTAGTATTCGCGCCCGGCCTGATCCAAGCGCGAGGCGTAGAGCAACTTCACGCGACCTGTCGAAGGCCCGCGCGGCAAAGAGGCTGCCCAGATTCGCGCAGGCGGCCAGAAGAATTAAGCCAGCCAGCAGCATCAACGCTGTTAGAAATGCACGCACCGGACTGCCCAACCAGTCGCCGGCAAGACCAGGACGTGCCAGAGAGAAGGTCATATGGCCGTCTTCTTTTGGGTACGTCCTTTCCAGATACGAGCCAATCGAGTTAAGATCCGCAACAGCTTGCGCCGGAGTGATGCCAGGCTTCAGATGTCCAAGCACCATCAAAATGCCTCGCGTTCCGCGAGCGGCTAGCACGTACGATCCCTCCACCTGCTCCTGGTTAACGATCGGCACCCAAAAATCGGGAAAGACAAATAACAAAGTCCCCCTGAATTCCGGTGGGGCCACACCGATGATCGTGAAAGGATGCTTGTTGATCTGAACAACGCGGCCCACCACGCCGCGATCATCGCGAAAATGGCTATGCCAATAGGCGTGTGTGAGCACTATATACGGCGCGCTGTTTGGACCGTGCTCATCGGAAGCATGGAAGAAACGGCCTAGATACGGCTGAATACTCAATGCATCGAAGTAATTCGCTGTCACTTCCATGATCCAGGACGAAGACGGATTATTGCCCGTGTCGATTCCCACCGCACTGACGTTGTACGCCGCCAGATCTTCGAAACTGCGGTTGCGATCACGTAAATCCAGATAGTCGGGATATGACTGATTGACGGATTTATCACTTCCGCGCTCGATTCCATAGAGGCTTTGCGCCTGAGGTACGTTGAGGGGGCGCAGGATCAGGGCGTTCAACACTCCAAATACTACGGCGTTTGCTCCAATCGCCAGGGCAAGCGTTATAACGGCGGCGATGGTGAACCCGGGAGACTTGCGCAAAACCCGGATGCTGAAACGCAAATCTTGTGCGAGAGTCTCAATAAAATTACCGCCGAGCGCTTCGCGGGATTCTTCTTTGAACCGCACATGACCGCCGAATTCGATGCGCGCGCGGCGTTCTGCATCGATGCGATTCAGGCCGGAACGTTCGAGATCGTCGGCGCGGTGCTGGATATGTGAATGAAGCTCTTCTTCCAGGTCGTAGTCGATTCGAGCTGGCCGGAAGAGCTTAGTAAAGAACCTCATACTTCCTCCGGCCGGGCCGAAAGCGCCGAACCGATTGCTGCCGCAAGGCGATTCCAGCCCTCCGTTTCCTCTCGCAGGCGCTTGCGCCCCGCGGATGTCAGCTCGTAATACTTGGCGCGGCGATTGTTCTCCGATGTGCCCCAGCTCGCTTTTAGCAGCCCCTGCCGGACTAGGCGAAACAGCGCCGGATATAACGCTCCCTGCTCAATGAGCAGCGCTTCTCCGGAAATCTGTCCGATACGCAAAAGTACACCGTAGCCGTGAAGAGGACCGAGCGAAACTGCTTTCAAGATGAGAAGATCAAGAGTCCCTGGAAGAATCTGGGCCTGGCTGGACAATTTACACTCCTAAAACAATTAGGAGTATAGTGTAGACTCTCCTAAGCTGTCAAGGAGAGAATTAGAAATTCAGGTTCTTAATAGCGCCCGTATTTGCCCTTCACCGAATCGAGCAGTTTCTGCGAGTCGTAACCAATACCGTCCTTGAACACGAGTTCGACATTCTCGATATCTGAAATTTGTTTGGACGGGTCGCCTTTAATAACCACCAGATCGGCATTTTCTCCAGCCCTTACAGAGCCGATCTCCTTTTCCCTGCGGAGGTAAATCGCGCCATTGAGTGTCGCGATCTTGAGGGCCTCCACGGGAGTGAAGCCAGCTTCGACAAGAAGCTCAATGCCCCGCTGATCTCCGAAGCCGGAAAGCACATCACCACGGCCAGTAGGGTCGGGCCCTGAGAGGAGCAGTCCTCCAGCAGCGACGAACGCACGCTCCAGTCCCAAATCATGCTGCCAAAGCATCGCCGGATCGATTTTTTCGGCGGACAATGGCGAGCGCGGCTGGCGCAACAGGAAAAAGTCCTCGCGAGCTTGGGGACTCATGGCCTCTAAAGCCTGCTGCCGGACCTGCGGCCGGCCTGCGCCCGCAAAGTTTTCGAACACCGGCAAGGTGGATGTGATTGCGACGTGATGGCTGATCAGAGTGTTGATTAGCTCTTTGGCTTCCAGACCTCCTGGATCCATGCGCGCAAGAGTTTCCGTGCCCGCGCTCTGACTACATACATCTGGCTTCTTGTCGTGATCTAGTTGCGTGTTTACAAAGAATCCGTGTTCCAGGTCGTCAATTCCAAGTTCAGCGGCTTCCTTATAGGTAACCGAGCAGAGGTGGCCTGTAACTTTCAAGCCATGCTGGTGAGCAGCGTCGATGGCCGCCTTTAATTCCGCACGCGTGATGTTCATGTAGGCCTTGAACGACGTGACACCCTGTTTAATCCAATACTCGACGGTTTCGCGCGCGTCAGCGGGGCTGGTGAGGTGCGGCATTTGGATGAAGATGCTGGTGCTTCCCTCCAGATACGGCCCGGTGACGTCGATGTGCGGCCCTGGCAGCTTGCCGGCATCAATATCGTGCTTCAGATTGAGATCGGCATACGTTTCGACGCTGCCTGTCGTGCGCATCGTCGTCACGCCACCGGCAAGATAGAGGCGGGGTGCCGAGAACGTCATCTGGAGCACGATGACCGGCGGATCAGAATGCCGACGAACATCGAGGTTTGGCCGCGCGATGTAAAACAGATGGTTGTGCATGCCGACGATGCCCGGCATCACGGTGTAACCGCGAAGCGGCAGGACCGTTTCACCCTGCGCTGCCACTACGTCCGCGCCCGGCTCAACGGCGTTTATCTTTCCGTCTCTAATGGCAACGTTCTGGTCTTCGACCGCCGGAGCGCCCGTTCCATCGATGATCCGCACGTGCGTGAGGATGACGGTTTTCGCGTGCACGCGCACGAACTGCTCCACTGTTGTTGACAGCCCAGGCGTTTGGGCAATAGCGCTATACGGAAGCAAAACAAGCGCAAGCGCTACGAGAATGCAGAATCGCATCACTATCCTTTACGAAAGCTCAATGCAGTGACCGGAAGGAATCGATGATTCTTTCTAGTTGAGCCCTAACCTGCTCCTGGTCACGTTTTGTGAATTCCTTAATTGTTCCTGGAGGGTGGACTTCGAAGTTTGAAAACGTAACCTCGACCGCCAGCTTGTAACACTTGCGGTTCTTGTATCCGAGGTACTCATGCCTAACAAGATCGTGGCTCATTGCCGCTCCGCCAAAAAACGCATGAAGAAAATGTGCTCCGTCAATGATTTTGCTTGGTGTCTCGGCGTCGACGTGGAAATCCTCGTGAGGCGGGTTCAGGCAAGCCGTTTCAGTCGTGGCTGGCAACACGGTAATTTCCACGGCAGCACCTTCAAAGTTTGTTCCGTGGTATCGATCAGGCGGGAAGCTGATACAGACGAGCGAGTCTTCATGGCAGACCGGGATGTAGGAAATCTGTGGCTTGTCTTTGCCGGTGTGCACAGCGTAATCAGGAGGAATGGTTATTTCAAAGGAGCGATCTGGGCTGATGTAGGTGCGAGTAGAGGGCGGTTCGGAACTTGGGAGACATATCGGTGATGTGCAGAGAAAAATGACCGCTCTCGTGATTTTTGTCCCGCCACTCACCGTACCCTCATTTTTCTATAGGGAGAACGAGCTGAAGCGGTACCGAACCTTTGGACTTCTACATATAATATGTAGAAGGATAAAATATGTCGATAAAATCAGATCTTCCGCAAGGCACGCTGGATCTGCTGATCTTGAAAGTTGTCGCGCTTCGGCCGTTGCACGGCTACGCCATCGCTCAACGGCTGCAACAAGTGTCGCGTGATGTAGTGCAAGTTCCGCAGGGCTCGTTATATCCGGCGTTGCACCGGCTCGAGAATCGCGGATGTCTAGCCGCCGATTGGAAAGAGACCGAAACAGGCCGCGACGCCAAATTCTACCGGCTGACTCGGAAAGGGCGGGCGCAGCTTCAAACCGAAGCAGCGAGCTGGCAACGCTTAACCAAAGCTGTCGGTCTGATTTTAGAGATGGCAGACGGCGGTGCGGAATGAATTGGTGGAATCGCCTGTGGCGGCGAAAACAGATGGAACAGCAACTCGAAAAGGAGCTGCGCTTCCATTTAGACCAATATGCGGCTGATCTGATTGCGCGGGGAAGCGATCCCGAAGATGCGCGAAGCCAGGCGCGAATCACTTTTGGCGGTTCGGAACAAGTAAAGGAAGACTGTCGGGATGCTCGCGGCACGCGATGGCTGGAGGATCTCTGGCGGGATTTCGCGTATGCGCTTCGAATGTTACAGCAGAAGCCGGGATTCGCGGCAGTCGCGCTGATAACTCTTGCGCTCGGCACGGGAGTAACTACGGTGATGTTTACCGTTTTCGAGAGTGTGCTGCTGAAGCCGCTACCTTATCCGGAGCCGGACAAGCTCGTGGCTGTGCATGGGCATAGCGAAACGTGGAATGCTGCATTGTACGGCGAGCAGAATGTTGCCTATCTCGATTTTCGCGATTGCCGGCGCGAAAGCCGCTCGCTGGACTTGGCAGGTTGGGTTTTCAATACAGGAACACTGAGCGAACCTGGCGAGCCTGAACACGTTGACGAATTCGAGGCTTCGGCCAATCTCTTTTCGGTGCTGCGCGTACCGTTGTTCCGCGGGCGGAATTTTTCGCCCGAAGAAGACAGGCCCGGTGGAGCGCGGGTCGCCATTCTTGGCTACAGTTTGTGGCACCGGCGGTTCAGCGGCAATCGGGCAGTTCTCGGCATGGGCGTTGTTCTTGACGGAAACCGCTATACGGTCATCGGCATCGCGCCGGAAGGCCTCCGGTTGGAAGGGGACGAGGCTGATGTGTATACGCCCATGGCCCAAGATACAGCGCGATATATGCTTAATCGCGGTCCGCATCCAGTTGGGGTCATCGCACGCCTGCGGCCACACGCAACGCTCGCTCAGGCACAAACGGAGCTTTCGGTTATTGGTCACCGCCTTGCGGCGCAATATCCGGATACGAATAAGGACCGCACGTTTGTGGCGCAGCGACTTCGTCCGGCAGTCGGCAATGTGCGGTCGACGCTGTGGCTGCTCCTGGGAGCGGTTGGTCTCGTGCTGCTGATCGCCTGTGTCAATGTAGCCAGCCTTCTACTGGCGCGCGCCGTTTCACGCGAACGCGAATTTGGTGTTCGTGCGGCACTTGGAGCGCCACGGAGCCGTTTGATCCGCCAGTGCCTGACAGAGAGCGGGGTTTTGGGGATCTTGGGAGGCGTGCTCGGTGTGCTCATTGCCGCCGTTGGGATCCGGCCCTTTGTGAGGCTCTGGCCGGGCAGTTTGCCGCGCGCTGAAGAAGTCGCAATCGACTGGCGCGTGCTCGTGTTTACGATCACCGTCTCGCTATTGAGCGGCTTTCTCTTTGGCTTGGCGCCTGCGCTCCGCGCTCCAATACGCGATCTCGAACAGAAGCTACGGGCTGGAGCGCGAACGATCGCAGCTAGCTCGCGCCGCCTGCACGCGGATTTGTCGTGTCCGAGATTGCCATTGCGATCGTGCTGCTAAGTGCTGCCGGGATGCTTGGGCGCACGCTGCTACGGGTGTCGTCGCTTAATCCGGGCCTAAACGTCCGGAATCTATTAATCACGCGAATGGCGCTTTCACCTGGGACGCTGCAGGATCCTGAGCGTATTCGCGCGGCTTGGCGGGATGTGCTGGATCGGGCGCGGGGCGTGCCGGGCGTGGAATCGATTGCGGTGGTCGATACGGTTCCGATGCGGGAAGGTAATAACCCGCTGGGTTATTGGACCGACCCCGCCGTGCCGCCCGAAAACAAGCTGCCCATTGCGCTGACAACAAGCGTCACGCCGGACTATCTAAAGGTGACCGGGATCCCGCTGCGCGAAGGCCGGTTCTTCGATGATCGCGACCGCATGCGCAGTGAGCCCGTTGTCGTGATCGATGATGTACTAGCGCGACATGCTTTCGCAGGGCAGGAAGCTGTTGGAAAGCGACTGTGGTTGCCGGATATGGGTTGGGGTCCGGTTCGGGTGGTGGGAGTGGTGGGGCATGTCCGGTATTGGGGACTGGCGGGAGACGATCAAGCGCAAGTACGCGCGCAACTTTACTATCCGTTTGCCCAGGTTCCGGACCGGTTCGTGCGCCGCTGGTCCGAGCTCATGTCGCTTGCCGTCCGAACCAAAGTTCCACCCTTGAACATCGTTGAGCCACTCCGGAGATCACTGCGTGGGGCTTCGAACGATCAGGTTTTGTATGAGGTTCATACGATGGAGCAGCTTGCTCGCGACTCCATCGCACGGCAGCGCTTCCTTTTAGTGTTATTCGGCATATTCGCTGGCCTGGCTCTGCTGCTTGCGTGCGTTGGGATTTACGGCGTGCTGGCGTACTTGGCCAACCAGCGCGTATCTGAATTCGGCGTACGAATAGCGCTTGGCGCGAGTAGTCGCGATGTGATGCACCTCGTGCTGCGGCATAGTCTCGGGATGATTTTCCTGGGAGTGGGTCTGGGAACGCTTGGCGCATTGGGTGGGGGACTGATTCTGCAGCGCCTCGTAGAGGGGATGCAGCACACCGGGCCATTGACGTTCGCGATCATGATTCCAGTGATGTTGATCGCTGCGCTACTGGCGAGTGTTATACCCGCGCGCCGCGCGAGCCGGGTAGATCCGTTAACGGCCCTACGGCAAGAATAGTGGATTCACTCGTATTGGCCATGCCGGTTGGGACTCTTAGAACTCGCCTAGGAGTTCTGCCGTTGACACATACGCGACTTTAGGCGAAACTGACTGACTGATGAGGCACCGTAAGGCGGAGCTCATTGTAATTGGAGCTCTGGTGCTCAGCCCAGCCGGCTTGCACGGGCAAGGTTTCGGTAAAGTCAAAAAATCGGTGACGCTGGAGCGCAAGCTTCCAGCGGCGGTGACTCTGCGCGGACCTTCGTTCGTAGTGAAGGCATCAGCCGCAAACCAGCAGAACAAAGAAGTCGGGGACAAGCTGCAGCAGGTGATTGAGACCGATCTCGCGAAGTACAACCACGACCTTTATGTGAGTGAGAAGCCGGATACCGTGATTACGGTGAATGTTCTCAATTTCAACGTGCCGCAACCGATTCCGGTGAAGTCGCAGTCGGACATGCCGTTGACGCTGCCTGGCAAGAAAAACAAGCAGCAACAATCACAGCAGAATCAGGGGCCGACGGCGTACAAGTACACGGGAACGTTAACGGCGGCGTATCAGGCGAAAACCTCGGCGGGTCGTTTTCTCGATGCGGAAAACATCACGGTGAACTTTTCGCAGACCTACACGGCGCAGGGTTCGAAAGACGACAACGCGATGAACAAAGCCGTGCAGGCCGTCAAGATGCCGTGGAACAAGCTGCATCACAAACAAGCTCAGGCCAAAGAAGACGAGCCAGGGGAACAAGCCCCGCATACAGTGGGCGATGTAGAGCAAATTTTGATGGCTCGGATGACGGAACGCATTGCGGCGCGGCTGGTGAACACAGACGAAAAGGTGGATGTGCTGCTCGCCAAGGGCGGAGATTTGGATGCTGCCAATAAGTACGCTGACGCCGAGCAGTGGACGCCGATGATCGAAGCTCTCAAGACGATGAATCCGTTTCCTTCAAAGGAGCAGGATGCGTACAGGTTATACAACATCGGCGTAGCGAACGAGGCGCTGGGTTACAAAGCAGAGACGCCTGCGGCAGCGAAGCGCTATTTAGAGGAAGCGTCGATAGAGTACGGAAAGGCCATAGATGCGAATCCGAGCGAGCGTTATTTCCTGGAGCCGCAGAACCGGATTCAGACAGCGCTTGAACATTTTAAGAAGTTGAATCCGCCTGCCGAGCCTGCCTCAAAGGCGGGCACGAAGAAGGCTCCTGTTAAAAAGAGAACGAATTCATGAAGCAGTGGCTCTTGGCTGCATGCGCGGCGAGTATTTTTGCCGCCCATTCGCAAGCTGCCGAGGGATGCGCTGCCGCAAAGGATCTGGTTGTCAGCGCGCTGGAGCGGGTTTCAGCGCGGCCCAACCAGAATGATCTCGAGGCAGGACTGCAACTCCTCAAACGCGCCGAGGAGATGTGCGATGAGAACGGGGACGCCTGGTATTACCGGTCGCTCTTCGAGCGGCAATTAGGAAATGGCCGCAAGGCTGATTACGCCCTGACGAATGCGCGCGAGAGGCACTCGGAGGCGCTAAGCGCGAGCGATGATCCGTTCCGGCTGGCGACGCCAACGCGCGAGGTAAAGATTCCGTCGCCTCCACCGGGCGCCTGCCGAAATGAATCCCATGCCGCTGCAGCCGACGATGCGAAACCCGAGGTTGAGCAGAAGTGGGCGCTGGTTATCGGCATTGCGAGCTTTCGCGATCCGGATCTCGATTTGAAATTTACGGTGAAGGACGCTTCGGCGTTTGCAGACTTGCTGCGCGATTCGCGGTATGGCCGCTTTCGAGCAGATCATGTGAAGGTTCTGGAAGACGGGCAGGCTACGACGCAGCAGATCAAAGCGGGTCTGAACTGGCTCGCGCGCATGGCCTGTGAAGGCGATTTGGCGGTGATTTACATCGCAACGCACGGGACGTCTCGCGAACAGGACGTGGCGGGAGCGAACTACGTTGTCACGTACGATACGGATGCGAGTTCGTTCGACGGCCTTTACTCGACGGCGATTCCGATGGTCGAGATCTCGAATGTTGTACGCACGCGTCTGCGGGCGCGGAAGGTTGCGGTCTTCCTAGATACATGCCATAGCGGCGGGGCGATCACGAAAACGATCACGCTACCGGCATCGATTTCGGCTCAGATGCTCGACCACATTCGCGAGGGTACCGGGCGCGCGATTCTCACGGCCAGCCAAGCGGAAGAGAAGTCGCATGAGCTGGCGAGTTATGGGCACGGACTATTTACATATCATTTGATACACGCGCTGCAGCAGCAAGGCGGACGAGTGTCTATCGACGCCGTTTATCAGTATGTCCGGGATCACGTCGACCAGGATGCCAGCGCACGGGGATTGGAACAGCATCCGGTATTCAGCAGAAGCGACGAGCAGAGCGCAGTCGTAATCGGCATTCCGCCACAAGGGGCAAACGGAGTTCCTGGCGTGCTTCTGTCTCCGTTTTTCTTTTACTGATCCTCGCCGGAACAGCCGCCCGGCAGATTCTCAATCGCGGCTCTCAACTCCCTCACTCTCGCCATGTTGCCGGCGTTTTCTTCGGCTGCTGCAGCGGCTTGAAGCAGCGGGCAACTTTCCGGAGCGAGCTTTAGGGCAGCTTCGCTCTCTTGCGCCGCCTCCCAGTAGAGCTTTCGCTTATCGAACGAGTACGCACGCCCTATCAGTCGGAGTAAGTCGTTTCGCTGGCGGTCCCAAAACGCGAGCTCTTGCGCAAGATTCTTTTCTTCAGCAGCGCTGATTACGGTGAACGGGACCCTGCCGCCAGCTTGATCAGTGGACCACTGCAGAATCAGGCTATATGGATTCGTGTGACTCTGCTCTTGAGATGCACCAAGGGCGCGGCGAGCTTCGGGAGAATCCAATTTGCCAAGGGTCACGTCGGCATCAGCGGTCCATATTGTCTTGTTTGCGGCGGAAATTTGGAGGTGTATTTTGCCAGAGTCCGATGCTGGTTTCCAAAGAATTATGAAGCGGTCGGGCAACACTACGGAATCCGTTACTGGATAGATCAGGCGAGATGAGCCTTCGCGCGTCGCCGCAGGGCGGGCGTGATAAGCGAGAGCACGGCCGATCTCGTTTTCAGAAGGCGTTGGCGCGGGCGATTTAGTTGACCCCACCTGTACTTGCTCGGCAGCCGGGTTGGAGGGAACACGGAACCAACCTGCTTTAGCGCTGATGGCCTGCGGTTCGCCTATTGCGGGGATCACAACCATATAGCCGTCACTGCTGTCGCAGCGGATCTCCTCGCCCGTGTGAAGACGGCGGCCTCGATCGTGCGTTTCGGTGATCGGTGTAGCGGGAGAGTTTGAATCCTTCCGCCAGCTCGCCTTGCAACCAATGTGATCGAGAATGGCGGCAGTCGGGGAGTTGTCCGGATTGCACAGACTCAGATGACTTCCGATCAGGATCAAGGAACCAGCGCTCAGTTTGGCGATTCCGGGCCGCAGGCTCATTGGGCTTTCTTCCCAGCGTGCTTCTCCGGCTCGGATTGTAAAACCAGCTTGCGCCACATTTCACCCGTCCAATGCACCGCTTCTGTAGCCCATTCTTCATGATTTTCGAGCCAGGAGTGAACGGCGAGAACGAACATGACCAGCAAATAGTCATCCCACAACCAACGCGTGTAGTTGAGCATTACATCGCCAAGAATGAAAACGAGGACCATTGCGCCGACGGTGACGACGCGATTCAAGCGATGAATGTTGACGGTTTCGGAGCTACAGATATAAATAAGACGGATTGCGGCGACGAATCCGAAGACAAGCAGTGAAAAGAGGGCGTCGAGCGCAATTCGCCCCGGCTCCGTCAAGTGCAGCAATCTCAAATCGTTTCCAAGCAACGTGTATGCTGCGCAAGCGTGGAGCAGAACGCCGGCATATTGATCTGCATGGCCGGGAACTGGAAATTTGTCGCTCGCTTCCGATTCCCACTCGTCGACTTGCTCGGTGCCCCGCGGCAGGAGGCCTCGACCGAGAAGCACAATTTTCCCTGCGAGATCGTGCGCGCTGAGAGTCCGCGGGTCACGCGGCTGGACCTTTTGATCACGCCAGTAGACGTGAACGGCATTATCGCGAAAGTAGTCAATCGGACTGAAATCCACCCAAAACTGCTGGTAGATGATATGAGCGGTGTCTTCTTCCGTTTCGGTGCGCTTGAGCGCCCACGCGAGCCAGCCGGGAGGATCACTCGGATCCGCGATATACCGGGAATTGCGGAAGACACGAGCCAGCGCACCGCCGAGAGATGGTATTTCCTGGAGCTCCGTTTCAGAACTTG
Organism: Acidobacteriaceae bacterium; assembly: GCA_019240405.1. Lineage (GTDB taxonomy): Bacteria > Acidobacteriota > Terriglobia > Bryobacterales > Bryobacteraceae > Bog-105. Next base: position 29,695 of record JAFAYL010000004.1, read on the forward strand.
GAATTTTCACCGACTCGTCCATCAAATGATTAGGACCGTATTCGCCCGGGTTGGCACGGCCGACGTAAGCGGCCAGGTCCTTATAGCGCGAGTCGACGAGCCAATACTGAGGTCCGAATTTGAGGCTCGAGTGAACACCAACGAAGAGAGATCCATTTAGCGCCTCTTGCCAACGCAAGCACTGCTCAAGGAACAGCTTGTCTTCGTTCGTGTAGAAGCGGCCCCTCTGGAGCGGCGAGAAATCCACGTCAAGTCCAACGGCGAGCGGACCCGCGTGAACGACTGTGTCCATCAGCGACGCGAGAGCCGTTCGAGAAGTGTAGCCATTCGCCATCGGAAAATCCTCGAAATCGACGACTACGATTCTTTGTTTTGGCTCGATTGGCTTGAGATTGAACTGGAGCCAGTCGTAGAGGTACTCCTCAAGAAATGCGAAGCGCTGTAGTTTCTCCGCTTCACCCTTCAACCAGGCGAGCGCGACGGTAAGGATTAAAGCGGTGAACGAGTCCCGCAAAATGTGATGGAAGCGCGTTCGCACAATGGCGCGCGAGTGCCGATCGGACAAAGCCTTGTTCATCCGGTTCGATTTGGATGATCGGTGTGGCACGCAGACTCTGATAACGGTGTGAATCTATACTAACGAAACAGGAGGCGTAAATGAAATCACTTGCAGTAGCATTGCTTGCGCTGGTCCCGTTAGCGGCCGGCGCTCAAGACACACAGAAAGGAACGAAACCGGAGAATGATCGTTTCCAGGGAACATGGAAGCTGGATGTTGCGAAATCGAAATTCAGTCCTGGTCCTGCGCCGCAAAGCGTGACTGTGACGATCGGTTCGGATAAAGTTACGGTCGACGAAGTGCATGCGGACGGAAAAACGGAGAACTGGTCCTATACGCCCTCACCTGGCACTGAGGCGACCATCACCGGAATGGATAACGCAAGCGTACTGGAAAAGCGTGTGAATGATCGCACAATTGAGCACAACTGGAAGTTCGGAAATTCGACAATGCAGGGCAGAGGAGTGCTTTCGAGGGACGGAAAGCGGATGACGTACACGCTAACCGGCACTACACCGGATGGCAAGCCTGTCCATAACGTTGAAATTTACGAAAAACAATAGATGCGAATCGTTCGCGCGATTCTTCTTTTAGGCGGGCTGCTGTGGCCCGCCTTTTTGCACAGCGCGATTCCGCTGTCCGAGTATCACCAGCGGCGCGAGAAGCTGCGCAAGGACCTAAACGGCAGCGTGGTTCTTTTCGGGCAAAGAGAAGACCGTGAGCTGATCGGCAGATTCCGGCAGGAATCGAATTTCTATTACCTCACTGGATGGACGGAGCCGGGCGCCAGACTGCTGATTACGCATGATGATGAGATCCTGTTCCTGCCTCATCACGATGAGCGCGTGGAACGGTACACCGGGCGGCGCACGTCGGCGGAGGATTCGGACTCTAAGGAGAAGACGGGTTTCCAAAATGTCTTACCGGTTGAGAAGTTCGAGTCGCAACTTTTGAAGGCTCTGGATTCGGGGCCGGAAGTGTATGCGCTTTTGCATTCGCGAGACGAGGACGCGCTGAAATCTCTGCTTGCATTCCGCGAGTTGCGGGATGGGGAAGGAAAAATCGGGCCGCTGCGACGGATTAAATCGAAAGCAGAGATTGCGGAATTGCAGCGGGCGGCGGATGTAAGCATGGCGGCTCATCGCGCGGCGTGGAACCGATTGACGCCCGGGGCGCACGAGTATGACGCGCAGGCGGCGTTTACGGAAGTGATGCTGGATCGCGGGTGCGAGGACTATGCATACCCGCCGATTATCGGCTCGGGACCGAATGGAACGGTGCTGCATTATGAAGCGAACCGGCGGCGGATGGATCGAGGGGAAGTGGTGGTGATCGACGCGGCGGCGGAGTGCGATTACTACGCGAGCGATATTACGCGAACGATTCCCGTGGGCGGCAAGTATAGCGCACGCGAGCGCGAGATCTACGAGATTGTGCTGGGGGCGCAGAAGGCGGCGATTGCGGCGATCAAGCCGGGTGCAATGTATTACGGCGAAACCGGAACTATCTCTCAGATTGCGAAAGACTACATCAATTCGCACGGAAAGGATCAGCACGGCGAGCCGCTGGGGAAGTATTTCACGCACGGGCTCGGGCATTTTGTCGGAATCGATGTGCACGATGCGGGTGGAGTGCCGCTCAAGCTGGAAGAAGGGATGGTGCTGACGGTTGAGCCGGGCATTTATATTCCGGAAGAGAATATCGGGGTGCGCATTGAAGATGTAGTGTTGGTGACGCATGATGGAGCGCGCGTAATGACTGCGGCGCTGCCGAAAGAGCCGACTGAAGTGGAGAAGGCGCTGCAATGAAGAGGCAACGATCCCGCAACTGAAAAACATTGCATTGACCCGCTGGTTTGCTCCGGGCCCCGAACGTGGGCTATGCGGCTTTTTGCGGGCGGATGGGCCTTTCTGCTGCCTCTTCGGCGCGAAGTTCTGCGGCGATTCTGTCCATTTGCAGCATGTTGGTTTTCGAGATCTGGTGATCCATTTCGGCTTGGCGGAATAGGAGATCCCAGTGATGCATGTCCTGCTTGCGCTTTTCGGCGGCTTCGCGGCGCGCGTGGTCGGCGGCTTGACGCTCTTCGTACGCTTGTCGGCGTCGCGCTCGCTCTTCTTGCTGCGCTAGTTTGCGCTGCTGCGATTCGAACCCAATTTCGGCTTTACGCTTTTCCGCTCTGAGCTTTAGGAGCTGAGCGAGGCTCTTGTGGAAGGCGCGGTCGTGCGTGGTCTGGTAGCGGAGGTAGAGAGCGAGCTGTTTTTCCGGATCGTCCGGCGCGATCTCGGGTTGAAAGCAGGAATTTTGGAGCGTGATGGCGCGCTGGGTGAGCCAGTAGTGCTCGGCCAGTTTGCGAACCAGGATCTGTTCGGTTGGGGTGGCGGGTTGGTGCTCGAGATCGAGGCTCTGCAGGAGCTCGTCGAAAGCGTGCTGATCCTCCCAATCGAGGACGGTGAATTGAGAACCGGAGAGGCCGTGCGAGAGATGGTTTCGCGCCGAGGCGGCTTTGCCTTCGGAAGTGCGGGGACCGGTAGAGTGTTGCGCATTGACTTGGTTTGCGGTGACTTGAGCTAAGGTTGACATGGATCGTCCTTTCGTTGCGTTTGAGGGCTGCGGGCTTGGCAAGCCAAGCCCGCAGCCCGAAATGAAAAAGCCCGGATGCGCGACGGCACCGGGCGGTGAATGTGTCGAGGGCCGGGCGTGACAGGCCGCTACGTTCTATTCACCATTATACAGGAGCGGGACCAAATCATTCCTTGTAAGTTGATGAAAACAGGAGAAATGTTGGGGCAATAACATACTTGACTAACCGATACTCTTAGCGCATACTGGAAGCATGAACAAGCTTCCTGAGACGCTACAAGAGGCGATCCTTTACTTCACCGATCAGGACAACGCAATTGAGTTCGTCCGTGACATTCGCTGGCCGGATGGTGTTGAATGCCCAACGTGCGGATCGAAGGAAGTCATCTACCTGAAGAACCAGCGGCGCTGGAAGTGCAAACACGATCACTCGAAGCAGCAGTTCTCGGTCAAGGTCGGGACGATTTTTGAAGACTCGCCCATTGGCTTAGATAAATGGCTTCCGGCTGCATGGCTCATTACCACTTGCAAGAACGGTATCAGTTCTTATGAGCTTGCGAAGGATCTTAAGGTCACGCAGAAAACAGCTTGGTTTATGCTCCACCGTGTGCGTCTGGCGATGAAAGCAAAATCCTTCGAGAAGCTCTCAGGCGAAGTTGAAGCGGATGAGTGCTTCATCGGCGGCAAAGTGCGCAATATGCACAAGCACTCGAAGCGCAGAATCAAAGCCAACAATGATGGCAACTGGGGCAAGACGGTTGTGCTTGGGCTGTTAGAACGCCAGGGCCACGTTCGTGCCATGGTTGCTCCGAATCGCCGCAACACCCACGTCCATGCTCATGTTCTCAGCAATGTTGAACTAGGATCGGCTCTGTACACGGATGAAGCGGATATGTACAAGCAGCTTAACGGCCAGATCGTTCATGAATTTGTAGATCACATCTCGACATACGTACAGGGCCGTGTTCACATCAACGGCATGGAAAACTTCTGGTCGCTGCTGAAACGTACGCTCGGTGGCACGTATGTGAGCGTTGATCCGATGCACTTGTTCCGCTATCTAGACGAGCAGTGCTTCAGATACAACTTTCGTAAACTCACCGATCAGGAAAAGTTCATGATCGTTATTGCCCATGTAATTGGGCAGCGGTTGACGTATGCGGAATTGACGGGCAAGACGGGCGAGAAAGATCCCATATGAAGAGATCTCCCCTATGCGAACCAAGGAAGAGGGAAGAAGCCTAAGCAGCCCGACGCCGCTTAGCTTTCAGTCTCCGCCGCTTATTCTTGAGTTCTTTCTTTCTGATCTCATCCAGTTCAGCTTTTGAGACCGTAAGAATCTTTCGCAGTGAATCCTTGAACTGGGTGAACCGGACTTCTGGTGACGGTTCCGACGGAGGTTGCATCTGCCATCAGTGTACGCTTTATTTAATCGCCACGAAACGGCAACCCTGATGCGCCCAGACGGAAGAAGGCAAACCGGAAATCACGGCGTACAATCAAGTGCGCCTCCTAAATTCACCCACGCCGTAGATTGCCAATAGCAGCAATGCACCTAAACCTATAAGCCGGAGGGCCAGGAAGAACTCGCTCAACATGTGATCCCGCCTCAGATTTGAGATACAATCCTCCCCTGTGATTGCATCCCCGGCAGAGACGTTAGCACAATTAACGGCAACCCGTGATCTGTATTTTTCTTGCTTGCTGTGGTCGTCTGGTGCCGTGGCTATAGGAGTCGCACTAGAGGGTCCAGGGGTGGTCCATGAAACGCGCCGGGTATTTAGCCATCTCAAAACAGAGGCTCGCGCTTGGGTAACATTGGTCGCATTGCTCGGCTGGATGCTAGTTGCGCTAGGCGTCATCGGAGAGGGCATTTCGGAGGCGCTAGTTTCTAACGCAGATAGCAACATCCAAGCCTTTAATAACAAGCGCTTGGCTGAGGTCGTGAAAGAAGCTGGCGACGCCAAATCTTCGGCTAACGGCGCGGCGGACGCTGCTGACCGAGCCGAGAAGTCTGCCAGCCTTGCCAAAAAACAAGCGGGGGAAGCCTCAACTTCTTCGGCAAAAGCAGGACACACAGCAGCAGTGGCCGCAGTTAACGCCCGCATTGCACTGAATGATGCAGGTGTTGCAAGAAAGCAGACTCTAGATACCGCTGCGGAGTTAAGGCAGGAGCATGATACACGCATCGAATTAGAAAAATCGATCCAGCCACGCAATCTTCCGATGATTGAAGCTGGTAAGAACAATTTTGAGCCGTTACTTCCGTTCCTGGGACAGAAATACATTCTCGAATATGTGCCAGATATTGAAGCGCTTAGAGCCGCATCAAGAATTCTTGCCAATGTCGAGTCGGCCAAATGGCAGTTGGTTAAACAACCATCCGCCAATCCAGAGGCGTACCAGTCATTCTTTGATGGTGTCGTCATCCGATATTTTTTGCCGAAAGAAGACGCTGTTACCCGCATGCGCTCTCCCGCTGATGTAGCAGCCACCGAGCGTTCTGAGAAGGCGGCGGATGCGCTTGTACAGGTACTTACCTCACATGGATGGACAGTCCGCGCCCAAAACGGAGGCAAGGCTAACACTAGGTCCGATGGCGGAAAAATTCGACCGCATCATCGACGCGCCAAGACAGTAGGCCACCAGCACCAGGGACGACAAGTATATTAGTGCCACCCAAATCACTAATTGGGCAAGCCTGTCACGCCACTTCCAGTATAGGTTAGTCAGGTATGTTATTGCCAATGTTGGTTGGGACTGGGATTTGCGCTGGGGGCGGAAATGTTGTGCTCCCGGCGAAGCGGAAACCCCATGCAGCCAGAAACTTCGTATAGCTTAGTGGGCGGGGAGGGGGGTCCGGTCAGAGGGTTCCGGAATAGGCTAAGCAGCTTTGGCCAAGACGCCGTAGGGCCGCATTAATTTTTTGCTAGTAAATCCCCAGCGGATCGCCGATTTCGTGAGCGCGGTCCGGCGGCATGAAATAGGAAAGACGCTGGGGCGAGAGCCCTGCTCCCCGGGGCAAGCTTGGAAAGGTCTTGACAAATTCCGCCCCCTTTAGGCCAGCATCTTTGAAAACCTGGACGACTCTTTCAGTGACAAAAATGAACGCAGGCAGCGGCCAAATCATGAAGAAATCCGATCCATCCCAGTTTTGCGGGTCTATTAGTGCATCCGGATTGGCAAGGTCGGACCAATTAGAGAACTGGCACTCTGGGCAGTACTCCCGTAAACGAACGCCTGATTCCGCGGGAATAATTCCTGCCCAGCCCGTGATGCCGAGTTGATATACCGGAATTTGCTCACCTGTTTTTTTCAGGGCCGCCTTTGCCGGTTTTGTCCAAAAGCCCGTCAGCCGTTCAGCCTTCATAACCGCAAGCGTGTTCCCTTGGATCAGGCACTCCGAGCCCCATGTGAATAAAACATCCGCCGCCGGGGCGCAGGGAATAGTAACATTCAGATCCGAGAAGAAACGCCCGATGCGCGCGTGCCCAGGGACAAGGGAACAACGTATCTCCTCACGCACCACAACCCCATCTCGGGCGTATTTGCACAGGCATCTCTCGGTCTTTGGTGCCTCGAGAAGATAAAACCCGCTTTCTTCTAATCTCATTCCATAACAGCCACGGGCGCTCTAGATCGGGGAGGCGCAGCCTCAAGCTCTTCGATTAGCGGTGCGACCTCCGGAGCGTTCTGCTCCAAGTACTCGTTTACGGCGGTTACGTGCTCCTCAAGCGCGTCGAGCATACTGCCAGTGAATCTCTCGACTTCCTGCAGCGTGGGGTTTCGGCCGAGCGCCCTTACAAATTGCCGCCATTGTGCGCTCCAGTTCGCCAACGCCTGGCCTGTATGAACACCGAATGGTCTCATCCTATGAATAAATCGTGGAAGCTGGATTGTATAGTCCTGGATATTGATTCCGCTTGGCATAAGCGGTTCGAACTCCTGGGGGATGAGATGGTGTGTTTCGATCCCGAATGGATCGAGTGTTCCAGCAGCTATGATATTTCCGTAGGATGTGTACGTCTGCCCGAAAACTGTCTCCTTGATTTCATAGGGTTGCTGCCCGAGCGGAACAAAGCCGGACAAGCCGTTGCTATAGGCGTTGAATTGGTAAAGCCCATTCCCGATTTGCGCCGTACACGTATTGTTCGGGCACTGCACCGCCCCGCCGCTCTGCAGTAGGCCCGAGACCATCTCCGAGGCCCATGCTCCGCTGAAGAGTTCACCTGCGCTGATGTACCAGCTTGGGTCTATGATTTGAAGTCCTTGGGGGTCGACCGCAGTGAGTGGTCGATCCGACACGTAGCTGTAGCCGTTCCAGCTTTGCGGGTTGAATATATCTGCTCCTGCATTTGCGGGATCCGCGCTACTGAACCGGCCTTGTGGGCTGTAGAAATACCTCGCCTGGAAGAAATCGAAACCCGTTTCGCCGTCGCGTTCTTGGCTTGTGAATTTCTGGTTGATGATGTCGCCGAAGGGTCCCCATTCGGATTTGCGTCCTGCGGTGTTGGCGGGGATTTCTTCACCGAATGGCAGGTAATCGTGCCGCGAAATGATGTTTGCTGCACTATCTGTAACCAGGCGAGTGTTGCCTAGATGATCGACACTTAAGTAGCAGGTTGTGCAGGCCGATTGCTGGGCGGGAAAATTGTTGTATTCAGCAGCAAGTTGACCGAAGATGTCATAGACATAAACGATGCTGATGGATCCTTGCGTGCTCTTTGTGACCCGCTGGCCGAAGCCGTCATATCCATAACTCGCTTGACCTTCCGAAACATTGTCCACGGCAACGGTTTGGCGATTCTCGGCGTCGTAAGCCACCGAATAGGAACCGACATCCGTCTGGTTGCCTGCGGCATCATAGCGCGCACTCACCAACTGATTGGTGGCCGGATTGAAATCTGTGGATGCATTCGGCATTGTGCCAAATACTGGAACGCCGCTGCTGGCCGTGGTCCACATGTTCCCGTATTGATCATAGGAGAAATTGCGCGACCAAGCGGGAGCGTTGTTGTTCGATGTGATTACGTCAGCGGCGGAAGTTAATCGGTTGGCCAAATCATACCCAAAGCTAGTGCTGAAGGTTAGGAATTGCGGGTAGTTGGGGCCGCCGTGGCTGGCCGTGATGCTTTGGAGATTTCCGTTGTTGTTGTTGTTGGTTCCCCAGTTCCAGGTGAGAGACAACGCGATGTTGGTACCGGCTCCGTTTACAGCGTCAATTGCGGTGGCAGGCTGTAGACGGTTGTTATAGGAGAAGTCGCGCCACGTCAGGTTGGAGGGGTTATCTCGGCACCGGTTTGTGAATACGCTGGCGGGGTTTCGCCGTATTAAAACGAATAATTGCTGCTGCCGCATCGAACCGTACGTTGTCGTTCGGATCCTCAAGAACCGCAATCAGTCCATAAGACAGCGCGGGATCGCCTCTTGCGGCTATGGCGTCAACGGCGGCTTGGCGGACGCGCCATTTGTTGTCTGAGCATTCGTGCGCGAGCGCGGTTCCGCTTTTTGCATCGGGATCGGTGGCGAGGCGCTCGGCCGCAGCCGCGCGAACGGGTGATGTGTCGTCTTGAGTGACGGTTTTCCACGCCTCGTAACCCATGCCTCCGAAGGGAACGAAGCCGATGCCTGTTTCGAAAGCCATTTTCTCGATGGTGTGGCGGTCTTTGAGACTTTTCAGCTCCGTGCGTAAGATGCCGGCACTGCTCTTGCGCTCACCGGTCAGCAGGGCGTAATAGACTTCGTAAGCTGCCGGATCCTTGAAGACATAAAGCGCGTTGGCGGCGGCGATGACCACCTCAATTTCGGGATCGTTCAGCGCTTCGCGGAGCTTGGGGCGCGCGGCTGCAGCTTTCATCTGGCCCAACGACTTTGCTGCTGCGCTACGAACGTGCGGGCTTGGATCGGCGAGCGCTTTTTCGGCGAGGTCACCGGCCTGCGCGTTGTTCGTGAGAAGCGACAAGGCATGGAGCGCCTTCACGCGCTTGTCGGAACTCTTGTCTTCGAGAGCGGCTTGGAGAATGGACCAAGAGCGGTCAGTGATTTCGGAGGCCGGCGAGATTGTGGCGAGCACTAGAGGGGCAAGGAGGAGGCGCGGCAAATAGGGTAGTAACGGTGACACAAGATTCTCTCGCTTCATAGGCTAACGTCAAACGGCGAGGATTGGCTGTCATACTCGAAAATGTGACCGCAGCGGAGGCATATGAGTTGACAAGCCGAGGGGGTCTGGGCGATTTCGCCCAAGTGATTTCCGTTTGCGAGGCATTGATGCCGTATTGCCTTATTGGCGGGTTAGCCGTGAACTGCTACGTCGAGCCAGTTTACACGCTGGATGCTGATATTGTGGCCGTCTCTGAAAATCTTGCAGCATTGTTAGCTCTGCTGCGGGAGCGCGGCTTCACCACGGAAACGCATGCGCATTCGCTTAATGCACATGCGCCGCATAGCGATCTGCGGATTCAGTTTACGACGGACGAGCGTTATCAGAGTTTCTTATTGCGCGCCCAAAGACGAGAGGTGCTAGGGCTGAGCGTGATGGTTGCGTGTTTGGAAGATGTTGCGCGTGGAAAACTTTGGGCCTATAGCGACTCGCAGCGCCGTCTCAGCAAGCGGAAAAAAGATGAATTGGATTTGATACGGTTAGCCGAGGTGCATCCAGAGCTGAAAGAGCTTTATCCGAAAGAGCTGCTGGAGCAACTCGGGGGGAACTAGATTTCGCGGCGTTGCGTTTTGCCCAGCAGGTGCCGAGCTTTCGCCACAGCTTGGGCTTCGGCCTCTTCGGCAGTCGGCGCGGATATCCGGGCAAGTGTCGCGCCGGGGGAAACGTTGTCGGCCTGGCAGATGTAGTTTTCGCCGAGACGGTACTTTGTGAGCTTTACCGGCCAGCCATCGATTTCGATGCGGAGCTCTTGAAAGTGTTGCGGCTGCATGTAATCGGTCCTGTTCTCTAGGCGTGCGCCGATTCCGCTGCGCCGCGCTCGACAGGAGCCCCAACGAGATTGCCCCACTCCGTCCAGGAGCCGTCATAGTTGACGATATCGGGCAAGCCGAGCAGGTATTTCAACACGAACCAAGTGTGGCTGGAACGCTCTCCAATGCGGCAGTAGGCAATGGTTGGACGCGAGCCATCGATGCCCTCGGCGCGATAAAGGGTCTGGAGTTCATCGAAAGATTTGAACGTGCCGTCTTCGTTGCATGCCTTGCCCCAGGGAATGTTCCGAGCTCCCGGGAGATGACCGCCGCGCTGGCAGGTTTCCGGCAAACCAGGAGGAGCGAGAATCTCACCGGTAAACTCCTGCGGGCTGCGAACGTCGACGAGCGCGGCCGAGTGGTTGTGAATGGCTTCCTGAACTTGCGGGAGGTAGGCGCGCACGGAAAGATCCGGCTCTTTGGCGCGATATTGCGAAGCCGGATGAGATGCCGGGGCATCGGTCAGCTCTCGTCCTTCGGCGATCCACTTTTTTCGCCCGCCGTTCAGAATGCGAACGTCCTGATGGCCATAGATTTTTAATTGCCAGAAAGCCCAGGCGGCAAACCAGTTGTTGTTATCGCCATAGAGCACGATTGTCGTTTCGGGAGTGATTCCGGATTGAGAGAGTAACGTCTCAAGTTGCTGCTTCGGAATAATGTCCCGGCGAACGGTATCGCAAAGCTGCGTGTTCCAAGCCCAACCGATGGCTCCGGGAATGTGCCCTGGCTCGTAGGCCGCCGTATCCACATCGACTTCGACAATGCGGAGGGATGCGTCCGACAGCTTGCCTGCGAGCCATTCAGTCTCGACGAGAACCTCGGGATGTACGTACTGTGCCATAGAGATATACGATAGCACGTAAAGTCTATCGAGAAACGCAGGTTTGCCGGTTTTGAGTTCCGGACTCGATCCTGGTATGCTGTGGGACGCGCCTCTGACTACTAAGTTCGCAGTCCAATAACTTCTCCTAAGCGGCCCTGGCTACCAAGCAGCTGACGTGTGTCTTTCCGAAGGAGAAGAGATGCAATCCAATTGGCAAGTTGAATTTTTTCGTGGTGTCGCGCTGGAATCTTGGCGGCGCGCGATGAGTCCCGAGCAGACTCGGGCGGAGGTGGATTTCTTAGAGAAAACTCTTGGCTTGGGGCGTGGAGCGCATCTGCTCGACGTACCGTGCGGCAATGGGCGGCACGCGCTGGAGCTCGCAAAGAGCGGATATTTGATGACGGGTGTTGATCTCAGCGAGGAATTCATTGCGGAAGCGCGAAGTCACTGTTCGCCTGGGGTGAGGTGGATCCAGGGTGACATGCGCGACCTCCCTTGGGTTGCGGAGTTCGACGGCGCTTACTGTTTCGGCAACAGTTTTGCGTACTTGGATTATGCGAAGGCGCGGGAGTTTCTGGGCCTGATCGCGAGAGCGCTGAAAGCGGGCGGCCGGTTTGTTATAGAAACGGGCATGGCGGCGGAATCGATTCTGCCCAGCCTTGCGAGGAACCGGTGGTTCAGGCTCGGCGACATGCTGATGCTGAGCGAGAACCGATATGACCCGGCGGAAAGCCGGCTCGATATCGATTACACATTCGTTCAGAACGGGAAGGTGGAGACGAGACCGACGGCGAGCTACGTGTTTACTGTCTCGGAGTTATGCCGAATGCATGCAGAAGCGGGGTTAAAGATGGTCGAGCTGTTGGGATCAGTAGCTGGCGAGAAATTTCAGCTTGGATCGCCGCGATTGATTCTGGTTTCGGAACAAGGGGGCGCCGCGCAATTTCCTACGAATCGCGGTCAGTGACTAAATCTACGATCGCCTGAAGAGCGCGCTTGGCGGGTGATTCGGGAAAAGCGGCGATGAGCTTGCGAGAGGTGTTTGTGAACGCGTGGGCGCGCTCGTAGGAGCGAGAGATCGCGTCATGCTGTTCGAGGATCTGCAAGATGCGCATGAACGGGAGATGTTCATAGGCGGCGTCGGCAATGACCGTTTCGATGGCGTGGCGCTCGTCAGGAGAAGCATTTTCGAGCGCATAGATAACGGGAAGCGTGACCTTCCCTTCGCGAAGATCATTGCCGGCGGGCTTGCCGAGAATCTTTTCAGTCGAGGTAAAGTCCAGGATGTCATCGACTAATTGGAAGGCCATACCGAGATTCCATGCAAAGTCGCCCAGCTTGGATTCTGCCGCTTCGTTCGCGCGTGCCGCGACGGCTCCGAGGCGGGCACAGGCAGAGAAGAGGCTGGCGCTCTTGCGATCGACGAGCTCCATGTAGTCGGCTTCAGTGAGATCGATGCGATGGAGACGCTCGAGCTGGAGCAGCTCGCCTTCAACCATCATCTGAGTGAGAGAGATCAGCACATCGAGAACGTGGAAGTTGCGCTCGCGGAGGGCGATCTGAAAGGCCTGCATGTAAAGCCAGTCGCCAGCGAGCACCGATCTGTGGTTGCCCCAGACGACATTGATGGAAGGGCGGCCGCGGCGGGTCTGCGCGAAATCGATGACGTCGTCGTGAACCAGGGTTGCCGTGTGGATCATTTCTACAACTGCTGCAAGACGGCGGGCCGAATCGGTGGACGCGCCGAAAAGACGGTTTGTAAGGAGAAGCAGTATCGGACGGAGGCGCTTCCCGCCACCGACTTGCAAATAGCGGCTAATGGTTGTAATCGCGTCGACCGAGGCGATGGATTCGAGATCGATCTCTCGTTCTACTTCGCGCAATTCCGACTGCACGAGTTCGAACGCTTCACGAGCGCTGAGTGATTGCCGGATGTTGCTGAACATTGTGTTCCCCGCGAGGGAAATCCTCAGTGTAACTGGTCAGCGAGCGGGGAAGCGCCGGAATTGAGCTGGAACAGACTTTCAAAGTTCGAGGTGACCTCGGCGGCGAGCTGCTCGACCGTGATGCCGCGAGTTTGGGCGATTACTGTCGTGGTGTGAACGACATATGCCGGCTCATTGCGCTTGCCGCGATACGGGACGGGCGCGAGATAGGGCGAATCGGTTTCTATCAGCAGGCGGTCAGCAGGGGTAATGCGCGCTGCTTCGCGAATTTCCGCGGCTTTGGGGAACGTCGTCACGCCGCCGAAAGATAAGTAGAAGCCCAAATTCAAGCACTCGCGGGCGGCTTTGGGATCTCCGGTGAAACAGTGCATGATGCAGGGGAGTGCAGCGGGGTGCCAATGCGCGCGCAGGATATCGATGGTGTCGGACCAAGCATCGCGGGTGTGAATTACGACGGGCGTGCGGAATTGAGCAGCGATTTCAAGTTGCCGGATGAAAACGGGCGCTTGGATCTCCTTTGGAACGCCCCAGTGATAATCGAGACCGATTTCGCCCAGCGCTTTCACCTTGGGGTGCTGGAGAAGGGCCTCGAGGTTGTTGAAGGTGTTTGCATCGACCTTGGGGGCATCATTGGGGTGAACTCCAGCGGTCGCGAAAATGAACGGATACTTTTTAGCGAGGCGAACGGCTGCTTCGAGATCGGGAGGACCATTGCCGGTGCCGATGGCGAGTATGTATTTGAGGCCAGCTTCGCGGGCACGGTCGATTACGAGGGCGCGGTCTAGGTTGAATTGCTCGTCATCGAGATGGCAGTGGGAGTCGACCAGTTGCAATCGGGACCTATTTTAGGCGGGATCCGACTGCGATGTCTTCGTGGAATCCGGCGAGAACGGGGAAGCCCTCATCCGTTGTGGCGGCGACGATCATGCCTTGTGAGGTAAGACCGCGCAGCTTGCGAGACTGGAGATTCGCGACAATAACGACCTTTCTGCCGATGAGGTCTTCCGGCTTGTACGCGGTTGCGATTCCAGCGACGATGGTACGCGGTTCGGGCTCGCCGATGTCAACTTTGAGGTGTAAAAGTTTATCAGCGCCTTTGACGCGCTCGGCGGCTTTGACTTCGCCGACGCAGAGATCGACTTTGGCGAACTCGTCGATGGAGATGAGAGTCGTCGTGCTCGGCGGCTGCGCGGCTGTGGAAGTCTCAGGAGACTTGCCGAGCAGCTCGGCTTGGCGGTTCTGTTCGATAGCTTCAAGTTCTCGCATTTTTTCAACAGTAGGTTTGAGATCGAGCCGGGGAAAGACAGCGAGAGTGTCGACGGCGCGAAGCGAACCGGCGGCTCCCCAACTCAGCGAATCGATCCGGACTTGATCGAGCGGCTGAGTGAGGCCAAGCTTCTCCCAAATCTTTTGCGCGGTGTGGGGCATGATGGGATGGACCAGAATGCAAATGAGGCGCAACCCCTCCGCCGCCGTGAACAAAGTCTCATCGAGCTTCGCTTGCGCTTCGCGCGATTGATCTTTTGCGAGCTTCCAGGGCGCGCGCTCGACGATAAATTTATCGACGGCTGAAAGAATGCTCCAGACGTGTTCCAGGCCGCGCGAAAAATCGAACGCGTCATAGGCGGCGAGCACAGCTTGAGCAACGGTCTGCGAGAATTCGGCGACTCTCGGATCGCCAGCGTGGGCTGAAATCTCGCCCCCACGACTTTGCTGAATCATGGTTAGGGTGCGGCTCGCGAGATTTCCGAGACCATTCGCCAGATCGGAGTTGTAGCGGCCAACCAGCGCGTCGTAGCTGAAGCTCCCATCCTGGCCGAAAACGATTTCGCGGAGAAGGAAGTAGCGCAGAGCGTCGACTCCCATTACGTCCGAGATCGGGGTAGGCCGCACGATGTTGCCCCGCGATTTGCTCATTTTGTCTTTTTCGAAGAGCAGCCAGCCGTGAGCGAAGACGCGCTTGGGGAGATCCCAGCCAGCAGCCATGAGAAATGCGGGCCAATATACGGCGTGGAAGCGCAGAATTTCTTTGCCGATCAAATGGAGATCGGCGGGCCAGCGGTCTTCACCCGCTACCGCGGTGAAGTAAGCCATCAAAGCGTCGAACCATACATAGAAGACGTGCGCTGGGTCGGATTCGACGGGAATTCCCCATTTGATGCTGGTGCGAGTGATCGAGAGATCGTTAAGTCCCTGTTTGACGAACGAGAGGACTTCGTTGCGACGAATATCGGGCTGGATGAAATCGGGGTGAGCGCCGTAGAACGCGAGCAGCCGGTCGGTGAACGCGGAGAGTTTAAAGAAGTAGTTCTCTTCGGTGAGCTCTTCGTAGGCTTTGCCGGTTTCCGGATCAATGTCGCCCGGCTTGGCTTCTGTAACAAAGGATTCACTGACGACGGCGTAGAGGCCCGTGTATGTGCCCTTGTAGATGTATCCATTGTTAAGACAAGCTTCAAAAAGGGCATTCACATTTTTCGCGTGGTTGGGTGCTGTCGTGCGCTGGAAGCGATCAATTTGGAGATCGAGCTTCTCCCATTGCGCGCGAAATTCTTTCGAGATGATTTCGACGAACTCCTCGGGTGTTTTACCCTGCGCACGGGCGGCACGCTCCACTTTCGTACCGTGTTCATCGGTACCAGTCGTGAGGACAACGTCGTAGCCTTGCATGCGTTTCAGCCTGGCGATGGTCTCGGCGGCGATCGTGGTGTATGCATGCCCAATGTGAGGCGCAGCGTTGACATAGTAGATGGGTGTTGTGAGGTAGTACTTACCTGGGCTCATTCAAGAATTGTCGATTCCAAGTCTTCGAAATGTTTGATTCGCCTCGGCGATGACTTCGCGCAGCGGGACTCCGTTCTGCGCGGCGGCTCTGCGGCAATCGTCGAATTCGGGAGCGAAGGTACCGTTTTCGGTGTATTTAATACGGACTCTGCCGTACGAGGTTTCGACTTCGACGGTGTCGCGGGCGAGAACGCGACGCTCGGCCCGAAGAATGCGCACCCCGAGAGTACTTGTTTCGGCAAAAAGAGTGGAAGCGAGCTGCTCGGTGAATTCAGGGGCTGAGAGCACCGAAATCATGGTTGCCGGACGGTTTTTCTTCATGAAAACCGGAGTGAGGGTCACGTCGAGCGCGCCTTCATCGAGGAGGCGCTCCATTGCATAACCGAGGATCTGAGGCGTCGAATCATCGATGTTTGCTTCGAGAATGTTTACGGATGTCGATTGGGCGGCATCCGTACGTTCGCCGACCAGCACACGTAGAACATTTGCTTGCGATGGAAAATCTTTCTCACCCGCTCCGAAGCCCTGCGATGTGATGCGCATCGGCTGCATGGAACCGAAGTTGCTCGCGAGCGTGGCGAGGAGCGCCGCACCGGTTGGAGTAGTGAGCTCGCTTTGCGGGCCGGCGGAATAGATAGGCGCGTTGTTTAGAAGCTCGGCGGTGGCGGGCGCGGGAACGGGGAGGCGCCCGTGCGAGGTCTCGATAGTGCCGCTGCCGACGTTAATGGCGGAACTGGAGATTTCGCTGATATTTAACAGATCGAGCGCGACGCACGCGCCTACGATGTCGCAGATGGAATCGACTGCGCCGATCTCATGGAAATGAACTTTCTCGATAGGTACATTGTGCATCTTCGCTTCCGCATCAGCTATGCGGCGAAAGATGGCGAGTGCGTTTTCTCTTGCGCCATTCGAGATTTTGCCCGCTTCGATGATTTTTTCAATCTGCGGAAGCTGGCGATGACTCGTCTGTCCGTCGCATTCGACCATGAATTTCGATGCCGTAATGCCTTTGCGCGTGGTCTTTTCAACGTGGAAAGAAACGTTGAGATTCAGGCTGCGAAGGGCCGAATCGAGAGCGGGCCACTCGGCGCCCGCATCTACTAGCGCGCCGACTGTCATATCGCCGCTAATGCCTGAAAAGGCATCGAAATGGCAAATTTTTGTCAAAATGAGACCGAATTTACCCGCTGCGTTTAGTTTACGAGACGGCTAATCGAGGTGCCGAAACGAGGTGGCGGGCACGTTCTACGTCTGCGAGGGCCTGCTCTGGAGTTGCGGCGAGCGCGGTTAGATGGCCCATTTTGCGGCCGGGCCGTGGAGTCACCTTGCCATAGAGATGCAGCTTTACGTCCGGTATTGAAGCGGCTGCAGCCCAGTCGGGTTCGCCATCGGCCCAAACGTCACCAAGCAGGTTCGCCATTGCGGCGGGAGTGAACTGTTTCGTGTCCCCTAGGCCGAGACCGCATACGGCGCGGAGCTGCTGCTCGAACTGGCTTGTGAGATTGGCATCGAATGTGAAGTGTCCTGAATTGTGAGGGCGGGGCGCGAGCTCGTTGATGAGGAGCCTGCCGTCTTTGCATACGAAAAACTCCACGCAAAGGACGCCAACCACTTCGAGTTTTTCGAGCACGGCTCGGGCGATTTCGACTGCTTCGGATGCGATTTTGGGGCACACCCGGCCGGGCGCGATCGACAAATCGAGAATGCGATTTCGATGATGATTTTCTACAGCGCCGTAATGCGCGAACTCGCCTGAATGGGTTCGGGCAGCGACGATGGAGATCTCGAGATCGAAATCGACAAAGGCCTCAAGCACGGCCTCACGCGCTCCTACATTTTGCCAGGCGTTTTCGAAGTCGGAAGGAGATGTGAGATGAAACTGGCCCTTACCGTCGTAGCCGAAATCGGCGGTTTTGAGAATGGCGGGGAGGCCCAGCTCGGAAGCTGCGAGGGTGAGATCGCTACGGCTTCGAATGGCACGGAAACGCGTGACGGGAAGGCCAGCTTCAGAAAGGAATGTCTTTTCACGGAGGCGATGCTGCGCGATATGCAGGATATGCCCGCTCGGCCGAACGGGCGCGTATTCAGCGGCGGCTGCGGCGGTAGCTGCGGGAACGTTTTCGAATTCAAACGTGACGACAGAAACAGCGCTCGCGAATTTGCGAACAGCGTCGAGATCATTGTAGCCGGCGTTGATTTCCACATCCGCTACTTGTCCGGTAGGAGTGTCCTCGTCAGGAGAGAGCGTGTGAACACGGTAACCCATGCGGCGAGCGGCGATAGCGAACATGCGCCCAAGCTGCCCACTGCCAAGCACGCCAATCGTGCTTCCCGGGAGCACCGGTTGAAAGCGAGAGCGGTTTATTGTCACGGAAGGCGATCCCCGAGAACTGAATCTCGCTGTTCGCGACGCCAAACATCGAGGCGGGAGCGAATTTCGGGATATTTATTGCCAAGAATTGCGGCTGCGAGAAGCGCCGCGTTTTTCGCGCCGGCATTGCCGATCGCGAGCGTTCCGACAGGAACGCCGGCGGGCATCTGAACGATCGAGAGTAGCGAATCGATGCCGTTCAGAGTGTTGCTCTTGATGGGCACTCCCAAAACAGGCAGAGTTGTGTGAGCCGCAACCATACCCGGCAAATGAGCAGCGCCACCCGCGGCAGCAATGATGACTTCAATGCCCCGCCCTGCGGCGGTTTTTGCGTACTCCGCCATCCAATCCGGCGTCCGATGAGCCGAGACGATACGGCATTCGTGAGTAATACCGAGCGTATCGAGCATGTTGCTAGAGTGCTGCATGGTTTCCCAATCGGACTTGCTGCCCATAATGACGCCGATGAACGGGTGATCTGAAGCAATGGTTGACCCGCCGCTTGGCTCAGGGCTCGGTGCCGGCATTACTCGCCCTGCGAAGCAGCGAAGCCCTTTTGGCCGTCGAAGGTGTAGAGGTTTTCTATTTTGATGAAGTCGAGACCCGCTTTTTGTATTCGATCGAGCAAACTAACAACTTGTTGATGGCTCACCGGCTTTTGATTTCTATCCGACATGAAGCCGGCGCGCCAATGATCCGTGCAAAACGTTTCTTCAAAACCGTCAGGATAAACTTTGACGCCGCGATTGCTGAGAGATGTGAGTTTCAGGCCGTCGCCATTGAATTGCTCGAGACGCTTCCCCAGCTCGCGGGGATTTCGCTCGGTCCAGTGGAGAAAGACGTCGACGCCGACCAGCTCCTTATTTGAATGTCTGGTTGAGCTCAGGTTCTGCTCGAAGGTTTGTTTGGGAGCCTTTGAGTAGGATGCCGGCTTTAGTTTTTCAGGTTTCTTATTGAGGCGAGCAACAACAGCTTCGGCGAACTCTTTCGTGCCGACTTTCTCTTTGCTGGTCCCCTCCTTAAAGATGTCGTACGTGTGCACTCCATCTTCAATTGTCCGCAGCCATGCGTTGTGAATCAGCTCGGCGATATCGGGTTGATCGATATGTACCAGCATGAGCAGACCGCCATGGAGAAGACCGGAAGGATTGGCCAAGTTCTGTCCTGCGCGGCGCGGGGCGGAACCGTGAATCGCTTCGAACATAGCGCAGTGATCGCCGATATTGGCTGAGCCGGCGAGGCCGACTGAGCCAGCAATTTGGGCAGCAACGTCCGAGAGAATGTCGCCGTACAGATTCGGCATAACGATGACGTCGAAGGCGGACGGAGTATCAGCAAGCTTCGCGGCCCCAATGTCGACGATCCAATGCTCTTTTTCGAATTCCGGGTACTCGGCGCCCACTTCATCGAAGACCTTGTGGAACAGGCCGTCCGTAAATTTCATGATGTTGTCTTTGCTGAAGCATGTAACTTTTTTACGGTTGTTGCGACGCGCGTACTGGAAGGCGTAGCGAATGATCTTTTCGGATCCCGGGCGGCTGATGAGCTTCAAGCACTGGTAGACTTCGTCAGTTTGCCGGTGCTCGATACCAGCGTAAAGATCTTCTTCGTTTTCACGAACGATCACGACGTCCATGCCGGGGTGCTTCGTTTGAACGTAGGGATGATAGGAGACGCAAGGGCGAACATTCGCGTAAAGACCGAGGGTCTTCCGGGTGGTAACATTCAGCGATTTGAAGCCGCCGCCCTGCGGAGTAGTAATAGGCGCTTTGAAAAAAACCTTAGTGTGGCGGAGAGACTCCCAGGCGCTCGGCTCGATGCCGGAATTGATACCGCGGAGATAAACTTTTTCGCCGATTTCAATCGTGTGCGGTTCGATCCGCGCACCGGCCTCTTGCATGATGTGGAGGGCGGCCGCCATGATTTCCGGGCCGATGCCGTCGCCGTGCGCCACTGTGATGGGAACTAGATTTGATGCCATAGACACAGAGCTATTACAGCAGAGCGAAGCAAAAGGCGAGGGGGTACACTGACAGTTTGGCGCCTCACAGAGAGCTCCTCGATTCCTCTCGATCGACAGTGCACGACTATATCGAGCTAACGAAGCCGCGAATTACGTGGCTCATTCTGATGAGCACCGGTATCGGCTATTATTTCGGCCGGACTGGGAACTGGCAATTCTGGGTGCTCTTTCACACGATCGTCGGGACAGGTCTCATCGCCTCGGGCACTGCGGCGCTGAATCAGTGGTATGAGCGCGACGCTGACCGGCACATGCGGAGAACACAAATGCGTCCGTTACCAGCGGGAAGGCTGTCGCCGCGGACAGCACTGCTGTTTGGGATTGCTCTCGCCATTTGTGGCGGATTAGAACTAGGATTCGGCGTCAACTGGCTCGCATCCGTGCTCGGCGTTTCTACGCTGCTGATGTACCTGTTTTTATACACGCCGCTCAAGCAGAAGACGTGGTGGTCGACAACGGTCGGGGCGATCCCGGGCGCTATGCCTCCGCTGATCGGTTACGCGGCGGCCGCGGACCGGCTGACTCCGCAGGCTTGGGTGCTGTACGCGATTCTGTTCCTTTGGCAGTTTCCGCATTTTTACGCGATCGCGTGGATGTATCGCGACGACTATGCGCGCGCGGGCATCCGAATGTTGCCTGTGGTTGAACCGGATGGCGAATCCACCGCGCGGCAGATCCTGCTTTACTCAGTCCTCCTGATACCTATCAGTGTGCTGCCGAAATGGATGGGAATGACGGGAACCCTCTACATGGCGGGCGCGATCGCTTTGGGATTGTTGTTTCTCTACTCGGGAGTGCGTGTATCGCTCGATCGCACAAAGGCGCGCGCGCGGAGAGTGCTGCTGGCATCTGTCGTTTATCTGCCTCTCCTCTATTGCCTAATGGTTTTCGATCCCGTTCGCTCGTGAGCATCCCGGCACGAGCAATCCTGGGCCTTTTCGCGGCGATCACGGTTTTTCTCGTATCCTGCGCGAGCGGCGCCAGCAAGCTGCCAGCCTACGATGCTGTCCCGAGGTTCACGATGACCGATTCCGAGGGGCATACATTCGATAGCAAAGCCCTCGAAGGCAAAGTATGGATTGCGGATTTCATTTATACAAGTTGCCCTGGTCCATGTCCGCGGATGACATCCGAGATGCACAAGGTGCAGCAGCAGGTAAGGGGCAAGCCTGACGTGAAGCTGGTTTCGATTTCAGTGGATCCGGAGCATGATTCTCCAGCGGTGTTGCATGACTATGCGCGTCGATTTGGCGGTCCGACGGACAACTGGATCTTCTTGACGGGATCTCCCGAAACGGTTCACTTGCTTGCCTACAACGTTTTTCACACGGGCGATGTGATCAGCAAAATGGACCACAGCACAAAATTCGCACTGGTTGACAAGCACGGGACCATTCGCGGCTATTACTCAAGCCTCGAGCCGGACAGCATCGCGGAGCTATTGCAAGATGCGAACGCGCTGCGGAAGCAAACCTCGTGATTCTGTTGCTTTCTTTTGGCGTCCACGACCTGCCGGCTGTAAACGCAATCCTGAATGCAGTGGCGGCACTGCTGCTGATCACCGGTTACGCGTTTATCCGGCAAGGCAAATGGCGAGCCCATGCGAGTACGATGCTCGCGGCGTTTATCGTGTCATGCGTTTTCTTGATCTGTTATGTGGTTTACCACTTGAATGTTGGATCGGTGAAGTTTGACAAGCCGGGCCAGGTGCGGACGGTTTACTTGTGGATTCTAGGAACGCATACAGTGCTGGCGGCCACTGTTCCCGTTCTGGCAATTATCACGCTGCGGCGAGCTCTTCGGACAGAGTTCGATAGACATCAAGCCATTGCGCGATGGACACTTCCCGTTTGGTTGTACGTGAGCGTTACGGGAGTGATTGTGTACGTGATGCTCTATTTGGTGAGGCCGCGACTCTAATGAAAGAGCGGCCAGTGATCCACACCGGCCGCTCGGAAAGGTTCGATCAGTATCTGGACCCGGCGGTGGTGGTTGCGCCGGCTCCGACTGTAGCTCCCGAAGTGGCGGAGGCCTGCAGGTTAATGGATCCTTCGGCGATTTGGTTCAACTTCTCGTCTGCCGCTTTTTCTTCCTGAAGAGTTTGTTGCAGAAGGTTGGCGGCTTCGTTTAAGCCCAATCTGCGGGCAAATGAGCGAGCGGTTCCGTAGCCGGAAATTTCATAATGCTCAACGCGTTGAGCCGCCGCAATGAGGGCCGCATCCTTGATGCTGGAATCGCCTTTGGCGTCCACCATCTCTTCGCCTTCAGAGATCAACCCCTTCATGGCCTGGCAGGTTTCGCGCTTCGGGTCTGTACCGAGTTGGCGGAAAATTGTCTCCAAACGAGAGACATGGCCCTCCGTTTCAGCCAGGTGCTGCTGAAAGGCTTGCTGAAGCTGGCTCGAACTAGCAGCTTCGGCCATTTTCGGAAGGGCTTGGGTGAGGCGCTGCTCTGCATCGTAGAGGTCTTCCAGTTGGTTTACAAAAAGATCTTCGAAGGAGTTAAATTCTGTGCTGGAAAAAAGTTTCATAGTCTACCTCGCTTGGCCTGCCGAGAGAACGCTCTTTACGTGTTTAGCAGGCCCAATTATGGGACTCAAACTGGAAGCCAATGTTACGCAGCCAGCGGTCCTTAGCACGACGGAAAATTCCGGTCGAGCGAATGGGCGGAGAAACCTTTTTCCGAGCTTAAATCGAACAAGTGTGAGTCTACGGTTCATGGCGAAGCAGTTGCTACGCTATACCGAAAGGGGACAGCATGGCGAATCTTTCGAAAACGACGCGGGACCGTGAGGAGATCCGGCGATGGGCAGAAGAACGAGGAGGGAAACCGGCGCACGTGAAAGGCACAGGGTCTGGTGAAGACGTAGGGATGCTGCGTATCGATTTCCCTGGTTATACCGGAGCAGAGAGCCTGGAATCGATCACGTGGGAAGAGTTCTTCGAGAAATTCGGTGAACGGGACTTAGCGCTGGTGTATCAGGAAGAAACAGCGGGAGGGCAGAAAAGCAACTTCAATAAGCTGGTGAGCGCGGAGACGGCAGCAGAAAAGGAGGCCCGCGGCAGACGAGCTGCGAAGGCCAGCAGACCTAGTTCGAAAAAAGCTGCGAGCAAAGCCGGAGGATCGGGCAGCAGTTCTAGAAAACGAACCGCGGGTTCGTCGAAAAAGACATCGGCGAGAAAAGGCGCGGCCAAGAAAAGCTCTTCCAAGAAAAGTGCTGGGAAAAAAGGCCCGGTAAAAAAGAGTTCCGGTCGAAGTAGATCTAAAGCCAGAAGTTCCGGTGCCAGGAGTTCTGGGACCAAACGACGCACAGCTAAAAAGAGCGCGGCGAAGCGACGGCGGTAGAAACAGGCGAGTAAGGCACAATCGGCTCGTATTGATTAATCTAGAATTTCTCGGAGAGCGATGCCGTCGTCCGGTGCAATTCAACGGAAAATTCCGGTCGCACCGCTAGTGATAGGCGCTCTTGTGGTGGTCGGGCTGATTGCGGCACTCGCATATCTGCGTGCACCTGCGCCTGCGACTGAAAGTGGCCCGGCATCGCCCGAAGCGAAAGCCTACACTGGGAATCTTGTCCTTAGCGACGTCGGTATGAGGGCCACCGAGAATTTCATGCAGCAGCAAGTGGTTGAAATTGAGGGAAAGATTGCAAATGAGGGCGCGCGTGTCATTGATTCAGTCGACGTGTACTGCCTGTTTCGGGCTGCAGACGGGCACGAAATCTATCGCGAGCGAGCACGAATTGTGAGTGGTAAACCCGCGCCATTTGTGCCAAAGGAAACGCGTCCGTTCCGGCTGGCGTTTGACCATTTACCAGATGGTTGGAATCAAGCGATGCCAACGCTGGTGATCGCGCAAATTGTATTTGCCCGGCGGTAGATGCAGACATTAATGAAAGTTCTGGTTGCCGAGGATGATCCAGAACAGCTTTCCCTGCGCTGCATGTTGCTGGACCAAAGCGGATTTGACGCGATTGGAGCAGCGGACGGACCTTCGGCCGTTGATCTTGCTGTGGCTCAGAAACCGGAGTGCGCGGTAATCGACTTGCGACTCCCGACGGAGGAGCTAGGCCTTCGCCTCATTTCCGAGCTGAAACGGATGGATCCGTCGATTCACATCCTGGTGCTTACGGGGAGCGATCCCCAGAATTTGGTCCAGAAACCGGAAGCGGAGCTGATCGAGGAGATTGTAGTAAAGGGCACGCCGACGGGAGGGTTGATCCATAAATTGAAATTGCTCGCGGGGCGAGCCGGTTCAAGCTAGGGTTTGGTGATGGCAGAAGGAGCGGCGGAGGGATGCCGTGCCTTCTCTACATCAAGCGCAAGCTGATGAGCGACTTTCGCCGCGACATCGGCGCTCGCGCCCCGAAATTTGGCGCCCAAACTCTCTTGCGTCGTCGACCACAGGACATCGCCCTCTCGATTGCAAAGCCGCACAGCGGCGTAGGCCTCGTGCTTACGCTCTCTGGTGTGCCGTGATTCGTTGTCGCCGATGGATAGTCCACCATACCTTCCGCTGCTCGAACTTCCTCTACCGGAACCTACGCCGCCGTTTTCTCTTGCATTTATGCCTTCATCTATATCGAAGCTATCGGTGAAAGTCTGATCGTCGGCTGCGCCTTTCAGAACCGCGTCGGCGCGATCCGGATTGTCCGTCAAGGTGAAGATTTTCGATGAATCGAGACTTGCGATGATCAGCTCGCGAAGGCTCTCGGCGCCCGAACCGCCTACGAGCGGTCCAACAAATACGCGCTTTACTTCGAGCAAGCTGGTAACGGCGGGCGCGGCACCGGCTCCTGATTTTTGCGCATGGAGAACGCTCGCCAGGAGAAAGAACGCAAACAAGAGCGAAGAATTGGCGCGTGTCATCCTTTTCCTGCCATCCTCGCTTCGTCATCCTGGTATTGAACGCGCTGACCGGTACGCGCCTCGAGCGCTACGAGTGTCAGCCGGATGCCGTTCTTATCGACGCGAAATACCATCGCTTGCTGGCGTCCGTCGTCGTCTTGGAAACCGACGGTTAGGAAATGATCGCGCTTCTTCGCCAGAAGGAAGAGGGGAGAAATCACCACGGCTGCAATGTAGCGACGGTCAACCTTCTGGCCATATTCGAGCAAGTTAATCCGGTCGTAAGGAATTTTGACCTGGGTGTGCTTCGAGCGAAACACGAAGTAGACTTCGTCCGTGACTCGGATGTCTCCTGAGTTATTCGCTGGAATATCAGCGCGAGTGCCGCCTATATATTCGGCACGGCTGCCTATATCGGCTGCGGAAGCGATCCAAACGCACGAAGAGAGAGCAAAGGCAAGAAGGATTGCGCGCATGGCCTGGCGAGAGTGGTCCCAGAACAAAAGTGCACGGGGAAAATGGTTCCTCTCGCCAAGCCTGAGAACGCGGAACTTCGGAAAGTTCCGGGATCGCTATTTGTTTTCACGGAGCTTCTGAGGTCTATTCGTTATGGTCATCGTCCGAGTCGCATTTCGGGATCGCAATGAAGGCCGGACTTGTGCCGGTTTTCTGATCGCTTGCACCGCCGACGATCTGTCCACGGTCATTGATATCGTTTGCAAACACGAGATGAAGGCCGGTATCGTTTGCAACCAACTTATTGAGGTCCGTCATTTTGCCGTCTTCCCACAGAAACGCCCGGCAGTTCGTGAAGCTCGCCTGACACGATTCGCCGACAATCTGCCCTCGCTCGTTAATGCCTAGCGCTTCGCTCAGCACGTCTCCGGGGAGCGTGCCGAGGTCGTGAATGCCATGTTCTTTCGTCCAGCGAAAGGCGTGAAAGTTTGGCGCGCCGTTTTTGTCGCCCGGCAAATCAGAGAATCCGACTACTACACCGCGATCATTGATGGCTGCCGGCGTGTTCCATGCGACCCCGCCGAGACTTCCAATGTTGGTTACGGTCCCGTTTTCCCAAAGCAGCGCGTGAGCAGCGCTGAATTCTCCCACTGCAGTACCGCAAATGCCGGAAATGCCCACGACCTGGCCTTTATTATTGATCGCCGTGGCGGCGCCATCGGGGTCGCCGTGATAGGTAGGGAGCTGCTTGATTTGGTCTTTCTCGGGTCCCCAGACGACTGCCTCAAATTGAAGAACTTGCGGAGACACGCAGGTTGAGTCGTGAACGGTGTTCTCTGCCCAGCCGGCGATTTCGCCGCGATTGTTGATTCCGGCAGCGTATCCGTTGTTCCCACCGAGAGTGGGAAGAGCCGTCATGTTGCCCCACTCCCAGCGAAATCCAAGGCACGTGTGATGAGTGATCGTGGGGAAGAAAGCGGCACAGCTCCAGTTCTCCCCCAGCGGATCAAGAGCAGCGGTTTCGGAGATGCCGGCGATTACGCCCCGGTCATTCTTGTTCGGCCATTCAACTCCGCTGTTCGGGCCTCCCAGGGTGCCGAGATCGAACTTCAATCCGTAAATCCACACTGCGGCGTGCTGGGTTTTATCCCCCTTCCTGTTCGAGAAGCCGGTCGCCCAGCCTATGTTGTTGATGCTATTTGCGCCGCTGGCTGTTCCGCCGAGCGTACCGAGGTTGTGTACGACATACGTGGCGTGCTGACTAGATTCTTGTTGGCTTTGCGCGCTCAAGCGAACCGCAAGCGCGAGCACCGCGAAGATAATCGCAGCGATGGCGCATATCAGGACTTTCGATTTCATATTGCCTCCCACCTACCGAGAAACATAAATCCAGGGCGCCGAAAAGATTGGACATCAGCGGACCTCAACGTCGGTGACGCTGGACATTTGCGGACTCAGTTGCTGATGATTGGTCAAGAGCAGTTTTCGTGGAGGCGAGGTTAGGGCCGAAGATCGAACTACCATAACGGCGCTGTACGCATGGATCTCGATTGGCGAGTGTGTTCAAAGGCAAGGCTGTCACGCGATGCACGCTTTGATGGCAAATTTTTCATTGCCGTGCTCACGACTGGGATTTACTGCCGGCCGATTTGTCCGGCGCCCACCGCGAGAGAGGAAAATGTGCGATATTTTCCAACGGCTGCGGCGGCCGCGGAAGCGGGTTTTCGGCCTTGCTTGCGCTGCAGGCCAGAGTGTTCCCCGGGAACTCCCGCTTGGCTAGGAACTTCAAACACGGTTTCGCGGGCTCTTCGATTGATCAGCGAAAGCGGACTGGAGGATGGCGGCGTTGAAGCGTTAGCAGAACGCCTCGGCGTTGGCGCGCGCCATCTGCGACGGCTGTTTTTGAGGCATATTGGCGCGACTCCTAGCGCAGTGGCTCAAACACGCCGATTGCACTTTGCGAAAAAGCTGATCGATGAGACAACATTGCCGATGACGCAAGTGGCGCTTGCATCAGGTTTCGGTTGCGTCAGGCGTTTCAATGCGACAATACGAGCGACATATCATCGAACGCCTACGCAAATCCGCCGTCTTGTCAGACAGAGCACTCTGCAACCGGAAAGTCAGTATCTTTTTCGGCTTCCCTTCCGCCCGCCTTATGCATGGAATGGAATGCTGGCGTTTCTTGCGGCTCGCGCCACGCCGGGCGTTGAGGTTGTAGAGCAAGGATGTTATCGACGATCTATCTCGTTCAAAGGCGGGAACGGGTACTTCGAAGCTGTCGTTGATGAGAAGAATCACTCTCTCGCGGTTCGTGTTCAATTTGGCGATCCTAGCGCGCTCTTCTTCATCATCGAGCGGATACGCGCGATGTTTGATCTGAATGCCGATTGGGCTAGAATAGCTCCCTATCTTCGAAGCGACCCGGTTTTAAAACGACGGGTGGATGCTGCTCCGGGCTTGCGCGTACCAGGGTGTTGGGATGGTTTCGAACTGGCAATCCGAGCCGTTCTGGGACAACAGATCACTGTGAAAGGCGCGACAGCTCTGGCGGGCCGGCTGGTGAAGTCCTTTGGTACGCCTTTACGGGTCGATAGCGGATTAACTCATCTTTTCCCAGCGCCGTCGGTTCTCGCCGATGCAAACATTACCAGCATCGGTTTGACTAAGACACGCGCCGAAACCATCCGCATCCTCGCGCAGTCGGTGTGCGACGGTGAAATCAGCTTCGAGCGGATCGTTGACACCGCGGCGTTTCTCGAGCGACTGCGCGAAATTCCGGGGATTGGAAAATGGACGGCTCAATATATTGCGATGCGAGCGCTCGGGGAAACAGATGCGTTTCCCGCCGGCGATCTCGGCCTCTTGCGAGCCGTGGATGTACAGAATTCACGCGAGCTCGAGGCCCATGCTGAAGCATGGCGGCCGTGGCGAGCTTACGCGACCATGTATCTCTGGAATGGCGCGAGGGAACCTACTGCAACACATGGGAAACGTGCTCTCAAGACTTAATTGCGTTTACGTCCAGACTTTCACAACCGGCACGCCACGTTTGCAGAGATCGCAGGACGCAGTGTCTTTGTAATACATGGCATCCATCTTGGCGAGGTAGAAAAGCGGAAGATTTCCAAATTCGAGCACACTCGGATTGGGTTGGTAGACAACGACTGCGAGACCCACGATATCGGCTCCCTTTGACTCAACGAGCGCTCGCAGTTCGGTAAGACGCCGTCCGGAGCGAAGAATATCATCGACAAGCAGAACTTTTTCGCCCGGCGTTGGATCAACGAACTGGCGAAAGCGCATGGGAGAGGTATCAGTGTCCTGCTCGGCCCAATAGACCTGATGAGCGCGGAGGGCTTCGCAAACGCCGTATGCGACCGGCAGCCCGCCTGTATTCGGGCAAACGATGGACAATTGCTTGATCATGGCGCGAAGCTCGGTGTCGGCTCGAAGACGGCGGCTAAGACCGACGCTAAGAATCTTTGCGTATTGAAAGTATCGGAACGCAAGCGCCACCTGAAGGTATTCGTCCGTATGCATGCCGTTCGGGTACTCGAAGTGCCCATCCCGAAGCGCGCCTGTTTCTTTGAGCATCGTGATCACTTCTTCGTTGGTTGGCAACAGATGCATATTTGATGACTCGGTCTAAATTCTAATGCGCTCACATCGGGCAGTGAACGCCCGTTTGCGGGTTAATGAGCACCCCTGCCTGCAAGCACATGCGGGATCGTCTTCAGCATTATGGAGCAGTCGAGTTTTAAAGACCAATTTTCGATGTAAGAAATATCCATCCGCATCCACGCGTCGAAGTTCAGATGGTCGCGACCCATCACAGCCCATAGACAGGTCAGGCCGGGACGCATGCGAAGGCGGCGGCGCTGCCATTGCTCATAGCGCTCGACTTCTTCGGGGACGGGCGGGCGCGGGCCGACGATCGACATATCGCCGCGAAAGACGTTATAGAGCTGAGGAAGCTCATCGATGGAAAATTTGCGGAGCCAGCGTCCAACGGGCGTCACCCGAGGATCACGAGAGAGCTTAAATGCGATTTGTTTCTCGCTGAGGTGTTCGAGCTGAGACTTAAGTTCATCGGCGTTCTCGACCATTGACCTGAATTTGTAAACCGTGAAGCGGCGACCGTTCAGGCCGCAACGAGCTTGCTTGAAAATGACGGGGCCGCGCGAGGTGAGCTTGATCAAAATTGCCGCAAGCGCCATCACCGGAGAAAGGATCAAAAGCGCTACGGAGGAGATCGCAACATCCAGAATGCGTTTCACTGTTAGGCTGAGGTCATCCTGGGGCGCGGCGGAGAAGGTGAGAAGCTGCGCATCGCCTACACGGTCGAGAGTGATCTGGCTATTGACGTGGGGAAAAAAATCAATCGAGACACGTGTGCGAACCCCTTCTTCATCGCACATCAGAAACACGTCTTCCAATTCACGGAGCTTGCTGCTGTCGACGTCAAAGATAACCTCGTCGACCACCTGCTCTCGAAAGAGTCTGGGCAGCTCTTCGGCGCATTCGTCTTCGCAGAGAGTGGCGGAAACATGAATACGGAACGGGGAGCCCTGACTGAGCTGCTTGCTCAGGCGCTGCGCTTTTTGGCGATTACCGACAATCAGGATGTGGTACGGACTGCCGAATCCGCGCTGGAAAACACCGACCAGGCGTCGTGAGTTCCAGCGAAAGATCGCAAGAAGGACGAGATTGTAAATAAAAAACAGCGCGAGAAAGCTGCGGCTCAACTCAAGGCGCAGCAGGTACTGAAACAGGATGACAAAAGCCGTTCCGAAAAAACATTGGCGCAGCGAATTAACAAGCACGCGTTTGGGATTTGCGGAATCGAGGTATTCATAGACGCGCTGAAGCGATCCCAGAGCTACCCAAACGGCCATGCAAAACAGGAGCAAAAGAATGTGAGTCTGAAGAGGAAGGAAGAAGACGCGCTCGAGGGCTAAGCTCGTGCGCGTGAAATAGGCGGCTTCAAAAGCCAGGATAGTGAAGAGTGCGTCCGTTACCGCGAAGAGTAACTGGATCTTTTTTCGATGGTGGGCAAACACAGACTCAAGTCACAGAGTATCAAGCCGGAACTCTTGGTTCGCAATTTGAGCGTGAGCTAGCGTGAACACGGTTCAACATAACCGCAAAGCGTTATCGAGATCAGCGATAATGTCGTCGGGGTTTTCGATTCCGGCCGCGATGCGGACGAGGTTCTCGCGAATTCCCATGCGCTCGCGCATCTTCGGCGAGACATTGCGATGCGAAGACATTACGGGATAAAGCAAAAGCGTGTGCACGTCCCCCAGTGATGTGCCGGGAACGATCATCTTCAAACGGTCCATGAACGCCATGATCGAATCCTTGTTCGCGTCTTTGATTTCAACGCTCAGGATTGCGCCGAAAAGGCCGGGCGTGAACAGCCTGTTGATAGCTTCCGCGTCAGGATGTTTTGGATCCGAGCAGTGATAGACGCGATCCACGCAAGGATGTTCCGCGAGCCAATCGGCTAGAATTTTTGCGTTTTGGCACTGCCGCTCGAACCGGAGCGCCAGAGTCTTGATACCACGCATCGTGAGATAGCTTTCAAATGGTCCGAGAACCGGGCCGACGATGCGCGAGAGCATTCTTAAGCCTTCATAGTGTTGTTTGTCTGTAATGACAATGCCGCCCAGAACATCACCATGCCCGGCCAGATACTTCGTTACGCTGTGAACAACAATGTTTGCGCCAAGATCCAAAGGCCGCAGCAGCATTGGGGTGGCAAAGGTGCTATCCACGACGAGAGCCGCGCCGTTCGAATTGGCGAATTTTGCGATGCGATCGATTTGCGCAACGCGTAAGAGCGGATTCGAAATGCTCTCCGTGAACACGCAGCCCGGCTTCTTTTCAGCAATTGCACGCTCGAGTTTTTCGATGTCGTATACGTCGACGAAAGTGACATCGATCCCAAACGGACTGAGGATCTGATCGAGCAGCATCACGCTCGCTCCGTAAATGGACGGGGCCGCGAGGATGGAGCGCGGGCGGTCAAGCAATGCGGTTTGAAACGCGATCTGGAGCGCAGCCATGCCTGAAGCGGTTGCGAGCGATCCGAAACCGTGCTCGATTGCTGTGGTCAGCTCTTCGAGCGCTTGATTAGTGGGATTGGCGTAGCGCGAATAGCTAAAACCTTCTTCCTCGTGACCAAAAACGCGATCCAACTGAGCGGCGGACTGATAAAGATATGTAGTGCCCAGGTGAATCGGCGTCGTGGACGGAACCCACGCGGTATCCCGGCGCTTCCGATCGCCGGCATGCACAACTTCGGACTCAAACTTCATCTTCTTTTCCAGCGAAGGCCGTCTTTGGTGTCTTCTACGAGGATGCCGGCATTCTGCAAGCGGGCCCGGATTTCGTCAGAACGGGCAAAATCGCGCATTTTCCGCGCCTGGGCCCGCTCTTCCAGGAGCGTTTCGATTTCAGAGTCGGACAGGTAAGCCGATCCCGAAGCAGAGTCAGCGGTGTCTGCCCCGCCTTGAGGCGAGGGCTTCAAGACATCAAAGATGCCATCGAACACTTGGAGAACGCGGGCCGCTTCCCAGCGGTTCTCCTCTTGAAATTCATAATGGTCAAGTGCGTTGTTCATAGCGCGAACATACTCGAAAACGGCGGCCAGCGCTTCGGCTGTATTCAGGTTGTCGTCTAAGCTTTCTTCAAAGGTGCGAATGGCTTCGCTCGCCCGTTCGCTCGCTTGCTCGTTCCGTCCTGGACGCAGCTTGGTTGAAGCCAGACGAAGCTCAAACTCACGCAGCCGCTTAATCGTTTTCCCTGCTGCCGTCAATCCTTCGAACGTGAAATTGAGCTTCTTCCGATAGGGGACGGAAGCAAGTAGGTATCTTATGGCTTCAGGACGGTAACCCATTTTAAGAAGATCGCGAAGGGTATAGAAATTGCCGAGCGACTTCGACATTTTCTGAGACTCGATGTGCAGATGCTCAGAGTGCAGCCAGAATCGGGAGAACGGCCTATGGGTGATCGATTCCGATTGAGCGATTTCATTTTCATGATGGGGGAAGGCCAGATCGACGCCTCCGGCGTGAATGTCGAGCGTTTCGCCCAAGTACTTCATTGCCATCGCCGAGCACTCAATGTGCCATCCGGGCCGGCCATCTCCAAGCGGCGTCTTCCAGTAAGGCTCGGCGTTCTTTCGCGCCTTCCACAGCACGAAATCGCGCGCATCGGCTTTATCGTATTCATCGATGTCGACTCGCGCGCCGCTACGAATGCCGCTGAAATCGTTGTGCGATAGCTTTCCGTATTCCGGGAAGGTGGAGATCCGAAAATACGTGGAGCCTTCGCTCACATACGTGCAGCCGTTTTGGGAGAGTTGTTGGATGGCTTCGATCATTACGGGGATGTGCTCTGTCGCCTTTACAACGTGCTCGGGCTGCTCCAGGCGAAGTTTGGCTGCATCTTCAAAAAATGCTTTTGTGTAGCGCTGCGTGTAGTCTTCGAGCGACTTCCCTTCTTTCGCGGCGTTCGCGATTATTTTGTCTTCCACGTCCGTGACGTTCATGACGTGCCTTAGATCGTACCCGCGATAGCGCAGCCACCGCCGCAGAATGTCTTGAAAGGTGAATGTCCGGAAGTTGCCGATGTGGACGAAATTGTAGACCGTAGGTCCGCAAGTGTACATGCGGACTGTGTTGCCGGTGAGCGGCGAAAAAGTCTCAATTTCCTGCGTAAGCGTGTTATAAAAGCGAAGCGCCATCCCACTGGATCAAGACTCAATCGTAACAAGCAGTTCTGAGTTCACCACGGCCAACACTCGTTAGTTCACGCGAGAATAGAGGTTTGAATGTCTGCTCTGCGCTTCGAGATTCAAGCCACGTGTCCGGAGACGGGCGCCCGCGCAGGGCTCTTACAAACAGCGCACGGAGTCATTGAGACACCCCTGTTCATGCCTGTTGGTACACAGGGGACCGTAAAAGGTCTGACGCAGCGGGATTTGGAGCGGGACCTTGATGCGCGCATTATTCTCGCAAATACTTATCATCTATTTCTACGGCCTGGGCATGAACGGATCCAGCGCTTGGGCGGGCTCCACAAGTTTATGGCTTGGCCGCGCGCGATCCTTACCGATTCTGGCGGATTTCAAGTTTTCAGTCTGAGCGATCTGCGGAAGGTGAGCGAGGAAGGCGTGTTGTTTCGCTCGCACCTGGACGGCGACCTGCATTTTTTTACGCCGGAAAGTGTCGTAGATATCCAGCTTGCGCTGGGCAGTGACATCATGATGGCGCTCGATGAATGCCTGACTTATCCAGTAACGCACGAAGTTGCCGCGGCATCGGTGAATCGAACAATCCGCTGGGCGCGAGCTGGATATGAACACTATTTGCGACGCGAAAAGGGTCCCGATTGCGCTTTGTTTCCCATCGTGCAGGGTTCAATGTTTCCCGATCTGCGCGCCTCATGCGCGGATGCGCTTCTCGAACTCAACGCGCCCGGATATGCCATCGGCGGGCTCTCTGTGGGCGAGCCGCGGGAAATGAGCCAAGAGATAGCGGCGGTAACGGCGCCATTTTTGCCAGCCGACCGACCGCGATACGTCATGGGCGTGGGGATGCCGGAGGAACTGCCGCAATACGTCGCTCAGGGGATCGACATGATGGACTGCGTCCTGCCGACTCGGAACGCGCGAAATGGTTATCTGTTTACATCGAGCGGGAAGGTGGTCATCAAGCAAGCGCAGTACTTAGAGGATGAGAGCCCGCTTGATGCTGAATGTAGCTGTTATACGTGCAGGACTTACAGCAAGGCGTACCTGCGCCACCTGTTCCAAGCCGGTGAGATTCTGTTCTCGATGTTAGCTACAATCCACAATGTCAAATATTTCTTAGATTCTATGCGCCGGATACGCGAATCCATTTTGGCCGGGCAGTTTCCTCGATTGTTGAAATCCGTGCGGTCCGAGTTGTTCGCCGTACACGAAAGGTAGCGGCATGCCCGACGCTCTCGTTCTGCTCCAAGCCGCGCCTTCGAGCCCCTTCGTAAGCGGTCTGTTGCCGATCGTCTTAATGATCGGAATTTTCTACTTTCTGGTGTTCATGCCCATGCGCCGGCAGCAGCGGAATCAGAAGGAAATGCTGAAATCGCTGATTGCGGGCCAAACGGTAATCACAACCGGAGGAATCATCGGGACCATCGTCACTGTTGCCGATGATACGCTGATACTGCGCGTCAAGCCTGATAACGTTAAGATTCAAGTGTCGCGCAGCGCCGTAACGAACGTAGTCAAGACGGACGAGCAGGTTAAGAAATAAGCTACGGCGCGCCCGGGAACAGGCTCCGGCAACGCGAACGCATGTAAATATGAAACGCCACTTACGCTTCAAATTCGTTTTTATCTTGGTCGTCATTCTCGTGGGTATTTACGGGATTATCGGACTGCCGCGAAGCAAAGATCAGCTTGTCGAAAACTGGCACAAGAACATTCGACTCGGGCTGGACCTTCGAGGTGGGACCTACCTAGTTCTGCAAGTTCAACAGCAGGATGCCTTCAACGCCGAAGCGGGTACGGCGAGTGAACGGCTCAAAGACGCTCTGGGCAAGGCAGCCGTTCCCTACTCCGATATCGAAGTGGCTGAAGCCAAATCGCTCGACGACGCCAAGAACGCCGCGATTCTCGTGAAGGGAGTTCCGTCAACGCAGGCCGGCTCGTTTCGAAGCGTAGTTACGGAGCAATTCGGACAGTGGCTGCTGGCGCCATTGAACGTCACGGATTATCGCTTGACCATGAAACCCTCGGAGGCGTTGACATTATGGGGCCGAGTGCTGGCGCAAACGAAAAACACGATCGACAAGAAAATCAACGCGCTCGGTCTGAGCGAGGCGACCGTTCAGCAGCGCCGCGAGGACATTGACTCGCAGTTGTTAGTTCAAATGCCGGGAGTGGACGACCCGGGGCGGGTCAAGCAGATCATACAAACAGCCGCCGTTCTCGACTTGTACGACGTTCGTGGTGGTCCGTATGCCAGCCGGGAAGAAGCGCTCGCTCAAAACAACGGCGTGCTGCCTCCGGGTACAAGGCTCATCGGCAATAGCAGCCCGGATCCGAATACTCGCGGGGGCGGCGTGTACCTGGTTTCGCGCACGCCTATTGTGCGAGGTCCCGATATTCGCGATGCTCGACCCCAACAAGGAGATCTGCCGGCGGCCTGGGATACGGGATTTGTGCTCAGCCAGGACGCCGCCAAGCGCTTTGCTACCTACACGGGCAGCCACGTGGGACAGCGCCTAGCCATCGTTTTGGACGGGAAAGTGCTAAGCGCTCCGCGGATCGAGAACCAGATCAGTGACACTGGGCGAATCACTGGCGCGAGAACGCAAGAGGAAGCTTCTGATTTAGCGCTCAATCTGCGCGCGGGCTCGCTTCCGGCGAGCGTGGTGTACCTTCAGGAGAACACTGTCGGACCGTCGCTTGGGGCTGATTCCATCCGAGAAGGTTTCATCGCGGGTATCGCGGGAGTGCTGGCCGTGATCCTTGTCATGCTGATCTACTACAAGAAGAGCGGAGTTAACGCGACCCTGGCGCTGATTTTGAATGCCATCATTCTGATAGCGTGCCTAAGCTATTTCGAGGCAGTGTTGACGCTGCCCGGGATTGCGGGGATCATCCTAACGATCGGTATGGCTGTCGATAGCAATGTTCTTATTTTTGAGCGCATTCGCGAAGAGGTCCGGGCGGGCAAAACACCGCTTCCCGCGGTCGACACCGGTTTCAATAAAGCGCTGCTTACGATTATCGACACTCATGTGACGACGATTGTTTCGTGCGCCATCTTGTTTCTATTCGGCTCGGGGCCAGTGAAGGGCTTTGCCGTGACGCTGGTCATCGGCCTGGCGGCAAATGTGTTTACAGCAGTATTCGTGTCCAAGGCGATCTTCGATTGGGAGTTAACCCGGCCTCGGCCCGTAACCGCGCTCAGTATTTAAGTCAAATAGGGAAGGAGTTTTGGCCGGATACTTGATCGTCAATGGGAACACTTTTGGAGAACCGGTGTCTATTGTAATGAATGCCGGCCTGTAGAGCTCGATGGAGATTTTCAAACAGACAAACTTCGACTTTCTCGGCAAGAAATGGCCATTTATCATCCTGTCATTGGTGCTCACGGCGGCTGGTTTGGTCAGCCTGGCAGTAAAGGGCGGCCCGAAATATGGAATAGATTTTAACGGCGGAGCGCTTATGGATGTGAACTTTATCAAGCGGCCTCCTGCGGAAGCGATCCGGTCCGCGCTTCGCCAGAAAATATCAGGCGAAATTGAAGTTCAGGAAGTGAGCAATTCACAAGAGGCGCTCATTTCAACCGATGTGCGTGACGAAAGGGCGCTTCAGGTGGTTCGGGCGGATATGATTTCTACCCTGAACAGCGCCTTCAATCCGCAAAGCGGGAGCAAGCTCGACATGAACACGGCGGGCCAAGCGGCTTTGACCGATCACTTGCGCGACGCATTCCAAAAGGCTTCCATTGCAATGTCCGACGACCAGCTCACGGCCCTGGTGAAGCGCATTACCGATTATCGTGACACGCCGCCCCGCTCCGGACTGATTCGCAATCTCGATGAACTTTCGAATGTCGCTGGTGTGACGCCGAACATCCTGAATGTCATCAAGCAGGAGTGCTGGGCGGGCAATTTCACAATTCGAAACGTAGAAATCGTGGGACCGAAAATTGGAGCTGATTTACGGCAACAGGCGATCAACGTCGTGCTCATCGCGCTCGGGGCGATGTTGATTTACATCGCCTTTCGCTTCGAGTGGATCTACGGCGTGGCCGCCGTGATTGCGGTTTTTCACGACACGATCATCACGATTGGACTCTTTTCGATTTTCAATAAGCAAATCGATTTGACTGTTATTGCGGCATTGTTGACGCTCGTGGGTTATTCGATGAACGATACGATCGTGACGTTTGATCGGATCCGCGAAAACCTGAGGCTGCAAAGGCGCGGGTCATTCACTGAGATTGTGAATACCAGCATCAATCAGACCCTGAGCCGAACGATTCTGACCTCTGGCCTTACCTTTCTGACTGCGCTTTCGTTGTATCTATTCGGTGGCCAGGTATTGAACGGGTTTTCGTTTGCGCTCGTGATTGGCATCATCATCGGAACTTACTCGTCGATTTTCATTGCCAGTCCGATTTTGATATTTTGGCAGGATCTGGCGGAAAGCCGGAAACGAAAACGAAGAACGGCGGTTATTGATAGCCGCTCACGAGGTGTAGCCAAGACAGCAAAGTAAGGCATTGGCGGCCCGGAGGGCCGCAGGAGGATCTAATGTTTAATCAAACATTTGTGGATGGCACGCAGAAGACGAAGAAGCCATTTACAATTCTTCTTTCGCTGATACTACAAATTTCGATTATTGGCGTGCTGATCTTGATTCCGCTAATTTACACGGAGTCTCTTCCCAGCGCTCAATTGAAGAGCATGCTGGTTGCGCCGCCACCGCCTCCGCCTCCTCCACCGCCGCCGCCTCCGGCCGCTCCCAAAGTTCAGCCTAAGCCGGTTGTCCGGCAGTTTATTGCGAACCAGTTAATCGCGCCGAAAGTAATTCCTAAAACGGTGAACAAGGTCGAAGACACGGCGCCGCCTCCCGATGCGGGTATCGGCGTGGTCGGTGGAACCGGTGAGGCAGGCGGTGTTGCTGGTGGCGTGATCGGCGGTGTTGTCGGTGGTGTTCCGAGCGCTGCGCCTCCGCCCCCGCCGCCTCCGAAAGCGAAAGCTCCGAGCGGCCCGGTCAGAGTAGGCGGCCAAGTTGCCGAAGCAAACCTCATACGCAGAGTTCAGCCTGTGTATCCTCCGCTCGCCAAGTCGGCGCGAGTGCAGGGGAGAGTAGAGTTCACCGCGACCATTAGCAAGGAAGGCAATATCGAAAATCTGACACTCGTCAACGGGCACCCGC
Source organism: Acidobacteriaceae bacterium (assembly GCA_019240405.1). Taxonomy (GTDB): domain Bacteria; phylum Acidobacteriota; class Terriglobia; order Bryobacterales; family Bryobacteraceae; genus Bog-105. The sequence goes on from JAFAYL010000004.1 coordinate 68,002, forward strand.
TGCTGGTGAATGCCGCTAAAGAAGCTGTTCTGCAGTGGAAATACAGGCCGACAATGCTGAATGGTCAGCCGGTAGAAGTAGTTACTGATATCATCGTTAACTTTACGTTGAGCCAGTAACCGGAAAGAGTTTTGAAATTTGTTCGATTCAACTAGGAGATGAGCATGTTACTACAACTTCAAGTATGGGCGTTTTGGCTGCTACAGGAACAAGAGTCACTTAGCTTCGATCCTCGCACCGTGTGGGGAAACATGGGCTACATGGCTAAAGCCGTGGTGGTCTGTTTGTTCATTATGTCGGCCTGGTCGATTGGCGTGATGATCGACCGTTTGATTGCGTACAACTCAGCGAGGAAACAATCTCGAGCGTTTGCGCCCGCGGTTGCCGGCGCGTTGCGTGAAGGCAAGCTGGATGAGGCGATCAAAATTGCTGACCGGTTTAATAAGAGTCACTTGGCTAAGGTCGTCGTTGCCGGGCTTCAGGAGTTTAAGGCTCACCAGGTGAGCTCCGAGATTCCGGGTGAAGACATCGAAGCGTCGCGCAGGGCGCTTGAACGTGCCGAGGCGATCGTTCACGCAGAGCTGAAACGCGGCGTCAGCAGTCTTGCGACAATTGGCTCGACGGCACCGTTCGTTGGTCTGTTCGGAACCGTGGTCGGAATCATGAACGCGTTCAAATCGATTTCGACTTCTAAGTCGACAGGTATCGGCGCGGTCGCCGGCGGTATTTCGGAAGCCTTGATCACCACTGCCGTGGGTTTGTTTGTGGCCATTCCCGCGGTCTGGATGTTCAACTACTTCAGTAACCGCATTGAAGCATTCGATGTAGAGATGGGTAACTCCAGCTCTGAACTTATCGATTACTTCCTGAAGCGAACTCAGCAGAGAGTGGCGCGAGGAGCTTAGCTCGAGTTGATCGTAGCAGCGAACAGAACGTTCCCTGTCTCGCCGGTAAGGCAGCAATTCAGGGAGGATCTTACTGTAGTTTTCATACGAGGAGATCAAAATGATGAAACTCAAAGCTCCGCCGGTTGTTTCTGAGATCAACGTTACACCGATGGTGGACGTGATGCTGGTCGTGCTCATCATTTTCATGGTCATCACGCCCATGTTGTCCAAAACCATACCGGTCAATTTAGTCAAGACATACAACCCGATCAAAATGGCCGAAGCAGACAAGGAAGATGCGGTGATTGTCGCGGTAACGCGAGATGGGAAGCTCTTCATCAGTCCGGGCAATTCGCTCATCCCAGTCGACCAGCTCGGTAGTAAGGTCAAGGATCTTCAGACAAACCGAACGGACAAGACCGTTTATCTAAAGGCGGATGCAAGAGCGCGTTTTGAGAGCGTCACTGATGCAATTGATGCGCTCCGAACGGCCGGCGTGGATCAATTGGGTCTGCTCACAGAAGAGATCCAGGACAAAAAGAAGGGTTTGAATCTGTAGAGATTAGTGAAAAGAGGTCAGTCTTATGGCAATGGCAGTTGGCGGCTCTGGCGGCGGCGCCAAAGCCGATATCAATGTAACTCCTCTGATTGATGTTTTGCTGGTGTTATTGATCATTTTCATGGTCATAACTCCATTAACCCCGAAAGGACTTGACACGCTGGTGCCTCAGCCGCCACCTCCGAATCAGCCCCCGCCCCCGCCGAATCAGGATCCGACGGTAGTGATTGAGGTCGCCAAAGATCACAGCTTGCAGATCAACGGTCAGCCTGTAGCTGAACACGACTTGCAATCTAGGTTGGAAGATATTTTCAAGACCCGCGCTCAAAAGGTCGTATTTGTGAAGGGCGACAAAGACGTGGATTATCGATATGTTGCCCAGGCAATTGACGATGCCAAAGGAGCCGGGCTTGACAAAGTAGGAATCATGACTCCGAAGGTGGAGGCAGGACAGTAGCGGTCAAGGGGATTCAGCTCATGCGAAAGTCTAAGACGTCGTCGCTGGCCTTCTGTGCCGGTTTGATCCTCCTGAGCACAGGTTGCACTAAGCTCAGAGCGCGAGACGAATTGAACAGGGGCGTTCAAGCGTACAGAAACAACAAGTATTCTGACGCAGTGAATCATTTCAAACAGGCGGTAGAGCTGGATCCAACGAATGAGAGCGCCCGGCTCTACTTAGCTACGTCGTACATGATCCAGTGGATTCCTGGAGCCGACGCTCCGGATAACAAAAAGAACTTCGACATGGCTCAGCAGACGTTCGAGCAGGTCTTGCAAAAGGATCCGAAAGACAAACTTGCGCTGGCCTCGATGGCTTCCATGGCCTACCAGAACGCGTCAGCGGGCACCCCAGAGCAGAAGACCGCAGCTTTGGACCAGGCAAAGAAATGGAACGAGCGTCGAATCGAAGTCGATCCAAAAGATCCCGAGCCCTATTACTACTTGGGCGTAATTGATTGGGCTCAGGCGTTCACACCACTTCAGACGGCTCGCGTCGATCTCCACATGAAAGCCGATGATCCGGGACCGATTAAGGATCCGAAGATCAGAGCCGACATGAAGACTAAGTACGAGCAGATGATCGAGGACGGCATCGGAGATTTGAAGAAATGCCTGTCACTCGACAAAGAGAACGAGGATGCTATGTCGTATTTGAACCTCCTGCTTCGCAAGAAGGCCGACTTGGAGGACACGCCCGAAGCGGCGAAGGCTGACATAGCTCAAGCGGAAGACTGGTCTAACAAGTCGCTCGATATGAAGAGAATCAAGGCGACTCGCCCTGCTCCCACAGGCAAGAAGAAAAAGGGAGAACAAGCCGCGTCGATGTAGGACGCGCCTAATTCAAGAAGTAAGTTCTATACAGTGTATCCCGCTGTCTGGGTATAAATCCGGCATCGCGGATTAGTCTGCGCAGTTGCTCTTCCGTAGCGCGATGATGCGTTCCCGCGGCGGAGACAACATTTTCTTCAATCATGATGCTGCCGACATCATTTCCGCCGAAGCGGAGGCCTAACTGGCAAATCTTGAGACCGGGCGTTACCCAAGAAGTTTGGACATTCGCAATATTGTCCAAATAGAGCCTCGACAAAGCGAGCATCTTCAAGTATTCGACTGCAGTCGCTTCCTGTTTGACAAAACGTCCCAGCGAGGTGTGCTCACGCTGAAAAAACCACGGAATAAACGCGGTAAACCCGCCTGTCTCTTCCTGGATCCGCCTGACAATCTCGAGATGATTCAAGCGATGTTCGATTGTCTCGCCCGTTCCGAACATCATCGTTGCCGTGGTGCGCAGCCCCAAAGAATGCGCGGTTTTGTGAACGTCGATCCATTCCTGAGTGGAGCACTTTAACCTGCTGATCCGGTGACGAACCGCGTCGTCGAGAATCTCGGCTCCGCCTCCGGGAATAGAATCGAGCCCGGCATCGCGCAGCCGGGCAATCGTATCACGAAGGTTAAGGCCGCTCACCTCGGCGATGTTGACGATTTCGGGTGCGGAAAAACAATGGCACCAAATGGTGGAATGCGCTTTGATTGCGCGGAGCAGGTCCTCATACCATTCGATTTTCAGATCTGGATGGAGGCCGCCCTGCATCAGTATCCCTGTGCCTCCGAGATCGATCGTTTCCTGGATTTTCGCGAGAATGAGCTCGGTCGGCAGGATGTAACCCTCTTTGTGTCCGAGCGGCCGATAGAACGCACAGAAGCTACAGTATTCTGTACAGAAATTCGTGTAATTGATATTGCGATCGATGATGTAACTGACGACGCCCTCTGGATGATGCTTTTTGCGGATGGCATCGGCCTCCATGCCTAAGGCGACCAAGTCATCGCTGTGAAACAGGTCGGCGGCTTGCTTTCGAGTAATCATTGTCCTCTTACGCGCGAAAAGCGAGAGCAGTATGGGGACAGAGATCCGCGAGATCGAGGAAGGCGCGTAATCCCCGCTTCTCGTTTGTGCCAAGCTCAAAGCGAATATGCTCGCGGAGATACCGGGTCGCGAGCAATTCGGGGATTTGGCGGCTCGATGATTCGCGTTCGACAATTTCTTGAATCCTAGCTTTGCCAAACTCGTATGATCCGAGCGTCACCCTTTGGAGAGAGTCAATGGGGATGCCCGGCTTACCTGCCCAGGCTGCAAACACCATTGGTAGGCCGGTCAAGGCCATCCACTCAGCTCCCAAATCCAGCCATTCGTAGGGCGTGTCCTGGGGCGCAATTCGCAACGCCGGATCTCCTATGATTAGCGCGGCCTCAGACGTCGCAAGCATTTCATCCAAGACCGGCTCTTCGAGCGTAAAACGCGGCTCAACACCATAGCGCTCGCGCAGAATGACGCGCGCAAGCTCGATAGACGTTCTAGACCCAATGTCGCCAGCCACACTGTGGACCCGCTTCCAGGGCACTCGGGAGAACAGAAGAATGCTTCGCACGGGACCGGAGCAGCTTATGCCCACACCGGGAACGATCTCAAGCTCTTGACGGGCGATCTCGGCAACGGGCACCAGGCCGATCTGCACTCGTTCCTGCTCTACTTCCGCAGCGCAGACGGATGGAATAGCGAACGAGAGTTCAACTCGCTCTCGCTCTGCTCCATGGAGCATGCCCCAAATGAGCGGAACAGTGTTCAAGTAACTCACCGCTCCAACGCGAATCTTGGAACTGTTCCGGATCAAATACACAGTCTATCGGAAGACTAAAGCAGGTCCAGCTATACGCCGCGCCTATCGCCCCACAGATCGATATGCAGGCGGGGGCTGTAACGGTAGCCGCTTTTCTTGCAAATTTCGGCCAGCCAGAGACCTCGCTGGCGTAGCGAATCTCGATCGGTTCCTTCGGGCATAAGGACGATGCGGCCAGATTCCGCGGACAGCGCATTCCTCATTTCATCGATCTCACCTAAATCGTTTGCTGACGTGACCACAAACTTGAGTTGATATTCGTACTCGCGCATCAAGCGGCGCAGGATCTCCGGCTGACATCGTAAGCGTTCGTGATGCGCTGCCCACCGGCCCGCGTCCCGATTGTCGGGAACGGAATTTGAGAGCTTCGGGCTGATGCTCATCAGATCACAAGCAACGGAGGCGTAAACGGTCCCAGCAGTCTCGATTGTGATGTGAAATCCTGATTCGCGGAGTTTGAGCGTGAGGTCCACGATCTCCGGAGCGATCATCGGCTCGCCTCCTGTGATCACAATGTGCTTTGTGTCGAAGCCAGCGATCCGCGGCAGAATCTGCTCGACTGAGATCTCTTTTCCTTCAGGATTCCAGGACGTGTATGGCGTGTCGCACCAGGTACAGCGCAGGTTGCACCCAGATGTCCTGACGAAAATGGAAGGCACGCCAAGCAGGACACCTTCACCCTGCAGCGAATAAAAGATCTCCGCGATTTTCACGACAAGGATTGGAGGGCGGCTGCTAGGGCGGGATCGGTTATGCCCGCTTCAGCAAAACCCTTGCTTCGCAACAAACATGAATCGCATGCGCCGCAAGGCCGCCCGCTCTCATCTGGGTCGTAGCAACTATGGGTCGAAGCGAGATCCACGTTGAGCTCAACGGCCTTGCGAACGATCTCAGCTTTGGTCATTCGTATCAGCGGCGCGTGAATTGTGACCTGAGTCCTGCCTTCGACCCCTGCTTTGGTGGCGAGGTTGGCCATTGTTTCGAATGCTCGAATAAACTCGGGGCGGCAGTCCGGATAACCCGAATAGTCAATCGCGTTGACTCCGATAAATATGTCTGAAGCGCCCACCACCTCTGCATAAGCGAGAGCGAACGACAAGAAAACGGTGTTGCGCGCAGGCACGTACGTTGGCGGAATTCCGCGGCGATGTGTATCCCACGCGACCTGCGCCTCCCCTGCTTGCGCTTTTGGCACTTCCATGTCGCTTGTGAGGGCAGAGCCTCCAAATGCACGCAGATCTATCTTCACAGTGCGGTGTTCTTCAGAACCGAGCCTTCTTGCAACCAAAGCGGCGGACCGAAGCTCGATCGCGTGCCGCTGTCCATAGTCAAAGGACAAGCAGTAGCAGGCAAAACCTTGCTCGCGAGCGATGGCGAGGCAAGTGGCAGAATCGAGACCCCCGCTCAACAGGCAGATTGCTTTCCTGGTAGAACTTCTCGCAGCCACTTTGCTCATCTCATTCTGCTGGTCTTATTTCTGAGACCAATGCGCTAAGTTCTCCCCGGTGTAGCCGGACTCGAAGCTCTTCGCCAGATGAAGCCTCGGCCGCGGACCGCAGAATATGCCGTTCCGCATTTTCGACGATCGCATAACCGCGCGCCAGCACGGCTAGCGGACTCAGTTGCGCCAAACGAGCGTGGACCGTCTCATGCCGGCGGCGGCCCCGCGAAATTCGCGTTTCCATGCTCTTGGCCATCTGTCCCGCCAAGAGTTCTTGCCTGTGCCGGTTACGCGCGAGACACAATCGCAAATCGCCGGCCTGCAGACGCCTCACTGAGGCACCCAGTCGGCCAGCCAAAACTTGAATCAACCGCCGCTGCGTTGTGCGAAGCCGAAATTCGAGATCGTCTAGGGCTTGTGCTCGCTTGGCAACCGCTCGATGGAGCAATGTAGCTGCGCGAGCTGTTCCGCGATGCTGCAAATCGCGTGAGCACGTAAGGACTCGATAGCGTATGGATTGCGCCGCTTTCGCGCGGTGAGCTGCGATTTGCTCGAGTAAACTCGCACGCGTGCAAATTACAATTTCGGCCGCGGCGGATGGAGTCGGCGCGCGATGATCGGCCGCGAAGTCTGCGATAGTGAAATCCGTCTCGTGACCAATTGCCGAAACAATGGGCACCTTCGATGCGACGATCATTCGGGCTACCGCCTCTTCGTTGAACGTCCACAGGTCTTCGAGCGAGCCGCCTCCTCGCGCGAGAATCACAACCTCCGCCCAGGCTCTTTCGCTGAAATATTTCAGGGCACGACAGACTTGCTCGACCGCTCCCTCACCTTGCACTTGCGCCGGAAAGATACGCACATGGATACCCGGGAATCGCCTCTCAAGGATTTGCAGCATATCGTGAAGGACAGCTCCCGACAGAGAAGTCACAATGCCGACCCGCCGTGGCAGTTTGGGCAAAGCGCGTTTCCGCGCCTGTTCAAAGAGTCCTTCAGCAGAAAGCTTCTTTTTCAACTGCTCGAATGCAAGCTGCAGCGCGCCCGCGCCCTGGGGTTGAAGCAACTCGATAATGAGTTGATATTCTCCCCGCGCCTCGTAGACTTCCAGATTTCCTCGCGCGATTACGGCCAGACCGTCCCGAGGCTTGAACCGGGCGAGCCTTGCGGCGGTTTTGAACAACGCGCATTTCAACTGGCTTTGCGCGTCCTTGAGGCAGAAGTAATAGTGACCGCTGCTCGCAGCGCGGCAGCCTGAGATTTCTCCCGCTACCCAAATGCCCCGAAACTCTGTTTCGAAAAGACCCTGAATGGCGGAGTTCAATTCGCTCACTTGAAAAACTCGCCGCTCGAACCCGAGTGACAGTTTCATCTGCCCGGTTTCCCTGTTTGTTCTCGGTTGCATCCGTAAATACCAGTTTCGACCATCCAGCTATTGCTCTCTGCGGGAACGATCCGCTATTCTAGCGACTTATTGGGAAACGCCTCGTTTGCGTCTGTTCCCCAACCACCAACTAAAAGGAAGGAAGCATGACCCCACAGGAAGTTTTGGAGTTTGCAAAGAAGAACGACGCGCGGCAGATCGACCTGCGCTTCACAGATCTCCCCGGTCTGACTCAACATGTCTCGTATCCGATCACTCAACTCGAGGAGAGCTCATTTGAAGACGGGTTCGGGATCGATGGCTCGAGCATTCGAGGCTGGGCTGCCATCAATGAGAGCGACATGCTCCTGATTCCTGACGCGGCAACTGCATTCATGGATCCTTTCGCCGAAACTCGCACGCTTGTCATGCTGGGCGACATTCTCGATCCGATTACACGCCAACATTACGATCGCGACCCGCGTTGGATCGCGAAGAAAGCCGAGTTGTTTTTGAAAAACAGTGGCTTGGCCGACATTGCATATTTCGGCGCCGAGGCCGAATTCTTCATTTTCGACAACATCCGGTTCGACCAAAACCAGCACAGCGGTTTTTACTACATCGACGCCGAGGAAGGGAGATGGAACTCGGGCCGGGAGAATAACAATTTGGGTTATCGCCCCAGATACAAGGAGGGCTATTTCCCCGTTCCTCCCACCGATCACTACCAAGACCTGCGAAGCGAGATGGTGGCAACCATGCTCGAGTGCGGCTTGAACGTGGAATGCCATCACCACGAAGTAGCGACAGGCGGGCAGTGTGAAATCGATCAAAAATTCGACACGCTCGTGAAGTCCGCCGATAACATGGTCCTCTACAAATACGTTGTGCGGAACGTGGCATACCAATATGGAAAAACGGTCACGTTTATGCCCAAGCCTATATTTGGCGATAACGGGAGCGGGATGCATACGCACCAGAGCTTGTGGCGCAACGGAACACCGCTATTCGCCGGAGATAATTACGCAGGCTTGAGCCAGATGGCGTTGTGGTACATCGGCGGCTTGCTGCGCCATGCGCGCGCTCTCTCTGCGATCATTGCGCCAACCACAAACAGCTATAAACGCTTGGTGCCCGGCTATGAGGCGCCTGTCAACCTGGCTTACTCGCGGCGCAACCGCTCTGCGGCCGTTCGGATTCCGATGTACTCCAACAGCCCGAAATCAAAACGGGTAGAGTTCCGTCCCCCAGACGCGGCGTCGAATCCTTATCTAGCGTTCGCGGCAATGATGATGGCAGGACTCGATGGCGTGATGAACAAAATCGATCCCGGGGAGCCGCTCGATAAGGATATTTACGATTTATCACCGGAGGAAATGAAGAACGTGCCTTCGATGCCTGCCTCTCTCGATGAAGCGCTGACTTGTCTTGAAGAAGATCACCAATTCCTCACAAAAGGCGACGTATTCTCGGAGGAATTAATCGAGACGTTCGTCTCTTACAAGCAGAAAGCGGAGGCAGAAGCGGTCCGGCTCAGGCCTCACCCTTACGAGTTTGCTCTCTATTATGATATTTGAGTCAGAAAACGGAACACAGGTAGAAATGCGAGGTCCGAACTCAGTTCTTTTGCCGACTGTTTCGTTGACAGAAAAGACCTGATACTCTTTCGAGGTCCAGTAATGGGGCCCAGCATGTTATTTCCTTCAGATGTAACCCCAATAGCTATGCTGGATACGCTAGCCGATTCGGTCGAATTGAGTTGGTTTTTGTTGTAACGAACCCTTCGTATATTCGTGTTGTCGCCCACACAGCAAGCCATTTTGATCGCCTGAAATGATAGACCTGCGCGCTTTTTTTTGATATGATTACCCCTTCCTTGTGTTACCTGTCTTTCCGGGGCTAGCCGAGCGCGTTTCGGGGCAGTAACGAAACGGGATCAACGGGCCGACACTCAGGAAACTGTTCTGAAATCGGAACAACCAGCACGCGTTTATGGTAAGCTCACCTCAAAGGCGTGGGTAACTCCACTGGCGAAGGAGCCACGCAAGTCAGGTCACCGTAAACCGCAGCGCAGATTACGTTCTCCGACGCCGATTTTGAAAGCGCTTCAACCCATCGCATGGAAGAACCAGGTCAAAAACTCAGGCGAGCTCGCGAAAAACTTCATTTGAAATATCGGGACGTAGAAGAGGCAAGTCAACGGATAGCGAACCGGAGAGATAACGACGAGTTTCTCATTCGCCTGAGCCGGCTCGCTGATATCGAAAATAAAGGCACGGTCCCGACCGTATATCGTCTGTATTCTCTTTGTGCGATCTACCGGCTGGATTTTGCTACGGTTCTGCGGTGGTACGGAATTGAGCTCGGAGCGCTTGCCGCAGATGCGCTAACCACTCCTATTTCGGATACCCATCGAATCGAATTAAAACCCTCGGATACCGGGCACATTGCTTTCCCTGCTGAGTTAAACGAGCACGTTGACCTCCGGCAAACTTCGTACCTGAGCAGGCACATCCATCGCTGGGGCAAGTTGCCGTTGGTTTTTACAAACTCGCTCGATTTGCGCAATCACTGCTATGGATTCATGGGTACGGAGGACTGGTCGATGTATCCCGTCATTGCTCCGGGTTCCTTTCTTCAGGTCGATGAAAGCAAGCGGCGAATTTCAACCGAAGGATGGTCTCACGAATTAGAGCGGCCTATCTACTTCGTCGAACATCATCGCGGATATCGCTGCGGCTGGTGCGCGATGCGGGATGGCAGGCTAATTGTCCAGTCACATTCCACATCGCATGTTCTACCGGACGTTTTCCGGTTTCCTGGCGACGCAGAAATCGTGGGACAGGTTGTCGGAGTCGCTATGAGGTTGGATCTGGGGAAGCGACGCCATACACGTTCTTAAGCAGGCCCAGAATTGCTTCGAAGTCGGAGACGTGCTTTTTTCGTTCCGGACCTTGGATTGAGGCAGGAACAAGATTCTTGTACGGAGTGAGCCGCAGCCATGCATCGATGAGTTCCGATTTATCCACTTGATCGATGCTTGCGATATAAAGCTCTACATCGGCCTTTTTCTTTTCTAATGGATAACCAATCCATTCCCTGAATATTGCCTCGTGGCGGGCCTTCAACACTTGGCTCGCTTGTACACTCAGGGAAGTGGTATTCGCACCATAGTGCTCGTATCGCCCGGTGTCGGGGTTCCTGAGACCAGCCAAATAGACGAGTCTGCCGTACGAAGTGCGGATGTGAGAAAGGTCTCGGAGCCACAGATCAGATAAAATTTCCCGATCCGTTGCCCCGCCCGTGAATGTCCGCATTTAAAAATGCTTTAAATAAATCATACACGGATAAATCCACTCTTCAAGAGGCACTGGTACCAATAGGACTAGGACCGTTCTGTTCACGGAAAACATGGGACTTAGATACTCGGAAACCTAACAGGTAAGCTATCGTACAGTAGGGAAGATTAAAGGAAAATCTACCTTTAATTCAGAAAAACGGGACCTATATGAGACTAGTAATTTCAACATCTTTTCTAATTATCAGCCTGTTTGGCACTGCACAAGCTAAATCGTCGAATGGAGCTGTGCTTCCAACGGGCCATACCAACGAACCGATGGCAGTAGCGGACTCGCCGATTCCGGATCCGCACAGCAAGCAGTGCCCGCAGCTCGTCGCAGATTCGCCGATTCCGGATCCGCACAGCAAGCAGTGTCCGTCAGTAGCGGTTTAAGCCGACCTGCTGCCGGTAAGCGGCAGTAAACAGTTGCTGAGATCGCAGTTCGGCACTACCATCCTAAAGTAGTTGGTGACCGGCATGAGCTGGGCGCGCCTCGCGCAAGACATCAATATCGTCCTCGGGCTCATCCTGATCATTCGCTTTTTAGTCCTTGGATTGGAGAGGGTATACCGGATCTTCTGCCTCTTCCTGGTTGTGCAATTTCTCGGCGACTTAATCGCTTTTTTGGCCTCCATTGAACCTAAGTACTTTCCTGATTACCGCCTGATTTGGATGATTAGTCGGGCCGTGGTCTGGCTTTTTACCCTCTGGACCGTCTATGCGCTACTAGAGGCCGTGTTAAGCAGCCTCCCCGGAATCCTACGATTCTCACGAAAATTACTGAATTCCGCCTTTATTCTATCCATCATCGTTGGATTGCTGAGCGCCAGGCCGGAATATTCGATATCTGGGCTGTCCGGCGAAAGCGACCCGGTGGCGCAGGCTTTAGGAGTAGCTATCGTGCTGGATCGCGTAGTATGCACCATCGCGCTCTTGGTGCTAGTGTCGATCTTAGGTTTTGTTGTTTGGTTTCCGGTAGAAATATCGAGGAACTTGATAGTCTTTACCACTGGGTTCCTCGTGTATTTTGCTGCAAAGAGTGCTCTTTTGCTCACTCGCAGTTTTTGGTCCCACGAAAGTCTTCGGCTGATCAGCAATTTGATAATGTTTATCTCGAGCGCGTGCTTTGCCTATTGGGCGGTATTTATTAATCGCGCCGGAGCGGCTGTCGCGGTGAAAATTGGGCATTCCTGGCGCCGGCATGAGCAGGATAGGCTGATCGGACAACTTGAGGCGGTGAATGCCGCATTGTTGCGCGCGGCGGCTCGCAGATGAGCCGGAACGAGGCGCCGACTGAAATTAAGCGTTACCCGTGCTCAATTTTGTACATGATTTGGCCGAAAACCGAATTCCAAGGGAAAAACCTAGTATTAGGTATTGAAAACCCGCTCAGTATTCTGTAGCCTAATATTACGGAGCAAACGTTGACCTCGCTTCTGTTAGTCGCGCCACTGTGCCTGTTCGGCCTTTCGGCGGCGCTGGCATGTCCGGTACTGGCAAGGCTTTACCGGAGGTGCCGAGTTGAGGAAATTACGCCGGAGTGGTTGGAGAGTTTTTCCGTATCATCATACGAGCCCATGGAGGGCCTCCTGGCAGACGAAGATTTCAAGTTTCTGTCGCGTCAAGCCGGATTTGATTTTTCCCTCTATCGCAAATTGAGACGTGAACGTCTTCACATCTTCCGGCAGTACTTCGGGCGGTTGGTGAATGATTTTAACCGCTTGCACCTTGTCACGCGTGTTCTCATCGCGCAAAGCGCTGAGGACCACTCGGATCTCCTCGCCAAGCTGGTTTGGCTGAAATTCCGGTTTGCAGCCACCGTCGTCCGCACCGAGGCTAATTATCAGCTATGTTGCCTTGGCCTGAGATACCTTGCCGTGCGTTCACTGATCGCGCAGTTGGACGAGATACACGCTCACGTAACTGCCGTCTCGCTTCGGGTGGCTTAAAGCCCAGGCTTTAATCGATCTCAGCGGAAGTGTTAGGATAAAGCGCTTGAGGGCCGCTTTCGCGTCCTTGTATGGCTCAAAACGTCGCTCAGCATTTCTTGAACTGGGTGGTATGCCCCTGCGCCCTAGCCTCTTTGTGATCAATTGGAAATTTCAAGTGCAACATCTCGTGGAAGAGGACGAATTCCACGATTAATGCGGGTGCTTTCTGTGAATCCAGTAGCTTGCTTAATACAATCGCATGATGTGAAAGGTCATAGTGCCCCAAAGTGGTGCGGGACGACTGCCTGCTCCAGCCCAGTTGAGGCCGCGCAATTGATCCATCGAAATATTGGGTGTTAAGTTTTTCGAAAATTTGCTCAAGATCATAGACGGCGCCTTTTGGGTTTCGGAGCAGCTTGCGCCCTCGCTGCCGCTTCACAAGCTGCATCGCGCGGCGAAGATCGGCTCGATTCAGATAGCGCCGATATCGAGCGAGCATCTGAGGCGCTAGAGTCTTGCGGAAAAGTTTGGCTAAAAGAATGAATGCTAAGGCCTCTTGATCGGCGCAGGAGCGCCTTCTAATAAGTCGCTGATATAAACCGTCAGCTCTGCCCGGTCAAACTTAATCCGGCTGTTTGCATTCGCGTATCGGCGAAAACGTATCGTGATCGGAGGAACGGGAATGTGTGGCGCGATAACACAAAAAGCTCTCGCGTAAATCTGCTCGATCGTCTCAAAAAAAAGAGCCGTCTCGACTTGCATCTGCCCAAAATGTAACATGGTACATCGCTCTTGGCCTACCGATTGTAGGGCGACCCTAACGAATCCGTAGGCCAGACTAACCAAGCGAGAGGTTCTGTTGAGAACGGCAAAAATCACTGCGATCGGCTGCTTCGTACCGCCCCGTGTTTTGACAAATCACGATTTGTCTCAAATGGTTGAGACCAGCGATGAATGGATCAGGGAACGGACGGGCATCCGCGAGCGGCATATTGCCAATCCTGAGATTGCGACATCGGACATGGCTGTAGCCGCTGCCCGACAGGCGCTCTGTGAGCGCGGAATGGCCGGAGCCGAGCTCGAAGCGATTATCGTTTGCACCGTTACGCCAGACATGATGTTTCCCTCGACGGCATGCTTAGTCCAGCACCAGCTCGGCGCACTGCGGGCTTGGGGCTTCGATCTCGTGGCCGCCTGCTCCGGATTCCTGTATGGCCTAACAACGGCGGCCCAACTCGTTGCGACCGGCGCTCACCGGAACGTCCTGGTTATTGGGGCCGACACCATGTCGCGGATCATCGATTACACAGATCGCGGAACGTGCATTCTTTTCGGAGACGCGGCAGGAGCCTTTTTGGTCGAGTCTGGCGAGGACTCGGAAGCTTACATCGGCCATCTTCATGAAATAGACGGGTCAGGAGGCGATTTTCTGAAAATGCCCGCTGGGGGTAGCCGTCTTCCAGCCTCGCAGGAAACGGTTTCCGAGCGGCTGCACTATGTCAAACAGGAAGGGCAACAGGTGTTTAAATTTGCAGTGCGAAAGATGTACGAGATCTGCGAACGCTTGTTGGAAAAGCATGGTCTGTCTCCGCAAGATGTGAAATTGCTAATTCCGCATCAGGCGAACAAACGCATCATCGCGGCGACTGCGCAACGCTTGGGCTTGCCGGATGATCAGGTCGTCATCAATCTCGACAAGTACGGCAACACTACTGCTGGAACGATTCCCCTTGCTACGCGTGATGCAATTACCCAAAACCGGCTGAAGAAAGGGGATTTAGTGCTGTTTGCGGCCGTAGGGGCCGGCTACACAGCGGGCGCTATTTTGTGGAGGTGGGGATACTAGCCCGAAGCTGGGGAGTTTTGCGAGCGGCCCTCTGTTCTCGCGCCAACTCACGTAATACCCGCACCACGTAACGTCGCGTCTCGGCGTACGGCGGAACACCACCGAACTTGGCTACGGCGGCCGGTCCCGCATTATAGGCTGCCAATGCAAGCACCGCATCTCCCCGGTAATTCACGAGAAGATTGCGGAGATACTTGGCTCCGCCTTCCGCGTTGTCCTGTGCAGAATGCGGATTCACACCTAAATCAACCGCTGTTCCAGGCATGAGCTGCATCAGCCCGAGCGCGCCTTTGGGCGAGACAGCTTGCTGGTTCAGGCCAGATTCCACCCGCGCAACGCTGCGCACAAATTCCGGAGGAAGCCCCTGGCCAAGAGCGGCGTTTGCGAGAAGCTTTTCGGGCGATTCTGCGGGAACGTCGGATCGCAACCCTGAGGCTCTCGTCGGGGCTGATTCATCGGCGACGAGCTCTATGCGCGCGATTGCGGACGCCGGCAGCTCCAGTGTGCCGTTAGCGGTTTGTAGCACCATGGTCTCGTTCTGCTCGGCGTGCGACTGGGCCTCCAATTGAAAGCCGCTTGTCAAAAAGACGAGTTCTTTAGCGAAACCAGGAACAGCGGACAGAATGCAAAGCAAAAGCGCACAGAGGCGTGGAACCATCATGCAACCCAGTCAGATGCCAGCCGCAGCACGCTTTACGCGTATTTCGATGGGTTCCGGGGCCGGCGTTTCCAGAAGCATCATTTCTTGCTCAAGCAATGTTGATGATAACAAAGTCTTTCCTGCAAGATCAGCGATGCGGGTGTTATCTCCGTAGCGGGCCGACAACAGATCAGAAACATACTTCAACTGCTTTTTAATGTCGGCAACGTATCGACTGACGGCAGTGTGCTCGTCCCGGCTCAAGGGGTACTGCACGTACACTCCTTTTAACAATCAGCTTTGTGGGGCTAAACGACATTGTCACACAAATATTCACTATTTGCCAATGGAAAAATCCCTAGGGGACGCTAGGATGTAGCGAGATCATGGGCCAGGTTACGAAGCTAACGTGCAGCCGCTGTGGAAATCTATTCAAGCCAAATCAAGCCCTGAATTTATGCGGCTGCGGGGGGCCCTTGCTGGTCGACTATG
Source organism: Acidobacteriaceae bacterium (assembly GCA_019240405.1). Lineage (GTDB taxonomy): Bacteria > Acidobacteriota > Terriglobia > Bryobacterales > Bryobacteraceae > Bog-105. The sequence goes on from JAFAYL010000004.1 coordinate 83,680, forward strand.
ACTTACCCCACATTCGTCAGCACTGGCGCAAAGAGGATCTCGCTGGGGCGCTCGGCGTGATGTGGCGTTACGGCCCTGTGTTGCCCTGCGAGCCGGAACAGGCGGTAACTCTTCAGGAAGGCTGGACCCCTTTGGTTCGGGCGGCTCGGCTCGAACCTCAGATCGGCGCCCGCAAGCTCTGGATTAAGGACGAAGGGCGCAATCCGACCGCCTCATTCAAGGCGCGTGGGCTTTCCTGCGCCGTGAGTATGGCAAAAATATTGGGGGAAACCAAGTTAGCCATTCCTTCGGCGGGTAACGCCGGGAGTGCGCTTGCCGCATACACTGCCGCTGCGGGTCTCGAGGCCCACATCTTCATGCCGTCCGATGTGCCACAGTCCAACTTTGTCGAATGCAAATCATTCGGCGCCCGCGTGACGCTCGTCGATGGACTGATCAGTGACTGCGGCCGACTCGTCGCCGAACGGAAACAGCGAGAGGGCTGGTTTGAAGTGACCACCTTGAAGGAGCCTTACCGCATCGAAGGGAAAAAGACGATGGGGTACGAAGTTGCCGAGCAGTTTGAATGGCGCGTTCCCGAAGCCATTCTCTATCCGTGCGGCGGCGGGGTGGGTTTGATTGGTATGTGGAAAGCATTCGGCGAGTTGGAACAACTCGGATGGATCGACAGCAAGCGCCCAAAGATGATCGCGGTGCAAGCTGCCGGATGCCAGCCCATCACACGCGCCTTCGAGCAGAATGCATCCGAGAGCACGCCATGGCCTGATGCCTATACAATCGCGAGCGGCTTGCGTGTGCCGAAACCGCTCGGAGATGCTTTGGTGCTCAAGGCAGTTCGAGAAAGCGGCGGTACTGTAATTTCGATCTCCGATGAGGACATGTTAGATGCCGCGCTTTTGCTTTCCGAAAAAGAAGGAATCTTTCCGGCCCCCGAAGGTGGGGCGTGCGTCGCCGCAACTCGAAAGCTGATTGAGACGGGCTTTCTGGAGGCAGACGATCAGATCGTGATTTTGAACACCGGATCGGGGCTGAAATACCTGGAGGCTTACTCGACCCGGTTCCGGCGGCACAGCGCCGCGGAGCAAGACAAATTAGGCGGTCTAATAACGCCGCGCTAGCGAGGTCTCAATATCCGAGCGTATGGCAGTATAGGAGTAGTCAGTTTGGAGTTGTCGGTTTTCCTCTTGGTATCACTCAGTTGATGGTCCCATCCCGGTTTCCAGCATTTCCGAACAACAGTTAAGGAGAGATAAGTGACAAAGCTTTTCGTAGGGAATCTGCCCTACAAGGCTACCGAAGCCGATTTACAGGCGTTCTTCGAAGAAGCAGGCGTTCATGTGGACAGCGTGAACATTCTTCGCGATCGATTCAGTGGTGAAGCCAGGGGATTTGGCTTCGTGGAGATAAACGACGACAGCGTGGCGACTCAGGCAGTTCAGACGTGTAACGGAAGAGCGCTTATGGGGCGAGCGTTAGTGGTGAACGAAGCTCGTCCACCCGAGCGGCGGGAACGCGCTCAGGGCGGCGGCGGACGCCAGCGCGATTTCGGCGGCAGCAAGAATCGTTGGTAATCCGAGCCGCTAGGAACGCGCGTCCTGAACGCGGCCTTTCCACTCCCCTCCGACTCCTTTCCAGTATTGAAATGCGGAGCGCAGAGTCGCTCCCATATAGAAACACGCGACAAGCGGAAGAGACAGACTCCACGCAATGGATCGCGTATAGAATCGCGAAGCGGGCAGATACGCTGTCGACATCATGGCCCAGGCCAGCAGCCCTAAAACGATCTCGGCAGGTCGGCCTGTCAGGAGGAGCAGCGGCGGGAGTACGTAAGTGAAAAACAAGCCGAGGAGAACGGCTGCAAGCAGTAGCGGCGAGTGTCGAAGCTGTTTGAAAGCCGTGCGTGACACCATCCGGCCAATTTCGTGAAAGGTTCGATAAGACCGGACGCTGTAAACCGTGCTTGTCAGCCCCATCCAAATGCGGCCACCGGTTCGTTTGATTTCCCGCGCAAGGGCGCAGTCATCGATGACTTCATTTCTGATGGTTGTTAACCCGCCGATTCTTCGCAACGCGTCTGGCCGAAGAAGTATGCAGCCGCCCGCCGCACCGGCAGCTTTGTGGTTCGGTGATGTAATCCATCTCGGTGGATAGAGTTTCAAGAAGAAGAACAGAAACGCCGGAATCAGCGCTTTTTCGGCAGCGCTCGTACACGCCAGTTTGACCATATACGAGGTGAGATCGTACCGGCCGGCTTCGGCGATTGCGACAAGCTCTTCGGTCGTATTCGGTCCGTGGACAATGTCGGCATCAGTCAGCAGCAGATAATCTGGCGCATGCTTTTCGGCTTCGGCAATCCCTTGCGAAAGCGCCCATGGCTTGCCTGTCCAGCCCGCTGAAAGCGGCTGCCCTCGAATAATTGTGAGCGAGTCCAATTTTCCCGCTCGCTCAGCGGCGGTGGCAGCGATCTCCGCCGTGCGGTCGACACTGTTGTCATCAACAAGAAAAATATGTATCGGCGAGGGGAACTGCTGATGAAACAAAGACGTGAGTGCTTGCGCGATTGCATTTGCCTCGTTTCTCGCCGGAATGACAACGGCGATTCGCTTCGCAGTGGGTGTCGGCAAATCTGCCGGCGCGAACTGCTTCGATATTCGCCAGAACCCGCCTCTCAAGAACAGGAGATAAATCCAAACCAAAACCGGAATCACAGCGCCTGCAGCCAGCAACACGGCTTTGCTTGCTTTCAGGCAGGCTGCTGCTGCGTCATGCAGTGCAAGGTGCCCAACCCAAGTACAAGATCCCTCGCCCCGATTCCGATAATCTGGCGATTCGGAAATAATTCCGTGAGCTTGTTAAGAGCCACGCGATCGTTCGGGTCATTGAACGTCGGCACCAGCACAACCCGATTTGCGACGTAGAAGTTCGCGTAACTTGCGGGTAGCCGCTGGCCACCGAAGAAAACCGGTTCGGGCATGGGCAGCGTCTCGATGCGCAGAGATTCGCCACGCTGATCGCGCATTTCGCGGAGCAGCGCAAAATTTTCTTTCAGTGGCTCGTAATTGGGGTCCGACGCGTCTTGCTCGGTCGCGATAGCGATGGTCCGGCTGTCCGTGAAACGCGCAAGATCGTCGATGTGCCCGTGAGTATCGTCCCCGGCGATTCCATTTTTCAGCCAGAGAGTGCGGGGCGCGGCCAGATAATTAGCAAATACTTGCTCGATATCATCGCGTGTGAAGCCCGGGTTACGGGCTTGCACCGCACTCAGCAAGCATTCTTCTGTTGTTAGAATCAATCCCGCGCCGTTTACGTCAATACTGCCGCCCTCGAGCACGACGCGCTTGCTGTTCCACTCAGGCGTCCACATCGGAATTCCAAGCTGGGGCGCTAATACCTCTGTGACGGCGTCATCAAATGTTGAGTTCTCATACTTAGCCCATCCGTTAAATCGCCAATTCAAAATGGCTCGTTCGCCACGCGCATTGCGAAGGAACATCGGGCAGTAATCACGTGTCCAACTGCGGTCTGTAGCGACCTGCAAGAACTCGACATTGTGCATTTCAACATGGCATTTATCAAGCACCACGCGAGCGCACTGCTCCACCACCGCGTCGCGAACAAGAATACGCACTTTTTCTACACGCGCGAGATGCCGGACGACTTCGCCGTACACCCACGGAATTGGCTCGAATTTACCCGGCCAATCACCCTCCTCATTGGGCCACGCGAGCCAAGTTGCTTCCTGCTCCTCCCATTCGGCGGCCACTCGGAAACCGAGCTGCGCTGGACATTGTCCCCGATGCTGCATTGGTCAACCCAGCCATCGCTGGGCAATGGGCGCATACGCGTCGATACGCCGGTCGCGCAAGAACGGCCAGTTCCGGCGCACTTCATCCATCTGTTTGGGATCGCACTCCACCACAAGAACTTTTTCTTCGTCTGGTCCCGCCTGCGCTAACACCCGGCCAAATGGATCCGCAACAAACGAGTTGCCCCAAAACTCTAATCCGCTTTCCTGAGATCCTTCGTATCCCGTGCGATTCGCTGCTGCCACGAATACGCCGTTGGCAATAGCATGCGCCCGCTGGATCGTTCGCCAAGCATCCAACTGGACTTCGCCGTACTGAGCTTTTTCGGAAGGATGCCATGCGATAGCGGTGGGATAGAAGAGCACCGTTGCACCCTGCAAGCTCGTGATTCGAGCGCCTTCGGGATACCACTGATCCCAGCACACTAGCACGCCGATTCGCGAGTAGCGCGTTTCAAAACTTTGAAACCCGAGATCGCCCGGAGTAAAGTAGAACTTTTCGAAATACAGCGGATCATCCGGGATGTGCATCTTTCGATACAGCCCAACGAGGGAACCATCTGCGTCCAGCACTGCCGCCGTGTTGTGATATAGGCCTGGCGCACGCTTTTCAAAGAGCGATGCGATGATCGAGACCTGCAGCTCTTTTGCTACGCCGCCGAGGGCTTCAGTCGCCGGACCGGGTATGGTCTCAGCCAGCTCGAATAACTCTGCATTCTCTTCCCTGCAGAAATACTCCGATCGGAATAATTCCGGTAAACAGATAATCTCCGCACCACGATTCGCCGCTTCATGGATGCGCTCGATGGCCTTGCGCAGATTTGCATTGGGATCGGTTGAGCAGGACATCTGCACGAGTCCGATCCTGAAGGCGGCATCGCGATGCGCGTGCGGTGCTGTGGCGTTCAACGGCATGAGGCTACATGTAGATTCCGCCGTTCACATCGAGTACATGCCCCGTGATAAAGCTCGCGTCATCGCTTACCAGGAATTTGACCGCATTCGCGATATCCTGCGACGTTCCCATTCGCTTCAGCGGCGTCTCCTCAATGATTCTTTGCTTAAGCTCGTCTTTGAGCCCGGTTGTCATATCCGTTTCGATGAAGCCCGGAGCGACCGCGTTCACGGTAATGTTCCGGCTTGCTACTTCTTTTGCGATGGCCTTTGTCAAGCCGATCAGGCCCGCTTTGGATGCTACATAATTTGCCTGGCCGGGATTCCCCATCTCACCGACAACGGAAGAAATGTTCACGATGCGTCCCCAACGTTCGCGCATCATTCCCGGCAGGACCTGTTGAATTGCATAAAACGAACCGCTTAAATTCGTCCGTAGTACGGCTTCCCAATCTTCCTCCCTCATCCGCACAGCGAGTCCGTCCTTCGTAATTCCGGCATTATTCACCAGAATCTCAATGCGTCCAAATTCTTTGACCACTTTCGCGATTCCGTTCACAATCGACTCGCTTACACTCAGGTCCATTTCGACGACCAACGTATCTGGACCGCTCGCTCGCATCTCGGCGGCCACCGCTTCAAGCTTCTCGACGGATCGCGCGGCCAAAACCACGCGATGTCCCGCGGCCGCCAGAGCCTCAACACAGGCTTTGCCGATTCCACGGCTCGCGCCAGTGATTAAGGCAGTCCGCTGGCCCATAATTCACTCTCATGATAATGGGTGTACGGTGATTCATGGCCTTCGACGATCTGCGTGAGTTTATCCGCGCTCTCGAGAAGCAAGGAGAATTGAAGCGCGTCTGGTTTGAAGTAGATCCGTATCTTGAAATCACTCAATTCGCCGATCGCTCGGTGAAGACCGGAGGGCCTGCGATGTTATTCGAGCGGCCAAGAAATTCCAAAGTGCCCGCGGCGATTAATCTCTTCGCGAGCATGCGGCGAATGGAGATTGCTCTGGGTATTTCAAGCGTGCAACAAATCGCCGACCGCATTTCGAGCTTTCTGCAAATGCAAAAGCCTGAAGGATTCATAGACAAGCTGAAGATGCTTCCAAAACTCGGCGAGCTGAATGCGATTTTTCCCAAATCTGTTTCGACCGGCCACTGCAAGGAAGTAATCCGCCACACAGATTTTTCACTCAGTGAGTTTCCGATCCTGCACTGCTGGCCAGGTGATGCGGGGCGTTTCATCACATTCCCCATGGTCTTCTCCAAAAATCCCGAGACAGGCAAGCGCAATTGCGGCACCTATCGAATGCAAGTCTACGATCACCGGACAACAGCAATGCACTGGCAGAAACATAAGCATGGCGCCGAGCACTACCGGCGCCTGGCCGCGGAAGGGAAAAGTACGCGAATGCCCGTTGCAGCCGCCATAGGCGCGGATCCTGCGACCATGTATTCCGCTATCCTGCCGCTCCCGCCCGATCTCGACGAAATGATGTTTGCCGGTTTCATGCGCGGCCGAGCAGTCGACATGGTGAAATGCGAGACGTCCGAACTGGAAGTCCCGGCCAATTCCGAAATTGTCCTGGAGGGCCACGTCAATCTAGGCGAGCTGCGGCGGGAAGGGCCGTTCGGAGATCACACCGGCTTCTATTCGCTCGACGACGATTATCCGGTCTTCCACATCGAGTGCATCACGCACGCGAAGAATCCTGTCTACGCGACAACCATCGTCGGTCCTCCGCCAATGGAAGATTTCTACATGGGCAAAACGATTGAGCGCATCTTTCTTCCGCTCATACGAATGCAAATCCCCGAAATCCGCGATATGTGCATGCCCGCCGAAGGAATATTTCACAACCTTGTGCTCGTTTCAATCCGCAAGTCGTATCCAGGACAGGCGAGAAAAGTGATGCACGCCATTTGGGGACTTGGACAGGCGATGTTTAGTAAATGCATTCTCGTGGTTGACGAAGACGTGGACGTTCAAAATGTTCGCGAAGTCACGTGGAAAGCTCTGAACAACATCGATCCGGAGCGCGATATTGAATTTGTGAAGGGTCCGATCGATTCACTCGACCACGCGAGTCGTATGCCGAACTTCGGCTCAAAGATGGGCATCGATGCGACAACCAAATGGCCGTCCGAAGGCTTCACTCGCCGCTGGCCTAATGTAATTGAGATGACCCCGGAAGTAGTGGCGCGCGTGGATCAATTGTGGAAACGCGCCGGACTGGACCGCACATGATCATGGAACGGATCCCGTACATTGCAACTTCGGCTTCAGAGCGATACTCAGGCCTCCAGCTACCCGTCGGCATTCTTCTCGATAACGTGCGCAGCATGTACAATGTTGGCGCATTTTTCCGAACCGCTGATGGCGCGGGCGTCGAACGCATCTTATTGAGCGGCATTACTGCCCGCCCTCCTAAAACAGCGATCAGCAAGACTGCGCTAGGCGCCGACGCGGTCGTGCAGTGGGAGGGAGTTGACGATCCAATAACTGCTGTCCATGAACTCCGGACGCGAGGATATGAGATCGCGGCTATCGAAACGAGCATGTGCGCTGTCGATATTTTCGAATGGCAGCCGCAGTTTCCAGTCTTTGTTCTCTTCGGCCATGAAGTAGACGGACTCACACCGGCGTTGTTAAATTACTGCGATACGCGCGTGCGCATACCAATGCTTGGCTCTAAACACTCGCTCAACGTGGCGAGCGCGGGAGCAATTGTCATGTATGAACTGCTCCGTAAGTACCGCGCTCTCCGCGAGCCACGCAATCTAAGCTTGAACCTCGAACAGAGTCATGCAATTCCTCCGAATGCGCCCAACGCACACCGCAGTCGCTTGCACAGTTCGCTTTAAAATCTAAATTGTCTTGCTCTTGCGAAGCTGAAGGCTCCTGAGATGATCTCTCGCGAGCTCTTAAACGAACTTCACATCGCGCTCGCGGAGCGTCGTATCCAGGCCGGGACGACGCTTCTGGAACAGCACACGGCTGAATTCGGGTCGCTTTCACCCGAACAGCCGCTCGCCGGCATTGCTCTCGGCTGCTTGGCCCAATGGCTCGACGTCGGTTTCGAATGCGAAGACCTGCTTATTGATCTACTGAATCGGTTCCCGATACCCTCTCGCCAGACGCTCCCTGTGTCCGACTACATTTATCTCCAGCTCGCCGAAGCGGCCATCGCGATGCGCCGAGAAGACTCGCCCGAAGCGCTGCGCCACCTCGATACGGTCTTGAGGCTCAGCAAAGAGTTGGGTGAGCTCTCTACGGTCGCAGTAGCAAGTTTTTGGAAAGCGCGTTGTTTGCGCAAAGCGGGCGAGTACGATCATGCCTTGGAGATTACGCAAAACGGAGAAGGTGTCGCAGCGCGCATCGGTCTGTCTTGCGTGGCTGCCGTTTTCCAAACCCTCGAAAGCTGGCTGTTGTTTCAAAAGGGCAAAACGAGAGACGCGGTCCGTATCCTCCAGGAGGCAGAAACTGTCCTTCGCGATACGGATGACTTCATTACTCTAGGAAACATTCAGTCCACCTACGGCCGCATAGCCCTTCGCGAGGGACGCTACGATCACGCGATGCAATATTTCGAAGCTTCGATTGATTTATTCAAGCGCCGCCCATCTCTCGAGGGCTACTTGGCCCGATCGCTGACCAACATCGCGCAGGCGAAACGTTTTTTGGCTCTCCAACTCCGGCGCACAATCGATGCCAACTGGGAACGGCAGCGTGCCGCAAATTCCGTCGAGCAGCGTCCTGACGTGCAGCACAAAACTGGCCAATTGGAGCGCATGCACGAGTTGCTAAGGAACGCGCAAGCGGACTTGGCCGAGGCCGATGCCATTTATCAACGCACCCGCAACCATCACGGTGCCGGCAACGTGGCTGTAAATCTCGCGCAAGTCTATCTCGATCTCGGAGATTTAGACCGCGCTGAAACTAAAGCCGCCGAGGCGTTCGAGCTAGGCGCGACCAAAGCAGATTATCTTGTCATGTGTCGAGCCCGTATCGTCCAAGCGACGATCGCCAATGCGCGTTTCGAAGAGCAGATAGGGGAAAGCGAAGACCCGAGCCGCTTCGCGCAACTCGCCCATGACTGCGCGAGCGAGGCGGTCGGCCTGGCTGGACATACTGAAAACCGGCGGCTCACCGCGCAAGCGTATATCTGTCAAGGGACCACGCTAGTGAATGGTTTTTTCAACAACACCGAAGCCGCGCGGGCCTGCAGCGACCAAGCCGAAAATTATCTAGATCATGACCGCAGCGACGCCCTGTGGCAGGAACTTGCGATACTAAGATCCAGGATTCTCCGCGCCGGGGTAGAGGATCCAAATCTGCGCGCCTGGTCGCAAGGAGTAGTAGGCGACAAATCGCTTCAACGTGTGGTCGGCGAATTCGAAGAGTTGTTGATCCGTCGAGTGTGGGAGCGTGAAGGTCGTAAGATCTCAAGAGTGGCCCACCGGCTTGCTGTTTCGCCGAAAAAGGTACGCCGCGTATTGCGTCGCCTCGGATTGTTAGAAGAACAACCAAGATGACTGGTGAGAAGCCCCCCGTCCTCGACCGCACCGGCTACGTAGCCTCAAATTCCCACGAAAGCAACCTGGAAAGGGATCTCTGCTTCCATCTCGTCCGTGTGGTCGAGGAAGCCGCGGTCGCAAGCGCGCGCACAATGGGTCAAGGGGACGCCAAGCTTTCCGATCACGCTGCCGTGCAGGCCATGCGACAGGCCTTCGAAACGGTTCCTGTCGCTGGGAATATTGTCATTGGTGAAGGCGAGCGCGATAAAGCGCCCATGCTCTATATAGGCGAACGCGTCGGCGCTCCCGATCTTCCCGGTTTCGAATATCCCGGGCTCGACATCGCGGTCGATCCCCTCGAGGGCACCAATCTATGCGCGACAGGGGCGCCCAATGCTATCGCCGTGCTCGCTGCGTCCGAGCCGGGCGGATTGCTTCACGCACCCGACTGTTACATGGAAAAGATTGTCGCGGGACCGGCCTGCCGGGGAGCGCTTGATCTCGACGCGCCGGTTTCGCAGAACCTGAAATCCATTGCCCGCCGCCTTGATCGCGATGTCAAGGATCTCACGATCATAGTTCTCGACCGGCCACGGCATGCTGACCTGATCGCGAGCATCCGCCGGGAAGGCGCTCGAATTCGCTTGATCAGCGATGGCGATCTCTCGGCGGCGATTGCCGTGGCCGTTCGGGGGAATGGTGTTCACGCCGTCATGGGAATCGGCGGCGCGCCCGAAGGCATTCTCGCTGCGGCGGCCATGCGCTGCTTGCATGGCGAAATGGTAGGGCGTCTGGTCATCAATACTCCCGAGCTTGAAGAGCGCGTCGCCAAAATGGGCATCAAGAATCCCAAACGCATCTACACAGCAGGAGATCTGGCGATCGGCAGCCACATTATTTTCGCCGCCTGCGGCATCACTGATGGAGCGCTGCTACGAGGAGTACGTTTCTTTGGCGAAGGATACCGCACTCACACCTTGGTTATGACCTCGAGCACCAACTCCGTCCGTTTTGTCGACACCGTGCACATGCATCGCAAACCGGGGCCGCGCGGGGTCCGCCTTTATTGAGAGAGTCTATGAAGACGCGCACTATGGCCCCCCCTTTGAGCCGCAACAAGCATCTCATCCGGTGGGTGGACAAGATGGCAGAGCTCACCAAGCCCGCAGCTATCCACTGGGTCGACGGCTCGCAGGAAGAAAACGATACTCTCTGCGCGCAAATGGTCGCGAGCGGTACGTTCATCAAATTGAACCAGGACCTCTGGCCGGGTTGTTTCTTAGCTCGCTCGGACCCGAGCGATGTCGCGCGAGTCGAGGATCGCACCTTCATCTGTTCGCTATCCAAGGACAGCGCCGGCCCAACAAACAATTGGGTAAATCCATACGAGATGCGGCGCAAGCTCAAGGATCTTTTCAACGGCGCAATGCAGGGCCGCACGATGTACGTGCTTCCCTTCAGCATGGGACCGATCTGCTCGCCCATGTCACAGATTGGTGTTCAGCTCACTGACTCCCCATACGTCGTTGTCAGCATGCGCATCATGGCGCGTATCGGTCTGCCGGTCTTCAAGGTGATCGACCAAGACATAAAGCGTGTCGTGCCATGCATGCACAGTGTCGGCGCGCCGCTTGCGCCGGGTGAAAGAGACGTCCCCTGGCCGTGCAATCACGAAAAATACATCGTTCATTTTCCCGAAACGCGGGAGATCTGGTCCTACGGGTCAGGATATGGCGGCAATGCGCTGCTCGGAAAGAAATGTTTCGCGTTACGAATCGCCTCGAATATCGCACGCGATGAGGGGTGGATGGCCGAACATATGCTCATCGTCGGCATCGAAGACCCACAAGGCGAAAAGACGTATCTTGCGGCTGCATTCCCGAGCGCCTGCGGGAAAACCAATTTGGCGATGATGATCCCGCCCAAAGGTTTCGAGGACTGGAAGGTGTGGACCGTCGGCGATGACATCGCGTGGATTAAACCCGACGAGAACGGCCAGCTACGCGCTATCAATCCCGAAGCCGGATTCTTTGGAGTAGCTCCCGGTACGTCGGAGAAAACCAATCCAAACGCCATGGCTACGTTGTCGAAGAACACTATCTTCACAAACGTTGCACTCACTCCTGAGGGCGGTGTCTGGTGGGAAGGCATGACTGACCATCTTCCGACCGAATGTCTCGACTGGCAAGGCCAAAGGTGGACACCTCAGATCGCCAAAGAAACGGGCGCAAAGGCTGCCCATCCGAACGCCCGATTCACCGCGCCGGCTTCTCAATGCCCGACTATCGATCCCTCATGGGAGGACCCGAACGGCGTCCCGATCAGCGCATTCATCTTCGGCGGCCGCCGCGCCACCACCACGCCGCTCGTATATCAAGCCTTCAATTGGAGCGATGGCGTCTACGTGGGCGCTACGATGGGCTCTGAAACCACTGCTGCTGCCGCTGGCGCGATCGGCAAGGTGCGTCGCGATCCTATGGCTATGCTTCCCTTCTGCGGCTATCACATGGGCGATTACTTCCGCCACTGGATCAAAATGCAGCGGCGGCTCAGCATCACCCCAAAAATTTTTCACGTGAATTGGTTCCGGAAGGACGCCGAAGGAAGATTTATCTGGCCCGGTTATGGTGAAAACATGCGTGTGCTGAAGTGGATTGTTGACCGTTCCCGCAGCCGCGCTGTGGGCCGAGAGACCCCAATCGGCTGGATGCCCCGTTATGAGGATTTCGATTGGAACGGTCTCGATTTTTCAAAAGAGAAATTCGAAGAATTACAGTCTTTCGATCCCTCCGCCTGGCGCTCGGAGCTTATTGGACAGGAAGAGCTCTTCATTGATCTGCACGACCACTTGCCGCCGGAAATGGTCTATGAGCGCGAGCTTCTGATCTGCCGTATTTGACCCTGGTACTAATTCAAAGATACTAAGAAATCTTAATGTAAGTTTCAGGACTCTTTCACCCTAACTCTGCGAGGATAGTCCTGAGAGCACGCAAGTGCTATCACTGAAGCGTTTAACAAGGAGATATCTTTAGAATGAAGAAGATCATGATCGCCGCCCTCGGGCTCTCACTGTTGCCTTGTGGAGCAATTTTCGCCCAGAACACGTCCGGCAGCACCACTCAGAGCACGACCGACACCAGCGGCAGCACTACCACCAAGAAGCATCGGAAGAGCAAGAAGAACAAGAACAGCTCGGGCTCCACGATGTCCTCGACCAGCGACACTTCAAGCAATCCGAAGTAAATTAGCCGATTTAACGGCTAACAGTTAACGCGGTTCCGGAATAAACATTTCCGGCGCCGCGTTTTTCTTTCTGCCCGGCGGCCGGCGCTTCCCGCGAGGGTTGTCGCGCGATTCAAGCTCTGGCTTACGGTCCTTGCGCCGGAGTTCCAGAATTAAGCTCATGACCAACCGTTCGATCTCATCGCGAACCGCGAGATAGACTTCCTCACTGCGCCCGATCGGGTCCTCAATTGGCCAATCTCGAACTTCGACCGGAGGTTTAGCGGGAAGCTTTGTTCCGCTCATGTTCACAATGAGGTCAAAATTTCCAGGATTGAGAGACGCCAAATCCTTTGGGTATTGGCCGTCAAGCCGGATGTTCTTCGCCAGCATTACCTCTTTCGTAAGCGGCTGAACGATCGCAGCGGGCGCGAGTCCGGCACTGGCCGCCTCCATCACATCGCTTCCATACGCGCGCGCAAACCCTTCAGCCATTTGGCTACGGCAGGAATTTCCAACGCACAGGAACAACACCTTCCGCACGTGACTCCAGTGTAGCCAACAATTCTGCCTCAATAGAATGAAGCATTGCGGCTGGTTCTCCTGTTCGCGCTCACGACCGCGGCTTTGTATTCGTGTTTGCTCCCGCTGTGGGAGGGTTTCGACGAGCCTTTCCATTACGCTTATGTCGAATCCCTTGCAGCCGGCCGGCTTCCCATCCTCCAGCACACTCGAATTCCATCAGAGCTGCGAGAATCGCTCAAGCTGACTCCGGTCGGCCCGATTCTCCATCGCAGCCTTCCCGGAAGTATTGTTTATTCCGACTGGTTTGCGCTTCCACCTGAAGAGCGGTTCGCCCGCCGCAACGCTCTCGAGTCGCTCCGCTCAAAAGCAGCGGCTCAACCCTCGGATCTGATCAACTACGAAGCTCAGCAAGCGCCTCTGGCATACGCCTTGCTCGTTCCACTCGAGCTGCTGATCTCTTCCATGTCTTTGCCGCAGCGCATTCTCGTGATTCGGTTGTTTGCGGCTGGTATGTCTACCCTGCTGCTCTTCGCGGCAAGCCGCTGGCTGGCGCAAACCCTCGGCCTGGAAGGTCCCCTTCGGTTGCTTGCATTGGTATGTGTCTTCGAATCCCAGATGCTTTGGGGCAGCATCGCTCACGTAACGAACGACTGGCTCGCCATCCCTCTCGTGGTCACATTTGCCGCTTGTCTTGCTTCACTGGTTCGTACGCGGTCCTCCCAAAAGATCATTGCTCTCGGTTTCCTGCTCGCCGCAGGCTTACTCACCAAAGCCTATTTCCTGGGGTTTGTTCCGGTGTTTCTAGCTGTTCTGCTTTACAAACGAGTCTGTTCGACAATCCCGTTCCGCTCGCGCCTGTTCGCCGGTGGCATTCCCGTTCTCGTTGCCGGGCCATGGTACTTGCGCAATCTGCGCCTCTACGGAAATATCAGCGGAATTCAAGAAATCACGCGTGGCGTCACGTTTCTGCAAGCCTTTCACGCGTTCTTTCATATCAACTGGATCAGCGGTATTATCGATCTGGCCCGCTGGAGCCTGTGGACTGGAAACTGGTCGTTCGTCGCCTTTTCGCGAAACACGGTGAACATTGAACTTCTCTTACTTGCCGTGTCGTTTTGCCTTCTGCTCGTTCGATTCCGGCAGATCGCAATTTCGGAGCTATGGATATTCTTCACAATCGCGAGCTTCACATTCGCGCTCGTTTACTATACATGCGTGGCTTGGGTCGACACCGGAGGACTGGCGCAAGCTGCTGAGCCTTGGTATCCGCAGGCGATCATGCCTGCAATCTGGATACTCGCATGTCTTGGGCTAGAGCGAAACGGTAGAGTAGGCCGGTTGGTCGCAGGCGTACTCTGCGTTGTTAGCGCGTGGATTGCAGCTCTCACCTATCTCGCAAAACTTTTTCCGCTATACGGCGGGTATCAAGTGCGCGCGACGCTTCCCGAGATGTGGAAATGGTGGACCGGAAATCCTTCCGCGCTTCTCTCAACCACGGCGCTCGCTCCGCCCAGTGTGCTTTACGCGCTCTTAATCGGGTTTCTCGCATTACTTGTCGCGCTGAACGCAGCCATTCTTAAGAAGCTTGTTTGACTTTTTCGACGAAGCGCTCGTGGATACGCGCATCATCCGTCAGTTCCGGATGGAACGTCGCGACCATATGCTTCCCTTGCTCGACTAGTACGGGCGAATTTTGATACTTCGCCAGGACCTTACCGTCGGGCCCCACGCGCCGGATGGCAGGCGCTCGTATGAACACCGCTTCTGCCGGTTCTCCCTGGAGTTCAATCTGGGCGATGCGGCTATCAATCTGCCGCCCGTAAGCGTTGCGCTCGACCGTCAAATCCATCAAACCAAGCGATTCCTGCAGCGGATTTAGTACTTCGGACGCAAGTAGAATCGCTCCTGCGCAAGTTCCGAAAATGGGCTTCTTTCTTCCGAATTCGCGAAGTGGCTCGAAAAGGTTCTCCATGTCGAGCAATTTGAGCATGGTTGTGCTCTCGCCGCCGGGAATAATGAGCCCGTCTACCTGATTCAGATCGTCGGCAGTTCGCACGTCGATGGCCTCCGCTCCTGCGCGAGCAAGAGCGTGTTGATGAGCTTCGAAATCACCTTGCAGGGCAAGCACGCCAATTCTGGGTTCCATGTTGGCTGGACCTACCTACCAGCCGCGCGTTTGCATCAACTCCGCTTCCTGCATCTTCGTAACGTCAAGACCGGGCATTGCTTCGCCGAGTTCCTCACTCGCTTCGAGCAGCTTGACTGGATCGCGATAGTAAGTCGCCGCTTTAACGATCGCTTTTGCACGTCTCTCCGGATCGGAGGACTTGAAGATGCCCGATCCGACAAACACCGCCTCGGCCCCGAGTTGCATCACCAATGCTGCGTCGGCCGGTGTAGCGATACCGCCCGCTGAGAAATTCGGAACAGGCAGTTTCCCGTGCTCCGCTACGTATTGAACAAGCTCAAGCGGCGCTTGGAGGTTCTTCGCCTCGTGGACTAGCTCCTCCTTTCCGAGAACGGTCAATTGCTTCATCTCTTTGACTATGGTTCGAATGTGGCGGACGGCTTCGACGATGTTTCCCGAACCTGCTTCTCCTTTTGTCCGAATCATGGCGGCGCCCTCGGCAATGCGCCGGAGCGCTTCACCCAGGTTCCTCGCGCCACACACAAAAGGAACTTTGAAATCGTGCTTATCAACGTGATGCTCCTCGTCAGCGGGCGTAAGCACTTCGCTCTCGTCGATGTAATCGACCCCTAAGGCTTCCAAAATGCGAGCCTCTGTGAAGTGCCCGATGCGCACCTTGGCCATAACGGGAATAGAGACAGCGCTCATGATTTCGCGGATCACGCGGATCTGTGACATGCGGGCGACGCCGCCTTCCTTGCGTATGTCAGCCGGCACGCGCTCGAGCGCCATCACTGCGCAAGCGCCGGCGCGTTCTGCAATCTCTGCATGCTCGCGGTTGACCACGTCCATGATCACGCCGCCCTTCAGCATCTCAGCTAAGCCAACTTTGAGCCGAAACTGATCATTTTGAAAGTCCATCTTGCGTTCTCCTTTGTCGATCCGTTATCTATACCAAGGCAGCAGCGGGTTCAAAACTCGCTTCTTCAGCTCGCGCTTTAAGCTCCCGGGCCGCCGCTTCTCCGATAATCTGAATGCCCCGCGTAATCTGTTGGGGAGTTAATCCGCCAAAACTGATACGCAAGCCTCTCAAATGACTGCGGCGGGCAGAAAAATAACGTCCCGGCAGATAACTCACTCCGCGCTCTTGAACACGGCTGAGAAGCGTTTCGGCTTCGAGTGGCGCGGGCAGCTCCACCCATAAGCTCATTCCACCCTCGGGCCGCGTGAATTTCGTTCCGACCGGCAAGTAATTTGCACAGGCGCGGAGCACAACAATCAGCCGTTCCCGTCCCGCTCTTCGCGTCCGTTCGATGTGATGCGCAAGCTCGCCTGATTCAGCAAAGCGCAAGAGCACGGCTTGCGAAAGTTGATCCGAATGAAGATCGCTAATCTGCTTGATTTCCGCCAAGCGGCCAATTACGGCGCGCGGCGCAATCACCCACCCCACTCGCAATCCGGGAAAAGAAACTTTGGAATAGCTGCGCAAGAGAATCGTATTACCGGTCTCGTCGAGTTCCTTCAGCGTTGGCAGCGGCTTTCCGTGATACCGAAGCTCGCTATACATATCGTTCTCGACTAGCACCACTGCGAATCGCTGCGCCATCTCGACAATGCGCTTGCGATAGTCGATCGGAATCGTGGCGCCCGTTGGATTCTGAAAGCTTGGCGTCAGAACCAGCAGCCTCGGGCGGTGCTGCTCGAGCGTCTCCTCCAAGCGAGTCACGTCAATTCCCGATTCGCCAACTCCAACCGAGACAATGTTTGCGCCCGCGCGGGAGAAGACGCGAACCAACCCGTGGTACACCGGATCTTCGAATACGACTGTTTCGCCACCTGGCGTAAACAAACGCGCAAGCAGATCTAAGGCCTGCTGGCATCCGTTGGTAATCACTAAATCGTCACCGTCTCGCGCGATTCCGGCTGCGTTCGCTTGTTCTAAAAGATAACGCCTCAATGGCACATAGCCGTAAGGCGAGCCAAGCTGCAGAATTTCTGCAGCTTCCGGACCTTCAATAACCTGCTTGGCCAATCGGCGGAATGGCGCAAGCGGAAAAGCGTCTTCTGCCGGCCGGGAATTCGCGAAACTGATTTCTGCTTTCTGAACGGGGTGCAGAAGATCTGATTCAACATGTGGGAGAATCGCTTCCCAATTCATTGCTGGCTTTTCGTGGCTTTCCCGTTTAGCAACGAAACTTCCCCGCCCGACGTGACCCTCGATCAGGCCAGCTTCTTCAAGCAGGGCGTAAGCAGCCGAAACGGTGGTCCGGTTCAATCCAAGTCGCCCAGCCAATTCGCGGGTTGGCGGGAGCCGATCTCCAGGCGCAATCGCGGCGCTAGCGATGAGGTTAGTGATCCCGTTGGCAACTTGACGGTATACAGGAGTCTCCGAAGCAGGGTTTAAAGCTAAATGAAAGAGATCGCTCAATCAGCTTTGATCATACCAAATTGGACTACCGGAGCCAGTCCAATCAGCGACATTTGCTCAGATCGACTTCGGGTAGGCTACCCTAAAAACACCCGGATGTACCGCACGAGCTCTCCCTTGGGCGTGGTCCTGGCGGCCTGCGCCTTGCTTTGCCTCTCGGCCGCTTACGCCCAAAAAAGAAAAAATGAGGAACCGAAGACCCAAGTCCTGCCACTGCCCAAAGAACTCCCTATGGCCTTGGCCGCAGATACGGAGAAGCTGGATTTCCACATCTCGCCATTACTCAAAACCGGCGGACTCGCGGCGCAGATCAGGCAAAGCCTTAACGATTTGATTCGCGATACGCGCGGCGAAACGATTATCAAGCTGCGTGCTTTCGTAGCGGGTGCCGGCGATGCCCGCCGCGTGCAGGCTCTGGTTGGGGAGATTTTTGCTGACCGGAAACTGCCGCTACCTGTTTTGAGCATTATTCAAGTCGGCGCGCTCGGCGAGAATTCCGCACAAGTGGTCATCGAGGCAGTCGTCTCGACCAAGCGAATAGTGAATCCCAACGGGCTGGCCTTTCTGGCAGGACAAACCGGCGCTTCGCTCAATGAAGCGCTCCAACGCCTTAGAGACAGCCTCGGTGCAGTCTCGGTGTCTTCCGAACGCGTATTGACCTGCACCTGCTTCACTTCGCGTATCCCGGACTTCACGTCCATCAGGTCGTCGATCTTAGGCGTTTTTCCGAACACGGCAGTAAACGTCGTACAAGCCCTTCGCGAGCCACCCAATGACGAAAGCATGTGCGAAGCTGTGGCTCAACTGGCTCAACCGCCTGCTCAAGGACCAGTTGTGTTACTAAAAAATGCGCGCGCCACACTGGTCAACTCACACCAATTGATCTTCACGGGCCTCCAGTTGACCTTTGGCAATTACCTCGACGACGCGCACGAAGCATTTGCGCGGCTGCAGCGGGCTGCTTCCGCTCTGGAAGCTACTGAAGTACCTGTAGAGGTAAACGCGTTCTCACTCGATCCCTTCACCGACTCGGCCTTGCGGAAAACCACCTCCGTCCCTTTGAGTACGTTTACTGTGCAGCCTGTCGAAGGACTTCCTGGAGTCGACGCCTCAGCGGGTATTGAGGCTGTTCTGGCGGCGCACGTGGCCACACCGGTTACTCTGGCCCGCTGAGTTGGCCGGTCAAGGCTAGAATTCTGCTAAATGCCAACTATCGTCGCGACCTTCGGCGAGGTAATGCTGCGGCTCAGCCCGCCAGGATTCGAACGGTTTCTTCAATCGCCGCACCTCGCGGCCACATTCGGCGGCGCGGAAGCGAACGTCGCGATTTCACTGGCGCAGTGGGATACGGCGAGCCGCTTCGTCACGGTGCTTCCCGAATCCAACGCCATCGCCGATGCGTTCGTGGGGGAGCTGCGGCGTTATGGCGTCGACGGAACGCAAATTGTTCGAAGCCATGGGCGAATGGGAATCTACTTTGTCGAGCCCGGCGCAAACCAGCGCTCCTCAAAAGTCATGTACGATCGCGAGAGGAGCGCCATCAACCTCGCAAAACCGGGCAGCATTGATTGGAAAACGGCACTCGAGAGTGCCACTTGGTTTCACACGACGGGCATTACTCCTGCGATCAGCGCATCGGCCGCGGAACTGGCGCTTGAAGGACTCCGAACAGCGCGAGAAATGGGCCTCCAGACGTCCTGCGATCTCAACTACAGGAAGAATCTTTGGAAATGGGGCAAGCAAGCCTCAGAAGTTATGCCTGAGCTGGTCAAGTTGGCTGATATCTGCATTGCTAATGAGGAAGACTGCCAGAAAGCACTTAACATTCACGTCGACATCGACGTCGAATCACGGAGTCTCGAGCGAGAGAAATTTGCCGAATTAGGCGATCGCGTGCTTGCGACGTTTCCAAATCTCAAAATGCTTGCAATTACACTGCGCGAATCGAGAAGCGCGTCTCATAATCGCTGGTCAGCCTGCCTGCACACTCGCGACCAAGTGCTGCTCAGCCGGAAATACGAGATCACGCATATCGTAGACCGGCTGGGAGCGGGTGACAGCTTTGCGGCGGGGCTGATTTATGGACTTCAGCGCCGTGATGCTCCGCAAGATGCGCTCGAGTTCGCGGTCGCTGCCTCGTGCCTCAAGCATTCCGTCCCAGGCGATTTTAATCGAACTAGCGTAGAGGAAATCAAAGCTTTACTGGCTGGCGGTGGCGCTGGCCGTATTCAGAGGTGAGACAAGAGCGCAGGCTACAATCCTCGTTATAATTCAGAACAGGCACCCCTACATGCAGTTTTGTAAGCCGATGGTCGTGCTGGCCGTGCTCGGCGCGAGTTTACTCCTGCCCAGCGGCCTCGCCGCCCAGAACAAACCCGAAGGCAGCAGCCAAACTACCCTTACCCTACCTCCGGCTGATCCTCCCCGCGATGAAAAGGGCAGCACGAAACCCCCGATTCGCGTCAACGTGAATGAGGTTATCGTGCCCGTAACGGTCACCGACGAAAAAGGCCGCTTCGTCTCCGATCTCGATAGAAAAGACTTCCACGTTTTCGAAGAGAACAAACCGCAAACCATTCGCTTCTTCACGCGTGAGCGAAGTCAGCCAGTCGTAATTGGATTCCTGCTTGATCTCAGCACAGAGAGCCGTATTCATTGGAAGAATTTCCAAAACGCCACGGAAGAACTAGTTCAGAACCTGCTCACAGGCGATCCGAAATTTTCCGGCTATCTGATCACCTATTCGCAAGACGCCGAAATTGCCGTAGACACGACGAGCGACCCCGAGCCACTGGTTGAAAAAGTACGAAAATTGAAGCCGGGCGGCGGATCGGCTCTGTTCGACGCGATTTACCTGGCCTGCACTAAACGCAAACCTATCCGGGGTGAGCCGATCGACCCGCGTCGAGTGATTGTGATTGTGGGCGACGGCCACGACAACGCGAGCAAGTACTCGCTGAACCAAGTCATCGAGCTCGCGCAGCGCAATCTGGTCACGATCTATTGCATTAGCACTCAAGCTTTCGGCTTTACGAATTCAAGTGATGACAACCTGGTCCGGTTAGCTGTCGAAACAGGCGGCCGCGTTGTTTATCCGCTTGGAGATGTTTACAAGGATACCGATGGATATCTCTCTAAGCCTTCTGATGACGGCAATTATGCGCTGACGGTGGGGATAGGCGCTTACAAATCGGCGGTTGATAACAAGATGTATCGCGCGGTCGCCGATATCGTCGGCGAGGTCACGACTCAGTACATCATCCGCTACGTATCCGATAACGACACGTCAAAAAACTACCGGAATGTGAAGGTTGTTGTGGATCTGGCCAATGTCCGTGTGCGGGCCCGTAAGGGATATTACGCGGCTACACCGTAGCCGGGCAGCCTACCTGGGTTATTTTCCGAACCTGCGAAAAACGGTACTCTGAAGCAGAGCCATGAGCACGCCCGCACGCGTCATCCGGTTCGACGATTTCGCGCCCAAGCCGGGCGAGTATTCGCTCTTGCAAGCAGAATTGCCCGGGCGCGGTGTCGAAACGATCGGTGTACTGCTGCTCGATCCCGCGGCTGATACCCTGCATATCCGGTTACGGCGCGATTGGGAGTCTTTCGCCAGCCCTGAGGATGCCGAGGTGCTCTCTGAATTGCAGGATGACCTGGCATCGCAAGCCCGGGAACGTGGCGGGTCGGCCGTACTCGAGCATCTTGAAGACGTTGCGGCGCAATCCATTCGCATCACAGATCGCGAGGCAATCACGGTTAGAAATTTTGATAAGACTCTAAGTGAGTTGTATCGCGAACATGTTGGCGCGAAGGTATTATCGTTTCGAACCCACCTGCCGCGCTATTCACTGGCGGTCGCCGCCGGGCCATTTCTTACGAATCCCGAAGATATTCGGGCACACGAATGGATCGAAACGCCGCCCGATCTAAAGCTTGACGAGAATATGTTCGTCGCACAGATCCGGGGAAAGTCAATGGAGCCGCGAATTCCCGATGGCAGTTTGTGTGTGTTTCGACGCAATGTCGTGGGGTCTCGCAATGGGCGGCTTGTGCTGGTGCGCAACTCCGAACTCGCGGATGATAATCAGTACACGGTCAAACGCTACAAAAGCGAAAAGACGGTTACGGAAGAGGGTTTTGCTCAGACGCGCATTCGGCTGGAGAGTCTGAATCCCGCGTACCCCTCCTGGGATCTGGACGAAGAAGAAGGAAAATACCAGATCATCGCGGAATTCGTAAGAGTACTTGAATAAAGCTCACGTTCGGTGTTTCCGTTTGGCGGACTTTTCTTCAAGTACCGCAAACTGCAGTTTGCGCTCCACTGTGTCGGCCCGGTCCAGCCGAACACGCACCCGGTCGCCAATAGAGTATGTTTTCCGGCTCCGTTCTCCAATGATCTTGCGGCCGTTCTCGTGATAACGAAAGCGGTCACCGGATAACGTCTCCATGGGCACAAGACCCTCGACAAAAAGCTCGATCAGCTCCACGAAAAACCCGAACTTTGTCGTGCTTACAATCAACGCGTCGAAATCATCGCCTACCCGATCTTCCATGAACTTGACTTTTTTCCATTCGATGAGCTCGCGCTCTGCTTCAGCGGCCCGACGCTCCGTGAACGAAGTATCGTTGCCCAGCTCATTGAGGATTCGATCCTCGAGCAGCGGCTGCGCAGTATCGATCCAGTGAGCCAGTATCCGGTGAACGACAAGATCTGGATAGCGGCGGATCGGTGAAGTGAAATGAGTGTACGCGGCCGCGGCCAGAGCAAAGTGACCCTCATTGACATTGCTATAACGGGCCTGTTTCAAGGAGCGCAACATGAGATAGCTCAAGATTCGCTCTTCGGGTTTTCCGGCAATCTTCGCAATCAGGCGCTGGTAGTTGCGGGATGAGATCTTGAGGTCGTCGCGCGCAATAGTGATTTCTTTGCGAGCCTTTCGTCCGTCGCGTTTTCGGTCGCCGACAGAGAAACGCTTCACGGGGATTGCGCCGACGCCGAGCGAGTATCCAAAATGCGCGGCGATTTCCTCGAATTCGATGACGCGGCTTGCTTCCGGCTTTTCGTGAATGCGGTACAAGGCCGGCAACCCGGCGGTCTCCAGATGCCCGGCTACAGCTTCATTGGCCGCCAGCATGAACTCTTCGATAATGCGATGCGCAATATTCCTCTCTGCCCGGGTCACGCCGATCATCTGGCCCGACATGTCGAGCTCGATATTGGTTTCCGGCATATCGAAATCAATCGATCCGCGTCTTGTTCGCTTGCGATTCAAAATCAGCGCCAGCTCTCGCATTAGCTCGAATCGATCCGCGAGCTTGTGGTACCGCTCGCGCATCGCCGCGTCGCCTTCGAGCACTCGGAAGATGTTTGTGTAAGTCATGCGGTCGTGGCTGCGAATCACGCCACGCACAAACTCTTGCGAAACGATATCGCCTTGCCCATCAATTTCGAGCAGTGCGGAGAGCACGAGACGGTCCTCATGAGGACACAATGAGCAGATATCGGTCGAGAGCTCGACCGGCAGCATCGGAACAGCGCGATCCGGAAAATACACGCTCGTGCCGCGGAGCAATGCTTCGCGATCGATCGGCGTTCCGGGCAATACGTAATGACTCACATCCGCAATGTGGACCTGCAACGCAAAATGTCCGTTGGACAGCCTACCCGCCCAGACCGCATCGTCAAAGTCGCGAGCCGTTTCGCCGTCAATGGTAACGATGTCGAGATGGCGGAAATCGCGGCGTCGCTCAAGCTCCGAGGAAGCAATCGAGTGGCGAACATGCCGCGCCTGCTCAATCACTTCAGGCGGAAATTCATGCGGTAAATGGTGTTTACGGATGATGATTTCGACGTCCACTCCGAAATCATCGGGATGCCCAAGAATTTCAATTACCCGCCCAACAGCTTGTTCTCCATCCTCCGGAAATTCCAGTATCTCGAGGTTGACGATCATGCCGTCTAAGTCGTCAACTGAAGAAACCTGCAACTGTTTCGCACCCACTCGGTGGAGCGACGACCCCGCTCGAGGCAACTCCAGACCGTCCGGTATCTGGATCCATTCCCGGATCCGCTCGTCCGAGGGCACGACAAAATTGCCTCGTTTGCGAATGCGAAACTCTCCGACTACCGTAATGTGCGCGCGCCGGAGAATGCGGATGATCTCGCCTTCCGCGCGGTTGCCGTCCCCAATTCGTGTGATTCGCACCAGCGCGGCATCCCCGTTCATTCCTTTCGCGGTTTCCCGGGGCGGCAGGAATATATCGCCCTGAATTTGTTCGCTCGCGTGCTCGGGTATAAGAAACCCAAAGCCATCCCGATGCACCGATATCCGTCCGGTCGCGTATTCGACGTTGCTGCCGACTGCTACATAATGCCCGGAGCGTAGCTCAACCACAGCGCCCTGATCACATAAGCGGTCAAGCGCCTCTTCTAATGAATTGCGTGCTTCGCCTTCAAGTCGCAGTTCGCGAACTAATTGCTTGTAAGTGGCGCGGCCGTGGGGTAGCTTGCGTATGTGCTCGAGCAACTCTGCATCGGTAACTTGCTTGTGCACTATCGAAATTATAGGAACCTGACTATATTGATCAAATGGAGATCAAGGCAGTCCGTCTGACCATTCCTGAAAACGGGAACATCATCCTAGGCCAAAGCCACTTCATTAAGACGGTCGAGGACATCTACGAGGCAATCGTGAATACGTCTTCACATATTCAGTTCGGCATCGCATTCAACGAGGCCTCGGGCGATTGTCTCACGCGATTCGATGGTAATAACGAAGAGCTGAAACAAAATGCCATTCAGAATGCTACGGCCGTTGGCGCGGGTCATGCCTTTGTCATCGCACTCCGCAATGGTTTTCCGATTAATGTGCTCGGGCGCATCCAGGCGGTACCGGAGGTCGTGAATATTTATTGTGCAACCGCGAATCCAGTGGAGGTCGTTGTCGCCGAAACCGAGCAGGGCCGCGGAATTCTTGGCGTGATCGACGGAACTTCACCGAAAGGCATCGAAACGGAGCCGCACGTAAAAGCGCGCATCGAATTACTGCAGAAATTCGGCTACAAACGGTAGCGGCTAAATAACCGGCAGCAATGCGCGTTCACGCAAACCGATTTCGCCGACACTGCCGATCTCGAGCTCCACAATACGGTTAGGTTCGCGAGGCTGTCCCATGTGGATTTTCAGGAAATTAGTTGTCAGTGCAATCCCGTTTTGATCGAGCGTTACTGCCGAAAGCGTCTTACCGATGAAGCGGCGGCGAAATTCCAAATTCTTGCGATCCGAAAGTGCTCGTAAAACGCGAGTCCGCTCGCGACGCACTTCCACCGGTACCGGGACTCCTCGTTCAGCAGCTAGCGTCCCGGGCCGCTCCGAGTAAGTAAAGACGTGCAAGTACGTGAACGGGTGCTGCTCGATGAAATGCAGGCATTCCTTAAACTCCGCTTCCGTTTCGCCGGGGAAACCCGTCATAACATCCGCCCCAATTGCTGCGTCAGGCATCAAACGATGCGCAGTGTCGAGCCGGTTCGCGTAATGCCGCGTGCGATATTTGCGGAACATTCGTTTCAGTACGGCATCGCATCCGGATTGGAGTGGCATGTGCACGTGCTTGGCGATCCGTGGCTCACGAGCCACCAAATCCAGCAAAGCGTCGCTCCAGTCCATCGGCTCGACCGAGCTGATCCGCAAACGCTGGGCATTCGTCTCGCGCAGAATCGTATTGAGCAAGTCAACGAACCGCAGCGATTCCTGCAAATCCCGTCCCCAGCGACCGAGATTGATCCCGCTCAGAACGATTTCCGTGTAACGTTGACCCAAATCTCGCACTTGCTCGATCACGCTTTCGGGCGTTGCGCTGCGGCTCCGCCCGCGAACCGAAGGAATAATGCAAAACGAACATCGGTTACTGCAGCCATCCTGGACTTTTAGATTGGGCCGCGTGCGGTCTTCATAGGCATCTTTCACGCGGGTAGCGAGAAATTGCCTTTGCCCCGCCACATCGGTGACGAATATTTGCCCGTGATAATCTTCGTGACGCGCGGGAATTAAATCCGGGATCTGCGTTTTGTGCGAATTGCCGACCACCCACCGGACGCCCTCGAGATTTGCGAGTTCATCCGGGGCGCGCTGTGCATAACATCCAGTCACAAGAATCTGAGTCTGCGGTTGTTCCCGATGGAGGCTCCGAATCGCCCTCCTGGCATCGAGATCGGCAGCGTGCGTCACGGTACAAGTGTTCAGAACCACGAGATCCGCTTCTGACGGCTTTTTCGCGGTTACGAAACCGCGCTCCTCGAGTGAAGCTTGAATCGCAGCTCCATCGGCCTGCGACGCGCGGCATCCGAAACTCTGAACGAAAATCTTCCGCACGGCTCTCTCCAGTGTAAGTGTGAGGAAAATGAAATATGGCAAGAAAGAACGAGATTCCTCGGCGGCAATTTCTGACGAGCACCGCAGCCATGGCGGGCAGTTTTTTCGGCCCGAACGCTATTCTGCTCGAGCAGCCGCTTCTGGCCGTGAATGCGAAAACAGTCCCGCCAAGCGACCGCGTGCGGTTCGGCATGATTGGCGTTGGCATGCAGGGATCGGGCTTGCTCGCGAACGCGATTACGCTTCCCGGGATTGAGTGTGTTGCGGCAGCGGATCTATATGACGGGCGCCACACCTTAGCCAAAGAGATCACAGGAAATTCAAACCTGCCGGTTACGCGGCAATATCACGAATTGCTGGATCGGAAGGATATCGATTGCATTGTCGCCGCCGTACCGGATCATTGGCACCAGCGGATAGTCGTCGATACGTGCCACGCGGGCAAGGCCATTTATTGCGAAAAGCCGATGTCGCATACGATTGCGCAAGGCTTCGAAATGGTCGAAGCAGCGCACAAGAATGAGCGGATTGTCCAGATTGGCTCGCAACGCGTCAGCTCCGTTTTATGCGCCAAAGCGCGAGAACTATATCACGGCGGCGCGATCGGCGAAATAGAAATGGTAGAGCTAACCTTGGGGCGCAACGATCCAACCGGCGCGTGGGAGTATCCGCCGCCCTTCGATTTGTCACCCGAGACGCTGGATTGGGACACTTGGCTGAACGACGCGCCGAAAATTCCGTTCGACAAATATCGTTTTGCGCGCTGGAGGTGCTGGAAAGAGTATGGTACCGGAGTGGCAGGCGATCTCATGGTCCACCTGCTCAGCGGAATGCTGTGCACCCTCGGATGGAATGAACCGCCGCGATCCGCTTCGGCCTTAGGCGGCATCTTCCGATGGAAAGACGGGCGCAACATGCCGGACTTACAATCTGTTCTGTTTGATTATCACGGCGTGCCCGTGTATGTGCGGCTCAGCCTAGGCGCGGAGACACCCGAAGTGGCCCGGTTTATGGGTCCCCAGGGCATTCTCGAAGCGAGCGAGCAGGAGTTGCACTATTTCCCACAAACTGGGGTTGATACCGAGCCGAGCTACTACGCAAGCAGTTTTCCAGCGAAAATGCGGGCTGAATATGAGCAGCAGTGGCACGCGGAGCACGATCCCAAGCCGGGTCACGAGCCGCTCAATGAGCGGACGACCTACCGCGGCAACAGTTGGGACGATGTCAAACCGCACCTTTGGAATTTCTTCCAGGCAGTGAAGACGCGAAAGCCGGTGATTGAAGACGCAGTCTTCGGAAATCACGCCGCAATCGCCTGCCATATGGCGAATGAGTCGTATTTTCGAAAACAGCCCGTCTACTGGGATGACGGCGCGAGAACGGTGGAAAGTTGATCCAGAGTTTAGTAATGACCTAATTAAGACGCAGCAGGAAGGAGACGTTGAGCGTGACACAGAGTTTTGTGACAAGCAATTTCCGCCTTATCTTTGCTTTGGCGAGCTGTCTTGCTTTGCCCATTGCAATTAGAGCTCAGAGCGCCGGATGCGCGGTCATGAGCACCGGACCGGGAGCTAGCCTGAATGGCTTCGTTCCGTTTAATTCGAGCAGTCTTTGGAATTTGGAAATATCGAAGGCCGCCGTAGATCCGAACTCGGGCAACATCATCCAATTCATCGGCCCAACCACAACCCTCCACCCGGATTTCGGCTCTGGAGAGTACGCGGGTTCGACGATTGGCATTCCTTATCAGGTGGAAGCTGATACTCAGCCTCGCGTCAACATACACCTCGGCGCTTACGCGGATGAAAGTGATCCTGGGCCTGCGAGTGTGCCGCGCAATGCGCTGATTGAAGGCTATCCGAACCCAGGGAACGGAGACCGCCACGTGCTGGTGCTTGAGAAGAAAGATTGCTGGCTTTACGAGCTTTATGATGCGCAGCTAAACTCCGATGGAACGTGGAATGCGGCGTCGGCGGCACTCTGGGATCTGCTCGGAAACGATCAGCGGCCATACACGTGGACATCGGCTGATGCCGCCGGTCTTCCCATCTTCCCTGGACTCGTTCGATACGACGAAGTCTCCTCCGGCGCAGTGAAACATGCATTTCGATACACATTACCTACGACACGAGAAGCTTTTGTTTTACCGGCCACACATTGGGCTTCGAGCGAAACAAATCCTGACGCCCCGCCCATGGGAATGCGCCTGCGCTTAAAGGCATCGGTCGACGTTTCGGGCTTTTCACAAACGAATCAAGTGATCCTGACAGCGCTAAAGAAGTATGGGATGTTTCTCGCCGACAACGGCAGCGGGATTTTCCTGAGTGGCGCCCCGGACAATCGATGGAACAACGATGACCTTTCAGCATTGAAGAACCTGACCGCGGCGGACTTCGAAGTAGTGAAAATGGACACGATTTACACGCCGGCAACTGTGCCCACCGGCCCACCGCCCGTGATCCAAAGTTTTACCGCGAAGCCCAGTTCAATATCTGCGGGAACGAGCGTTCAACTATGCTGGGCTGTCAAAGATTCTGAGTACAACATAATCGATCCAACGCTCGGCGCAGTACGTGGAGATTCGGCTGTCGTAAAGCCCACTCACACTACGACATATCTGCTCATCGCCACGAACCAATTTGGGCGCAGTTCGCGAAGCGTCACGGTCACGGTGAAAAATCCATACTGCCCGACCGGCTAGTTGCCTCGATCCCAGATTGCCGAGAAGGTCTCTCAGCCGCCGATGTGCTGCAAGCAATCTGCAATCTTTTCCGGCAATTTAGTCAGATTCTCGCGGTCATTTGGGTCATCGAATGCCGTCGCCGGAATGCTCGTTACCAAAGTCTGCGATTGTTGAAAGTTATTCAGCGCAGCTTGCCAGTTTCTGTGATCTGATATCTTGTGTTTCGCTGCAATCGCTCGGTATACGTTGCCAAGCTCAAAGGAATCGAGAGCGAAATTCACAGTTTCGTCCGTATTTCGGGGATCACGCGCATGCAGCGAAGCGCCAATCGTTGAGGCCTCGCGGGTCAGTGTGAGCGCCTCAGACAGAGATCCTGCTTGAAATCTTATGACTCCAGCAATGCGGAGCACCGTCTCCAGCTCGGATTGAGCCCGGAAATCATCCGGATCCTGCGCTGCGACCTCCCGCCGTAGTAGAATTGCGCGGTTGAGATTATCAACAGCTTGCTTCTCATGCCGTAACTCGTGCAGAGACCAGCCCAATTCAACAAGATCGAACGACAGATCCATTCGGGCAGTAGGGCTTTGCGGGTCAGCAGTCACTCGGGCTTCATCGATCTCGGCTGCCCTGCGGCCATGAGCAAGCGACTTATCAAACTCGCCCAGAGCGTAGTACACGCCGGCGATGCGCTTTTCAATAAGTGCAACATTTCGCTGAGCCTGGAATGAATTATTGTCGAGCTGCTGGATCTTGGCATACTCCGCGAGAGCCTGATTCCAGATTGGGAGCGCTTCTTTGAATTTCTGCTGCTCAGTTTCGGCGAAGGCCAAATAAAAATGAGCTAGCGCAAGATCCTTCAATCCTTGAATACCAGAACTGCTGCGGGCGATATCTTCGAACAGCGAAACCGCTTCTTTTCGGATTTCAAGTTCGCCATCGACGCGCGCTCGGGGGGCAAGCACGGCGATGTCGTTGTCCACAAGCGCAAGCGTTCGCTCAATCTCGCGATTTCGAGGATTTTGCTTGTGCAGATCCACGAGAAGGGCACGCGCTTTGTTATAACTGGTGAGCGCTCCCTCACGATCCCCGACGTTAGCCTGCTCCAAATCACCCTGAGCCGCGCCGATTTTCATATACGCCTGCGCTAGCTCAAAGCTCAGCCCAGGATCGCGCCCGCGATTCGTCGTTAATGCGTTGAGGTATTCGAGACCGCGCGCAATCAGCAGCTCGCGCGCGCGGCTGGAACCCGGCAGATCTTCAATAGCGTCATGGAGCTCAAAGACGACCGAATGGGCTAATTTCTCGACTTGCTGGAACCGCATCTCCGCCTGTTGCTTTTCATTCCAGGCTTGTTGTTTTTCCCGCAAGACAATCACGCCCGAAATGGTGATGCCCACGAGCGCGAGGCTTGCCGCCAAGAGCGCCCAACTATGGCGCTTTGCGAATTTACTGAATCGGTAAACAAACGTATCTGGTGCTGCCTGCACGGGAAAGCCGTCGAGAAAATCTCGAAGATCCTTGCAAAATGCTTCCACTGTGGCATATCTGCGCTCGGGCTCTTTGCGAAGCGCCATCATCAGAACGTTTTCGAGATCGGACGGCACATCCGGGGCCCGCTCCCGGAGTGGGATCGGAGCTTCTTCGAGAATGGCTCGAAACGCCGCGGCTGTGCTTTCGCATTTATCGTAAGGCAGTTGGCCGCTCAACAGCTCGTACAGCAGCACGCCCAGCGAGTAGATGTCGGTCGCTACCGTGAGAGGCTCGCCCCGGATCTGCTCAGGGCTTGCGTAGAGCGGCGTGAGCGGCACAGAAGTGGTCGTTTTTTCGGGTTGGGGATTATCACCCAGGATTCTCGCAACACCAAAATCCAGCAGCTTCGGAACGCCTTCCTCCGTCACGAGGACATTCTTGGGCTTCAGATCGCGATGAATGATCAGACTGGCATGGGCGTAGCTTACAGCGGAACAAACCGAAATGAACAATTCCAGCTTTTCGCGAAGTGTTAAGGAGCGGCGCTGACAGTACTTGTCGAGCGGCTCGCCTTCGACAAACTCCATTGCGTAATATGGCTGGCCCGTTTCAGTGGTCCCGCCGTCCAGGAGTCTCGCAATATTCGGATGATCGAGTCGCGCGAGGATTTGGCGCTCACGCCAGAAGAGCTTCGCAAATTTCGCCCGGTGGACGCCGTCGCCTATAAGTTTGAGGGCCACCAGACGTTCGTACTCTCCATCGTCGCGCCCAGCGAGATAGACAACGCCCATGCCGCCGCGCCCAATCTCGCGAAGAATCCGGTAGGGACCTGCGCGCCTGGGCGAGTCCGGTTGCTTCCCTCCATTCGGCAGCATGGCAGCTTCAACGCCGTTTTCCGGTAGCAGCTTTTCGGCGCGGTCAGTTAAGTTAAGGAATTCTTTTACTTCATCACGAAGAACTGTATCTCCGCGGCAGAGTTCAGTCAAAACCTTTTCGCGATCATCGGGATTCGCGTCGAGCACGCGGTCAAGAATGGACTTGACCTCTTGCCAATGCGCGGTAGTTATCCCTAGTTCGCTTTGAGTCATGCGGGTTGGGGCGGATTGGCCTTCGGACGATCTAGCTCTCGCGCAAGCCATAGGCGCGCGGTTCTCCATTCGCGCTTGACAGTTTCCGGCGAGACGTTCACCACAGACGCCGTCTCCTCGATTGTGAGACCGCTGAAAAACCGAAGCTCAACGATGGAAGCCTGCCGGGGATCGATTTCCTCGAGGCGATTCAGGGCTGAATCCAAATCTTCCAGCTCGAGATCTCGCATATCTGCGAGATCCGCCTCTCCCGCAGTGACTCGCAGAGCGGCATCGCGCTTCTGTGCCGACCGTGCAACGGCGTAGTTCACCAAGATACGCCGCATCATCCGCGCGGCTACGCCGAGGACTTGCGCCCGGCTCGACCAATCGATTTTATGTTGTTGAACCAGGCGAAGATAAGCTTCGTGAACTAATGCGGTCGGTTGCAGCGTATGGCCGGGCCGTTCATGTGAGAGGTAATCCTTGGCAATGCGACGCAGTTCGTGATACAGCGCGGGCATTGCGGCGTCAAGCGCGGGCTTGTCGTCCCCCAAGACGCCGACCTTCCGCGTTGGATCGCTATCAACGGCCATTTCTTACGCAAGCTTAACTAAAATCGCAACTTAGGTCTATGAGACGTCTACAAGGGCAGGGTTGTTGCTCATCAGATAGACGCCAAGACCTAGTAATTTTACCTGACCCAACTGTTCCTCGTTTCTGGCGTTACCAAGTAGAGGCGATTCGTGAGCCAAAGCGTGCCCGAGTAGGTTTGGGGTGAGCTTTTCCTTCCCTCCTCCGAGCACTCGCACACGCTAGGCGTTCTTCGGTTGGAGGAGACCGAGCGCGCCGGTTTATTTCGGCTATGCTCGTGCGGCCGGCGGCCTCAAGCTCTCAAGGCTGCCGGCCTTTCTTTTTCGTCTATTGCCGATCGAAACGATCTACGCCCGAAACCGGGTTACCTTGAGCATCGGTACCCTTGAGAGTTTCTGTTAGTTCCTTTCCATCTTTGGAGACAACGAAACGGCGTGTCATGACCTGCTTGCCGCCCTTCGTATACGTGTTGATGCGCTCTCTATCGCTTACCCGTTTTGCCGTCATCGCATCAAACTGCCCTTCCTCTACGTTTGCTGCGCCTCCCCGCGCCGGAACAGTGTATTTGACTGAAAGTGGCGAACCGTCGGCGTAAGTCCCGGTGGCCCTTATGCGCAGATTCGCCCCTTCTGCTTCGATGACCAGCGTGACATCCTTTGGAGGAGTACCTTCTGTATATTTCGTGTCTTTTGGATCGAGCTTCCAAGTCCCAACGAAAGGATCCACCGCAAAGAGTGGAACTGCGAGCGAAAGAAGCGCGATTCCGCGCATAAAGTTTCGCATGATCAATGCCTCCTGAGTCGTGAGTATACCGAAACGGCTAAAGAGCTATTCGGGTCATTTGCCGGGAATCGTGCGCGGAGTGGTCCAATTATCCGCCCTCGATTATGGCCCGGGGTGGAAAGAAAAACGAATTACGTAGTCACTCGGGACAGGCTCCCCGTGGAGTTTCGCAGGCTCAAAACCCCACTGCCTGGCGGCCGCAATTACCTGCTGCATGAGAAGAGGCCCGCCCGGGTTCATCCGAGTCTTGGGAACGTGTGCGCTCACGACCCTACCCTTCTCGTCGATCTTGATTTCTACGTCAATCTGTGTCGGTTCAGTAACCGCTGACGATGCGAAGCTTCGAATATTCGGCATCACTTGCCTGACTGGTTTAGGAGGGCGGTATATGGACGACGTCTTCACATCTGCGTTTCTAAACACAGGAGATAATGCGGAGGTTTGCGGAGCGGGGGCCTTATTAATCGACGGCGTTTGCTGCGGATGCGCGAGCTTTGAAGCCGGCGGGGAAATCTGCTTGGAAGCGAAATCAGGCGCTTGCGGCGGCGCGAAGCTCGATGGCAAAGACCCTGCCGCCTGAACAGCCTCAAGGGGGATCTCCGGCAACACCGCGGTACGGGTCATAGCGATTGGTTTCATCCGATTCGTACTGAGGCTGGGCGTTCTTGATCGGGTGGAACGAGCAAGCTCATGCTGTGGCTGGCTCAGCGCTGAGGGGCTTCGTGTTTCCGCTGTTCTGTTTGGCGTGCTTTTGGCTTCCACAATGGTGGGAACCGGGGCCGAGCCATCGAACGTACGCACGATGCCCGTGATCAGCGGCATTCCTGGCCCATGAACCTCGAGCCGAAATGTCAAATCGTTTGACGCAGGCTTATATAGAATCGAACCATTTGACAACTCTGCGGCCGCTAAGTCGATTTCATGTTGTTGAGAGCCGTCGTGAATTGACAAAATTCCGTACTTGGCAGTACGCGACAAGGGCTGAGGGTCCCAACTCACGAGTAGCCGGTCAGCTCTAGTTTCAACCCGCATCGACAAACGGGGCAGAGCCGCCGCGCTGGCGAGCACATTGTCACGATTCAATCGCGCGGACGCACTACCATGTAGATAAAATCCTGAAAACGTACCGGTTGCCGCCATGACGAACATCAGAGGGACTAGCAGCCAAATCCGCCATGAAGTCGCTGTCAATTCTGCAGATAACTGGGCCGGCGCAGGGCTCGATGCTGCAACAGCAATGGCCGATTCGTGAGCTGTTTCACTGATCTCAGACTCGCCAGGAGCAAAATCGAACGCAGCCATTTAGAATCCGCTCACACGTGCTACTTTGCCCTCAGAGAGATGCTATGGCGGTTTCAGTACCTATGGTACTGTCAAACTTACTAGCGAGGAGCTAATCGTGACGTGCTTCGGGCAAGCGCGCCTCCAATTCGGCAACGCGGCGCTCAAGCGCCCGGATGGTTCTCACCAATTCGGGTAGACGCGTGTAAGCCGCCGAAGCACGAAGCCATTCGCGGGAGTCGAATGCGGGCGAGCCACTGACGATGGCTCCAGCGGGCACATCGTGCCCCACGCCGGATTGAGCCCATACAACGGCGCCCTTATGGATGGTGAGGTGTCCGGCCGAGCCGGTCTGTCCGGCCATAATTACATTCTCCTCAAGAATGGTGCTGCCTGCCAGGCCAGTCTGCCCGCAAATGATGTTATCCTCGCCAACAACGCAGGCGTGGCCGATTTGCACTAGACTGTCGATCTTGGCGCCTCGACGCACGCGAGTCTCGCCGATAGTCGCCCGGTCAACCGAGGTGAGCGTCTGTATCTCAACATCGTCTTCGATGACGGTGATTCCCGTCTGGACAATTTTGTATTGCCGGCCGTCGCCCGTCTTGGCGAATCCAAACCCGTCTCCGCCTACCACGACACCGTTGTGAAGCGTCACCCGATTTCCGATCCGCGTAAACTCACGAACGGAGACGTGGGAATGAGCAGTGAAATCATCTCCGATTCTGCAGCCTTCATAGATAACAGCGTGGGCGTGAAGGACGGCCTTTGCACCGACGGTAGTGTTCTCGCCCACCACGACGTAGGGCCCGATGGACGGATTCGGCCCAATTTGTGCCGTCGATGCGATCGACGCAGTTGCGTGAATACCGGACGAAGGCTTGGGCGGCTCGTAATAGAGAGCGAGGGCGCGGGCGAAATCGTAATACGGATTCGAAGAGACAAGCGTCGCGGCTGGCGTACCTTTGAGAGGTTCGGCGGCGATGATTGCAGATGCCCGGGAAGATGCGACCTTGGGGGCGTATTTCATATTTGCGAGAAAGGTAATTTCTCCCGGCCCAGCTTTTTCAATCGTGGACACACCGGTAATCTGGGTCGCAGGGTCGCCCACAAGCTCGCAAGCGAGGCGTTCGGCAAGTTGTCCGAGGGTGAAGGAGGACATACCTAAATTCAAGCAAGCTTGTGACGACTGCAGGAGGTACCTAGGTCTCAGCAACCACGCGGTTGCGCAATTCGCCGATAGCAGGGATTTTGACAGCGACTTCGTCTTCAGGATGAAGGAAGCGGGGCGGCTTGCGGACAAACCCGACTCCAGCCGGCGTCCCTGTGGAGACGATATCGCCAGGTTCGAGAGTGAATACGCTTGAAAGGAATGCAATCAGATCGGGGATCTTGAAGATTAGCTCGCAGGTATTTGAGTCTTGCAAAAGCTCTCCATTGACTTGGAGCTGGATATCAAGCTCGTGCGGATCGGATATCTCGTCGGCAGTGACGATCCATGGACCCATTGGCGCGAACGTATCGAAAGTTTTTCCCATCAACCACTGTGAAGTGGCGCGTTGATAATCACGCGCAGTGACATCGTTCACTAGGGTGTAACCAAAAACGTGCTCGCGCCAGTTGTCCGCCGGAACATTACGTCCGCCAGGCGCGATAACGAAAGCGAATTCCGCCTCATAATCAATCAAATGAGAAACCTTGGGAAGCACAATGTTTGCCTCCGGACCAATTACAGAGGTTGCAAATTTATTAAAGATGGTCGGCACTTTCGGAATCTGCGCGCCCGTTTCCGCAGCGTGATCGCGATAATTTAAACCCACGCAGATTAATTTGCGAGGCTTTGGAATGGGCGCGAGCAATCGTACCTGTTGTAACGGGTACATGCTGGCAGACCGGGGCTCGCGGGTCAACTGCTCTGCTTTCGCGAGCCCATCGGCGCCGGACTCAATCAACGCAAGCAGAGAGCTGAACCCGAGCGTTGATAAATCAATGATGGTCTCGGTCCCGGAAACAATGCCGGGACGAGCCTTACCTTCCGTTTCAAACGTGACGAGGCGCAAGTTCTAATGTAAACTGCACAACGGCTCGAACGCGAGAATAATGACTATGCCAACGTCATTCGATGCAATCATCATTGGCACGGGTCAGGCGGGTCCATCACTGGCGCAGCGCCTGACGAGCGCCGGAATGAGAGTCGCGGTAATCGAGCGAAAGCTGTTCGGAGGCACATGCGTCAACACGGGATGCATACCGACGAAGACAATGGTTGCGAGCGCATACGCGATCCATCTCGCACGGAGAGGTGCTGACTTTGGATTCACCGCTCATAGCGGTGTAGCGGCAGATATGAAGCGCGTGAAAGCGCGGAAGGATATCGTTTCAGGAGAATCGCGCAGCGGACTTGAGAAATGGCTAAAGACTATGGAGAATTGCACGGTTTTCGAGGGTCACGCGCGCTTCGAGTCTCCGCGTGAAGTGAGCGTCGGGAACGATCACCTCAGCTCCGAGCGCATCTTTATCAATGTCGGTGGACGAGCATCCACCCCGAAAATCCAAGGTTTGGAAGAGGTTCCCTTCCTAACGAACAGCTCGATGATGAATGTCGATTTCTTGCCGCGGCATCTGGTGATTATCGGCGGAAGTTATATCGGTCTCGAGTTCGGTCAGATGTTCCGGCGCTTCGGCAGCGAAGTCACCATCATTGAAATGGGCCCGCGATTGATTCAGCGCGAAGACGCGGATGTTTCTGAAGCGATCAAGAAGATTTTGGAAGGTGAAGGCATCGAGGTTCGCTTGAATTCGAAGTGCATTGGAGTTTCAAACCGCGGCGACGGAATCGCTGCCGGAGTAGACTGCCAAAGCGGCGAGCCGGAGATTGGCGGCTCCCATCTCCTGATTGCCGCTGGCAGGCGCCCGAACACGGATGATTTAGATCTTGACAAGGCAGGCATAACCTTTGACCAACATGGCTACATTCTGGTTGACGATCAACTGCGGACGAATGTGCCGGGTATTTGGGCTCTTGGCGATTGCAATGGCAAAGGAGCGTTCACCCACACTTCATACAATGATTTCGAAATTATTGCGGCAAATCTCCTCGACAAGGACACGCGGCGAGTGAGTGATCGCATTCAGGCCTATGCGGTTTACATCGATCCGCCGTTGGGACGCGCAGGTCTTACTGATGCCGAAGTTCTTAAGAGCAGCAGGAATGCGCTGGTCGCAAAACGGCCGATGACGAAGGTGAGCCGGGCGGTTGAAAAAGGCGAAACACAAGGTTTCATGAAAATCACCGTTGATGCAGATACGCGGCAAATTCTGGGAGCAGCAATTTTGGGCACGGGAGGTGATGAAGTGATTCATTCAATTCTTGACATCATGTACGCGCGAGCCCCCTACACAGTAATTCAGCGAGCCATGCATATTCACCCCACTGTGTCGGAGTTGATCCCGACAATCCTTGGAGAACTGGAGCCGCTCGCTGAGCCGGCTCAAACTGCGAGCCCACAAGCCGTGCAACCGCGCCAGCATGAACACGTACAATAGCAACACCAAACCTGTTTCATGAGCACACAAGCCCGGCCATTTAAACCCTTCGTCCCGGAACACCTCGAGATGCGCGAGTTGACAAAACGGGCGGTTTTGTTAGGCCTCTGCATGACCGTCATCTTGGGAGCGGCAAACGCATATCTCGGTTTGCGGGCTGGAATTACGATAGCCGCGACGTACCCTGCGGCAGTAATCAGCATGGCTGTCCTGAGAGCGTGGCGCGGTTCTCTTCTCGAAGAGAATATTGCTCGGACCAGCGGCTCGATCGGCGAAGGCGTGGCGGCTGGGGCGATCTTCACAATTCCTGCATTCCTGATTTCACACGCGTGGGCATCGCTTGGCTTCCGCGAAGCGTATTGGAAATCGACGATGCTCATCATCGTCGGCAGCGTTCTCGGCGTGCTTTTCATTTCTCTCGTGCGGCGGGTAATGGTCGAGGATCCCGAGCTTCCCTTCCCTGAATCCGTCGCGGCTTCGGAAATCCATAAAGCCGGACAGCGCGGCGCTGAGGCCGCGAAATATCTGTTCTGGAGCATGGGTTTGGGCGGCCTAATCTTTCTGTTGGGCCGTTTTGGATTTTTCGCAGCGGATTCGGAATTCGCGGTCCGAGTCGGCCGGCTCGGTTCAACGCGTGTGCGGTTGGGAGGAGCCGGCACTAACAATATTCTGAACACCGGCGGGATTTCGACGTTCTCTGCACCTAGCGTTAGCCCTGCGTATCTGGGGGTGGGTTATGTGATCGGCGTCCGTCTTGCTGCACTGCAGTTCTCGGGAAGTGTACTCGCTTGGGGATTGATGGTTCCGGTTCTCATCTATTTCCTTGGCCCGCAGTTGCAGAACTTCCTTCCGGCGGGCGCTGCAGGTGGTTCTTGGAGCGATGTGGCAGGCAGCGTATGGCGATACATTGTTCGTCCAATCGCTGTCGGCGGCATGCTCGTCGGCGCGGGTTATACGCTGTTTCGGATGAGAACCAGCCTTGCTTCCGGATTAAAGCGCGGGATCGCTGATATTCGCCAGACTGCAGAAGAGAAGGCTGGATTGAGCCGTACGGAACGGTACATGAGCTCAAAGGTGGTATTCGGTCTGATCGGCTTGGTTTTCGTCGTGATGCTCGGGCTTTACGTTCATCTTTCGGGCGAAGTTGTGGGCGGCGTCGTTGCAGCAGTCGTGATGCTGATTATGGGTTTCTTTTTCGCAACCGTTTCGGGAAGCCTGGTCGGCATCATTGGCTCATCGAACAATCCGATTTCGGGTCTAACGATTTCGACACTGATCATTGCAGCCGTTTTGATGGTGGCGCTCGGCATAGCCGGGACTGGCGGTGTAGCCGCTGTTCTAGGCGTAGCAGCCGTGGTGTGTGTCTCGTCGGCGGTCGCAGGAGAGTTGTTGCAGGACTTCAAAGTCGGTTACATTCTCGGCGGGACACCGCGCAATATTCAGGTTGCAGAGCTGATTGCAGTACTCGTAGCAAGCTTGGTCATGTACTTCCCCTTGGTGCTTCTGCACGAGGGCAATATCAAAGCGGGCGGAACCGGTTTCGGAGATCGTCAGCTTCCGGCCCCCCAGGCCGGCCTCATGGCACTTTTAGCTCAAGGCATCGTTGGCGGCGACATGCCCTGGGCGCTTGTTCTCGTTGGTATCTTCATGGGCTTCGCACTGATCATGATGCAAGTGAAAAGCCCAATGCTGGTTTCCGTGGGTATGTATCTCCCGTTTGAAACCACTGCAGCAATCTTTGTCGGCGGTCTGATCCGGTGGATGGGCGACCGCTGGGCAGAGCGCCGCGGCTACAACGAGGCGCAAAGAGCGCGTGTCGAGAACGCCGGCGTACTGACCGCTTCGGGTCTGATTGCAGGAGAAGCAATCTTAGGCTTAGTCTGGGCGGGTTTGCAATTCACGCCACCTAATATTCGTGAACACCTTCAGTTGCTCGCGCATCCATCCTATTTTGTCGGTCTCGCGGTTCTCGGAATACTCGCTTTTATCATGATTCGAAGCCCCATGACCAGCGCTGGCAGCCCTGACGAGCCCGCTCCACCGGTGGCCATGATGTAATTTTGTCCCCCGTCAAGAAGGTCATCACAGCAGTTCAAGAAATATTTACAGCAGGCGAACAAATGTTCCAACCGCCTCATTCGAATGGTTTTTATCGCGAGTGACCGTCTTGCAGTGCGCGAACTGCACCTGCGATCGAGCAAATCTTTCCGATTCAGAAGTTAGACTCCAGGTCAGAAGCGTTTAAAGAGGCGGCCGTTGTGATTGCCTTGGCGATTTCTTGAGCGAGGCAATAACTCAACGAGCTACCTGCGCGACTCAATGAGAGGAGCAGATGCAATCGTACAGTTCAGCAGGCCTTGCTAAGCGTCCCCGCGTGGCAGAAGAACCCGAGGGGTTGAGCGCAAAGCTAAAAGATTTGCTTGTCGGGCAAAGTGAAGCCATTGACACAATCATCCCCTTTATCCAGATGCACCAGGCGGGACTCTCACCGGAAGGCCGGCCCATTGGCGTAATTTTGCTATTGGGACCCACCGGGACAGGCAAGACACGCACCGTGGAAGCGCTTGCCGAAGTATTGCACGGCAACAGCAAGCATCTACTTAGGGTCGACTGCGGTGAGTTTCAGATGGAGCATGAGGTGGCGAAGCTTGTCGGCGCGCCTCCAGGCTATTTGGGACATCGCGAAACCCAACCCATGTTGACGCAGGCCAAGCTGAACAGCCTGACAAGCGAAACAAGCGACATCTCACTTGTGCTGTTCGATGAGATCGAGAAGGCGGCGCCTTCCATGACGCGACTGCTGCTCGGAATTCTGGATAAGGCAACATTACGGCTTGGCGATAATACGAGCGTCAATTTCGAACGAACTCTTATCTTCCTGACGAGTAACCTGGGCGCGAAGGCAATTCAAAGAACAAACACGCCCGACTTCGGGTTTGAGGCCATGCTGCCGCGACCTTCGATTGAGGACACGAGAAAAGTTCAAAGTATCGGCATGGGCGCTGTCCGGCGAAAGTTTTCACCGGAGTTCGTCAATCGAATCGATTCCGTGATCACCTATAAGCCACTCGGACGAGCTGCATGTGAGCTGATCCTCGATCAAATTTTTGCTAATTTCTCTGAGTTGATTCGGACCCGGCTCGGAATCCGCGGCTTCCGGCTGCAATGTACCCCTTCCGGACGCGATCTGCTGCTCGAGAACGGTACGAGCGTGGAATTTGGCGCTCGGGAATTGAAGAGAACGGTACAACGAAACTTCATACAACCGGTGTCGGCACTCGTGGCACAAGGCCAGGTGCCCTCGGGCAGCACGGTCATTTTGGATGCCAAGGCGGGTGAATTCAACGTTTTACTTCGCCATTAAATGTAAATCGTGACGCGCGGTGTGCCGAGGCGCACTGCGAAGTCCGCACACCGCCGTCACGAGTTGGGCTGCCATTCGGCGGATTGACTCACGGAAGTAGAGCCCGGCATATTTAACGTCAAAGTGACGCGCACGAGCTGCGTTCGGGGCTGGTATT
Source organism: Acidobacteriaceae bacterium (assembly GCA_019240405.1). Classification (GTDB taxonomy): domain Bacteria; phylum Acidobacteriota; class Terriglobia; order Bryobacterales; family Bryobacteraceae; genus Bog-105. The sequence goes on from JAFAYL010000004.1 coordinate 124,524, forward strand.
GAACGATTCCGAACTTCAGCTCATCCGGGCCGAGTTGAATTGTGCGATGGCTCGCTCCGTCCGAGATGACGAGCACGCCGTCGTTGGCGCGCCCGATTTCGGGCGCAGAGTGATTCCAAGATACCTTCAGAATCGGTGCGCTCCCTTCAATCTGGACGTCAAGGCGATCCCAGGAAGACAAAACCCCATTCAGGAGCGGCCACAAAATGGCCCCAGCCGCCAAAGCTAAAACCAACAAAATGACAACAAGGGCATAACGGCGGCTACGCGCCACAGCACTGGACGGACGCGATTGATTCCTTACCGGTTCGTAGGCGCGAGTTTCACTGAACAGGCTTGGCTGAATTTCCCGAGCGGATCTCAACGCTTTTTCACCGAACCGAAACTCGGGGACTGCTGGCTCGCTTGGTAATTGGCCATTCAGTGCCAAAAAGAACGCGGCCAGGCGCGGCTCTCGCGCTTCAATCAGCAGCACCAGATAAACCGGTTCAGTGAAATGGCCCAGAAGCAGGCTTTTGTCAGCTAAAGACGGCCTGAGCGGGCCAGGGCGAATGTGAGTTCGAAAAAATCCGACGGCAGATGCGCCCCGCTCAGTTGCCCCCTGTCGCAAAGTTGAAAAGCGTTCTTGCTCTGCAGGATCGAGCATGAAAACCGGGCCGTCCGCCGGATCTCGTGCGATCAACTCGAACCCTTGAATGCGAAGCGTGGGCGTTGGCAGTTCTATGACTGAGCCCAGCAGTACTCCGCCGATCTCAATCGCCAACGTTTCGGCGTCGTCGATCTCACCGATCAGAGCCGGGACTAGTTGAAGCTTCAATTCGATCGCATAAGGCGAGTTATGCGGAGTCCAGCGTACATATTGCCGAGCTTCTTCGATAGATTGTTGCTGGGAGGGTGTGGCCATATATTGGCTCAGGTCTCAGCAGCAGCTCGAAACGATACACTGCTTAATGCTTGCCCGGCATTCTCTACGCAATTGCGACGCCGATCGGAAATTTGGAAGACATCACGTTCCGCGCTGTTCGCATTCTTCGCGAGGAAGTATCGATAATCGCGTGCGAAGACACGCGGCAGACGCGAAAGCTGCTCGATCGGTATGAAATACGCAAGGCGCTGATCAGTTATCACGAACATAACGAAAAGGATCGGGCGCAGCAAATTGTCGTTAGTCTCGAACGCGGGGAAAACGTTGCGCTGATCAGTGATGCAGGCACGCCTTTAGTTTCGGACCCAGGATACCGGGTGGTCAAGGCGGCAATCGAAGCCGGCTTCAACGTAGTCCCGGTACCCGGGCCATCGGCAATTCTCGCGGCCCTGATTGGTTCGGGACTAGCGACGGACGAATTCCGGTTTATCGGTTTCCTTCCTTCAAAAACCGGCGCTCGGCGGAAGGTTCTAGCGTCAATTCTGAATGAGACCGCAACTGTTGTAGCTTACGAGAGCCCGCATCGTATTCTTGAGACGCTAGCTGAGATGAGGGAACTCTACGGCGAACGTCCCATCGTACTTGCTCGCGAGATGACGAAAATGCATGAAGAATTTCTGCGGGGCTCGACTGGCGAAATTCTGAAGCAATTCCAGAGCCGACCTTCTGTAAAGGGCGAGATCACGCTGGTAATAGGACGCCCCGAGGAGGCATCGGCGAAAACCAACGATCCCGCGACGGAAGTATTGAAGCTTCAACGCGAAGAAGGATTGGACCGGATGGAAGCAGTCAAGGCAGTTGCGAAGCGCTTCGGTCTCCCAAAACGAGAGGTCTACCGGCTTGCTGCGGCGCCGGACAACAGTCGGGCGGGCAGACGTCATCACTAGGACCGTATGCGCCCATCGCGAGCTGGGGTTCGTTCAGTACGCGCTCAGCGATGAGCTGGCGGGCCATTCCTATAAATGCCGGGTGGGTGCCCACTGTCTTCGCTCGCAACATTTTCATGCCGAGCTCCTGTGCAAGCCGAGATGCCTCGACATCCAGGTCGTACAGGATCTCGACGTGATCGGAAAGAAAACCGAGGGGGGCGAGAAGTACGCCTTTCACGCCTTGCGAATGCAAAGCTTTCAAATGGTCGAGGATGTCGGGCCCGAGCCAAGGCTGTGCTGGCGGCCCACTGCGGCTCTGAAACACCAAGTCCCATTTAACAAACCCGGCGGCTTCGGCTACCAGCCGAGCAGTCTCGCGTAGCTGACGCTGGTAGTCGCTGGTTTCAGCCATTGACGAGGGAATGCTATGTGCCGAGACTACAAAACGAATGTTGCTCATCTCGCTTTCGCAAAATTCCGCCAACGTTTCCCGTACGCGATCGGCCGAAGCCTCAATGAATCCAGGATGGTTATAGAAAGCGCGAAGTTTGTCGATGTGTGGCGCGTCCGCGCCGACCTGCGCGCGTGCATCGGCGATGTTTTCTCGGTACTGGCGGCAGCTCGAATAGGAGCTATATGCCGACGTTACGAACGCCAGAGCATGTCTGATTCCTTCATCCCGCATTTGCCGGATTGTCTCGGCGAGCGCGGGATGCCAGTTCCGCGTGCCCCAATAAATCGGGAGGTTCAGCTTGTGCTGATCCAGTTCCTTGCGCAATGCTCGGATCAATGCGCGGCACTGATCGTTTATAGGACTCTTCCCGCCGAAATGTCGGTAATGTTCCGCAACTTCTCGTAACCGGTCAGCGGGTATGTTCCTCCCGCCAGTCACATTCTCCAGGAACGGAATAACGTCTTCCGCTTTCTCGGGGCCTCCGAATGAGACAATCAGGATCGCATTGTACACACATTATTATGCTGCTTTACCAAGCGATCATACTCGCGGTTGTGCAAGGTCTCACTGAATTTTTCCCCGTCAGCAGTAGCGCGCATCTAATCGTCATTCCGGAATTTCTGCACTGGGAAGATGGGGGCCTCGTCTTCGACGTCGCGCTTCATGTGGGCACACTTGCGGCAATTATTATTTACTTCTTCAAGGACTGGGTGCAGGTCGTCGCGAACGGGCTCGGCTTCTCCTATACGGGTTCTAGGCCGGATGAAAACAGCCGCACATTGCTTTGGTATTTAGTGATTGGAACGATTCCCGGCGCGATCGCAGGTTGGAAGTTAGATCGATACGCCGAGCACGCATTGCGCAGCCCGTACATCATCGGAACAGCGGCAATCCTGGTAGCAATCTACATGGCCGTGGGGGACCGCAGAGGCGAGGAAAGAAAAGGGCTGGATAAGGTAACTTGGTCGACTGCATTGACGGTCGGCATTGCCCAGGCGTTCGCGATTATTCCCGGCGTTTCGCGCAGCGGAAGCACGATTGCGACCGCCCGCTTCTTTCATTTAGATCGCGAAGCAGCGGCCAGATTCTCGTTCTTGCTTTCGGCCCCTCTCATCGGCGGGGCCGCGTTAAAGAAGTTCTATGACGTTCACAAAGAAGGCGGCGTGCCGCCCGGAATGAGGTTGCCGTATCTGCTTGGCATGCTCGTGAGCGCCGTGGTCGGGATTCTTGTGATCGCTTTCTTTCTCAAATTTGTGCGCCGGAACAGCCTGTCGGTATTCGTGTGGTATCGCATCATTTTTGGCATAATAGTAATCGCTCTGGCATTTTTCCTCCGCATCGGCGGATGATCCTTTTCTCTTCGTCTCGCCACGCGCGGCTGAATGAAGCCGCGGGTCTAATTCTGTTTCTGCTTGGCCTGGCGGTGCTCCTTGGGCTGCTTTCTTTCGCGCCCAGCGATCCTTCTTGGGACACTGCGAGCGGCGTAGTCAGAACGCACAATCTACTTGGACCGTTCGGCGCGGTCTTTGCCGATTTTCTGTTGCAGGGCTTTGGCATTAGCGCCTACTTGCTTCCTATTTACATTTGGGCGCTTGCGTGGAAATGGGTGCGCCTGTCCCCAATCGATAGTCCATGGATTCGGATCTTTGGTTGTCTAGCGTTGTGGTTCTGCATGTCTGCCGCGTGTGGACTGATCACTGCACCTATAGTGATTGCCGGGACTCTTCCCATCAGCGGAATCATCGGAAGAGTGATCGCCGACTTTCTTGTAGCCCGGCTCAATGTGATCGGCGCGGCGATCGCGACGGCAGTAGCGGGCGTGCTGGCACTCTATCTCGCGTCGACCTTCGAAATGTCGACCCTCGCGCGCTGGCTTAGCGGGCCGATTGCGAAATGGCGGCAATGGCACGTGAAATGGCGAGCCGCGAGGGAAGCGAGACGTCAACGCGCGATCGAAGCGGCAAAGGTGAGGGCCGCGGAGCGCACTGCACGACGCAATGCCCGCGCAGAGGCGAATTCTCAACTCGAAGGCACCAAGCGCAAAACCACCCGGCAGCCTTTACAACCTTCTCGGGATTTCGAATCACCTGCCGAGCCGGTTCAAACCGAGGCGGAAGAGATTCCGATCCGAACTCTCGAACACCAGCCGGTGACTTACACGCGATCGCCCGACGAGGAGGACGTTTTTTCCCTAGTTGAGGCCAAAGAGTCACGCCCTGCGACAAGGCGCAATCCGATATATAAACTTCCCCCGACCACTCTGCTAAACGAGATACCGATCGGAAATCCGTACGACAGCCAGGAGCTTAAAGACGTTGCGGCCCGCATCAAATCAAAGCTCGAGGAATTCAACGTTCGCGGATCGGTGGTTCAGATCAATCCCGGGCCGGTGGTCACCACGTTCGAATACAAGCCCGAAGCGGGCATAAAGTACAGCCGCATAACAACGCTGAACGAAGATCTGTGCCTCGGATTACAAGCAGAATCCATTCTGATCGAGCGACTTCCGGGCAAGCCGACCGTGGGCATCGAGGTTCCGAACACCCGGCGCGAGCTGATCAGTTTGCGGGCGATCTTGGAATCGAGAGAATTTGAAGACTCTGCGTCGAAAATGACGA
>JAFAYL010000030.1 GCA_019240405.1 Acidobacteriaceae bacterium
GAACCCTCCAACCAGCAGCTACTCGAAGATCTCCGCGTCATGAAGCCGCCGCCCGAGCTCGTGCGCCGCCGCTTCTACTTCCCCGACGGCATCCCCGACGAATATTCCTGGTGTCTCGATCCCACCGTCGACATCGAGCATCAGCGCTCCACCCGCCGCCAAGGCAGGCAGCGCATGACTATCGAAACCTGGCTCGCAGCCATCCAGCGCGAGGAAGCCGCCGGTACCGGACACCTCAGCGACACCGGCCCCGATCTCCCGCCGCCCAATCAAATGAGCCAAACCCCCTGCTGGTGCCTCATCTGCCAGCGCAACTACAATATCCGCGACCGCAGAAAAACCTAAACGGCGTGGCTTGCCCCACCCGCCTATCTTGCTCGGCCCGCATATCTCTGCTACATTGGCCCCCACGCATGCTCGCGCCGGCCTATCGCGTGAAAACCCTGCATTGGTTTGCGCTCGCGTTGCTCACCATTTCGGTCTGCATCAATTACGCGGATCGCGGCAATCTCGGCGTTGCGGCCAAAAGCATCGAACTTGATCTCGCGATCAGCCCCTATCGCCTCGGGATCCTGCTCAGCACTTTTTCGATCACTTATGCCACATTCCAATTGATCGCCGGAAAGCTGATTGACCGCTGGAATGTCAATTGGGTCTATGCCGCCGGCTTTCTCGTGTGGTCGTGCGCAACAGCTCTCACCGGCCTCGCGAATTCGTTCCTCGCAATCTTATGCCTCCGGCTTGTGCTCGGCGCCGGCGAGTCCATCGCTTACCCTGCCTATTCGAAAATCATCGCCGCCGTTTTCCCCGAGCAGCTTCGCGGAACCGCGAACGCGATGATCGATGCGGGCTCGAAAGTCGGCCCCGCTCTCGGCGTTTTTCTCGGCGTCAAAATGGTCCACTGGTTTTCCTGGCGCGGAATGTTCGTCGCAATTGGGGGCGCAAGCCTCGTGTGGCTGTTGCCTTGGTGTTTCGTCGTCCCTAGGCTCGCCGTAGGCCGCTTGGCCAAAGCCTCTGCCTGGGCGCCCCGCTATCGTGAGCTTCTTTCTCACCGTGCTCTGTGGGGCACGTCGCTCGGTCTTTTCGGCGCCAATTACGGATGGTATTTCCTTCTCGCCTGGCTGCCCTATTACCTCGAAAATGATCGCCACTTCACTCGAGATCGCCTCGCATTCTTCGGATCCCTCCCGTTCTGGGGAGTCGCAGCTTCGTCCATGCTCTTCGGATTGGTCGCCGATGCTCTGATCCGCCGCGGGAAGGAACCGGGCCGAGTCCGCCAGGCCTTTGTGTGCATAGGTCTGGTCGGCTGTTGCGGCTTTATGCTTCCTGCAGTTCTTGTCGCGCAGGCGTCTCTCTCGAATATCCTCTTGACTCTTGCTTGCGTCTCGATGGGCGTCTTCTCCTCGAATCATTGGGCGCTCTCGCAGCGCCTCGCTGGCGTCGAAGCGGCAGGAAAGTGGACGGGTTTTCAGAATTTCTTCGGCAACCTTCCCGGCATTATCTCGCCTTACGTCACCGGAATCACGTTGCGCGAGACCCATTCCTTCATCGCCGCCTTCGCAATCGCATGCGTCGTTCTCCTCTTCGGTGCATCGGCGTATTGGTTCATCATCGGAACGCCCACACCCGTTTCCTGGACCCGCGGTCTTATCTCAATCCCATTAACGCGCGGAGAGGACCTTGATCAACCCGCTTAGGGGCGAGCCAGATAGCGATTAAAGAATGCTAGTGTTTCAATCGCCATCTGCCGGTGAGCTTCCGGAGTTTGAAACGTGTGAACATCGTTAACCCTGATCAGTGAGGCAGGCACTCCTGCGGACTTCAGCTTTTCTAGCAGCTCTTCTGCTTGCGAAATTGGAACATCTTGATCCTGTGTTCCATGCACAATTAAGAACGGCGCATCTCCTTTTGAAACGTGAAAGACAGGAGATGCTTCACGCCACAATTCCGGATGAGTCGAGAAATCTCCCCCTAAGAAGTTAGCCAGAAATGCATCGCCATCAGCATCGTGATCCGTCGTGAAATCAGTCGGGCCGCTGACCTCCACCACCGCCTGCACTTTACTCGAATACTTGGCTAGCCCCGAATCGGAATTCTCCCGCGTTTCTTCCATCCCTAAAAGCGCCGCCAACTGCGCCCCGGCCGAGTGTCCGAAAGCACCCACGCGATCGGAATTCGCGCCATATTTCGATCCGTTAGCTCGCACCCAGCGAACCGCCCGCTGCACGTCGTCCAGTTGTGCGGGCCAGCGGTTCTGGTTTCCTTGAAAAAGCCGGTAATCCACCGCAAACGCCACGAAGCCGAAGCGCGCGAGAAACTCTCCCATCCTGGCCATCGTGCTCTTGTCGAAACTTATCCAACCTCCGCCATGAATGAGCACTATCGCAGGATGAGTTTCATCGCGGTGGCCGTTGGGTTCGTAGACATCCAGCCGCAGGTCGGAACCATTCACTGAACCGTAGAGAACGTTTTTCTCGACGATAACTGAACCAGCGCCTGTGCTTGAGGCCTGCGCCGGAAGCTGCGCCGCGAATGCCACGCCTAAAAACGCAGCAATCATGACCGAAATCCCTCGTTCCATCGACTGGATTGTATTACGAATCTGCAGACTAGCCTCCCTACTCTAAGAAGTAGATACCATGTCCAACACACATCGCGTTGTCATTCTCGGCGGCGGTTTCGGCGGCCTCTACGCAGCGCGTGCGTTAAAACGCGCGCCCGTCGAAGTAACTCTCATCGACCGCAGAAATTTTCATCTGTTCCAGCCGCTTCTTTATCAAGTTGCCACCGGATCGCTCTCGCCAGGAGAAATCGCAGCCCCGTTGCGCAGCGTTCTCAGCCGGCAGAAGAATACACGCGTGCTGCTCGGTGAAGCCGTAGACATCGATCCCTCCGCAAAGCGCGTTCTGCTCAAAGACTCGAGCGCGGTTGAGTACGATTCCCTGATTGTCGCCACGGGCTCACAAAGCGCCTATTTCGGACACGATGCCTGGCGCGAGTGGGGGCCCAGCTTGAAAAGCGTTGAAGAAGCTACCACCATCCGGCACAAAATTCTTTTCGCCTTCGAAATGGCGGAGCGCATGCAAGACCCTCAAGAACGGATTGCATGGCTTACGTTCGTCATTGTCGGGGCCGGCGCAACCGGAGTCGAGCTAGCTGGAGCGTTAGCCGAAATTGCCAATCACACGTTGAAGAACGATTTTCGATCGGTTCGTCCGCAAGATGCCAGAATTTTTGTCCTGGATCGCGCGGACCGCGCTCTTTCCACCTATCCGGAAGACCTCTCGCATAAAGCGGAAAGATCGCTGCTAAAACTCGGAGCTCGCGTCCGTGGTGGCGTAACTGTCACAGCGGTCGATCAAGAAGGGGTAACGTTTCAAACCCATAATGGGTCCGAGCGGCTCTCCGCTCGCACGGTCATTTGGGCAGCCGGCGTAACCGTTTCGGATTTCTGCCGGCAAGTAGCGAAGCGTGCGCAAGCCGAAACCGATAAAGCAGGCCGCATCAAAGTGAACCCGGACCTCACCATTCCCAACTATCCGGACATCTTTGTCATTGGCGATCTTGCGGCCGCAACGAAACCGGACGGCACGCCGCTGCCCGGAGTTGCGCAAGTCGCAATGCAGGGCGGATCGTACGCCGCAAAAACCATCATCAGGCGCGTTGAAGGCGAGCCTCAGAACAAACCCTTCCGTTATTTCGACAAAGGAGATCTCGCTGTCATCGGCCGCGCCCGCGCCGTCGCGAATATCTTCGGAGTCCATATCTCCGGATTCCTTGCCTGGCTGGTGTGGCTCTTTATCCATTTGATGTACATCGTCGAGTTCCAAAGCCGCGTCCTCGTTTTCATCCAATGGGGGTTCGAATACATAACCTTCGGCCGCGGTGCGCGCCTCATCACCGGTACTGCCGCTTCCGATAGTGTTGCTGGTACTGGAAAACTGACGAGCACCGCTTCCGTTTAGTGTTTTGCGCCACGTTTTGATCTAATGAGACATCGGAAATGGATCTTGTAATTTCTGGGCCGGAAGGCTCGCCGACAACCGTCCCGCTCGGTCCCGATAAAGACAAAGTGTCCGTGGGCCGGGCTGCTGATAACGACTTGGCTTATCCGGATGACCCTTGGCTTTCTAGATATCACCTTTGCTTTGACCGCCAGCAGAATGACTGGTTCGTAAAGGATTGCAAGAGCCGCAACGGCACAACGGTCAACGCGAGTGCCCTCAAAGATTCGCACCGTCTCGCGCTGGGCGATCGTATTCAAGCAGGACACCTCACCATCGAAGTGCGGGAACCGGGGATGAAGTCGCGGGTGGGCTCGTTCGTCCCCCAGAAAGAAGAAA
>JAFAYL010000038.1 GCA_019240405.1 Acidobacteriaceae bacterium
GCGATGTCGTATTTCCAGGATGCCCTTGGAAAATCCCAAAAAATCAACTGTTTGACGAAATTTCCGGCGGTTGCCCCGAATTGGGCGGTCGCGTGTACGCTCACGGCTTCATGTTAGTACTTCCGCATCACAGCAAGCACGCGTCCCTGAATTTGGAGATGACCCGGATTCACAAAGATCGGCGACATTGAGGAATTGGCCGGCTGGAGGCGAACGCGGCCATCCGGCTCGTTATAGAAGCGCTTCAGCGTCGCCTCCGTCCCATCTACTAATGCCACGACAATATCGCCGTTCTTAATAGAATCAGTCTTCTCAACCAGCACGAAATCGCCGCTGCAGATGTGATCATCAATCATCGAGTCACCCCGCACCTGCAAGGCGAATGTGCTCCCGTTTGCGACAAATTCGGAAAATTCGAGTGTTTCGGGATTTTGGATCGCCTCTACAGGCTTGCCGGCCGCAATGCGGCCAAGCAACGGAATCGTGCTCTGCCCAATTTCCGGCTTTCTTGCCCTTTCTTCGGCGAAGTAGCGATCAGATATTTCCAATGAGCGGCTGTGGTTATAGCTCCGACGCAGATACTGCTTCGCCTCGAGCGCTTGTATGTGCTTGTGAACTGTCGCGAGCGACGCGAGACTCAATCCCTTAGCGATTTCGTCATAGCTGGGGCTATACCCATGTTGCTGGATAAAGCCCGACAGGAAATCCATTACTTCTTTCTGCCTGCGCGTTAGTGCCATTGGTACCAGGGTTCCCTTTTCAGTTTGGGCGAAGAAAGGTCGAAAGTCAAGCACATTTCTGCTCTGGCTGAAACGGACCCGGGCGGAGCAATCCTAGACAGGGTTTGCAAATTATCCGATAGAGTTCCCGCTGCCTCCGGCGTGAAGATTATCCCGTACTCTTCCGATAAACCAGCAGGAACAGTGGATTGGCACCTAAGCTCCATTGCCGGAAGCGCAACGAACTTGTGGAATCGCTCGTCGATGTCTCAATCAAGCTTTCGATTGCCGCATCGCAAATGGCGGACCTCGCAGCGATTCGCGATACGGCTGGGTTTGACCGTGCAAAAACAGAGGTGCAACGATTGCGCGATGAATGCGAGCGCATAAAGCGGGAACTCGACCACCATAGAGCCCAGCACGGGTGTTGAGTGATGCTGGTGCGATTTCTGGGATATCGATTTTAGTTACATCCGGTAAAAAGGTACTGGCGTTACCGAAACTTCTTGCTCTAAGGCACGCGCTTGTTTAGAGTTGATTAGTGGTCTTCCCACGAAGGCGCCAAAAGGAGCACGATAGTGCCCAGCCAATGTAACGCGGTGTGACACTTGGGGGCTGCGCATAAACGCAGCCCAGCTCTTTTGTGTGTCAATTCACGTTCATTCCACACATGCCGTTTTGGCACATGCCGCCGCCACAACCGAATCCCGGCTCTGAATCCTTCTTGGCCACGCCTGTTTTTGCCGCGAACGTGGAGTACTGAGTGGTAACGTGCTCGTCGCCGCATGCAGGACATCGCACGCGGTCCTGATCGCTTCGCCGGACTAGCCTCTCAAATTTGGTTCCACAATCGTCGCACGAATATTCAAATATCGGCATGCCTCCAAATTAACAGCAATCGCGCAAGATGTGCGGTTTTCACTAGGGCGTTGCCGTGAACCCTTCATAGTTACTGTTCGTAGTGGACTTGAAGAATCCGGCGATGACGCCCTTGTCGTTAATGCCGGTCGCGTCCGTCAGCACGGCCCCGGGATACTCGATCGTAGTGAATTTGCCGTTGTTTTCAACGTATCCGAAGGTTTGGCCTTTGCTGTTCTTGTAAGCTCCGACGATTACCGGGAAGTTGTAGCAGATCCCGGCCACCGTCGTTTCTGTGGCGCCGGGCACATCTATGAATGTGAATTTCCCGCTTGTATAGGTGAAGCCGTGCCTCTTGCCCGAGCTGTCGAGATATGTTCCGACGACCTCGCCTTTATTGTTGATCCCGTCCGCTTCAGTCCCTGTCGCTTTGGGAACGATGAGGTATTCGAACTTGCCTTTCGTGTAGATAAAGCCCTGCCCGGTCGCCGAGCCTCTCAGCCCGCCGACGATAACGCCGGAGTCGTTAATTCCAAGGAAAGTAATTGAGTTGAGCGTGCTACTAGGGCTCTTTATTTCGGTGTACTTGCCGCCATTGTAGATAAACGCGATGTTGGGACCGCTTGCGACACTGTAAAGCCCGACAATTTCCCCAGAATTATTGATGTCAGCCGCAACAGCCTTGGTCGCGCCCGGGGGCGCAATCGTTGTAAACTTGCCACTTTTATAGAGAAAGCCATCAGAACCTGAAGCGGTAAGATAGCGCCCTACAATCTCGCCGACGTTGCTGACACGCCCGCCTTGCGTACCCTTTGTGCCGCTGGGGTCGGTGAACGCTTTGTACGTGTAGTTTGTGTTGCTGAGCAGTGTGGTAGCTATGCAAGCTATAAACAGGATGCCTGTGACGAATCGAAAATGCCTCATTGGGGAATATGCCTCTCAGAGATTGTCGCATCAAAATACACTAGCAGCGCACGGCATAAGCTTGTTTAGTACTCACGCAGTGATTGCGCCGCGAGGGTACCATAAAAGTATGCGGCGCAGGATATTCCTCCAAAGGGGTTTTTGGCTTTTTGCAGGTACTGGCGTGGGCGTGGCAACCGGTTTCAAAGCGGCGGCGTTCGGCTCCCGAAAAACGGTTAAGGTTGTCGAGTTCAGCGATGCAGGAGAGCGAAAGGGAGTTATGGAAGTTGAAAAAGTGTCTAAGAGCGATGCTGAGTGGCGGGGGCAGTTAACGCCTGAGCAGTACGAGGTCACCCGAAAAGCCGGAACGGAGCGCGCTTTCACCGGAAAGTACTGGAATAATCACGAGCACGGCATCTATCGATGCGTATGTTGCGGGAACGCGCTCTTCTCGTCTGACACCAAGTTTGAATCCGGAACTGGGTGGCCGAGTTTTTGGCAACCCATCGCGAAACAGAATGTGGTAGATCACGCTGATGCCAGCTACGGAATGATGCGCACAGAGGTGCGATGCGCAAAATGCGATGCACATCTTGGCCACGTTTTCAATGACGGCCCACGACCGACCGGGCTTCGGTACTGCATGAATTCGTCTGCCCTCGATTTCATGAAGAGCTAGGAACTTCGCTTACGTTTGGTCCATACACTTACCGGAACTGTCAGACTTCACAACGCATTTCATTCGCGCTTTGTTAAAGACGCTCGCGACATCATTGTTTACTTGCCGCCGGACTACAACTCCGCGCGATACCGGCGTTATCCGGTTCTTTATTTGCACGATGGGCAGAATATTTTCGATGCCGCAACTGCCTTCAACAACAATGAGTGGGGCGTCGACGAAGTCACAGAAGCGCTGATCGTCGGCGGGGAGATTGAGCCATTAATCGTTGTCGGCATTTATAACACGGGCACGAAGCGCATGCACGAGTACACGCATGTCCCGGATTACCGGGGGCGCGGCGGTCTAGCGCGCGCGTACGGAAAGATGATCGTGCACGACCTGAAGCCGTTCATTGATCGGGAGTATCGGACGCTTTCCAACGCTGCCAATACAGGGCTGGGCGGTTCTTCGCTTGGCGGACTCGTAACTATGTATCTGGGCTTGCGCTATCGCGAAGTGTTCGGAAAGCTCCTCGTAATGTCGCCCTCCGTGTGGTGGGCGAACCGGGACATTTTGAAGAAAGTGCAACGGACCAGATACACGGGGTCGCAGAAGATCTGGCTGGATGTGGGCACGTGTGAAGGCATGAATCCGCAGCTCTGTTTGAGGAATGTTCGGGATCTTCGTGATGCACTCGTTCTGAAAGGCTGGCGGGCCGGGCAGAACCTCGAGTTCGTTGAGGATCAAGGCGCGGGGCACGACGAGAAAGCGTGGGGCGCTCGCACCGGTCAAGCTCTGAGGTTTCTGTTTCCGCCGCGTGTGTAACTACTCGATCCGGCATTTTCGATAACATAAAGGACTATGGCCTTCTGTACCAACTGCGGAACTCAACTTGGCGACAATGCGAAATTCTGTTTGAATTGCGGGCAAGCTGTGGGATCGGGGGCGCCGGCGACCTATTATCCACCTGCTCCTCCTGTTGAGCCGCTTCGTTACGACATTGAAGGTCACAATCTGCAGATTGCGCGCGTGCATCTTCAGCCGAACCAGGAAATCTACGCCGAAGCGGGAAAAATGGTGTACAAATCCGCGAACGTGGACTGGCAGACTCGCATGGCAGGCCAGTCTTTCAGCGACAAAATTATCGGCGCGATCAAGCGCAAGCTTACGGGCGAGTCACTGTTCTTCACCTACTTTCGGGCCAATTCTGCCGAAGGCGAAGTAGGCTTCGCGGGGCATTATCCAGGTAAGATTCAAGTCTTCGAACTCGCTCCTGGCCAGACCATCATGGTCCAGCGCGATGGATTTCTGTTTGCCCAAGGCACGGTTGGGTTTGACATCGCAATGGTTCGAAAATTGGGGGCCGGGCTGCTCGGCGGCGAAGGATTTATTCTTCAAAAGTTGACCGGCCCGGGAGCAGTATTCGTACATGCAGGCGGAGATCACGTCGATTTCACTCTGGCGCCAGGTCAAGTACTCCAGGTTCAAACCGGCCATTTGGTCGCGTTTGAGCCGACGGTAGATTACGACATTCAAATGGTCGGGAGCATTCGCACTGCGATCTTTGGCGGCGAAGGGCTCTTTCTCGCCACACTCACAGGCCCCGGCAGGGTGATTTTGCAAAGCATGACGCTTGAACGGTTGCGCCATGAATTGTCTCCTGGCGAGCATCCGCACAGCGGCGAAGAGCGGCATCCGTTGCGTGCTATCTCGGATGGGATCGGCGGACTGGGAAGCTTCTTCTCTAGTGACGACTAGTTTTTCCGGCGTTTCGGACTCGCTGATTCAAATTGAGGAGATTCGCGGGGCTCGCGTTCAGCCGAGACTGCCTGTTTGGCTGCGCAAGAGCCGTACGCATTTCGAATCTGTCCAGTTGCTGAAAGGCGAGCTGCGCCGGCGTAATCTTCACACAGTTTGCGAATCGGCGCGCTGCCCGAATATTCATGAATGCTTTCATCGCGGGGCGGCGACGTTCATGATTCTCGGCAATCTTTGCACCCGAGGGTGCGGCTTCTGTTCCGTTCCGAAGGGTTCAGCGGCGAAGAAGCAGTTTTCACTCGACCCGGAGGAACCGTGGCAGGTCGCCGAAATGGCCGCCCAGATGCGATTGCGATACATCGTGATTACATCAGTGAATCGGGACGACCTGCCGGACGGCGGCTCGCGACACTTTGCGGAGACCGTGCGTCAGGTGCGGCGAGCACTCCCGAGCGCGCGTGTTGAAGTGCTGACGCCGGATTTCTGCGGTGACGTGGATGCGGTCGCGCGCGTGCTCGATGCCGGCCCGCACGTGTTCAATCACAATATGGAGACGATTTGCCGGCTTTACCGGCGTGTGCGGCCGCAGGCGGACTATTTACAATCGCTGCAAGTCCTAAAGTTTGCGAAACAGTACCGGCCCGGCGCTCTGACCAAGTCGGGATTGATGGTGGGACTCGGCGAATCCGCTGAAGAAGTCCGGGAACTTTTGCGGGACATTTTGGCCGCCGATGTCGATGTCGCGACGGTCGGACAATATCTACAGCCTACGCGCCGAAATCTGACAGTTGCGGAGTTTGTCCCTCCGGCGCAGTTCGATGCGTATCGGGACTATGGCCTCGGAATCGGATTCAAGATGATCTTTAGCGGGCCCTTTGTTCGCAGTTCTTATATGGCCGATCAGGTGAGTGACGAAGCTCGGGCGGATGCCTAAGCTGACGCCCCATTTTTCTGCGCATCATGGCGAAGTTTTCCTCCATACGCTACTTGCGTTTTCGTCTGCTGTTCTGCTGCTGCTGATCTTTCCCAAATTCGATCTGCGGTTTTTGGCGCCGGTCGCACTTACGCCGCTATTGGTTGTTGTTGCCCGCACGCAAGACGGGTGGCAGCGCTTCGTTTATGGCTGGGGCGCGGGAATTCTCTTCTGGTTCTTCTTATGTACGTGGATTCAGTTTGTGCTTGAAGTGCACGGCGGAATGGGTCGCTGGGGAGGATGGGGCTCGTTTTTGCTCTTTGCTGTTCTGAAGGGCTTGCATATGGCGGTATTCACCTGTTTGGCAGGTCCGCTCATGCATCGCGGCTATGCAGTGCCTGCGGTTGCGGCACTATGGACGGGTCTCGAACGCACGCATGGAACGTTTGGATTCGCGTGGCTCGATCTGGGGAATGCGGGGATCACGATGTCCGTTCCGTTGCGGCTTGCGCCGTTTATCGGCGTTTATGGGTTGTCCTTCGTATTTGCCATGCTGGCCGCCGCACTCGCTTGCGTTCTCTTGGGATACTCGCGATTTCGACTAATCCCACTCCTGGCGCTCCCGCTTTTATGGCTGTTGCCGACGATACCGGAGCGCACTCCGGCAACACAGCAAGCGCTGCTGGTTCAGCCGAACATCGACCCGACCACTGAATGGACCAGCCTTGTCGCGCAAAAAACCCAGGAGCAGTTAGCGTTGATCTCCGAGGCATTGCCTTCTCCGCTCATCATCTGGCCCGAGCTGCCCGCGCCCTTCTACTATTACGACGATCCAATCTTTCACGATGCCGCGACTCAGATTGCGAAGCATCACGGCTATTTCTTGTTTGGCACAGTTGCATACACCCACGAAAAGCAGCCGCTCAACTCCGCGCTTCTCCTCGGGCCGGATGGATCGGAATCAGGCCGCTACGACAAGATCAACCTCGTGCCGTTCGGCGAATTTGTGCCTCCCCTGTTCTCGTTCGTAAATCGAATCACGCATGAGGCAGGCGATTTCGTTCCGGGTCATGACATAAAATTGCTGCCCGCCGCGGGACATGAGCTGGGCGTCTTCATCTGCTATGAATCGGCTTTCCCCGATCTGGTCCGCCAGTTCACCAAACGAGGCGCGGACGTGCTGGTGAATTTATCCAATGATGCCTATTTCGGCCGCAGCGAAGCCCGCGAGCAGCATTTATCACTCGTGCGCATGCGCGCGGTCGAAAATCGGAGATATATTATTCGCTCAACCAACGACGGCCTCAGCGCCGTGATCGATCCGGCGGGACTTGTCGTGAAACGCGTGCAGCCGTATCAAGAGCTCGCGATTCCCATTCGCTACGGCGTTGTCGAGAGCACAACGTTCTACGCGCGCCACGGCGATTGGTTCGCGTGGGGTTGTCTGGGGACTGGATTCTTGCTCGCCGGCCGGGAGTTTCTGTTTCGCCGCAGATCTCAGTCGGGTCGCTAGGCGCGGCGTGACTTGGGAGCTGGTGCGTCTCTCAATCCGCTGAGAGGATGCCGACGATCTGATTTGGGATTTGGACCAAGCGCTGGGCCAGCGCCGTCGACAACTGATTGCGTGACCGTCCGTATATGATACGATTCGTATCTTCCGGACGAGTTTTGTATGGATGGGCGTTCGCTCGCTGCGCTCGCCGTCGCCATCACGGCAGCACCTCTGTTAGAGAGCGCGCGGTTGCCTGTCCGGGCGTACACCACCGCCGATGGGTTAGCGAGCAATCGTATCAACCGCATCGTCCGCGATTCACGCGGTTTCCTCTGGTTCTGTACTCGCGCGGGTCTTTCGCGGTTCGATGGATACCAGTTCACGAATTTTGGAGCCGCGCAAGGCTTGCCGGTTCCGGTTTACGACTTACTGGAAACCCGTTCAGGCGAATACTGGATCGCGACGGCTGGCGGCATAGGCCGCCTGAATCCGAAGTCTTCCGGCCCGCTCTTTGATTTCTCTGTAGCCGCGGACCTGAACGGAACAAGGACTCTCACTCTCGCGGAGGACCAAGCCGGCACGGTCTGGTGCGGCACTCATACCGGATTGTGCCGTCTCGCGCCGCCACGGCAAGCGCGTCCTCAGAAAGAGCGCTCCTGGAAGCCGACGATTGTCGATCTCGGCATACCTTCTAATTCCGAAGATGGCAATATCCAAACGCTTCATGTGGACCGTAGTGGGACAGTGTGGGCGGGTGGCCAGCAGGGGCTGTACCGGCGCTTGTCCGGAGATCGTTTTATCCGATACACAGCCGCTAACGGGCTTCCGGACACTCACGTTACTGCACTATTGCAGGATCGAAGCGGGCAAATATGGGCCGGTACCTGGCGCGGCCTCTGCCGCATCGGGGGCAACTCTGGAAACGGGCACTCCGTCAGAGAGATCGTCAGAGTTGCTACCGGACCGGCTCACACCGGGACTGTGACGGCGCTGGTTGAGTCCTCGACCGGTGAGTTATGGGTTGGCACCGATACGAAACTCTGCAAATATCTTTTTTCAGGTGATCAAGAAACCTTTGAGAGCTACACAACTGCCAACGGCCTGACCCAAAACCAAGCAGACGCGCTTTCGGAGGACCGCGCAGGGAATCTTTGGATAGGCTCGCTAGGCGCCAATAAGATCAGCCGTGGCGGCTTCATCACCTATGACGAGCGCGACGGCCTCATGTCGAAGTTCGTCGCGTCCGTTTTCGAAGACAAGAGTGGCGAGCTCTGTGTGTTGAACAGACTTCCGGACTCGGAGACGCTGAGCAGCTTTAACGGGCATAAATTCGATTCGGTGCGGCCCAACATTCCGCGCTCGATCACCTACTGGGGTTGGGGTGAAAACCAACTGACTTTTCAGGATCACGCGGGCGAATGGTGGGTTACAACCGGCAAAGGCATTTTCCATTTCCCGCCTGTTTCGTTTCGGCAACTCAGATCTGTCCGTCCGAAGGAGGTCTACTGCCGCCGCAATGGTCTGAAGGTAGAGGACGTTTATCGCGTTTTCGAGGATTCGCGCGGTGATGTTTGGATTTCCACGTCTTCGCCCTCTATCAACGGGCTCACTCGTTGGGAACGGGCGACCGGAAAACTTCATCCGTATGCGGAGCGCGAAAACATACCATCCCGCGGTCTAGCGCGAGCGTTTGCGGAAGATCACGCCGGCAACGTTTGGATTGCGTATCCCGCCTTTCTCGCCCGTTACCACCATGGTGAAGCGTACTTCGAACATTTCAAACTGCCAGAGGCGCCGGAATTCGGCCGAGTTGAGTCTCTGTACGTTGATCACGCCGGCCGTTTATGGCTCGCTTCTGGCGCCGGGGTCGTTCGCATCGACTCACCCGAGGCGGCAACGCCACAGCTGATCACCTACACCACTGGCGATGGGCTGGCCGGCAATGCCGCTTTCAGTATCACGGAAGACCGGTGGGGCAGGATCTATATCGCCAATGAGTACGGAGTCGACTGCTTCTACCCGCAAAGCCCGTTGCACATCAAACATTACAGTGCAAGCGACGGGCTTGTGACAGGAGAATTCTATTCGGCCTTCCGCGACCATCACGGTTCGCTCTGGTTTGGATCGCCAGAAGGACTCTCGCGCCTAGATCCCCAACCGGATCATTCGTCGCCGGCCCCGCCCGTTTTCATCACCGGTTTGCGGGTGCGCGGCGTACCCCGTGCTGTTTCAGCGCTCGGTGAAACTGCTCTTTCCGGAATTCAATTTAGTCCCGGCCAGAATCAGCTTCAGGTGGAATTCGCCGGACTCGGTTTCTCCGTTGGCGAAGTTCTTCACTATCAATACCGGCTCGACGGCGGCGACAGCCAATGGAGCCAGCCGGGTTATCAGCGCACTGTGAACTACTCAAGCTTGGCGCCCGGCAGTTACCGCTTTTCGGTCCGCGCGATCACTACCGAGGGACTTGTAAGCACCACGCCAGCTACGCTGGAATTCACTATTCTGCCGGCGGTATGGCAAAGCTGGTGGTTTCGCGCGGTTTTGGTGATGATTGCGGCGTCGGCAGTCTATGCGATTTACCGCTTCCGCCTGGCGCGGCTACTCGAGGTCGAGCGCCTGCGTACACGCATCGCGACAGACCTTCATGACGACATCGGAAGCACGCTCTCCCAAATTGCCATTTTGAGCGAAGTAGCGCGTCAAGGCAGCACAGCAAACAGACTTGATCCGCTCTCCGATATCGCGCACCTCTCGCGCGAGTCCGTCGAATCCATCAGCGATATTGTTTGGGCAATTGATCCGGAGCAGGATCGCCTCGGCGACCTCACGAACCGTATGCGGCATTTCGCCAATGATCTCTTCGGTAACAACGGGGTCTCGGTTCAGTTCCGTACCGGGAGCGGGCAAGAGCACGTTGAGATCGACGCCGCTATGCGGCGACAGATCTTCTTAATTTTCAAGGAGCTGCTTCACAACTGTTTGCGCCATTCGGGCTGCTCAGTGATCGAGATCGAGTTTTCGGTGAACGCTGGCTGGCTGTCTTTGAAAATTCACGATAACGGCCAGGGTTTCGAGCCCTCAGCAATTGTCAACGGACACGGACTGCGAAGCATGGAAGCGAGAGCCAAACAGCTCGGTGGCTGGATGAGGCTCGATTCCGTTCCAGGCCGCGGAACGCGGGCTGAAATCAATGTCCCTTTGCGGCCATCTTTCTGGCACCGACGAGCACGGAACTACACAAACGGATAGGGACGCACTGCCGCTCTGTGCCGTATGCTCAAGGGTTGCCCGTGCTCAAAGTGGCGATTATCGAAGATCAGCCTCGGGTTCGCGAGGGCCTGCAAGCGCTCATCGGCTGCACTGACGGACACCGCTGCACTGGCGCTTTTGCCTCCATGGAAGAAGCGCTCGCCGAAATCGACGGCGATCTTCCGGATGTCATCCTGGTGGACCTCGGTCTGCCCCGAATGTCGGGGATTGAGGGTATTGGCGTCCTCAAGAAGAGATATCCCCACGTTGCGGCAGTGGCGCTCACGGTTTACAACGACGACAAGCGCATCTTTGATGCAATCTGCGCCGGTGCTTCCGGATATCTCTTGAAGAAGACGGCTCCGGCGCGGCTGTTGGAAAGTTTGCAAGAGGCGGTGGGCGGAGGCGCTCCGATGTCCCCCGAAGTGGCCCGCCGCGTGATCGCGATTTTCCGTGAGATCCGCCCCCCCGAGCAAGCCGATTATCACCTAACGCCTCACGAGATTCGCCTGCTGAAGCTGCTGGTGGAGGGCCACAACTATAAGACAGCCGCAGCGGAATTGAAGGTGAGCGTAAACACGATCCGCTTTCACATGCGCTGCATTTACGAGAAGCTGCAGGTGCACTCCAAATCAGAAGCGGTTGCCAAGAGTCTGCGGAAGGGGATTGTTCGCTGAGCGGTTCGGTTCGAACCTACACATTTGTGCGGTGACGTGGGTGAACAGATCGGATATCAATTTCAAATAGAAGAACCCCTGTAGCGATCAGGCAATCAAATCACGAAGATCGGCTATGGAAAAGAGTGCTCTGTAATGAGGCTGCAGAATAGGAGACTCAAAATGTTTACCGATGATCGTCACAAACAACGGGAGTTCGCCTGGATCTCCTGGAGATATTCGCGTCCCCGAATGACCGCGCTTGCAGCGGTCGTGCTCGTTTCAGCTACGCTCGCAGGCTCAATCGCTCAAGCGCAGACTGAGACCGTGCTGTACGCCTTCACGGGGGCAACGAGCGGGAGTAACCCCAACTCAGGCTTGGTCCGAGATGAGGAAGGCAATCTTTATGGGACTGTGTTGAATGGAGGCGCAGGCAGGATCTCCTGCTCTTACTTTGGCCTACCGGGTTGCGGAACGGTCTTCAAGGTCGATCCGAGGGGAAACTTGACCGTGCTCCATAATTTCACGTTGGGTGCGGACGGCGCGGGACCTTGGTTGGGCACTTTGATTCGGGACGAGGACGGCAATCTCTACGGCACCACCTACCTCGGCGGCTTTAACCCGTTTACGAATAGCGGCGCCGTCTTTAAGGTGGACCGGAACGGAAAAGAGACGGTCCTGTACGTGTTCAAAGGCGGCACAGACGGCGGAGGTCCTTTTGGAGGTCTGACCCGGGACGAGGAGGGCAACCTGTACGGCACAACTAGCTACTCAGGCGCTTTCGGCTACGGCGTGGTATTCAAGCTGGATCCGTCGGGCAAAGAGACCGTGCTGCATAGCTTCGCCGGGCCGGATGGCTCGGACCCCAGTGCGAGCCTAATTCGCGATAGGCAAGGAAACCTGTACGGTACTACCTTTTCGGGCGGCGCTAACGGCCTGGGCACGGTATTCAAGCTGGACCCCACAGGCGTCGAAACTGTACTGCACAGCTTCACCGGAAATCCGGACGGAGCAGATCCCATCGGGGGCGTGATCCGCGGTAAGAACGGTAATTTGTACGGCACTACCAGCCGGGGCGGAGCCTACGGCCAGGGGACCGTCTTCAAACTGGATCCGGCCGGCAATGAGAGCGTCCTCTACAGCTTCACAGGAAAAGCGGATGGAGGATATCCAGGTGCCAGTGTGATTCGCGACGAGAAGGGAAATCTGTACGGCACCGCGTTGTTCGGCGGAATCCAAGGTTCCGGAGTGGTTTTCAAGCTGGATCCGAACGGCAAAGAGACTGTTCTTTATAGCTTCACTGGCGGTGCAGACGGCGCGAATCCTTACGCGCCCTTGATTCGCGACAGGGAAGGAAACCTATACAGCACAACCAGTTCAGGCGGCGATCTAAGCGGTACGTGTGCGCCCTCTGGCTGTGGAGTGGTGTTCAAACTCACACCTGCAGGCGGCAAAAGCAATTAGGAGGACAACATGAAATCCCTGGTGTTTAGAACAGAACTGCTGTTAGCGCAAATACGGCTACTCGCGTTCACCTTTGGTGTAATTGCCAGTTCCTCAGCGCACGCGCAAGATTATCAGGTCCTCCACGCCTTCACTGGCGTCGCGGATGGCGCGTGGCCGCTCGACAATCTCATCCGAGATGCGGCAGGCAATCTCTACGGCACAACGCAACTCGGCGGCCAAGGCAACGGAGTGGTGTTCAAGTTGGACATCGGCGATACGGAAACTGTGCTGCATAGCTTCACCGGATACCCAAGTGACGGAGCATTACCTGTCGGCAATCTGATTCGGGATTCCGCAGGGACACTGTACGGGACAACTGCGTTTGGCGGCACATCTGGGTTCGGAACCGTGTTCAAGCTCAACCCGGCCGGTGCTGAAACAGTGCTGTATAACTTTACGCTTGCGGCTGACGGCAGCCCTTACGCCGGTTTGGTCCGGGACTCTGCTGGTAACCTTTACGGGACCACGAGTTCCGGCGGCATACCCTGCAACTGCGGCGTCGTGTTCAAGGTGGATACCGCCGGCAACCAGACTGTCCTCTATACGTTCGCGGGCGGAACAGACGGTGGATCTCCGTTTGCGGGTCTGATCCGAGATACCAAGGGGGACCTCTACGGGACTACATTCTTCGGCGGTGACTTAAGCGCGTGCGGCGGAGTGGGCTGCGGAGTGGTTTTCAAGGTCGATCCAAGTGGTAATGAGACTGTCCTCTATAGCTTCAAAGGAGGGAGTGACGGTTTAGAACCCGCAGGGACTCTGGTCCGCGACGCGGCAGGGAATCTCTATGGCACCCCTTATGAAGGCGGTTGTTCCGGCGCGGGAACGGTGTTCAAGATTGATACGGCAGGGCACGAGACCATCTTGCACACTTTCGCGGGCGGAAGAGATGGAGCTAACCCGTACGGCGGCTTGATTCTGGATGCAGAGGGCAACCTGTACGGGACGACCACCTTGGGCGGAATCAGAAGAGCATGTCCCAGCGCCGACGGATGCGGAACGGTGTTCAGAGTGGACGCGCGCGGCAGAGAAACCATCCTGCACCGTTTTACGGCCTATAAAGGGGGTGGGTATCCTCAAGCGAGTCTAATGCTCGATAACAACCACAACCTTTACGGCACAACTTATGCGGGTGGCCCGTTTGACGCCGGAGTCATATTCAAGCTTAAAGTTCACGAGCAATGTGATGAGGAATCCGATACGCAGATCGACATCGCTGCCGCTGACGATAATGCACTGCCGGCAACACAGGAGAAACCGGCAGCAGACAGCCGTGCGCTTCGGAGCCAATGGGATCGCTTTCAAGGCGGACCCTTGTATCGCGTTCCTGCCCTCGGCGCAGTTAAGTAATGCGTAGCAGCGCTGGCGTTTCGACGTAGATACCTACACATTTGTGCGGTGACATGCGTGCGTCAATTGCTTACGCTCTCACCAAAGAGACAATATGCGACCCCCTGTGTTCGTAATCCTATTTGCACTCGCCACATTTGCCCAGGACGCAATACAGAAGCCGGCGCCCGCGGCGAGTTCCGGCGGTACGGTACCCCGCCTGGTCAGCTTCGGGGGCGTGCTTAAGGACGATGCCGGAAAGCCGGTCAGTGGTCCCGTTTCCATCACGTTCTCTCTGTTCGCAGAACAGGACGGCGGAACCCCGCTTTGGTCGGAAACGCAAGTAGTCGACGTCGGCCCGCAGGGCAGGTACGCTATCTTCCTGGGCGCGACGAATCCCAACGGCTTGCCCCTCGACATCTTCGCAAACGGCGCCGCGCGCTGGCTGGCCGTTCAGCCAGACCCACCCGCTGCGGTCGAGCCCTCGCGCATTTTGCTCGTCGGTGTGCCCTACGCCTTGAAAGCCGCCGATGCCGATACGCTGGGTGGCAAACCGGCCTCGGCGTTCATGGCCGCACCCGCGCAGTCCGCGCCATCATCCGGCGAGTCGCCGGCCGCCGCGGTTGCTGCCGTCCCCGGCATTACACCAGCGACAACGCCAACGGGCAGTGGGACCACCGATTACGTCCCGCTCTGGACCAGCAGCACAAATCTAGGCAACTCGATTCTGTTTCAAAGCGGCAGTGTCATGGAAGTGAACGGCACGCTCGAATTACCGGCGCTCGGCACCGCGACCGCTTCAACCGGTTACGATTCGCAGCCGTTCGATCTGTTTGCTTCGGCGTACAACAGTTCCAGCAAGGCTGCCGTTGCGCAGCATTTCCGGTGGCAGGCCGAGCCGGTATCGAACGACACCAGTTCAGCATCGGGGAGAATCGATCTGCTCTATGCTTCCGGTACGAGTACGCCTGCTGAGACAGGATTGTCGATCAACCCGCATGGCGTGATCACCTTCGCCTCCGGGCAGACATTTCCAGGCACCGGGCCGGGGACCATCACCGGGGTTACAGCCGGAACGGATCTCACCGGCGGCGGCACGAGCGGAAAAGTAACTCTGAATCTCGATACGACGAAAGTCCCGCAGTTGAATGCCTCGAACAATTTCACTGGAAATCAGGGTGTGAGCGGCAATATCACGGCCACCGGAACGATTACCGCGTACGACTTCCAAGTGAATAATGTTCTCACAGGCGGTGCCGGAAATTTCGAAGGCGGCGTCCAGGGTAGCGGCCCCTTTTGGGGCGTTTACGGCTATTCAAACGGCAGCATAGACAGCGCCGGTGTATGGGGCTATCAGGCGACCTCTTCTAGCACCGGTACCGGCATCTACGGAGAGCTAATTGGCGCGAGCACAGAAGGATCGTCCGTGGGTGGCTCTGCCGGGGTGTGGGGCGACACGAATCAAACCTCGAGCAGTGCAGTTGTTGGCACGGCCGACGCCGGCTTTGGTGGCGCATTTTACAACAACACTAACAACGGGGATTCTGCTCTTTCGGCGGAAAACGATTACTCGACACCGTCGCAGGCTCTTGTCTTCTCCGCAGGAGGAAACTCATCTGTGAGCGGGTGGGGGAGTTGCAGCATTGACGGGGCAGGTGACCTGACCTGTAGCGGCACCAAGTCGGCTGTGGTTGCGGTCGACAACAATACCCGCAAAGTGGCCCTATACGCGGTCGAAGCCCCCGAAAACTGGTTCGAAGATTTCGGCTCCGGACACCTTTCCTCCGGCGCAGCGACTATTGCTCTCGAACCGACATTCGCGCAGACCGTGAATACGGGCACGGAGTATCACGTATTCCTAACGCCAAAGGGTGACTGCAAAGGTCTACGTCTCAAACGAGACGGCGCAGAGCTTCGAGGTTCGCGAGCTGAGCGGCGGAACATCAAGCGTATCGTTCGACTACCGAATCGTCGCGAAGCGCAAAGGCTACGAGATCGTCCGCCTGGCGGACAAGACGAAGCAAATCGATGACCAGAGGCTCCGGCGCGAGCAGGCACGGCACAAGAATCCAGCGAAACCGGCCATTCCGAAACCGCCCTTAACCGCCGCGCTGCATTAGTAGTCGTCCAGACAAGAGTTTCAACAGGCCGAAAAAACCTACACATTTATGCGGTGACAAGCGACTGCATTTAGGCGGACTCTTCGAAGTGGAACCAATACCCGTAAATCGATGCGGTGAAAATTACGGATTGGCCGCATACAACTGGAACAGTTTCAAAAAAGGCGAAAGGAGTTTCCACATGAAATCGACGCGAAAGGCTTTTATTGACGCAACGCTCACGTCTATCGCCACATGCATTTTTTCACTGTGCATCGTGGCAGTACTCACAACTTCAGTTCGGTCGTTCGCGCAAGAGAGCCCAAAGAACGACACCCGTTACGAACCGAAAATCATTGAATTCAGCGCTCCGGACGCCGGCACGGTATCCTCGGCCGGGTGCGGTGGCTATTGCGGGACTTTCGCTTATGCCGCGAACGATGGAGGAGTGACTGTGGGTTACTACACAGACAAAAAGGCCGTTGCCCACGGCTTTCTGCGCAGTCCGGATGGCGACATTACTTCCTTCGACGCTCCCGGAGCCAGCCTAGGGCCCGGGCAGGGCACATTTGGCTACTCGACCAACGACAAAGGCGCGATCACGGGGGAGTTCGTGGATTCCAAATACGCCGCTCACGGCTTTGTGCGGGAACCCTGCGGTACCTTCAAAACATTCGACGCTCCCGACGCAGGTACAGGAGCCTACCAGGGCACGGTTCCCCAAGCCATTAACCCGGCGGGCGAGGTGGACGGATTCTACACTGACGGCAATGGTGTGTCTCACGGCTTCCTTCGCACTCCCGACGGTGTAATCACGACCTTCGATGTTCCGAGTGCGGGCACAATTACGATTCCCTTAGCCATAAACCCGGCCGGGGCGATCACCGGATACTACTTTGACACCAGCAATGTGTATCACGGCTTTCTGCGCACCCCCGACGGCGTTATCACCTCACTTGACGCGCCCGGTGCAGGCAGCAACTTTCAGGGCACTTTTGCTCTGGCCATCAACCCGGAAGGGGCCATCACCGGATACGACATTGATGCCGGCAACGTATATCACGCATTTCTCCGCGCGCATGACGGCAGCTTCACACTTTTCGAGGCTCCAGGCGCGGGCACGGGCAACGAACAGGGCACCCAGGCCTATTTCCTCAACGGAGCCGCCACCATTACCGGGTCATACATTGACGCGAATAACGTCTCCCACGGCTTTGTCCGCTATCCGGACGGCGCGCTCGCGACGTTTGATGCTCCGGATGCTGGCCATATTGGTGACCAGAACCCTATCCAGGGTACCGATCCTCAGTTCATAAACGCATCCGGCATGATCGCTGGATACTACTTCGATGACAAGAATGTGAGTCACGGCTTTCTGCGCACTGCGGATCACCGGTGTTCGCAGAAAGATTGAAAAACGGAAACAGCATCAGGGTAAGGGAATAGTTTAACGATGCGTTCCAGGCCGCTAAACCTACACAAGTATGCGGTGACGGGCGGGCATAAATCGCTCATTCTTCCTATTAAGCAGGAAAACAAGCCTGCTGAAATTCATCAGGAGAGATTTTTATGAAGAACCTCGGATCTTCCAGGGGGACAGGGAAATCGATCATCGGGATTCTGGCCTTCTTGATCTCCGCGCCAGCGCTGTATAGCGCCGCCGCAAGCGATCCGCTCATCGACAGCGTCGACGTGAATTACAACGCTAACACCTTGACAATTTCCGGCTCCAACTTGCTCGGATACTACGGTGCCGGTGTCTTTTCGGTTTCGCTGCCAAATACGAATCTGACGGTGAGCTCCGACTCGCCCACATCGATCGTTGCGAGCTTCCCCGCCGGGCAGCCGCCAAGCAGTTTCGCGCCTGGAGACTACAGGCTCACCGTGGTGTTCAAGAAAGCGAATGGGACGGCTGATGCAGCAGCGGGACACGAAGCGAATTTCGACGTGACGCTGGGAGCCGTTGGTCCTGCAGGACCGGCGGGACCCCCAGGGGCGCAAGGGCAGCCAGGAGCACAAGGTCCCGCAGGGCCACCCGGACCAGCAAGGCCGAACCCGTTGGCTGTTGCTCTTCTGCGCTGGTATCCAGCCAACCAGACGGCGAGCTTTAGTGTCGGAAACGCGCCAGTGGGCATTGTCTTTGACGGTTCCAACGTATGGGTCGCGAACCTAAATGACAACACTGTTACGAAGCTGCGGGCTAGCGATGGCTCGGTGGTGGGAACGTTTGCTATTGGGGCGGCACCTGGAAGTATTGCCTTCGACGGCGTCAATATTTGGGTTACCAGCTATGGCAGCAACAACGTCGCGGAGCTGCGGGCCAGCGACGGCACGGTGTTAGGGACGTTTGGCGTCGGAAGCTACCCGGAGGGGATTGCGTTTGACGGTGTCAACCTTTGGGTCGCGAACGGTCAAAGCAACAACGTTACGGAGCTGCGGGCCAGCGACGGCACGCTGCTAGGAACGTTTGCCGCCGGAAGCAACCCAGGTAACGTCGCGTTCGATGGCGCGAACATCTGGGTAACGAACCTCCGAAGCAACACCGTGAGCAAGTTGTAAAGGCGATTGTCAGGCGGTTGAGAAATAGATGACTCAAGATCCGAGGCAGTCGCCCAAAAGCTCTGCGCAGCCGGATCGTTCCATAATGCCGCCAGCCGCGATCCTACACAAATGTGCGGTGACGCGCGCGCGTGAATCACTTACTTTGTCAAGCAGAGAGGAAATCACGCCTGCTTGAGTTCTGACGCGATGACTTAGGGACTTCGTTATGAAAAGCACATTTGAAGTGCGGAGAAATGGTTCTTAGGAGGTCTAGCATGACACGAATGAAAAAGAATTTGTTGGTTGTTGCCATTCTGGCAGTTCTCGGCATCGTCGGATCGGCCATGCAGAAGGCTCAACCAGCCGTTGCTAAACCCGCATTACCTAGCATTCCAGTGACAGTGACTAGCCCCCTGCCTATGCCTGTCTCCGGAACCCTATCGGCGCAGCAGAGCGGAACGTGGAATGTGGGAATTAATGGGACGCCCAACGTGAACATCGCGAATTCACCCACCGTGAATCTCGCTAGCTCCGCTGCTGCGCCGTTCTTCGTCCGGAATGTCGATGATCCCGGCCGAATTCCGTATCAAGCAACCGTAACCGGAACCCCAGTTTGCAGCAGCAACAACAGTTGCTCCTGGTCTTTTCCCGCGATACTCGCCAATCACCGTCTGGTTCTCGAACACGTATCGGGAATTCTTACTCTTACTCAAGCTCCGCAAGGTGTTAATGATGCAATCCAAGTGTCAAACGGAAACCAAATCGGCACTTATTTCCCTGTCCCGCCATTTCCGGCGGGAAATACCAACGTTGCGTTTGATCAACTGGTGCTGCTCTGGGTCGACGGCGGCACATCGCTCAGCCTTTACCCGATAGGTAACTTCGGGACGAGCCCTCCAGAGGCCGCGATTACCGTGACTGGCTATCTTCTCGATTGCTCCGCCGGGCCTTGCGCACCGATTTTCCAGCAATGATCGACTCTGCCCGGCGTAATCGGCTGGCGCTTCTCGTGTGACTCGATTTCATGCTGCCGTTTTAGACGAAGCCGAAGGAGTAATGAATCCGCGATCCGATAGCATGAAATCTTGAAAATCGGATCTGTTCTTCTAATCCTTGCGGCTCAGCTCGCGAGTGCTCAGCAGCCACACGTAGTAACGGCCCGGCAAGTTGTGGGCTTGATCCAGCAGCACGTCGGCGTTCCATGGCGCGCCAAAACCGTCGACACGTTCAAAGCGGGAGATCCCGATACGCCGGTCACCGGAATTGCAACGACAATGATGGCGACTTTCGACGTATTAAAACGGGCAGCGGCTCAGAACGCGAACCTGATCATTACACACGAGCCGACCTTCTATAACCACGAGGATCAAACAGCATCCTTCCAAGCCGCGAGTGATCCGGTATGGCGCGACAAGGAAGCATTCATAAAGGAGCACCACCTCGTGGTCTGGCGATTTCACGATCACTGGCACTTGCATCAGCCCGACGGAATTTTGAGCGGAATGGCGCATGCGCTCGATTGGGAAAAATATCAGAGCGCCAGCACGCCGAATCTCTTTGTATTACCTCGTCAATCGGTGCATGACCTGGCGGCAAGCATCAAAGAACGAATCGGAATCAAAATTCTTCGAGCCGTTGGCGATCCCGCCATGCAGGTGACACGCATCGCGCTTGTGCCGGGTGCAGCCGGTACCGAGACGCATCTCAAATTCCTGAGGCGCGACGATGTGGAAGTGCTCGTCATCGGCGAAGTTCCGGAATGGGAAACCATCGAGTATGTCGCCGATGCCGCTGCCGAAGGCAAACCAAAAGCTCTCATTCTCATGGGCCACATTCCATCCGAGCAAGCGGGGATGGAAAACTGCGCGGAGTGGCTGAAGACGTTTATCCAAGGAGTGCCGATAATTTTTGTCCCGACAGCCGAGCCTTTCTGGACTCCGTAAAAACCGCCAGTAAGCGTTCAGGACCGTCGCTTGGATTTGGTGCGGGCGCGCTCGTATTTAAGCGTGATTAGGCCTCTTGAAAACGTCTTGTTCTCGATCAGCTCGAGATTACGCTGCGGGAAGCCGGCGGGAAAGAGCGGGATGCCTTCGCCAAGTAAGACGGGAACAATGCCGAGATAGAGCTCGTCGACCAAGTCTGCTTTCAAAAAGTCGCGTGCAAGTTCGCCGCCGCCCATGAGCCAGATGTCCTTGCCGCGCCGTTTTCGGAGGCTGCCAACAAGTTTCGAAGGCGATTCGTTCACGAAAATGACGCCATCTCGTTCACCAGGCGCTTCGGAGCGTGAAAAAAACGTAGTTCTCCTGGAACGGGCTGCTGAATGAACCCCCTGCCAGCTTGCGGCCGGCATCGAGTGTCTTCCGGCCCATGATCGCCGTATCGACAGTCTTCATAAACGGACCCATGGAGTAGTCCTTAGGCATAAACAGAAAGTCGACAGCGCCATTCAGACGGGCGATATAGCCATCGAGGCTGATTCCAAGACCTAGAACGACTTTGCGCATAATTTTGGGTAATTGGCTGGAGATGTATTATACGTTCGGTCAAACGAAAAAGTGCGAACTGCGATCCGAGCTTGCGCAGCTCTTGTCTCGATAGCCGTCATATATTCAGTGCTTCACGGCTTCACAGCGCGGTACGTCTACTATCCGATGCGATATCCGCAGGGCGATTGGGACTTGCGGGAAAGAGTAGGTGCTGAGGAACGCTGGTTCCAAGCGGCCGACGGAACAAAGCTGAATGCCTGGTGGTTTCCGAAACCTGCCGCACACTTTGCGACCGTCTTTCTGCACGGCAACGCCGGCAATCTGACCCATCGCATCAATCACGCGCAGGCGATCCTCACGGCCGGATCAGCCTTTCTCGTAGTTGATTATCGCGGATATGGCAAGAGCGAAGGCCGGCCGAGTGAGCGCGGGCTTTACGAAGATGCGGAGGCTGGTTACGAGGAGCTGATGAAGCTCGGGTATACGCCGGAGCGCATCATCGCGCAGGGAGAATCACTCGGCACCGCCGTCGCTGTGAATCTCGCGGCTCGCAAATCGTGTGCTGGACTGGTTCTCGAG
The DNA here is from genome assembly GCA_019240405.1 of Acidobacteriaceae bacterium. Lineage (GTDB taxonomy): Bacteria > Acidobacteriota > Terriglobia > Bryobacterales > Bryobacteraceae > Bog-105. The sequence continues at coordinate 21,747 of JAFAYL010000038.1, forward strand.
TCGCCGCTCATGTCCGCTGGCAAGGTTGCGGCAAGGGTGGTGCCGTTTTTTGGCCCGCTGCTCATACGCGGCTACGATACGTACGCCCAAATCTCGCGCGTAAACGTTCCAGTGATGGTGATCCATGGTGAAGCGGACGAAATCGTACCGTTCTCGCAAGGCCGCGCTGTCTTTGAAGCTGCACGCGAACCGAAGCAGTTCTGGGGAGTGCCGGGCGCGCATCATAACGATCTGCTCGATACTGCGGGGCAAGCTTACGTGGAGCGCTTGCGGAAGTTCTATGAACAACTGCGCGCGAGCGCTACCGAGTAGGCTGCGACCGTTTTCCTGCCGAGAGGAACTGGAGTACGAGATCATTGAAAACCTCTGGACGCTCGCACATGAAGACATGCCCAGCGCGCGGCACGATGCGAAGGCAACTCTGCGGTATCGCCTTGCGCAGGGGTTCTGCAAGCTTCACCGGGACCATCACGTCGCGCTCACCCCAGATCAGCAGACACGGCGCTGTGATCGTACATAATTCGCGATGAAAGTTTTGATGTACCTCCATGCCGAGAAGCTCGTGAGCCGAGCGGAAGAGTGTGACGGGGCCGGCACGTGCCGTGTCCCATAGTAAGCGGGGGATGAATCGCAGCCGCGTGTAGAAGGCAGCGCGCATCACTGGGGAGAGATGGGAGGCAAGGGTCGTGCGTGAGAGGCCGATTGAAGGCGCAGCCAGGATGAGACGGTCCACCTTTTCAGGCCACCGCGCGGCGAACATGGCTGCTATCAAGCCACCCATTGAGTGCCCGAGGATCGATACTCGATCAAGATCTAGCGCAGCGAGAAAGGAGGCGAGCCACTCCGGGCCCGACGCAATTGAGAATTCGCTCTTTAAACGGCGCGATGCTCCGAAACCGGGAAGATCGACCAGATACACGGAAAAATTCTGACTCAAGGCGGGAACGTTGCGGTCCCACCAAGCGCTCGAGCCGGCGAGGCCGTGAATTAATAGAAGTGGGTCGCCAGAGCCATAAACCTCGTACCGCACGAGCGCGGAACCTACCTGTACGGTTCGGCTTCTTGCGCCATTGAGAGAGTAGGGAGGTGGCTTCATACTTCAGCGTGATGCCAGATCGCGAATGATCGCAGCGATGCCGGTAACTGCGCGGGTCAAGCGATCATAATCGAGCTTGTCTGGAGTGTCTTGCGCTGTGTGATAGTACGGATACCGAAACGGCGCAGTATCGGTGAGCATGAGCGCCGGATAGCCGAACTGCCAAAACGACCAGTGATCTGACCATCCGACGCCGGGTATTACCGCAGGAGCAGCGGCGCCGGCGGCCGGGAGCGAAGTTGCACGGCGAAAACTTTTGAGCGCGCGCCGCAAAAGCGGAGCTGAGCGAAATTGGCTGCAAAACCGAGGAAATCGCCGCGATCCGGATAGCCTGGATGAAAGCCGATCGGATACCTTTGGCTGCCAGGCTTGTCGGAATAATAGCCGATAGTCTCGAGTGAGAGCATCGCTGCGATCTTTTCATTTTGATCACGGCAGCGCTTCGCATAAACGTAACTGCCCATCAATGGAGTTTGGAAATACGGCGGCTCTTCGTTTACAAAGAAGAGCCAACGGACGTGGCTCGTGAGATTGCCAGCGAATTGCCGGGCTAGCTCCAGAGTTGCGGCGATTCCACTCCCATTGTCGTTTGCGCCGGGCAGACCTCCCGCCGTATCGTAGTGAGCACCCACAATGATGGTTCTGTTTCGCTGGTCCGGGCGGGCTCGTTCTGATTCGATATTGTCGAAGGCTTGACCGCGAATCTGATACGTCTGCCGCGCGGGCGTGTAACCAAATGACCGCAGTTGCGCCTCGATGTAGCTCGCTGCTCTCTGAAGATTCGCATACTTCTGCGCATCGCGCCCACCGATATCGCCGGCTAGCACCTGAACGTGCTTGCGAAGGCGATCTCTGGCATCGAGCTCGAGGCTTGTCAAGATGCTTTAACGGTAACGGATTCGAGCTCAGAAAGGTCTACACTCAAGCTCGTTTAAGGAGACTTTACATTCGATGCGGCGTTGCGAATTTATCGAAAGCTTGCTCGCTGCGGTGAAGGATTGGCTCAATCACCCGCGTTTTCGGCAATCACTCTGAAAATTGCGGAAGGTGATTTACATTTGCGCTGAAAGAGTGTTATTTTCGAAGCGTTCTCAGAAATAGTACAAAAAGGTTAATGGAGGCTCTTCTGATCAGAAGTCACTTTTCGTTGTTTTTGGCATCCGCCTTGGCGAGCTTGTCTGGCGTGGTGTTATTCGCTCAAGATGGCTCTTCGCTTCGAAGAATTGATCCGAGCGAACTACATGTTTTGAGCGATCAATCGGCGAGGGAGGCGCTCGCGGGCAAGTCGAAGCTTGGCGGAGCGCGAACGCGGCTGGCGCCAGCCGGCGGCAGTCTCCCTCTCTGGACTTACCAAGTGCGAGCAGCTCAAGACGGGCAGACTTACACAGGAATGATTGTTGGTACGAGCCCTACCGGTAAACAGACCACCACAACCGTTCCGGCTATTCTCGTCCCCGTGATCCTCAAGATCACGCAGGGAGGAGTCACGTACATTTTTGATCCCACCACCGCCGATCCCAGTTGCCTCGGATCTGGACATTCCGCGTTAGGTCTAACCCAATCGTCGCCGCTATTTCAGAATGCAAATTTCACTTTTAACGGCGTCAACGTGGGCAATACGCAATATTCGGATGCGATGTTGAGAGGCGAGTTCTGGAAGTATATAAAATCCTCATCCAGCGCTTACCATTTACACTTAAGCCTCACGACGAAGTCTGCCCTGACTATTAGCGTGAACGCAGGGGGCAGCGGGAATTCCACGGCTGCCGTTTATAACTTAGGCGGCGGGTACTGCGGATCCAACACGCACACGAACCAGGCCGGTCTGCTTGGCATCGTTGACATCGACACAATTGACAATGCGCTCGGAAACTACATCAGTGCCAACGGCCTCAACGCGGGACAGTTCCCCTTCTTCGTTATCTACAATTCGGTAATGTCCGAAGGCTCAGCTGACAATCTGAATAACTGCTGTATTCTGGGTTATCACAATGCTTTAGGCAACCCCGGACAGACGTACGGCATCGCGGATTTTGAAGGGCGGGATCAGACTGTTTTCAGTGGTGTTTCAGATGTAGCGGCTGCATCGCACGAAGTCAACGAATGGGTAAACGATCCGAGCGGCGGAAATCCAACGCCGTCCTGGGGAAACATCGGACAGGTCAGTGGATGCCAGAACAATTTTGAAGTTGGCGATCCCTTGAGCGGAACTCTTTTTCCTTCGGTTTACCTGAACGGATTTACATATCATCTTCAGGAACTAGCGTACTTCTCCTGGTTCTACGGCGGCGCTTCGTTGGGAGCCGGCGGGAAGTATTCAGACAATGGCACATTCACCGGCGACGCGAACCTGTGCCCGCCCGGCGGAACGAACTAAGTATCTCTTTTTGCTATGGGCCGCTGTCTCGCGCAGCGGCCTTTCTATTGAACGTCAACCCAAGTGCGTTTAGCGGCGCTCTCCGCCACTTTTTCGAGCAGAATCATTCCGCGAAGGCCATCTTCAAAAGTCGGATAGTCGACCGGGGCTGTGGGATCGGCGACTTTCGCATAAAACCGTTTGAACACCTGCTTATGGGAGTCGTCATAGCCTTCACTGTGTCCGCCGGGCAGATCGGCGAAAGCAGCAGCGGCAGGATACATCAGTGAGCCGTCTTTGATGATCAGTTGATTCGGCTCATTGCGATGCCCGATCCATAAGGTATCGGGCTGCTCCTGGTTCCACGCGACTCCAGCCTTGCTGCCGAAAATTTCGAACGCGAAACGATTTTTGCATCCGGCGGACACCTGACTCACGGTGAACGCGCCGCGAGTCTGATTACCGAGTCTAAGCATAACCACGCCGAAATCCTCAGTGTCGATGGGGACCTCTTCATAGTCAGTCGGTTGTAGCTTTTTCCCTGAGAACGTCTCAACGGACCCTTTCGGTCGCTTGCGTTTCGGATGAAATGTGGCGAGATCGGCAGAAAGCGCAGTGATCTGCAAGCCCGTGAGGTATTGGATCATGTCCATCCAGTGGGAACCGATATCGCCCATGACGCGAAGCTTGCCGTTTGATTTAGAATCGAGCCGCCAATTCCAATCGGTCTCGTACAGCAGCCAGTCTTGCGAATAAGTCCCCTGCACAATCAGGATGTCGCCAAGATCTCCCGCCAAAATCATCTGCCGGATTTGCTGCACGACGGGGTAGTAGCGAAGGTTGTGCTGAACGCAGTTGATGGTGTTTTTTGTTTTCGCTGCATCTACTAGTTGCCGCGCTTCATCAGCCGTCATGGCCAGAGGCTTTTCGCATAACACCGCTTTGCCGGCATCGATCGCGGCAAGCGACATTGGAAAGTGATCTACATTCGGCGTGCAGATGTGAACTGTAGTGATTTCTCGATCCTCCAAAACATCGTTGAGGTTGCTCGTCGCAAATGGGATCCCGGCGCGTTCTGCGAAAGCTCTCGCCGTCTCAGGCCGGCTCCCGACGACAGCAACGATATCTACATTACCCAAGCGGCGAACATTTTCGGTGTGAACTTTACCCATGAAACCCGTACCGACGATGGCGCTCTTGATTCGTTGCATCAAAAATCTTTCTCCTCAATTGGGACGAGCATTTCTCAAAAGCTTTCGATCAGCCTTACGCAGACCGTGATGAGTATATCTGATGCCTATGACCGTAATAGAGAATGACTATGCAGCGTACTCGGGAAGAGAGTAGCAGAGGCAGAGGGTACACGGTTTACTTCGATTCAATTACAAGCCAGCGAAAACTGCCAACTCAAGCATTCTGAATTTCATACACGATTTGATCATTTCCTACACAAAGCCGTACTGAACTTTTCCTACCCGCTCAACCTGGTACCGGATTGGCTCGATAAATCAAAGAGGAGCGAAGACGTTTTTGGTTCAGAAACTTTCGGAACTTCACGTGCATCAAGAATTACAGCAAGGCGAATTGAAATGCCTGAATCTCGAACTACAGCCATTGCCGTATGGGCAGAACCGGCGCGCGCTTGGACGGTAAGCGTCCTGCAATCGGCCGGAAACACACTTTCGCGCGGCCTCGCTTGGGCCGGTGATACAGCTCAAGAGTTTGGAGCGCTGTTGTCGGCGCTCATGGGCCCTGCCGTGGTTTCGGCATATGCATTAGCGCTGTGGAGTCTTGCGGCGAATTTGGGTTGGACCGACACGTTCGTCTTCGCCACCGGGCCGTTATCTAACTGGCTGGTCTGGTCTGCGATTGCCCTATCAGTCAACTTGGCAGCGGGAATCCTCAAGCGGCGTACGCAATCAGAGAATCAGTCATAGTACTTATACGCGTCCTAGCCTCCGCCAGCGCGAGCGTCGCTGAAATCTGATCTCCTTTGTTATCCTAAGAAGGAAAACCTTCCCACGCGCATGTCCTTCAGTTCGCGTTCGTACGTGAATCCTTATATCCCCTCGAACCGTTTTCCAGCCGGCCTCAAATGGCTGCTGATTGTGAACACCGGGCTTTTTGTCCTGTTCATTCTTGCGGGGCAGCTTGCCGAACGTCAACTGGGCTTGGTCGTTGATTACCTGGGACTTGTCCCTGCGCAAGTTGTGCACAGGTTTGCTATCTGGCAACTTGTGACCTACATGTTTGTCCATTCGGGCTTTTCTCACATTCTCTGGAACATGCTCGCGTTGTGGATGTTTGGCGCGCAGATAGAGCGATTGTGGGGAACCCCCCGCTTCCTCCGGTTTTATTTCACGTGTGGAGTTTTTGCTGCGCTAACAGTTATCGTGTGCGCCTATATTTTTGGTGGAACTAATATTATGACGGTAGGTTCGTCGGGGGCCATCTACGGCATACTTGTTGCCTACGGGCTCATGTTCCCGGATCAAACCGTTTTGTTCGGCTTCTTAATTCCCATCAAATCGAAGTATTTCGTGATGATCATAGGTGGAATCGTTTTCCTGCAAGCCTATATGGGAACGGTTGGAGGAAAGGGAAGCGGAGTGGCGGTAGTGGCGCATTTAGGGGGCTTAGTAGCCGGTTACCTTCTCTTGCGAGGCAACCGCTTGCGCTCACAGATCGTCCGTCCTATATCGGCGAGTTATCGGGATTGGAAACTGCGCCGCGCACGGAGGCAATTCGAGGTGTATCGTCGAAAACACAATTCTGATCGCGATCGCTGGGTCCATTAACAATTTGGATAATGCCAGCACAAGATAGATAGTTATGAAGTACCGATTCGTTGTTGCCGCGCTTGCCGGTCTAGCTTTAATTTTGACGAGTGTCCCGCTATATGTTCGAGCGCAGGACAGCCCGCAATCACAGAGCAGCGATTCTGTTGCCAAACCCAAACCGAAACCCGGCGAGAATCCCCAGCCCGATCAGCAGCAGATTCCATCAGAGTATAAGAAGCAAAAGGAAGCGCCGCCGAATACTCCGACATTCGAGGCAAATGCCACCACGGTGTCTGTTGATGTCGCTGTGCTCGACAACAAAGGCCGTTTCATTCCCGCCATTCCGCAGGACAAGTTTCGAGTGCTCGAAGATGGTGTTCCACAGCAGATTACGCAATTCGGAAAGAGCGAAGCGCCGATAACCATTTGTATGCTGATCGAGTTCAGCGGCCGTTTTCAGGCATTCTGGTCCTACGGTTGGTATGAGACGCTTCAGGCCTCGTACGGCTTTCTCGAGACGTTGAAACCGGACGACAACGTTGCAGTTGTCGAGTTCGATATGCGGCCCACGATTCTTTCTGACTTCTCGCCCGATAAGCGCAAAGCAGAAGAAGCAATGGCCCGGCTGCGGATTCCCGGTTTCAGCGAATCCAACATATTCGATGCCTTAACCGACATGGCGGATCGTATGTCGGGCATCGAGGGACGCAAGGCGATTCTGGTAATTGCAACTGGACTCGATACCTTCAGCAGGATCACATTCGATCAAGCGCGGAAATCGCTGCAGGAATCGGGCGTGCCGATCTATTCGATCAGTATTCTTCAGATCGCGCGAATAATGGCCGAATCGCGGGGAATGGGTCCGATTCAGGAAATGGATTTCCTGCAGGCCGACAACGAAATGAAGACATTTGCTAAAGAAACTGGAGGACAAGCCTATTTTCCCCGGTTCCTTGGAGAATATCCAGGCGTTTTCCGCGCTGTCCAGGATTCGCTCCGAAACCAGTATTCGCTCGCTTATCATCCGACGAACACTGCAAAAGACGGCAAGTTTCGGCATATCAAAGTGGAGCTGGTGAATCCCTCGACTAATGAGCCGCTGCGGATTGTTGAGAATGGCAAGACCGTCAAGTACCAGATTCTGGCGAAAGCCGGATACAAAGCTCCGCGCGAAGTTGATTAAGCCCTCAACGGATCTCGTAAAACGCTAGCCTTCCATAGGCCGCACTCTGGGACACTCATGTCAAGCACTCGATGTGCAACGATTTGAGTCCGATAGAAAGTGATTGACAGTTCGGAATGGCTCTGTTACTTTCTCTGAGTCTGGATGCGATCAGCTCCTTCACACCGCTCTCCAACTCCCGCGTTGATTCTTCTCGTCGACGATAATCAGGACGGCGTCGTTGCACGCCGCTCCGTGCTCGAAGAATTGGGGTACAAAGTGATCTCGGCTTGTTGCGGCCGCGATGCTTTGCAAGCTGTCGAAAAAGAAGATGTCGACTTGGTTATCACTGACTATAAAATGGCGCCAATAAATGGGCTCGAATTCATCGACACTCTGCGGAAGCGAGGATTTCAGAAGCCCATTATTTTGCTTAGTGGTTTCGCCGAGAGCCTCGGGTTTCGCAGCGAAACGAGCGGAGCCGATGTCGTAATTCAAAAGAGTGCGAATGAGATTGCGCAACTCGTGCGTTGCACAAAACGCCTACTTACGGTTCCCAAGAAGCCTGCCGGTTCCCGTACTGTGGGAAAAAAAGGCCGGGGAACTGCAGCATCGTAGATATTCTCCGGAAATCAGGATCGATTTCGCTCGCTCGCTTTTTAGCACCAAACGCCAAAGCAGCTCGCCAGGTGACATGGCTCACCAGAGCGATGCGCGTTTCTCTCCTCCCACTATAGTGGGGGAAATGGCTATGCATCAGGCGTTCTCAAGTTTCCTTTGTGCGCTCGCGCTCCTCGTCATCACGCTGCAGGGCACGGCGGCGAATCTCTCAACCGCCACTGCGCGAAAAGGCATTCCTCCCAAAACTGGGGGAACGCCATATTCGCTGATACGTTCACTGTCTTTGCACGATCGAATCGCGCAGTTGATCATAGTGCGAGCTTACGGTGATTATCCGTGCGCCGACGAGCCCGAATACAAAAGACTTGTGCGGTGGGTGCGAGAGGACCGAGTCGGCGGATTCATCGTTGCAAATCGTATTCAAGACGGTGCGGTAATCAATGCACAGCCTTTCGAGATGGCTGCGTTCATCAACCACATGCAACGCCTGGCAAGAACGCCGCTGCTGATCGCGGCGGACTTCGAGCGCGGCGCTTCGATGCGCGTCGCGGAAACTGCAAAATTCCCCTACCTGATGGCGTATGGGGCGGCTCGTGACATGACGGCTACCAAGGAGCTGGGCGCGGCAACCGCCCGGGAGGCCCGCGCTCTGGGAATCAGATGGGTCTTTGCTCCCGATGCAGACGTAAACAATAATCCGGATAACCCGATTATCAACGTGAGGTCGTTTGGAGAAGACCCACAGGCTGTTGCTAACGGGGTATCCGCGTTCATTGAGGGTGCGCACTCGGATCCGAGCAACTATGTTCTGGTGACCGCGAAGCATTTTCCGGGACATGGCGACACAGCGGAAGACAGCCATATGCAGTTGGCCAAGCTTGATCAACCTAAAGAAAGAATCGAATCGGTCGAATTGGTGCCGTTCCGGGCGGCTGTCGAGCATGGAGCGGATTCAATAATGACAGCGCATATGGAAGTTCCGGCCTTCGATCAGCAGGGTGTTCCGGCAACGGTTTCGGAAAACGTTCTTACTGGCCTGCTCAGAAACGAGATCGGGTTCCGAGGGTTGATCGTTACGGATGCCATGGACATGCAGGGGCTCGCCTCTCTGTATTCGCAGGGCGAAGCAGCGGTCCGCGCGATTGAAGCAGGCGCGGATGCGCTCCTGATGCCTTCCGATCCCGAGGCATGCATTCATGCGCTAATGGCAGCAGTCACAAGCGGCCGGATCTCCCGCCGGCGCATCGACGCGAGCGCCGCGAAGGTAATGGCTGCCAAGCAGGAGGTCGGACTGCTGCGGAGCCGGTTTGTGAATCTTGATTTCATCAGCGATCAGACGAAAGACCCCGGCTACGAACAGATCGCGCAAACCATTGCAGACCGTGCGGTAACGTTGGTGAAAGATGACAAGCGTCTGTTTCCCCTGCCTGATCCGAATGCATGCCTCATCGTGATGAGCGAAGGAGAATTTTCGCAGCGTGGCCAGACGCTCGTGACCGAGTTGCGTCGCGGCGCGCCGGGAATCAGAAGCTACATTGCGCATCCCGAGATGCCGAATCCCATACTCGAAGCGATAGGGAGAGACGCATCCACCTGCAAGGAAATTTACGTGGCAGCTTTCGTGACAGTCGCCGCGTATCGGGGGAGCGTTGCGCTCCAAGGCGGACTCAATTCCTTAATGAACGCGCTGGTGCACGGGCCGGTTCCCGTTGGGTTGATTTCGCTCGGCAATCCATATTTACTCCGTGAATTCCCGGACGTCTCTTCCTATGCTGCAACCTTTAGCACGACCGCGACTTCGGAAATTGCGGCGGCCCGCGCGATTTTGGGCGAGATCCCTATAACCGGCAAAATGCCGGTATCCATTCCTGGATTCGCGCGCATCGGAGACGGTCTCGATGTACCAGCCAAAGCCAAGGTGGCGTCTAACCGAACGCAATGACACAGATTACCTGGCTTGGGCACGCTACATTTCAACTGAAATTCGATTTTGGCGAAGTGTTGCTGATGGATCCGTGGATTGAGGGAAATCCCGCATATCCCAAAGACTACGAGATCGAAAAAGTGGATGCGATTGCAGTCTCCCATGCGCATTACGACCACACCAACGATGTCGTTCCGCTCGCAAAAAAGCACAATGCAAAGGTGATCGCGATCGTCGAAACATCGGCGTGGCTTGAAAAGAAGGGCGTGAAGAACGCTGTCGGCATCAACAAAGGGGGGACGCTGGATCTCGGCTTTGTGAAATTAACCATGACCCATGCCGTCCACAGTGGCGGTATCAAGGACGGTTCGGATTGGCTTTATGGCGGTGAGCCCGCCGGGTATGTGCTGACCCAAAAGGATGGACGCCGGGCATATTTCGCTGGAGACACCACAGTGTTCTCCGATATGGCGTTGATCCAACAACTGTACGAGCCTGAGCTGGCGTTTCTGCCGATTGGGGATCACTTCACAATGGGTCCGCACGAAGCGGCACATGCGGCGCGGTTACTCAAACCCAAAAGAGTGATACCTATGCACTTCGGAACATTTCCGCAGCTAACGGGCCGCCCCGAGGACTTGGCCGATAAGCTGAAAGGCGATTCGATCGAGGTCTGGACCCTCAAGCAAGGCAATCCAGTGCGCTGGTGATAAACGGCCGGAGGTCCGTCTCTTCTTCAGTAATGCTGCACGATCACGTCGCGAAAGCCCGTCTTGCGAAGTGAATCACGCGTTGACGAGAGATCGGCAGTGCTTTGAATTGGGCCAATCAACACGCGATAGAACTTCGTATTGCCCGGTTTCGGCGCTGCGTGCGCCCGAAAATTCTTCTTTCGTAGGACGTCGGCAATTGCTTCCGCCTCGTCGCGCCCCACAGCGGCCACTTGCAGAAACGTTTGGCCCTTTTGTGGAGTGAAGCTTTCATCGCTCGCGGGCGTCGGGGCCGAAGCGTTCACTTTTTTAGTTCCTAGCGGCGGCGGAGGTTCGGAAGTGGCATCTTCTTCCTTGGCCTTCGAATTTCCGGGCGGATTTGTGGCACCGGAGTTCGATTGGGCGTCATTGCTCGAGGAGTCCGGCGTCAAAGTGTGCGTTTCTCCAGGTGCGGCGTTCTTGGCTTGAGCAGCGGTCGTCTCAGCCGCGGCTGTCCTCTTGTCGAGCGATTCACGGCCGACCATGTAGCCCCCCGTAAAGGCAACGCCGAGAAGAATCGCAACTACAAAAAATATTCCAAGGAGTTGCTTGTTGCCGAGCAGAATCTCCGTTTCATTTTCGTCGGTCCGCAACATTTCTAATTAAAAGTGTACTTGACTGTTTCAGTAATGAGAAATCAGATGTTACTTTTCCAAGTTCACGCTACCCTTACATATAAGCCATGGATTTTCGCACCAAGTTGATGCCCATCGCCGTATGGGTGCTTGCAGCCGGCTATTTTCTGACAGGTTTCTTCGTCAATTCCGGCAATACATGGGTCGTGAACGCGGCGAGCGGCGCGGCTCCAAAGCTGAATCTCCTGCCTGGAATGCCGCCGGTTCTCGATTCTGGAGATATCTATTCGGCTGATCATCCGGGCATGCTGAGTTCGCTCGTGAAGAACTTTCCATCTCGCATTTACGTTCCGAATTCCAAGAGTGATTCAGTCGATATCATCGATCCGTCCACTTTCAAGATTGTCGATCATTTTTCTCTTCCGCGAGACCCGAAGCACCCGAAGCATCCTTTGGAGCCTCAGCACGTTGTGCCTTCCTGGGACTTAAAGAAATTGTGGGTGGCGCAAGATCTCGGTGATCAGCTAACCCTGATCGATCCGGCCACAGCAAAGCGGGGCGAGACAATTCACGTTGACGATCCGTACAACATGTATTACACACCCGACGGTAAGTATGCGATCGTCATGGCGGAACGGGAGAAGCGCATTGATTTCCGGGATGCTCAGACGATGCAGGTCGTCAACCGCGTTCCCGTCAATTGCGAAGGGGTAAATCATGGCGACTTCTCAATTGATGGGCGCTACATGATTGCGACCTGCGAATTTTCGAATGAGCTTATCAAGGTGGATGTCGCCGAGCAGAAGCTTCTCGGTCACTTGAAGCTTGACCCCAAGGGCATGCCTCAAGATTGTAGAATCTCGCCGGACGCAAAAGTCTTCTACGTGGCAAACATGGAGGCGGATGGCGTTCACTTGATCGACGGCGATGCGTTCAAGCAGATCGGTTTTATCAAAACCGGCAAGGGCGCTCACGGCCTCTACTTCAGCCGGGATTCGAAGTATATGTATGTCAGCAATCGCGGGGAGGGCTCGGTATCTGTCCTCCGGCTCGCTACCCGAACTGTTGCGACGAAATGGACGATCCCCGGCGGCGGAAGTCCGGATATGGGCGGAGTGTCCGCGGACGGAGAGGTCCTGTGGCTCTCTGGTCGGTACAACAGCGAAGTCTACGCCTTTGATACAGCGAACGGTGTTTTGAAAGCGCGCATCAAGGTAGGCGAAAGCCCGCACGGCTTATGTGTATATCCACAGCCGGGCCGTTACTCGCTCGGGCATACCGGAAATATTCGCTAGAACCCGGAGTGAATCACGTGCCGGAAGCTAGTTCTCAAACTCTAATTCATGGCTGAATTGGGCTGTGCCATTAGTCAGCACGGCAAAGGTGTTGCGGGACACGGGGTGATGTCAGGGTTCAGCCACTTACTCCAACGCAATCGAAATTATCGATACACCTGGATTGGACAGATCGTCAGTGAGGCCGGCGATCATTTCAACAACGTTGCTGTTCTGAGTCTAGCGGTTGCGGAGACACATAATGGCGCGATAATCGCGGGAATCATGCTGTCCCGCGCCATTCCTGCAGTAATGGCGGGCCCGCTCGCCGGCGTCTTACTGGATCGTTTCGACCGGCGGCGGATCATGATCGCAAGCGATCTGATTCGAGCCGTGATCGCGCTTGGCTTTATATTGGCGATCAGTTACAAGCAGATTTGGCTGCTCTATTTGTTGAGTGCGCTGCTCATGCTCGCATCGCCTTTTTTCACGAGCGGGCGCTCAGCGATTCTTCCCGCCATCACGACCGAATCGGAACTGCACACTGCCAATTCACTAACGCAGACAACCGGATGGATGACACTCGCAGCCGGCGCATTCCTCGGCGGCACAACGGTCGCGAGATTCGGGTATCAGCTCGCTTTCGTCTTTAACTCGCTCTCATTCTTGTTTTCGGCATTCTGTATCGCGCAACTTCGCTCGCCGCTAGGACATTTTCGCGCAGAGAAGCGAGCTGCAAGAGAAACCAACATAGGCCGGCCCTGGCACGACTACAGAGACGGACTACGTTACATGGCGGCGACACCGCTAATTTTGGGAATCGGGCTGATTGCAGTAGGTTGGGCGAGCGGTGGCGGCGCGGCGCAAGTGCTGTTCACGCTCTTCAGCGAAATGGTCTTCAATCGTGGACCGAAAGGGCTCGGACAATTATGGGCGACCGCGGGCGTCGGCCTTTTGATCGGCGGGTTCATTGGAAATAGAATTGGCAAGACAATCGGGTTCGAAAACTACAAGAAAACGGTCTTCTTCTGCTATGTTCTGCACGGCGGCGCATACATCGTGTTCAGTCAGATGCGCGCGTGGGGTTGGGCGCTTTTCTTCATGGGACTCTCCCGCGCCGCCGTAGCTGTTAGCTCTGTTCTGAACTGGTCCAACCTGCTCAGGCACGTGGACGATCAATATCGAGGGCGCGTCTTTTCCACTATCGAAACAATGAGCTGGTCAACAATGATGCTGTCCATGTTGGGGGCGGGAACAGCATCCAGATACTTCAGCGTTCGAACTTTGGGAGCCGCTTCCGGCGCCCTCAGTTCTTCCACCGCGCTCTTCTGGGGCTGGGCAAACTGGACCGGCAAGTTGCCCGAGCCCGCAAGAACCGCGGATACCGAAGTTGTAGAAATTCACTCTGACCGAATGAGCTAAGTGGTTACAGCAAGCTGATATTCGCCACTTTGATAATACTTCCATCAATCTCGCCGCTAACAATGACCTTCAGATTGTCGCGATCTGAGGTATTCTTCAATAGCTCGCGTGCCCGCTTGTTTCCAGCATCGTCAAATCTGAAGAATCTTCGATCATCGGTAATCATCCCGTAACCCTCGCGCGCGTAATCTTTCATCAGCGAGCATTCGTGACGTTTCTTGACCACGTGCCGTCCATGTTTCAAGATGTCTTGTGCGCAGTTGGGGTCGATAATGACCCCTTGCAGCTCCGTGCCCGAGGCACGCCAAACCACGGCAAAAAGTAGACATGCAGCCAGCACATTTATTCTCATAAGTGATGTAGTGCTGCCTTGGATTGCACGCTCAATTCTCGCATTGACGGTCTGCGAAAATAATTAGCAACTCGAGGGTTGCTCTCGAATCGAACACTTGTGAAAGATCGTTGCCAGACCCTTCGCCCCGAACTGATCCGCGCGCTCGGAGTATAGGACGGCCAGCATGGCGGATCACGTCGAACAGATCGAAGAGCAGGATCAGCAAGCGTCTCAGCGCGAGGAGAATCGCTCTCCCAGCCGAGCGGACGTGGAGGCGGAGAGAAGACATAGCAATCCGCGGCGAAAAAGAACGATCCGTTTTATTGTTCTGGCGATCTTAGTTGTCGCACTTATCGTTTCTATCCCCATTTACGCGTATTATTCGGTTCGTGAATCCACGGATGACGCTCAAGTGGATGGACACGTGGTTCCCATCAGCCCCCGTATCGCGGGGACCATCATCGCAGTGCTGGTGAATGACAATCACCCCGTCAAAGCCGGTCAGGAGTTAGTGCGGCTGGATCCGACCGATTATCAACTCGCATATGACCAAGCCGAAGCCCAGTTGGCAGTTGCAGAGGCGGCAGTTGCTGAATCGAGCGTCAATGTCCCCTTGACCTCGATCAACACGCGAGGACAGGTACGCACTACGACAACGGAAGCGGATCAATATGTCGCCGGAGTTGCTTCCGCCCAACAGGCGGTGGACGCAGCACGAGCGCGGCTGAACTCAGCGAACGCCACCCTCACCGAAAAACAAGCCAACTATCTCAAAGCACAGAAAGATCTGGGGCGCATGAAGGATCTGGTCGAAAAAGACGAGATCTCCAGGCAAGAGTACGACGCCGCCGTGGCCGCGGCCGATGCAAATGCCGCGCAAGTGGAATCTGCTAAAGCGGACGTCGTGGAAGCGCAGCACAATCTCGATCAGGCAATCGCGGAAGTTCAGCAGGCACGAGCCAGGCTCGCAACCGCCGTCGAGCAAAGACGATTAAGCGAGCAAGTGAAACCGGAGCAAGAGGCCGTCTCGGCTGCCCGCTACAAGCAAGCGCAGGCTCAGGTACAGCAGCGCCAGGCGGACCTCAATCAGAATAAACAAAATCTCGAGTACACGATCATCAAAGCGCCCGTCGACGGTGTCGTGAGCCGTAAAAACGCAGAACCCGGGATGCAAGTATCACCGGGGCAGCAGATCATGGAACTCGTCCCTTTGGATGACGTCTGGGTGACGGCAAATTTCAAGGAAACGCAGCTTCGCAAAATGCGCGTTGGCGAGAGTGTCGAGATTGAGGTGGACACCTACGGCAGCGGTCGCAAGTATCGCGGCCACATCGATAGCATTGCGGCAGTATCAGGCGCCCGAGTCAGCCTTTTACCGCCCGAAAACGCAACTGGAAATTATGTCAAAGTTGTGCAGCGCGTGCCCGTTAAGATCGTTCTCGAACCCGGTGAGGATCGGGATCACCGCCTCTTGCCAGGAATGTCCGTTGTTCCGACGGTCCTCCTAAATAGCGGCGGCGGTAAATAAATCTTTTCCGCTTCATCTCACGCCGGATCATTCTCCTTCCGGCAAGTCGGAAAATTTCTTAGATAAAAAAGGCGAAGAAAATAGCTGCATTAAATCGTGAGCTTTTTCTGTAGCAAACCAGATTCGAAGTCGTCCACGAAATGAGAGCAATTATCGAAGGAGGAATGATAATGCCTACGATGACAGCATCCACAGTTGTCGCATTTTTTCGAAATATTGCTGACGCGCAAGCGGCGGCTGCCGAGTTAAGAGCAAACGGCTTCAATAACGACGAGATTTATATCAGCTCTACGAGCGAGAGTGAAGGTTCTCAATACCGCGAAACCAAGCACGAAGGGGGCATTGCCGGATGGTTCAAACGAGTATTCGGAAGCGATGATCAAGATGAGCGCTCGTACTACGAGACGGCGGTGAACCGAGGAAATGTTTTGCTAAGCGTTGACACAGATGAGGAGAATTCTGCCACCGCCGCGGAGATTCTGAACCGCCACTCTCCAGTGGATGTTCAGCGCGACGACCCCGCCGCGACGACTAATCCGCGCGCAAAGAGATCTGGAACAAAGAGCAGTGACGTTTCGGCGGGGCAGTCGAAGGCCGTGCCGGTGGTGGAAGAACAACTGAAAGTCGGGAAGCGAGCCGTCATGCGAGGCGGCGTGCGCGTCTACTCAAGGGTAGTTGAGCAGCCCGTTGAGGAAACTGTCAATCTGCGCGAGGAAAAGGTTCGCGTGGAGCGCCAGCCTGTCAATCGTCCGGTCCGGGAATCGGATTACGGAACGGGACGGGATGAGGTGATCGAAGTTAAAGAATACGCCGAAGAACCAGTCGTTTCGAAAGAAGCGCGGGTGGTTGAAGAAGTACGAATCAACAAAGAAGCCACGTCGAGGAAGGAGACGGTCCGCGACACCGTACGTCGCACCGAGGTAAACGTCGAGAATCTTGGGCGCGGCGAGGTGCAGGGGCGGGGTTCTCCCGTAAGCGATATAGACCAAGATTTTCGGACTCACTACGCGGTCACCTACGCCGGGACCGGCGATGCTTACGAATCCTATGCGCCCGCTTACCGATACGGATCTGAAATGGCGAACGATCCGCGCTATCAAGGTAAGGACTTCAATGAAGTCGAATCAGACCTTCGTGCGGAATACGGTCGCGCTTACCCCAACAGTACTTGGGAGAAAATGAAGGACTCCGTTCGGTACGGGTGGAACAAAGTAACCGGCCGTTCAAGCTCCGCAACTGCTTCGCGATAACGAGCAATCGCAATGGACGAGACGCACGATAACGTCGTGATTCCCGTTATCGGTGAGGAGTTGCATGCGGACGCCGTTCCGGTGGAAACCGGAGGCGTCCGCATTACTAAGCACGTTAAAGGACACGAGGAAATCCTGGAACAAGAGCTGCGGAAGGGCCGGGTCGAAATCAAAAGAATCAAAACCGATCGTGTGGTGGACGGGCCTCAACCGGTTCGGCGGGTCGGCAACAAATTGATTATTCCCGTCGTGTCCGAAGTGCTGCATGTTGAGAAGCGATGGGTCGTGACGGAAGAGATTCATCTGACACAGATCGAAGAACGCGAAACTGTGCGGGAAAAAGTAATGGTCAATCGCGAAGAGGCGCAGATTGAGCGGTTGGATAAAGAGGGGAACGCCGTATCGACTGGGGTCGAGCCTCAAGCCGACGACCAAAACGTGCCGGCTCGGCTGAAACGCGAAGGCTTACTGGAGCGCCGGACGAGTTCTGAAACCAAGGACGAACCTAGCGCGAGGCGGAAAGTGCTTTCAGGGTCGAAAAGCATATTGAAAAACAGGCCGCATCATTAACGGTGCGCCACCTTGGCGCTTACCTCTAAGAAATTCCCCGCGAGGATTTGGTTGCGCTCTTCCGGCGAGAAGTGCTCGATCGCATATCGCAGAGTCGTTCGGTTCATAGGCCCGTAGTGCTTCGCAATGAATTTGGTGAGGTCGGCACGAGAAGCCTTTCCTGCCTCACGCAGCGCCCATCCGGTAGCCTTGTGAATCAGCTCGTGTTTGTCTCGCAGAAGTATTTCTGCGATTTGGTACGTGTCGCGGGTTTCGCCGTGCTTTATAAATGAGAATGTAGCAACGATTGCGATGCGACGCTCCCATACCAGCGGTGATCGAGCGAGTTCGTAAAGCGTATCCCGCGAGCGCTCTCGCAAATGCTCGCCAACAATGTACGGGGCTGAGGTATCCACGAGATCCCAATTGTTTACGCGAGCGGTCTGCTCGAGATAGAAATTGAACAGCCGTTCGGAGTCGGCTCCAGAGCTTCGCTCATATTGAGCAACAAGTATCTCAAGCGCGACGAAACGGTGCTCATGGATTTTTGAGGCAAGTAGGCGGGCGATGTCGTCCAGCGGCAGATCGCGATATCGCAGCGCAATTTTCCGCTGAACTGGTACCGTAATGCCTAGGAAGCGATCGCCTTCGCCATACTCGCCTTTGCCCGTCTTGAAGAACCACACCGAACTTTTGGCCCGCTCTGGATTCGCAGCCGCCGCGAGTTCGCGCTCTAGCTCTCGCCGGGTTCGTTTGACGCGATTTCTATTCCCGCCGATCATACTTGTCGGCAAATCGAGCATTCTCACCTAATTGCGGAGTAGTAGCAAAACGTCGTCCCGATTTGTAAATTGAATCGCGCGAATACCAAGTAGTTCCGCTCCCTGAACGTTCTCGATGCGGTCATCCAGGAAGAGCGTCTGCTCAGGCGTTGCGTCGAGACCTTCTAAGCACAGTTGGTAGACGACTGGTTCCGGCTTCACAGCGCGAACCTCGTACGAGAGTGTTAGGTAATCAAAGCTGCTCAGCTTCTGTGTTCCGGATTTTAGAGCCTCTCCGAGATCGCGCGGCATATTTGAAAGAAGAGCGAGACGCTTCCCCGCTAGCCGGAGCTGATCGACCCACTCCCACATCACCGAATCGAACTGCATCCAACTGCGTGTATCGAGCTCAATTAATTCCTCTACGCTTCTTTCCGAAAGAGTTGTCCCGGCTCGGTGCGCGACACGGTTCCAATATTCCTGCCCAGAGACCAGGTCCTTGTCGTAATCGGGGCGCTCTGACCAATACAACTCGTTCAAAAGACCTCGAGGAATCTGCGCGATCTCTGAAAGCCTGGCTTGATCTGCTTCTTGTTGATGGTGAGCTAAGACGCCGCCGTAGTCGAAAATGAACCTGTCATACGAGCTAACGAGTGCCATCAATCACCCGGTCGCGGCGCGACCGAACTTCACGGATCGCGTAAATACGCCGGCCCTGACTCTCAAAGTATGTACGCATCAAAACCTCCCCGATCAGACCCGTGCTGAATAACATCAGCCCGGCGAACCAAAGCAATGCCCCTGCAACGAGCAAAGGTCCGTGTGTCGCGATCACATCTTTTCCGATGACTTTTTCAAAAATAATGTAGCCGAGAACTATCGTTCCCGATAGAATTCCCGCCAGCCCGAATGTCCCAAAAAAATGCATCGGGCGTGTCAGATAGCGCAGGAGAAACCTGATTGTCAGAATATCGAAGAACACGCGTATTGTGCGGCTGAGGCCGTAATGTGAGTTTCCGCTCGCCCGTTGGCTGCTCCTGATGGGTACTTCCACCACGCGCGCTCCGTAGAAGCTCGCCAGCGCGGGAATGAAGCGGTGAAGCTCGCCATAAAGATTCACATCTTTGAGAACTTCGGTACGATAGGCCTTGAACGTCGTGCCAAAGTCGTGCAACTCGACACCTGAGGCCCGCTTCATCATCCAATTTGCGATCCGCGAAGGAATCTTTCGAGTAACCGCATTATCGACGCGATTTTTGCGCCATCCACTGGCTATGTCGTAGCCCTCCTCTATCTTTTCGAGGAGTAATGGGATGTCCTCAGGATCGTGTTGCAAATCGCCATCGAGCGTCACGATCAAATCGCCTTGCGCCTCGTCGAATCCCGCCGCAAGAGCGGCAGTTTGTCCAAAGTTTCGCCGCAATCGAATTACTTTCAAGCGATTATCGGTCTCAACCAAATTAGAGAGGAGATCGAAACTCCGATCCGTAGAGGCGTCATCGATGAACAATATTTCGTAGGGCCTGCGCAGCTTCTCCATGACGCCCGTCAGGCGGTCATAAAGCGGCAAAATCGCCGGTTCCTCATTGTGGATCGGAACAACGATAGAGAGCATCGCGAACACTTTTAGTGTAGCTGGGGAGAGGTGTCAAAGCGCAAAGATGGAGTGTCTGAACTGCTAAAATAGGATAAGGGCACAGATTTCGTAAGCTGTTCTGTTTCCAACAGTTTCCAGTAAATCGTGCTTTTCATTTAGGAGTCCTTTTTGCCCGATCAAGACGGTTCCGCCGGTGGCCTGTTTCCGCCGGGCGACAGCAAGAATCTGATCCCGATCAACATCGAAGACGAGATGAAACGCTCGTACCTCGATTACGCCATGAGCGTGATCGTGGGGCGCGCGCTGCCTGACGTTCGCGACGGTTTGAAGCCCGTGCACCGGCGCATTTTGTATGGTCTTCACGACATGGGTCTGCACTATAATCGGCCCACGCGGAAATGCGCGAAGATCGTCGGCGAAGTCCTGGGAAGGTTTCATCCGCATGGCGATGCGCCCGTCTACGACTCGCTTGTCCGCATGGCGCAAGGCTTTTCGATGCGCTATCCGCTAATCGATGGGCAAGGAAACTTCGGGTCCATGGATGGAGATCCGCCCGCGGCGATGCGGTACACCGAAGCTCGGCTCTCGCGGATTGCGGGAACCCTGCTCGAAGACATCGACAAAGAAACCGTCGATTTCCGCCCGAATTACGACGATACCGAGGTCGAGCCGGAGATTTTGCCTACTCGCGTTCCGAATCTGTTGATCAACGGCTCATCAGGCATTGCGGTGGGTATGGCGACGAATATCCCGCCCCACAATCTAAAGGAAATCGTTGACGCGGCGATTGCGTTAATTAATGATCCCAATACGCCGATTTCGAAGATTCTGGAGATGGTTCCCGGGCCGGATTTTCCAACCGGCGGATTCATCCTCGGACGTCAAGGCATTTTGGACTACTACTTGAAAGGGCGGGGAAGTGTCAAGCTGCGCGCCAAGGCGGCCACCGAGAAGTTCGGCAGAGACAACGAAGCAATCGTCGTCACCGAGCTTCCGTTTCAGGTGAATAAAGCACGGCTGATTGAGCACGTAGCCGCGCTCATTGCGGAGAAAAAGCTCGAAGGTATGGGCGAGCCTCGGGATGAGAGCGATCGTCACGGCATGCGAATCGTGTTTCCGCTCAAGCGCGGAGAGCAGGCCGAAGTGGTGCTTAACAATCTGTACAAGCAGACGCAGATGCAGGTGAATTTCGGCGTCATCATGCTGTCGATTGTGAACGGCCAGCCGCGCGAGCTCGGCTTGATCGAGGTCATTAAACGCTTTATCGATCACCGCACAGATGTGGTCCGGCGGCGCACGGATTACCTACTAAGGAAGGCGAGAGAGCGCGAGCATCTCTTGCTCGGGTTCAAGAAAGCGCTCGAAATTCTGGATGCTGTCATCGCCCTGATTCGGGCGGCGAAGACGCCGAAGGAAGCGCGCGAGGGATTGATTTCGCGGTTTGAATTTACCGAGCGCCAAGCGCAGGCCATCATCGAATTGCAACTGCAACGCCTGACGGGCATGGAGCAGCAGAAGATTCTCGATGAGTTGACGGACATTCAACGGCAGATTGGAGAGTATCTCGAGATACTCGGCTCCGATAAGATCCTGAAAAATCTCATCATCAAGGAGCTCAAAGAAGTTCAGAAGGATTTCGGCGACGAGCGCCGAACACAAATTGTCGAGGATACTGGCGAAATCCGCCTCGAAGATCTGGTTCAGATGGAGGACGTCGCGGTAACCGTATCGCGTGGCGGCTACTTGAAGCGGACTTCAGTCGACACATACCGGCGTCAGTCGCGGGGCGGTAAGGGCCGCATCGGGATGGGTACCCGCTCGGAAGATGTAGTCGAGCATCTGGTGATTGCGTCGACACACGCCTATCTTTTGATTTTCACGAACAAGGGCCGCGTCTACTGGCTGAAAATCTACGAAATTCCGGACGCTGGCACGACCGGTAGAGGCAAGCATGTTTCCGGTCTCATCAACCTGCAACCCGATGAAACTGTCAAAGCTTTCTTGCCAGTTAAAGAATTTGTGGCGGGCAAGTTCATCATCATGGTGACGCGCCATGGCGTGATCAAGAAGTCTGAGCTGACCGAGTTCGACAACCCGCTCTCGCGCGGCATCATCGCGCTCGCCTTAGATGACAGTGACGAGTTGCTGGGCGCGGCGATCACTAACGGAAATAACTTTATTTTCCTCGGTTCCCATGAGGGTATGGCGATTCGCTTCAATGAAGGCGACGTTCGGCCAATGGGACGGCAAGCTCGCGGAGTGCGTGGCATGGATCTGGAAGACGGCGATTACCTGGTCGGCCTTCTGGTCGTCGAGAAAGATGGCCTCATTCTTTCTATTTCCGAAAACGGCTTTGGCAAGCGCACGCCGCTTCAGGATTATCGTTTGACCGGGCGCGGCCGGAAGGGGGTCATCAACATGAAGACCACGCCGAAAGTCGGCAAGGTTGTTGCCGTGCTCTCAGTAAAAGAGAGTACCGATCTCATGATCATCACCAAAGACGGTAAAATCATCCGCCTCGAATCGAGCGAAATTCGCCAGGCCGGCCGTTCAACTCAAGGTGTGCGTCTGGTCCGCATGGAAGAAGGCGATCAGGTGGCGGCGGCATCCGTGATTCCGGAAAACGGCGACGAGTCGGCAAAGAACGGCGAATTGCCGCTGCAGTAGTATCAAACCGGCTGTTGTGTTTGGGCCATCGCCGTTGACGCCTCTCTTGGCAAGGTGTGCCGGGATGGTTCCAGCGTAACCGGCAGACTGAAATGGAACGTCGACCCCGCTCCAGGCCTTGACTCCGCCCAGATATGGCCGCCGTGGCGCTCCACAATCTTTCGCGCGATTGAGAGACCCATTCCGGTTCCTTCTACGTCGCGGCCGTGCAGACGCTGGAACAGCCCGAAAATTCTTTCGGCATATTGCGGCTCAAAACCCTGCCCGTTGTCGGAGACTGAGAAGGTCCAGAGGCCACCTTCTCGCTTCGCTTTCACCTGAATAACGGGTGACTCGCCGCTGCGGTATTTGATCGCATTTGAAATCAAGTTCTGAAAAACTTGAGAGAACTGCACTTTGTCGACGATTAACGCCGGAAGGGGCCCGTGTTGAATTTCAGCCTGGCACTCCCGGATAGAAGCCTGAAGGCTTGCTTCCGCTTCTTCAAGTAACTGTTCAAATGAAACGGGTAACGTGGGCTGGCCGGCTTTCCGCAGATGCACCAGCGTCAAAAGACCATTTATCAAATCACGCATCCGGGATGATGAGCTAACGATGTATCCGATGAATTCATCGGCATCATCGTCAAACTGCCCCTTATATCTCTCGGCGAGGAGTTGAGTGAAGCTGGTTATCGTTCGAAGCGGCTCTTGCAAATCGTGACTTGCCACATAGGCGAACTGTTGCAGCTCTTCATTGATTTCTTTAAGCTCGCGAGTCCTCTCATCAATGCGCGCTTCCAATTCCGTGTTTAGCGCCTGCAACTGCGCTTGGGCCGCATCCCGTCCTTCCAGAAAGTGAATTAATGCGTTGTAAAGCGAGATTAGGACGACGATCATGATGGCCGTTCCCGCTATAAACAGCACAAAGGCGGCGTGGTTGAGCGTGCGCTGGCGATTAAGATACGAGCTTTGTTCGTTGCTTAGCTCGGTCTTGAGATCGCCCACGCTCTTCCGAACGAGATCCATGGTTTCATGTGCATTGCCCGTTTTCATCAGTTCTAATGCGGCTGCAAAGCCTTTCGTCCGTTGAGTCTCCAAAACCTGATTCGTTTCAGCGAACCTTTTCTGCATCAGTCCGATGGCTTCTTCCACCTTCGGCTGCAATCCGGGCCGGTCTTTCGCGTAGGCACGGCAAAGATCGATTTCACCTGGAAGCCACGCGTTCGCCTCCTCAAGAGGGGTCAAATAACGATCATCCCCAGTGAGCAGGAATCCGCGCTCGCCCATTTCGACATCTTTTGAAAGTGACAGTAGCCGGTCGAGGCTCGAGTTCAGATTCTGGAGTTGAAGGAATCCTACATCAATGTGTTCGGCAATCTGATTCGCCAGGAAAAACAGCAGACTGAACAGCAGAGGTACCGTGAAAAGCAGAGCCACTCGTTGGCGTGTCTTAGTTTCTGCTGCCAACTTCACGGGCGCACTCTTTCCCGGAGCTGCGCATTTCTATGCTGCTCGGCCACTTCTAAAGCCCTCTCGTGCAGTTGCTGAAGCAATTTCCGCTCAAACTCATAGTACGGGAGATGCCGCGGAAATGAAAACCTGGCCCGCTGGATCTCGGCCAATGTCTCGCTTATATTGGCTTCCGTAAGCTGGGCGGCTGCTTTCGCCCGGTGCATAAAATTGCGCGGAGAGAGAGCGTCCAGATCGACCTGTGCAAATTTGAATTTTGCGGCTGCAAAATCACTCTCGAATAGAACGTCAAAAAATGCCGATTGCGCCAGTGCAAGATTTTGCATTCGCAGATCGCAAAATTCGCTCAGTTCGAGCGCACGGCGCTGCCAAGCTCTCGCAGTCTGCAAGTCTTCACAATCGAGAGCCCAGAATGCGATGGCTTGAGCGAAAATCAGCGACATGTCAGGCCTACCTCGTGTCGCGGCTAGCCTGCGAATGATACGTTCCGGATAGTCACGCGGCCTCACGCCGGTAATTGAGAGCTGCGTAACCAGATGATATAGAAGAATCTCTTGCGCTTCGACAGTATTTCGCATCAACGAGTAGCACAATGTCGCATCGTTTCGCGCACGCGCTCTGCTGCCATTCGGAACGAGTCCTAGCGCGAAGAAAAAGATGTTCAGCTCTGTCGAAAACGTGAGGAGGTTTTTCATCCAGCTATCGAATACGCCGCTGAACAGCAGCAATCCGGAGATAGTTCCGCTCAGAAAGGTTGCGGCGGGACCCGCAGCGACCACCAGCAACATTCGTTTCCGCCAAGCGTGATTGTCCCTGGGAATCGCGGATACTGACGCGGAAAAGAAATTGCCCGATAAATGAAAACTCCAGGAACCGTGAAGATAAGTGGCACGAATCGGCCCGAGTGAGAGGCCGAGTATATCGAAATTCAGAAGAAGCGCCGCGGTTAAGTGCCCGGCTTCATGCCACACGATGGCGATTGCAAAAGCAATGGCGAGAGCCCCAGCGCCTGCGAAGTTTTCGACGCTTACGCCTTCAAAGAGCACGCGCATCCACGAAGGTCCGAAGATTCGCGCTCCCGCCCCGATGGCCACCGCCGCAATCAGCAAATACCACGAGAATTTTGGTTTCTGTTCCGGCTTTTCCAATTGCCGGGGCAGCCGTGGAAGTGCCGGATCCACTTTTCTCCAGGCGTGCGTTTCCACATCATCTCTATCGTCGGAATTTGGAACGATCAACAGGTCCCCGGACGTAAAACTCGAAAATTGCGCTCGCTTGGTAAACTAGGGCGAATCAACAGCCTAAATGGCAATTCAGACGCTTTTTGGATCGGTTCCCACCGAGCCTAATCTCCTCGACCGCCTCAAGGCGGGTATCCAGAAAACGCGTTCCGGGCTCGTAGATCGGCTTGAAGATGCCTTGTACGGAAGGAAAGAAATTGACGCCGATCTTCTCGAGGAACTCGAATACACGCTGATTACTGCGGATCTGGGTGTCCGTACAGTTCAGGACATTCTCGAACGTATCCGGCAAACTGTGGACCGCAGCGCAACGAATGACGCGGCCGAAATCCGTGGCCTCATCCGGGACCACTTGCTAGAGATTCTTCGCGCATCGGAAACCCCCATCAAAGTGGTGAAGGATCCGCCTGCTGTTGTGATGATCGTCGGAGTTAACGGTTCGGGAAAGACCACCAGCATAGGCAAGCTCGCAAACCGCTTCTTGGGTGAAGGCAGAAAAGTTCTCCTTTGCGCCGCCGATACCTTTCGCGCCGCAGCAATTGAGCAACTGGAGATTTGGGCTCAGCGCGCTGGAGTCGATATGATCCGTCAAAAAACGGGCGCTGATCCCAGCGCGGTTGTGTTTGACGCTCTGCAAGCCGCAAAGGCGCGCCGGCTCGATTACGTCATCGTCGATACGGCCGGCCGCCTTCACACGAAAGAAAACCTCATGGCGGAGCTCGAAAAGATGCGCCGAACAGCCCAGCGCGTGGTGTCGGGCTCGCCACACGAGGTTTGGCTGGTGCTCGACGCCACCACCGGGCAAAACGGCCTCGAGCAAGCGCGGAAATTCACGGAGTCAGCCGGTGTCACCGGCATCATTCTGACGAAACTGGACGGCACCGCCAAAGGAGGCATTGTCATCGCCATCGCGCGCGAGCTGAATTTGCCTATCCGGTTCGTTGGCGTCGGCGAGAAAATCGACGATCTCTTGCCGTTCGAACCCGAAAGTTTCGTCGCATCTCTGTTCGACTGATGAAAGTGTCGCTGCTATGAACGGCTACATGCAGGAAGCTCTCCGCCTCGCGGAGCAGGGCCGCGGTCTCACAAGCCCGAATCCTACCGTGGGGGCTGTCGTCGTGCGCGATGGAACTATCGTCGGTCGTGGATTTCACACGTGGGCTGGCGTCGATCACGCCGAGATCATTGCTCTACGAGAGGCGAGCGAAGCTGCGCGGGGCGCGACGTTGTATGTGACCTTAGAGCCTTGCGCGCATCATGGCCGGACAGGTCCCTGCGCCGACGCCATCCTCCGAGCCGGAATCTCGCGCGTCGTCGCCGGGATGGAAGATCCCAATCCCGAAGTGAGCGGCCGCGGTCTCGCGAGGCTCCGCGAGGCGGGAATCGAAGTGATCGTTGAAGATGGCCACGACTCCGCTGCCCGCCGCTTGAACGAGCCGTTCATCCACTTCATGAAAACCGGACTGCCGCTCGTAACGGTTAAAGCCGCGTTGACCTTAGATGGAAAAATTGCTGCGCCACAGGACAACATCGGGTGGATCACGAGCGATATCGCTCGAGCCGGCGTTCAGCAAGTGCGGCACTTCTCTGATGCGATCCTTACCGGTATTGGCACCGTTCTAGAGGACGATTGCCTGCTAACCGACCGTTCCGGTCGCGAACGGAGCCGCCCCCTTCTCAGGATCGTTCTGGATTCACAGTTGCGAATCCCACTGAACTCAAAAATGATCATGAGCGCGAAAGGCGATGTCCTGGTTGTCGGGACATCGGCTGCGCCCGGACCCCGCAGAAGAGCTCTCGAGAATGCCGGAATTCAGGTTCTGATCGCCGATGGACAAGTCGGCCGGACTGATCCCCGCAAAGTGATCGAGCATTTAGCCAAAAACCGATACCTCTCCGTGCTCGTCGAAGCAGGAAGCAAAGTGAATTGGGCGATGCTCGATAGCCAGATTGCGGATAAGATCTTGTTCTATTACGCGCCGAAGATTCTTGGCGGCTTGCAGAGCCTGCCCGTCGCCGGTGGCAAAGGTCGCATGCGCCGCGCCGACGCAATGCTTCTCGAACGTCTGACGGTGCATCCAGTATCGGAAAATGAGTTCGCAGTCGAAGCGTACGTTGTAAAGAACTGATGTTCACCGGCATTATTGAGGAACTGGGCCGAGTGACCGCATTCGAGAGGAGAGATGCGGGTGCCCGGCTCACGATTGAATGCTCGAATATTTTGAAAGATGCCAAAACCGGCGCGAGCATTGCAGTAAACGGCGCATGTCTTACCGCTGTTGAGCTGGACGGGAACAGATTTGCAGCCGACCTTGCGCCGGAAACGCTGAAGCGAACCAATCTGGGAGAGCTTACACTCGGATCGCGCGTCAATCTCGAGCGTCCATTACGGGCAGAAAGCCGCCTTGATGGACATTTCGTTCTCGGTCACGTCGACGGGACGGCTGACATAGTCTCTGTCGAATCGCTCGGCAACCAGAACTGGTGGTTACGCATTCGAGTGCCACACGAATTGACTCGTTATATTGTTGGCAAAGGCTCGGTAGCGGTTGACGGCATCAGTCTAACGGTGGCGGAAATCGCGGACGATATCGTCGGATTCACGATCATTCCGCACACTTTCGAGAACACTACACTGCACACCTATCCGGCCGGCTCGCGCGTGAATATCGAAGTCGATATTCTCGCTAAGCATCTCGAAAAACTGATTCCGCGCTGAACCTGACGATTTACTCCCGCCAACTCGATCTTCAGGCTGAGGCGGCCCGTCGCTCTGAAGCATCTGGCGTTCTCACGTGCTCCGGACGAACGCCGATCCCAATAACACGCGCCGGAATCCGCCGCAGAAACGGCCACCTTCGAACCAACTTCAGCGGGAACGGCAGGCCCAGCTTTCGATCACTGCGGAGCACTCGACTGATTACCCGGTTTTGGATCAATACCTGGAACCGCTGGGTGACGCGCGTGGGCAGCTCGCGCCGCTTCTGGACCTGATGAAGGTGGTCAATTGCAAGCCGACCCTGCTTCAGCGGTCCGGCAAGGATGTTCGCGGCGGCAACCGCATCCTGGATTGCAAGGTTAATGCCCACTCCTCCGACGGGAGACATCGCATGGGCCGCGTCCCCAATGCACAGCAGCCCTGGCCGGCACCAGTGAATCAAGCGATTAATCATTACTGTCAACAGCTTAATGTCACTCCAATCGGTCAGCTCGCTTAGTCGGTCGCGCAGGAACGGAGCAGCCTGCGCGATGTTCTCGCGAAATGCTGGGAGGCCTCTTTCCCGAATCTCGTCATACTCTCCCTTGGGAATCACGTACGCGCACTGCCAATAATCGCCGCGATCGATCATCACGAGAATCCTGCCCTGATCAAATCGACCGAGCGATTGCTCACCGTCATCGCTGTGTCGTGATAGACGCATCCAAAGCACATCAATTGGGGCGCCGAGATCCACGCCTTTAAGCCCGGCCTTCTCGCGAACCGTCGAATGCCGTCCGTCGGCTCCAACAATCAAATCGGCGCGAACCTCCAATTCGCCATCAGGTATGTTTACGCGGACACCCACAACGCGGCCGCTCTCCTCGATCAGGTCCACAGCCTCAGCTTGCATCTTTAGTTGAAAATTTGAGTAGCGCTTCGCCTGCTCTTCGATGAAGTTCAAAAAATCCCACTGCGGCATAAAAGCGATGAACTTTGACCGGGTTGGCAGATGCGTGAAATCGGCCACCGTAATTTTCGTCCCGCCGATTTGTGCATGCAGTCGCGTCACTTCCTGATGAGGCCGTTTCAAAAACTGATCAGCAAGTCCCACTTCATGCATGAGTTCGAGCGTCGACGGGTGGATGGTATCGCCGCGAAAATCCCGCAGGAAATCCGCGTGTTTTTCAAGCACCAGCACTTGCGCTCCTGCGCGAGCGAGTAGAAAACCGAACATCATTCCAGCCGGTCCTCCACCTGCCACGCAGCAATGGACGTGCGCGCTTTTCAATTTTTCAGTTCTTCCCTGATTTCCGCCGCTGCCCTGCGTGCTTCACCTACTGCGCCGATGGGAAAGCTGATCGCCCCTACTTTGGGGTGACCTCCGCCGCCGTAGCGCTCGCAAATTGTCGCAAGATTGTGGCGCAGTGGTTCGCGTACCCACGGATTTGACCCTACTGAAACCTTCGTGCGAAAGCTCGAAGTGGAAACCGAAACTGTATAGGCAGAATCGGGGAACAAGTAATACGGAATAAATTTGTTATACCCTTCAATTCCTGAGTCCACCAGGTCGAAATAGATTACGCCGCGATCGCATGATCCCGAGCCACGAATGACATCAATGGTCCGCAGATGCGCCTGATAAAGCTTGTCGTAGTTAGCCCTTACTTCAGGTTCAGTGATGATGTCCGCCAGCGGGCGTCGCTGCATATCGCGGATGATCTTCTCTACCAGCTTGGAGCCTTTGCTTCCTTCGATGACAAGCGTCAGCTTCATCGCTGGCGCATTCATCTCGACAGCCGCTTGAGCGCTCTCGAACAAGGCTCCGTCTATAATGTCGGCCCAGGTAATTAACTCCTCCAAATCCGGCGCTTCAAAACCGTACTGTTCTCTGACAACCGTCGAAATGAATTTAGTGCAGGACCGATAACTCGGATCCAGCAGCTTCCGTCCCGAGGTCTCGTGCCGGAAGTGTTCTGCATCTTCCGGAGTCAAAAAAGCGCTTTGGTGGTGATCAAACCACCAAGTTACGTTTGGGTGCGGCGAGTACTTGAAATCAACAATCACGTTCACGTCGCCATCGAACAGACTGTCCTCGAATAGTTGATCGGCGCGATGCGCCAAGCCCGTATACCAGGGATCAGCGCCTGGATAAAACTTTGTTTGTAAAAAGCGAGTTACAAACGCTGCCGATGCCGCCCCATCGAAACAGTGGTCGTGATACAGAACTCGCAGCTTCATTGAAAACCTTTTAGATTGCCTTACCGGAGTGAGAAATGCAAGCGATAAGCGATAATTAAATGCAGTAAGCGTTCTATAACCGCTTCAGGGTTGTCGTTAACACGCCCGAAACACTGACGAGATGCTTCGAACCAAAGAAGAACGCCCGAAGGACCTTGATCCTCAGGAAACGTCGGAATGGCTGGAAGCGCTCGATCAGATCGTCGATGAGGCCGGTCCGGATCGTGCTGCTTATCTAATCGAAAAGCTGCTTGAGCGTGCCGCCGAATTCGGCGTTTCGGCTCCGCAACTCGTCAATACACCCTTTATCAACACCATTCCCGTTCATGAGGAGGTCCCATTTCCGGGGAATGGAGATATCGAGCGCCGCATCAAGAGTCTCATTCGCTGGAACGCCTCAGCTATGGTCGTCCGGGCGAACAAGTATGATCCCAACATTGGCGGTCACATCTCGACGTACGCCTCACTTGCAACCCTGAGTGAAGTTGGATTCAACCATTTCTTCCGAGCGACGATCGACGGCCAACCGGGTGATCTGATCTATTATCAAGGTCACGCTTCTCCCGGTGTGTACGCGCGTGCCTTTCTGGAAGGGCGGCTCACTGAACAGGATCTTCAGAACTTTCGCCACGAGTTGCGCGAAACGCCCGGCCTTTCCTCATATCCGCACCCTTGGTTGATGCCCCGTTTTTGGCAATTTCCAACCGTATCCATGGGCCTCGGACCGATCAATGCAATTTACAATGCGCGTTTCCTTCGATATCTCGAAAACCGCGAAATTCTCCCGAAGACTGACCGCAAACTGTGGGCTTTCCTCGGCGACGGCGAAATGGATGAGCCGGAATCTACCGGTGCCTTGCACGTCGCAGTACGCGAGAAGCTCGACAACTTAATTTTTGTAATTAACTGCAACCTGCAGCGGCTCGATGGGCCTGTGCGCGGCAACGGAAGCATCATTCGAGAGCTTGAAGGAGTATTCCGCGGCGCTGGCTGGAACGTGATTAAGCTGATTTGGGGCAGAGATTGGGATGAGTTGCTGAGGCGCGATACGAGCGGTCTCCTCATGAAGCGTATGGGAGAGTGCGTCGACGGTGAATATCAAAATTTCAAAGCTCGCGGCGGCGCATACACCCGCAAAGAGTTTTTTGGAAAATATCCCGAGCTGCTCAAACTGGTTGAAGACAAAACAGACGAACAGATTGCTCGCTTCCGGCGCGGCGGTCACGATCCCGTAAAGGTCTACAACGCGTACAAGCGTGCTGCCGAACACCAAGGTCAGCCCACTGTCATTTTGGCGATGAGCGTCAAAGGCTATGGGCTAGGCGAGGCGGGCGAAGGAAAGAACATCACTCACCAGCAGAAGAAATTGAATGAAGAAGAGCTTGTCTATCTCTCAAAACGTTTCGATCTGAATCTACCTGACGAAACCATCCACTCCATCTCGTTCGTCCGTCCGCCCGACGATAGCCCCGAGATTAAGTACCTCAAGGAACGCCGGGAAAAACTTGGCGGCTATCTGCCGGCACGAGCTCCAAAAAGAATTGAGTTAAAGGCCCCTCCGCTCGACGCGTTCAAAGACGTTTTAGCGGGCTCTCGCGGCCGCGAAGCTTCCACAACCAGCGCCTTTGTCGCAATCCTCAAGACGCTTCTAAAAAACCCGGATCTTGGCAAATATGTGGTGCCCATCATTCCCGATGAAGCACGCACCTTCGGAATGGAATCGATGTTCCGCGAGCGCGGTATCTACGCGAGCGGTGGCCAGCTCTATAAGCCTGTCGATAGCGAAGTTCTCATGTACTACAAAGAGGCGAAGGATGGGCAGATCCTCGAAGAAGGAATTACAGAGGCGGGCTCCATGGCCTCCTTTACAGCAGCCGGTACTGCGTATGCGAATGTTGGCGTCCCTGCGATCCCCTTCTTCATTTATTACTCAATGTTCGGCTTCCAGCGAATGGGCGACCTCGTCTGGGCCTTTGCAGATGCGCGAGGCAAAGGTTTCTTGGTGGGCGGTACCGCGGGACGCACCACTCTGTTGGGCGAAGGATTACAGCACGAGGATGGTCACAGTCACGTGCTGTTCAGCGTCGTCCCCACTTGCATCAGCTATGATCCCGCGTTTGCCTACGAAATTGCGGTAATCATACAAGATGGCATTCGGCGCATGTATGAGAACAACGAGGACCGCTTTTATTACCTTACGGTCGGGAACGAGAATTATGCTCAGCCCGCGATGCCTGAGAGCGACGGAGTGCGTGAAGGAATCCTGCGCGGCCTGTACCTCTATAAAGCCTCCGAAACCGGACTGGCTCAAGTCACACTCTTCGGCAGCGGATCGATTTTGAACGAGGCTCTAAAGGCGCAAAAACTTCTCTCTGAAAAATACGGCATTGGTGCCAACGTTTGGAGCGTCACCAGCTATAACGAGCTTCGGCGCGAAGCTCTCGCTGTCGAGCGCTGGAACCGGCTGCATCCGGGCGAGCCTGAAAGAAAACCGTATCTCCTGCAAGCGCTCGGCAACATTGAGATGCCAGTCATCGCGGCCACGGATTATATGAAAGTGGTCGCCGACCAGATTTCGCCGTGGCTGCCAGGCCGCCTCACGTCGCTCGGCACCGACGGGTTCGGGCGCAGTGACAATCGCGAGCATCTGCGAAAGTTCTTTGAAGTGGATAGCACCAGCATTGCAGCCGCCGCTCTTTCGCGCCTCGCGCACTGGGGCCGTTACGACGCAAACCGCGCCCGCGATGCGATTCAGGAACTTGGGATCAATCCCGAGACCCTTGATCCTGCCATTTCGTAATATTGCGCGAGCGGTTTCTTTTTGTAACCGCTTATTCGAGCCAAGCGCGTAATACCCGAATTTCAGGCTGGAATCGGAATTGTAAATCTCAAGTTTTGTTCGGTTCCGGAGTATAGCGCCTCAGTCGATTACAGCTTCGGCGAACGTTAAGTATCAATATCGCAGTGGATCATGAGCCCTTGAAGTGATCTACCGAGTTTGGCGTCATCGTCCGCTAGAATGGCGGCTGATGACGCCATCCGGCCGCCTCCGCATCGTCATCCCGGGCGGAACTGGCCAGGTCGGCCAGATTCTCGCGCGCCACTTCCACGAGCATGGTCACGCCGTCACCGTTCTTGCGCGGCATCCACATCCAGTCGAGTGGAACCTCGTTCATTGGAACGCCTGCGATCTCGGAAGCTGGACCCGCGTTATCGACGGCGCCGATCTCGTCATTAATCTTGCCGGCCGCAGCGTCAACTGCCGTTACAGTGCGGCGAACCGGCGCGAAATCAAGAACTCACGAACCATTACTACCGGTTTGATCGGTCAAGCCATTGCTCAAGCTGCGCATCCACCGGCGTTGTGGCTAAATGCCAGTACGGCGACCATTTATCGCCACGCTCTCGACCGTCCAATGGACGAAGCCACAGGCGAGATCGGCGGAACAGAACCCAACGCACCAGCCAAATGGAGCTTCAGCATCGATGTAGCCAGTAGTTGGGAACGGGCCTTTTTCGCAGCTGAGACCCCGCGCACGCGCAAAATCGCGATGCGAAGCGCAATGATCATGAGCCCTGATTCGGGCGGCATATTTGACACCCTGCTTCATCTGGTTCGCTTGGGCTTCGGAGGAACCATCGGTTCCGGACAGCAGTACGTTTCTTGGATTCACGATGTGGACTTCATCCGCGCTATCGAGTTTCTAATCGCGCGCGAACAACTGAGCGGTGTCGTCAATATCTGCTCTCCACATCCGGTTTGCAACCGCGATTTCATGCGATCCCTGCGGAATGCCTGGTGCACTCGCTACATCGGAATTCCGGCTTCAGAATGGATGCTCGAAATCGGCGCTGTTTTCCTACGCACTGAGACCGAGCTTATTCTCAAGAGCCGGCGCGTAATCCCGGGCCGGTTACTCGCCGGCGGTTTTGAATTTCACTTTCCCAATTGGCGCGCCGCGGCTCAAGATCTTGTTCATCGCTGGCGCGAGCTCCATGGAGACTAACTACAGAATGTAAAGTCGTTTATGAGCGCGGGCGCGCACTCCACTCGATGAAGAACGTCTGGAACGCTTGCGCATCTCACAAAAGATGTTTGAAGGCCTTGCCGATTCCTTTCGCGATTTTCCCCGTGCCCTTCGCGGCGCCCACCCCTGCGTTCTTACCGGCACCCGCAGCGCCTTTTCCTACATCAGTCGCCGCATCGATCGGGTGCAGTGTTGCGAGATCCCCAGCTCCCTTTGCGGTACCCTTCGCCAAGCTACCGGCTCCCTTCGCTGCTCCGCCCGCCATGTCGCCCGCGCCATGCCCCATTTCTGACGCAGCGCCGCGATCTTTCTTCGGTTTCTTCTCTTTCTCGACCGTGCTTTGCGTCACGGTCGACCCCTGTTCGCTCGTTGATTGGGCCGCCCCAAACCCGGCCAGCTGCAGCGCTATTCCCATGCAACGTATCAACTGAGTCGTACCCATAACAATCCCTCCAACAATCAAAGATTGCGCCGTATACGTGTGATGAGAAGATCTCCTTGCCGGTTCCCGTGAATCAGATTAGAGTGGCGCAATGCCTTAGTACATTTCTGATCTAAAAGTAGTACCAAAAGGCTCGATCTGCAAGCAGCGCTATCCGGTCCATCCCAAGCCTGTGATAGGTTCTGTTTAAAACCTCACATTAGAAGGGCGCCTGGAATGCAACTCCTGAAAACTGCTTTTGCTTGCACCAGCATTATCTCTATTTTGTATGTGATCTACGGTCTGACCGGAAATGCGTCTAGCCCGCAAACTACAGTCAAACCTAACTTCACCGTGCTCTATAACCTCGGCAGCACTCCTGGAAATCCCCAAAATCCCGTTACCCCGGGTGTACTGGTTGAAGGGCGCGACGGGAGTATCTACACTACCAGCCCTGCAGGGGGAGCCAACGGTAATGGAACAATCTTCAAATTCACCCCCGCCGGAACTCTGACTGTTCTCTACAGCTTCGACGGTGCACACGGTGCTGCTCCGCAGGGAGGCCTCACTTTGGGAACCGATGGCAATTTCTATGGAACAACAATACAGGGAGGCAGCGCCGGATATGGCACGGTGTTCAAAATAACTCCCGCGGGCAGTCTCACTGTTCTTTACAACTTCACAAACGGCACCGATGGTGGCCAGCCCTACGCCGCTCCGATCCAGGCCGCCGACGGCAATTTCTATGGCACCACTACCTCCGGTGGCGAAGCAGCTTTCGGAACCATCTACCAGATAACGCCTGTGGGCAAACTGACCACCATTCACGCATTTACCGGAAGCTATACCAATGCAATGGCTCCATTGCTCCAGGGCAACGACCGAAATCTGTATGGCACCACTTTTTACGGAGGATCGTACAATGTCGGCAGTATATTTCGCGTCTCCCCTTCGGGTACGTTCACTTCTCTCTACACGTTCAATGAAACGAATGGCGGCCAGCCATTCGCTGCTTTGATTCAGGGAACTGACGGCAACTTTTATGGCACAACATCTTTGGGCAGCACTCATTCATCTGGACTCATCTTCCAGTTAATGCCAAGCGGAGTGCTGAACAAGCTTTACGCCTTCGGTACAATCCCCGGCGATGGAGCTTGGCCGTACGCAAGCCTGATTCAAGCCTCAGATGGAAACCTGTACGGCGCAACCGCGGCCGGCGGGATTGGAGACGGATACGGAACCATCTTCGAATTCCAGCTTTCGCCGCAGCCTGCTTATTCTCTTCTTATTCCTTTTACTCCAAATTTGGGCGAGAATCCTCAGGTGCCGCTTCTGCAACACACGAACGGCGTACTCTATGGACTCACGAACTACGGAGGGACCGGAAATCAGGGAACCATCTACAGCTTGAATCTCCAGTTGCCGCCATTCGCTCGGCTAATTTCCACTTCTGGGCAGGTCGGCTCCACGGTCGAGATTTTGGGACAGGGATTCACGAATGCTACA
Organism: Acidobacteriaceae bacterium; assembly: GCA_019240405.1. GTDB lineage: Bacteria > Acidobacteriota > Terriglobia > Bryobacterales > Bryobacteraceae > Bog-105. Next base: position 57,978 of record JAFAYL010000038.1, read on the forward strand.
GCAATTTCTTTTGGCGGTAAGGTGGGCACCGTCACCTCGCAATCAGGGACTTACCTGACCTCGACCGTACCCGCGGGTGCCCTGACAGGTCCAGTCACACTGACGACTGGGAGCAATATTTTAACAACCACTCAAGTATTTCGTGTGACTCCAAAGATGACGAGTTTCGCCCCCACAAGCGGCCCCCAGGGAAAAATGTAGTCATCACGGGTACTGGCCTCACTCAAACGCTGCAGATTTCTTTCGGTGGCGTGAACGCCGGTGCCTTTACGGTGAACTCCGATTCCCAAGTCACTGTTCCAGTCCCCACAGGTGCAAAAACCGGGGCGATCGCGGTAACCACTCAAGGCGGTTCGGTTACGAGCTCCGGGACGTTTACGGTTACGGGTACTTAGGATCGGACAGAATTGCCGAGAACAGCCGTCAGAGTCTATTCCTGAGCAGGAACTTGCTGATCAGAATCGCGCCAAGCGCTGATCTTCAAACGCCGGCAAACCCAGCAGAGTTCATCGGGAGTTTGAGGCCCCGTCAGAGGCGTGCATAACGCGCCGCACACCCCACAGCGCGTCGTCGCAGGTCTTTTTTCAGCCTCTAGCGACTTCTTAGCCAATTCCAAAAGCTCCGGGGCGACGATAGGCTCAACCGTAAGTTTCTTTTTCATCGCTTCGTCTTCACTATAGAACACATTGGACGCAGTGCGGATTGCCCCGATAGCGGACCGCTTAGGCAGCTCGATCCCGCTGCATCACGTAGCCCGCGTCCAGTGGAGAATGGCAGCGTGAGCACTTCTGCCCTGGCTTCACGATCAGCCTTTTCCCGCGTAAAATAACTTGAGCTTGCACCGTGTGCGTGCAGATAGGACAATAAGCCAGGTCTATGCGCGACTCTGTTTCGCGTGGTGCTGCCCGGTTCTCCTTAACCGCTGTATGTAGCATCGCAATCTCCTCCCAAACTCTCTGCAACCGAGCCCGCCCGGTGACTCCCCTGAACCCGACGCGTCTGCTCGTTCACCCATGAGACGCAACGAGTCCGCGCAAGGGTTCGAAAATCCAAAGCTCGCGTTTCTATTTCCCGGCCAGGGGTCGCAGTACGTCGGAATGGGAAGGCATCTTGCGGAAGAGTACCCGGAGGCGCGGCGCTCCTTTGACGAAGCCGACGCAGCGCTCGGATATGCTCTCTCGAAGCTCTGCTTCGAGGGTCCGGAGGAGGATCTCAGAAAAACAGAGAACACACAACCCGCGTTACTCGCCGTATCCATAGCAGCACTCCGCGTTCTGCGCGAGCTAGGGTATGAGCCGGGCCTTGTTGCCGGACATAGCCTGGGAGAGTATTCAGCTCTCGTGGCTGCCGGGTCTCTCGACTTCGCCGGTGCACTCCGCTTAGTTCAAAAGCGCGGCCGGTATATGCAGGAAGCCGTGCCGCAAGGAGTAGGTGCCATGGCTGCTCTCCTCAAATTGCCCGAAGGCAGGCTCCAGCACGTCATTGATCAGGCTGCTCAAGGCGAAGTAGTTACGGCAGCGAACTTCAACTCTCCCGATCAGGTCGTCATTGCCGGCCATGCCGGAGCCGTTCAACGAGCCATAGAATTGGCCAAAGCAGCGGGCGCAAAGCGTGCAGTTCTTCTGCCTGTGAGCGCGCCGTTTCATTGCCCCTTAATGCGGCCAGCCCAGGAGAGACTCAGGGCCGATTTGGACTCAACGGCGTTTAAGGACCTGAGAGTTCCGCTGATCAACAACTGGCAAGCTCAGGAGATTACAACCGCCCAAGAGGCCCGCCAAGGACTGTTTGAGCAAATACCGAATCCGGTCCTCTGGACTGAAAGCATACGCGGGATCGCCAATCGCGGAATCGCGCGCTTCATCGAAGTAGGCGCAGGCTCCGTGCTTCTCGGTTTATGCCGCAGCATCAATCCGGCGCTTCAGGGCGCCAAGTTCGGTGAACCGGCCGATCTCGAAAAGCTGCGAACCCCTCTGGCTTAGTTCTGCCCGCCTCGACTTCTGGCGGCCCGAGCAGACCATTTACCGCGTCGAGCACCTGCTCGACACTCAATTCTTCGAGCGATTCCGCCCATAAGATCGTTATATTGCTCCCGCGTGGCGCCCAGGCCGGGGATGATGACGGCCCGAATAGCGCGAGCGTTCGCGCTCCCGCCGCCGCGGCTAGATGAGTGATTCCCGAATCGTTACCAATGTAAAGCCGCGCGCCTCGAATCCAGCGCGCCAGTTCTCCGAGATCCGTAAAGCGAACCGCTCCTGCAAGTACGTCTTCAGGACCCGCCGTCCACTCAACTTCCGAGCCGAGTCGCGCAGCCAGTTCCCGGTAGCGTTCGAGCGGCCAATTCTTACGAGCGCCGCCGGAAAACGGATGAACAACGACAGAGTCTTGAGAAGTAATCCCACTCATTGCGATCCGCGGAATAAGAGCCTCTGGCGCCCCAACCTGGCGGGCAAAAAAGTCGACCGCATGTTCGGGACTGCCTCGCGGCGGAAGCGCTGCATGGAAGCGGCACCTAACCCCGAGCTTCGTGAGTGCCTCACGAAACTCCGGCCGGTTTGCGCCGTACCAACTCACGATTTCGTCGAACTGCTGAAGCTTCTCTTTGAGCTTCGGATCCATCGCCAGGTCTCCAACGCCGGCCAGATCAATTCCCGTCGAAGCAAGTGAGCGCACAACATCGCCGAACCAAACGAGGGGAACCACCGCCCCGGGAATCCAAATTTCCGTGAACTCCGCCGCCAAATATTCAAGCGCGGGAAAGCAAAGGATGCAATCGCCAATCGCGCCAGGACGGATCAGGAGGCGCCGCATGGCCTCAGAACCGGTACAGTCTTCTCGCGTTTTCCCGCATCACCATGTGCGCGATCTCTTTCGCGCGATCCTCGCTGATCTCGCCGTCGTCGATCATCGCTGTCAGCGCCAGCCCCAGTGCCTGCCTTCCGTTGTTGGACCCGATCCAGGCAGTCTCTTCCCACCCCACATCGCCGCCCCACGGACTGGCGTCCGACCCGTAAAGTACCTTTTCAGGCGCGGATTCGAGGAACAGGCGAATGTCACGGGCTGCCTGCGAGGGATAGGCGAAATACTCGAACGCGGAAAAATCAAGATACACGTTCGGCTTTAGGATCATAAGGGCTGATTCTTTAGTAAAGGGCCAGCCACCGTGAAGCAGGACGAAGTTCGTCTTGCGCATGCCCGGATCGTTGAATAGCGGCTCGAGCGCTAGTGAATTCCCGGTAGCATCGCGAAAGTAGCTGCCCGCGCCCAAAGCGCAATGAAAATGTACCGGCAACCCGAGCCGGCCCGCCTCATGCGCGATGTGGCGGAATACGTAATCTTGAACCATCTTGTACTCGTCATCTGAGGGCGCCGACGACTGGCTGTAGATGGAATATACCCGCTCCGCATTTTCCTTCTGTGGATTGCCTATATCTAAGTCACGCAGGTACGCCAGCTCGAACTTAAACGCCACGGCTCCCCCGGATTTCCAGCTTTCGAGCTGATGCGAGACAAACGTCAAATAATCATCGAAGCTCACTGGGAGTTTCTGCATTTGTGCGTTCGCCATGTATCCCTTGAGCAGCTTCTCTTCTCTACCGAAAAAGACATCGTGATCCGGATCTTTCGCCTTGTATGACTCGTTGTTCAGCGGGAACAAAAACATATCCGCAAAAGGCACCCATTTAAACCGATCGCTCGGCAGGCCTCGCCCCATCGCGACCCGGTTGGCAAGCATGATCTCCGTGTTCGCTTGATTCAGAACCCAGGAAGGATAAAGATCGCCCTTTTGCTTCGCTAAATCCCGTTTTGCTTTTTCGAGCTCCGCCAGATGCTCAGGCTTCGAATCGGAATACCGGTACCCGAAAAGCGTGTGCCACGCCTGTGGGAAATAGGGATTGCCCTCGCTAAACACAGTCGGCAATGCGAAGCTCGGGATGCCTTCGACGGGCAGCGCGTCGTATTCGTGATCTTCTTCGCCTTGCCCGACAGCTTTCATCGGGTGTGCATGATTGTCGATCGCGTGAATCTGCCTCAGCTCATACTCAACTGAGCTCTTGACGCTGGCGTGCGAACCACGTTGCCCCTCGCACGAGGCGAGCAAAAATGCGCCAAGAATTGCGAGAACGAGTGCTGATCGCGGCAAGATCTTACCTGTCTCGCTCGATTGTACGAAAGTGTCAGGTTCAGCACGATGTACCGGGAACTTCGTCCAGCGGTCACAACACTCAAAAAGAATTTCGCCTTAAAAGTCAGAGACTTACTCCGACTTACCAGGCCCGGCGCGCCCAACAATGCTACTTTCGAGCCGTTCGATGCGACGTAGCATCAAAGAAAAGATCGAGCAAGCCCGGCTTCGCGCGGCTACTCGTGTGCGGCCTCCATACATCATCGAGCCGACTGGCAGAGGGCGCACGAAATGCCACGCCGACGCTCCCGATCCCAACTGTCGCCGCTGCCGCCGCCGTTTGCTAATGCGACGCCTCCGCAATCAGCGCCGCGAAACGCAGCCCGGAAAGAACTGACGGGCCGCTTCCTCACGCATTTCACCGCCCGGTGCCGTCGCGCATCCGGGCTTTTTCATTTGGGGCGCAGGGGCTTGGCTTGCCAAGCCCGCAGCCCACGATCTAACGAAAGGACCATAACCATGTCGACTCCCGCTCAAATCTCAGCCAACCAAGCCAACGCTCAACTCTCCACCGGCCCCCGTACTCCCGAAGGCAAAGCCGCCTCCGCGCGAAATCACTTCTCGCACGGCCTGTCCGGTTCTCAATTCACCGTTCTCGATTGGGAGCATCAGCACGCCTTCGACGAGCTCCTGCAAAGCCTCGATCTCGAGCACCAACCCGCCACCCCAACCGAACAGATCCTGGTTCGCAAACTGGCCCAGCACTACTGGCTCACCCAGCGCGCCATCACGCTCCAAAATTCCTGCTTCAAACCCGAGATCGCGCCGGAGGATCCGAAAAGCAGCTCGCTCTCTACCTCCGTTACCAGACCACGCACGACCGAGCCTTCCACAAGAGCCTCGCTCAGCTCCTAAAGCTCAGAGCGGAAAAGCGCAAAGCCGAAATTGAGTTCGAATCGCAGCAGCGCAAATTAGTTCAGCAAGAAGAACGAGCGCGACGCCAACAAGCGCGCCTGGAAGCGGAAAATGCCCGCCAGGCGGCCGACCACGCCCGCCGGGAAGCCGCCGAAAAGCGCAAGCAGGACATGCACCGCTTCGACATTATGTTCCGCCAGGCCGAAATGGATCACCAGATCTCGAAAACCAACATGCTGCAAATGGACAGAATCGCCGCAGAACTTCGCGCCGAAGAGGCAGCAGAAAGGCCCATCCGCCCGCAAAAGGCCGCATAGCTCTTGAACCCCACAACTGAACCGATTTGTAGGGTGCGGGCATGCCCGCACGAAGAGATCAGCGGGGTGAACCGTTATCGGCCATTCGCTTTATGGAAGTACCGAAAAGATCTCCGATACGCGAATCCCGAGCTGGGGAAGCGGATGGGGCAACATGACAGTTTCGCCGTTGCGGAATTCCCTGCTCGTGTCCTCGGATTCCCACACGGTGGTGGTGCGTGTTTTTGGATAAACAACCCACACAGCCGATGAGCCATGACGAAGATAAAGTCTGATCTTCTTCAGGAGTTCCTTTTTTGTATTTCCGGGCGAGACGACCTCAACCGCCAACTCTGGAGCCCCGGCGGGGAACACATCGCGCTCGGCTGCAGCCAAGAACCGCCGTCGGTCCATCACAAACGCGTCTGGCCGCGGCATGCTGACCGGGTTCGAAGCATCCAGGACAATGCTCAAATCCGAGTTAACCTCGAAATCTGCGCCCTCGAGCATTTCATCAAGCAGTCGCACGAGTCTCTTAATCACAAGCGCATGTCTAGGGGATCCCGACGGCGAAATGACTATTTCTCCCTCGATGAGCTCATCCTTTGTCCCCTCCGGCGCTTCAAAACTGAGGTAGTCTTCCATCGAGACCGTGAGTGATGTGGTACCCATAGGGGAACTCCGTTCAGCATCTTGATTATACGGATTTTGGCGCGCCCGGAGAGACTCGAACTCCCGACCTGCTGATTCGAAGTCAGACGCTCTATCCACCTGAGCTACGGGCGCGCGCTGGCTGCTTAAGGTATGGCCTCCATTATACGCATGGGAAAATTCAAGCAGGATCCCCATACATTCGCAGATCTGATTTTCAAAAATGAAGCCGGCTGAAGAAACAGAAGTCAAAATCAGGCTCTCCGACCGCAATTCGGTGTTCGACTCGCTCAAACGCTTGGGCCTCGGGATTTCCGTTGCGCGCCAGTTCGAATCGAACGCTCTCTACGATACAGATGATCAAACGCTTCGTCGAAAAAGTATGCTCCTGCGTCTCAGGCAGGTCGGCGATATGTCTCTGATTACCTGGAAAGGCCCCGGCGCAAGCAGCGCATACAAGGTCCGTCCGGAGCTAGAAACCAGCATCGGCTCGCTCGAAACATTCGCCCGAATCCTGTCTCAGCTTGGGTACCACGTCACGTTTCGTTATGAGAAATATCGCACCGAATTCGAGGACAACAAGCGCGTCGGAACCGTGACTCTGGACGAAACTCCTATTGGCGATTTTCTCGAGTTAGAAGGACCTGGCGAATGGATTGATGAGACCGCGCGAGCCCTTGGATTCTCGCGAAAAGATTATGTGCTGGAGAGCTATGCAGGGCTTTATCTGGAACATTGCCGGCGCCGCGGCCTGGAACCCAGCTATATGGTGTTCGCGTCCTAAAGCACAAGAGTGCCGCAGTGAGGAGAAGTGACTCTAGAATCCCGCGAAGTAACAGTACAGCAACTCTGCTCTAGAATGATTTGAAAATGGCAGAAGCACTCAGCATCGAAACAGCCATGCTGAATCGCGCCACCGGCGATTTAGCCCGAGTGCGCGAGGAAATCGCGAAAGTCATTGTAGGGCAGAAGGACGTTATCGATGGTGTTCTCATTTGTCTGATTGCGGGCGGTCATGTCTTGCTCGAAGGAGTTCCCGGATTGGGCAAAACGACCTTGCTCAGAACACTCGCCCGAGTTTTAGATTTACATTATTCCCGAATACAATTCACGCCGGATCTAATGCCAGGCGATATTGTCGGCAGCATGATCATGGAGAGCGAGGAACATGGCCACAAAACGCTTCGCTTTCAGCCAGGGCCCATCTTCGCCAACCTCGTTCTCGCGGATGAGATTAATCGCGCAACGCCAAAAACGCAATCGGCGCTGCTCGAGGCCATGCAGGAGCGCACGGTCACAAGCGGCACGTCGACTTATTCTCTCAATCCTCCTTTCTTAGTAATGGCGACGCAGAACCCGATCGAGATGGAGGGAACCTACCCGCTTCCTGAAGCACAACTCGACCGGTTCTTGATGAAGATTTTGGTCAGCTATCCTTCTCGCGCGGAGCTCAGCCGGATCGTCGAGGTGACGACCAAAGAAGATGAAATCGATTTGATCCAGGTGATGGATCGCGATCAGATCGACCATCTCAAGACGATTTGCAAGGAAGTCATCGTCGCGCCACACGTTCAGGATCATGCCATCGACATTGTCATGGCAACCCAGCCCGGCAGCAGTTCCGCGACTGCGATTACAAACCGCTACATTCGCTACGGAAGCTCGCCCCGCGGCGCTCAAGCTTTAATTGAGTGTGGGCGCGTGCTCGCGCTGATGCGCGGACGGCTGCATCTCAGCCTCGATGATGTAAGGACTGTCGCGCCCGCCGTTCTTCGTCATCGAATTATTCTGAACTTTGACGCTCATGCCGACGGTGAAAACGTCGAAACGATTCTAAAGAGTATTCTTTCCGACGTGACCGCCCGCAGTCCGGGACGCAATGGCTGAACCGCTCATCGATAAGCAATTCCTTGAACGGCTGGAGTTGCTGACACTGCACTGGCAGAAATCATTCAATGGTCTCGTCGGTGGGCATAACGTCTCGCAGTTTGCAGGGCCAGGGCAAGAGTTTCTGGAGCACCGCAATTTTCATCATGGAGATGATCTGCGCGCTGTCAACTGGCGTGCATATTTGCGATTTGAAAAGCTGTTTCTCAAAATGTTTCAGGTTGAGCCTCGCGTACCGGTCCGTTTGCTCTTGGATACGAGCGCGTCGATGCTCGCTGGCAGCGGTACCGCGGAGCCGTCTAAATTCGATTACGCGCGAAAGCTCGCGGCTGCGCTAATCTACGTCGGGTTGGTCCGGCTCGATAGCATCGTGCTCCAGCCATTCTCAGACTGCTTGCTCGACCGCTGTGTATCTAGCGGCGGCCGCCATCGTTTTCAGCCCGCCGAAAGCTATCTACGCGAATTGAAGGCGGAAGGTAAAACCGATTTTCTTGAAGTAGCGCGCCAATTCCTAAGCACGTACCCGCAGCGCGGGCTGGCTATCATTATTTCGGATTTTCTTGCCGAGTCGGATTGCCTCCGCCCGCTGCAGTACATCGCCGACTTCGGGCACGAACTTTTTTTGGTCCAATTGTGGGGTGAGGAAGATCGCCGGCCGAGCGGTGATTCGGAAACAGAACTGATCGATATCGAATCAGGCGTTTGCGTCAAGATTGTGCTTGATCGCGAGGCGTGCGAATCCTACACGCAGGCCTTTGATGGATATGCCGAAGGAGTAAAGAGGCTGGCTCTGCGCAATGGCGGCCGCTACGCTGGATTTTCAATACAGGTGTCGATCGAAGAGGCCATCTTTGGCGCTCTGACAACAGCCGAAAACTCTCGTTGAAAACTCGTGTTTCTCCTGAATCTCACGGCCGGTGAACTCTTCTCGCTGTTTGCAGCGCTGGGCGGGCTCATTGCAGCGCTATATCTGCTCGATAAAGCGAAGCAGCAGAAACTTGTTTCTACTCTGCGCTTCTGGACCGCCGCGATGACTCAGCGAGAGCAACGAAGTCGGCGCCGCCTGCGCGATCCATGGTCGCTTACGCTGCAACTCCTCGGTCTATTTCTGCTGCTACTTGCAATCGGGCGCCTCGAATGGGGAACAGGGGACCATCGGAGCCGCGATCACGTTCTTCTGCTCGACACATCGTCGTGGACCGCGGAGAATTCGGCACTCGGTACGCTTTTGGACCGCGAAAAAGAGATCGCTCAGCAATATCTCTCGGCGCTGCCCGCGCGCGACCGTGTGATGCTGGTGCGTGTCGATGGACTCGTCACGCCCGCCACGCCCTTCACCTCCGATCGGCGCGAGCTTGAGACAGCGCTGCTTCAGTCGCGCCCATCATTCTTAGCTTTGAAAGCCGGTCAAGCGCTCTCTTTTGCCCGCCGCGCTCAAAGTTGGTCAGGAGGCCGGCCCGGCGACATCACTTATGTAGGCCCCAGATTGATTGCCGGAGACGAAAGCCTTTCCGCAACCCCCCCGAACTTGCGCATCCTGCCGGTTGAGGCGAATCGGGAACACTGCGGCATCCGCGGGATCGATGTGAAGAAGAGCGATGAGGATGCAAAGTCTTGGCAGGCAACTGTCGTTTTGAAAAATTTCGGATCAACCCGCAAAACTGTCCGGTTGAACGCGCTGTTTGCCGGAACGCGATTTGCGCCCCGCTCGTTGCTGCTTAACTCCGGCGAGGAGAGAAGCGCCGAGTTTAACTTCAGCACAACAGTTGCAGGTGACTTCGTGGTTCAGCTTGAGCCTTCGGATAATTTGCCCATCGATGGGCGAGCCGTGTTGCATCTGCCAAGCACTGGAATGCTGCGCCTCGCTGTATTCACCACTCGTTCAGATTTGTTGAAGCCGTTACTCAATGCAAACCATCGCCTTCAAGTTGTGTTCTTCTCCCCAGGCGAGTACATTGCAAAACCCGGTGCAGACGTGATGCTGCTTGATCACGTCAGTCCCGAAGAACAGCCCGGAATTCCCGCTCTTTGGATTGCGCCATCGAAGGAGCGCTCGCCGCTGCCTCTAAAAGCCGTTGTCAGCGATGCCCTTGTGAAGACTTGGCATCCTGAAACGGTTTTGGCCGGTGCATTGCACGCCCGGGAAACACGGATTCCCGCCGCTGAAGTTTTTCATACTTTCGACGGAGATCTTCCCGTTTCGAGTGTCGCGGAAGGGCCAATCATAGTGGCGCGTCCGGCAAACAGCACGCGCCCGCGGACCGTCGTGATGGGATTTGATCCTTTTGATGGCCAGCTCAAATATCAAATCACGACGCCATTACTCTTCGCGAATTTATTAAGCTGGCTTTCTCCTGAAGCACTTAGCGCGGTCGACTTCACGGCCGGTCCGGCCGGTGCCGTAACCTTGACTCTCGATCCCGATGAACGCGGCGAGCAATTGCGCGTCAGCAACGATCAAGGCGATGCCATTCCATTCACCGTGCGCAATCAGACGTTGAAACTATTCACAAGTTCTCCCGGTATTGTGCGTATTGCGTCTGGCAAACGTGAGCGGATGCTCTCTCTCACGCTGCCCGATTTGGCCGAATTCGATTGGAAACCGCGCGAAAGCATGCCTGGCTTGCCTGTTCCCTCCGCTTTCACGCCGCAACGGATCGATCCATGGAAGTGGCTTGCTGTGCTCGCCGGTTTCGCGTTAACCGCTGAATGGATTCTGTTTGGTCGCAGGCGTACATCAAGTAAGCCCGTTCTCCGATACTTGATGCTTGCCATGAAGGGCGCGAGCTTGGTGGCAATTCTGTTCGCGTTGGCTGAACCCACAGCGACCCTGCCCGAAACGAAAACAGGTGCCGTGATTCTTGCCGACACCTCTGCGAGCATCACGCGCGATGATCTCGTGCATGCCTCCTCGATTATTTCCGAAATGGAGCGGCACAAGCACGGCAATTGGATGAAGGTGATTCCGTTCGCCCGTGAAACGCGCACTCTGCGCTACGAAGAAGTTTCCGATCGGATTCGCCTGGTCAACACACCAGGCAATGCAGGGAATGGAACGGATTTCGAAGCCGCTCTAATGGACGGCTTGTCAGCGATTCCTGCTGGATATGTTCCGCAGGTAGTATTGATCAGCGACGGCAATGAAAATGAAGGCAGCACATCGCGGGCCGTCGCCGAGCTCGCGCGTTTGCATGTTCCAGTGCATACGATTCCTCTCGCCGGGCGTTCCGAAAGCGGCCTGCGGCTGGTATCTGTGTCGATGCCTCGAGGGGCCTATTCCGGCGAGCAAATCCCTATTGATTTGACGCTTCATTCGCCGCAGTCTGCGCGCGGAACTGTAGAGGTTTTCGCCGGCGACAGGAGCTTAGGCGGCAACGCAATAGAGCTCGAAACTGGCGCGAATACTTTGCGGGTTCACGCGCGCGTGAAATCGGCCGGCACAATACCCATCTCGGGCAAAGTTTCCGCCCCAGGGTTGGGTGAGCTCCGATTTGAAGACGTCGTTCAGCTACGGCGCGCTAGAGTTCTATACATTTCCGAGGACCCGCCTGGAACTGAACTCAATCTGCTTCAGGCGCTCAGCCAGGCCGATTTTGAAGTAACGCGTGATCCGTCTTTAATTGATCGAGATCCAGGCGCCATCCAACTCGTGATCTTGAACAACATCGATCTCAATTCATTGAGCGCGGAACGCAAAAACCGCCTCGAAGAGTATGTGAAGAACGGCGGCGGTCTCCTGCTTATCGGAGGTGAGCGTCAGCTTTTCAAAGACGATAAGCAGATGGACGCGCTCGACCGTGTCCTGCCCGCCAAGTTGGCGCCGCCCAAAACATATGAAGGCACGTGCGTCGGTTTAATCATCGACAAATCGTCTTCAATGGAAGGCCGCAAAATTGAGCTGGCGCGGCTTTCTGCAATCGGTGTCATCGATCACCTGCGGCCAACTGACAAAATCGGTGTCCTGATTTTCGACAACTCTTATCAGTGGGCGGTCCCGATCAGACGTGCTGAAGATAAGTCCCTGATCAAACGCTTAATTTCCGGCATCACGCCTGATGGAGGGACGCAAATCGCGCCTGCTCTCGCTGAGGCTTACCACAAAGTGCTCTCTTCGAACGTGGCTTATAGACATATCGTCTTGCTGACCGATGGTATTTCCGAAGAGGGGGATAGTATCGACCTCGCTCGTGAGGCTCTTGATCATCAGGTCACGATCTCTACCGTCGGGCTCGGCCAGGATGTCAACCGTTCCTATCTTGAAAAAGTTGCCGCGACCTCGGGTGGTCGAAGCTATTTCTTAAATGACCCGCAGGGTCTCGAGCAAATCTTGCTTAAGGACGTGATTGACTATAGCGGATCAACTACGGTCGAAAAGCGCTTGAAAGCGGTTGTCCAGCAAGACGCTGAGATCCTCAACGGGGTTGGCATTGAGAGCGCTCCTCCACTGAAGGGCTATGCGCGCTTCTCGGCCAAGCCCGAAGCTGATACGATTCTGGCGATTGACGGCGAGAAAAAAGATCCTCTCTATATTCGCTGGCAGTACGGTCTCGGTCGCGTCGCAATCTTCACGTCCGACGCGAAAAGCCGCTGGGCGGAAGCGTGGGTCACATGGCCGGGTTTTGACAAGCTTTGGATTAACATTAGTCGCGATCTCTTGGCGCACATTGATCAAAGCGAAGCGAGAACACGGTTTGATAGCGCGAACGGTGATCTCTTGGTCAGCTATCGCCTGGGTAGCGGCATCGTTGAGCCGGCCGAACCACCGCAGATTTTTGTGCTCGGCCCCAAGGACTTTGAGCAGCGTTTGTTTCTTCAAAGGATCGGGCCGCGGGCTTACCAGGGGCGTTTGCACATTGGGCGCTCGAACGGCCTTTTTCTCATCCGGCCTGCCGAAGAATCGGCGGCGTTTCCGGAAACGGCTCTTTATCGCGCGGAAGAAGAGCTGCAGGACCGCGGCTCTGACCGTGCTCTTCTACAGCGGATCTCTTCGCTGACGGGTGGCCGCTTCAATCCGCCGCCTGACTCGATTTTTGACGCGCGCAGCCGTTCGGTAAACAAGCTGTGGCAGCTTTGGCCGGCGCTGCTCGCGCTCGCCATCGCACTCACAATCGGCGAATTGACTATCCGGAAATGGAGAGGCTTGGTCTGGCCTTTTCGACGTCCGCGTTTCCCGTCATCCGATATTGCCTCTCCGGATGCTTCAGCTCCAGATGTGCGATCGTTTCGAAATGATATGTTCGCGGGAACAAGTCAATCAAGGTAAGCCGCCTGATCCGATATTGGGTGAGCAGTTTCCGCATGTCCCGAGCGAGTGTTGCTGGGTCGCAACTGACCAGATTTAATTGTGGGGCTGAGAGGCGCAGGAGTTCCGCTGTTGTGTCTCGTCCTAGACCCGCCCGCGGTGGGTCGGCTACGATCAGGTCCGGCGCATCTGTCAGCGGTTTCAAAAAATCCTCGGTTGATTCATTCACGGCGCGAATATTGGCTCCGCTCTGTATCGCATTCCACTCGAGATCGCGATAAGCAGGCGCGCTGCGCTCCACCGCGTCGACCATTCGAAAGCGGTTACTCAGCGGAAGCGAAAACAAACCCACGCCGGCATATAGATCGAGCGCATGCGTTCCCTGAGCCTCGCCCAGAACCTCCTCAATTAACGCATCAATCAAGAACCGATTCACCTGGAAAAACGAACCCCGGCTAATCCGCAGTCTATGCCCGCCCACGCCGTACTCGATCGCTCCTGGCGCAAATCCCGAAAGAAATGTGGAGCACCACGTGAAGAAGCGCGCTGCGAGAGGGCGCAGAGTCTCGCTCACATTCAACTGAATTTCGACTTCGTTCGTGAAGACCTCGAGCGAACGTAGAAACTCCGGCCATTGCGGCTGTTTGGCAGCCCACTGTAATTTCGAGATTGCTTCATTCAACACGGGCGAGGAAATCTCGCAATGAGTAATCGGGCATAGATCGTGCGATTCAGCTTTGCGAAAGCCTGAGTTTCGGTTCTTGAAATGAAGCTGAATACGATTGCGGTAGTACCACGGAGTGGCGTTGATCACGTCGATCTCGCCCTCGTACGCGATGCCCCCGAACCGGTTCAGTGTCTCGCGAAGAATGGTGCGCTTCTGCTCCAGTTCGAATGCGTACTCTGCATGCTGATAATGGCATCCGCCGCAGTTGGCGAAATACTCGCACCGCGGCCTCGTACGCTCGGGCGCGGCTTCGATGATCTGCGGTGATGAACCGCGAAGCAGCCCACTCTTTACAGGGTGAGTCGCGACGGAAATCCGTTCGCCCGGCAGCACGAAGGGAACGAGCAATACCTGCCCATCCACAAGCGCCAGTCCTTCGCCTCCATAGACGAGCTTCTCGATTCCAACGGTAACCGGGGCTGACATCACTTACGATAAAAGTTCGTTCTACTTGATGAAAGCACGAGTCTTCTCCGGCGTTCAGCCTAGCGGCCAGCTTCATATTGGTAATTATTTGGGAGCTCTCAAAAGTTGGGCCGAGATTCAGAGCCGCTACGAAAGTATTTTTTGCATCGTCGATCTGCACGCCGTAACGATTTACCAAAATCCAGAAGAGTTATCGGCCAAAATCAGAGAAACCGCAGCGTTGTTCATCGCTGCCGGCATCGATCCCCAACAGTCTTCGATTATTGTGCAATCCAGTATTTCAGGCCACGCAGAGCTGGCTTGGCTTCTCACATGTGTAACGCCAGTTGGCTGGTTGAATCGTATGACACAGTACAAGGCGAAAGCCGAGAAGCAGGAGACTGTGAGCGACGGATTGCTTCAGTATCCAGTGTTGATGGCTGCAGACATTCTGTTGTATCAGGCGAGCATAGTGCCGGTTGGCGAAGATCAGTCTCAGCATCTCGAACTTGCCCGCGATGTCGCCCAGCGTTTTAATTCGCTTTATGGTGAGACATTCGTGATGCCCGCCACTCATCTGCCTACGGTCGGCGCGCGTATCATGGGTCTCGACGATCCGACTCAAAAGATGAGCAAATCTGCGCCTGGAGCGGGACACGCGATCAGCCTGCTCGATGAACCTAAGATAGTTCAAAAGAAAATCGTGCGTGCGACAACGGATTCGCAACCGGAGGTCAATTTGGAGACGATGGGCCCAGGTATCGCGAATCTATTGACAATTGGTTTAGCCTGCGATCCGTCGCTCACGAGGGAGAGCGTAGCGGGAATGCGATATGGTGATCTAAAAAAACGGATAGCTGAGGCCGTGATTGCTCGTCTCGCGCCGATCCAACAGCGCTATCGCGAAATCACGGCTGATCCTTCCTATATCGATGGCGTGTTGAGAGAAGGGAAGGCGCGCACTTCCCCCATTGCAGAAGACACACTGCGCACCGCGAAGCGCGCGATGGGTCTGTATGTGCTCCGTTAATTGCGCAGCGGTTTGCCATTCTGCAACATATATTGAATGCGTTCCTGCGACTTCGGCATCCCGCAAAGGCTCACAAAGACTTCGCGCTCCAAATCGAGCAGGTGTTGCTCGCTGACCGTTTTTCCCGCTGCGACCCGTCCTCCGCTGAGCACATATGCGGCCTTTTCGAGAATGAGGCTATCGTGTTCAGTGATCTCTCCAGCTTGTTTTCTCGATTCCGCAGCTTGCACCATGCGCTCGTAACCGGGTCCGCCCGAAACGGCAACTTCTCTCTGCGGCTCGCCGGGCTGGTAGTTCTTCCGAAGCTCTAACGCGAACTGCTTTGCGTCTCCAATCTGCAATTCGGGATTCATCGAGATGCGATCCGCAGGCCGAAGAAAACCCATCTGTCTTGCTTCGGCGGCGCTGCCCGAAACCTTAGCTCGCGCGATCAAATCGAGACCCTTCATCGGATCGGCGGATCGCAGGGCCATTTCTTTCGTGCCCCCGGCAGCCGGTATCAAACCAACGTTGAGCTCCACCAATCCAATATTCAGCTCCGCGAAAGCTTGAACCCGATGGCTCTGCAGAACTACTTCGCACCCTCCGCCAAGCGCGCGAGAAAATGGAGCCGCGATGACCGGTTTCGGAGCGTACTTGATGGCCAGCATCGCTTGTTGGAAATCCCGGATGTAGGTTTCGATGCGCGCGAAATCGCCGGCTTGGGCAGCGCTCAAAAAGATCTGAAGATTTGCGCCTACGCTGAAGTTATCTCCTTCATTAGCGATCACCATGCCCTCGAAATCGCGCTCTAACAGCTCGACTCCTCGCATTACCATCGCCACAGTTCCTTCGCCGATCGCATTCATTTTGCTGTGAAACTCCAGACACAGAACGCCATCACCCAAGTCGATCAGCGACGCATCGCTATTCTTGTCTACTTCGCCGCGAGCGCGTTTCACGTCATTGAGCTTCACAATGCCTGGACGTTTTTCGAGCGGCTTGTACTCGCCCTTGATGAGATCGAAGTATTCGGCGCCGCGGTAAAAATGTGTGATTCCGGAAGCAAGCATGCGCGTGACAGAATCGGGCACTAGGAAGCGTTCGTTCTCGAGTCGCTTTGCAACGTACTCGAAACCGACCGACTCCCAAAGCTCGAACGGTCCGAGCTTGTGGCCGAAGCCCCACCGCATCGCGCGGTCAATCTCAACGATTCGGTCCGAAATTTCCGGGATCATCGAGGCCGAATAGACAAAGACGCTTGCCAGCACGCACCATAGAAACGTGCCAGCCCGGTCTGTGCTTTCAAGCAGCGCCCGAACGCGGTGACCGAGATCCGGATCTTTACGGACCGCCTCCACACTTTCGAAACGCACTTTTTGGGGAACGTGATACTCGAGCGTCTTCCAATCTAGTATCTGAATCTGCTTTTCAGGTCCGACCCGCTTATAAAATCCCTGGCCCGTCTTTTCGCCAAGCCAGCCGTTCTCGAGCATTTTCAGCGTGTAGGGCGCGGGCTTGAACCAGTCAGTCCACTCGTCTTGTTTCGCCGCGTAAACATTACGCGCTACCTGCGCCCACACATCGAGACCGATAATGTCCATCAGGCGAAACGTGGCGCTGTTCGGAATTCCGATCAATGGCCCTGTAAGAGCATCGGCCTCTTCGATTGTGTAATCGCCTTCCAGCATTGCGCGTTCTACAGCAGAGGTGTAGAAACAGCCGATGCGATTGCCAATGAAATCAGGTGTGTCTTTGCAAATGACAATGCCCTTGCCGAGGCGTTTTTCGGCCAACATCGAGACGATCTCGATTACTTCTTTGTCGGTCTCGGCCCCGGGGATGATTTCGAGCAGATGCAGATACCGCGGCGGGTTAAAGAAGTGCGTGCCCAGGAAGCGTGTCTTGAAAGATGAGGGAAAATCGCGCGCAATTTCAGCCAGCCGGATGCCGCTCGTGTTGGTAGAAAGAATCGCCTCGGGTTGACGATGTTTTTCGATACGAGACCAGAGATTGCGCTTGATGTCGAGATTCTCCGTGACGGCTTCGATCACCCACTGGCACTCCCGAATCCGCTGTAGATCGTCATCGAAGTTGCCGGTTTCGATCATCGCCGCCCCTGATTCTGTGAAAAGGGCTGCAGGCCGTAGCTTCAGCGCATTTTCCACTCCCCTCTTGGCGATTTCATTCCGGTCACCGCCGCTGGAGGGTAGATCCAGCAGCAGGCTCGGAATACCTGCATTTGCAAAATGGGCTGCGATGCGGGCGCCCATGGTTCCGGCCCCCAAAACCGCGACTCGTTGGATGGTTTGCATTCCAGAAAAAGTGTACCGAACGAGGTTAGCTACGAGCTATGCAGTTCTGATGGCTGCGGGCGCGTTGACTTGCGGAAGGTCTACTGGATAAATAGAGATTGTTATGGCGGATCCCATTCAGCACGTTGTCGTTCTGATGCTTGAGAACAATTCGTTCGATCGGATGCTCGGATGCATGAATTCCGTCTATCCGGAATTGGACGGGCCGCTCCCGCCAGGTCAAAATCCGTTCACCAATCCTGATTACCCCGACGCGAGCCATTCGTTTGCGCAATTGCCGCAGGCGACACACTCTGTACCAGTCGACCCGGACCATGACCTGGATGACGTGTTGCGCCAGATCAATCAAGGAGACTGCAAGGGGTTCGTTCGCGATTTCGTGCAACACAGCCCGCAAGCGCCGACAGACGAACGCTACCAGATCATGGATTATTTCAGTCTTGATGATCTGCCCGTGCTTCACACGCTGGCAAGAAATTTCACGATTTGTGACCATTGGTTTTCGTCTGTTCCTGGTCCAACTTGGCCGAACCGCTTTTTTGTGCACAGCGGGACATCGCTGGGCCATGTGGACATGCCCTCAGGAATCTTCCACCCCGCACTTCATTTCTACGATCAGCCGACCATATACCAACGGTTGCAAGAGAAAGACGTCTCTTGGCGGATTTATTACGGCGATGTTCCTCAATCGCTTCTAATGATTAAGCAACTTGAATTTCCAACTCATTACCGGCGAATGGAAAGTTTTGCAGCCGACGCACAAGGGCCCGCAGACGCTTTTCCTCAATACGTGTTCATTGAGCCCTGCTACTTCGGAGCAGGCCAGAACGATCAGCATCCGCCTACCGATGTCGTGCGTGGAGAACAGTTGATTGCAAATGTGTACAACATCCTCCGTGCCAACGAAGAGCTCTGGCAGTCCACGTTGTTTGTCCTGCTATATGACGAGCACGGCGGTTTCTTTGACCATGTGGCGCCTCCACCTACGATTGCCCCGGACGATAACACCAACAAGTTTGCGTTTAATCAGCTTGGTGTCCGGGTTCCCGCCCTGTTGATCTCAGTCTGGGTTGATCCAGGCGTGTTTCACGCCACACTCGATCACACCAGCCTGCTCCGATATCTCACCGACAAGTGGCAACTAGGCCCGCTCGGCAATCGAGTACCTCAAGCGAATTCGTTTGCGAGCGCAATCGCCCGAACCAGCGCGCGGCAGGATTGTGTGATGTCCGTTACGGCTTCATCCCCCCAACCGATTGATCCGCAAATGCCCTTCAACGCACATCAGGTCGCATTAGCCGCATTCACGCATCACTTGGAAGTGAACCACACGCAAGCTGATGATCAAACCATTGCTGCACATGCCCGCGCCATGGCTTCAGCCGATTTCACCGCTCAAAGCCAAGCGGTTTCGGAACGTGTGCAGGACTTTCTCGCCAAAGCTGGACCGCAGGTGTTAACCGGGCGTGCTTAAGTGCAAGTGCGCGGTCAGGATGAATAGAGATCCGCCTCGCTAACCGCTGATTCCGTTCGCGCTTCGCCGGCGAGCCCTGCTCGCTTGCGAGCCGAGAACATGGCGCCTCGTGCCGGTTCTACGGGCGCGAATCTTGCGAGACCAGTTCTACGCGCCATGTCGATGTACACGGCTTCAAATCCGCCGCGGCGGAAATAGGTTTCGTGCCAAAACCCGGTCCCGCCGCTATCGCGCAAAAAGTTCTGCCACCAGATCCGATGCGGCTCCGAGCGCGACCATGTCTCAAGCGAATTGAAATCACGCCAATATTGCCGCATCCCGACGTGCCGCAGTGAATACAGCAGGTTCTCGTGAAGCAGCAGCCCATCCGGATTGGCGTCCACCGCTCTCGTGATCTTCGGGCCGAAGCCGAGCAGAGTTTTAATCCCTATCAGCGTATTGACTCGCATTCCCAAATAAATAACAACGAGATCAGGGAATCCCGCCAGATCAACCGTTTCCCGCTTGGGTTTGCTCTTCATGATCATCCTTTAGTCGATGATAGATTGTTCCGCGCGCTTCCCAGGTTGATTTGTCCTGCGGAACTTTAGTTGGGACTATTGGGCGAGGGGCAAGGTGACAGTGTTGCCGGACTCCGCAGAGCGGCGAGCCGCATCAAGAATTTCACTAACGGCGAGGTTCGTACTGAGCGAAGACAAAAACTCCTCATGGGCTTTGCCCTTGATTAAAGCAGCGAAATAATGCAACGGATCATCATACGGAGCAATTAATGGGCGCGCATTGGCGGTCTGGCTCGTTTTCTGGCCTTGGCGACGAAACTCGATCTTTTCGCGCACGATCGTCTTGACATATCCCGTTTGGCCGTAGATTTCCATATCTTTTCGATCAAAAGGCCAGTTCCAGGAGGCCTGTAATATTGCGACCGCTGATGGGTAAGTTAAGATCACATTCGCCTCGTCGTCCACTCTGGGATAGATAATCGGCTTGAAATGCTGAGTCACAGCAGTGACGGTTTGTGGCCGCTGGCCTCGCATGATTCGAGTAGCGAGATCCGCGCCGTAGCATGCGAAATCGTAGAGAGCGCCCGCGCCATTCAGCTTCGGATCTGTGAGCCAAGCGAGAAACTCGGGCGCAACATGAATTTCCTTGGGGCCGGGGTGGCCATCGTGAAAGACCATTTTGTGAATAGTGCCGAGCTCGCCGTGTTGAACAATTTCGAAAGCAGCCTCATTGCTTGCGTACCAAGTGGTCTCATAATTCACCAGGACTTGGATTTTGCCGGTAGTGGCGGCAGTAGAAATTGCACGGGCGTCCTCGTAGCTGACGGCAAGCGGCTTCTCCATCATCACGTGAATGCTGCGACGGGCGCACTCTTCAACTACTTTGCGGTGATCAAACGTGTTGGTGTAGACAACAACCGCCTGAGGGTGGGCACGGGAGATCATATCATCGAGAGTTGAAGAGTAAAGATTGGGATCCAGGCGGTATTGCTGCGCGTAACGATCGAAGAGTTTGCGGTCAGGTTCTGCAACACCCGCGATTTGGACGTCATTCCGGTTAATGGCGGCACTGAAAAACCCGGCAACGTGACCGTGCACTAGACCAACAACGCCGATGCGAAGAGGAGCTGAAGGTTGCTGGGGGTAGAGAACGGAACTCAATGCAAATAGGAGTAACGCGGAGCGGCGCGGTTGGCTCATTCCATTCCCGCCTTGGCCATGGCTTCAGTAACGGATTGCGCGGGGATCAGCGAGACTTGCAATTGTTTCTTTTCGTTTGCTTCCACAGTAACGTCAAGTGCATTCGATTCCATTTGCTTCAGCAGGTCCGGATTTTCCCAGGCATCCTCTTCGATCTTTTCCCAGGCGTAGAGCTTGTATTTGCCGGGGGCGATGCCTTTGATGCTGAATGCGCCGTACTGGTCGAAAACGGCCTCTTCCGTGTATTCTTCGCGCCGGTGGAGGTTAGGAGTGTCGGGGATGAGGACGACTTTCCAGCTTTTCGGTGTAGCAGGCGTAGAGTGGTCAGTCTCATCGGAGTCGATTTTGATAGAGCCCTGGATAACTCCACCATCCGCGCCGAGAACGAGGTCCAATTCCCCTCGAGTGCCTGAGTTTATATCGATCGTGCCATCGCTAGATTCGGCTTCGGCCAGGCGAATAGATTTGAGATAGGTCGCTTCGGGCTTGTTCCAAATATGGATTCGATATTTTCCGGGTCCGATCCCCGTGAATTCGAAAGTGCCGTCAGTTTTTACACGCGCCGGCATGCCTCCGAATTCGTCATCGACTGTTTGGAGCGCGATCATGGCGCGCCCTAAATCGGGTTTATCATTCCCCTCGATACGAAGCTTGCCGGATAGCGGCTGAGGAGCTACAGCTTGAATCGTTAGATTGTGAATGTTTCGCTCGCCGACTTCGACCGTGGTTCGCGCGAGCGTGGTTCCGGGATTCTGGATTACATACAACTCATAAAGTCCAGGTTGCACACCGTCCACTTCAAAAGAGCCATTTTTTTCCACCATCGCGCCGCGGAATGCTCCGAAGGATCCGGAGCTGCCAGCGCGCCGCAGTCTGATATGCCGGACGCCAAAAAATTCCTTGGACTCGGGTACGTCATCAAGGCCGATCACTTTGCCGGTGATCGAGTACGTCGCGCCTTTCTGGAGTTTAATTTCAACGTTCGAGACCTGCTGTCCGGCGGCGAGGACGATTGGGACAGCATCTTCTTCATTCAGGGTGCCGGGATAGTAGGTGATGACTTCTTGATGTGGCGATTTCCCAACTTGCCGGCTGTGCCGCTGGAACTCAGTAGGATTGACAGAGAGATAATACTTTCCGGCAGTCAGACCGGCAATGCGGAACTCACCGCGGTCGTCAACGCCTCCGTTTTCGTGAAATTCGCGCTCTCGTTTTCCGTGCCTCCAAATATAGGTGAAGACAGCCACCTCGCAGCGCCCGTAAGGATCGCCGTCTTGATCCACCACGCGACCGCTAATAACGGCTTGTGGCGTCAGAAAGAATTGCAAATTATCCAGCTTTTGACCGCGAGAGAGTCGAAGCTCAATTCCTTCGCCGCGCCCTCCACCGGCGCCGTAAGCACCTTGCACGTAGCCTGGCTTCTCTCCCCATAAACAGTAAGTTCCGGGCTCGACGTTTTCAAAGACGAATGTCCCGTCGGCATTCGAGATTGCACCATAAGAGCTCGACTCATTCCGAGTATTCGCGACGAGCGTAAGATCCACTTTCCGGAGCGGTTCCTTCGTGAGCAAGTCGAAGACAATGCCGCTGACGCTGGCCTTCTGGTCGTTTGCAGGCTGAGATTGTTGCCCGAAAGAAAGACCGGCAAGAAAAATGAACGGGAACCAGCGCAGTCTCATATAACCAGTTAACACCGATTAGACGGGATCTTTTAAACACTTCGCCACAATTAAGGTCATGTCATCGTACTGCTCGTTTGGGCTGAACTGCCGAACGGCATCAACGACAGATGTGATGATCCTGCTTGGTGCCAACTCTCGATTCTTCTCGAGAGCTTCGATCAGGCGCTGTTCTCCGAACTCCTCTCCGGCATCGTTGAAAGATTCCGTTATGCCATCGCTGTAAAACACAAGCACGTCTTCTGGCTTCAGGCGGCATTCCTTAATCGAGCAATCCCATTCCTTGAAAAGGCCCACTACAGTGCAGGTGGAATGGAGTCTCTCGATCTTGCTGTCGTTTCGAAGAATCAGCGCGGCGGGATGACCGCAATTGGAGTAGCGCAATCGCCCTGTCATGTCGTCGTATTCCGCAAAGAACAAACTAGCGTAGGCGCTGTCAACTGTGTTTTCGTAGAAGAGCTTATTGACGGAGCGCAATAAGCGCTCGGGCTCATCTAACGCGATAGCAGATTGGCTGCGAAGATTGGCCTGGAGATTGGCCATAAGTAGCGCGCCAGCGATTCCCTTACCGGAGATATCGGCGATCACGAAGCCGAACCGGTCGCGTCCGAGATCGAGGAAATCGTGATAATCGCCGCCCACTTGGCGGGCCTGGATACACGCACCTGCATATTCGAGAGTTTGTATAGACGGAAGCGTTTGCGGAAAGAGCCGGCCCTGCACTTGCCGGGCGATCTCGAGTTCTTGCGCGGCGCTGCGCTCAGCTTCGAGTTTCTCAGCCATCCGGCGGCGTTGTGCTTCGATTTCGCGATTCACCTCGTCGAAGCCAATCAGTGAAAAGGTGTTCCCGTCGATGTCCTTAAAGCGCGTGAATATGCCACCCCAGACGGGGAGGTGCTCTCCAGTCGTTTCAGGAGGAATATTCGAATTCGAATGGGGAACGGGGCGCTCATATTTGACACGCCTGAGCCGAGGCGTGAAGAGGAAGCGAACGCCACGTCTGCGCCATTCTTCAAATTTGGCAGGCAGGTCCTCCGTGACAAAAACGATTCCGGTAGAACGGCCGATGAGGTTGTACTCCTTGGAATCGTGCGAGGGAGTGACCAGCGAGAGGACGGTGCTCCCGTCGGGCGGCGCAACGGCGATCCATCGTTGGCCCGATTGGAGCTTTGCATCGAAAGCCAGATGGAATCCGAGCTGCTCCACATAGAACCGCAAGGCTCGATCCTGATCCCGGACAAAAACATTGATCGCGTGGATGCCTAGAAATGGACTTTGTGGATCGGCCCAGACGGTGTCGTTAGCTCGCTTCGGTCGATCGAGGTCGGCCATGGGAGCGATTATAAAGTTTCGATTAGCGGTTAGGCCGGCGAGAGACTTGGCCGGCGCACAGGTACTCTAAGGCGCGCCCGAGGCGGAAAGGATTTTTGCAGTTTCAGTTTTGGTGGGTTTTCGCGCCGGACGGTCGGCCGCGCGCGGCTTGATATCGTTATAAAAAACGAAATAGAACTGGCCTTCCCAGTAAACTTTTAGCGTGTTTTCGTTGAAACCATCGCCGCAGAAGGCCAATTCCGCGCCTTGCGGAAGATGGGTAATAGCTCCGAGGTCCACGCGTCCGTCCGCACCATAACAGGCCTGGATGGCGGGAATGTCGTCTATCAAACGATAGTGGGAATTGAAAGAGGCACTACGCGGTGCATTTTGCTTATACATGATGCGCCTCCTTTTCAAATAGCGACGTCAACAACAGAAATTAAGTTCTGTTAGGTTAAAACAATTCTACCTGAAAACTCGCAAAAATCACCGAAATTTTACACGCGTCCAACTACAAGTACGCCGAGCATCTCTATGATGGTTAGCTGCTAACGTCGTGATCGTAACCGTTGCCCTAAGTGTTTTTCTGGTAATTGCGGAAATGCCGACTCCCGCGAGGGACGATGACCTGCTGGAACAAGGGTATAAGGACATGTACAATCTTGCGTTCAATGAAGCGCATGAAGTGTTCCAGCGATGGGAGATAAATCATCCAGCAGATCCGCTGGGACCGGCTTCGGATGCGGCCGCGTATCTCTTTTCAGAGTTCCACCGGCTGAACATCCTGCAATCGGAATTTTTCGTGAACGATTCAAGTTTCTTTCACCGAAATACCGGGAATCCGGATCCGAGAGTCAAGCGTGAATTTCAGGCCGCGTTGAATCGCAGCCGCACGCTGGCCGAAGCAATTTTGCAACGCTCGCCAGACGACAGAGCAGCGCTGTTCGCGATTGTTCTGCGGCTAGGGTTGCAAGCCGATTACACGGCGCTTATTGAGAAGCGGTATTTGGCGTCTTTGGATGATGTGAAACAGGCGCGCAGCGTCGCCGAACAGCTTCTTGCGCGCTACCCCGACTGCTATGACGCGTATCTCGCCATAGGAGTGGAGAATTACCTCCTGAGTTTGAAACCGGCTCCGGTTCGATGGTTACTGCGAATGCGGGGCGCAGAGACAGACAAAACTTTGGGGCTAGCAAAGCTTCAGTTGACGGCGGAAAAGGGCCATTATCTCGCGCCGTATGCAGAATTGTTACTTGCTGTCGCGGCGTTGCGGGATAAAAGGAACGGCGATGCTCAGCGGATCTTGGCGGATTTGGCGGCACGATTTCCGAGAAATGAACTGTATCGCACGGAGCTGCAGAAAGCCCGGGAGGGGACATGAGCTTGGCGCCCGACGTGCTGATCGTTGGAGCCGGCCCGGCAGGAATCGCAACTGCGCTTGCCCTTCATCGCGCGGGTTTTGCAGTCGCCGTAACCGATTGCGCCTGTCCTCCAGTAGACAAAGTGTGCGGGGAAGGGCTGCTACCAGATAGTATTGCCGCGCTAAATGAACTTGGAGTGACTATTCCCGTCGGCGTGGGGTTCGGATTCAGAGGCGTCCGTTTTATCGATGGGGAACTGTCTGCGACCGCTGATTTCACGCGCGGTACTGGAATTGGTTTACGTAGGACCGTTCTGCACGCGTTGCTGATCGAGCACGCGCTGAAGGCCGGTATTTCCTTCGCCTGGGGGCAGCGGGGAACACGGCTCGCGAAGCAAGGGGTCTTGTTCAATGGCGAGATAGTGAGGCCGAAGCTCGTGGTGGGCGCGGACGGTCAGAACTCGAAGATCAGAAAGGATGCGGGCTTTGGCCGCGCGAGGCGTGAAGCGAGACGATTTGGATTCCGTCGGCATTACAAGATTGCGCCGTGGTCAGCCTATGCCGAGTTGCATTGGGGCCAGCGATGCCAGCTTTATGTCACTCCTGTTTCTGAAAGCGAGGTGGGAATTGCGTTTCTTTCGCGTAATTCGAAGCTGCGTTTGAGAGATGCACTGGCTGATTTCCCTGCTGTCCGCGAGAGGCTTGGAAGAGCTCACGCTTGTTCGGCGGAAGCCGGCGGGGTAACGGTTTCACGGCGCCTAGATCGGGTATGCAGCGACCGCGTGGCGCTGGTGGGAGACGCTTCTGGATCCGTCGATGCGATTACCGCTGAAGGCATGGGCTTGTCGTTCAGGCAAGCCATCGCTCTGTCCCATGCATTTAAATCTGGAGATCTTTCCGAATACGAACGAGCCCATCGAGCGCTTCGACGTCGACCGGCATTTATGGAATCAGCGATGCTTACGTTAGCCCGGCATGACGCACTCCGCAGGCGAGCCTTGGCACTCCTCGCCCGATATCCCGAACTTTTCGCGCGCATTTTGGCGATTCACGTAGGGGCTGCTTCATTGGGCGATCCAGTGATTCGAGCCGCAGCTTAGATGCTGCGTATGGGCATGCTGACAATATCATCGATTTGGATGCACTCCTTCAAGGAAAAGGGCTCGCCATACTTTGCGCCGATCAGGTTGCCATAGAACCGAGCAATGGCGGCCAGGCGCTCTTGTATTTCCTGATGGGAAGGGAAGAGATCCGAAGCCTCATCGCTATCCCCGTATTGCGAAGCGTAGCTTAGGAGCGCGGCCATACGGCGCTCGAACTGGCGCGAAATATCGACGACAAACGATGGAGTAACGTTTGCATAAACAGACGAGTACAAAATTTTGAACGGGCGGTGTGGAGGCGTGTCTTCTTCGAGCCGAGTGAGGCCGGCGAGAAATGAGGCTTCGTAGCCGATTTCAGAAGCTCGGTAATGATCGGGATGGCGGCCGGCCCAGTAGGGAAGGATGAGGACATGAGGGCGGAGACGGCGGACGACACCCGCGAGAGTCATGCGAGCGGTAATCGTATTTTCGAGACGCGCATCGGGCCAGCGAAGATTCTGGCGCCAGGCAACGAGCAGGTGTTCCGCCGCGTTTTTAGATTCCTTGATACGAAGCTCGGGCGTGCCGCGGCTGCCCATATCCCCTGCGGTCAGATCGAGAATGCCGGTTCGATAACCCATTTCAGCCATGCGGATGAGAGTGCCGCCGCATGTTTGCTCGACGTCATCGGGATGCGCGGCGATAGCCAGAACGTCGAGAGGGCGTGTGTTTTCGAACGGTTCGTTCGGATCGTGCATGAACCAGCCTCAGAAGGAATAGCGCGGCCGATTGCCCAGAAAGGCGCGAACGAACAGGATGCCCGCGAGGAATCCTCCGACGTGAGCAAACCAGGCAATGCCCTGCGCCTGCGAGACACTGCTGAGCGACCCCAATCCACTGAGCAACTGAATGGCGAACCAATAGATGAGCATGAAAGCGGCCGGAATCTGAATTGTTGTTATGAAGAAGATAATGAACACTAGTGTCACGACTCGAACGCGTGGGTAAAGGATGAGGAACGCACCCATTACACCCGCAATAGCGCCGCTCGCGCCGATGGTGGGTATCGGACTGCCTAGGCTAGTGACGAATTGAACCATTGCAGATGCGATACCGCTGATCAGATAAAAAATCAGGAATCGCGCGGAACCCATGGCCTCCTCGATGTGGGAGCCGAACACCCATAAAAACCACATGTTGCCGAGGAGATGGAGCCAGCCTCCGTGCAGGAACATAGACGTGACGAAGCTCGTGAGGCGGAGCTGGTCCGGGACGAGCGCGTAGTGCTCCACGAAGCGATCGCGCAGATAAATGGGTTGGGCCATCTCAAACAGGAAGCACAAAAGATTCACAGCAATGATGAGCAGAGTCATCACAGGTGTCGATTTTCGATAAAGAAGAGCGCGAAGAGGAATCATCCGTGGGGAGACGCGGTCTGAGCGAGTTTTGCGCCGAAACGGCTGGAAATAGCGGGAGCATGGCGACGGCCGATTTGATGACCCGAGGCGCGCGCAATCAAGGCATCAACTTCGGCGCGGGCCGGAATTTTTCCACGAGCGCCGATCGCCGTACAATTCAGAGCCGCCGCGGCGTTCGAAAAATCGAGAGCCTTCTGGAGCGGCATTTGATGGAGCATGGCGCAGCAGAAAGCGCCATGGAAAACGTCTCCGGCCCCAGTCGTGTCCGCACATGACACTTCGAAAGCGGGCGAGTAAGCCCAAGAGCCTCGTTCGAACGCGAGGGAACCGCGATCTCCGAGTGTCATTGCAGCGATCCTCAGGCCGTATTCGCGCTGCAGACGGGGCAAGGCGATAAAAGGATCCTCTTCACCGGTCCATTTTTTCGGCCAGGAGGAGCTAGCGACAAGGTAATCGACATTCTCGAGCACGCGGTCAAAACCAGGATAGACGGTATCAACATCAAGCGAAACGGGAATGCCTTGCTGGCGCGCCAGCGACGCTGCATGCGAGGCGGCGTCAACATCGTAACCATCGATGTGCAGCAGTTTTGCTGAACGGATGGCTTCAGGCTTGATGTCGGAAGGCGCTAAACGTAAACAATCGGCACGATGCCATAGAACCGTGCGCTCGCCCGTGCGCTGGTCAATCAGAATGTATGCGGTTTGGTTGGGGCATTCGCGCCGCACGATCAGATCGGAGATATCGACGCCAGTCGCTTCGAGGCTTTGACGCTGAACATTTCCGCGGATATCGTCGCCAATCGTGCCGATGTACTTGGCACGAAGCCCCAGTTTCACGCAGGCCACGATGGCGGTGGCGACCTGGCCACCGGGGCTGAGCAATTCCTGACCGTAGGCTATTTTGCCAGCGTAGGAGGGGAATTCCGGCAGCAGAAGAAGGGTGTCGGTAGCGTTCAGACCGATCCCGAGAACGTCGAACCCTGAAGGCTTCGCCAGAGAGGTCACGTGGCGAATCGGCCTATTTCTTCACGATCGAATTCGGTACCTGATAAAGGTAAATGGTATGCGTTACGCCGTGGCGTCCTTCGGATGCAGATGCGTCCATAGGTTTCCAGCCCGGGATGGGATAGTCATAGGACACCACGCGCGTGTTCGGACGCAAATAGCGCTCCAGGTTGGGCCGCAGGCTTTCATTCGCAGCAGTCGCTAGATAGAGCGTCACTACATCGGCGGGGCTGAGATCCGTCTGCATAAAATCCCCGTGAACGATTTTCACCTGGTCCTCCAGACCATGTTTCTTCACGTTATCGACGGCAGTCTTCGCGAGGTGTTCTGAAATCTCGATGCCGACGGCCTTCACTCTATACTTTTCGGCGGCAGCGATGAGAATGCGCCCGTCTCCGCAGCCGAGATCATAAAGCGTCTCGCCCGGCTTGAGGTTTGCCATATTCAGCATTTTGTCAACGGCATGCCCGGGCGAAGTGACAAACGGCGCGAGGTTATTTTTGAATTCGGACAGATTACGCCGCTGACCGAAACCGGCGATTGCCGAAGCGAAAAACACAGTGGAGATCAGAATGCCGAAGCGAAGCATCCGAAATCTCATAGATGATTCTCCCTGAACCCCTTTTAGCTTATCGCGATCTACCACTCACGACTGACGCTACGGCGTGCTGCCGCTTTGCGCGTAGGATACGCGACATCATCTCGGTGGTTGAAAGCCAGAGGTCGCGCGGGCGCGAGATGGTGTACTCCGTGCCCTTGAACAGGCGTATGGCGTGGCTGATCGAATCTCTCCACGGCACCGCCTGCGGGTTCAAATTATAGTTCATGTAGAACACGGGACACTCTACATTTCCGATGCGCCGGAGGTCATCTTGGGGTACATCGGCATCGAGCATGGCTTTGGGACCGGCGAACACCACGGCGTCAGGATGGCTGGGGTTGCCGATCTCTTTCTCGATCAGCGTTTCGAGAAAATCGGTTTCGCTGTGCTTTTGGCCGAGCTGCTGAAGCCGTACGGTGCCCAGTTTCATCTTTTCGAGGGCTTTTCCGAGGGCGGGATAATCAATTTGTTCCGCTGCATCCTGGCGATACAGGACGCGTTCCTCCTCCATATTGAAGGCGACGAGTGACAAACGCCCGATGTGGGGGTCGCGTTCGATAGCCTTCAAAATGCTGACTAGCGGATCCGTATCGATTCGTTGAAGCGCAGCGGAATTAGTCACTTGCGGCGCGAAGTTAACGAGAAGCTTAATGTCCAAATCATCCCCGCGCGGGGTAGGCGGGCGCACGAACGGCTCATTGATGAAGGGTTCGGCCGCGGTCTCAGCAATCTGATTTGGCCGGATGAAGAGCGCAATCGGCTTATCTCTGGGAGCTAAGGAGGCTTCTACGTCCCAGCTTGACGAGCAGATTCGTTCGGCACGATCACGCATAAGCCAGTCCACGTGATAATTGCCTTCTCCGAGATCCACGGCGCCGGAAAGCGAGGCATCTCCCTTAGAATTTTCCGGAATGGCGGGCACGCGGAAGTGCTGAACAAAGTAAGCCGGATGCACCTTGTCCTGGGTAGGATAGGCGCGGAAGATGACGGTCAGGAGCTGCTGGTCTCCCTCGAGCGAATTAATCGGAATCGAGACATCGTAGCCGCTATGGAAGCGCAGGTCGAATCCGAGATCCGCCTTGCGCGGCGTTACGGCACACGGGAGATCCTTTCGAGCGTCACGTGATTCAAGGATTGTGAGATCCGAGGGCATGAGGCTGATGGGCTCGCCGGGTTGTGTGGGCTTGATCAGGAACTGCGGGAATGCAGACGGCAAGAAGACCGAGCCCAACAAGAGCAAGATGGCGGACCTGGAGGACGCAGCGGCCACGCGCGCATCGGACGACGCGCTATCAGGCGAACACGATCGTAATAACCGCGAAGCCATATTCCCCCAAGTGGCTTATGTACGGAAGGCCCCGGGCGAGAACCCGGTAGTTCAATATTACCCCTACATTTGTGTATTGATCCAGCAAGAAATTTCACCTGGTAACAAAAATCTGAATTTGTGAAGCGCGGAAACCGACGGGCGATCCCGACGTACCGGTACGTGGAAGCGTTGTTATGTTACAGTTCGAGCATTATGGCTTCGCGAAGCGTTAATAAGGTCATTCTGATTGGAAATCTGGGTCGTGATGCCGAGACGAAATTCACGCCCTCTGGAGCCGCTGTCACGCGGTTTGCGATCGCGACGACACGAAGCTGGAAAGACCAGCAGACCAACGAATGGAAAGAAGAGACCAACTGGACAAACGTGGTGCTCTGGCGCCAGGAAAATCTCGCGAACTATCTTTCGAAAGGGAAACAGGTGTACGTTGAGGGTCGATTGCAGACGCGCAGCTATGACGATAAGGACGGCAAGAAAGTCTATACAACCGAGGTAATTGCCGAGGAAGTGATCCTTTTGGGCGGCCGAGCGGAGGGCGCGACTTCGGGATTTGAGAGCGGAGCGCCCGTGGGTGCGCGGTCGGCAGTTCCGGGCGGATCGATGGTTGCGGGACGAGGGAAAGGGGCAGGGGCGGGAGCACCGCCCGATGAAGATCAGTTCGGAGGCATGGGCGTCACGGACGATGACGTGCCGTTTTGACGGCGAGCCCGCGTCAAGATCGTCCCTCAGGCTAGATTTTTGAGACTCTGCTGCAGAAGGCGTTGCGTTCCCTCGTACGGGTCTCCAATGCCTTCCCATTCGATTGAGAAATAGCCGCGGTAGCCAGACTTCTTAGCGACGGCGAAGATCCGGTCCACGTTGACGCGATAGGTTTTGCCGTCATCGTGTTCCTCGTCTTTCACATGACTGATATTAAACGCGTGCGCGAATAATGACTGCATTGCACTTTCGTTATATTGTTCGTCATTCTTAATCAGCATCGAATTGCAGAAGTCGGGAAGAGCGCGAAGATAGGGAGTGTTCGCAGTTTGAATGATTCGAACGATGCGCGAGGGATCCTCCGCGCGGGGCTCGTCGTTTTCAAGGTTGATCACAATATTCTTTTTTGAGCCATACTCGGCAAGCGCTTCGAGGTTTTGCACGGCGCAATCGAGGTCACCTTCGGGCGCGTGGACGCGAACTCCCGGAGAGCCCAGGGTTACGGCGGCATCGACCCATTTTCTGTAGAGGGTTTGCCCAGCCTCGCGATCTTCGGAGCTGGAGCCGCATAGTTTGACAGGCGCATCCACTGGAATATTCACGACACGGAGGCCCGCCGCTTTGAACGCGCGGCTCAAATCCCGCAGGTAAGCGGCGTCAAGCGATTCGAAATGCTTGCTCCAAGGCTCGATGCCGGTCACTTGTAACCGGGTCGGAAGGGCTTGCGCGAATTGGGCCAAAGTCATGCCGGGTTTGCTCTTGTCGCGATCCTCAGCTTCAGGCGAATCGATGAAAGCGCGAAACGGGTAAGAAGATACGGCTAGCCTTTGGCGCGGATCGGTGGGGAAGTTCGCCGGTGGCTCGGCGGATTTCAAGGAAGTTGCCATAACGAAAGAGAACCCCAGAAACTCGCGCCTTCCGATTTTGAATCGCATGCGTTTCCTTTCTCAAGCTAACTTATTGGGCGGTGTGCCAAAAACGGCCATGCTGCTCCTGCGAGCGTCGCCATGGGTCCTAATTCGGCTCGACATAACGAAGCGCGAGCTTGCGCAAACAGGCTGGCTGAGCTCTGAAAGCTGCCCTTAGCCGGCTTGAGGATCAAATCTCCCGCTGCGGATAATCCTCCGGCGATGGCGATTCGATCCGGAAAGAAGATATTCGCCATGGAGGCGGCTGCGAGTCCCAACCATTCACCGGCATTAGAGAGAACCGAAATAGCGATCTCATCGCTGTTCTCAGCAGCCGAAATGACATCGCGCAGAGAAACGTTGGGAACGGCTCTCGTTCTTTCCCGATATTGCTGTGCCAGAGCAGGCGCCGAAACAAGAATCTCAGCGCATCCTCGTCCGCCACAGGTACAGAGGGGGCCATTGCGCTCAAGGATGACGTGTCCGATATCGCCGAGGCACTCGTAAGCGAACCGTAACGGCACCCCCTTAATTGCCATGCCGACACCCAGGCCCGTGCCCGCCGCAATACAAAGAAAACGATCGGATCCCCGGCCGGAACCGAAGCAGTATTCGGCCATGCAGGCAGCGTTCGAATCGACCTCAATTTCCACTCGCATCGGGAAGTGCTTCGCAAGGTAATCTCGCAGGGGATAATTCTCGAGCCAGGGAAGATTAGAGTTGTAGATCATCGTTGTGCGCTCGGGGTTGAGAAATCCCGCCACCGCTACCCCGAGGCCGATGCACGCCGTTTCTTGCGCGCATGCGGCCTGATGCACACGCTCGATGAGGGCTGAAAGTTCGTTGCCGAAGCGTTCCGGATTGGGGCCGCCCGTTGGAATGGATTGGAGCCCGCTCAGCTCGCCCGTCGAGTTAACAAGCCCAGCCTTGGTAGACGTCCCGCCTATGTCAACGCATAGGACAGATTCTGCTTCGGCTCGATGTGCCATCAAAATTACACGTGGCCGCCGAAACCGATTTCGGACATTGTGACTTGCGGAGCATGCCGGAACTGGCCGGGAATGACTCCCCGTATCTCCGCCAATCGATATGCGGCAATTTGCATGGGAATGGTTCCCACGGCAGGAGCGAATCGATTGGAGACACAAGCGGGCCAAGGGCAGAGAGGAGTAGCTTTGTATTCTTTTACAGCCGGTCCCAACCAGCGCGCGATTCCGTTCATCTCACTGATATCGTGCGCGAGCGCCGCGTCGAGATCCACAGTGGAAGAGTGAAGACCGAAAATGACGGCATGGAATCGCCGGTCGACTACTTCAACCGGGCCGTGTCTGAAATTCCCCGCTTCCATTCCGAGGGCGGAAGTCTTCGCGACTTCGTGAAACAGGAGCACACCCGCATGAACGGCTGCAAGAGAAACGCCACGGCCGAGCAGATAGAGAGGGGATGCAGATTGCAGAAAGGAAGACCAGTGCTCACTCGAATCCAGGCATTGAGGAATCCACACTCTAAGCGAGTCCGCGAGGGTTTCGAGCTCTGAGTACAAGCTAGAATCTATTTCGCCGCAGACAGCTGCGCCCAAAAGCAGCAAGACAATCAAGGTCGCGGTATAGGTTTGAATGGCCACGAACTGATCAGGCGGACTCTGTAGGACCAGGCATTCGGTTGCATTCGACGCAAGTGTGCTGCCGTGAACGTTTGTCACGCCTATTACGGTTGCGCCTCGTTCCCGCAAGATGCGGAGTAGCTTCGTGACTTCCACTGTTTCGCCGGAGCGCGAAACGAGGATAACGGTCGTGTCTTGGTCGAGGGCTGCGGCGTAGGAGTGCAAGAGCTCAGATGTTTCGATCACCGGCGCAAACATTCCTTGTGCAGCGAGATAATGGCTCAGTGGAATGCATGCGAAGAGCGAGCCGCCCATTCCGCTCAAAATAAGGCGGCCGCGGCGGGACTGCAGTAGAGCCCCTGAGCGAAACAGTGCTGCATGGCCCTCGCCGAATTGATAGGCCGCGGCGGTTCGAATCGCCTCGGGTTGAGCGAGGATATTTTCGACCAGAGGAACGCTTATTTGTCTTTTCTGGTTAACCATTCGTCGATCGGCATTTTGGTCTGGGGCTTGTATGGAATTTTGACCTTCTCGCCCAATCCTGCTGAAGCATAAGCAGCGTACAGAACTTCCATTACAACTCGGCCGTCCTCACCAGTGCCTTTTGGCGTCTCTTTGCCGCGTACGCAGCGGGCGAAGTGGTGCAACTCCTGCGGCGTGCCGTAGTTCCAAAGCTCTTCGTAAACCGGATAGCTCCACCCCTTAGTGGTCGGCGCTTTTTCTACGGCATAGGTGAATCCGTACTCGCTATACGTTGGGAGAGCATTTCCCATGTGCAGATCCGCATACGTTACGCCGCCTTCGCCGTAGACCTCAACGCGGTCGTACATGCCGCCGCGGCGCGCCCAACTATTCTCAACCAGGCCGACGGCTCCGTTCTCGAACTCCAGAATGCAGAGCGCATCGTCATCGCCTTTGGTTTTATCGGCGTGAACATAGGTTCCAAGCTGACTGTAGACGGTCGTGATGCGCGGCCTTCCGAGAAACCAATAACAGAACGCAATGCCATGGCAGCCAAGATCCATCAATGCGCCGCCACCGGAACGCTTGACGTCCCAGAACCATTCGCTATGCGGGCCGAAATGCTTCTCGCTTTGTTTGACGAGATAAATTTTGCCGAGCCCTCCCTGATCCGCCATTTCTTTGGCCTTCAGGTACTTCGGCGTGAAGAACAGTTCTTCGCCATACATGAGCAGGACGCCTTGTTTTTTGCACGTGTCGATCATCTGATCGGCTTCTTCGAGCGTGACGCAAAGCGGTTTTTCGCACATCACGTGCTTGCCGGATTTGGCAATGTCGATGGTCATGGGCGCGTGCAGATAATTCGGCGCGGTAATGCAGACGAGCTCGATATCCGACTCGCGCAGCATTTGGCGGTAATCGTGGAAGACACGCGGGATGTGATATTTTTCGGCCAGCTCCTCGGGATGTCTCGGAGTTGGCGAAGTCACGGCGACGAGCTCCGCTTCCTCAGGCATGATGTGGAAGGAGGCGGCGAGAATATCCGCTTGAAATTGCGAACCGATGATTGCAGCCTTTACTTTTCCTGTTGTGGGCATAGACGTTTCGTATTGTCGCTCAGGCGTGTGCGAGGGTCGCGCACGAGTCGATTCACCTGGAAGAAGCCGGTCCAGTAGATTGGCGGACCACTAGTTCCGTTTCCACGGTTTGCTCGATACCGAGATGGCGTTTCGTTTTCAGCATCCGCTCGAGAGTTTCGAAACAAAGTTTTCCGAGCCGGTCTCTCGGAACGCGGATGGTGGTGAGGGGCGGGTTTAGGTATCGAGCGAACAATACGTCGTCCGCGCCGATCACGGAGATATCTTCCGGGACTCTGAAACCCAGACCGAACGCGGCACTCATTGCGCCGATAGCCATTCGATCATTTCCGCAGAGAAGCGCTGTTGGCCGGTTCGGGGAGCTCAGCAAGTCTCTCGCCGCCGCAGCCCCGCTTTCAGGCCGGTTATCTCCTTCGATAACACGAAAGGGCTCACACCTGACCTGTCTTAGCGCGGATATCAAATTCTCGCGGTGCGTAGAAGCCGAGATGCGGTTAATCGGACCAGTTATGACAGCAATGGCGCGATGCCCCAGATCACCCAGGTGTTTCACTGCTTCTGAAATTCCATGCGAATAATTAACCGCTATGTTGCTCCGACCCGCGCGCTTGGGAGGAGAATCGAGCAAGACGAGCGGAAGGTGATTACCGGCGAGCTGGGCAAGCAGATCGCTATCGAGCTGAGATGTCATGATCGCCACGCCGCGCACCCGGCTTTCGAGCATTCGACGCACGGCTTTCTGCGCTTGATCGCGGGCATAATTCGTCGTGCAGAGAATGGTCTCCATGCCCCTTGATAAGCAGGCCTGCTCAAAACTTTTAATGAGCTCCGGAAAGAATGGATTTTCAATGTCCGAAATAATTAACCCGAACGAGTTGCTTTCGCCACGTACGAGGAGCCGGGCGGACGCGTTTTTGTAATAGCTCAGCTCACGGACGGCACTCAGCACGCGATCCCGGGTGTAACGGGCGACAGGCCGTGTCTCATTGATCACATGGGAGACCGTAGTCACCGAGACACCCGCTTTTCGGGCGACGTCGCTCATTCCAATGGGCATATTCGCAAACGTTTGCCGCAAACGTTTGCATCAGTATAGAACCGGAGGAAGGGAATTGCCAACGTTTTCTCTTGACACCCGGTCAGCCTGAACCTATATTGCTAAACAGCATTACTGCGTTTGAAGCGCAAACGCTTGCTTTGGGTAGGTCAGAAATTTCTTCCCAGGAGGGCTCCATGAGGTTTGTTCGCAACTGCGCAATTATAGGGCTGGTAAGTTTTCTCACCGCCGCAATCGCGTCATCACAGACTGGAGATGGATCGATTGCCGGGAACGTGCGTGACAGCAGTGGCGGGGCTATCCCGAACGCCAGCGTAGAAGTTTCGAGCGTCGAGCAAGGCTTCACGCGTACGACAACCTCAAACGCAAGCGGCGATTATCTGGTTGCGGGACTTCCTCCAGGCGCTTACAACGTCACCGTCACTGCAAAAGGCTTTGAGAAATTCAATGTAACGAATCTGATATTGCGCGTAGCGGAGAAGGCCCGCGCAGATGCCACTCTGACGGTTGGCGCGATAAGCACTGAGGTGACAGTGGCTGGGACGAACGTGGCCGCTGTGGAAACCGAATCCTCCGAACTCTCCGGCGTCGTAACAGGCAAGCAGATCGATCAACTGGTTCTGAACGGCCGAAATTTCACACAACTGGTGACGCTCGTGCCCGGGGTGAGCAATCAAACCGGCCAGGACGAAGGACAAGTTGGCGTGTATGGGAACGTGGCCTACAGCATTAACGGCGGTCGCAACGAGTACAACAACTGGGAACTCGATGGCGGCGACAACATGGATAACGGAAGCAATTCCACTCTGAATGTCTACCCAAATGTCGACGCGATTGCAGAGTTCAAAGTATTGACCTCGAACTATGGTGCTCAATACGGGCGCAATGGATCGGGAACGATTGAAACCGTTACGAAGTCCGGCACGCGTGAGTTCCACGGGGATCTTTTTGAATTCGTGCGCAACGAAGATTTCAACGCACGCGGCTTCTTCCAAACCACGCGACCGGCTTACAAGAAGAATGACTACGGCTATACGATCGGCGGCCCGGTCTTTATTCCCAAGCTGTATAACACGGGCCGGCAGAAGACATTCTTCTTTTTTTCAGAAGACTGGCACAGAGATCGCGTTCCCGGCCAAACCTATCACCAACAGACGGCGCCTGCTGCAGAACGAAGTGGCAACTTCAATGATGTATGCCCCGGCCCGGACTGTCCGATAAATCCGGCTACCCACGCTCCGTTTCCCGGTAATCAGGTCCCGGTCGATCCGAACGCGCAAATCCTACTCGGCCTGATTCCAGCGCCGAATGCGGGAGCTGGGACAGAATCCTTCTTTAACGCGGCTCCCGTGACTCCCACGAACTGGCGTCAGGAGTTAGCGCGCGTGGATGAGAATTTTAGCGACAAGGTACGGTTCTTCTACCGTTTTACACACGATTCCTGGAACACTGTCGTACCCAACCCTCTTTGGGGTAATGCCACCAACAGCTTTCCTACCGTGCAAACCACGTTTGTCGGCCCGGGCGTTTCGATGGTGGCGAATTTGGCGATCAGCGCTTCGCCCACTCTGCTGAATGAAACTGTGTTCAGCTACACCACCGATCACATTTTTCTGAATGCACTGGGCAATGCTTCCGTGCCCTCGAACTTTACGATGAAAGGTCTCTACAACAACGGTTTCGGAGGCCTTCTACCGGCTGTGGAAATTCTCAATGGGACGCCATACGGCGGCGGCTTTGGCGTGGACACGGGTTATTTCCCGTGGAACAATGCCAATCCCACTTACACATATAAAGACCAATTGACGAAGATTATGGGCGCTCATAATCTCTATTTCGGAGCCTACGTTGTATTGGCGGAAAAGAATGAAGACAACAGCCCCCAACTCCAGGGCATTCTTAATTTCAGCAACACGTCGAAATTTTCTACGGGAAACGCATTTGCCGACTTTCTGACTGGTCGTATCGCCTCATACCAGCAGACGAACGCGAAGATCAAGTACTACAATCGCTACAAAATCGTAGAGCCGTATTTTCAAGACGACTGGCATGTCACGAAGAAGCTGACTCTCAACCTCGGTCTTCGACTCAGTCTATTCGGGACGTATCGCGATAAATACAAGGACGCCTATAACTGGGAGCCCGGTCTTTACAATCCGGCTCAGGCGCCCGCGATTCAAACCAGTGGGCCAGGAGCCGGTGCATTAGTCCCCGGTGTTGGAAACCCCTTCGATGGCATCGTGCAATGCGGAGCGTCGGGCATTCCTCGCGGATGTGTCGCGGGACATCTCTTCAATCCCGCTCCTCGTTTTGGCTTTGCTTATGATCCCGTCGGCGACGGCAAAACGGCTATCCGCGGTGGATACGGCATTTTCTTTGAGCACACGAACGGGAACGAAGGAAACACAGAATCTCTGGAAGGCAGCCCGCCGCTAGTGCTTTCTTCGACTCAGTACAACATCGTCGGTTATAACGCCGTCGGCGCAGGAGGCTTGGTGTTTCCGCTGGGAGGCGGGTCATTCAAATCAATTCCCACAAAGGCTTACTGGCCATACATGCAGCAATGGCATTTCGATGTGCAACGCGATCTCGGTGAACGTACCGTGCTCACGGTTTCGTACGTAGGGAGTAAAGGGACCCATTTAACGGACCAGCGGGATTTCAACCAAATCTTCCCGTTACCCGCTAATCTCAACCCGTACCACCCCGGTCAGCCTATCAGCTCGAATGATTGCAGCACGCTGACCGTAAATGGAGTGCCGGTAACCGGGCAAGCAGCGGTGAACCTGAACGTTGCTTGCGGAGCCAATCCTAATTTCTATCGGCCCTTCGCCGGGTTCGGCACCATCACGGGATTGGAGGATGAAGCCAACTCAAGTTATAACGCGATGCAAGTCTCGGCCCGGCATTACATCGGGCATTTGAACGTCAGTCTTGCCTATACTTGGAGCCACTCGATCGATGACTCATCGGATCGCGGCGACAATACTTTTGTGAATTCGTACAATCTGGAGAGCACTCGCGCGAGTTCCCAATTCGATCAACGGCATCTGTTGAACATCAGCTATGTCTACGACCTCCCGTTCTTTACCAAACCGGGACTTCTCCACACGGTATTGGGGGCATGGCAGATATCAGGCTTGATCACGCATCAGAGCGGTACGCCTTTCAGCATCATCAACGGAACGTTCGGTGATAGCGCGGGCGTGGGGAACGGCGTCGGAACCGGCTCTTTCGTCAACATTGTTGGGAATCCATACGCTCCTCCGCCAGTAACGAATGTGCCCGGAATTATAGGACCGCTGCTTTACAATCCTGCCGCTTTTGCGGCTCCCACGGGACTAACTTTCGGAACTGCGGGTCGAGACATTCTCAATAATCCTTCCCGCACCAACTGGGATGTCGGTTTGTTTAAACACTTTCCACTCCGATCAGAAACTCGTGCGATTGAGTTCCGCGCGGAAGCGTTCAACGTGCTTAATCACACACAATGGGACAGCGGCGGGCAGGGCGGGAGCGCGGTGAGTAACACAGCGTCTTGCTATGCCGGGCCAAACAACTCAGCAGGTGATCCAAGCTGTGTCTCCACTTCGACTTTTCTTCATCCGACTGGCGCGCACAACCCACGCATTATGCAGCTTGGGATGAAGTTCCTGTTTTAACCGTAACGGGCCGAAGGACTCACCGTGCGCGTTCGGCCCGGCTTTATCCGATTCTCGGTCTCCCCACAATGAGACTGCGGCGGCGCGAATTCTTGGGGCTCGTAGGCGCCCCGGTGCTACTGGGCCAGGGTGTCGCATCGCGCGGCGTCAAGCCGATCGCCCGTCCTAAATCGTCCGGAATTCCGTTTCTAGCGAATTTCACGGATATCGCCCCTGAAGCTGGACTTCGATATCCAACGATTTATGGTCCGGTGGACCACAAGGATTACATCATTGAAACCGTCGGATGCGGCTGCGCTTTTTTCGATTACGACAACGACGGCTGGATGGATCTGCTGGTGCTCAGTGGATCGCGAGTGCACGGTGCGCCTGAAGGCACGAGTAGTCGCCTGTACCGGAACAATCGGGACGGCAGCTTCACAGATGTTACAGAGAAGGCAGGTCTCTTGAGGACACTTTGGGCGTCAGGCGTTACTGTCGGCGACTACAACAATGACGGATTCGAGGATCTGTTCATTACCGTCTACGGTCAAAATGTACTCTACCGCAATAACGGGGACGGAACTTTTACGGACGTAACGAAAGAGTCAGGATTGCTTGATTCACGAACGCGATGGGGCGCGGGATGCTGCTTCGTTGATTACAACCTCGATGGCCATCTCGACCTCTTTGTTTCGAATTACCTGGATTTTGATCTTGCTCACGCACCCAAACCTGGATCGAGCTTATATTGCAGTTGGGCGAATGTTCCTGTGAATTGCGGACCTCGCGGCTTGCCTTACAGCCATCATTCGCTCTACCGGAATAACGGGCGAGGCGTGTTCACCGATGTCAGCAAACAAGCGGGAATCGCGAGAGTTCCGCCAGGATACGGCATGACTGTGGTGGCGGCCGATTTAGATAACGACGGCTGGCCGGATGTTTACGTCGCTTGCGATACGAGCCCGAGCCTTTTGTTCCGCAATAAGCGTGATGGCACGTTCGAGGAGGTCGGCCTTGAGCGCGGGTGCTCTTTGAGTAACGACGGCTTGGAGCAAGCAGGCATGGGTGTGGCGGTTGGCGATGTCAATCTGGACGGGAACCTCGACATATTCAAGACGCATTTCATGGATGACACGAACGGCCTCTACGTGAACGACGGGCATGGGTATTTTGAGAATCGGACCGAAGCTGCAGGCTTGGGGGTGGAAACGCGTTTCGTGAGTTGGGGCGCGGGAATCGTGGACCTGGATAACGACGGCAATCCGGACCTCTTTTTTGTGACTGGAAATGTTTATCCCGAGGTCGAAAAACGGCGTCCCGAATATCCTCTCAAAACGCCACGCGTAATCTTTCGCGGGCTGGGCGGCGGCAAGTTTGAAGAGTTGCTAGATCAAGGTGGCCCGGGCATCGCAGAGGCGCACTGTAGCCGGGGCTGCGCTTTTGGCGATTTCGACAATGACGGCGATTTGGATATTCTGATCGTGAACCTTAACGAGCCTCCGTCGCTGCTGCGCAATGATCTCCGAGGTAACAATCACTGGCTCAAGCTCAAACTGATTGGCACCAAATCAAATCGCAGCGCGATTGGGGCACGTGTTGTCTGCCACTACTCAGGCAAGCAACAGGCGCAGGAGATTGTGGCCCAGTCGAGCTTCTATTCTTCAAACGATCCGAGGCTTCATTTTGGACTGGGAAGGGCTACCGCCGCCGATCTTGAAATTCGGTGGCCTAGTAAATCTAAACAGCAGTTGAAAAATGTTAAAGCTGACCAGATTCTGACGATTCGGGAGCCTTGAGGCCGGACCGCGGGCCGAAAAGCGACAGCTGGGTAGCTCTGCGCAATCTCTTTCGGTCATCGAAAACGGATCTGCCGTTGAGCTCCGGCGAGATGGCATGCTCGTGCACGACGAGGCGTTCGAAATTCGCCTCGGGGTTGAAACGTTTCTCGACGCTGTGAACGAAATGGTTGAGCCGCTTGAATCCGTCCAATTTGTCTGTGTCCCCCAGCTTGGCGGCTTCGAGCGAACGGCGTAGCACCGAAAGCGATTCATCGTACGTCTTCAGCGGCACGGGAAAGGGATGGCGATCTTTTCCGCCCAACGCGAAAGAAAAACGGGCGGGGTCAGCAAAGCGAGCCGGAGTGCCGTGTACCACTTCGGCGATTAACGCCAGGGATTGCAACGTGCGCGGCCCCAGATTTTCGACCAGCAAGAGTGAAGCGAAGTCCCGTAGCTGCCGCTCATAGCTGACGGCGAGCACAGCGCCCAGGCGCTTCAGATCGACGTTTTCAGGACGTACGTCGTGATGCGCGGGCATTCGTAGCTTTTGAAATTCGCGAAGCGT
The DNA here is from genome assembly GCA_019240405.1 of Acidobacteriaceae bacterium. Lineage (GTDB taxonomy): Bacteria > Acidobacteriota > Terriglobia > Bryobacterales > Bryobacteraceae > Bog-105. The sequence goes on from JAFAYL010000038.1 coordinate 100,323, forward strand.
CCGGTCAGGATGTTCCTTCGCGATAGCAAGTAGTGCTTCTTGCGCCGGCTTTGCGCGACGATCAATCAAATTAAGTATCGTGCCTTCCGGCTCGCCAACGATGGCGGTGTGGGGTTCGCACGTGAAGTCGCGGACCGATGCCGAATGCCAGTGATAGCGGCGCGCGAGGCCGGTTAGGCCGTTCATCCCTTGCTGAACGACGGCCCAATCTCCGGCGGAAGTCACAACAAAGCTGTGGAGATAAAGCTGGAAACCATCCGCGATGGCGTTGTTGTCGATTTTTGCCGTTAGCCGGCTAGTGCGCGCGAGGACATTGCCGTTCAGATTATTATGTCCGGCCACCGTGAGCAGCTCATCGGGCGTCTTGCGAGATTGTTTTCCGCGGCCGCCGCATACGTAAATGCCAAGCTCGTGAGCTCGCGGGTTCAGTCCGCGTTTCAGAGCGCCGAGAACCGAGGTGGTGATTCCGGACGAGTGCCAATCCATTCCCATGACGCAACCCAGAGCCTGAAACCAGAATGGGTCGCTCAATCGCGAGAGGAATTCTGCGGCGCCGTAATGGTAGACGATGCTTTCGGTGATGGCCGTGCCGAGCTTTTCCATGCGTTCGGAGAGCCAGAGTGGTACGCGGCCGCCGTGAAGCGGCAAGTCACCGAATCCGGAACGTTTCATCGCTACTTCTACGCTAAATCAAATTCTCTCTAAGATCTGCTGAACGGCGCGGCGTGCTTCGAGAATGGAGGTCCGGTGGTCCATGATTCCGGAGAGATCGGAATTTGCGAATGAGATACGGCCGAATGGCGAATTGCGAAGCACATCTCCGGGACCGGGCTTGCCGTCGCTGCCAAAGAAGAAACCAGGCTGAGGACTCAGGTAGGCATGGCCCCACCGGTTGAGAATTATCCCGCCGATATCACGATTAGCATCGAATCCGGCGCGCGCGAACATCGCCGTGAACTGCTCGCGAATGCGGCGCTCATACACGCGGAATGGCGTGGATAGCAATTCGGCGCGTCCGCGGCTCGTTTGTGTTTCAACGGGGAGTCCGGGGTACGAGAAGAGAATTTTCAGAGTCAACACAGCGGGCAAATCAGGATTGATCGCTGGAGGATCGGTTCCAATGGTCGCCACCTTTCGGACCACGAGATAATTCCCGATGCCTTCAAACCACTGGCACTCTGTGAGGCCGAGCTTGTAAAGGAATCTCCAGTTGCGTACCGCGACATTCGCCATGAGACAAGAGGCGCGATGAAATTGGGCGTAAGCATCGCGGCATGCGGCGGGTAGGTCCCTCACGATGTGCTTTGTCGTCCAGCTACCGCCTGCCATAATCGCCGACTTGCCGCGCAGGCGATACAGCTTCCCGTCTTTGGTGTAAAGAATCTCAACGCGATCAGATCGCTTGGGTTCGCCGGTGTGCTTCACACCCAGCACTGTCGAGCCGAGGCGAATGCGCGTGGGTTGATTTTTGCGATCTAGCGCCGTGAATTGCACGCGCCCCCGGCAGATCGCGGCCATGCTGGGCAATCCTGAAATTGCATCAGGAATGAGAGCTTTCAGCATGTGACGCGCGATTCCTGTATTTCCCCCCGGGAACATTTGCGCGCCCTGCTTATAATCCCAGGGCAGCAACACATCGGCTGCATATTCCGCATAACCGGACAACGCGTCCGGTCCCAGACCAGAGCCGCCGCCAGAAATCGGAGAGAGAAATGTGCGGACGGTTTCAGAGCTCAGGCCGTACATCTCCGTGAGGTGCTGCTCGAGTGTGATGCTGTCTAGATGGCGCGACGCTACATCGCCGTGCTGTTTGGGCTGGTAGCGGTGCGCAGTGAATGGCTTTCGATCAACTTCGCGCATGTTGAGCAGCTCGCGCCGTGCCTGCTCAGAGATCGGCGCGCCTTCCAATTGCTTTCCAAAAGGATCGATGAGCCACAGTCCCTCGGGATGTCCAAATTTGGCGCCGAAAAAGAAGCCTGATGTTGTACCGAAGGTCGGGTATGGCGCCGTCTCGAGGGGCAAATCGATCCGGCCACCAGGCCAAGTCTGATACTGAAACTGCCGCCAATCGATGCCGATGGAATCGTAAAAGCTTTGAAGAAACGTACCCGGTAGAGGCGGAAAGCACGCCGCCGATCCCTGGTGCACCATCAAGCGATGGCCGTCGACATTGAACTCATTCCGCTTGGCCTCGCCGCCGAAAATCGGATGATTCTCAAGCAACAGGCAGGTTCGATTCGGGCCGGCCTCACGCCGAAAAAAGAGGGCGGCCGCCAGCCCGCTAATTCCTCCACCAACAACGATGCAATCAAAATCTTCACGGGTGTCGATAGCGGAGGCCGACGCATGGTCGAAGTTCTCATCGCGGATTCTGTGGCCTGCTGTCATGACCTCGTACGTGTTTCCGTTTGATCGTGTGTAATCGCCGATGCCCCCGTATCCCGTCCAATCTTCTTCCGCGAGAAGCTGAATAGGAGCAACTGAGCTTAACAGCAGGCCGCCGGCGGCGAGCAGTGTTGAGTTCAACAGATCGCGTCTTTGAATTGGCGCATTTAACCCGAGCGCATCGTCGCCCGAGTTATTCAGTTTGGAACAGGACATCGGGATTACAGCAGTTTCGGTACGGGGATTCTGGCCTTTACCTCGGGAAGCGAAGGGAAATCGGTGTAGGGCTCGGATTGGTACCAATAACCGACCGAATAAAAGCAATCGGCGCGATCATCGGCATGCCCGTGCTCGATCGTGTGCTTGACGTAACGCGTAAAGGCGATGGGATTGTCCGCGTGCCAGCGGTACAGGCAATAGCGACCGCCTGTCCGTTCGTGTATAGCGATGTAAGGGGCGCCATTGTAGAGATGATGAAACGGAACAGCGTCGGAACCGGCGGAAAAATTCCAAGCGCCGCAAAAGTAATCTTCCGTTCCGGTACCTGTGATCGCTGGTTTCGATTCGTCATCGATGAAGACCATATCATCGCCTTCGCCAAACCAGCCTTCCGTGTTCTGAAGCACGCCCAGCGTTACGCCCATAACGTGTCCGCGTCCCCGAGCTTCTAAGAATACGTAATTGCGCTGGCCGTGAAGATTCAGCTCTTTTTGTCCCGCCGCAAACGTAACTGGCTTGTTGGGAGCGGCCTGCCGGTACTGCGCGTGAAAATACAACGTGTCTTCGGAAAGCACAGGAAGAAGCTGGTAATCGATGTTCGAATAAAAGGCTTCGACGGGCAGCGCGCTTTCGTTCGTCACGGTAATTCGCGCAGAACGCCGGAACGGCATGGCGAAGTAGCAGTTCAAGGCTTTCATGGATGAGCAGTTGAGGAAAGCGGATTGATAGACGAAATACTGCCCCAGGTTCAGCCCGAAGAAATCCCCCACCGGTGTTTCGACGCTCGGCTTTGAGTTACCTTCCCAGTACATGCGAAGCACCAACTCTTTCAGATGGTCGCGACTCTCAGTTGCGATGGTGAACCAGATGTGAGTAATTATCCCGGGGCCGGATGATTGAAATACCTCGAGCGTGCCACCCGGCGCGACTTTACGAAAATCCTCATTGCCTCCGGTTCGGTCGTAAGTCGATTGCTTGAGGGTCTTATACTGCTGCGCACGTACGTAGGCCGGAAATGTGACAGCGCCCTCAATGCGCCCTGCCTCGCCCTGAGTTTCAAGTTCGCGATTACTGGCGAACAGAGCGCCAAAACTTCCGATCGAGGTAATGAAGTTTCTTCGGCGTGAGCGTTGATCCATACGGGCAGTCAAGCGGATGTACTTGTGCGCGCAGTCTTGCTGTCGTGCTTATAACAGCGCTGGAATTCTTCCACCTCGGCACTGCTGCCGAAGACAAGTGGCGTGCGCTGATGAATTTCATGAGGCTGAATTTCGACAATGCGCCTTTCACCGTCAGTTGCCGAGCCCCCAGCTTGCTCTGCGATGAACGCGAGTGGATTCGCTTCATATAGAAGTCGTAGCTTTCCGCTGGGATAACCCTTCGTTGGCGGGTAGAGAAACACTCCGCCTTTGAGCAGAGTACGATGGAAATCCGCAACGAGAGAGCCCACGTAACGCGAGCTGTACTCCCGCCTCAGGGCTCCCGTGCGCAAACCTGTGAGAAAGTTTTGATACACGTCAGGGAAGCTATCGGATTGCGCTTCGTTCACTGAATATGTACTGCCGTGATCTGGCATTCGAAGGTTCTCGTGACTCAGCACATATGCGCCGATGCCGGGGTCCAAAGTAAAGCCGAACACGCCCTGGCCAGTTGTGTAGACGAGCATGGTTGAGGAACCATAGACTACGTAACCCGCTGCGACCTGCTTGGATCCGGGCTGCAAGACTGCCGAATTTACTTCGCTTCCGGGCGGCCGGCGAAAGACTGAGAATATTGTGCCAACGCTAACGTTGACATCAATATTGGAGGAGCCGTCAAGCGGATCGAAAAAGATCACGTACTTGCCTGTTTCGGGCGCGCGACCAAACGTAACCGGCTCTTCGTTTTCTTCTGAAACCAAAACGGCGACCGTATCACGTTGACCGAGGCACTCCAGCAGAGCTTGATTCGCATAAACATCAAGCTTCTGCTGAACTTCTCCTTGTACATTTCTTTCGCCGGCGCTACCGAGAATATCCAGAAGACCGGCGCTTCGAACTTTTGCCTGAATCATCTTGGTAGCAAGCGCGATGCTCGCCAGCAGTTCCGAGAATGTGCCTCCAGCTTCGGGGAAATGCTTTTGCTGCTGTTGGAGGATATGCTGTTCTGCCGTGACTATGAGCGGTCTGCGCGTCTGCAATGCCGGGCCGGTTGATGGCGGGTGGGGAATGGTGGCCATTTGTTGGCGCTCCTGGGATGCCCGGCGTCAGTATAACAGCCGAAATCTGAAGCGGATTCAGTTAGGCTTAGGTTTGTTAAAGCATTCCTCAGAAGTCAAGACGCCGCGTTTCACTGGCTTGTTTGCAGGCGGCGTGCCCACCCTGTTTGGGACAACCATTTTTCTCAGTGCCTTTCTTCTTTTCTCCGTTGAACCACTAATTGCAAAACGTATTTTGCCGTGGTTTGGCGGTTCCGCGGCCGTGTGGTCGACGTGTCTCGTCTTCTACCAAACGGCTCTGCTTCTCGGCTATGTCTATGCAAGATTATTGACGCGCTATTTAACACCACGACGGCAGGTCACGATCCACGTTGTGCTTCTGCTTGTCTCGCTCGCGCTGCTGCCGATCGGTCCGGGGCAGCGTTGGAAACCGGGCCCGGCCCAAGATCCAACTTGGTTGATCCTGGAGATGCTCACGTTAACCATCGGTCTGCCATTTGTGGTTTTGTCGTCGACAAGTCCATTGCTTCAGGACTGGATTGCGCGAGGCGGATATAAGACGCCGTATCGTCTCTTTGCGCTCTCAAACCTGGCATCGTTCGTAGCGCTTCTGGGTTATCCGCTATTTATCGAGCCTCTTTTAGACACACGCTCGCAAAGCCTGATATGGTCGGCCGGATATGCGGTTTTCATCGTGCTCTGCGGTTTCAGTGCGTGGCGGAGCCGAAACAGAGGCGGAGAAAAGCTGGCCGAATCAGCGCCCGAAAGGATCGACAGAACGCAGACGCGGTGGTGGTTTTTGTTATCCGCGTGCGGGTCCATGTTATTGCTTTCCGTGACGAACCACATCACTGAGAACGTCGCGGCGGTCCCGCTCTTATGGGTTCTGCCGCTGGCGATTTACTTGCTTACTTTCGTTCTGATTTTCGGTCCCAACAGAGTTTACAAACGAGCGATGTGGCTGCGGCTCCTCGCGGTAGCATTGGGAACACTTGGTTACGCCATCTACGACATTCATGTCACGGAAGTGATTCAGGTCAGTTTGCCCATCGCGCTCCTTTCTCTTTTTGTGTGCTGCATGTTTTGCCATGGAGAGCTAAGCCGTTTGCGCCCTGATTCACGAAACTTGACTGATTTTTATATGATGCTTTCTCTCGGAGGGGCAGCCGGCGCGATCTTTGTCGGAATCATAGCGCCGCGCGTATTTAGCGGCATTTACGAGCTGCCGCTCACGCTGGTACTGACGGCGGGCCTTGCGCTGCTGCTCACCTGGCGGGACGGCGCATGGCCGCTTCGTCTTTTATGGATCGGCGTCACCGGGTGCATGATTGTGGTCCTCGGCGCGAATGTGAAAGGTTACCGGGAGAATGCGTTATCAGTTCGCCGCAGTTTTTACGGCTCGCTACGCGTTGTCCAATCGCCGCATCCAGGTGAGGAGCAAACGAGAACGCTGTTTCACGGAACTGTCGAGCACGGCGCGGAGTTTCTGCTGCCCCCTCGTCAACTTCAGCCGACCACTTATTACGGCTCAGATTCAGGAGTCGGGATCGTATTGCGTGAGTGTTTCCAGAATCCAAAACGCGTCGGAGTCGTGGGACTGGGGGTTGGCACAATCGCGGCCTACGCCCAGGCGGGCGATAGCTTCCGGTTTTACGAAATTAACGGACAAGTTATCGATATAGCCGAGTCACTCTTCTTCTATCTGCGTGAGGCGCGTGCCGAGGTGCAGATTGTTGAGGGCGACGCGCGGCTTTCGATTGAGCGCGAGAGTGGGCCTCCGTTCGACGTGCTGGCTCTCGATGCATTCTCCGGAGATGCGATTCCGGTTCATCTGCTGACGAAGGAAGCTGTAGCGCTTTATTTGAAGCATCTGAAACCAGACGGCGTGCTGGCGTTTCATGTCTCCAATCAATATTTGGATTTGGCGCCGATTGTTGGCCAAATTGCTAAAGCCGCCGGATATGAAGCGCTTCTTGTGAAAAGCCGGGGTATGGACGAAGACCTGACTCTACCGACGGACTGGGTGCTCGTCACGAGAAACGCTTTAGTGTTGAAGAACGCAGACGTGACTCTGCGTTCGGCCGCTATTCCGCTGCGCGACGGTTTAAGGCTCTGGACCGACGATTACAACAACCTGTTTCGAATCCTGAATGCGCCTCACTGGCATGAACTTCGGCCCTTGTCTTCAGAACCCGGTCGCTGACATTCTTCTGAACGTAGTCCGTTGAAAATTCTCCTTGCTCAACTCGAGATGTAGCCGCAGGCAAAACGCCCAAACAGGGCCGCGATCGTGATTGAAAGCCGGATTCGCAACGCGCTGGGCATCAAAGCTGGTGAAAAAACCTGAGAACAGGCGCGCCGAATAATAGCTCTCCCACACGTATTCAGGCGCATAGTTCAACCGTCCATCGCCAATGAGAAAATCGAGGCCGCCATGCGCCAGATAAGTGGCATGCACGGCCGACAAACCACTCGCTATAAAAGCGCTGGCGAGTACATCATCCTTCCGTTTCCACGAGCGCCCAGCAATCGATACGCCGCCGCTTGCCATGCGATCAATCGCGGTGAAGGCAAAGCTCTCTGTTTTTCCGTCATTCCATCCGAGACGTGTGAAAACACCCACATCGCGGGTCAGCTCTTGATCGGCACTCACGCCAACCCCGTACTTCAGAGTGCCGGGACGATGAACCGCGGCGACGTTGGGCGTAGTGTTCGTCTGCTCGCTAACTTGGAGCGCCTTGGCATAAGTCCCTGAATCGGTGTGCAAAAGAAATTCCAGGATCCTAATGGCTCCAGCGTGTTTTCTAATCTCATAACGCCTCTCGGCTTCAAACATGTCGCCACGGTCACGAAATATTCGCCGATCAAAACGCAACCCGTTCGCCACTTTCGGCTCTGCCGCGCTGCCATATCGAAATGACCAGTTCTCCGTATGAAACTCATGAACCCAGCCCCAGGTGTAACCGCGTGTGTCGGCCGGGTAATCCCATGCGCCGTTATACATCAAGCTCCATCCCGTGAATTGAGTTCGTGGATCGTGCGTATAACGGTTGTTATCGAAAAAATCGGTAAGTGAGAATCGGCCTACGTAGATGGTGTAACGCGTCATTGGCCTATCCCCCGCGAGCTGGTTCTCGTCACTGTCGAAGTGCTGCATTGCATCTCCGAAGCCGAAATCGTGAAAGACGTAGAGCCGCGCGATATATGGCTTTGGAGTGGCGCTTGCCACGCGTGGCAGCTCGCCGTTAGTCGCATCAGCAATGCCGTTCACTCCACTGAAGCCTCTTCCGCCGGCAATTTCGGGATCGAAATAGAACTGGGTGTTCTTACTCAGCCGCGCGCCAAAGAACAACGTTGTAGTGAGTGAAACATCACGCTCGGGAACATCGACAAGACTCAAGGGGCCTTGATATGGAGAGTGAAACGTTCCGTGATATTCACCGATAGAAGTTGCTTGATAAAAAAGGTTCCAGTTTTCAAAAGCCGGTTGATCACCGGATGCCGCTGCCGCTGGAGCTGTGACGCTGTTCGGTTTGTGCTCGTCCGGAGGGGGCTGTTGCTGCGCAGTTGTCAGCGAGACAGCGAAAGAGGCGACAGTGACGAGCCATAGAACTCGCGACGCGACCCTTAGCCCGCAGCAAGACATTATTTCAGTGTCGCGCGGGTGTGTGAATGCTTTGTGCGTTCTGTATGACGATTGCGTTTAACGACGTTGAGCGTGAGGAACAAACGACCGCCTTAACATCGTGTGTATCGTAGCATCGAACTTGAGCACAAACTGGAACAGTTCTAGCGTTTACCCGCGTGCTTCGGTTGTCGTTCCCTGCTACAACGAAGCCGCGCGCTTGGACACAGAGCTTTTTCGGCAATATATTGCCGGGAATATGCAAACGCGCATCCTCTTCGTCGACGACGGAAGCACGGATGGAACGGCGAGCGTTCTCGAAAATATTCGAGCTGGACTTGAGTGCCGGGCCGAGATTCTGCGCGCTTCAGAAAACAGAGGAAAGGCGGAAGCCGTCCGCCTCGGGATCACTCACGCTCTGAATCATTTCGAACAGGAAGTCGCCGGCTACTGGGATGCGGACCTGGCAACGCCTCTGGATTCCATCAGCCGCTTTTTGAACCTCCTCGATAGCCGGCCAGATATCGAAATGGTATTCGGCGCCCGCGTCAAGCTACTAGGGCGTTACGTCGTGCGTCGATCAACGCGGCATTATCTCGGCCGGGTATTTGCGACAGTCGTCTCGCAGATGCTGCGACTGCCAATTTATGACACACAATGCGGGGCCAAGCTATTTCGTGTGACGCCGAATCTGCGGAAGGTATTCGCTGAAGCATTCATTTCCAGTTGGGTTTTTGATGTCGAGATCATCGCGCGGTATTTAAACCTATATGGAAACGATCCAGTTCATCTTGAGCGGGTCATCTTCGAATATCCTCTTGAAAGGTGGACAGACGTCGCTGGGTCCAAAGTTGGTCCCGGAGATTTCCTGACAGCACTCTGGGATCTAATCAAAATTCAACGAAAATATCTGGGTTAGGTTTTGGCAGATTGCGCATTGCGTACGCCGCAGTCATTCTCGCCGCTACCGGCGCGCTCGCAACATATAAGAGTTCACAACAGGAGTTCCACTTCGTTGTCCTCGGGGATCGCACAGGAGGCGCGATTCCGGGAGTATACGAGGAAGCGCTTCGGGAAGCGGACCTTGATCGGCCTGATTTCATCATGTCTGTCGGGGACACGATAGAAGGAGGCAACGACCGGACCCTTACTGCAGAGTGGCAGCAAATCAGGCGGATTCTCGCGCCCTACAGACGCTACCGGTTGTTTCTCTTGCCGGGGAATCATGACGTCTGGTCGACAGCATCAGCGGACGCTTTCAAGAAATATGCGATGCGGCCGCTGCACTACAGCTTCGATTACCAGCAGGCACACTTCACTATGCTTGATAACAGCCGGAGCGATAATATGCCGTCCGACGAGCTTGCATTCCTCGAAAAGGATCTGCAAGCGCATATCCGCCAGCGCGTGAAGTTCATTTTTTCGCACCGGCCGTCCTGGATTTTGCAGGTTGTGCTGGGGAATCCTGATTTTGCCATACATCGCCTGGCGAAGCGCTACGGGGTACAGTATGTGATTGCCGGCCACCTTCACGAGATGTTGCACTTTGAACTGGATGGGGTCACATACATTTCGATCGCCAGCTCTGGCGGACATTTGCGCGCTAGCAAGCGATATGAAGATGGATGGTTCTTTCAGCGGACGTTTGTCACCGTTAAAGATGATTCAGCGGATTTTCGTATCAAAGAATTAGGCCCGCCTTTCGGCCAATCACGCATAACGCGACTTGAGGACTGGGGCGCGGTAGGGCTTATCAAAAAAGCAGGGCCTGAATAGATCGTTAGATCTCGCTGAGACGAAAAAAGGACGTACGTTCTAATGGTTCAGTGCTGCGCGGAAACCTAAATACGCCAGGCTGGCCGGTTGTCGCGCTAGGCGCTGCGATTCTCGCTGTCGTCCTCGCCGGGGCTTGGTACGCGGGACGCCAATCAGCCGTTATCCAAGATGAAAGAGTGAATTCTGACCTGAACCGGTTAACGCAACAAGTTGCGTCGTTGAGAGTTCAACTTGAGGATGAGAGAATGCGACGGCAAGAGGCTGAAAAATCGCTGCAAGCTGCTGGACAGGGCGCCCATACAGATGAACAATCTCAAACACAACGGCAACTTTTGGAACTCGAGGCCGAAGTCAGCCAATACAAGACAATTGTGGACCGTCAACAACGCTCATTAGCCGACAACCTGCGCCTGCTCAAAGCGCTTTCCGCTCCGCGCGCGCACTTATTCACAATGAAAGGTTCCGAGATCGCCTCCGATTGCACGGCATACAGCCTGCTTGTTGTGAAGTCGAGGGTGGTATTGGTTGCCAGCAATCTTCCGAAGCTGGCCGAGAACAAACAGTTTCAGTTCTGGCTACTTCGCAATAAAGAGCCAAAGATCGTCAGCGCCGGCGTTTTCTCACCAGATGACGAAAACCACGCGGTTGTGGACTTCGAAGATCCATCTGTCCTTACTGATATCTCGATATTCGAGGTCACGGACGAACCGCGCGGGGGCAGCTCAGAACCGACGGGAGTGAAGCTCTTGACGGCCAGTACGGAAACTGGCACTGCGCAATAGAATTCCAAGTGCCGCAGCGTCATTCGTAGCGCAGCGCTTCGGTCGGATTTAATTGCGAAGCACGGCGCGCTGGAAGCAATCCAAAACCGACTCCGACTGTGAACGACACTGCGAATGCGACTAACACGGAAATCGGGGAAATCGGCACCCGCACCGCATCGGTTATTAAGCGGACACTGAGCGGCAAAAATAGTCCGATAAGAATACCAATGCTCCCGCCCGCCAAGCTGATGAGAACAGATTCAACCAGGAACTGCAGCATAATTTCGCCCCTTGACGCGCCTACCGCCATGCGCAATCCAATTTCTCGTGTGCGCTCCGTAACTGTGACCAGCATGATGTTCATGATGCCGATACCGGAAATGACCAGTGCAATCGCTGACACGATGATCAGCACGACGGTCAGAACATTGGCAATTTTGTTCGCCGCATCAAGAAAGCCTTGTAAGTCTTGCACCGTATATTGTGCGCCCGGCCTATGGCGCCGCGCCAAGATTCGCCCCACCTCTTGCCGCACGGCGGGCACGTCGGCTGCATTGCGGACTTCAATGTAAACCGGATCGACCCGCTCATACTGCACGAAGTAACGCATCACGGTAATGGGTATAAGAATCGTCTCACTGGTGATCTCTCCGATATCGTGCGTGCTGGTCTTTTCTCGAAAGGTCCCGATAACCGTAAACTGCAGTTGGCTGATTTTGACAGTCTGTCCGACGGAAGCTTCCTGACTTCCAAAGATTCGGATCGCCAGCTTATCGGTGAGCATGGCCACATGCTCGCGCAGAGTCATATCGCTTTGATCGAACCTGCGCCCGTGCAAAACGATTAAGTTTCGGACCAATGCGTATTGATCATCTACTCCATTGATCGTCACCTCACGCACTTTGCCGTTTACAACGATCTGATCGTTGTTCTGCATAACGGCGGTCGCGGCAACAATCGTAGGCCCGAGCGTATCGCGAATGGCATCGACATCTGCGATTTTGACGAAATCGGCCTGCACCTTGGCGACATTTTGGCCGCCAGTCGCATAACTCGCATAAACGAGATTTGAGCCGATACCGCGGATTTGGTCGAGAATCAAATCTTTGCTCGCCAGAGAAATGGTAACCACCAGAATGACGGAGGCATTTCCGATCACCAGGCCTAATGCGGTTAGAAATGTTCGCAGCCGGTTCGCGCGAAGCGCCTGCAAGCTGAAGTTGACGGCCTCAGAGAGATTCATTGCAAGATTTGGTGCTGGCCCTTTTTCATCCCACTGGCCGGGAGAGTTGCGGTACGGAGCCGCAGTTACCTAAACGCCGTCAACTTGTTTTAGAAGCCGCAGCGCCCGTTCCTTTGGTGGGTCATCGACCGTGATTGGAGCATGAATGTACTTCTGAAGGAGATTCTTGGCTTCTTCTAAGTTGCGCTTCTGCTTCACGAGCACGTCAGCCCGCGCAAACCAAACCTTTGGAGCGTTCGGGTCTACTTTCTGAGCTTCCAAAAAAACAGCATCGCTCTCGCGAGTCTTTCCTTCATTCGCCAAAAACTTAGCCAAATCAACAAGCCGCCCTACTTGGTGTGGTGCGAGTGCAGCGGCTTTACGCAGATGCTGCTCAGCGGTCTCGAATTCCTTAGCTTTCTGCTCTAATTGCGCCTTGGCAAAGTACCCTTCAGCCGGGTCCACGCGAGCAATTTTCTGGGCAACGGCTCTGGCCTTCTCATATCCGCCGCCGAGGAAACCTGGCGCTTCCAGATAGTAATCGAACAGATCACTGAGCGCCTCTGTGTTCCGGCTATCGAGCGCTACGGAACTTTCAAACGCTTGCCGGGCTTTCGACGCGAATTTCGGCGCGCTCAAAGGATTGGATGTTTCGGCGCGCTTTCCATACGCCCGGCCAAGCCAGTCCATGTAGTCGCTGTTATTCGGCTCAGCGGTTGCGGCCTTCTGAATAAATTCGGTAGCGTTCTTGAACTCGCCAAGCATGAAATAGTCGCGGCCAATTAAAAACGTGGTCTGCGGGTCTGTGCTGCTGGTATCGAGCAGTGCGAGCGATTCTTCGTAGTTAGTGTGCTTGTAGAGCTCTTCTGCCTTGTCTAGCGTCTCGCTGAAAAGCGGCAGAGAGCCTGCCCACAAGAACAACAGCGATGCCGCGACTCTGAAACCGCTTCCCAAGGCAATTCTCTCTCTTAGTTGTAAGCCGATTCTATCGAAATTGAGTCTTACCCTCAACAAGATGCGCATAAGGTCCCCCAAGTTGCGCCGGATGGCGTAATCCAGGCCACATCCCGGGTTCCTCTTTCACCTACTCATTGAGAGCAATTCAGTCGCCGAACCTCGCTGTTATTCAACTGAGAGCGAGTATATTAGGCTTAGGCTGGAATTTTGGAAGGAGAGATGGAGATGATACTCGCCCAGTTGCGACGTTTGCTTCTTTTAAGCGGTTTTGCTCTCCTGGTGACCGCCCCAATTTGGGCTCAGGTCACGACTATGGAGGGTAGTGTTAAGGATGAAAACGGCCAGCCCGTAGCCAAAGCGCTCATTAAGCTGGATCGAACCGATATTAAGGGACACTACGAAGTTAAATCAGACAAAAAGGGGCACTGGTTCTACACCGGGCTCCCATTGGGGACCTTCAACCTTAGCTGCGAAATTAACGGGCAAGTTGTGGACAAAGTGGAAGGCGTTAAATCCAAGTATGGAGACTCCACGGTGGTGGATTTCAACGCCGCAAAGGCCAAGCAGCAGCAAGCGGCAGCACAGCAGGCCGCAGCCACAGGCCAGCTCACGCAAGAGCAGGCGCGAGGCATGAGCGCTGAACAGAAGAAACAGTTTGAAGAAGCGGCAAAGAAGCAGCAAGAGCAGATGAAGAAGAATAAGGCGCTGAACGATGCGTTCAATGCCGGTCAGGATGCAAAAAAAGCTGGAGACGCTGATACAGATCCCGCCAAGAAGGCTGCGGATTACCAGACTGCGATCGATAGCTTCAACAAAGCTGGAGAAATCGACCCGAGTCAGATCGCCGTCTGGAACAGTTTAGGTGAAGCGTACAACGGACTCGCTTCCACTCAGAAGGGCGATGATAAGACCAAGTCGTACGACGCCGCGATCGCTGCCTATAACAAATCGCTCGCGCTGCAGCCGAATCAAGCGAGCGTATATAACCAGATGGGAAACATTTATGGCTCGGAAAAGAAGATGCCGGAAGCCACAGCGGCTCTGACGAAGGCAGCCGAGCTGGATCCTGCAGTGGCGGCGAAGGCCTACTACAACATGGGCGCAAATCTTGTGAACAGCGGGCAATCGGACCAAGCGATCGACTTTTTTCAGAAAGCAATTCAAGCCGACCCGAACTATGCCGAGGCGCATTACCAGCTCGGGGTGTGTTTGATGGGTAAAGCTCAGGTGGATACGAAAACGGGCAAGATCACTCCTCCGGAAGGTACCGCAGAGCATTTTCAAAAATATCTAGAGCTAAAACCCGACGGCGCCTTCGCACAACCTTCTAAAGACATGCTTGCGTCGCTTGGTGAAACCGTGCAGACGAAGGTCACGGTTCCGAGCGCAAAAAAGAAAAAGTCTCAGTAGCGGTATCGAAGGAGCGCTGAAGCTGAGTGCTCTAATCCGTTCACTTTTATGTTTCGCGCGATTTTCGAACTACTCATCACGATTCTGGTTGTTATCGTGGCGCGTGCGATCCTGACCAGTCTCGTCAAAAATTTTTCGAGAGTCTCTTCCAATCCGTTTCAATATCGCGCGCCAAACCAGCGATCGGGCGCGTATCCCGCCAATTCGGCTCCAGATGCTCATCCAGGAGGTGAGCTACATAAGGACCCTGTGTGCGGCACCTATGTCGCCGAATCGACTCCATTCCACCGGCAGATTTCGGGCCAGAGCTTTTATTACTGTTCCGAGGCATGCCGGGAGAAACACGCGCTCGTTGCACGATAAGTGATCTTCCCAAGGCGGGTGAACTCATTCACGCCTAACGCATCTCGCTCATGAGATGGCTGGGTTATGCCGGACTGCTTCTGGCGGTTTTGATCGCCGTTGTAATTGTTATCGCGGTGATGTTGCCGGAAAAACATGTTGTCACCCGGCATGCCTTTTTCAGGCAGTCTCCCGAAGCAGTATTTGCGCTAATAACAGGTCCGCAGAATTGGAGGCCTGACGTCGCTAGATGGGAGGAGATTCCGAACCCTGGCGGCCCGCGGCGCTGGCAAGAGTACTCAATGCAAGGCAACTCCGTCACATTTGAGGAGACGGCGTCGGACCCGCCCCGAAAATATCAGGCCGTAATTGCAGATAAAAACCTGCCGTTTAGCGGAACGTGGACATGGGAAATCACGCCGGCAAACGATGGTTGCGATGTGCGCATCACCGAGAATGGCGGAGTCCACAACGCGATTTTTCGGTTTGTCGGCCGCTTCGTCATCGGATACAGCAAAACGATGACAGATTACCTGAAAGCTCTCGGAAAGAAGTTCGGAGAGCCCGTCAACATTCAAGAGTAATGGTTACGGCGGGCTGGCAATATAGTCCCGCGGCAATTTCCCAGGCCGATTCTCACGAAGCCTTCACGCGCGCAATAGCCCGTGAAGATCACCTCGTCGCCGTCTTCAAGAAAACTGCGTTGTTCACCAGTTGGGAGTTGAATTGGTTCACTGCCTCGCCATGTGCGCTCCAGTAAGCAGCCGCGGTTTTCCTTTTCCGGCCCTGAAACGGTTCCGCTCGCGATCAGATCACCCGGACGGAGTGGGCAGCCGTTTGAGGAATGGTGTGCGATCATTTGCGCCAGTGTCCAATAAAGATCTTTGAAGTGACTCCTGCTGATCAGCATTGGCTCGATCATGCCCTCGGAACGTAAGCGAACTTCAAGGGTAATCTCGAAAGCGCCCGAGCCGGTCGCTTGCAAATAGGGCAGCACGGGAACGTGATGTTCCGCAGGGCTGGCGCGAAACGGCTCTAGTGCTTCCATCGTAATCAGCCAGGGAGAAATGGACGTAGCAAAGTTTTTCGCAAGAAACGGTCCGAGCGGCTGATATTCCCAGCGCTGAATATCGCGCGCCGACCAATCATTCACCAAACACACTCCGGCTATGTGCTGCTCGGCTTCATCGATGGGAATGGACTCGCCTATTGCGTTGCCAGGGCCGAGAAAAGCGCCTAGCTCCAGCTCGTAATCGAGGTTCTTGGTAGGCCCGAATTGCCCTTCGCCAAGCTGACCCACCGGCCGGCGAACAGCCGTCCCGCTCACGACAATTGACGATGAACGGCCGTGATATGCGATCGGCACATGCCGGTAGTTGGGCAGCAGCGGGTTGTCAGGACGAAACATGCTCCCAACGTTCTGAGCGTGGTGAATGGAAGCATAGAAATCCGTATAATCGCCGATGCTCGCAGGTAACAGCATCTCGCATTCGGATTGCGCAACCAGCTCGCGCTTGCCGGAGCCGCTCTCGAGAGCCTTGCTTATGTCGCACCTCAAACGGCGGCGGTCGGAGGGCATGAGACTCATGTAGCCGTTTAGATTGTCCCAGGTAAGCCATTGACTTAACGGCAAAATAAAATCTCCAATTGCGGCGCCCAGACGCGGCTCTGGAGACTGTGTCGTACGAAACACACCCAACGGCAGATTTTGAATAGGAAAGTCGCAATCTTCGCGATTCGCTGATTCGACCCAGCTCTTGAGTGTTGGGTCGTGTGTCTCCTCAATCATAGGAATCCGAGCGCGTTCAGATCTTCAACCGGCTCCTCGAATGAACATGAGCCAAATGAATGCGCGAATGATTCGCGGGCCTGAGCAATGTTTGCTGCCGGAAGTGAGCGGTCGCGCCAATGTGCGGAATCGTCAAATCGAAACGCAAGCGGATCGGTCTCGGCTAGGATCGGATCGAGATCGCGCTCACCACGCCACGCAAACGCTGCAGCAAGAAAAACGTTGATAAAGCCGTGCATCATCGCCGAGGGCGCGCCTAGCTCGTAAGTAAGCGCATGGATCGATCGGATTGGATGATGAAGTCCGGCGGTGGCTTTGAAGGATAACTTTCGATCGGCGCACGCAATGATATAGCTGGAAACGTCCTCGATAGAAGGAATCGCATCGAGTATTATCCCGCCTGTTCGAATCTTTGCGAATGAGCCGGCTTTCTTCACTTCATCGAGCTGATCGAGTACTACCTCACAGTAGGTAGGCTTTGAGGTTGAAATGATGTTCTTGGATTCAATCGCAGCAGCGCGTGGATCGTCCGTATCGCTAAGCACCGCGAGCGGCCAATCAAGCGGAGCCATTTGCATGACTTGCGCCGCGGGAATAACGAAACGTCCCAAGATCCAAGCGTGCTCCGCGCTTCGATAGCGGCCATAGTTAGCCACGGCCGCTTCACGCGCGAGCGATGTTGGGGGAAACATTCCCGCGTAATCGATCAGATTGGCTAGCAGCGCACGTAGCGCGGGTGCTACGTGTCCAGCCACGACAAATAGTAGTTTTTATCTTCCACGCCGCACGCCTCTTGGCTAACGTACAAACCTCGGAAAGTGTCCATCATCACTGCGAGTTCGTTTGTCTCCTTCTGGCCGATGGAAGCCTCAGTTCGGCCAGGCTGAGGGCCGTGCGCTAGCCCGTCCGGGTGCAAGGTGATGGAACCGTATTCAATTCCTTTTCGGCTCATGAATTCGGAGTTGGCGTAATAGAGGACCTCGTCGGACATGACGTTTGAATGATTGTACGGTGCCGGGACGGCCTCGGGATCAAAATCATAGGGACGCGGGCAAAAGGAGCACACGACGAAACCGTCACCCTCGAACATTTGATGAGTCGGCGGCGGCAGATGAAATCGCCCGACGCGCGGCTCAAAATTGTGAATGTTCATCGCCCAGGGGTAATAGTAACCGTCCCATCCGATCACATCGAACGGGTGATAGGCGAGCATCATCTCGGTCAGGCTGTTTGCCTTTTTCACAATTAAGCGGAACTCGCCCTTTTCGTCGTGGGTCTCGAGATTTTCGGGGCAGCGCATATCGCGCTCCGAGTAGGGGCTCGATTCGATTAGCTGGCCGTATTCGTTTCGGTATCGCTTTGGCGGGCGAACGTAGCCGGCACTTTCGATAATGAGCAATGTTCTCTCTTCCGATGTGAACCGGTATCGGTGTAGAATGCCGCGCGGAATTACAATATAATCACCTTCGCTGAATTCGATACTGCCAAACGGCGATTCTAAGCGACCTCTGCCTCCGCTTACGTATACGATTTCATCACCTTGCGCATTCCGATAGAATTGCGAAACCTCGTCAGCGGGACGCACGAACGACATGGACACGTCGTTATTAAAAAGAAGAGGAATCCTGTCGAGAATTGCGTCGCCGGGTGTCGTCAATTGCTTGGTTCGAAAATGGCGGTGCCGCAGGGGCTCGCAAGGAGCGGGATTCCAATGAATCTCTTTAACCGTGTGCACGGCCCGAACGGCTGTCGGGCGCTCGACGTGATAAAGCAGCGACGAAGGGCCGACAAATCCCATGTTCCCCATCAGCTCTTCTGCGTAGAGCTCGCCTGATGGCTTGCGAAAAACCTTGTGTCGCTTCGAGGGTATTTCACCGAGACGGTGGTAAACAGGCATGAAAACCTCCTAAGTGTTCAGGTTCCGGATGCATTCGACAGCGCCGGGATTTTCGAGCGCCATCAAATCGCCCGCGTCCTGATTCAAATATGCGGCGCGAATGACACGCCGGACAATCTTCCCATTTCTCGTTTTTGGTAGGGCGGAGACGAAATGGATTCGTTCCGGCTTCAGGGGCTTCCCAAGTTCGCTCGCGACATGATCCCTGAGCCGGTCAGCAAGACCGTTGGTCTCGCGGGCAACGCACAGACCCACGATCGCGGTTCCCTTCTTTTCATCGGGAATACCGATGACCGCCGCCTCAATCACACCCGGATAGGACGTCAAGATCGATTCCACTTCCGCCGGCCCCAATCGCTTTCCGGCCACTTTCAGTGTGTCATCACTGCGGCCGAGAATGAACCAGTGTTCATCGGCGTCCTTTTCGACCCAGTCACCGTGAATCCACAGACCTGGGACGCGCTCCCAGTATGTTTTCAGGTATCGATCAGGATCGTTCCAAAAACCTCTCGCTTGACCAATCCAAGGGCCGCGAATCGCAAGCTCGCCGACGCCGGTTTTGAGCGCGTTTCCAGAGTCGTCCACCACATCGGCGTCGATACCGAGGCACGCCGCTGTAAAACCGCACGGCTTGATTGGTGCGAGCGGGTGATTGGATAGGATCCCCCCCGAGATTTCCGTCCCGCCCGAATAATTGATGATAGGAATTCGTTTCTGGCCCACTTTTTCAAACAACCACCACCACGACGCCGGGTCCCAAGGTTCGCCTGAGGACGCGAAAAAGCGAAGCTTGGAGAGATTATGCGACGCAATCTGCGGATCGCCATATTCAATCAACTTGCGAATCAGAGACGGCGAGATCCCAAGCACGTCGAGATGATGGCGGGCACTGAACTTCCACAGGCGATCGGGTGCCGGATAATCGGGAGCGCCGTCGTACAGCACTACGGTTCCGCCAAGAATGAGAGCGCCATAGATCAGCCAGGGTCCCATCATCCAGCCGAGATCAGTGATCCATGAAATCGAATCTCCTGGACCGATATCCATGTGGAAGGCCACATCCTGCGCGGCTTTGATGGGGAAACTGCAATGCGTGTGGACAATACCTTTGGGCTCGCCAGTGGTTCCGGAAGAAAAGATGATGATCAATGGATCTTCGGCTGAAGTAGTCTCGTGTTCTGCTTCCCCGAATCCGAGCAAGTTGTTCCATCGGAAGGTGCCGTCAGGGGTATTCGTCTGCTCGGATACCACAATGAGCGTCTCGACCAGCGGACAGCGGTCGGCCGCCTCTTTAGCGGTTTTGAGCATGTCGATCTGCTTGCCGGCCCGAGAGAAACTCTCACATGTGATCAACGCTTTTGCGCCTGTATGCTTCAGGCGTGTTTCGATCGCAGTCGGGCCATACCCGGAAAACAGCGGCACAGCAATTGCGCCGATTCGTCCCAAAGCTAACAGTGCGACGACTGTTTCGGGCAGCATCGGCATGTAGATCCCGACGGTCTCTCCCTTGGCAATTCTCAACGCCTTGAGACCCGCCGCGGCGCGCGCTACCTCTTCGCGGAGTTCTCCAAAAGTTAACTGACGTGTGTTGCCACTTTCGCCTTCCCAAGTGACAGCCATTCGGGCAGCATCATGATTCAGACAGCTTTCGGTGGCGTTAAATTTCCCGTTCACGCACCAGCGGGGCCATTCCGGACCGCGCGGCAGATCGAGCACGGAGCTGTAAGGTTGATCGAATCTCACGTTCAAGAAACGAAGCACCTGCTCGGTAAACCACGGCACATCCGCAACAGAATGCGCATGCAATTCGGTGTAATCTCGCGACCCGGTGAGGCACAGGAATTTCGTGAGTTGAGCGCGCTCGATTACGGCGGGAGTAGGGGACCAGGCAAATCCACTCATCTCGCGACCTTGTTCTTCTCCAGAAGAAAGCCATTGCGGCGAACGCCCGAGCCTGCGCCCCAGACATCGCGCCCCAGTGCGTTTAGCTGGCCGCGGGTGATATCCGCGACCACGGCCTCGTGCGCAGCGACGGCATCTTTTCTGCGAATAGCGTCGACAATTGGCTTTAGGAGACTTTCTATTTCCGCAGGCACTTCTTTTGAGCCTTGGGCCGCAAGATAGACAAGCCGGGTTGAACGCTCGAGCACACCCCGAAGCAAGGCTTCGAATTCTCCGTTATGCGTCATGTATGCAATTTGAAGGTGAAATTTCTGATTCGCTTCAATGAAGGAATCGAGTCCACCTGGCTTGCGGGCTACTTGGATGGCATGCCTGTAATGATCCTCGAGAGTCGCTACTTCATGGGGATCAGCGCGTAACGCAGCAAGCTCGGCGGCAATACCTTCCAAGACAATGCGAGTCTCGAGAAGATCGCGAACTCCGCGAAAACTCAGCTCTGGGACATGGTAGCCCCGGCGCGGAACTACCTCAAGCAACTGTTCATTGTGCAGCCGGTTGCAGGCTTCACGGAACGGCGTCCGGCCAATTCCGTAGCGCGCGAGAATTTCTGCCTCGTTCAGAAAGCTTCCTTCAGAAAATTCTCCGTGCAGGATTCCGTGTTTCAGGAATAGGTAAGCACGATCAACGAGAGTGCCGCTGCGTCTTGGCTTTATTTTCGGAACAGGCATGTTGGACACTCTTTCCGAAACACGTTAATATACTATCAGTATATTTCTGATCGACGGAATATCTGAAGCTCCGATGATCTCTGCCCAATTATTAGTCCCTCCTCACATCTTGAAATTACGGCCTTACGAGCCTGGGCTCAGTCCGGAGCAGGTGAAGGAGCGATATGGTATCGCCCGGGCGATCAAGCTTGCCTCGAATGAAAATCCACTGGGGGCATCTCCGCTCGCAATTGAAAATGCAAAGCGGGCGCTTAAAGACATGTTTCTGTACCCAGACGGAGGGCTTGCGCTTCGACGGAAGCTGGCAGAGCGATACAATCTCAAACCCGAGAACGTTATCGCAGGAGCCGGCAGCGAAGGCATTATGGCGAATATCGTGCGCGCTTTTCTGGGCGACGAAGATGAGGTCCTAACTACCGAGGCAGCATTTTCGGGGTTTCAGGTACTGGCTCGGAGCCGCGGAGTTGCATACCGGACCGTTTCCTATCTGGACTGGCGCTACGATCTCGCGAAAATGGCTGACGCGATCACCGACCGGACGAAACTGATCTATCTCGCGAACCCGAATAACCCGACGGGGACGTTTTTTACTCGTCAGGAATTCGAGGAATTCCATCGCCGGGTGCCCGAACGCGTGTTGATCATTCTTGACGAGGCGTATTTTGAGTTTGCGATGAGCGAACCGTCGTATCCGGACTCGATGCAGTATCGCTTTGATAATGTGATCACGCTGCGAACGTTTTCTAAGATTTACGGATTGGCTGGAGCTCGCGTAGGATACGGATTCGCGCACCAGGATTTAATTTCCGTTCTGCTTAAGATCAAGTTACCGTTCGAGCCAAGCGGTATCGGAGAAGCGGCAGCCCTCGGCGCGCTTGACGATCGCGAATTCATGGAACAGTCAATCGCCAATAATGTGCGCGGACTCGCTTTCATGACTCGCGCTTTTGAAGCGTTAGGGTTCACGGTCGTTCCTTCCGCCGCGAATTTCATAATGGTCGTGCTCGATACTGAAGAGTTGGCCCAGCAACTGTTCGAAACGCTGCTCCGACGCGGCGTGATCGTGCGTCCCTTGAAGGCTAGTGGTCTTGCCAATTGTCTTCGTGTCTCAATTGGCACTCAAGATGAGAACGAAATGTGCATTCAAGCGCTGAAGCATGCCGGCGCTGAACTGGAGGTAAATCGCTATGCCACAACTAACTGAACAGGCTGACAAAGTAACTTCTACCCAGCAGGATTTCCTTCCGATTCACGGAACGGATCACGTCGAGTTTTACGTTGGAAACGCCAAACAGTCAGCGTATTTCTACAGAGCCTCAATGGGATTCACCCTTGTCGCGTACCGAGGACCGGAAACTGGGACGCGAGATCGCGCTTCCTATGTTCTTCAACAGAACAAAATTCGCTTTGTCCTGACGACACCTTTGCAGCCCTCCGGCGAAATCGCCGATCACGTTTACCACCATGGAGACGGCGTTAAATCGATTGCGCTCTGGGTGGACGATGCCCAATCCGCCTGGGAAGAGACCACAGCGCGCGGCGCTCAGAGCGTCCGAGAACCTTTCACCATTAAAGACGAGAACGGCACGGCACGGCTCTCTTCTATAGCTCTTTATGGCGACACGATTCACACATTTGTTGAACGTGCGGATTATCGCGGTCCGTTTCTCCCGGGATTTATCGAGACGCCCGGCCCCGATCGAATTGCCCGTCCCGCTGGACTCATGCACATCGACCACATGGTTGGAAACGTCGGTTGGGGACAGATGAACACGTGGGTCGAGTTTTACGAGCGAGTCATGGGTTTTCGAATGTTCAAGCACTTCGATGATCAGGATATCTCGACGGAGTACTCGGCCTTGATGTCGAAGGTTATGACCAACGGCAATGAACGGATTCGCTTCCCGATCAATGAACCCGCAGTTGGCCGCAAGAAATCGCAGATCGAAGAGTATCTCGATTATTACGGCAGTCCCGGAGTCCAGCACATTGCGATGGCAACTCACGACATCATTGAATCCGTCACGGTACTACGCGATCAAGGGGTCGAGTTCCTTTCTATTCCCACAACCTACTATGAGGATTTGACAGCAAGAGTTGGGCGCATCGATGAGCCGATAGATGAACTCGCGCGTTTGGGAATTCTTGTTGATCGCGATGATGAGGGTTATATGCTGCAGATCTTCACGAAACCAGTGGAAGACCGGCCAACGCTCTTCTACGAGATCATCCAGAGGAAAGGCAGCCGCAGTTTCGGCAAGGGAAATTTCAAGGCGTTGTTTGAAGCGATCGAGCGCGAGCAAGCGCGGCGCGGAAATCTGTAATCCATCCGCGATATGCGTTCGATTGCAACAGTTACTATTTTTCTGTGCGCGACACTTCTCTGCTTATCTCGCGGGCCGGGGAGCGCAGATGAACCTGCCAATCAACTCGCCCGCGATATTCTGAAACAGCTCGTCGAGACTAATACGACTGATTCGGTAGGAAGCACGACCGTCGCTGCCGAAGCGATGGCCCAACGATTCCGCGAAGTCGGTTTCCCGAAGGAAGATGTCGTAGTGCTCGGTCCAAACGAGCGCAAGGGAAACATGGTTGTCAGGCTGCGCGGCACCGGGGCGTACAGGCCGATTCTGCTGATCGGCCATCTTGATGTCGTCGAAGCGCGCCGCGAGGACTGGACGACAGATCCTTTTACGCTGGTCGAAAAAGATGGATATTTCTACGGACGCGGAACGCAGGATATGAAGGGCGAGGACGCCATCTTCGTGACAACCTTGCTGCGCTTCAAAAAGGAAGGATATAAGCCGGATCGCGATATTATTTTGGCTCTCACTGCCGATGAAGAGGGCGGCAACTTTAATGGCATCGACTGGCTGTTAAAGAATCACCGAGAACTGATCGACGCTGAGTTTGTCCTCAACGGCGATGGTGGTGGAGTAAACACCGAAAATGGCAAGCCCGTTAACGTTTCTATCGACGCGAGCGAAAAGCTTTATGCGGATTATGAGCTAACCGTGACGAATGCCGGTGGGCATAGTTCTTTGCCCGTGCCGGACAACGCTATCTATCACCTCGCAGACGCGCTGAGCCGCTTAGAGCGGCATTCATTTCCTTTCGAGCTGAACAACGTTACACGCGCATATTTCGGGCGCATGGCTACGGTTGAGACGGGGCAGAAGGCTGCGGATATGAAAGCGATTTTGAAGAACCCGCCTGACCCAGCCGCGATCGAACGTCTTTCCGCCGACCCGAACGATAACGCAACTTTTCGAACTACGTGCGTCGCAACGCGCTTGGAAGCCGGTCACGCTAACAATGCGTTGCCGCAGACCGCGCGCGCAAATGTGAATTGCCGTATCCTGCCGGGTCATTCGCGGGAAGAGATACGGCAAACTCTAATCGGAGTCTTTCGAGACCCGAAAATCACCGTCCGCTATGTGGCAACGCATGGAGAATCTCCGGACCGTGCTCTGGCCCAGCAGTCCTTTCCGCCCGTACCCCTGCGCCCAGACGTGATGCATTCCCTGGAACAAATAGCGGCACAAATGTGGCCGGGCGCGCCGGTGATTCCTACCATGGCAACCGGAGCGTCCGATGCTGTATATACAACGGCAGCGGGCCTACCCACCTACGGAATTTCGGGAATTGCGATTGACATGGACGACGTCAGAGCCCATGGAAAAGACGAGCGTATCCGCACGCAATCCTTCTATGACGGTTTGGAATTTCGATACCGCTACCTGAAAGCGCTCACGTCAGCGGAATCATTTTCGAAGCCTGATTCTCGAGACAGAAATCCTCTATAGGCTCCCCGTCGCTTTTACGGCAATCGCCGGGACGTCTTGCTCCTTTACAAACTTGTTGAATGCCGGAATGCCCGATTCCATGAGCTGATTGAGCTTCTTAATTTGCGCGTTTATGCTGGTCGCCAAATCTTCATAGACCTGCTGCTGTGCCGCAGTGGGCTGCGCATCGGCTTCTGCTACATCCGCCAACACGGCAGCGAGCTTGTTGTTTAATCGGATCGGGAAATTAAGAGGATCCTCGCTCGCCTTGTTCTTCGTCTGATAGAGCGCTTCCTCAACGCTCGTAAGCTCGTCGGAAAGCGATTTTGCCCGGTCAGCTATGAGTTTCGATTTCGGAGTGTCTCCGGAACCTTTGAGGCGCGCCGTTAGTTCATCAATCTGCTTTCGGACATCTCGTATCCGTATCACGGCTTCGTTCGTCTGGCTCAATTTGTCGCGCATCTGCAATTCCAGCGCGAGCTGAGAAGCGTACTGCTCCGGCGTGGTCTCGACGCGCGGATCTTTTTTGACTTCGAACTTCTGCGTTTGCGATTTTCCATTCACGGTCAGCTTGACTTGATAAACCCCGGGCACTACGATCGGCCCATGAACGCTTCCCGCCCAAAGAATCATCCCGGGGAATTTTGTCGCGTCAGGATAACGCAGGTCCCATTCAAAGCGGTTTAGACCCTTGTCGGCCGGCGCGCGATCCGCGGTGCCTCCACCTCGCAGACCCGTTACTTCTTCCTCCTCCTCGGCAGACGAAGCTTGCACTTCAGGCGGATGTTCGGGCGCCTTACTCGAGAACTTTTTCACCAGCTTCCCTTGGGAATCAGCAAATTCGAGCGTCAGTTCACCTTCAGGTTTCTCACGCAGCCAGTAGTAAACCACCGCGCCTTTGGGCGGATTCGCGCCTTCATTGGGGGGCGCCTGGATCTGATGAACTGATTCCATCCGGTAGACCTGTTTCGGTGCAAAAAGATGAATCGCTTCGTTCGCGATTCCATCGGTTAATTGCGCCAACAAGGGAAGCTCATCCAAAATCCAGAAGGCGCGGCCCTGCGTAGCCGCAACCAATTCCTCATCGCGCTTCTGAACCGCGAGATCGGTGACCGGAACCACCGGCAAATTCAGTTGAAGGGATTGCCATTTTGTGCCCCCATCAAATGAGACATATATTCCAGTTTCGGTTCCAGCGTAGAGCAGGTCTTTTCTGTTTGGATCTTCGCGAATGACGCGAGTGAATGCTGTCTCAGGGATTCCAGCGTTGATCTGGCGCCATGTCTTGCCGTAATCCGTGGTCTTGTAAAGGAACGGCCGGTTATCGTCGAACTTGTACCTCGTGGCGACGAAATATGCGGTACCCGCATCGAAAGGCGAGGCTTCGATTGAGTTGATCTGGATCCACTCCGGCATGTTCTTCGGCGTCACGTTGTCCCAGTGTTCGCCGCCGTCACGTGTCAAGTGCACGAGCCCGTCATCGGAACCAACCCAAATAAGACCTTTCTTGACCGGCGATTCGATTGCCGTAAAGATGGTGTCGTAGTATTCGATGCTGGTGTTGTCTTTGGTGATTGGACCGCCGGAAGAGCCTTGCTTCGACTTATCATTTCTCGTGAGATCAGGGCTGATCGCCTTCCAAGTCTGGCCTTGATCGGTGGATGCGAACAATCGATCACCGCCCGCAAATAGAAGATCCGGATCATGCGATGAGAACAGCAGGGGAAAATTCCATTGAAAGCGGTACTTCATTGCCTCGGCGCCCGCGCCCATGGGATTATCGGGCCATATCGTCACGTTGCGTGTCTGTCCTGTGCGATGGTCGTAGCGGGTGATCAGCCCGTCATAGGAACCTGCGAAAACAATGTTTGTGTCTTTTAGGTAAGGCGCAATCCAGCCGCTCTCGCCGCCTCCAACGTCATACCAATTGCGTTCGGTAATCCCGGCCGTCGTTGTACGCGTAGCGATCTCAACTGTGGAATTATCTTGTTGCGCTCCGTAAGCGTGATAAGGAAAATCGTTGTCCAGCGCCACGCGATAAAACTGAGCCGTCGGCTGGTTGTTCTCTGTCGTCCAGCTCTTCCCGCCATTTGTTGAAATGGCTGCGCCGCCGTCGTTACTCTCAATTATCCGCAGCGGATCGCTCGGTGCTATCCAGAGATCGTGGTTGTCGCCGTGCGGTGTCCTGATGGGATTGAAGGTCTTTCCTCCGTCGTCCGAACGAAAGAAGCCAACGTTTACAGCATAGATTCTGTCAGGATCCTTGGGATCCGCGTAGATGCGGTTGTAATACCAGGCGCGCTGCCGCAGCTTGCGGTCTTCATTCACTTTCGTCCAGTTCTTGCCGCCGTCGTCGGAGCGGAAGATGCCCCCGTCTTCTGCTTCAATCTGTGCCCAAACTCGCTCTGCATTCGTGGCCGAAACGGTAACACCAACATTTCCGATTGTGCCTTTCGGCAGGCCGGGATTGCGCGTCAGCTCGGTCCAGTTGTCTCCGCCATCGGTGGACTTGAAAAGACCGCTGCCGGGACCGCCGCTTTCAAAATCCCACGGCTTCCGGTAAACCTCCCAAAAGCCGGCATAGAGAATGCTGGCATTCGTGGGATCGAATGTGAGATCAATTGCGCCGGCTTTCGGACCGCGCGAAAGGATTTTCTCCCACGTCTTACCACCGTCTTTCGTTCGAAAAACCCCCCGATCCGGATTCGGTCCCCACGTGTGGCCTAATGCCGCCACGTACACTAGATCGGGATTTCTCGGATGTATCCGCACACGGCTGATCTGGCGCGTGTTTTCGAGTCCGATATGCTTCCAGGTCTTTCCGCCATCGGTGCTCTTGTACATCCCATCACCGTGCGACACATTCCCCCGCAGATCCGATTCGCCCATACCGACGTACACGATATTCGGATCAGATTGCGAAACGGCGACCGCGCCGACCGAGCCTGTACCGAACGGCTGGCCATCGGAAACGGGCTGCCAGTCTATTCCTGCATTGGTGGTTTTCCATACGCCGCCTCCGGTCGCGCCAAAGTAATACACCTGCGGCTGCGAATCGATGCCTGTCACCGTAGTCACGCGGCCACCCCGAAACGGTCCGATCTGGCGCCACTTCAGAGTTTTCAAAACGCTCATGTCCTGCGCGTTCAAGACCGCCGCAAGAGATGCAAGGAATAAGCACGGGGATAAGGGTTTCACTAGAATGCGCATAAGCATTCAAAAATAACGCACTTTAATCGAAACGCAATAGCTTATGCAGTCGCTGTAAGCGCGTTCAACGAAACAGCAATGCGCTGCTGGAGTCTCACTAATGAGAGCAAACAATCAAATGGAGGAGGAATGACCAAGACTAGAGCCTTGCTGAGTTCCCTAGTAATAGCAACAGGGTTGGGTGTCGCGCTCGCCCAAGAACCTGATAACACGAAGATGAATCAGCAGACGCAGCCGACAGCCGATCAAGCCAAGAACAACAAGAGCGACGTGAAGCTAGCTGCGCAAATCAGACGCGCGATTCTTAAAGACAAAGCCCTCTCAACCTACGCACACAACATTAAAATAGTTGCTCAAGATGGAAAGGTGACGCTTCGGGGGCCGGTGAAAACGGACGCCGACAAATCGGCAGTCGAGCAGAAGGCGACGGAAATCGCCGGGGCCGGCAATGTGACGAACGAACTGACTGTTAAAGGTCAGTAGACGGATTCAAATCAAATAAAAAAGAGGAGAAATATGGCAGGGAAAAATACGGCAGTGTATGGTATTTATGCGAATCGGGGAATGGCGGAAAACGCCGTTGACCGGCTGATAGCCCAAGGGTTTCGCAATGAAGACATTTCCGTGCTGTTGCAGGACAATGTCGGGACGAAAGACTTTGCTCATGAGAAGCACACGAAAGCTCCTGAAGGCACGGCGACAGGAGCGGTCGCGGGGGCCGCGGTCGGCGGAACCCTCGGATTATTGGCGGGCATTGGCGCTCTTGCGATTCCTGGACTCGGACCGTTTATTGCCGCTGGACCAATCATGGCTACGCTCGCTGGCCTCGGCTCAGGCGGCGTTGTCGGCGGTTTCGTTGGCGCGCTAGTGGGTATGGGGATTCCGGAGTATGAGGCCAAACGTTACGAAGGCCGCATCAAAGAAGGCGGAATCCTCCTTTCTGTTCACTGCGACAACAGCGACTGGGTGAAAAAGGCAAAAGACCTGTTGAAGCAGACGGGCGCAGAAGACATTTCTTCAACGGGTGAGGCATCGGCAGATTTCGCGAAAACAGACAAGCCGGTTGGCCGCGGAACCACCTACTAGCAAAGAACGGCGTTCGAAAGCAAGAAGCCCGGTGCGGTCCAAGCCCCGCCGGGCTTTTTCGCGTTTGATCGGCGCCTCGCGAAATTCACGGAGCATTTTGCCGCCAGTGACATCGAATACTCCGCCCGTGATAAAACGCGATTCGTAGCAAGCTAGGAACACATACCTCGGCGCAAGTTCAGCAGGTTGCGCGGCCCGCTCTAAGCCTGAGTCAGTGTCAGGCTTGTCTGGACAGCCTGATCCAGTTAACAATGGCAGATGCCGGCTGTGCAGATCGAGCGCAAACGGCGGAATGCGTTGAGGCGGTATCTGCGCAGTAAACCCTTTGCCGTCAGGACATTTTACTGGCTACGCTACTTACAATGGAAACTGCGCCCGAGGGCTTCTCGCCGAGGCCACTCGATGCCCCACCTACTGATGGAGCGGAACATTGTAACCACCTCGAAGCGCTATGGCCTCTCGATTTTCGTAGAGGCCGGCACGTATCTTGGTGATATGGTCGATGCGATCCGTCGCAATTTCGAGCAAGTCTATTCGATCGAAGTATCACAGCAATTATGTAAAAAAGCGAGAACACGCTTCCGCAAAAATCCTAACGTCACAATTCTTGAAGGCAGCAGTTCCGTCGTTTTGTCGCAGCTCATACCCACCCTTCAACGCCCTACGCTTTTTTGGCTCGACCACTACTGCGACGATCCCCTCGAAGCTGAGGATCGACAGCCCCCGGTGCTATCGGAGATCTCCACAATTTTAGAGCACATGGCAGGACGATTCGTGATCCTCAGTAGTTCTGCTCATTTATTTGGTACGTACGGGTTGCCCACCGTACATCAAGTCAAAGATCTAGTTGCTGATACCGCGCCGAACATGAAACTTTTGGTCGAAAACGACATTCTCAGGATTACTCCAACTGTTTGACCGTAGCTCTATATGCGCAGCAAGGTCCAGCACAGCTTGTAATATCACCTGAAACTCTGGATTTTGGGCATCGGCGCCTTCCCGCGCAAACGCTAGAGCGACAGTGTGATGAACCTGAGTTGATTACGTTTCGCGGAGCAGGTAATCCACCGAAGCCTAGAGGCTCGCGGGAACGTACACTCGATCTGCTGCCGCAACATCGGCATCTTTTTCCTTGATGCGCACTTTCACAGGTTGCAGGCCGGACTTGCGCTCCGGCCGCGCAGTGAAGGTAAGAAGGAATTGATGACGCTGCCGCTCGAGAATTTCATTCAGATAAGGCTGGAATGACACAACCGGTCCGAAGCCGAGGAAATATGATTCCCCGCCAGTCTCTTCTGATAACTGCGACAAAAAGTTCTGCCCCCAGTTCGTGAGCCAGAAGCTGTGCCCGTAGTGTCCCGCTGCCGGAGTATAAATCGTGTACACAATCACTCCGGCTTTCTGCGCGTCCTCGATGCCTTTGTTTACGTACGGATTGTCGGAAGTGTAGCCACCACCCAGGCCCTCGATGCCGCTACTGATCATGATGATTTCGCGCCGCTCTGCTCGTTTTTCGGGCCACTTTTTGATCGCATCCGACAGGGAATCATAAGGGCTGATATCAGCGCCGCCCGGTCCCATCACAACCCGGATCGAATTCGCAGCAGCGGCGTGATCCGCGGTAAAGTTGCTGGTGAAGCCAGTCAGACCGTTTCGCATATACCCAACCGCAACTTCAGTGGTCGAAGGCAGGGAATTCACAAATTGTTTCAGCGTATCGATTTCCGTATTCATGCTCGAGGCAGCGGAATCCTCCAACAGAAGCAGCAACTGCATATCAGCATGCTGCCCCTCCAGGGGCATTAATGCGGTGACCGGTCTTTTATCATTTCCCTCCCTTACCGCAATATCCTCCTGCTCGATACTGGGTACGGTTTTCCCGCGCCGGGGTTCGACGGTTACTACCATGCTCACGGGCACCCCCGGCGCCGACTGATTTCTGGCCCAAACAGACACCGCCACTACAGCGAGCCACGCCGTTCCAATTAGGGCTGCGGTTCTTCTCGTCCCTTGCATAACACCACTTTTCAACTATTGCAGTACAGCCGTCACCGATGGCTTCAGCATGCTCGCCGACCGTTTAGAACAATTGATTCGCTCCAAACATTGATGCACATGAGTCGTGAACTCGCGCGCTCTTACAGCCGCTGTATGGAAGCGAAGAGTGCGCCTCCGTGCGCGATCCGCTATTTCGAGGCGCTGATCATCAGGCATTCGGAGCTGAGACATCAAATCCCAACTCGTACGAACGGGTACTATTTCGGAGAACGGTTCATAAAACGTTTCGAGGCCGGGCCACTCATCGGTCAGGATGGGCACTCCGCATGCCGCTGCCTCGAAAAGCCGAACGCTCGGTGAATAGCCGGTCCGAATCATATCCCGGCGCGTCAGGTTTAGCGTGAATCGCTGTGAATTATAGAAGCCGCGATGATCGCTCGCCGGGAGATGATCGATGCGCTCGACATTCGCGGGCCAAGGGATCGTATCTGGATATTGCGGGCCGGCCACGACGAATCGCTGGTTTGGATTTTGTTTCGCGACATCGAGAAGCAGGCTCTCAAGCGCAGGCTGGCGATCGGCAGCGTAAGTCCCCAGGTAGCCGACCTCCCATTCGAGCGGTTCCGGCAATGGATAATAGAGAGCCGGATCGACCGAACAGTACAGCGCAGCGGCGTACGGTGCCCCAAGTTTACGCTCGATAAGCGCAAGTGTCGGGCCTCCCGTAAACGAAAGGTATAGCCGATACTTTTTGCAAAGCTCTTTCGACAGATATTCACAGCGGCCGTTCTCTAAATTCGAGAGAGTCACTGGCGTATCGATGTCATAGAACGCGGTCAAATGTTCTGCGGTCCGCGTCACCCATTCGCCAACTGCGATTCCGTCCGGAACGTAAGACCCAACGACTACGACGTCCGCCGTTCGGACCAGGCTTGTGAAGCGTTCCTTCAGCTCTTCGAGGCTATTGTAAAGCGCAACTTTGCAATACGGCAATCGCTCGAACTCACGATGTGAGGAATACCACGGCACGTCCCGCTCGAGAAAGGTGACGCCGTATCCGCGTAATGAAAGCTCTTTTAAGAGGCTCCGATATGTAGTTGCGTGGCCGTTACCCCAAGTAGAAGTGATAGAGAGACCAAGGAACACGCAGTTCAGCCTTGTTTCCGTCATGCGAGAGTCTCCATCGAAATGCCAGATTCTATCGCGACGACTTCTTGCAGAATTGATTCAACTAGTACCCCGCGCCGCTCGTACGTATGCTCGGCAAGCACTCGCTTTCTCCCAGCTTGTCCAATCGAGCGCGCCCGCTCCGGACTGAGCTGCTGAAGGATGCCAGCAACTTCGGCGCCATCGTGTGCGACCAGAATTTCTCTTCCTGGCGCGAGGAACGAATCGATGCCTTCCCAAGCATCTGTAATTAAACACGCGCCGGCGCCCGCGGCCTCGAATACTCGTGTCGCTGGGGAAAATCCAAAACGCGCCATGCTATCGCGGCTGATATTGAGCACCAAGCGGGCCGAGCAATTGAACGCGTTGTGATCTGCTGTGTAGACATGACCGACATACGACACATTCGCGGGTAATGGTTTATCTGACCAGCCGCTGCCGCCCAGCAGAAATCGTTGATCAGGCGCGAGTCGCGCAGCTTTCAGGAAAAATTCTTCAACGCGAGCCTCGCGATCCGGCAGCCGGTTTCCGAGAAAAGAAAGATCGCAGGCAAAGCGTGAATCGGGCTCGACAGGAAAGTGAACGTCCGGATCAAGCGCGTTATAGATCGCAACACATTCCCGCGCGCCGATGCTCCGATACCCATCCGTGACACGCTTTCCGCCGCCATAGGTCAGGATTACATCGAATCGTGGGAGCGCTCGATGAAACGGATCCGCTGAATTCGCCGCGAGTCGCTCCAATGTCGCCGGCGCATCGACATCCCAGAAGACCTTACACACCGAATGCGGCATTGTTGAGGCGCGTGCTTCGAGATATTCGTCCAGCACCCCAACCCCGCTCGCTTTCACCATCACGTCGAAGCGCGCGGAGGCCGCTAGCAAACGGTTTACCTCATTGAGATCAGCCGCATTATAAACGATAATGTTGGCCCAATCCGGATCCTCAATATCCCGATGCTGCTGGCGATCATACGCGTCGGGCTCAAAGAAGGTGATCTCGTGCCCAAGCCGAGCCAGCGCTCGCAATACGCCTCGATAGTAAGTGGCAGCGCCGTTCCAATACGCAGACACCAGGCTCGAGCCCCAGAAGGCGATTCTCACTGATGCACCTCGACGGCTTCGGACATTGCCGGCTGAATTGTTTCCCAAATGTCGAGCAACTCATCAACCCGGTGCGCGCAAGTGTGACGACTCCGAACTGTCTCGAGCCCACTTGCCGAGAGGCTTTGGGCGAGAGAAGGATCGTTTAGCACGTCTCCCAGGTGCTTTTCCATTTCAAATCCGTTTCGAGCCATCAAAAAGTCGCGCCCGGAGCGAAACAGTCCTTCCGTGTCCTGCCACGGCGCCGAGATCAGCGGAATCCCGCAGGCTAGCGCTTCAAATGGACGAATCGTGGGAATGCCCGGAAGCGCTTGTGTATAAGGCCGGCGCGGAATGTGCACGGTGGCTTTGAATCGTGAAAATATCTCCGGAACTTTGAAATTCGGAACCCAGCCGCCGTACTGAATCGAAGCAGCCGTCAACTTTTGCAGCGCAGCGTCAGGATAACGGACGCCGTATGCCTCCGCCCTCAAGCCGCTTCGTTTTACAGGGTCGATGAAGTACTCGCGCAATTCTTCGGAGCGCTCTTCATCGCCCCAATTTCCAATCCAGACAACGTCACCTGATTTTTGTTTACTCCCGCGAGGATAGAAGGTTCGGACATCTGCGGCCTCATGCCAGACATGAACCTGTTTTCCCCAACCCCGCCGTTCGTACGCTGTCCTCAAGGAATGGCCGTAAACGAGAATCCCGTGATACGCAGTCAAATCGAAGCGGGCCAGCTCATGAGCGGCGGTTACGGCGCGGTGGTGGGTGTCGTGAAACAGGAGCCGGATTTCAGGATTTCGCTTCGCGTAATTGCCGATTGCCGAGATCAATCTCGGATCATTCCATTCATGAACTAGCGCCAAATCGACTTCATTCAGCCATTCAGGAACCGCAAGATTGTCGACGTAATACGTAGTGCAGGACAGTTTCGGAAAGACCCGGTGAAATTCCTCGATTGCTGCTGGTCCAGCATCCTGAACTAGGTTCATGCGGCTCCAACTATCCTGAGGTTCGAAAATTCGAACTTCGTGCCCGCGGTTTTGAAGCTCGGATGCAATCCCACGGAGAAAGTGCGCATTTCCGTGATTCCAGTCTGAAATCAGCGACTGGCAAAACATCGCGATCCGCATCTTCATGCCGCGACTCCGCTTCTGGCGTCGATTATCGACGAATAGAGATTCCAGTATTGGCCGGCGGATGACGCTTCAGTGTATTCCAACGAACGGGAATGAGCACGCTTACCGAACAACTCTCGTTCTTCTGGGTTGTGGATGAGCGCGTTAATCTCATCAATCCACGCTTCAGGCTCGCGTGGATTAACAAAGCGCGCAGCTCCTTCCCAGAGCTCGCGCAAACTGCGAATATCCGATAAGACGAGACAGCACCTCGCGCGCGCAGCTTCGAGAACCGATAACCCGAAAGGTTCGTAAAGCGCGGGGTGCGCGAAAATGCCGGCTGCTCTCATCTGATTCATCAGCTCGGTGTGAGCCAAACAACCGAGAAAACGGGCAGAGCGGTTTGGCGATCCGGAGCCTGCAATGCGAACCTGCCATCCCAGCTTGGGTGCGGTCCTATCGAGTAATTCGAGGTTTTTGGCTGCGTCCCAAACGCGCCCTGCGGCCAATACAAAGGGTTCTTTCGTTGTTCCGGAAGAGGGCTGGACGTTCGTGAAGTTGCGAATTACACGGACCCTGTCCGTGTTGACGGCATACTCTCTTTGAAGTTCTGCGGCCATTGCAGCCGATGGGGTCACAGCGATATCGCAAGCCTCCAGTCCATCGGTCACGCGCTTCTTGTACTCGGTCCATTCCTTACCCGGAGCACATCCGTGAACCGCACGCCACCACGAATACACGCATGAATGCGCGACAACGACGACAGGTTTGCCCCATGGCAAACTGGCGTGAGCGTACCCGTTTAGGTGAATCAGATCGGCGTCAAAGTGCGATTCAAGTTCGAGCAGCCACTTACCGGAGGCATCAACGTCCCCCCCCGCGCCAGGCATCCATTCAAGAGCGTAGTCGCTCTCCGCAAGTGTGATTTGGAGAATCGACAAAAGCTCGTCCCGTTGTGCTGCCGTGGGCCGCGGGCCCATTGTCGCTAGCATCACTTCCGCGCCGTGCTTAACAGCCGCTTTGATCAGATCAACCGAGTATCGCCAAACACCACCGGCTGCATCGGCTGTCATCAAAATTTTCATCGGTTGATACGGCGGTCGCAGACCGCCTTAGCGGGCACGCCGTGTTTCCAACTCAACAAGCGGCTGTGGCCGTTGGTCTTGAATGTCACTGAAAGCATCGAAGCCTTTCAAATAAGTCTCGTGCGCCCGCTCCCATGCAAAATCATCCGGCGCGCCCCACATCCTCGTATATTCTGGCGATCCAGGATAGGGAAATAGCGGCACGGGCTTGTTCGCCCACACCCCATGTCTCTCAAATTGCTGCCGCCAGCTTTCTACAGCATCCTCGTCGTCCTCGGTCATCGCGAGTAAGTTAGCTTGGACAAACGGAACCAGTTTTCTGGCGTATATCAGACGCGAAGCAAGATCGTCCGTAGATAACTTACATTTCTTATCGAGATAAGCGCGGCCGGCTTCCGTAATACTTTCAACGCCTGCTTCAATCGACACACACCCTGCGCGAGCAAGCGCCTCAATTGCGTTTTCATTCCATAAATCGATCCGCGTTTGCACGCCGATCTTCACCTTGCGTTCCGCCAAGGCACTTAGTAACTGAAGATCAGGAAGAAAGATTTCGTCAATAAAGTAGATGTATTCGACGCCTTGACTTAGAAACTGATCCACTTCTTGCAGGATCGTGTTGAGCGGTCGCTTTCGGTAATTATTTCGGAAATTGTCTTTCGCACAAAACGTGCAATGGTAAGGACACCCACGTGAAGCCTCCATCTCCGCGCCTGGGACAATCGGCTCAGCATCGAACCGGTGATGGTGATGTTTGTGCTTTGCGATCATTTCATCCGGCCAGCTCAGAGCCGGAAGAGTTTTCATATCTGCAGCCCGGTTCGGTCCGCGAACAACGATATTCGCGTCTTCTCGGAACGCAATGGAAGAAGCATTATTGAGATCACCCGCCAGTTTTGGAAGGATTTCTTCACATTCGCCAAGAACAACAACATCGGCGCGCAATTTCTTTAGTGTCGCTGCTGGAGTCGTTGAAGCATGCGGCCCGACAACAACTAACTTGGCCGGCAATTCCCTAAACAGATCGCAGAGGATCTGCGGGATTCGTAACTCAGGAGGCGCGCAACGCCAGAAAAGGTACGTCGGCGCTGTTGTAACCACAATGACATCCGGTCGGAAATCGCTTGCGCGTCGAACTATTTCAGAGTAAGCGAGATCGTCGAGGTGACCATCGATCAAAGTTACTTCGTGCCCGGCCTGTTCGAGAAGCGCCTTGGAGTATCCAAACTCGAGAGGAAGATGGCGTTCGCGGCAGCCGAAGTAAATACTGCCTTCAAAGTCCCAAGGCGGATTAATCAATGCATAACGCATCACGCTACCTGTACCGCGGGTTGCTCATATAATGAAGGCCGCTCCGCGTACCAACTTTGCAATCGGCGCAAGCCTTCAGAGATGTTGGTTTTCGGTGACCAACTAACCCTGTTTCGAATCTTGGCCGTATCCGCCACAAACCAGCGCTGATCTGCCAAACGTTCGGGCCCCCGCTGAACTTCGATCGGATTTCCAGTGAGGAGCCGAATTCTATTGATCAGCTCAACCAGACTGGAGCTATTCTCAGGTCCGCCCCCCACATTAAATGCTTCGCCACACACTAATGAAATATTCTTTTGAACCAGACGCATAACGTCGACCAAGTCCTCTACGAACAGGAGATCGCGAACCTGCTTTCCATCGCCATAAATCGTGATCGGCTCGCCTTTCAAGCCTTGCCGCAAAAAATGGGCCACCCAGCCCTGATCTTCTGAGCCGAGTTGATAGGGGCCATAAATACAACTCA
This sequence comes from Acidobacteriaceae bacterium, assembly GCA_019240405.1. Lineage (GTDB taxonomy): Bacteria > Acidobacteriota > Terriglobia > Bryobacterales > Bryobacteraceae > Bog-105. The sequence continues at coordinate 137,850 of JAFAYL010000038.1, forward strand.
TGCGAAACACGACAGCTTGGAGTCCGTACGAGCGCGCATACTCCAGAACGTATTGATCGGCGCTTCCCTTCGAGCACCCATAGGGCGATAAGAACTCGAGCGGCTGACGCTCGTCCGCTCCCCTCCGAGCGAGCGCGGAATCGGCAGGCTCATGACGGGTCGATTTCTCCCGCAACGTGATCGCTCCCAAGCGCCCATACACTTTATTCGTGGAAGTAAAAAGCAATCCCGGAGGCTCGGGTGAGTTTCGAATTGCCTCGAGCACATGCAACGTGCCGACAAGATTGGTCCCCAGGTCATGAACCGGGTCTTCCAAGCTGGTGGTGACGGCGACTTGCGCAGCCAGGTGATACACAAATCGTGACCCCCGAACGGCTTTTTCAACCGCATTTCTGTCGCGAACATCCGCCCGGGTAAATTCGACCCGTCCCGGGTAACACTGTCTTAGTTCGGCGACATTCTGCTCGACCCCCGCCCGGCTCAAATTATCTAGAATGTGAACCGGCTGGTCTTCCGCTAAATAGCGCCGAGCGATGTTAGTTCCAATAAAGCCAGCGCCTCCGGTGATCAGGACAGATCGGCGTTCCACTCGAATCGCCTCGCTACACAACAAGGCCCCGAGCCGTCAGCTCGGCCCGCATCTCATTGAAGCGATCGTGCGCGGTTTGTTGATCGAGCCATTTGGCCAGATCGCGCATGCCCTTTTCGAGTGTCATGGCGGGTCTGTAGCCCAATACCCGCTCCGCCAAGCTGATGTCGGGGAAGCAATGTCTGATGTCCCCCACGCGATGATCGCCCGTAATCTCCGGCTCAATTTGTTTGCCGAGCACCTTCGCTAAAGCTTTAGCAACATTCGCCACAGTGACGGTGTGACCACTGCCCACATTAAAAACCATGTCCCGCGCTGCGTCGACTTCAAGTGCAAGCCGGCATGCCTGAGCCACGTCGTAGACGCTCACAAAATCACGAAGCTGCTGCCCATCTTCGAAAATGATTGGGCGCTGGCGATTTATCAGGCGGGACGCAAAAATTGCGAGCACGCCGGTGTAGGGATTTGAAAGTGATTGATGCGGCCCATAGACGTTGAAAAACCGAAGCGCCACGGTGGGCACACCGTAAGCTCTGCCCACGATGAGACACATTTGCTCCTGATCGTACTTAGACAGCGCGTAAACGGAAGCGAGCGTAGGCTGCTTGTCTTCGGGAGTGCGCAGCGGTCGCAAGGGCGAGCCATCCGGCGCTAGCATTTCCCATTCCCGTGCTTTCAATTGCCTAGTGCTGCGGGTCACCTGATCGTATTTTTGGCCGTCGTCCGTTACATATCGGCCCTCTCCGTATACGCTCATACTCGAGGCGACGATGAGCTTACTCACCCTGCGCTTCACCAAACGCTCGAGAAGCACTGCGGTCCCTGAATTATTAACGCTGGTGTAGTCAGCGATCTGATACATGCTCTGACCAACACCGACAAGAGCTACGAAATGATAAACCGCATCAACACCGGCGAGGGCTTTATAGACATCCTCCGGGTTTCGCACATCGCCGATCATGAGCTCGGCATCTTTGTGCAGGTAGGCAGGCCGCTGCGGTCTTTCACCATGCACTTGAGGGATCAGGCTATCGAGAACACGTACTTGGTAGCCCGCTCTTAACAGTTCCGATGCGAGGTGAGACCCGATAAAGCCAGCCCCGCCCGTTATGAGAACGGTTCCTTTCATTATTCGTCTGGTCCTTTGAAATGGGGATTGTTAGTTTCCATCTTGAGGGCGCGACGTCGATGCGGGGCCGTCGATTTCGCCATCCTGTCACAATTCAGAAATCCATCTGTAATTCGTGGCTCCCTCTCAAGGCGGAGCTTTGTAGCTCACCTTGTTTGTACCATACCGGACCTCTCGATCAGCCTAGTAGAAACCCGGTAACGCCATTTTTTCTTTGAAAATCAACGGATTGCGGGATTCGTCTGGCGCCCGATGGGAGGAGCCGTTCTAAGTGACAATCAGCCGTAAGTGCCGCGTTTTCAGTCGGTAGATGTATTATGCGTAGCGTCTGGTCATTGCCGCGCAGAACTCCGCATACTCGTCAGGATTTCGCGGCGGGCTGGTATGGTGGGGCCGCATCCCGCATCGCTCTGGCGTAAAACAGAAGGTCACCGTCACTTCAAAGTCATCCAGCAGGCCCATTTGCCGGTCGAACCACTGTTCGGCATTGGGACGCTCGAAGTCCGCCCAACTCAGCCCTGTACGGACTTTTCTCACCCCCAACTCACGAAGGCACTGAGCAGCGGCTTCTAATCGATGATCCTCGAAATGAAACCACTGGCAAATGCCAAGTGAAGGCGTGTAGTTCGCAAAGTGGCGCGCGGCGAGTTTCGCGCCGCCATCTTCCCGATAGAGTCCCATATAAAAATGCCGGTAGTACGACGACCCCTCGCTCTCGCGATGGCGCGTGGTTGCGGGCCAGGCTCGGGGGAGGTCGAATAAGCTGTACCAATATACATACTCGACTCGCGGGAGAAGAAGCTCGGCGGTCCTCTTCAAACCAAATTCCTGAACTTCCTCGGCGCCAAATGAGGATGCACCCACTTCTGACACCCAAATAGGTTTCGTGGTGACCGCCCGAACGTCGCCCAATTTCTCCGGCCATTCATGAATCATCCAGTGATTCCAATCCAGTGGGAAGCCATGAACCGCAACAGCATGCACGTCATCGAGAACGCCTTTATCCTGCATTCGCACGATGAAAGCTGGATCAATCGGTGAAATGCCGCCAAGAACTCGCGTAACTTTCGAGTTTTCGGCTTGTATGGCCGAAGCGGCAAGCTTCACCATCTCGGCATAGCACGACCAATCGCGATCTATTTCGAAGTCCCAATGCGAAAGATTGTTTGGTTCATTCCAGAGCATGACCGCTTCAACCATGCTTTTACGCCAAGACTTTCGGCAGCGGGTGCAAATGCGCGCCTTCATCGCAGCGGCAGATGAAGACCTCGGCTTCGGGCTGACTCTCAAGGCGGAATCCGGCGCTGCGCAACAGCGCCTCGGCACATGCACGGTTCGGGATCCACCAGTTCGTCGGATCCTGAGAATAGCTGTTCTCAATAAAGTGCATCTTCGGAAACCCGGGTTTGTCGAAAACGCTTTTTTCAGAAAACGGATAGTTCTCCTCGATTCGCGGAACTGTGCGGCTCCCCCGCAGCATGGACTGAAAAATAAACCAGTCTTTTGTGGCATAACGGCGAAGCAGATCAAGCGCGAGTAGCGGGTGGCGCAAGTGATAGAAGACGCCCAGAAAAAGCACTACGTCAAAGCTTTCGCGCAGCTCGGCAACCTCATACACAGACAAAAGATCGAATGAGATATCCAGGCCCAGCACCTCGGCTGCAAACTTCGCTTGATTTAAATAATCACTGTCGTGATCGATTCCAAGCACGCGCTTGGCGCCGCGCAATTTCATCTGAATTGAGTAGAACCCTCCGTTGCATCCAACGTCGAGCACAGTCATACCCGTCAAGTCTTTCGGGATCGCCTCCTGAAAGCTCTGCCATTTCGTCGAAGGGTAATCGCCCAGGAAGTGTTCGGGTGCGGTTTGTATGCCTCTAAGTGAAAGGTTGTGAAACCATGGACCTAATTCATGTACTCTGGTTTGAATTTCATCTTGAGTAAGTTCTCGCGCCAATATGACTCGTATTCTACTCATCCGCCACGCGACTGCTGAACTCATGACACGTGTGCTCTATGGACGCACGCCCGGAGTTCATTTGAATTCTGAAGGTTATAGAGAGGCACAGAAATTGGGTGAAGCGCTCAAAATGAAATGCGATCTCGATGCAGTGATTTCAAGCCCGCTCGAGCGAGCTATTGAGACGGCCCGTTTCGTTGCCGATCCCCAAAGCATCGCAGTTTCGATCGACGAAGGACTTAATGAGATTGACTTCGGCGGCTGGGCCGGAAAATCGCTTTCAGAGCTGCACGAATTACTGGAATGGCGCGAATACAATCGCCTTCGGTCGGTTATGCGGCCTCCCCATGGTGAATCGGCATTGGAGGTACAAGCGAGGGCCTGGTCGACCTTAGTCCGGATAGCCGCCGCTCACCAGGATTCAATCGTTGCCGTAGTTACGCACGGTGATGTGATCCGCTATTTACTGATCCTTCTCCTCGGAATGCCACTAGACCACATTCTTCGCTTGGAAATTGCCCCAGCTTCCATCAGCGAGATTGTTCTGGGTACCGATCAGCCCATCGTTCGCACAGTGAATAAGACCATCTGGTCCGGCGTAGAGAGCGAGCGCTCCGATTAGTTGCCGCATGACTTGTCCCCAGTCTCCAGGCCTTTGTTGACGAAATAGGCGCATCGTCGGATACCAAGGCGAATCTTCACGAGCTAACATCCATCGCCAATCGCACCGGAAAGGCAAGAGTGTCCACACAGGGCGTCCCAACGCGCCCGCCAAATGCGCCATCATTGTATCGACCGTGATGACCAGGTCGAGCTTCAGCAGCGTTTTGGCCATAGTCAGAACACAATCGGAATCACTGTACAAATCGACGATTCGGCCCGACCACGGCTCGAGTTCCGAGCGCGCAGGGCCGGCTTGCAAACTGAAAAATGATGTGTTCGGGATCGAAAATAGCCGAGCCAATTCCTCCAGCCTGATGGAGCGATCTGGATTATAACTGCTTGATCCCCAGACCAGTCCGATCCTGACGGCTCTCATGCGTCCATGATTCCCCGCCGCTCCTTCGCCGGAAACATGCAGATACGGGACATGGTTCGGAATACTTTGAAGCGTTGTCCTGAGAATTCGCGGAAGCTCGATGATTTCCATCTGCTGATCCCAGTGAGGCTCCGGTTCGCCCCAAGTAATTACTTCGTCAGCGATGTGGGCGTGCTGAAGCAAAGACTTCATGGTCGGTTGCGCTTCAATCGTCACGCTCCGGGCGCGCTCGCGCATCAGAGGCACATACCGAATGAACTGAAGTGTGTCCCCAAGACCATGAAGGCAGCGGATCAACACGCGCCGGCCCGCGAATGGTTGGCCATCCCAAAAACGATGCGGATCCGGCCCGCCGCGCTGTGAAATCGAATCGCTCTCCCGCCATGCCGATTCGAAATCGCCCAAAAGCATATTACAGTCCCAGCGTCCAGCAGCACAGGCGTCCGGATCATAATGCGCCTCATCGGCCAGATAAAAAAACTTCAGCGCCTCGCGAAGCTGCATGCATTGCAGTTGCTCGTGGGCTCGCGCGAAGAAAATCTCGCCTCTCAAATTGGCTGACTCTGTCACAATCTATCACTGGTCCTGCAAACTGAAAGCATGACATGGCTCACCTGGTCCTTGCTCTCCGCTGCCTTTGCTGCTGCCACAGCGATTCTGGCGAAATTGGGAGTACAGGACACGGACGCCAATCTAGCTACCGCTCTGCGAACGACTGTCGTGGTCGTATTCACGTGGCTGATCACATATGCCGCGCGTCAACCTGGCACGTTTCGGGTTCTATCAACAAAAACATGGCTCTTTCTAATTCTTTCGGGAATTGCAACGGGCTTGTCGTGGCTCTGTTACTTTCGCGCGCTACAAGTTGGCCCCGCGTCGCGCGTGGCCCCCATCGATAAACTGAGCGTCGCGTTCGTCATTATATTCGCCGCCTTGTTTCTCGGCGAGAAACTTACGTGGGGCAAAGCGATCGGTGGCGCGCTGATGGTTATGGGCGCTATCTCGATCGCGCTGGAATAATACTGCTGCTCTTTGGTATGACCGGCAGAATGATAGCCGACGGATACCCTTTCTCGTGATACACGGTCTGCTGCGCCACGACAGTCTTCGTCTCAATAGCATTCGGCCGCGTCGAATTCAGGTTTCGATCGAACCTTGGGAAGTTGCTGCTCGAAATCTCCAGACGGATTCTGTGCCGCGCGGCGAACATATAGCTCGTCACTCCCGCATCAATGCTGATTTGATAGGGAGTATTTCGTTTAACGAATACAGGTTCAGCCAAGGATAGCCGGTAGCGTAACCTCTGTATACCGTCGGTCACAAGCAGCGCATGTCCGCTCGGCTGTACGTCGACAAGCTTCGCGGTGAAATCGGTATCATTTGCCGAAGTTCTTGCATAAAGCACAACGTGGACGGGACCCGTGACTTCCAGGTCTTCCATAAGCGGCGCCGACGTATACACAAGAATGTCACGCCGGCCTTCAATTGATGTTTGATCGAGCGGCCCGGGCCGTAAAATTGTTGGCTCACAGCAGATTGCACCACCCCTTGTCGGCACCGGATTGTTCGGATCGTAGATGAAATGATCCGCTCGCGCTTTGCGCACGGGCTCCCAACGGAGTCCTCCATCTCCCGACGCAGTGTTTGCGTCCCCCCGGCTCGTCAAATAAATGGGTGTGAACTGCGTCCGAGCCAGAGGCCATTCGTGCTCTTCGCGCCATACGTTCTGTCCCATCACAAAAAGGTGGAGCAGAGGCGGCCCGCTTCCGCCCACTCGCGATCGCGGTCCTGTTTTCACCCAGCGATCGAACCACTCAAGCTGCTTCGTGCGCAGTCCAATCGCGGCTTCGGGCCCGAAATCGACAGTCGAGAATTTCAGACCTGGGTTATGCGCCCAAGGGCCAATCCAAGTTTCAATCACCCGGCCCTGTCTCGCCAGACGCGAGAATGCGTCGAGATCGCTCTCTGCATAGTTATCGAACCAGCCGCCGAACGACAAAACGGGCACGGCCACACGATTCATCCGTTCCCGTATGCTCAAACTTTTCCAGTACGGGTCGTAGGAAGGGTGGTCGAGCGCGTTCCTCCAAAGCGGCAGTGAAAAGCCAGTTGCCGCAACATCAGACGTTCGAAGAGGCAGATGACCGATGTAGCTGCTGAAAGAACGCCTGGCTTGAGGTGGTGGAGCAAAATTCTCCGCCATCCACAAGAGCCGATGCCCCAGTTTAAGCGCGCCGCCGGTCGAATAAAATCGATCCAGATATTCGTCATCGCCAGAGAAAACTGGTGAAATCGCAAACAGGTGTGGATTATCTTGAATCGCTGCCCACCATTGCACAATGCCGAGATAAGAACCACCGGCCATCACGACGCGGCGATTGGACCACGCTTGCTGCGCAATCCAGTTGATCGTGTCATTCCCATCCTGCCCTTGCTGCTGCGTAGATCCAAAAATTCCCGGCGATTCATAGCGCCCCCGGATATCCTGAACGAGCACGGCGTAGCCGCGCTGCGTGAACATTCGGTAGCCCCTAACGCCCGGCGAATGCCGATTGTACGGTGTGCGAAGAAGCAGCGTTGGCCAAGGACCGCTGCCACGGGGAAGGAAGAGATCCGCTGCAAGCCGGATGCCACCTCGCATCGGAATCAAGACCCCAAGCTGCTGTTGGGTGCCGGACGGCTGCGGAAGTTTCGTCGTAGCCTGCCCTGACAAAGCGGATGAGAGCAGAACGGCAAGCGCGAAAATGCGTCTGCTCATGAAGCGAGCGGGAGTGGGGGTTTGTGGGGCTTAGGTCGCGGCCCAAATAATGCCGTGCCAACACGAATGATGGTGGCGCCTTCTTCAATGGCGACTTCGAAATCTCCAGACATTCCCATCGAGAGTTCGGTCAACCCATTCTGCCGCGCCAGTCGCGCCAATTCCTGAAAATAGGATCGTGATTGCTCTGGATCGGTCGACCACGGAGGCATCGTCATCAGACCCGAGACTGAAATCCGTGTACATTCTCGAGCGGCATCGAGTAACTGTGGCAATTCCTCTGGCAGCGCGCCCGTCTTGTCCTTTTCATCCGAAAGCTTCACTTCAATCAACACACGTGGCGAGGTCTTCAGGTCGGCTGCCGCAGCATCCAACCGCGCCAGAAGCTTGGCGGAATCCGCTGTTTCGATTACATGGAAAAGCTCGGAAGCAAGTCGCGCCTTATTCGATTGCAAATGCCCAATCAAATGAAAACGCGCCTCGCTCGTGTCTCTTAATTCAGGCTGCTTTTGTGCAAACTCCTGAACGTAGTTTTCTCCGAAATCCCGCAGTCCAGCTTGATATGCGTTACGAATAGCTTCGGCAGAAAATTTCTTGGTAACAGCCACTAAGGTTATGTCCGACCGGGTGCGTCGCGCACGCTCGGCTGCGCTTTGGATGCGGCGTTCCACGGCCTGCAACCGGCTTTCAAAACTGGATTCTAAAGGTGACAAAACTCCATCATAGAAGCACCGCGAAAGCACGCGAGACAATCGAACCCGAGGCGTTGCACGCCACAATCCAGACCTTTCTCGCCAGTTGCCGTAATCCAGCCGTTGTCGAGTACGGCGAGGAAATGATCCGCCTCTTACCGGAACAATACAATCTCGAAATCCGGTCCGGCAGAGTCTCGATCGAGGTCTGGTGCGAAACGCGAAGCATTTCTAGACGGATCCTGGCGATTGAGCGGCATGCCACAGGCGTGCTCGATTGCACCGTCCATCGTTTTGGAGGCAAACCTGGAAAATTGAGCTTTCTGGATCTCGATCGTCCGCAAACCGCGCACAAGACAACTGCTGGTTTGCGCCACAATTTCGCCGAGCAGTTTCGCCGCATGCTGTCGCGCCAGTTTCCCGGCTGGGAAATCTGCACTCTATCTTGCGGCATGGATCTGCAACGGTCGTTTTCGCCTGTCTTCCCACGAGCACTACTGGTTCGAGGAAACCGGCAGATCGCTGCTCTTGCATGTTCGGACCGGCAAGACGAGCCCGCTTTGCTCAGCTCCGCCCTCATCTGGCACGATTACGTGCACGCTCACCGTCGCTCCGGCGCCCAGACATCGCTCGGCCTGTTTTTGCCGGATACCGCAGGCAACTTGAGCGCCCATCGCTTAAAGTGGCTTACTGGCAAACCGCTCGAAGCTTACCTGTATCGGTTCAACTCACACGGTTCCGCAGGAGAAGTAGATCCCCAAGATCTGGGTAATTTGCAAACGCGGCTGAGCACTCAATGCAAACAAGAACGATTCGAATGCAATGCAACCGGCTTGCCTCCTGCTGCACGGCAAAGTCTCATTGAAGCTCCCGAACGATATCTTGAGCTGTCCGTGCGGTCCAATCTTTCGGCCATCGACGCCCGCTTATTGCCGGATCCGGTCTATTCTCAAGTGCTCACGTTCGCTGCCGGCGATCGCGATTTAATTGACTTGCTCGCCGTTTCGCTTTCGGGCCGTCTTGCCGTTCTCGAGTTGAAAGCATCAGAAGATATTCATTTGCCGCTACAGGCGCTAGACTACTGGATGCGCATTCGGTGGCACACTCAACGCGGCGAGCTACAACATTTGTTTCCCGGAATCTCACTCGAGGAGACACTCCCGCAGTTACTGCTCGTCGCGCCCGCGATGTGCTTTCACCCTTCGAACGCGATTGTGCTTAGCTATTTCACGCCGGCGATCGATGTCGAACGCGTTGGCGTAAATTCAGATTGGCGGCACAATTTTAAAGTTGTGATGCGCCTGAAGGGTGCTGAAACGCCCGTATCGCACAGGAGTTCGCAATGAGTATTGCCGGTTTAGTCAGTGTTAGAAAGGCGATTAGCAAGATCAATCCTAAACAGGCGCGCGAGATGAGCGAACGTCCGTTGCAGATTGCGCTTTATTCTTCTCATCCTGACGGCTATCGCGCAATGGAAGATTTTTTTCTCGGCGAATTGAGTCCCGCACGCCGCCGGGCATCAAACGCTACCTTAGTCCGCAAGCCTGTGGGAACGGAAGCGGGCGGCTACGATTTGGTCGTTCATGATGGCACTGTCGCCGCCCCAATGCATGCGGTTCTGTTCGAAGCTTGGCGTCCGGCCCTGTTCATCGAAAGAGCCCTGGATACGCATCCTGATTTGGGCGTAGCTCTCGCCAAAAACTTTCCTCGCTTCCGCCGTCCTTTTGTGGATCGAGTAATCAAGAGAACGTGCCGTGAAAACACTTTGTTCTCGCTTGCAACTGCTCTTCCCGATGTGATTCCTAATATCTTTGAGCTGCCGTGGGCGGTCGCAGAATTCGCTTCCGACACTGCTTTCCTGACGATGAACCAAATCCGTATGGCATTTCTGATCGCCGCAGCAAGCGACCGCGCGGTTGGTTACACCGAACAGAAATCGGAGATTGCCACAGTCATTGGCAGCGCATTCGGCTGGCGTGCTCTCGCCCGGCAGCTCGTTGGGAAGGTTCCGTTCGGAGGAGGATTGCTGGGCAAAGCCGCCGTGGCCTATGCCGGGACGAAGGTCCTCGGCTTGTCACTCGAGCGCTTCTATCGCATCGGTTACAACTACAGCCGTGAAGAGCGTGACCGCCTCTATGCTGATGCCTTCAGACAGGGTAAACAGGTGGCTTTCAAAATATTGAGCCGCCTGCGGCCCGATGTTGCGGAACGATTTGCCACAGACGCCTCGCGAGCACAAACTGTCGATGTTCCTGCGCAGGGGAATCGCAGCTATGGCAGTTACTGAACGTCGGTGACCTTCCCGTCCTTGAAGGTAATTTTCATGTCTTTGTAAATGTATATTTTCTTGGCTCCGAGATCGACTATGCTCTTCGGAGGACCGAGACTCCCCGTTACCTGATCAATGGTTTGACCGGTCGAAATCTCGGTTGGGGGCGATGCTGGTGCCGCAATCTGGGTAGGTGCAGTGGGCTGCTGAGCTGTTGCACCCGCTCCCACAGCAGTGGTTTGAGCGACCTGAGTCAGCGTTTCTTTCTCAGCCTGATCCGCTGCTTGCGATTCTTGGCTGATCTCAGTGGCGGCGTTCGGGTCAGGCGGTGGAGCGGCAGCCACAAAGGACGCCTTCACTGGTGCGGCACTCGCCGATACGGGCGTCGTGGGTAATCCCCCCTTACCCTGCTTCGTTTGCAACTCGCCCAAACCCTGATCTATGGTCTCGCGCATATGGTTCTGCATCTCCTGCAGGTCTGAAAAGGAGACAGAAACGCTAGCGCCCCTCGGGCATTCCTGGCCGCCTTTGCTAGTAAGCATCACGAGATCGGCGGCGGTAGCGTTGGCTGCTGGCGGTCCGGAAAGTTGCATTACATCGCCTTCGCTAATTGCGCATTCCCCGCCTTGGGCGTCCACGATATCAAGGCTGCGGCCTGCAACGAAAACATGCTGAACGCCATCGCTGAGCATTCTTTGGACACTGCTCGATGCCGGATCCAGAGTCCCATTTTGCGCCGTTTTGGCCTCGGCGTTTTCGAGCGCGACTTGGCGCTGCACTTCGGCTGCGATTAAATTCTTCGTTTCTTCCGTGAGGGCTGCAGCATTCGCCGCAGCTTGCGCTTGAACTGCTGCGTTCGCTTCAACCTGTGCTTGATAGGCAGCAGCAAGAGTAGTCGAGATTATATAATCCGTCAACCAGAACGAGGCGCTGGCATAAACAGGATAGGGCGTGAAATAGTAGCCGTAGTATCCGTACCACGGATAGCCTCCCCAGCCCCAAGCGTAGGGAACTGGCGCAATCCAGGGATTGTATACCCAACCATAAAATGCCGGCCCGTAATAGTAACCAGGAGCGTAATAATTGATGTAGACGCCACGATAGTAATAAGGCGCATAGTAGCGGTTGTAGACAGCACCGTTATAAACGTAGGTTCGTTCAGCAAACTCTCGTCCCTGATACGTGTAGGGGCGCTGAACATATCCAGCTCGGCCGCCGCCTTCGGCCACAATTCTCGTATGATCCGCACGGTCCACTTCCACACGGCGAGTTCCGTTCAGCCCGTGATGAATGTCCATTCCACGCTTGGCGTCATGCACGTCAGCAACTTTGCCGTTCGGGCGTATCCGCACGTCGCTGCCGTTTGCGGTATGAGTTATTTTGCTTGTGGCCGGGACCGCGTGACCTCCCATCACTTTACTCGGGGCGGCTCCGTGGCCGGCGTTTCCACCCGTCACCGGGTGACCGCCTGGTGTCGTAGTCGGACCGTGACCTGCGGTCGTAGTCATCGTGCTATGACCTGGGTTCGCGGTGGTCACGTGTGAGTTCGACGTGGTTGGGTGAGGGTTGGCGGTCGTTGGACCATGTGCACTTGCACTAGCGCCGCCCGGGGTAGCAGTCGTCGGGCTGTGGCTTGCCGTCGTGGCACCGTGCACAGGAGTGCCAGCGCTACTACCGCCGGTTTTGGGTGCGGCTGGTGCGCTTTTGGGGGCCGGCGCAGGTGATGTTTTTTTCTTTTCCTGAGCGGCAAGCGGCGAGAGCGCCACGATCAATATTGCCGGTAATGTTACAGAGTATTTGCCGGAAAAGGTGTTCATAAATGCTCCTCACGCTTGTGGTCGCTGAAATAACTCACTGAAATTACTGAACGTCACTGACCTTGCCGTTGACAAAGATCACTTTCATGTCCTTGTAATAATAAGTCTGCTTAGTCCCGAGTTTGACGATTTTCTCCGGCTGCCCGAGGGCCGCGGTTACCTGATCGGGCGTCTGGCCCAATGCGATTGTCTTCGGATCGGCTGGAGGAGGAGGTGGAGGTGGAATGGGCGCAGGCACCGCTTCCGTCGGCTGCTGGGATGTCGCGGCCTGCTGTCCTACGCCAGGCGCCGGCTGCTGAGCGTCCGTTTTCGCCTCCTCCGCTGGTTGAACCTTGAGCACTTCGCCAACAAGCTTCTCGGCCTCATCCGCCGAGAGCACGCGTCCTTTCGGGAACGGGAATGTAAGCGATGTCTTATAGCGCACGTCGGAATAAGCATCGGTGAACAGATCGAAAACGATTGCGTCTTCTCTCGTATCGATCTTCGTCACCCACATCTTCTCGCCTGCAACGAAGGTGCGTGTCTGGGGCCCCGTTGGCGAGGATATTCCCGGAACCTGGCTCAGCGTCCCCCAAATGCGTCTGCCCGTCCCAAGGGGGTTCTTAATCTTTCCGTCCTTATAGGTACTTGGATAGGGGTTAACCGAACTGGAGACAGCGACCATCATCAACGGACCCTTTTGGAGCACAAGAACCGCGCCAGCCGTAACGATGTCGTCGAATGCGGCCGTCGGTTGCGTCAGAGCATAATCCGATACGAGCTTCTTTTGAATGGTGGCCGCGTCCTGAGTAAAAGCAGCAAGCGACGTGCCCATCATCAGACAAACAAGAGAACTGAGCACGGTAAGTCTGGACATTGAGGCATCCACCCGAACGGTTGGTTCTATAGCTTGCATAGGATTAACGATCTAGTATGGGACGGTCATACTATACATCTTCTAAGGGTTGAGTTCAATCGATTCTTCTGAGCGGTGGAAACAAGTGTCGAAGTCAAGCCGGGCCGGGATTGTTCATTAAGCGATACTTGAGGGAAGGATGATGAAAATCGTACTACTGCTGTCATTGTTTGTAGGCGCGTCTTTGGTGGCCGCCGACACCCTTGTGCTTCGCGATGGCTCAACAGTGGATGGCAGCTTCCTGGGTGGCGATAACCGCTCGATTCGCTTCGCGGTGGGCGACCAGGTAAAGACCTATTCCCTGAATGACGTCGATTCGATTAGGTTTGGCAATAGTCCCGCTCCCGCTTCTGCATCTACGAATCCTTCCCCGGGCGATACGACGCAACCGAGCGCACCTGCTCAAACTCCTGCGCTGCCGGCAAGCGCTCCTGCTACCGGCGCAATGGGCGTTGAAATAACCGCAGGAACTCAAATCGTAATTCGGATGATCGATGCGGTGAATTCCGAAACAGATACGCTTGGACAAACCTACCGTGCCAGTACAGATCAGCCGATCGTGGTAAATGGCCAAACCGTGATTCCGCGCGGCGCCGATGTAATTGCAACGCTGATCGATGCAAAACAATCCGGTAAAATCGAAGGCCGGACAGTCCTCACGCTTGATTTGAAGAGCGTTACCGTGAATGGGCGCAGCTACGATATCGTGACGACCGGCGTTTCGAAGGCAAGCTCATCGCGTGGCGCTCGTTCAGCAAAAGTGATTGGCGGTACAGCAGCGCTCGGCGCGATCATCGGTGGCGCTGCCGGCGGCGGTAGAGGCGCAGCTATTGGCGCTGGTTCAGGGGCTGCGGTTGGAACCGCCGCTGAGGTTGCAACTTCTGGCCAGAAGGTAAAGATCCCGGCCGAGACTCGTCTCACCTTTACGCTCCAAAATCCGTTGGATCTCTGAGGTCCAGATCGCTGCTTTATGGAACTTCTCGATCCCGTCGAAGTGCGTGTGCTCGGTGCGCTGATCGAGAAGGAAGGCACCACGCCTGAATATTACCCGCTCTCACTGAATGCGCTCGTTAACGCCTGCAATCAGAAATCGAATCGCGATCCAGTTGTCGATTACGATCAAGACAGTGTACACGACGCAGTCGAGCGTCTGCGTGAAAAGAAACTTGCCTTAACCATCGTGGGCAGCGGCCGGGTGACCAAGTACGCCCAGCGAATCTCGGAGACCTTGAACCTGGGCAGGCGCGAGCTGGCCGTGCTCTGTACTCTCCTGCTGCGCGGCCCGCAGACGTTGGGCGAGATTAAGGATCGTAGTGAGCGCATGTTCGCCTTTGCCGAAAATGCGGAAATCGAACGAGTGTTGGAGAAACTCGCAGGGTGGCCTGAGCGTCCACTCGCCAAAAAATTGGCTCGGCAGGCAGGGCAGAAAGAAGCGCGGTATACCCATCTGCTGTCCGGGGAACCCGAAATAGAATTGCTCAGTGAAGCTGCGCCTCCAGTGCAGCCTACGAGAATTGCTCAACTCGAGCAACAAATTGAGCAGCTCCGATCCGACCTTAAGGAGCTTCAACAGAGGTTCAATGAGCTTGAGGAGCAGCTTCGCTGATTGACCTCAGTCGCTCATCCTTGAACCGCTCCGCTGATCAAGCTGTACAACAGGACGGTCAGCACAATCGCGGTAATCACTACATACGTACGATCGCGCTCAAGCGCGAAGCCGGCCAGTGAAACTGCGACCCGCGCAATGGGCGTGGCGATAAGCAGAAGCAGGCCTAGCTGAATAATGGAGCGCGCGCGGAGAGAAAATGCGCCCGCCACGATTTGATCCACAATCCGGTCAACGCTCGGCTCCCCGCGGAACGTGTGATGATCGGCCCGCTCGCTTCCATGCCTCGCCATGTAATAAACGCCCCCTGCAAACACGACTACAGCGGAGATCACAACACCGCTGCGCAGCAGCACGCTCACGATGCGCTCAAGCTTCGCGTCTGTAATCTTCGGGAGCTTCATATCCTGCCGGTAATGCCGTTGAAGATCATCTCAAGGCCTACAAGAGACACAACCACTGCAAAAATTTTTCGCAGCAGGGGAACCGAAAGCCGAGCCAAGTACCGCGACCCAATCACCGAACCGGCAAGCACCCCCAGCATTACCGGCATGGCGACGGCAGGATCGATATAACCGCGGCTCAAGTAGACGCTCGCGCTTGCCGCAGCGGTAACGCCGATCATGAAATTGCTCGTAGCCGTCGAAACCTTGAATGGAATCCGCATGGCTTGATCCATTGCGATCACTTTCAAAGAGCCCGAGCCAATGCCCAACAATCCCGAGACAGCGCCAGCGCCGAACATCAGACCGAAACCTGTTTTCACGTGATACACAGAGTAGGGTTGCGGTCCGTCACTGGAGTTATAGATACCATTCAGTTTCAATCGGTCGGCGAGCGAGTCGGGCGGATGCATCACACTGACGTCTTTCCGCGGCCGGCTGGTCTGCCATGCCGCTTGCAGCAAGATGATCCCAAACAGGACGCTCAAATAGCGAATCGGAATATGCGTAGCAAGAAACGCGCCTAGCACCGCGCCCAGCGTGGTCGCGATTTCGAGAAACATTCCTATCCGGATATTGGAATAGCCATCGCGCACGTATGCGGCTGCCGCGCCGGAGGAAGTCGCAATCACTGATACCAGGCTTGCGCCGATCGCATAACGAAGATCCACCCCGAGAAACAGCGCCAAAACCGGCGTAACAATGACTCCGCCGCCAAGACCCGTAAGCGCGCCCAGAAAGCCCGCGAGCAGAGCAGCCGCGAAAACAATGGGAGTAAATTCAGCGACGGTCATAGCTTATATTCAGGATTGCTTATGAAAACCATTCTTCTGAGCTTGATCGCCATAGGAATTGCTTTCGCGCAGCATGAAGCTCCTCTTCATTCCCCTGATGTTCAAGCGGACGGCCGTGTTACGTTTCGATTTCGAGCGCCAAACGCGCAGCACGTTTCGCTCAACCTCGCCGACGCAAAGCAGCCTTATGTTATGCAAAAAGACAATGAGGGCGTGTGGGTCGTCACGACCGAGGCGCTCGCGCCGGATTTTTACGGATACTCGTTCGAAGTCGATAGCGTCCATTCGCTTGATCCATATGATCCGCACATCATTCCTAACCTTTTGAACCCCAGCGATGAGATGCGCGTCCCTGGCCCTTCGCCGGCCCCCTGGGACCTGACCGATATACCGCATGGCACCGTCAATCATCATTTCTATAGGTCCAGTATTGTCGGAGACGACCGCGGCTTTTACGTCTACACCCCGCCCGGCTATGATCCGGCTGCCAAAAATCTCTATCCTGTTCTCTATTTACTTCATGGGTACAGCGATGACGCAAGGGCGTGGGCTGTCGTTGGGAGAGCAAATCTGATACTCGATTCACTGATTGCTGAACATAAAGCCAAACCGATGATTATCGTCATGCCGCTGGGCTACGGCGCGCCTGAAATTGTCCAGCACACGGCAGTCTTCGGCGCGCCATTCAGTCATGCAGAGCTTCGCGAGAAGAACTTCTCCAAATTCCGGCAAGCTCTGATCGAGGAAGTAATCCCCCGAGTCGAAAAGTCTTACAAAATCAAACCAGATCGCGCTTCTCGCGCCATCGCAGGACTTTCGATGGGAGGCGCAGAGTCGCTTTTGACCGGGCTCAACCGGCTGGATAAATTCGCGTGGGTGGGAGCCTTCAGCTCGGGCGGACTCGATGACAATTTTGCGTCCGATTTTCCGAACTTGAGCAGCGCCGCCAACGAACAACTCCGCCTTCTTTGGATTTCGTGCGGTACAGATGATCATTTAATCGGTCTGAATAGAAACCTTATCGCCTGGTTGAAATCGAAGGAAATTCGAGTCACGCAAATAGAAACACCGGGCATGCACTCCTGGAGTGTCTGGCGCCGCAATCTCGTTGCTCTCGCGCCGTTGCTGTTCACTGATTCACGTTAGACCCCAAAAAAAAACCGAACGGCATTAACCGTTCGGCCTCTCGTTTCGGAGCGATGTATCTGTGCGTCGAGAGAACTTTATTTGGCGCTTTCAGGCGTTGGGGCATTCGACGCCACCACGCCTTGATTCACCAATACGTTGACCTCTACACGGCGGTTTTGTTTACGCCCTTCGCGCGTGTTATTGTCCGCGACCGCATGCGATGTTCCCATCCCGGCTGGCGCCAGGATTCGGTGCAGCGGTATGTTCCCTTGCTGCTCTAAATACTGAATCACCGCATTTGCCCGCCGCTCGCTCAGTTGTTGATTCCGGTCGGCCTTTCCACTGCTGTCCGCGAATCCGGCCACTTCAATCATGTAGCCCTTCTCGCCCAGCGCTTGCTGAGCCAATTCGTCCAGGTCGCGCTTTGCATCCGGGCTCAGCACCGCGCTGTTCAGCTTGAAATAGACCGTTTTCGAGTACTTGGGTTCGTAATTATCCAAGTCCGAAACACGCTTATTTACCTCCGTCACGCCTTGATTGGCTTGATCGGCTTCCGTCTTCACTTGTCCGACCTGCTGTTGCGTTTGCTTCTCAGTATCTTCAAGTTGTCCCTGTCGATTCTCTATCTGTCCGGCTCGGTTCTCGAGCTGTCCTGCCCGGTTTTCCAATGTCCCGGTTCGTGCCTCAACGGGCGCAACTCGCGTGTCTATCTGTCGGGACGCACGCATCGAATTGGGATCGAAAACCACACGGCTAGCAACGAGCTCACCCTTTTCGTTTCCCTTGCCCTGTGCTTCAACGTGCAAACCGGGAACAAGCGAAGTCGCATCCATCGCGTGCTTGCCCCACCCAAATACACCGTGTTTCATCTCGATTTTGGTTCCATCCGTCAGATCCACTGTGCCGATCGCATCGTCATCACCGCGAAGCTTTAGCATGCTTCCATTCTTAGAAACAATCACGCCCCTTACTTTGGCGTCCTGTCCGTTTGTGAATACTCTTTCATTTGGCTCGACCATGCCCATCACGAGCGCCGCACTGAATAAAACGGAAAGAAGAATCCAGATCGAATTCTTAACGTACTTTGGCAGTAGATACCTCATCAGCGAATTAGACGCTTAGCTCCTGGGGAGCGTAACCGTAAATCTCCTCAAAAGCCGGAACCGATGAATACTCTTCGATTTACGCGGCAGGTTTGCCTTTAGCTGGTTCTTCCGGTACCGGCTTAGGGGCTGGTTTCGGCGGTGGTAGAGGTTTGCGGGGCAACATTTCGGATCGGTTTGCTGTCAGGTATACAAAACTGGCAACAATCGTCGCAGCTTGCTTCAAATCGCTCTCCGACGCGCGATCGTAAACATCCATATTGGAGTGGTGAGTGCGCGTGGAATACTCTAACTCGTCTTGAATGAATTGAAAACCAGGTAGTCCTACGGCATCGAAGCTGAGATGATCGGTACCTCCGGTATCGCGAACCGTAATCGCGCCTGCCTCCATGTCCTTGAATGGCATAAACCACTGCTCGAAGATAGGACGGCACATATCGTTTCCTTGAAGATAAATGCCGCGGATCTTTCCGCTTCCGTTATCAAGATTGAAGTAAGCGTCAAGCTTGGCGTGCGCCTCGGTGAGTTTCATCGTTTCGGGATCGCCGAAATGTTCCTTCACATAAGCCCTTGAACCCAGCAAGCCTTCTTCTTCACCGCCCCACAACGCCAGCCGCACAGTCCGATCCATTCTTAAGTTCAACGTCTTTAACAGCCGTATGGCCTCGATTGTGACAGCGCTCCCGGCGCCGTTGTCCGTTGCGCCAGTGCCGCCATGCCAAGAATCCAGATGCGCTCCGAGCATCACCACTTCATCCTTCTTCTTGCCTCCTGCAATCTCCGCGATCACGTTCGCTGAATCTTGAGGCGGCAGTATGGTGGTTTTTACATCCAGATCAAGCTTGACCGGGATCTCGTGCGATAACAGCCGGTAAATGCGATTGTAGTGCTCGGGAGTCACGACAATGCTCGCAGGCGGAACTTCGTCTTTCGGCTCCCGGTCTCCTCCCGAGGATCCAAACACCGTGCCCCCATCGCCCGCATAGCCGAAGCTGAGAATCGCGGCCACATTCTCCGAGGCGAAAAATTCGTTGATCTTTTTCCGAATAGCGCGAAGCTGGTCGGGCGTCATATTTTGCCAGGGCTCGGGCAAGCGGGAGCGATTTGCGGCTCTGCCGGCATTCGCTTCCGGAAATTTCTCGGTTTCGGCAAGCTCGGAATCGCTCCAGCGCGAGGACAGCGGCTTCGTGGATAGCTCCAGCGATCTCGGTTTCATGCTGAGGACCACTTTGCCCTTCAGCTTGCCCTTATATTTCTCCATATCGGCTTCCGTGTAAATCGTCGCTATGATCGCTTCGGCGGTGATTTGCCCTGGCGTTGAAGCGGTCCACGCGAGCGGAAAGCCGATCAAAGCCTGATATTGGGGCTCCACCATGGCGGCATAAAATTTATCGACACGCCAACTTCGTCCAAACGGTCCCCACTTCTCTGTTTTGGCGGGGATGCCTAAATCCGACAACTGCTTCACAACCCAGTTGGCGGCCGAAAAAAAATTCGGTGAGTTGGTCAAACGCGGGCCATTTACGTCACTCAAATAGAACAAAGTATCCATTACCTTCGAATGGCTTCGCTCTTCCGCGCGGATACGCTGCATTGTGTATAGATCAACGTTCTCTTCGGAAGCGGCGATAGCGACGGCAATGAATACGGTCGCAAGGCCACGGGCTACAAGTCGAAGCTGACGTAACATAGGCATTCAGATTATCAGAGGAAAATAGAAGATATGACAGAGAAAGCTACGTTTGGCGCGGGATGCTTCTGGGGTGTGGAAGCAACATTCCGCGAGCTGGATGGTGTCCTGGATGCTGCTGCCGGCTATGAAGGCGGCCACACTCCGAATCCCACATATAAGGATGTCTGTACAGATCGAACCGGCCATGCTGAGGTGGTCCAAGTTGAGTACGATCCAGCCAAAGTCAGCTATAACCAGCTCTTAAACGTTTTCTGGGACACACACGATCCGACTCAAGTGAACCGCCAGGGTCCTGATGTCGGAACACAGTACCGTAGCGTCATCTTCTTCCACACTCCAGAACAAGAACAAGCGGCCCGCGCATCCAAAACAGCGCTGGAGGAGTCGGGCAAATTCAAGCGTCCGATCGCCACCCAAATCGAGCCGGCTCGCGCGTTTTACCGAGCGGAAGAATACCATCAGCAATACTTGGCAAAGCGCGGGCTCCGGCACTGCCATATTTAATGCCACCACGGCGAAAATAGAGCAACCAGCGCTACTCCGCGAATGTTTCTTTTGAGCTAGCATGGAATTGCGGAAAGGGAACGCGCGATGCCGACTGTAACGTTTGCGGACCTTACAACCACCCAAGCACCTTTCATCGAGCAGGCTCAGCACGACGGGCAACTGTTCATCTATCAGCCTTACGAGCAGTACTCGGAACGGAACCATGAAGCTTGGCGCAAACTTTACTCGCGAATGCTTCCGCGCTGGCAGCGCTACGCCAACCCGGCGTTCCAACGTGGCGTCCAGTCCCTGTGTCTTGATCCGAACGCCGTTCCAAAGCTCGAAGACGTAAATCGATTTTTGCAGCCCTTAACTGGCTTTCAGGCCAAACCCGTCAGCGGCTATGTTCCTGCATTCCTTTTTTTTGATTGCCTGCGCAATCGCGAGTTTCCAACCACGATCACCATTCGTGATGCCGACCGCCTGGACTACTTGCCGGAGCCGGATATTTTCCACGATGTAGCTGGCCACGTCCCGATGCATACCGATCGCGCTTTCGCTGAGACGTTAGTCCGGTTTGGCGAATGCGCTCACACGGCCGCCGACGCGGTGGACGGAATCAGCGATCCTCAGAAGCGCGCGGCGGCAATGACGAGCATCATTCGCGCAATGGCTCGCTTCTTCTGGTTTACCATTGAGTTCGGCCTCATGCGCTCCGGTAACGGAATTTCGGTTTATGGGAGCGGGCTGCTCAGTAGTTACGGGGAGATTCACCATTCGGTCGAATCGCCTGAGGTGCAACGTTATCCATTGCAACTCGAATGGGTCATCAACCAAGGGTTTGAGATCGACCACTATCAGCCGTTGTTGTTCATCGTCGACTCGTTCGAGCACCTGTATGAATCCGTGCACGAATTGGAGCGCTGGATGAAGGATGGCAGGCTGAACAATGTCGCTCCTGGAGAGCCTGCCGTGAACGAACGCGATCTCGAAAGCTTTCTAAAGGCTTCTCACCAGCCCCGGTCTGGCCGGTCTCTCTCGCGATCCTGATACGCCGACGGCGACGTGTTGCTCGTGTCGCGGGTTCTTCTGGGCCTTCTGCCTGAAGTACTCAATGGTCATGGCAAGACCGTCATTAAGCTGAATACGTGGCTCCCAGCCCAGCACGATTTGCGCTTTACTGATATCCGGCTGCCGGATTTTCGGATCATCGGACGGCAATGGCTTGAATTCAATACCCATCCGATTTCCAAACAATGCTCGAATGTGATTTGCAAACGTAAGCACGGACATCTCTACGGGATTCCCGAGATTCACCGGATACCGCTCGTCCGACTCGCCTAGCCGAATCAGCCCATCCACTAAATCGGAGACGTAGCAGAAACTGCGTGTATGCGATCCATCTCCAAAGACGGTCAGATTCACGCTCCGCAACGCTTGGTCGATAAACGTCGGCACCACTCGTCCGTCGTTTAATGCCATACGAGGCCCATAAGTATTAAAAATGCGCGCAATCGTGGTCCGCATGCCGTGTACGCGGTGATACGCCATGGTGAGCGCTTCCGCATACCTCTTGCTCTCGTCGTAACAGGACCGCAAGCCCACCGGATTCACGTTTCCCCAATACGTTTCCTTTTGTGGATGCTCGAGAGGATCGCCGTAGCATTCAGAAGTCGAGGTCAACAGAAACACGGCATCTTTCTGACGCGCGAGCTCGAGCATGTTGCGAGTTCCTGTCGAGCCGCTTTCGAGCGTCTCGATTGGATGACTCAAGTACTCCGCGGGACTTGCAAGAGATGCCAGGTGAAACACTCGATCCACCCGGCCTGGAATGCTCACGGGGTTGCAGACGTCATATTGGCGGAATTCAAAAGCCCGATTACGGAGGAGATGCTGGACGTTTTCAAGGCTTCCGGTGATCAAATTATCAAGTCCAACCACCTCATGTCCATCTTCGATCAGCCGGTCGCAGAGGTGTGATCCAATGAAGCCAGCGGCTCCCGAAATGACAAATCTCACGTATTTCTATGCTACTAGACTGAGCGTTCAAAGCGCGTCAGAGGTGGCGCCCTCCTGATGCCGTCTTATTGGTCCGCATTTCTGCGCGGGTTTCTCCTGGCACTCATCATCTTTTCCATTTGGATGTTCTGGTCCCGGTTCGGCAAAGTCGTACATCATATTTTGCGGACGCGCCGCGACGCCGATTTCAGACTCGCTCCCGTCAGCCGCCGTGTTTGGGATTTCTTTTGGGAAGTACTGTGTCAAGCGAAAGTGATTCGCGAACGGCCGCTGCCCGGCATTGCGCATGCCTTCGTTTTCTGGGCTTTTTGCGCATTCGCGCTGGTGACCTTGAATCACCTGGCTACAGGCTTAGGCTTTCCGTTCTTTCGTTATCACAGCCCGTTCGGAGCTTTCTATTTTTGGTTTGCGTTTGTGTTCGCCGCGTTGTGTGCTGTTTCCATTGCCGCACTCGCATTTCGCCGCTTCGTCCTTCGTCCAGGATGGCTCGGGCCTCTGTCCCGCGAATCGGGAGTGATCGCGTTGCTGATATTCATCCTGATGATCACCTACATGCCGGCATGGTGGATACCGGAAACAAGCGCCGCAGGCCGAGCTTTGTGGTGGATTCATACCCTAACCCTACTCGCGTTTTTTCCGCTGATTCCGCACACCAAGCATCTTCACCTCATCCTCAGCCCGGTCACGATTTTTTTGAAGCGCGATGGTTTCAGCCACATTCCTCCGCTTGCAAACGATGAAGATTTCGGCCTGGTCTCAGGAAAAGATTTTACGCGCATCACGGCTCTGCAGGCTTATTCATGCGTCGAATGCGGACGCTGCACGGAACATTGCCCCGCTAACAACACAGGCAAGGAGCTCAATCCAAAACTGATTGCACTCGGGGTGCGCACCTATTTAAACGAATTCGGTGAGACAAGCGAAACGCCCATTCTCAGCGCGACGGTGTCGCAAAGGGCTATTTTTCAATGCACCACCTGCGGCGCTTGTGAGTATCAATGCCCTGTCGGCATCCAGCATCTTCCGATGATCATTGGCTTGCGTCGTGGCGCAGTTAATACCGGCGCATGGGAGGACGATTACGGCACCAAGCTGTTTCTCAACCTGGAGAGAAATGGCAATGCAATGGGATTCTCTCAAAACGAACGCGAGAAGTTCATCGCCAGGCAAGAGTTTCCGATTTTCGACGGCTCACAGGAGTATTGCCTTTGGCTCGGCTGTATGGGCGCGTATGATCCTAATGGCCGCGAAATCATTAGCTCATTCGCCTCGCTCATGAAGCATCTGGGTGTGTCTTTTGGCGTGCTTAAGTACGAGCGCTGCACCGGCGATCCTGTTCGCCGTCTGGGTAACGATCTCGCGTTCGGACAACTGGCCGAAACGAATCTTGAGGCCATCCAGCAAGCAGGCGCGAAGAAAATCGTTTC
This sequence comes from Acidobacteriaceae bacterium, assembly GCA_019240405.1. Lineage (GTDB taxonomy): Bacteria > Acidobacteriota > Terriglobia > Bryobacterales > Bryobacteraceae > Bog-105. The sequence continues at coordinate 161,697 of JAFAYL010000038.1, forward strand.
AATTTGCCCGCACTGCGTCCGCACCATGGCAGAGGATTGGCGCGAATTCGGATCGGCTGTTGCGATTGAGCATCACAGCGAGTTCCTGTCCCGGCACGCCGATCAGTTGCCGGGAGATGGTACGGGCAGCCGAGTGGTGTTCCACGATCCCTGCTATCTCGGGCGTTATCGCGGCATTTACGATGAGCCGCGGCAGGTAATCGCCAAATCCGCGACGGTCATCGATCCGCCCCGCGCTCGCCAACGGTCATTCTGCTGCGGAGCCGGAGGCGGGCTCGTGTTCCTTGGCGAAGAGACCGGCCAGCGCGTCAACGAAGCTCGTGCTAAAGAGCTGGTCGAGACGGGCGCCGATACTATCGGCGCGGCTTGCCCGTTCTGCAATAGTATGTTTCGCGATGCGCTCTCAAAATCAGAGAATGCGCCGAAGCTGCTCGATATCGCGCAGATAGCAGCGGCGGGATTGAATCGGATGTGACCGCGGATAAAAGTCCACGCGGGGCACGACGCTTCACCGGTGGGCATTATTGCCCCTTCCATTTCAAATCGAACTTCGTATTGTTTCACCTCGCCTCCGCTCGGTAGAGTAGCAATTTTGCCAAGATATTCTCAGAAAATCCTGGGGCACGTCAGGTTCTGCACCACAACGGATTTTGCAAAAACGAACCCAATCCTGCCACTTCGTTTCGCAATTTTCGCCCAATCCGCTGAAAACACATCCCACACACCCAATTGGGTTCGTTTCGCAAGGCGCCCGTCCGCCACCCCGCCCTGGGTTCGTTCCGTAAAATGGCAGTTTGCCCCATGTCCGCCGCTTCTTCGTCTCGGAAATCCGGCGCGGTACAGCCGAGCTCACCGGCCGAGACGCCGAGCACCTCGTCCGTGTCCTCCGGGCCGAGCCCGGCCAGCTCCACGAAATTTCTGACAATTGCGATCTTTATCTCGCCCGTATCGAGGTGGCCCGCAACTCTCTCGTCAGCTTCCGAATCCTC
>JAFAYL010000044.1 GCA_019240405.1 Acidobacteriaceae bacterium
TTTGATGGACAGCCAGGAAAGGAAAGGCGCGACTTCATGGCAGCGCGTTGTCGCGGCGCTCAAGCGATCGAGATATCTTTTTCTGCTCGCATTCTTATTCCGCATCCAACTATACGTATTTGGATTTCCCACCAGTCCAGCGAGCGAGCTCTTGCGAGTCGACATTCTGAATTGCATGGGCATGGCGATGTTGATGTTCGCGCCGATGGCCGTTTTTTCGACGCAAGAGCGCATTCGGCTCTGCACGATCTTAGGTTTGGTGGTGGCGGCGCTCGCGCCATTCGTTAGCATGATCGACGTATCGGGCGTGCCCTGGGTCGTTCGCGCATACTTCTTTCCGAGCCTGAAGTCCTTTGGCTTTTTTCCATGGGCTTCGTTTCTCGCGTTTGGGATGGTGGCGGGCAGCGTGATCCGATCCGTTAAGCAAGAGGAAATGAGCCGGACCATGCTTTGGAGCATGGCAATCGGCATCGGGTTGGTTATGGTAGCCGAGTATCTCTCCAAGCTTCCGTATTCGATTTACCCCAGGAGCGATTTCTGGTTGAACAGCCCCGCTCTCATCCTCATCAAACTTGGCGTTGTGCTCATGATGCTAGCGGCCGCATTCCTCTGGGTAAATTTAGGGGCTGCACAGCGATGGAGCTTATTCCGGCAGTTTGGGACCACTTCCCTGCTGGTCTATTGGGTGCACATCGAGCTGGTCTACGGACGATGGTTTGGAGTCTGGAAAGAAGCTCTGAGCGTTCCGCAGGTTCTGGCATTTACGGCAGTGCTGCTCCTCTTGCTCACGGTGCTTTCGGTCTCTAAAACGAGAGGAAAGTGGATCGGAGGATTTTTCAGGCCTATGCCAGTTCCCGCGGCGCGGCGCGCTGCGGGCGACTAGCCCGCGAGCAGCACAACGACTCGCGAAAATGCGAAACAGGTGTTTCCGCGTTCTCAGATTTGGTTAGACTTTTATCAGCACGACTCTCCAATTTATGCGGGTACTGGTTGTAGAAGATGAGAAACGGATCGCGGACTTTTTGTCGCGAGGGCTGCAGAGCGCTGGATACGCAGTCGATGTTGCAGATAAAGGCGCAGATGCAATTGATCGCGTTCACTCAACGGAATACGATCTCGTGGTCCTCGATTTGGGATTACCGGATATAGACGGACTGCACGTGCTTGAAAAAATCAAGAATCGCAAGACCATCCCACCGGTTCTGATCTTGAGCGCCCGCGATTCCGTCGACGATCGCGTGAAAGGGCTCGAACAGGGGGCCGACGATTACCTTGTTAAGCCCTTCGCTTTCGTTGAGCTTTTGGCCAGAGCGCGCGTGCTCCTGCGCCGCGGTCAGCCTACTCCCGAAAAACTCCAGGTCGGCGATTTGACGCTCGATTGCATCCGGCGCAAAGTGACTCGCAATAACGAAAATATCGAGCTCGCGCCAAAAGAGTTCAGCATTCTCGAATACATGATGCGCAATCGCGGGCGGCCCTTGAGTAGAACCATGATTGTCGAGCACGTTTGGGATATGGATTACGACGGGCTTACGAATATAGTCGACGTCTACATTCGCCATCTACGCAGCAAGATCGACGACAAATTCCCCGTCAAAATGATTCACACCGTTCGTGGCATCGGCTACATGCTGGATGCACCTGAGACCGCTCAACCGGCAGTTTCTGAAACTGCTACGTGAGACGCCGAACATGCTCCGGACCAAGCTGCGCCAGATCCGGTTCTTTCGGACCCTGCGATTCCGGCTTGCGAGCACGTTTCTGCTACTCCTGACAGCGGTACTGGCCGTCATGGGCTTCGTCGGCACTCGAACGCTCAAAACCGTTCTTGCAAATCAGAGCGAAGACGAGCTAAAAGAGGAGCTCGCGTCTCTTAAGGGCTGGTTAGTCTTTGACTCGAGGAGCGGCGAGCCCAACTGGGACGTGGATCGCACCGACCCTGAGGAAGAGGCGGAGGTCTCTCGGCTTCAGGCCGTATATGTCTTAGCGGATGAGCAGGGGCGAATCGACAAAGCCACTTCCGATCCCACGCTGCAGCCGCTCATCGACCGCAACACGATTCTTTCGGAACTGGCCCAAATTCAGGCTACGCATCAGCCGGTGCTGAAAACTCTGCGCGGCACGGATAACATCCCTTATCAGGTGATCAGCAGTACCATGGCGGATGCTCTTCACGGCCGGAAGTGGTACGTAGCAGAAGGCCGCAGTCTGGTCCAAGACCAAGCCGTCTTGCGGCGATTCAGACGCAATTTCTGGATTTTTTTCCCTATTGCTCTGCTTGCTTGTGCCGTCGTGAGCTGGTATTCGGCAGCCGCTGTTCTGAGTTCGCTCGGATCAGTCGAGAGAGCGGCAAAGGAGATCACCGGCTCAAATCTTGGATTGCAGATTCGCAAACGCGGCGCCGACGATGAGCTCGATCGCCTCATCGGCTCTTTCAACGAAATGAGCGGACGTCTAAAAGCCTCGTTCGAACAGATCCGGCAGTTCTCAACCGATGTCTCGCATGAGCTGCGAACCCCATTGACCGCAATTCAGGGGCAGCTTGAAGTAGCCTTGTTCACGGCCACGCGCAAAGAACAGCTCCAAGAAGCAATTGAGAATGCGCTTCAAGACGTAGAGCGCCTCTCAAATCTCGTGCGCGCGCTACTGCTCCTTTCGCAGTCGGAGACGGGGCAGATTCCTATGAATAAGGCCGCAGTAGATTTGAACGAGCTGCTCGGAGAGCTAGTCGATCAATTTCAGATCCCGGCAGAGGCGCACAATGTTAAGCTGATCCACGCCCCATCAGGACAGGCATGGTGCGAGGTGGATCGTACGCAAATTGAGCGCGTAGTGACCAATCTGTTATCAAACGCGATCAAATATACTCCGGCAGGCGGCTGGGTGCGGGCTAGCGCTAGCGCGGCGGAATCCAATGTGCGCCTAACAGTCGAGGATTCCGGGGTCGGTATTCCGAACGACCATTTGCCCTATATTTTCGACCGGTTCTATCGGGTACCCGACCCCAATCCCGAAAAAGGCTTAGGCCTGGGACTGAGTTTCGTGGCCGCCATTGTCAAAGCTCACGGCGGCGATATTCAGGTAACCAGCGAGCCTGGAAAGGGTTCCCGCTTCGAGATCACCCTGCCGGCTGGCGCGGTTCGCACGACTGCGGAATCGGCCGTTCTGCAAAGCTAAACTGGAAATCTTTAGTCTCCATCACTCAGATTATTGCACCTCTTGGCACTCAGTGTTAGTCTAATGTGTAGGATCAAAAGGTAAGCTATGGATTTCAACCGCCTGACCGAGAAGTCGCAAGACGCGATCCGGCAGGCGCAAACAACGGCACTCAATTACGGCAACCAGCAGGTGGACGTAGAGCATCTCTTGCTGGCGCTGCTGGAGCAAGAGGGCGGGCTGGCCCCGTCCATTCTGGCGCGGGCGGACGTGCCGCTTGAGAACCTCCATAGGCGTGTCGTTCAAGAAATCGAGAAGCTGCCCAAGGTAAGTGGCTCTGCGGCGCGAGCAGATCAGGTTTACATCACGGCCAGGCTTTCCCGGTTGTTTACCGCAGCCGAAGAGCAGGCTAAGCGGCTAAAAGACGAGTACGTTTCGGTCGAGCATCTGCTGCTTGCCGTGGCCGAAGACCAAGGGGCGGCGGGACGTATTCTACGCGAATTCGGCCTAACGCGCGACCGCCTCATGAAGGCCTTACTCGAAGTTCGAGGAAATCAGCGTGTCACGACGCCAAATCCGGAGACTACCTATGAGGCGCTTCAGAAATACGGTCGGGATCTGACCGAGTTAGCCTCTAAAGGCAAGCTGGACCCGGTAATTGGGCGGGACGAAGAAATTCGCCGTGTGATTCAGGTACTTTCCCGCCGGACGAAGAACAATCCCGTGTTGATCGGCGAACCGGGCGTGGGCAAGACGGCCATTGTCGAGGGTTTGGCTCAACGTATTGTTCGCGGCGATGTTCCAGAAGGCCTCAAAGATAAGCAAGTTGTGGCGCTCGACATGGGCGCGCTGATCGCCGGCGCGAAGTTCCGCGGCGAATTCGAGGAACGCCTCAAAGCAGTGCTGAAGGAAGTGCAGTCTTCCGAAGGCCGGGTGATTCTGTTTATCGACGAGCTGCACACGGTTGTCGGGGCAGGCAAAACGGAAGGCGCGATGGATGCAGGGAACCTTTTGAAGCCCATGCTGGCGCGTGGTGAACTGCATTGCATTGGGGCAACCACGCTGGACGAATATCGCAAATACATTGAAAAAGACGCTGCTTTGGAGCGCCGTTTTCAAACAGTATTTGTGGATCAACCGACTGTTGAAGACACGATCTCCATCTTGCGCGGATTGCGCGAGCGGTATGAGCTGCACCACGGCATCCGCATCAAAGACACAGCTCTCGTGGCCGCTTCAGTGTTGTCCAACCGTTACATCACCGATCGCTTTCTCCCCGACAAAGCCATCGATCTGGTCGATGAGGCCGCGGCCAAATTGCGAACTGAGATCGACTCCATGCCAAGCGAATTGGACGAGATCCTGCGCCGCACTATGCAGCTTGAAATCGAGCGAGAGGCCCTGAAAAAAGAAACTGACGCCGTTTCCAAAGAGCGGCTGGGCCGCATTGAAAAGGAGCTGGCCGAGCTGAAGACGCAGTCCACGGCATTGCAGGCGCAATGGCAAACCGAGAAGGAAGGAGTGCAGCGCGTGCGCGCGCTACGTGAGCAGATCGATCAGATCAAAATAGAAATCGCGCAAGCCGAACGCGCCTACGATCTGAACAAAGCGGCGGAGCTGAAATACGGGCGCCTGACCGAGCTCGAGCGTCAGTTGAATACCGAACGGGAGCGCGTCTCGGGAAAGCAGGGCGGAACGCGTCTGCTCAAAGAAGAAGTCGACGAGGAAGATATCGCCGAAGTTGTGAGCCGCTGGACCGGCATTCCAGTTTCGAAGCTGCTCGAAGGCGAGATGAAGAAATTACTCGCGCTCGAAGACGAATTGCACCGGCGCGTGATTGGACAAGACGAAGCTGTCATGGCGGTTGCCGAAGCCGTGCTCAGAGCCCGTTCGGGATTGAAAGATCCGAAACGCCCGATCGGAAGTTTCATCTTTCTAGGCCCGACCGGCGTAGGCAAAACCGAGCTGGCTCGAGCGCTTGCTGAATTTCTTTTCGATGACGAGCGGGCCATGATCCGGATCGATATGTCTGAGTATCAGGAAAAACACACGGTGTCGCGATTGATCGGTGCGCCTCCCGGGTACATCGGCTATGACGAGGGAGGACAGCTCACCGAAGCAGTGCGGCGCAGGCCATATTCGGTCGTCTTATTCGACGAAATCGAAAAGGCGCACCACGATGTATTCAACACGTTGCTGCAAGTACTCGACGATGGCCGGCTGACGGACGGTCAGGGACGCACGGTTGACTTTAAGAACGTAATCGTCATCATGACGTCTAACATTGGCAGCCATCGCATTCTGGATTACCGCGGCGCGTTTGAAGGCGAAGAATACCGCCGGATGAAGGAAACTGTGCTGGCCGAGCTACGCCAGGCGTTCCGGCCAGAGTTTCTGAACCGGTTGGACGAAATCATCGTCTTCCATGCGTTAAGCGAGGACCATTTGAAGCAGATTGTCGAGATCCAACTCGCAGGTTTGCGGGCGCGCCTCGAAGAGCGGCATATTGAGATCGCTCTTTCGGATGCCGCGACCACGCGGCTGGTGCGCACCGGGTACGATCCCCACTACGGGGCGAGACCGCTGAAACGCGCCATTCAGCGCGAGATTGAGACTCCGCTCGCTAAGCGTATCTTGGCAGGCGAGATACGGGCCGGCCAAACCGTGAGAATTGATGCGGAGCCCGGCGGCTCGAGGCTTGTATTCCGGGCGGAAATCAGCCAGCCCCAGGAAGCGGTAGCGGTCTAAATGAAACCACGCATCGAAAAGGAATCTGGCACGTCAAACGTTATGAGAATGCGGCCGCGCTTCGTACAGGAATCGGTCGCGCAGTAAGAAAGGATTGGGAGGAAATGTCACAAGTTATTCAATTTCGCCGCACAACAGCGATTCTGACGCTGATCGCGGCTTCTATCGGCGGAGGTCTCGTCGCGGCACTCGCCGTAGCAACACACAGTAAAGCGCCCGTATATGTAACGGCGCGAGCGGCGGATACGAAGGATGCGAATACCCAGCGAGTGACGCAGCTCTCAAATTCTTTTGCCGACATTATCGAGAAGGCGTCGCCTGCGGTCGTAAAGATTAGCATGACGCGAATCATCAAGGCGTCCGATCAGCAGCAGAATAATCCGTTCATGTCAGATCCATTCTTCCGGCAATTCTTTGGCGGACCGATGGCGCGTCCGCGCGATCAGCGCGAGCAGGGCTTGGGATCGGGCGTGATTGTCAGCGGTTCGGGTTACATCCTGACCAACAACCACGTGGTCGAAAAAGCAAACAGTCTCAAGGTCAGCTTGTCGGATGGACGCGATTTCACGGGCAAGGTAGTAGGAGCGGATCCGCAAACCGACGTCGCGGTCGTGAAGATCAATGCTTCGAATCTGCCCACTCTTCAGTTCGCGAATTCCGATGGCGCGAGAGTGGGTGATCTGTGCTTCGCGATCGGGAATCCTTTCGGCCAAGATCACACCGTAACCATGGGAATCGTGAGCGCGAAAGGACGCAAGCTCGAAGGCGGCACATACATTCAAAATTTCATCCAAACCGATGCGGCAATTAACCCGGGCAACTCGGGTGGCGCGCTCATCAATGCTCGCGGTGAATTGATCGGCATGAACACGATGATTCTCACCGGCAACTCCGGGTTTGGCGGAGAAGGCGGCAACATCGGCATCGGATTCGCCGTTCCATCGAACATGGCGAAGCAGGTCATGGATCAGATCATGAAGACCGGCAAAGTGTCGCGTGGCTATATGGGCGTGAGCTTGCAGCCTGTCACTCCAGAGCTGGCGCAGCAATTTGGTCTGAAGACGGGCGAGCGAGGCGCAATCGTAGCCGACGTAACCCCTGGCGCTCCCGGCAGCAAAGCAGGGTTGAAGTCCGGCGATGTGATCACGGCGATTGATGGAAAGAAGGTCGAAGGCTCGGACGACCTCACAATGGAGGTCATCTCGCACAGCCCGGGAAACACGGTTACTCTGGATGTGATCCGAAACGGCGAGCCAATGAAGGTCAGCGTAACGCTTGGGCAGCGCCCGGGCAGCGTTGATCTCAGAGACTGGAACAAGCGCAATGGTCAAGGTGAGAACAACAACGAAGAGGAAGACAACGGGAATACCGGAAACGCCTCTGCGCGCGGAATCAGCGTCGAAACGCTGACCGGCGACCTCGCGCAACAATTAAACGTACCGGCGAACACGCGAGGAGTGGTAGTCGACGAAGTGGACGAGAGTAGCCCCGCTGCGGACGCGGGAATCGGTCGGGGCATTGTGATCACCGCCGTCGATCGCAAGCCAGTGAGCAACGCGCAAGACTTCAAACGCTTGATGTCTCAGGCGCAAAACAAACCAGTCCTACTGACAGTCAATCAGGGCGGTCAGACGGGATTCGTGGTTGTTCAACCGAAATAGATCAAGATAGCCAGTCAGTTAAGGCCCGAGGCGGATTTTGATCTTCCTCGGGCCTTTTTGTCGCTGTAGAAATTTGAGTGGTTTGACCGCAAGGAATCGCAGCAGGAGCTTTGCGCATCGAAAGAATAGGTGAAACAGTGAACACGATAGGAGAGCATGAATTTCAGGTTCTACCGGCATTGCCGCTGAAAAACACGATCCTGTTTCCGGGACTATTACTGCCTCTTTCAGTCGGCCGCGAGAGCTCGATCACAGCAGTACAGGCGAGCTTGAAAACAGAAGGAAAGGAAGTCATCCTGATCGCCCAGCGCGATTCTCAGATTGAATCTCCTCAACAAGACGATCTCTACACGATCGGCACCAGGGCTGTCATTCGCAAATCGTCGCGGCAGGGCGATGGAATGATGGAGATACTTGTTTTCGGTATTGAACGCGTTGTACTGGTCAAGCTCGAGCAAACAGAACCGTACTTAAACGCTAAATTTCGAGTGCTTCCTTTACCCGACGACGGTGGTTCCGAAGTTGAAGCGCTTTCGCGAGCGTTGTTTGAACTATCTGCGAAAGCAATTGCTTTGGCACAGCCCCAATCTGCGGCCGAACTAACGCGAATGCTCGCCGGCAGCGATGACCCGTTGCGATTGGCCTATCTTCTGGCCAGCATTTTCAGCCTGGATCTGGCCCGCGAACAGAAACTGCTCGAAGCCGAAACACGCGCGGATGCCCTGCGCCTGATGCATTCTTATCTCACGCATGAGCTCCAAGTTTTGGAATTGCGGCAGAAGATCGCATCAACGGCGCGTGACGAGATGTCAAAGGAGCAGCGCGAGTATCTACTGCGCCAGCAACTCCGCGCCATTCAGCAGGAATTGGGTGAGAAGGACGGCGAGAAGGCTGATCTGGATCTTTTGCGCGAGCGCTTCGAGAAGGCGAATCTCCCCGAAGAACCAAAAAAAGAATTCGAGCGCGAAATGGCGCGCTTGGAGCGGCTTCCTTCGGGAGCACCTGATTATCACGTAACGCGCAGCTATCTCGAGTTTGTTCTCGATCTACCGTGGAATGCGCAAACGGAAGACAATCTCGAAATCTCTCATGCGCGGCAGGTGCTCGACGAAGATCACTTCGGATTGAAGGAAGTAAAGGAACGCATTCTCGAGCACTTGAGCGTTTTGAAGCGCAATCCTGAAGCGAAGGCGCCCATTTTGTGCTTCGTCGGACCTCCAGGCGTCGGCAAGACTTCTCTCGGCCAATCGATTGCCCGTGCGCTGGGTCGAAAATTTGAACGATTCAGTCTCGGCGGCATGCACGATGAGGCCGAATTGCGAGGCCACCGGCGCACCTACATCGGAGCAATGGCGGGCCGGTTACTGCAGGCCATGCGGCGCGCTGGAGCGAAGAATCCAGTCTTGCTACTGGATGAAGTCGACAAACTGGGACGCGATTTTCGTGGCGACCCGGCTGCGGCGCTGCTCGAAGTATTGGATCCGGAACAAAACAAGAGTTTCCGCGATAACTATCTCGATCTGGCCTTCGATCTGTCGAAAGTCCTGTTCATCACGACGGCAAACTCGCTCGATACGATCCCGCAACCGCTGCTCGACCGGATGGAGATGTTACGGCTCTCCGGCTACAGCACGGAAGAGAAACTGCAAATCGCGCGGCGTTATCTGATTCCGCGGCAATTGAAAATGGCCGGATTGACCGAAGAAGAACTGGAGTTCACCGATGCCGGCCTGAATGCGATTATCTCCGGATACACGCGCGAAGCTGGTCTGCGCCGTCTTGAGCGATCCATTGCGCGAGTTGCGCGCAAAATTACGCTACGTTTCGCCGAAGGTCAAGCCGAGAAGGTTGCTATCACACCCGAAATTTTGGGTGATTTGCTAGGCCCCGAGATGTTCCTGCCCGAGGAGATGCGCAAGGCAATGCCTGCAGGTGTCGCAACGGGGCTCGCGTGGACTGAGACCGGCGGCGATGTTTTATACATCGAGAGCAGCTTGCTGCCAAGCGGAAAAGACCTGACAATTACAGGGCAGCTCGGCGAGGTCATGCAGGAGTCCGCAAAGATCGCGAAGAGTTACATCTGGGCGCACGCGGAAGATCTCGGCATCGATCCCGAGGTAATTAAGAATAACGGTGTTCACGTTCACGTTCCCGCGGGAGCGATTCCGAAAGACGGTCCTTCAGCCGGTATCACGATGACGACCGCGATGACTTCGCTTTTCACCGGTCTGCCGGCGCGCAGCGATACTGCCATGACAGGCGAAGTGACTTTGGCTGGCCTGGTGTTACCGATCGGCGGCGTCAAAGAAAAAGTTCTGGCGGCAAGACGCGCCGGTATCACCCGCGTGATCCTGCCGAAAGGAAACAAAAAGGATTTGCGCGAGTTGCCCGACCATGTCCGCCAGGAGATGCAGTTTCACTTTGTAGACCGGGTCGAAGAAGTGCTTTCGCTCGTGATCCCGAATGTAAAATTGAGGCCGCTAGCTCTCGCGAGCTAACGGCTTCTATTCCAGGCGATAATTCGGGGCTTCTTTGGTAATGATGACGTCGTGCACGTGACTTTCGCGGAGACCGGCAACTGTAACGCGCAGGAATTTGGCCCTTTGCTGAAGTTCCGAGATGGTCCGGCAACCGCAATAACCCATCCCGGCGCGCAGCCCGCCCACCAATTGATAAGCTAAATCCGCCAGCGGACCTTTATATGGGACGCGCCCTTCAATTCCCTCCGGCACCAGCTTTCCGTCGGGAACCTGGGAGTAGCGGTCGGAGCTCCCCTGAGACATCGCGCCTTGGGAGCCCATACCCCGGTAGCTCTTGAAAGTCCGCCCCTGATATAGGATCGTTTCGCCAGGGCTTTCGTCCGTCCCGGCGAAAAGGCTGCCAATCATTACGGCATCTGCGCCCGCCGCGACCGCCTTGGTAATGTCGCCCGAAAATTTGATCCCGCCATCGGCGACCAGCGGGACGCCGACATCTCGAGCCGCCCTCGCGCACTCGGCAATCGCCGTAATCTGCGGGACACCCGCGCCACTCACAACGCGCGTGGTGCAGATGGAGCCAGGTCCTATTCCGACTTTAATGCCATCCGCTCCGAGCGCGATCAGGTCGCGCGCGCCTTCGTAGGAACCCACATTTCCCGCTAAAACCTCAACGTTCGGGAGAGATCGTTTTACGGTTTTGACCGCATTCATCACTCGCTGGCTATGGCCGTGAGCGGAATCGAGCGCAATTACATCCACCTTCTTGCGGACCAGTTCCTGCGCGCGCTCGAGAAAATCGCCTGTCGCTCCAATTGCTGCGCCTACGCGCAACCGCCCCTGCGCATCCTTCGCGGCATTGGGATACTTTAGTCTTTTCTGGATGTCTTTGACAGTGATCAGACCCTTAAGCGCGAAGTTTTCGTCTACCACCAGCAACTTTTCCACCCGATGCTTGTGCAAGAGCTGTTGCGCATCCTCCAGCGTCGTGCCGACAGAAACGGTGATGAGATGCTCCTTCGTCATTACCTCGGAGATCGGAAGATCATAGCGGGTCTCAAAACGGAGATCCCGATTCGTAAGAATCCCGACGAGCTTTCCGTTGCTCGTCACTGGCACACCTGAGATCCTAAAGCGGCTCATGAGCTCCAGCGCTTCGGAAATTCTACGCTCCGGCTCAATCGTTACCGGATCCACGATCATGCCGCTTTCGCTGCGCTTCACGCGATCCACCTCTTCGGCCTGCTTGTCAATGGGCATGTTGCGATGAATCACGCCGATTCCACCCTGCTGCGACAAAGCAATTGCCATGTGCGACTCCGTAACCGTGTCCATGGCTGCGCTCACAATAGGAATTTTCAGGTGAAGATTACGAGTAAGCCGCGTGCTGGTGTCAGTTTCCGCAGGAGAAATTTCACTGTGCGCCGGCTGTAGAAGCACATCATCGAAGGTGAGACCTTCTGGAATTGCATCTGGAATCATTCGCGGATAACATCATCCTAGCAAGCGCGCACATTTCACCATTCTCAAGCGGCGTTTTGACTGAATTGAGCCTGTAAATCCGCCGCTATACTGAAGTAGCGTGAAGCAGGTAGGCCGCTATCAGATCTTGGAAGAGCTGCATCGCGGCGCGACCGGCACTATGTTCAAGGCTCTGGATCCTGCCGACAGCCGAATCATAGCAATCAAGACGATTTGCCTCACCGAGCTTCCTGGCGACACGCAAGAAATCCGAGAGCGTTTGTTCCGCGAGGTGCAATCAGCCGCCCTTCTTTCACACCCGAATATCGTCACGGTTTACGGCATAGCAGACGAAGGCCAATCTGTTCATATCTTCATGGAATTCGTCCAGGGTTCTTCTCTCGAAGAGATGCGGCGCATCCAAGCGCTCCCTGAAAATCCGGCGCTGCTCGAATCTTTCAAGCAAATCGGCGATGCTCTCGACTACGCGCACCGCAAAGGCATTGTTCACCGTCACCTGGAACCCTCGAACATCATCATTTCTGAGCGAGGAACTGAGTTCGAGCCGCTTGCGAAAATCGCCGATTTCGGTGTCGCAAAACTAGTTTCACCTCAGATAACCGAGGGCGGAGCCATGATAGGAACGCCCAGCTACATGTCGCCTGAGCAAATCCAGGGCACGCCTCTCGACGGGAGATCGGATCAATTTTCGCTTGCCGTTATCATCTACGAAATCCTCTCGGGAACAAAACCGTTTATTGCCGAGAATCTCCCTGCGCTGTTCTATCTGATCTGCAAGCAAGATCCACCGGGAGTGCATCTCGCGAATTCCAAGCTGAATGCGAGCGTGAGCCGGATTCTCGAACGCGCGCTGGCCAAGGATGCCAATGACCGTTACACCTCTTGCGGAGCGTTCATTGATGCCTTGTCAGTTGAGCTCGAAAGCCTGCCCGAATGGATTGGCAGCCGCGAACCAGTGGTGGTCGGCAGGACAGTAGCTGAAGAAAAGAAGCTATCTGGTGTCGCTCCGGCGAATGGCAGCATTTCCGCGTCCGGCGCTGTGCCTACGCCGCATGAAGGTCCGCTTCTAACGCCCCCACCCAACGCGTCTGGTTACGAACTTCCGCGGCTTTCGCGGCGCCGCAGGGGCTTCGACGAGGCACCGGACGAATCTAAAAGACGCACCTCCTCAGGCAAAAAACTTCTACTCCTGCTGGCGTTTTTTCTCGCGGTTGCAGGAGCGGCCGTTTTCGTCAAGCAATGGAATCCAGCACCGCAGGTGCCTGTTCAAGTGCTCGATACGAAATCAGGACCAGTGAGCCCACCACCCCAAGACGCCGGCACAGCAAATCCATCCAGCGCTCCACCAAAACAGCACCAGGATAGTTCTCGTTCCCCCGCGCCAGCAAGAAAAACGACCGAACCTGCTCGGTCCGCGAATAGTACCTCTCTTCATACTTCCACGCCCCCGCCTCAAGCCGCTCCGGACACAACCGCAGAAGCGGCAACCCGCGATGTCGAGCTTCTCACTGATCCCCCCGGCGCGAAGATTGTGGTCGACAATCGATTCGATAACGTGTGCACATCTCCCTGCACTCTGGGTCTGCGAAGTGGGCGGCACACCTTGACTGCCGATCTGAACGGATATACCGAGGCCCGCCGTATTTTTACAGTTCCGCAAGACAGCAGCTTGTTTGTGACGTTGAACAAAAGCGTGGGTGTTCTGATCGTTACTTCGTCGCCTCCGGGCGCAAGCATTTTTGTCGATGGCAAAGATTATGGACATACGCCGTCAACGCTGCGCCTGCCTGCAGGACCTCATCGTTTGGTGCTTGTAAATGGCGCGTTACGTCATCAGGAGACGATTCAAATCGAAAACGAGGGTTTCTCTGCCCGCAATTTCCGATTCGACAGATAAACGATTCCAGGATTATTGTTTCAGGCACTCTAATCGGACATTGTGCCGGTTATTTACCAACTCCCAGCGCAGCTTAGGATCTATCGGCAGGATAGAAATCTGGGTGGAGTTTCGCTCGAGCTCCTGAAGCGCAGTCGTCTCTAGACAAACACGTCGGCCGCTTGAGCTCGATTCGCGAATTCTCCTCAAATCGTGAGATCCCGACACCTTTCGCCAGTTCCGTCCCGGTGCGAAGTAGTCCAAATACCAATCGTCGGGATCGAGCGCGCGGTAATACACAATCGCGTTCTTGGGCAGTTCGCGATCGATCTTTTGGGCGAGCGTAAGCACTGGATCGGCGCTCGCATGGGAATGTGGATAGATGAAAGCTCCGAAATTCCATGCAGCCATTGCAATTACAAGCGCAGTAAGAGCCGGCGCGTGTTGCTGAAGGCTCCTCCTAGAGGCAAGATAGGACGCAACAAGTAGCACGATTGCCGGCCAGATGAACAATTTGTGATGGGTCACACCTGGGTCCCAGGAAGCGAGAAAGATCGCGCAAGGAATGAGCCATGCCCAAAAAATCGCGAGGGCTCTGGAATCTCGATACGTGACTTCAAACTGGCCACGCGATCGCAGCAGTATTACTGCATAGATGCACATCCCGATTGCAAGCGCCAAAGCAAAACCAACCGTGACTGAAAAATAATCGCGTATTAGAGAGAGCTTTCCTCCAACAAACAGCTTTATAAAGCTACTTAGATTTGCATTTACAAGCTGCCCAAAGGAGCGAGTAAATCCTGAATCCGACGGATAATTCGTTATCCACGCAAATAAGGATGGATATGCAGCGTGGTCTTGTGAAGAATAACACGCTGCGTAAGCAGCGGTTACGCACGCACCCGTAACTCCTGAGTAAGCACAAGCAGTCCAAAATCTTTTCCCTTTCGACCAACGACATTCCAGCGCGATGCTTACTAGTAACGGAAAATATGTGAAAACAGCAAGCTCATGAAGCAGCATAGCCATGACATGACATACCGCGGTTGGGAAAATCCTTGGAGGGCTATCCAAAGCAAAGAAAACCGCCAGAACCAGAAACAGAACGGCCAAAATGTAAGTGTCGGTGTCCGTTGAAAATTTCCACCACGTCGCCCCAAAAGCGAAAAGCGTAGCGCCAAAAAGCCCGATCCGTTGAGATCGTGTGCAGCGCTTTATAAGAGCGAATAAGACCCATGTAGCTGCGAGGCTCGCACATACATTCAAAATCTGCAGAACTGTAACTGCACGAATCTGCAGATTAAGGCCGAGCGCCGCATCATATAGGACATAGCCGAGCGCTGAATATAGAAGATGATTCTGGTGAAACAGAACCGTATACGGCAGCTCGCCGCAGCGCACGCCTTCTATGTTGAGGGCCGACAAGACACCGTCCCAAAAATAAGTCTTCGTCAGAAATGCCCCATATATTATGGATAGGCAGATAAGAAGCAGACCAGTCCATTTAAACGCTACGGAACGCTGTTGTGAACGCGCGTCAATCTGCATCGGATGGCTTCGCGGCCCAGATTGCATCGGCCTGAGGCGTATCGCGGATCTGCAACACTCTGGGCTAGTATGTCACCCACCTTAACAACTCGCGAGAGGTCCGCAACCGAACGCAGTCCGGCTGGAATCTTGCTGATCGGACTATTCAAGTTATTAAAAGGCGTCTTGCTGGTCGCGGTTGGGATCGGCGCTTTAAAACTACTTCACAAAAACATGGCCGATGTCATCACGCAGTGGACTGGGATCTTGCGCGTCGACCCTGAGAATCGGTTTATTCATCCGCTGTTGGCTAAGATTCTGCCGGTTACCCCGAAACAGTTAAAAGAGCTCAGCGTGGGAACGTTCTTCTATGCCGCATTGCTTCTCACCGAAGGCATCGGGCTGCTCATGCGAAAGCATTGGGCAGAATACTTCACCGTAATATCAACAGCCGCCCTCATTCCGCTCGAAATTCATGAGCTCGCTCGACGCGTCACGCCGGCGAAGATCGCCGTAATTGTGATCAACGTCATAATCGTCCTGTACCTCGCGGCGAGATTGCGCGGCTATAGAAGACGCCCTCAAGGAAGCCGTTACCGCTGATCATGAATTAAGTCGCGCGAAGCTGGATATCCTGGGATCCCGGCCGCAGTTATTACCGCGCGAACCACGGCGCGCGCCACGACTTCTGCTGCTATTGAGCCGATCGTTGTCGTGTCAGCTTGTATCTTGCTGCTAGACGAACCAGCGACGAAAATCGTATCGCCATCCCACATCGTGTGCACTGGATTGATTGTGCGGGCAAGTCCGTCATGCCCCATCTGGGCAATTTTTGTCGCCTGATCCTTATTTAAGGCGGCATTCGTGGCAACGACCCCAATAGTCGAGTTTTCGCCAGGTCGCGCCTCTTGTTTTTGGCCGCGCACCATCTGAGCCATCGTATTTAAGAATGTCTTGCCATCCTTACCGCGCGCGCCCGCAAGCAGTTTTCCCGTCTTCGCCTCGAACACATCTCCAACTGCATTCACGGCAACAATGGCACCTACAATCAGTCCGGTCTCGCGAATCTTAACGCTCGCGTTACCGATACCGGATTTCATTGCCGCTTCCATGCCGAAGAGTTTCCCGATTGTTGCTCCGGCACCCGCGCCTACATTTCCTTCGGCTACATTTGAATCCGAAGCTGCCCTGCAGGCGGCGTAGCCGGAGTCTGCATTGGGACGAACTTTTGGATCGCCGACAGCTAGATCGAACAGAACCGCAGCCGGCACTATGGGTACGACAATTGGCCCCATGTGAAACCCTGAGCCCCGCTCTTCGAGATAGCGCGCTACCCCACTAGCTGCATCTAGTCCAAACGCGCTTCCTCCCGAGAGCAAAATCGCATTGACCTGCTGCACCATATTGATCGGGTTCAGCAGATCGGTTTCGCGAGTTCCCGGTGCAGAGCCGCGCACATCCACTCCCGCCACTGCGCCATCCTCGAATATCACGACCGTGCAGCCGGTGGGTCTGCGAGTATCGGTACAGTGACCTACCCGGATTCTGCCCACATCGGTAATGCTCCCCGCCGATTCTTCCGCGCGGATCTTCTTTTGAGTTTCCATAAACCCCTCAAGCTGCGCTGCTGCGCCAAACAACATAGCTTGTCTGATGAAGCTTCGTCTTCGGAGGTCGTCCTTCGCCTCTCTCGGCATAATTCAATCCCGATCATAGACGTTTCGAGATGAAGCGCCCCGATACACTGCGTTGGCTGGCATTCGGGGTATTCGTGATTTCCTCCACCTTGAGTTTCCTAGATAGGCAACTGATAGCCACACTCGCTCCGCTCATCATGAGCGATCTGCGTTTCAACCAGACTGGTTTCGGATTTCTGATTTCAGCATTCTCGATTACATATGCGATCAGCTCACCTATTGCCGGGTGGTTTCTCGATCGTGTCGGCATAAATCGCGGAATCTCCGCCGCGGTGAGTTGGTGGTCCGCCGCTGCCGTGAGTACGGGGTTCACGCGAGCACTCGGCTCGCTCACGGTGTGCAGAGCCGCTTTAGGACTTGGCGAATCGGCCGGAGTTCCGGCGGCGGGCAAACTGAACGGGATTTACTTGAAGCCCGAAGAGAGGGCACTCGGAGCTGCAGTGAATCAAATCGGCATCAGTCTCGGGTTGACACTTGCGCCGCTCTGGATCTCTGTAGCGAGAGCCCACACCTGGCGCACACCGTTCGTTATTACGGGACTGTTCGGCTTTGCGTGGCTTCCGATTTGGCTGACGACCAGCCGGTTAATTCCGCCACAATTTGGCTCGAGCGAATCCCGCCGCAGCTCACGCGAGCATCCTGGATTTTCATTGTTGCGTGATCGTGCGTTGCTCACCGTTGTGGTTGCGAATGTGCTTTGGATGGGGAGCTATTCCTTATGGTCCAACTGGACCACGCTTTACCTCACGCGAGTTCATCGGCTGACCTTGCAAGAATCCGCGAAATACGTCTGGATACCGCCGCTGATCTCAAATCTCGGCGGTTTTTTTGGGGGCTGGATGTCGCTGAAATGGATGAAGCGTGGGATCGCGGCGATACCCGCGCGCCAAAAAGCAGTCTGGGCCAGCGCGCTGGGCTCGCTGATGACGCTTTCTCTTCCGCTCGCGCCCGATGCACGTTGGGCGACTGCCGTGATTTCAATCAGTTTCTTTTTCGCCCTCGCGGGCAGCGTCAATATTTATGCGCTCCCCATTGATCTATTCGGCCCTGCTCGCTCTGGACTTGCCGTTGCCGCGCTCACCTGCGCTTACGGACTTCTTCAAACCGTAATCTCGCCCCTAATCGGGTACCTGTCGGATCACGCGCTCTATAACCAAGTGATTTGGCTCGTAACCTTGCCTCCCATCCTGAGTGCGCTCGTGCTGATGGCCATCCGAGGTCAGCCCGTCAATGTGCGCTCCACCTGATTTGCCTGTAAACTTAAGAGGACCACTACTCTACGCGCCTATGCAAAGTCTGCGCACACTGGGAAACGGGCCCTTAGAAAATCTCGACGAATGGGACGATTTCGTCGCTTCCCGTTATCGTGAAGGCAAATCGGAAGACGATTTCCGAAGTTACTCTGCCGAAGCGAATCCTGGCGTGACGGAGTTCTATCGCCAGAACCACACACATCAAACACTGGATTTTGTGCTCGAGAGGAGAGCCGAATTCCTGAAGCTCAGCCGTGGCAAGAAAAGCATCTGGGAAGTAGCCGAGTACCTAAACACTCTCGTCGATGATAGCGATCCCGATACCGACCTCTCCCAAATAGAGCACTTATTGCAAACCTCCGAAGCAATTCGCCGGGACGGCCATCCGCGTTGGTTCGTCCTCGCCGGTTTCATACACGATTTGGGAAAAGTATTGTGCCTCTATGGCGAACCGCAATGGTCCGTGGTAGGCGATACCTTTCCTGTGGGCTGCGCGCATTCAGACCAGATTGTATTTCCAGAATTTTTCGCAGCCAACCCGGACAGCAAGATGCCCCAATATCAAACGCTTTACGGAATTTATGCGCCACGCTGCGGATTGGATCAGGTCTACATGTCGTGGGGACATGACGAGTACATTTTCCACGTCACGAAGAATTATCTTCCGGAGCCGGCGCAATACATGCTCCGGTATCACTCCTTTTACGCCGCCCACAAACACGGCGCTTACCGTCACCTGATGAACGAACAAGATGAGCGAATGTTTGAGTGGGTGAAAAAATTCAATCCCTACGATCTGTATTCCAAAAGCGCCGAGCGGCCCAATTTCAAAGAGCTTAGGCCGTATTACGAAGACTTGGTCGCGGAGTTCTTCCCGGCCCAGATCGATTGGTAGAGCGACACGTCAAAAGCGTAGGAGATTCTCGCCCTCGCGAACAAGATCTTCGATCTGCGGCAGAATCTCATATTCCAGTTGTGGGTTGTACCCCACCCACGTGTCGAGTGCAGCCACGCGGCGGACCGGAGCATCGAGTTCTGTAAACAGCTCGTCCGCAATTCGCGCGGCGATTTCGGCGCCATAGCCCCAGGACAGCGTATCCTCATACGCGATCAGTACACGATTGGTCTTTTTGACTGATGCGCAAATCGCATCCCAATCGTAGGGAGACAAGCTTCGCAGGTCGATGATCTCTACCGACGCATCAGGATGCCGCTGCTCAATCTGTAATGCCGCCTGGAGCGATTTCTGCACCAGCGCGCCATACGTGATAATCGTCAGCGTTTCGCCTGGTTTCACCGTCTTCGCCTTTCCAAACGGAATCGTGAAATCGGGGCCTGGATGCGGAGCGCGGTTGTACGGCTCGCGATAGAGCTTCTTGTGCTCCAGGAAGAGCACCGGGTCGTCACACCGAATCGCCGTACGCAATAGGCCACAGGCATCCAACGCGTTCGAAGGAAACACAACTCGCAGACCTGGAATATGTGTAAACGTCACCTCGCCGCACTGGCTGTGGTAAATCGCGCCGCCGGTGAGATAGCCGCCAATTGGAACACGAGCCACAACCGGACAAGAAAACCCGCCATTTGACCGCCACCGGATGGTCGCGAGCTCATCGCGGAGCTGCATCATTGCAGGCCAGATGTAATCGAAAAACTGAATTTCCGCTATCGGCCTCAGTCCGCGCACAGCGAGCCCAATGGCGCGGCCCACGATTCCCGCCTCTGCGAGCGGTGTGTTGAAGCAACGCTTCGCCCCGAACTGCCGCTGCAAATTGGCGGTCGCTTTGAACACACCACCTTTACCTTTCACTTCAGACAGATACTGCTCGCGGCTGCAATCAGCGACATCCTCACCGAATACAACAATACGTTCATCGCGCGTCATCTCCTCGTGCAGCGTTTGATTGATCGAATCGATCATCGTGCGAGGCTCGCCTTTGAACCGAGGCTGCGCATCGAAAGCGTCCGAGGCCGGATCGACCTTGTCGGAATACAAGTGCGTGAGAGCCGAACCCTGGGGTGGCGGCGCTTCGCGAAGTACGCGGTCTGTAATCTCGGCAACCTCGCGATCAATCTCCCGAGTCATCCGTTCGAGACCGTGCTTATCCAGCAATCCTTCCCGGAAAAGAAATTCCGGATACGTTCTGAGTGGATCCCGAGCCGCCTCCTGCTCGCGCTCGGCTTGCGGCTTATACAGGCGCTCGTCGTCCGATAGTGAATGCGAATACGGACGGATAACGGAAGCATGCACTAGGGCCGGCCCGTATCCACTCCGGCAATAATCGGCAGCTTGCGTCAACGCGCGGAATGACTCAATAAAATTTGTGCCGTCGACTTCCATCCGGAATAGTCCCGGAAAGCCTTCGAGCAAGCGCGCTACATTTCCACCCGCCGTTTGGCGCTCCACCGGTACAGAGATTGCATACCCGTTATCCTCGACCAGAATGAGTAAAGGCAGGCGCTCCAGGCAGGCTATATTCACGGTCTCCCAAAATTCGCCCTCACTCGTAGCGCCTTCGCCGGAACACACGAGCGTAATTTCGTCCGAATTAGGATCGAGATAATTTTTTCCTTGCGCGCAACCGGCAGCTTGCAGAAATTGCGTCCCTGTTGGCGAAGAGCCTGTGACGATTCGCAGCGACGCCGAGGACCAATGCGACGGCATCTGGCGGCCTCCAGAGCTCGGGTCCCGCGCCGCCCCGACTGCTTGCAGCAACATATCTTCAGCCGTCATGCCTAGTGTCAATGCGAGCGCACGATCACGATAGTAGGAGAAAATCCAATCCCGTCCAGCGTGTAGCACCATGCCCGCCGCAACACCCACGGCCTCGTGCCCAGCGCCGCTGATCTGAAAAAAAATCCGGTTCTGCCGTTTCAGCAAAATCTCCCGGTCATCCAGCGAGCGCGCCAGATACATGATGCGAAACGCGCGAATCAGTGCTTCGCGATCAAGCTCGCCCGGTAGAGCAACTGAAGGTTCAATAGAAGCTTGTGGAGACTGGGTCTGGGTAGCCACCATCCGCATTATCTCCTGAGATTGAAATTCTTCCAAGCCGCGTTTAAGTGTGGGTCCGGTTCGAGTACTAACCCAAACGGGGAGGACAAGTTATGGGGTGCTATCCGCATTGCGAACAGCAAATAATGGCTCGATTCCTAGTCTTCGATCAGAACGCTGAACAGACCGAGCAGTTGTTGTAAGTTCATGTCACCGCTCCGTACCGGCGTAGCACTTCTCGAAGACGAGTCTCGGGGGCGCCAAGCCGCCCGCTCTGCTGCTCCAGCCATGCCAACCATCCATCCCCAACCTTGGCGCCAGCCGCCAACAGCACTTCGAATACTGACAAGTAGTCGTTGGCAGGGCCGCCATTGGCGAAAGCCCACCCGGCATGTTCCAGAACCGTTCCGCCCCACCGGTTGACTTCTTCCAGCGGAGCGCCGCGTCTGATCAATAACTGGACGATGCTGACGTGGCCGCCGGCCGCCGCCCAGTGCAAGCCGGTCCCGCCAAGGTCGGCTTGGTCGCGAACGTCCGCACCATGGGCCAGGAAACTCCACAACCTCATGCCAGCCGTACATACAAGCCCACAGAAACCCGCGCTGTAGCTGCTGTTTGCTCGCGGTTGGCTCAAGCCTGCCGTCCTCTTGAAAGAAGGTTTTGACGATATCAGCTCTTCCGGCGCCCGCGGCCGTTTCCAGATTGAGCCGGACGCCGCGGGAGGCGAGAAACTGGGCGGCTCTGGCCCGGCCATTCGCCAGACAACCCTCGATGACGGTGTGCCGGTTACCCGCCGCGCAGGGCTTATCAATCACCGCGCCGCGCTCAAGAAGGATCTGCATTAGCGCTTCTTGCACCCCGGCGCGCTCAGGGTGAACGCTGGTTGCAACCAATCCAAGTGCGGTGCAGCCGCCGCTGTAGACATCCGATTCAGCGTCTACCTCGCCGCCCGCATCCAGTAACAGTTCTGCGATTTCGACAATGTTGTTTGGTGTCTTCTGGCGGAAGTCCTCAATGCCATTGGCCGCAACATAATGCAGCAAAGGCGCCCGATGTTTCCGCAACGAGCGCATACGGACTAACTCTGGTTGATCGCGAAGCAGTAGCTTCAATCCTTGAATGTCGCCCGAAGTGATTGCGTCCGCTGCTGCCTCGAAGCTCGCTTCCTTGGAATTCGCTCTTTGAATCGTTTGGATCTGCTTGGCAAAGCTCGGCCAGCTCTCGAATCCGTGTTCCCGGGCGATAAAGAATTGTGCATCGGCAAGCACGGGACGGGGCTTCGAAAGCTTGCTTGCCTGAATCTTCTTCTCGATGCGCTCGATCTCTTGATGCCGCACTGACGCACGCAACTTCGGAGTTACGGGAACACCTCTTAAGCGCCCCTCGGTCTCTACCGATTGGGCTGCGCACCGATCAAACCATCGTTCAGCCCATTCTTGGATAGCATACGGGTTGGCCAAGGCGCAGGCCTTCAGGAGATCCTTTGCGTCTTTCTTGTAATGCTCCAGGTTCGGGCGAGGGGGGAGCGGTCTGGCTTGCATACGAATCTCCTTTCACGCTTGCCTGGAGTCCGCCCTGATCAGGCTGAAAGAAGCTCGTACCTTCGAAATAACAGCGGTGGGTGGGCACGGCCCTTTCCGCGGACTGGATGCGCCCCGAACGCCGATTTCATAGTAACAGCAAAAGGCCAGCCGGTTGCCAGATCGCTTGTCGAGTTGTGGTCCGGACACGCCCGCGTTAACGCGAGAGTTATATAGAATCAAAAACGGAGAGATACCACAACTTCATGCCGGCAGCAGGTGCAGGTCTCGAGGGCGTAGTTGCCACTACTTCGAAAATTTGTTTCATCGATGGCAACCGCGGCATATTGAGCTATTTCGGCTATAGCATTCACACCTTAGCCGAGAACGCTAGCTTCGAGGAGGTCATTTATCTTCTATGGAACGGAAAGCTGCCAAACCGGCGTGAATTATCGGAACTCAAATCCTCACTGGTCGCCGAGCGCGATTTGCCGCACGAAGTAACAGCGTTTTTGAGGAACGTCCCTAAGGGCAGTCCGCCGATGGATGTGCTACGCACTGCGGTCTCCATGCTCAGCTTGCACGACGCTTTAGCGGGGGACAACTCCGAGCGGGCGAATGTGCAAAAAGCCGTCAAGCTGATGGCGCGAGTCGCCACGATTGTCACCAGTTTCGACCGGCTTCGCAACGGGAAAGAAGTAATACCCGGCGATCCGGGCCTCGGTTATGCCGCGAATTTCCTTGCGACTCTTAGCGGAAAGAAGCCCGATGATGTCATGGAACGAGTCTTCGATGTGGCGCTCATTCTCCACGCTGATCACGAGCTGAACGCATCCACATTTGCTGCTCGCGTGACCGCCGCTACACTATCCGACATCTATTCTGCTATTACTTCAGCGATTGGTGCATTGAAAGGCCCGTTGCACGGCGGTGCAAATGAGAACGTCATTCGCATGCTGCTTTCTACGAAATCGCCCGCCGATGCCGCCGAAAAAGCCAAGAACGATCTCGATAAGAAGGTCAAGATCGCAGGCTTCGGGCATCGCGTCTATCGCGTCCTCGATCCCCGCGCGATTCACCTTAAAAGGATGAGCGAGGAGCTCGGCAAGCGCACGGGTCACACCGACCTGTATGAGAAATCCGCTCGGGTGGAGCAAACGGTCCACGATCTTAAGAATTTGAACGCGAATGTGGACTTTTACTCGGCATCTACTTACTACTCCCTAGGTATTCCGGTCGATCTGTTCACGCCGATTTTTGCTGTCAGCCGCATGGCAGGATGGACGGCTCACACGCTCGAGCAATACAGAAACAATCGATTAATTCGGCCGAGAGCCGATTATACCGGCGTCCCTGATGGTCAGAAGTGGACGCCTCTCGAAGAGCGTTCCTAGAACCGCCTTTGCGGGCGCGTAGAGTCTTTGGGGATGCACGATCTCACTTTCTTTCGCAATAACTTGGATCTCGTTCGAGAGCGGCTGGCGACGCGAGGATATGCGCTCGATATCGACGCTTTTCGTGAGCTTGATGAGCGCAGACGGCAGTGCGTGACAGAGAGTGAGCAACTGAAAGCGGAGCGCAACCGAGCGACGGCTGCTATCGGAAAGCTTCGCCAGTCAGGCGCCGACACTGCCGGCCAACAACAACAAGTCCGCGGAATCGGTGAAAAAATCGCGCAACTGGATGAAGCCGTCGCGAAGCTCGATTCGGAGTTCCACGACTTTCTCTCGCGGATTCCGAATCTGCCGCACGAGAGCGTGCCTGTTGGCACCAGTGAGCACGACAACGTGGAAATCCGGCGATGGGGCATCCCGCCGGAGTTTTCGTTTGTTCCGAAAGCGCATTGGGACCTCGGACCCAGTCTGGGCATTCTTGATCTTGAACGCGCGGCAAAGGTAGCCGGTGCCCGTTTTGCCGTATACTGGGGCCTCGGTGCGCGGTTGGAGCGCGCCTTAATCAACTTCATGCTCGACTTACACACAAAAGAGCATGGATACCAGGAGGTCTTGCCGCCTTTTCTGATCAATTCCGCGAGCCTCTACGGTACCGGTCAGTTGCCAAAATTCGGCGCAGACTCATTTAAGTGTGAAGCCCACGATCTCTGGCTAGCGCCTACTGCCGAAGTCCCAGTTACTAATCTGTTCAGAAGCGAAACTCTGAACAGCGACGCGCTTCCAATTTCCCTTTGCGCATATACACCCTGTTTCCGTAGTGAAGCAGGGTCATACGGACGTGATGTCAGAGGGATCATCCGGCAACATCAGTTTCAAAAAGTTGAATTAGTAAAGTTCACGCGGCCTGAACAAAGCTACGCAGAGCACGAGAAGCTTACTAGAGACGCAGAAGAAGTCTTGCGCCGTTTAATCCTTCCATTCCGCACCGTAGTGCTGTGCACCGGCGACACGGGATTCAGCGCGGCAAAGACATACGATATTGAAGTCTGGCTGCCCGGTCAAAGCGCCTATAAGGAAATTTCGTCGTGCTCCAATTTCGAGGCGTTTCAGGCTCGGCGCGCAGAGATCCGTTCAAAAACCGGCAAGGCAAAGCCAGAGTTCGTGCACACACTCAACGGGAGCGGACTCGCAGTTGGCCGTACTTGGGTTGCGATTGTCGAAAATTACCAGCAAGCAGACGGCAGCGTGCTCGTCCCTTCCGCCTTGCAGCCGTATCTCAATGCTGAGCGAATCGATGTCTCTGGTGGTAGGCTGATTTAACCAGCGAAAATCCAAGTCTAGCCGCACGCACTTCACCCGTTCACAGCGTTGGCAAGAATTTTCTAGAACCTCACAACCCAAAACACGCCAGATACTTATCGGGAATTTGAATCCCCTTTCCTGCTTCAGTTGCAAACAGTGATTCAGGCTCCCATGCTTGACTGAAATCGCCCAACGAGAGGGCGAATTTTCACCCGAGGCATCATGCTGAGACTGCTCCGACCGTTCTTCCTAATTACCGTGTGTGTGGCTCTTTTTGCATATTGCGCGTTCCCGCAATCGAATCTTACTCAAGTGCAAGATACGGTCACGAATCCCGACGGCTCGCCCTTTAACGGCACTGTGGTGATTACGTTCAACGGCTTCACAAGTCCTGGAAATACGGCCCCACAAAGCACCTCGGCGCAAATCTACAACGGCGCTCTGTCAGTTCTGTTGGTTCCTTCAACGACTGCATCACCGGGCTCTTACTATCAAGCCGTTTATAATAGCAGCAATGGCCTGGTGACTTGGACCGAAACCTGGTCAGTGCCGCCCAGCACTACTCCGGTTACCTTGAGTCAGATTCGAACGTCATCTTCACTCTCTGGCTCCAATGGCGGCTCCGGTGGCGGGTCGGGCGGCATCACATTGCCGATCAACATAAGTGACGTCGCGAACCTCAGTTCCACGCTGGCCGCGATAAATAGCTCAATTACCGGCCTCACTACCACAACCAACACTCTGAGCAGCACGGTTAGCGGCGATACAAGCTCGATCGCGACTCTTAATACCACCGTAAACAGCTTCAACACAACTCTTTCGGGACTCGGAAACAACGTGAACTCGATCAGCAACACGGTCTCTGGCCTGAATACGACTGTGAGCGGTCTGGGCAATACGGTGGCCGGAGTCAGTAGCACCGTCTCCGGGCTTTCAACCAATATGACGGGGCTGAGTAATACGGTGTCCACCCTCGGGGCAACGGTCAGTAGTCTTAGCAATCAGCTGAACGCGATTACTGCAGGTACAACCACTGCGAATTTCTCAGATGCGGAGGTTCCAGCCGGAACAAAGAACGGAACCAACGCAGTTTTCACATTAGCTGCGAGTCCGGCGCCGCCCGTGAGCCTTGAGATTTATCGGAACGGGCTCGCGCAGATGTTCGGAGTCGATTTTTCGCTTTCAGGAAACACAATTACATTTCTAAACGGCAATGTTCCGAAGTCGTCCGATATCATTCAGGCGTTCTATCGTATGGCTGGAACCGGCCAGACGGCAACATTCTCTGATGATGAAACCCCAGGGGGAGCTATCAATGGCACCAACCCAACGTTTACTTTAAGCGCAACTCCGAATCCGGTGCTTGACCTAAAGCTTTATAAAAACGGCTTATTACTTCAGCAGAACGGCGACTATACCTTGAGCGGTTCGACAATCACGTTCACGCAAATGGCGATGCCTCAAACGGGTGACTCTCTAGTCGCTTACTATCGGCATTAAGAGCCCGGAGCACCCAGATACTTTCTTAAGTCTGGATGTACTTGAGTCTGAATGTCGGGATTTTTGAGGTTTTCTATATCGACTATGCGGGGCGCCAAAAAAAGCGTCTTTGGAGTTTTCTCGCCGCGCATTGCTTTCACTGCTTCAATGACGGCTGTTTCTCCCATCCTGAAGGGATCTTGGATCACGAGCGAATCTATTAAGCCGGCTTCAACCTCATTGAGTAACATTGGACTGAAATCGAATCCAACTAACTTTACGCTCGTACCTCCTCCTTTGAGCGCTTGAACGGCACCAGCGGTTCCAGACTCATTCGAGCAGAAGATTCCACTCAGGTCTGGATGGGCAGTAAGCATATTTTCAGTAACCGCAAGCGACTGAGCGATACTCGCCATGCCGAATCGCTCATCCAGGATCTGGATTCCGGGAAACTTTTCGTCGAGCTCATGTCTGAAGCCGCTTTCCCTAGCCGTCGTTGAAGCGCCGCCCGGTGTCGTCTTCACCATTACAATTCTTCCCTTGCCTTTCAAAACCTTACCCATTCGGTCGGCGCCTAGCTCGCCCGCGGCATAGTTATCTGTCGCAACGAACGTCGCATATTTGTCTGTATCCACACCCGAGTCATAAATAATGACCGGAATACCGGCGGCTGTAGCCCGGTCGACAACAATTTTGAAAGCTGATCTATCCGAAGGCGCCAATGCAATCGCATCCACTTGGCGATTGATCATTGTTTCCACAATCTGCATTTCGCCCGCAATGTCCGTCTCGTTCGGAGGTCCATTCCAAATAATCCCAACCTTGTTCTCCCATGCGCCTTTAACCGCGCCCGCATGGACGCTCTGCCAAAAAAGGTCAGCGCTTGCTTTGGGAATCACCGCAATTACTTTCTTGGTGTGACTCCGGTTGCAGGCCCCCATAACCAAGCAGAAGCCCAGCCAAAATAGTGCGCCGATTCGGGTCATCACATCCGGTAAGCTATCAGGGGAGGAAACGAAGATGCAACTTGGCCTTGTTGGTCTTGGCCGAATGGGCGCGAACATGACGCGGCGTCTGATGAAAGGCGGTCATCAGCTAGCGGTCTTCGATCTGAACACCGCGAACGTACAGAAGGTCTCGGCTGAAGGGGCGCAAGGAGCGCTATCACTGGAGGATCTGGTCAAGAAGCTCTCGAAACCGCGCGCCGTTTGGGTTATGGTGCCTGCCGGGAAAGCAACAGAAAACACTGTTCAAAGTCTCGCAGCCGCCATGGAACCGGGGGACATCATCATCGACGGCGGAAACAGTTTTTACAAAGATGACATCCGCCGGGCCGCGGACCTTTCGCAGCGCAAAATTCATTATGTCGATGCAGGTACTAGCGGCGGAGTTTGGGGCGTCGAGCGAGGCTATTGCTTGATGATCGGCGCGCATCCCGATGCGTTCAAGACCTTGGAACCAATCTTCAAAACTCTAGCGCCCGGCATTGGGGACATTCCGCGCACCCCCGGCCGTGAAAAGCTCAACTCCACAGCCGAATACGGATATCTCCACTGCGGGCCGCCGGGAGCTGGACACTTCGTGAAGATGGTGCACAACGGCATCGAGTACGGGATTATGCAAGCCTATGCCGAGGGTTTCGATCTGATGGCGCACAAGGATTCAGAAGAACTCCCGGAAAACGAACGCTACAAGTTGAACGTCGCGGATATCGCCGAAGTATGGCGGCGTGGAAGCGTTGTGGGATCGTGGCTGCTCGATCTTACAGCGATGGCACTCGCGGAAAATCCCGATCTTTCGAATTTCAGTGGCTTTGTCGAAGATTCAGGCGAAGGACGCTGGACCATTAATGCCGCGATTGAGCAGGCAATTCCGGTCGAAGTTCTGGCCTCAGCGCTTTTCACACGTTTCCGTTCGCGAAAAGACCACACCTTCGCCGAAAAAATCCTTTCAGCGATGCGTTACAAATTCGGCGGGCATGTCGAGCGAGCCGCCGGAGGGTAACTCAAGCTCCGGCCCCGTTGGAGTAATCGCGATCGCCATAACGTGCGTGGCGAGAATAGTTGAGCCAAGAAAGGAAACCTCGGCAATCTCGCCATGCTGCGTTTCTTTGCGCTGATACTGATCAAAAACACAATTTCCTAGCGAATAGAAGATCACGCCCCCGCGATACTCCTCCATTTTTTGGATCACGTGCGGGTGATGGCCGATGACGAGTGTGGCTCCGGCGTCAATGGCCGCATGCGCGAACTCAATTTGAGCCTGCGTGGGCTTGGGCATGTACTCGACGCCGTGATGCATCGACACGATCACGACATCCGCGCGCTTTCGGAGTGCGGAGACGTCGCGCTGCATCGCTGAAACATCCGCCATCGCAATTCGCTTGTCAATGTCGTGCCAGTTGCCATTTTGCTGATCGAATGTGTAGCCGAGGAAACCAAATCGCACACCGTGGCGCGTCAGCACGACGCCTTCGTGCGCCACGGATTCGGATTCGCCACTGCCTAACGGCGAGATCCCGTGCGAACGCAGCCATTCAACCGTGAACTCAATTCCGTGCGGGCCGCAATCCCGTGAGTGATTGTTAGCTGTGGAGGCGATTGCCACTCCCGCTAGCCTCAGCCCTTCAATCGCCGCAGGCGGAGCATGGAAGATCAATCCGTGTTCGTAATATGGGCCACGATCTGAAAACGGCGATTCTAAATTTATAAAGGCGATGTCGGCGGCGCACATCAGCGGGGCAATTTTGCGAAATGGCAAAGCCGGATCATGCGCGGCCAATATCTGCCGCCGTACATCGCGGCAGAACATCACATCACCTGCAAACAGCAGCCTGTTGAAGGCCTGCTGAGCACACGCGTAAGGCGCCCAAAGCAGGCAAAGCGTGATGCCTAAATATCTAAAGCTTCGCCGCAGCGGCTTTATCCAGAAACCAAACGGCTTTATCGGAACCTCGCGTCGCAATCTGGCCGGGGTATTTGTGCATATCTTCGAGACCCTCGAGGACTTTGTGCACAGCCTCTGCTTTATCTTCACCTGAGACTTGCATCACGGTGCGGCGCGCAGCAAGTAAAACCCCCGGCAGAAGAGTCACACGGTGGCTCTTCATTTTTTCAACCCACACAGCAGCCGCGATGCCAGTCCGATTATCAATCAAAGGCTCGCCCGGAAACAGGCTCGCCGTGTGAGCGTCCGGCCCGAGGCCCCGATGGACGAGATCGAAGACTGGCAGTTGATGCTCGCCGAGTGAGAAGAACTGCTCGATTTCTTCGATATATCGGGACGCGGCTTCGTCCGGAATCAACTCGCCGTGAACCCGATGTATGTTGTTCTTCGACACGCGGGCCGGGAGAAGTAGCGCATCATTGGCAAGCTTGAAATTGCTCTGATTGTCGGTTGGAGGCACGCAACGCTCATCGACCCAGAAGAAATGAACCTGGGACCAATCGAAGCCCGACTTACCCATAATCGAGAAAAGCAAGCGGGGCGAGCTGCCTCCTGAGATTGCAATCGTGGCGCGCGGCTGCGATTTCAACGTATCCGAAAGCGCATCGAGGATGTATCGCGCGCACGCGTCCGCTACGCCTTGCGCATCGTTCTCTATGTGTCGTTGCTGCCTGGCCGCGGTACTCAAAACACAAACTCCTGCGCACGCGTAAAAGCTAAATCAAAAGCTGGGTCCGGCCCGAGTATGGATAGCTCCTCGTTCAGAAGTGTATAAAGACTCGCTTCGTTAAAGCTGTATTGCCGCTCTCGTCCGTTGCTGCTGCGCAGCGTCATGCAGTCGCAGCTCGTGCGATCAAGCTCGATCATCTCTGACTTCGAGCGCATGCGGATACGCTTCAGCCCTGGGGCGGGACCTTTGGTGTTAATGACCAGTACGTTTGCTCGATAGGGTGCAGAGAGCCATCCAGCCATGTACAGAACGGATGAGGACGGCTTTTCTCCGGTGTACGCGATTTCGATTGCATTGAAGTTTGAAAGACCATTCCCTGCAGCAGGGTTGTCGAATAGGTGAGCAATCGGCTCGCGCCACCGCGTTAGCCGAGTCCACTCGAGATCCGCAACCACCCGGCCTCGCGCGCGCCATTCTCCGAGAATGCCCAACGCGCCGGATGGATCCTCGTCTTTACTGTCGACGATCACCTTGCTCGACAAATTCATAACGGCTTCGAGCCCGGCTTTCTGATCGGGCCCCGCAGACGGTTTCAATGCCGCACGATGACGGCACCACAATATGACCGGAAGATCCGCAGGAATGATGCCGATGACAGTCGGGCCTATATTGGGCCAGCTAGCAGGCGCGGACGTAATCTCAATCTGTTCACAACAGATTTGTTCCGCTTTTCCAAAGGGTTTCCAGCATTGGGCCAGGACACGAGCTTCAAGATCTCTCTCAGCTTTCTCGGACACGGCAAGAACAATTCCCCTGCTTGGGTGCGATTGCATCAGATCAGCTATCGTTTGGGAAGCTGAAAATCCGCCGTCCTGCTCATCGGTCGCAACAATCAGCGTCATGGAAGAAGCGCGAAGAACAGTAGGCTTGCCCTGCTGTTTTTGTTCCTGACCGACAGAAGTCCAGACTTTGGTGAGCGCCTTGAGAATTTGTTCCGGCTGCGCTGGATGAATAATGGCGGTGCTCATGGAATCCTCCACGTATGGCCTTGCCGCGCGAGCATCTCATCCGAAGCTTTCGGACCCCAGGAGCCGGCCGGATAATTCGGAAAATCGAATTTCTCATGCGCCCATAGATCGAGGATTGGTTGAACAATCTGCCAGCTCGCTTCAACCATGTCTTGGCGCGTGTAGAGCGTTGCATCGCCGACCATTGCGTCCACTAAGAGCGTTTCGTACGCCGTAGGCGAGCGCTCGCCAAAGCTGGAACCATAATTGAAATCCATCGAGACGGGGCGGACGCGCATTCCGCTGCCCGGACTCTTCGATAGGAAACGCAGCGAAATGCCTTCTTCCGGCTGAATTCGTAGGATCAGAAGATTGGGCCGGGGCGGCAGAAGCCCGGTCTTCGTCTGCTGTTTGAAAAGCGGTAGCGGCGGCGCATGGAATTGAATGGCGATATCTGTTACACGTTTGGGCATCCGCTTTCCAGTGCGGATGTAGAACGGCACACCCGCCCAGCGCCAGTTATCAATGAAGAATGTGACTGCCGCGTATGTATCTGTCTGAGAGTTGGGATCGACGCCTGGCTCCTGGCGGAATCCGGGCAATTGCTGACCTCCGACAATTGCTGGCCCATACTGACCGGCTACTGCGAATTTATGCACTTCCTCTGGATTCATGATGCGAACTGCGCGGAGAAGCTTGGCGCGTTCATCACGCACATTATCGGCGTCGAAGACTATGGGCGGCTCCATCGTCACGGTCGCCATGACCTGGCTTAAGTGATTTTGGATCATGTCGCGCAGCGCGCCGGCTTCCTGATAATAAGCGCCGCGGCCTTCAACTCCGATTGACTCGGCGGCGGTGATCTGCACGTGATCGATATACCGGCGGTTCCACAACGGCTCGAATATGCCGTTACCGAACCGGAAGGCGAGAATGTTCTGTACCGTTTCCTTGCCGAGATAATGATCAATGCGATAGACAGCAGATTCATCGAGCACCTGGTGAATCTGCTCGTTTAGCTTGCGAGCGCTCTCGAGATCGTGGCCGAACGGTTTTTCGATAATGACGCGGCGCCAGCCGTTTCCGTGCTGGAGCCCGTGCGCGCCGAGCTGCTCGACCACTTCGGCATAGTAGCTGGGCTGTGTCGATAGATAGAAGACGACATTGCCCGCTGTCTGATGCGATTGCTCGACCTGATCCAGTTTTTTGCGAATCGCGTCGTAAGCGGCCGGGCTATTGAGGTCGCCCGGCACGTAGAACAGGCATTGCGCGAAAGAATCCCAAACCGCTTCATCAAAAGGCGCGTCCTCGAGAAATTTCGAGACGGATTCCTTCATGCGATCTCGAAACTGATCGTCGGACATGGGTGTGCGAGAATTGCCGATTACCCCAAAATTTTGTGAAATGCGGCGCTCGTAAAAGAGCCGGTACAGCGAAGGAAGCAGTTTTCTTTTCGAGAGATCGCCGCTAGCGCCGAAAATCACGATTGCGCACGGCGGAACGCGGCGATCAAACCGGAGCTGATCTTGGAGGGGATTGACCTCTGGCAAGGGCTGAACGAGAACACTCATACTCTCTCCGTGCGCTTATCCTATCAACCTTGAAAGATAGAATCTGGTGGGGATTATTTGGATACAGATTCGATGCCCAATCAGAAGAAGATCATAGCGGTATTGAGCGATTTGATGTTTACGGTGAAGATCCAGGATGCCGCGAAGCGCGCTGGGCTGGAGGCGGTATTCGCGAAATCGGAGGACCAGGCGATCGCGGAAGCCCGGCAGCATCCGGCGGTAGTGATTCTCGATTTGAACGATAAGGCGGTGAACGCGCTAGAGGTCATTTCGAAGCTGAAAGGCGACGCGGCAACGGCGACCGTGCCGCTGCTGGGGTATATGTCGCACGTGCAGGTCGAACTGAAACGCGCGGCCGAGGAGAAAGGCTGTGATTCCGTGATGCCGCGATCGGCTTTTTCGGCCAGGTTGCCGGAGATTTTGGCTCGCTATCGCGGGGACGACGGGCGCGAATAGGGCGAAAGCACGGAACGAAACCCAAATCCGGCCGTTTTTTGCGAAACGAACTCGATCAGCTTTGAGGCAGCTTCGAGGTCTCCCAGCCGCCGCCGAGTGCCTTCACTAACAACACGGTTGCATCCATGCGACGACGTAACAAATCGACTTCCGTGCGCTCGTTCGATAAGGCAATGCTTTGAGCCGTCACGACTTCGAGATATGTGACCAAGCCGCCTTTGTAGCGATTGACCGAAAGCTCGAGCGAGTTTTCGGCTGAGGCCGTGGCCTCGCGCTGCTTGGCGAGTTCCTGCTCCAAAATCCGCAACGTTGATAGGTTATCCTCAACTTCCTGGAACGCGGAAAGGGCCGTCTGGCGGTAGGTGGCGACTGTAGCATCATAGGCTGCCTGCGCCTGTTCGACTTGAGCGCGCCGCCGGCCCGCATCGAAGAGGGTCTCGAGCATCTGCGGACCGACCGCCCAGAACCGGCTCGGCCAATTGAACCAGTTCACGATGCTAGAACCTTCGAGCCCTCCGCTTGCGCTGATCAAGAGCTGCGGGAAAAACGCGATGCGCGCGATGCCGATTTGTTCGTTGGCGGCGGCCATGCGGCGCTCTGCGGCCGCGATATCGGGACGGCGTTCAAGGAGCTGAGAGGGCACACCGATCGGGACCGGAGGAGGAGCTTCTTCGAGCGGCTTGGGCAAAAGTTTGAAGGATTCCGGTGTCTTGCCCACCAGCACCGCTAGAGCGTGCTCATACTGAGCGCGAGCAACACTTACGTCAATCTCCTGCGCTTCGGTGGTGCTGAGCTGCGTTTGCGCCTGGGCGACTTCGGCTTTTGATGCGATTCCGCCCTCGAAACGATTGCGCGTGAGCTGCAATGCCCGCCTGTATGCGGCGACTGTGTTGTCGAGGAGCTGCTTTTGTGCATCGAGGCTGCGCGCTTCGAAGTAGTCGGTACCGACTTCGGCGTGCAGAGAGAGTTTCGCATTTTCGAGATCGGCGGCGGAAGCCTGAAATTGCTCGCGGGCGGCTGTGATGTTACGCCGGATGCGGCCCCAAAGATCGACTTCATAGGAGAGATCGAGGGGAAGGATGAAATCTCCACCGGTTCTTGCGCCGAGGCCGACGAGCCGGTTCGCAGATGTGTGCTGGGCAGTGATCTGCGGAGCGGCCGTGATGGTTGGGAAGAGAGATGAACGGTTCACGGTGATGGCAGCGCGCGCTTGCCTCAGATTCGCTTCGGCGGCTTTGAGCGTTTGATTCGCAGGCTCGACTTGCTCTTCGAGAGCATTCAGGCCCGAATCGTGAAACAGCTCCCACCATTTGCCCCGGATCGCGGCATCGCTCGGCTGGGCAGGTTTCCAACCGTTTGCTTCGCGGAAGCCGGCGGGCGCCTGTTCGCTGTAGCTGGGAGCCGCGGGGACGGACGGCTTTGTGTATTTCGGACCGACGGCGCAACTGGTGAGAGTGAGCACCAGGAGCGTGAAGAGCAGGGTTTGGGGGTGGAATGGTCGGGACAAGCGCTTCTATGAATGAGAATATCGGAGCAAGTTCCTTGACTCAGTATTCCGAGAAAATTCCGCCAGTTCGAGGAGAAACTTATTCGCGCGAGATGATTTATCAAGACCAAGATTGATGGTCCTGATAGATGCGAACGTTTTGCTACGGTTAACGCGGCCCCAGCAACCGGAATACTTGCTGATTAAAGTGTTGACCCCCAGCTATGGACCGCGGTCTTGAGCGGCGTGATAGATGCGCAACACTTCAACCGTCTCTTCTTTGACACGGTAAACGGCGATATAGGGCATGGGTGGAAAGAGAAGTTCCCGTGTTCCTTCCTCTACTCCGGGGCGGCCGCGATGCGGTGCGTGTTTCAATGTACGCATAGTCTCGTACAGTTTGCGGAGAGTGGGCTGCCGGTAAATGGGATGATGCTGTTTGAGGTAAACGCTGATCTGCTGCAAATCCGCCAGAGCAGCGTGCGTCCAGCGGATTCGCATTTATGAGTTCAACATCTGTTCAAAGCGCGCGTTCATCTCTTCTTCGTCGATGAGCTCACCGCGGTCGGCTTGTGCGATGCCTTCTCGCACCGCTGCACGAAGATGATTATTGTCTTCGAGCAAGCGCAACGCAGCGTTCTTCACAAGTGCCTCGGGCTCGACTCCCACGGTGCTGGCAATTCTGGCAAGCTGTGCTTCTTCTTCGCGAGTAAACTGAACTTCCATCTTCTTCACCATAGGGGAAAAGTCGGAACTGAGCAACCGCCTGCTGAGCAGCGCAGGCGAGGCCTGGCTCGCCGTCCGCCGAATCGTATTGTGAAGAGCGGAGCGAAAAATAGATGAAGTCGATCTAAAAAGGACCCAGGACCCCGGTCGTTCTTAGTATCTGTTTATTGTGTCTAAAATAGACGATAACGAACTCATTTGCGACGCCAATTTGATGTAGTGATAGAACGCGACGAAGAGGGCTACTATCTCGCTTCTGTTCCACAGATTCCCGGATGTCATACGCAAGCGCGAACACTCGATCAAGTCACGGAACGAATTCGTGAAGCGATTGAGTTGTGTTTGGAGGTCGATGGAGCACCTGAACAGAGTCTCGAGTTCGTCGGAATCCAGCGAATCACGGTCGCAGCTTGAGCGCACCCTGCGTTGGTTCTGACCTATTGGCCCGCTCGGTCGGACAACTAGAGAGACATGAAAACTTACAAGTTCAAAGCCAAGATCGAGACGGGCGATCGGGGCGGAGCTTATGTGCTCTTTCCTTACGATGTCGAGAAAGAATTCGGCACGAAGGGGAACGTACCGGTGAAAGCGACGTTCGATGGCGTGCCGTACACGGGATCGCTAATTAAGTATGGGCAGCCGAAGCACATGCTGGGTCTGCTCAAATCGATCCGCGACAAAACCGGCAAAGGGCCGGGCGATACGGTTGAAGTCGAGCTTTCAAAAGATGAGGGACCGAGAACGGTTGAGGTGCCCCCTGAGTTCAAACAAGCGATGAAGAGCGGCGGCGTGCTCCCGGCCTTCGAGCGCCTCAGCTACACGCATCGCAAGGAGTACTGCCGCTGGATCACTGAAGCCAAGAAGGAAGAGACGCGATTGAACCGGTTGCAGAAAGCCGTTGAGATGCTCAAAAAAGGAGTGCGTACTCCCGGGTAGAGCGCATTCAGCTTTGCGCGGTTAATGCGTGTTCACCATTTCGATCACATCCTTGCGTAGAGCAAGATCGCTTGCAGGCCGCGAATAGTACATGTGGCCGCCGGGATACATGTGAACCTGGACGCGCGTGGGATCGCCCATAACCGGGATTTGACTAACCGTAAGGATGGACCCCATGAAGGGGCATGAGAGATCGGCCCAGCCGTGCGCGATGAGAACGCGCAGCTTAGGATCCGTTGCGACAGCGACTCGCAGATCTGTTGCAGAGGCGGCTTCGGCGCCGAATGCGGTCGAATCGTTCCGCTCCCAAGCCTGGTTCACTTCATAAGACAATGCGTTGTATCGCGCATCGGTTTTCCAGCCCACCACGCGAGTCACGAAATCGACCATCGCGGTGGTCGTCGGCGCAATGATGCTCAGCAGAATCGGGTCATTCGTTCGTTGCGTGGGATCGAACGGAAACGGGTCAAACGCTGTGACATTGGGATCGTAGCGGCTGCCCAGCTTGCCTGTCTCGCGGAACTCCTCGCGCAAAAAGGCCTGCGTCTCAAGTCTCCCGCCGGCCTGCTTCACGAATGTCGGATCGAGACCGGTAAGCTCGGTGACTTTCTTGACAATGCGCGGCGTAGCGCCGGGATCGCTCGTTCCCTTGAGCAAATCCGTCGCGTATTCACCGCGTGTGTATTCGATTACTGGAGCCATGTTTTCTGCGGTCAGCTTGTCATGCCGCTCGTAATTCGCGGCCACGATCGATGGCAGCGTCAGCATCCAAGGGATGGGCGAGAGGTCGCGTGAGCCGCCGTCGGGCATCAACGCCGGGGACACCAATATCAGCCCGTTAATGGCTACTCCGATCTTCGATTGCAGGTATTGCACCAGGCGGGGCCCGCGATAACCGCCGTAGCTCTCGCCGACGATGTACTTGCGGGATGCGAGCCGGCCATTTTTCACCAGCCAGTCGTAAATAATTTGCGAAAGATAGGCGATGTCCTGATTGGGGCCGAAGAAAAGCTTTTTGCTTTCGTCAGGAGAGACGAGCGAGCGGCTGAAGCCAGTGCCGACAGGATCGATGAAGACGAGGTCCGTGAAATCGAGCCACGTTCCCGAGTTATCGGTTAGGGTAGCAGGATCCGAGGGGCTCTGGCCCTCAGCTCCGAACGCTACTCGCTTCGGCCCGATTGCGCCGAGATTCAGGTAAACAGATGCCGCGCCTGGGCCGCCGTTAAAAGCGAAGGTAACAGGCCGGTTGGGCGCGTTGACTATATAAGAGGTGAAGACGACCTCACCTGTGGCTTTGGCCTCCGCGTTCTTGGTGTGGAGGGTACCGACGGTCGCCGTGTAGTTGAGTGTCTTGCCGTTCAGTTGAATACTTTGGGCGACATGCGCGTCTGCCGGGAGGCTTGGAGGCAGCGGAAACTTGGCGGCAGGGGCTTCGGGCTTGGTCTCCGGCTTCGGGTCTTGCGCGGAGAGGGCTGGCGCAAGCATCACTGTGAGGGCACAGGCGAGAGAAATTCGCGAAAAAGTCATACGTTCGACAGTGTAGCGGGTTCACATGCGCTGATAGATTGTGTTACGGTCAAGATCTCCGAAACGCGATATCTTTTCATTGTTATGCCACTATCCGCCGAGTTGAAAGAACAGCTTCGGACACTATGCGCGAAGGACACGAATGATTGTGAAGAAATCCTCGCGGCTTTGCCTCCGAACGTCCATGACGAATTGTTGGAGAAACGGGTAAAGGCGCTTGCGGACGAGAGGGACCGGGCGGAAGCGAGACTGAAGAAGGTGCGAGCCATCGCGGTCAACCTAACAGAGGACAATTTACGGATGGCATACAAAGAATATAGCGATGAGATGCGTCATTTCAGCACAGTGCGCTCGGCCCTGACAACATTCCTGGTGACGGTGTCGTTAGCGGCGTTTTCGGCGTATTTCAACAAGAGCCAGAGCCACCCGTTCCTGATTGCCGCGGCTCTGATATTTGCGGTAGCGGCAGTTGCCGTTTGTTTCGAGTTCTCGCGGCGAACGTCCAAAGCGTACTTGCGGCGCGGACGCATCTGGAAGCACTTTACGAACGCCAAGCCGGTAACCGAGTTGGAACAGAAGGATTACCCGGGGCCGGGGCAAGTTGTCGGGAAAATGTTGCAAGATCCGACGAACTATTTCCTGCTGATCGGTTTGGGGCTGATCGTTTTGGCGTTTTACAATCGGGATTCGCTAAGCGCCTTCCTGCCCGCACTACATTCGAATTTGAACTTTCCTAAGTAACGTGTCAGAGCGCTGGGAGCGGCGCAAAGATCCCATAGACCGGCTCGTTCGTTCTTAATTCACTGTCCCGCCGCTCGTTCCGCATGTACTAACTTCTTTTCCGGCTTCACCGGCGACTTCTCAAACTTCTGTCCCTGTCCCTGTCCCGGCCTGCGCCGCTTCTCAAATGGCCCCAACTTGACTGGACGTCCGGATCGCATCGACTCCAACAGCCCCTGGACAATTCGCACATCCGCCAATCCCTCAACTCCGGAAGGCTCCGGCTCGGCATCATTCAAGATGCATTGCGAAAAATATTCAATCTCCGCGCCGAACTGGTCCACCTTGTCGATTGAAATCTCCTTCTCTTTGCCTTCGATCTTCAATTGCAGCTTGTAAGGTTCGTGATAATCGAAACCCGGTTTCAACCTCAGCTCGCCTTTCGTGCCCACCACCTGGTAAGCATCAGCGGCC
The DNA here is from genome assembly GCA_019240405.1 of Acidobacteriaceae bacterium. GTDB lineage: Bacteria > Acidobacteriota > Terriglobia > Bryobacterales > Bryobacteraceae > Bog-105. Next base: position 39,087 of record JAFAYL010000044.1, read on the forward strand.
GACGCCCCGAAACTGCAAGTGAAAACCCCCAACCGGTCACCCGGAAAGCGCAGAATGCCCGTAGCCATTTCGTGTACTTCGCTGAACCGCGGGTCGCCGCCGTTGGCGCCCACGCCGGTCACTTCAGTCGGCTCATCCTGGAACAGATACCTCGCTGCATTGATCGGGTACACGCCCATGTCCATCAGCGGCCCGCCTCCCAGCGCTTTTTTCAACCGTATGTTGCCTTCTACTACCTGCTGGCTGAAAACCGAGCTGAAAATTCGTGGCTCGCCAATTTCGCCGCTCTTGATGATCTCGATCGCCTTCAAATTGGCAGGCTCAAAATGCAGCCGGTACGCAATCATCAGCTTGACGCCGCCTTCCTCAGCGGCGCGAATCATTTCCTCGCATTCCGCGACGTTGTCCGCCATCGGCTTCTCGCACAAGACATGCACACCCGCTCCCGCCGCGCGCATCGTGTAGTCTTTATGCATGTTATTCGGGAGTGCGATATAAACTGCGTCAATCGAACCGCTCCGAAGCAGCTCGTCATACCCCTCATACCCGACACTCTGCGAAACATCGTATTTCTTCCCCAGTTCCTGAGCTTTTGTCGGATCTCCGGTGACGAAGGCCGTCAATTCGGAGTATTTCGTCTTTTTGAATGCGGGCAAGACCACCTCTTGCGCGATCCAGCCTAGCCCTACAACGGCATACCGGATTTTCTGTGAATCGTCCTTCTCTTGACCAAATAGCGCCATTTCGAACTCCTGCTGAAAGAATGCTTCATCGACTGGATGCGCGCGAATCAGCCATGTTTCAGTTGATCGCTACTTCTCATTCCGAATTCACATCGAATACCTGGTGACCACTCTCCCAAAAGACCCGGTTTGCGGAATGCAAGTGGATCCGGAGAAGGCTTCAGCTACAGCCGAGTTCGACGGCCGCACTTATTATTTCTGCTGCCCTCGCTGTCGGAGCAAATTTCAAAACCAACCAGGCGCGTACACGGGGAGCTCGCAAGCCCTCCCTTCAAGACCGCAAAAAGCCACCGGCGAATACACCTGCCCGATGCACCCCGAAGTTCGCCAGATCGGTCCCGGCCCTTGTCCCAAGTGCGGCATGGCTCTTGAGCCCGCTGGCATTCCCACCGGCGCCGCCGATCCCGAGCTCGCGGCCATGACGCGCCGCTTCTGGATCAGCGCGCTGCTTACCCTGCCGCTGCTCTCCCTGATGCTTCTTAATTTCCACGCTGCGCGCCCGTGGATCGAACTCGCTCTCGCCACACCTGTGGTTCTCTGGGGTGGCTGGCCCTTTTTCGAGCGAGGCTGGACATCCATCCGAACCGGCAATCTGAATATGTTCACGTTAGTCGCTATGGGAACCGGCACTGCGTACCTCTTCAGCGTCTTCGCTGTTCTCTTCCCATCAAGCCTTCCCGCCGCCTTTCGCAATCAAGCCGGACAACTTCCCCTCTATTTCGAGCCCGCCGCAGTCATCACGGCTCTCGTGCTTCTTGGTCAAGTGCTCGAGCTTCGTGCCCGCGCGCGCACAAGCAGCGCGATCAAATCTCTGCTCTCCTTACTCCCGAGGACCGCGCGGCTCGTCGCGAGCTCTGCTGATCGAAACAGCCCTTTCCCGCAGGTCGTCGTTGAACGTGATATTCCAATCGAACAAATTCGAGCCGGAGACCGGCTTCGCGTTCGCCCCGGTGAAAAGATTCCTGTGGACGGCATTGTCCTCGAAGGAACCACCTCGGTTGATGAGTCTATGCTCACCGGCGAATCGATTCCCGTCGAGAAGCTCTCCGGGTCAAAAGTGATCGGCGGGACCATCAATGGCACTGGAAGTTTCATCTTCGAAGCCGAGCGCGTCGGCAGCGACACGTTACTCAGCCAAATCGTTCGGCTTGTCGCAGAAGCGCAACGAACTCGTGCGCCCGTTCAACGCTTGGCCGATATCGTCGCATCCTATTTCGTGCCGGTTGTGGTGCTGGTGGCGATTATTACCTTCATCGCCTGGGCCATCTATGGTCCGGAGCCACGCTTGAGCCACGCTCTAGTCAACGCAATCGCGGTGCTGATCATCGCTTGCCCGTGTGCACTCGGACTCGCTACGCCAATGTCGGTCATGGTCGCTACCGGACGCGGCGCAACCGCCGGAGTTCTGATCCGCAACGCCGAAGCGCTCGAGGTGCTTCACAAAATCGACACATTAGTCATTGACAAAACCGGCACACTGACCGAGGGCCGGCCAAAACTAACCACCGTCGAGATACTCAGCGACTTCTCCGAAACCGAGGTGCTGCGACTTGCCGCGAGCCTCGAACAAGCGAGCGAACATCCGTTAGCCGCGGCAATTGTGACAAGCACACGCGAGCGAGGCATCTCGCTCCAAAAGCCCGATAGCTTCAACTCCACCACGGGCCTCGGAGTAAGCGGGATTACCGGCAATCATTCCGTATTGATCGGCAATCGCAACCTGCTCGATGACTCGAACATCCCAACAGGAGAACTTGCATCCCGCGCCGAAACTCTCAGAATTAGCGGTCAATCGGTCGTCTTTGTCGCCATCGACGGAAGACCCGCGGGCCTCCTTGGGATCGCAGATGCTGTCAAACCGTCGACATTCGAGGCCGTCTCACTGATTCATGAAGAGCAGGTCCGCATCTCCATGCTGACGGGCGATAACCCTGTCACGGCGCTTGCAGTCGCCAAACATCTCGCCATAGATGATGTCCAACCGGAGAGCCTTCCCACCCAAAAGGCAACCTTCGTGAAGAAACTTCAATCCGAAGGTCACATCGTCGCTATGGCGGGCGACGGCATCAATGACGCCCCCGCAATCGCGGCAGCCAACGTCGGAATCGCAATGGCAACCGGTACCGATATCGCCATTGAAAGCGCCGGCATCACTCTTCTGCACGGCGATCTGCGCGGCATCGCTCGTGCGCTCCGCCTGAGTCGCGCTACCATGCGCAACATCCGCCAGAATCTATTCTTTGCTTTCGTATACAACCTGCTAGGCGTGCCCATCGCAGCCGGAATTCTCTATCCCTTCTTCGGAATCCTGCTGAGCCCAATCATCGCGAGCGCCGCCATGACCTTCAGCTCCCTTTCGGTCATCACAAACGCTCTCCGCCTGAGAAACGTCAAACTCTAATTATTTGTCCTGTTCCTGCTTACTCTCAAACGCGCGTATCGCCGAATCTAAAATCGCGACTGCCCGCTCGGGTCCGGCAATTCCCTTCACTTCGTCCTGTTTATCCGAGTTCTTGTTGTACAGCTCCAAAAACTCTTTCACCTGCTCAACAAATGAACGCTGAAGTTTTGAAACCGACTTCACCTCTCCATAGTCGAAGGAATCCACCGGAACCGCGACAAGCCGGTCGTTCTTTGATCGCTTTCCGTTCTCCGTCTGAACTATCTCGACCACGCCGATTAGCCGGACCTGTAATATGCAACCGACGTGCGCGGGTTCATCCATCAGCACAATGACGTCAAGCGGATCTCCATCTTCACCCTCCGTGGACGGAATAAATCCGAAATCAAATGGAAAGCTGAAGCCTTGCGGAAGCACGCGTGAAAGCGAAAACAATCCGGAGTCAGGCTCGTATTTGAATTTGTTTCTCCGCCCTTTCGGAGTCTCAATAATCGCCTTGCACTCTTTCGTTCTCTTGTTCAGTTCGTGCGGCAGCCTGCTGATGTCTTCCATATGCGTCTTGATTGTAGTCCCTTAATCCGACCTAAAATGGTATCCATGCGGCCCAGGATGCTTGTTGCGCTGTGCTTCTTGTCCGCGGCATCATTCAGCCAAGAAGTGATGAACCCCACCGGCCCGGATGCATCCTACGCGCCCTGCTTAGAAGGACAGAAAGGTTCGCGTTTTTACGAGAGTCCGATCCTTACATCGCCTGACGGCCTCTGGCGCGCACGCGCCAGTGTCGAAGCTGAAGCTGATGGAAAGCGGGGTTGGTGCTCTAATACCTCGACACTTCTCGTTCAAGGTCCCGACCACAGCGACTATCGGCCGGTTTATGTAGAAAAACCGACGAGTGATTTGCTGGGCAACTCACTCAAGCTCATCGCCTGGTCGTCCCAAGGGCATCTTTTAGCCATAGCGAATTTGCAGTTCCAATACGGTTCCGATGTTGGTGGTTTTTCCCCGCTGATATATGACGCTGACCAGAACCGCGTAATCGAACCAGAGCTTGAGAAACTGTTCGCTGCAAAATTCCACAAGAAAAATTGTGCTGTTAGCTTCGGTGAAGTGCTTGGGTTCGACTCACGAAGTCGCCTTCTTTTTGAAGCCGGCGATTGGTACGGATATGCGCCGGAAGAGGGCGAGCAGCCAGACCCGCAAACCCGCTGCCTCGGTTCGCCGGGCGTTTGGGCTCTCGATCTCCGCGCCAACTCCCTCGAGCTCGTCCGTTCCCTCGAAGATTCTACTGCGCAACCGCTTTCGGGTACTTCTCTTCCCGCTCACTGATTACGTGCCGCGAAGGCGTACTGGACTTTCCTTCCAGGAATTGGACCCCAAACAATTTCTGATACGTCTCGCAGCTCGCGAGCAGCTCACGATGTGTTCCGATTGCCTCAATCCCGCCCTCGGCGAAAACCACCACCAGATCTGCATCTTTGACCGTTGAGAGCCGGTGAGCGACGATGAAGCACGTCCGCTCGCGAATGAGCTGCTTCATTCCAGCCTGAATCAGCCGCTCGTTCTCCGTGTCGAGGTGACTGGTTGCCTCGTCAAAGATGAGGATATTCGGATTACGGACAATCGCCCGCGCGATTCCTATCCTCTGCCGTTCGCCGCCCGAAAGCTTGGCGCCTCGCTCCCCGACCTGCGTTTCGTATGCGTGTTCGCATCTTTCAATAAAGCCTTCGGCTTGGGCCACTCGCGCCGCTCGTTCCACTTCTTCCGCCGCGACCTCATTCCGCCCGTACGCAATGTTCTCGAAAATCGGACGGCAAAACAGATCCACCTCTTGGGGAACAACCGCGATCTGCTCCCGAAGGCTCTGCTGCGTTACATCTCGGATATCGATGCCGTTAATCAATACGCTGCCGTGCTGCGGGTCGTAAAGTCGCTGCAGCAAACTCATCAGCGTGCTCTTGCCCGTCCCGCTGGCGCCCAATAAGGCAACCTGACTGCCTCCGGGAACATAAAGGTTTGCGTCCTTTAAGATCCATCGATCGCTCGTTTCATACCGGAACCAAACATTGCGGAACTCTATGGAATCTGCGCGACCGCGTAGCCTCTTCGCATGAGGCGCATCGCAGACGGTCGAACCTCGCTCGAGAATTTCAAAGAGCCGTTCGGCCCGAGACAAATTGCGCCGCAGCTTAGGCAGAATGATCGAAAGCTGAGAGATAGGCCCGTACACCATATCTTGGAGAGCCATGAACATCACGTAGTCGCCGACCGTGCATCGCCGCGACAGAACAAAATACCCGCCTAGCGCAATCACGCTCACCCGCCCCGCAGTCGCGATCCATGTCTGAACGTTCTCAATCAGCGCCCAAACTCGCTCTCCCCGGTATTGCTTCACCCGCGCCAATCGCATCAGCTTGCGCTGCGTCGCCGCTTCGTGGTGTTCCCGGCCAAACTTCTTGACCACTCTCACATTGCTGGCGATGTCGTAAGATTCTTTGCTCACGGCTTCAAAGCCCAGGCTGACCTCGCGCTCGAGCTGATGCATTTGACGCCCCAGCCGCCCTACGGTCATGACATACGCCGGCAGCGGCAAGAAGACGGCCATCGCAATATAGAGGTTCTTCGCCAAGAGCGCGACCATGACTCCCGCGAACACAAGAAGCGGCGGAACGAGGTTTTGGCCCAGAATCTCGTAGAGCACCACAAAAATCGCCGTGCCCCCCCGGTCGAGCGCTCCCACAACTTCTCCTGTATTTGCCTTTCCCTGCGACTCGGTATCCAGGCGCAGGAAATTCAGAAACGCCGCATTCTTAACCTCGTCTTCACAAAGCGATGCCGCATGATAGAGCCGGTAATTATAAAAGGACCGAAGGACCCGTGTCGCCGCCGTGATCGCAAATATCCCTAGAGCGGATTGGAGGAGCGTCCGTATCGCTTCGCGGCCCGCGCCCCCAAGCGAGTGAACGATCTCATCGATTAGCCGCCTGGCGATGAACGGCACCGCCAAATCAAGCAAAGCGGTAATCAGGATCAGCGCCGAAAGCCCGATGAGCGTCTTTCGGTGCCGCCCTAATAGCGAAATGATCTTCCAGGCAAGCGACGCCTCACTTCCGCTCGGGACTTCCGCGGCTTGCACGACTTTTGGCACTTTCAAATAAAGTTGCGTAGGATTTTTCAACCTCTCAAAGGAACTACTTAGATCCTTCTTTGCGGTCTCAGCGCATTTCGCAAAAACGAACCCACTTTGGGCAAGTACCTGATTCCAAAAGCCTCGGTCCACCACAGTTCGTTTCGCAAAACGCGCATCCCTGGGTTCGTTTCGCAAAATGGACTGCTATACTTGGGTTTTGTCAGCCGGAACGTTTGGCCGACTCCCCATCGGTCGCCGGAGGATAGGAATGTTCATCAGCCTCCAGGAACTGCAACTTCGTACCGTCCGTTTTAAAGTTGATATCCCCCAAGGCGAAATCGAGTACGACAACAACATCACGCAGAAATCCACGCTTCACGCCGAAGGAACTGCACAGTTGCTGAATCACTCGCTCGGCGAGATTCGGGTCTGGGGAAAGCTTGCGGTTACGGGCGAAGCGCTCTGCGATCGTTGCCTCGAATCGGCCACTTTTCCGATCGACAAGACCTTCGATCTCGTTTACATGCCTGCCGATGAGGCGTCATCCGCTTCGGAGAACGAGGTGGATGAGGCGGGGATTGAGGTCGGCTACTACGAAGGCGGGGGTCTGCCTCTGAACGATGTTCTTCGTGAGGTCGTTCTTTTGGCGCTTCCGATGCAACTCGTCTGCAGCGAGGCCTGCAAAGGAATCTGCCCCGCTTGCGGCGGAAACCGTAACCAGCGCGATTGCGATTGCCATGCTGAGGCGATGGACGATCGCTGGAGTAAACTGAAGAATTTTCGGGCCGAAGTCGGTCCGCGCAACTGAACGGCTTGCCGCTCGGAGCCGTAACCATCATATTGAGAGACTAGAAAGAGTATGCCGAATCCAAAACGTCGACATTCGAAGCGCCGGACCTCCACCCGCCGCGCCCATGACGCACTGCGAATCCCGCACCTTGCTGAGTGCCCCAACTGCCACGAAAAGGTGCTTCCGCACCGGGTCTGCCCGCACTGCGGCAAGTACAAAGGCCGCGAAGTGCTTGAGGTAGTCGAAAGCTAGAAGTTAAGAACACCCGCGACATGGTGACCATAGCCCTCGACGCGATGGGAAGCGATCACTTCCCGAAGCCCGAAGTCGAAGGCGCGCTCCAGGCAGCAAAGGCGTTTGGAGTAAAAGTGATTCTCGTTGGACGCGAGGACATCGTCTGCAGAGAGTTAGATCGCCATCCGGGCTGGAAGGCGCTCCCCATTGAGTTTAGGCATGCCAGCCAGCAGATCACTATGGAGGAAACCGCTGGAAAAGCCGTCCGAGCTAAGAAAGATAGCTCGATTCGCGTATCCTCCCGGCTCGTGCGCGAAGGAGTGGCACAGGGCCTCGTCTCTGCCGGTAATACCGGCGCTGTAATGGCAACAGCAAAGCTGGTTCAAGGCATGCTTCCCGGTGTCGATCGCCCGGCTCTCGCCTCCGCCTTCCCGACCCTCGGCGGTACGCCCGCTGTCATGATCGACGTCGGCGCAAATGTCGATTGCAGTCCCAAGATGCTCGCTCAATTCGCCGTTATGGGCAACATCTATTCCCGAGTCATATTTCGCACTCGCGAGCCGCGAGTCGGTTTGCTTTCCATCGGCGAAGAAGAACATAAGGGCAACGCGCTCACGCACGAGTCTCTTCCGCTGCTCAAAAGCCTGAAGCATCTAAACTTCATCGGGAACGTAGAAGGTCGCGACGTCTATACCGGCTTTGTCGACGTTATCGTCTGCGACGGTTTCGTCGGAAATGTCGCCCTAAAAGTAAGCGAGGGCTTGGTCGACGTTGTCCGCCAGCTTCTCAAACAATCTCTCAAAACGAGCATCACTCGAAAGGTCGGCGCCTATCTCGCGCAGGGCGCTTTCAACGAATTCAAGAAGCGGGTCGACTATTCCGAGTACGGTGGCGCGCCGCTGCTCGGCCTGAACGGCATTTGCGTCATTTGCCACGGCCGTTCGAACGCTAAAGCCATCAAAAACGCGATTCGGGTCGCAAAAGAGTTCGCGGAAGGCAAAATCAACGAGCGAATCGCAACGGAACTCGACGACTGGGCATCAGCACAAGCAGGGTAGTCCTTTATGCGTCTTTACCTTCGTCTTTTGGGACTGTGCGCGTTAAGTGTTACCTGGCTTTTTGCCGCGAAAGAAGATCCAATTCAATGGAATCTCGCGCCCGCGGACGGAAAAGCTGAAATCGCGCGCGGCGCAAAAAAATATTTCGATCTAAAAGCGACCATCCAGCCGGGTTGGCACCTGTACTCGCCCACGACGCCGCCCGGCGGCCCGATCATCACAAAAATCAAGCTCAGCGAAAATTCGGCAATCGCCGGATATCACGTCTACCGCCCGCAACCCGTCCGTAAACTGGATCCCAATTTTCAGCTCGATACCGAAACGTACACTGGAAGCGCAACATTCCTCATCGAAGCCGAAATCAGTAAATCTGCAACGGGCAAATCAACCGTCGAGGCGATTGCGCGTTATCAGGCGTGTTCCGAAACCAAGTGTCTCAATCCGGTTCAGAAGACTGCTGTCACAGACGTGAGCTTCAGCCCCACAGCGACGATACCTGATTTCACAATCCCCTCCGGTTACGCAATGGTCGGAGCTCCCCAGTCTTTACCTTCATCAACGCCTCGACCGGCCCAGGAGCGAAGTGAGGCTTCATTACCTTTCCTTCTCGCCGCTTTCGGCTTCGGTCTTGCAGCTCTGTTCACGCCGTGTGTCTTCCCCATGATCCCGATCACGGTCTCATTCTTTTTGAATCAGAGCAGCTCGGCTGATCCGGCAAGTAGAGAAAGCGGCTGGAAGCAAGCTCTCGTGTTTTGCCTCGGCATCATCGTTTTGTTCACCGCGCTCGGATTCTTGGTAACCGCCATTGCCGGACCATTCGGGGTCGTACAGCTCGGCTCGAGTCCTTGGGTGAACGGTTTCATCGCCATCGTGTTTTGCATTTTCGGCCTCAGCCTCCTGGGTGCCTTTGAGTTGCATCTTCCATCAGGTGTGCTCACGAAACTTGACCAGGCTTCGCGCGGCGGAGGGTACGCCGGCACGCTGCTGATGGGCCTGACGTTTTCTCTCACGTCGTTCGCTTGCATCGGCCCCATCGTCGGCCCACTTTTGATCGCGACCGTCCAATCAAAAGGAGCCCTGCCCGTACTCGGAATGCTGGTCTTCGCAACCGGATTAGCCGCGCCTTTCTTCTTTCTAGCCCTTTTCCCTTCCTATTTGAATCGGCTTCCCCGGAGTGGAGGCTGGATGGCGCGCGTGAAAATCGTGCTCGGCTTCATCGTTCTCGCCGTGATGCTGAAGTATCTCAGCAACATCGACCAAGTTCTTCAATTACATCTGCTGACGCGCGATCGTTTTCTTGCTGCCTGGATCGTGCTCTTCGCCTTGCCTGGCCTCTATCTGTTGGGATTGCTCCGCATGGAGGGAATCAAGAGCGATGAGCCGCTCGGTGTCGCGCGCGCGCTCGTCGCTGCCGCGTTTTTGATCTTTTCGATCAGCTTGGTCCCAGGTTTATTCGGCGGCCATCTTGGCGATCTCGATGCCTTCGTTCCCGAAGCATCAGGCAGCATTTTCGGCGGCCCCTCGGCGCAGACCGAAGCCGCTCCTGCCAACTACTATAAAAACCAACTGGACTCCGCCCTCGCGGTAGCTCGCCAGCAAAACAAGCTCCTCCTCCTCAATTTCACCGGCTATGCCTGCACCAATTGCCATTGGATGAAGGCCAACATGTTCCCCCGCCCCGAGATCCAGTCGGCGCTCAAAGATCTCATCATCGTCGATCTTTACACTGACGGCACAGATGAGGAATCGGCAAAGAATCAGAAGCTCGAAGATCAGAAATTCGGAACAGCCTCGATTCCGTTCTATGCCATTGTGGACGCCGATCAAAACGTAATCGCGACGTTCCCGCAACTAACTCGCAATCCACGCGAATTTCTAAGCTTTCTCGAGAGCAAGCCAGGGGCAAAGTCACAGACCGCGATGTTACGCTGAGAAAGCATTCCTCCAGATGATGCGGATGTGGCGGAATTGGCAGACGCACTGGACTTAGGATCCAGCGGGCGCAAGCCCGTGAGAGTTCAAGTCTCTCCATCCGCACCAAAATTTAAGCAGACCGGCATCGATGTATATCATTGTGGCTCGTCTCAGCGGCGATACGATTTAGCGCGGCAATTTCGCTGTTAGTTGTCGCGCCAAAGAATAGCCGAGATGGTGCCCTCGTCCTGAAACACACGAATCAGATCGTTCAGATTGTGGAACGGCACATTATTCACGACCACTTCATAGACGAGCTCACTTCCGCTCTTGGCATGAATGTAGCCTGCAAAGGCCTGACCTCTGATCAGTGAACCTTCAAGGAAGGTTCCGGGTTTCGCGTGCACCCGTCCCTTAGCGGGCGCGAGGCTTGGGTTGCACTCGAATTCATTGACGCTTGCAAGCGACCCATCGACCGCAAGAATAGGAAAGCTGGCAAGATACTGGGCAAAGCCGGACTTAGTGTACATATCGGCTAAAAAGCGCGTGACTGCCCGCGGTGTTGCAGTAGATTCTCCGCCACCGCTGCCATCGATGAAAAAGTATTCGCTGGGTTCGATCCCATACTTCGTTTGTAAGTTTTTCCTTTCCGCCGCGAGCGCCGATTCCATGTTGTCGACACCCTGAGTCAGGCCGTACAGAACGATGCTCGTGTCCGCGCCGATGTTGTAACTGACCTTGTTGATCAGCTTGATGTCTTCAGAATACGGAAGGCCGCGAAGCTCCGCGACACGCATATCGCGTTCGTAACTATCCTTCGGAGGGAGCAGCTCACTGGGATTACGTTCAACTGCCGGCGCTTTCACAATCACACCGGCGGCGCGGAGTTTTTCGATAAGCACAGTGCGGACGTAACTCGACGGGTCGACGATTCGGAATGTCCGGATGAGAGGATAACGGCCAGTGAACGGTGGTACGAAACCGACAGGAAGATTGCCGCTGATCGTAACAGTGCAATCGGGTTGTCCTATGCATCGAGGAAGCACCGGCTCAATGTTGACGCTTGTACCGGGGGGCGTCATGAGGATATCGTTGTCGATCGCCAGCGCGGCAGATCGGGGACGGTGCTCGATATGGGCTAATTCGCCAAGGTTTGCGGGATCGATAATAACGTCCACTACGTCGTCGTTGACGAAGATGGGTTTAACATCAAACTCACCGCGAAAGTTAAAGGGCTTGAAGAGCCGGTCATCGATCACAATCTCGCCGCGGATCTCCTTGATCCCGCTGTCTGCGATTTGATTGGCGAGAGCAGCATATCCGCGCAAGGGATCGGGTTTAGTAAGTACAGCGTTGCCGAGCGAATTCGCTTCGTTGTGATCGAAATCGCTGTACGCGATGGTGCCATTCTGCTTTGTGCGTCCACCCATGGTGAGGTCGCCCGAGGCGACTAGGATGAGATCGCCGTCCAAGGTGCCCTTATCGCTGACCGTGCCTTGGCGGTACGCGGGAGTGTTAAACGTGTGGGCGGGGCCGATCTGATTCAATAGCTCACCTGTTGAGAAGACCTTACGGACGGATCCAAGGAGGAATTTGTGGCCGGGATCGAGATCGATCACCAGCTTGCCGGTTTTGAGATCAATGACACGAAGGCCCCAAGTGGCCCCTTTATAGCGCGGCGCATCTAAGATGGCCTTGATTTCAGGAGGAACACTAGCCGCGTTGTTGGCATCCTGCGCGCTGACCAGGCGCATACCTGGGCACAAGGCCAGCAGAGAAATGACGAGCGGGAATAGACGATGTCGAATGTTACTCATTTAACTCTCTCCAAACAGATAATTTAGCCTTACCGGCGCTGGGAAACAGTGACATAATTTGAGAATCCTAAATCTCGGCTTCACCAACCCGAAGGAGGTGTAGAGTGTTGTCTCCGAATCGCGCCGTTGCGCTATTGATCGCGCTCTTTAGTGTATGCTCTTTGGTTCGAGCTCAAACAGTAACTGCTTCAGAGCCGGATTACAGCAAGGTGAATGATTTCCTTGACGGCCGCCGGACTCTTCTCGCGATCAACGACCTCATCATTGGCGGATTGGTTTTGCCGACAAGTGATGGCACGACAAGAGCATTTATACGCTACCTGGGTATGATCCGAAAAACGCAGGTCCGGAGATCTCGACGCGCGTGTTCAACTCGAGTTACGACACGTTGGTATACACCAATGGTGACACGATCTTCATGCAGGATCTTGTTTCCAAAAAAGTGGCATCGTTCCGCTGGGCTGGGCAGGACTTAAGATCTGCGCTTATCGCTGCCGGCGATTTCCGGGGTGATGGCTTCAATGAGGTTGTAATTGCCACAAACGGCGGATCGATGATCGTCGCCGTTGCGGTCGAGTTCGACAGCCGCGGACGCTGCTTGCGCGGCGTATGCAGCGCCTTCGGCGTTGGCCGCTATTGTCTTCAGCTCTAAGTTACATACCGCCGTAAGAGCGGGCAATAAAAGGTACCTCCACTTCTTCATGTCCTAGGCTTCGCATCCATACTCTTCGCAGCCACACGCGGCCGAGCTAGGTTTCAGTCGCGGAGGAGAACATCGCATGCTGGAGGCTATGCGCATCGCTCAGCAGCGCTACTTCGACAGCGGCCAGTCCTCCGGCTTCGAGCTAGCTCGCACCTGCGCCCTGCTGGGAAGAAGCCGGGACGCAGTTACGGCTCTCAAAGGAGCCCTCCCCGCGCACGACTACGCCGTCTTGGAGACAGCCACCGATCCCAACTTCAACGAGCTGTCTGGCGACCCCGCCTTCCAGGATCTCGTTCGTCAGGTCACCGAGCGCGCTTACCGCCCCTGAGCCCCAACGGAGAATCTTGGTCGGTGGATTGGCCCCGAAATCGGCGGATTACGACAATCGGACGTTTGGGGACGCGAATCCAACTCATGCTGAAGGGCTCCAAATCGCTCGTGCAGGTACGCTTGATTACTGATTTCGTTTTGGATATCATCTACTGATTTCCCCAGGAGGGAGTTCCCATGCATCACCTCAAGGCCATTCTCTTGAGTGTTGCCTTGCTGGCCGTTCGTGCGCCTTCACCTGCACTGCTATTCGCAGCGGGATGTCATGCGGCCCAAGACAAGACTCAGATTCATGTTCCAATTCCCCAGCCGATGAGCTCGCCGTTCGTGATCCATCTGCTCAGTCCCATCCATCCCGTAGCCGGAATCGACGGCATGATCCATCTCTCTTATGCGGTGCAAGTGACAAATACTACGTTCAATAGCGGAAAAGAGTTCAAGGCAATTCCTGTAGATCCGTTAAATAATTTCGAAGAGACCGGTCACAACTTCGTCGAGACTGACGACGGCAAGGACATCACCGGGCTGATCAGACGCTTCAGCGTAAACCCAAACGCAGGCGCTGGCGGGGCACTCGCGCCTGAGGATGTTGCCGCTGAAACCGACACGCCACAGTACCTCAATGCATTAGGTCCCGGACAGTCGGGTGTCATGTTTTTTGACGTGACCTATCCAGATCCCACTCAGGTGCCTTTGTTCTTCTCACATCATCTTTTTGTCGAGGTCGCGGATCTTGGTCAAAATACCCACAATGCATTCACAATACCTGTCCCGGTGAGCTGCGAAAAAGCTGTAACACTCCGGCCACCGCTCGCTGGAGCCGGATGGTTTGACGCGAATGGATGCTGTGCCATCGTGAACGGGCATCGCTCCGCTGTGATCCACTTGAATGGCGATCTCTGGGTACCCGAGCAGTTTGCGATTGACTGGCTACGCCTGGATGCTGAAGGTAGATGCTGCAACGGAGACCCGGCCGACCTGAAGTCCTGGCAGTATTACGGCGTGCCGATCTACGCGGCAGCTTCAGGAACTGTTGCTAAGGTGCTCGCGCGTGACTTGCCCAACCAAAAGCCCTTGCACCCTGAACCTCCCACGCTCGACACCCTTGCGGGTAACGGAATTATCGAGAACATCGGAGACGGCCGGTTCATCATGTATGCGCACCTTGCACCGGGGAGCATTCCGGCGAACATCATTGAGGGCACGCATGTCGAGGCTGGCCAAGTGATAGGAAAATTGGGGAACTCCGGCAATAGCGCCGCGCCGCATCTGCACTTTCAGGTGATGGATCGTCCGTCGGCGCTCGTCTCTCATGGCCTCCCATTTGTTTTCGATCATCTCAAAGTCGAAGGACATGTGATTGGGAAAGAGGGCCCGGTTGTGGATGATTTCCTGGCTGGAAAAGCAGTGCGGCTCAATACCAGTAATGCAGGGCCGCAGAGCGAAAAAATGCCTCTTTCCAGTAACGTTTACAGATTTCAGTAGAGTTGGATCTCGCCATTAAACGACGGAGGCTGAGAATGCTAACGCGAGCGATTTTGTTTTGGAGTACGTTCCTAATTACGTCAGCTCAAATACTGAGCGCTTCAGAGCCGGATTACAGCAAGGTGAATGATTTCCTTGACGGCCGCCGAACTCTTCTCGCGATCAACGACATTATTATCGGCGGGTTAGTGCTGCCGACGAGCGATGGAACCAAGATCGATGACAAGAGCATTTATACGCTACCTGGGTATGATCCGAAAAACGCAGGTCCGGAGATCTCGACGCGCGTGTTCAACTCGAGTTACGACACGTTGGTATACACCAATGGCGACACGATCTTCATGCAGGATCTTGTTTCCAAAAAGGTGGCGTCGTTCCGCTGGGCTGGGCAGGACTTAAGATCTGCGCTTATCGCTGCCGGCGATTTCCGGGGTGACGGCTTCAATGAGGTTGTAATTGCCACAAACGGCGGATCCAGGATCGTCGCAGCGCAAGATCCTAACGATTTTTCGAAAGGCATCTTTGCCGGAGCTGTCTCGCGTCCCTCAGAGGCTTTCGGGGATGCTAAACCGGCAGCCCTAGCTGTCGCCGACATCCGAGGTCGTGGGCGGCGCTACGTAGTGACAATCTACAATTCGGAGACCATTCCGCGAGGGCGAAGGCAGGGCGTTCTGGTCTATCACGAGGTCGATCCAAAACTCCTGCAAATTACCTCAGCCGGCGGGTTCAAAAATCTCACGGAGCCCAGTACCAATACAGACTTTGCCTTACACGCGAGCCTTGCCGCGGGACGATTTGGGACGACTTTGCGCGACCAGCTGGCAGTTGCCTATTACACAACAAGGACGAACGGTAGCCACGTCGGCGAGCTCTCGATTAAGTCTTTCGATCTTGAACAGTACATTACTCATACCGTCGTGCCGTCCCTCCCCGCGGTGAACAGCGAAGTCGTCTTGAAAACGGGTCGGTTCGATCCCAACTCGCCGTATGAACAGGTAGCGATGAAATGGAACTCCGGGCGTGCTGTTTTCCTCGGTATCGTCAGCTTCGATAAGATCCTGAACATCCGATTACCGAACTTCACTATCGCCCCTCCCGCTTGCAGCACTCCCGGCCTGGCGGTTGGAAATTTCAGCCGGACAGAGCCAATTCCTCAGGATCCCTCGAAAACACAGCTCAGCTTAAAGCTTCAATTGGCGATTGAAACATATAACTGTTTCGGGAGGGACATGGGACTGAATATCTTCAACGTCAATCCGCCGACCAGTTCGTCAGGGGATTTCGTTGTCGAGCAAACGCAGGCATTCACCAAGACTACCAATGACCCAATCTGGCTGATGTACCTAAACACCCCGATTGTCGCGGGCGATGTACAGGGCCGATCTTACATACTTGGCGATCCAAGCAAAGTCGTTATCGAAGATACGGATCAGCCATCGGTCATCGCGGCTATGCCCCCGATGCATGTCGATTTTATTCCTCCCGTGGGAAGCAATGAACCTGAGGAGCTGAATTTGAGTGCAATCCCGGATGGCTTTCGCACGCTCTACGAAACAACATCGTCAGAGAAGTTTGAATCCTCGACCGTAAATACAACGAGTTTGAGTTTTGGCGCGAGACAAAGCGTTGCGTCTTCAGTGGAGGTTGGCGACGTTGAAGCTGGATTGGGCGCAAAGGTTTCAGCGGCGGTGCGCGCAGCGCAGGATTTTAAGGGTATTGCCGAAAGAGAACATGGCAGCTACACAACCAACGACTTCAGTGTGCACCTCAAGACGGGGTTCTCCGACCATGTTTGGTTCACCGCGACGCGATTCAACATTTTTGTGTATCCCGTCATTGGAAGAACGGTTTGTCCAGCCGCTAAGCCAAACTGCAAAGACTATGAAAAAGTCCCACTCACCATTCAATACTCGGCGCCCGACCTTAGCTCTTATGAGCATGTCGACGGCAAGCTGCTGCCGTGGTATCAGCCGGCTTGGGAGCCTGGAAACGTATTTTCCTATCCGGCAACCTACGAACAGTTACAGCAAGCGGTTCCCGCAATTGAGAAGCTTTCCGCAGATCACACGTGGCGGACGGATGGAAGCACGCTGACCGAAGAAACGAAATGGACCACGGAGTCAAGAGATGGATCGAGCGCAAGCTTCGATCAGAACTATTCTTTCGAATACGACCTGTCGGTTGTGGGCGCATGTTGCGGGCGGTTGGTCACCGGCACGGTTTCGGCTGAACTAAACCTCAGCGGAAGCTTCGGCTTCACGAACCTGAACAAGGCCGTTGCGACGGTTGGAAAATCCACGGGCATCGGGGTGGAAAAACCCGGAACGTTCCTGACGCCCACCAATTACAATTACCCGGTTACGCCCTACATCTTTGGGCAGCCGAACCCGCCCAATCTCGTTGACAAGGTCCCGCTGGAAGGCGATGTAGAGACCGCTGGGATTCTGCGGACTGCATTCGTCGCCGACCCGGCGCGGAATAACTCCGGCAGTTGGTGGAAGACCGCTTATTCGAGTGCGCCCGACGTGGCTTTGAATCACCCCTCACGTTGGGAGATCGACTCGCTCGGTTTAGAGAATCCAATCCCCCCTAACTGCAGGCAGGTGGGATCGAGAGAATCGACGATGGACTGCGCTGTTTTCGGACCGAGTTTTCCGAACAAACCTTGGGACAGCCTGTTTCACATCATGCGCGGATTCTTCATTTCGAGTGCGCTGAATCCCGGCAAAGGACCGCAGCTTACGACCGCCAAAGCCGGTGACAAGCTTACGCTCCAGGCTCGCGTTTATAACTACAGCTTTACGCCAATGAATCCGGATAACGAAGTGCACGTTCGCTTCTACGTCCAGCCGGTCGATAACCTAAAGCAGCTCATCGGGAACAGCCGTTTGATCAATGACCAAGATGTCGTGCTTTCGCCGATTCCACCGTTGAGCGATGAGGCTGGCGCACCGGTCAATTGGGTGCTGGCTAACACTACTTTCGATACGACGCCGTATGCCAATCAGTACCTAACCTTCTGGGTCGTGGTTTGGATGCAATCGCCTGGGGGAAAACTTGTTAAAGAAATTCGGGGTCATGGGCTCCAGCAGATTCCAGGCACGCTGAATTCAATCGCTGATGTGAAACCGGAGAAATACAGCAACAACGTCGGCTTCTACAATTCCGAATTTTATGTGTTCCCCGCAAGCTCGGTTGAAGCATCGCCTTCGCCGAGCGCTGAACCGGCTACTGTCGCCATGGATGCGCTCCAGCTTTCCGATTGCCATGCCGGTCGCGGGCAGGTGATCGATGTGTCCACGCTGATCAGCGCCGAGGGCAACAGCGCTTCAGGAGTGACAGCAATTTTCTACGACGGCGACCCGCAGGCTGGCGGTACGGCGTTCGGTGTCGAGCGCGCCCCTTACGTGGCGGAGAACGGTTTGTACAAGATCGAGGCGCCGTATTACGCAAGTACGTGTGGAACACACGAAATATTTGTCGTGGTACACGAGGGATCGCCGAACGAGGTTTCGCGAAAATCCCCGCTTACTGTCGATTGCACAGCATCTAAACGTTAGATCCCAGGAAGGTGCAAAAATGTTGTCCTCGAACGCCACTAGCGCATTTTTGATCGCGCTCTTTAGTGTATGCTCTTTGGTTCGAGCTCAAACAGTAACTGCTTCAGAGCCGGATTACAGCAAGGTGAATGATTTCCTTGACGGTCGCCGGACTCTTCTCGCGATCAACGACCTCGAAATTGGCGGATTGGTGCTGCCGACGAGCGATGGAACCAAGATCGATGACAAGAGCATTTATACGCTACCTGGGTATGATCCGAAACTCAAAAACCCGGCCGAGATATTCGCCCGCATGTTCGATTCGCCGATAGATACGTTAGTCTACGCGCAAGGCTCCACCATCTACGCCGTCGATCCAGTATCCAAACAGTCGATATCGCTTGGCTTGGACGTGCCTGCGGACGAGCTCAGAAAGGCACGCATCGCGACGGGCGATTTCAGGGGAGATGGATTCAATGAAATCGTGCTCGTATTGAGATCCGGAGTGCGGATCATTAGCGCGGTCAACCCTTTCGATTTCTCAAGGGGCTTGCAGTCGGGGCCGGTTTGGAAACGCAAATACGGAACTAAGATCGACTCCTTCGCACTCGCAGTAGGTGATTTCCACGGAGACGGACGGCGCGAAGTTGTAATCGGCTATCAGGATATAGCCTCTAATACTACATTGATCCGCGTCCAGTCTCTTAGGGTTGATCAAAAAACATTCAGGCTTGATGCTGCGGACATAAACGACAGCTTCTCTCCCATCTCTGCTGCCGGCGGTAGTGCCGCTGCAGGAAGGTTCGGCAGCACTCTCCATGACCAGTTGATACTCGCCTACTACAGTGTGCAGGCAAAACAACTACAAATTAGGTCTTTCGATTTCGATAGCTCTCTGAGACCTGTATTAAAACATCATCTCGTGACCGATCTCCCCGCCGGCGGCGAAGTCGTTTTGAAAACGGGCCGGTTCGATCCCAACTCGCCGTACGATCAGGTCGCGATGAAGTACAACCTGGGTCGGGATAATGTTCGACTCGGGATTGTGACATTCGATAACACACTAAAGTTCCGATTACCGAACTTCACTGTCGCCCCTGTCGCTTGTAGTACGCCCGGCTTGGCCGTTGGGAACTTCAGCCGGACAGAGCCAATTCCGCAAGACCCTTCGAAAATGCAGATCAGTTTCAAGCTTCAATTGGCGATCGAAACTGATAACTGCGGCGGAAGAGATATGGGGCTCAATATCTTTAACGTGAATCCTCCCAGCAGTCCATCAGGGGAATTCACTGTCGAGCGAACTCAGGCATACACCAACACGACCAATGACCCAACCTGGCTGATGTATCTCAATGCTCCAATCATCGCGGGGGACGTACAGGGCCGATCTTTTATACTTGGCGATCCAAGCAAGGTGGTTATGGAGGATACGGATCAACCGTCGGTCATCGCGGCCATGCCCCCAATGCACGTGGATTTTATTCCTCCCGTGGGCAGCAATCAGCCCGAAGAGCTGAACCTGAGTGCGATTTCGGATGGCTTTCGCACGCTCTACGAAACGACATCATCGGAGAAGTTTGAATCGTCGACTGTAGATACAACCAGTTGGAGTTTTGGCGCGAGACAAAGCGTTGGATCTTCAGTGGAGGTTGGGGACGTTGAAGCGGGATTGGGCGGAAAAGTTTCAGCCGCCACGCGCGCAGCGCAGGATCTAAAGGGTATTGCCGAAAAAGAACACGGTAGCTACACAGCGAATGATTTCAGCGTTCATTTGAAGACAGGCTTTTCGGACCACGTCTGGTTTACCTCGACGCGATTCAATATCTATGTTTATCCGGTCATCGGGAGAAAGGTCTGTCCAGCAGCCAAGCCGAATTGCGGCAACAATGAAAAGGTTCCGCTAACCATTCAATACTCAGCGCCCGACTTTAGCTCGTACGAGCATGTCGACGGCAAGCTGATCCCGTGGTATCAACCGGCTTGGGAACCCGGAAACGTATTGTCGTATCCGGCAAATTACGCTCAATTGCAGCAGGCGATTCCTGCAATTGATAAGCTTTCCGCGGATCACACATGGCGGACCGATGGGAGCACGCTCACCGAAGAAACCAAATGGACCACGCAAGCGACGGATGGCTCAAGCGCAAGCTTCGATCAGAACTATTCTTTCGAATACGACCTGTCCGTTGTGGGCGCATGTTGCGGACGGCTGGTCACCGGCACCGTTTCGGCTGAACTAAACCTGAGCGGGAGCTTTGGCTTCACAAACCTGAATAAGGCCGTTGCTACCGTCGGGAAATCCACCGGCATTGGCGTGGAAAAACCTGGAACATTTCTGACTCCAACCAATTACAACTACCCTGTCACGCCCTACATCTTCGGGCAGCCGAACCCGCCCAATCTCGTCGACAAGGTTCCACTTGACGGTGATGTGGAGACCGCTGGGATTCTGCGGACTGCGTTCGTCGCCGACCCGGCGCGGAACAACGCCGGCGGTTGGTGGAGAGAAGCCTACTCCAGTGCGCCTGATGTGGCTTTGAATCATCCCTCACGTTGGGAGATCGAGTCGCTCGGCCTGGAGAATCCAATCCCCCCTAACTGCAGGCAGGTGGGATCGAGAGAATCGACGATGGACTGCGCTGTTCTCGGACCTAGTTTTCCGAACAAACCGTGGAACAGCTTATTTCACATCATGCGCGGATTCTTCATTTCCAGCGCGCTCAATCCCGGCAAAGGACCGCAGCTCACGACGGCGAAGGCAGGCGACAAGCTTACGCTCCAAGCTCGCGTTTATAACTACAGCTTTGGGCAGATGCGTTCCGATACTGAAGTGCACGTTCGTTTCTACGTCCAGCCGGTCGATAACCTGAAAGTACCTGTTGGGAACAGCCGCCTCATTAACGATCAGGATGTGGTGCTCTCGCCGATCCCTCCGTTCAGTGACGATGATGGAGCTCCGGTCAACTGGGTGCTGGCGAGTACTACTTTCGATACGACGCCGTATGCCAATCAGTACCTAACCTTCTGGGTCGTGGTTTGGATGCAATCGCCTGGGGGACAACTGGTGAAAGAGATTGTGGGTCACGGTCTCGAACTGATTCCAGGCACGCTGAATTCCATCGCTGATGTGAAAACTGAAAAATACAGCAACAACGTGGGCTTCTACAATTCCGAATTTTATGTGTTCCCGCAGGATTCTGTCGAAGGGGAACCTTCACCGAGCGCTGAACCGGCCACTGTCGCGATGGATGCGCTCCAGCTTTCCGACTGCCATGCCGCTCGCGGGCAAGTGATCGACGCGTCCACTTTGATCAGCGCCGAGAATAATAGCGCCTCAGGCGTGACAGCAATTTTCTACGACGGCGACCCGCACGCTGGCGGTACGGCGTTCGGTGTCGAACGCGCCCCTTACGTGGCGGAGAACGGTTTGTACAAGGTAGAGGCGCCGTATTACGCAAGCGCGTGCGGAACACACGAAATATTTGTCGTGGTACACGAGGGATCACCGAACGAGGTTTCGCGAAAATCCGCGCTTACTGTCGATTGCACAGCATCTAAAACGTTAAACTAGTTGCGGTATCCGAAGCGGAAATCAAATCTCCAGGGGCCGCAAGCCCGTGAGCAAACCCTGGGAGCGCGTTCGTTGTATCGCGCTGCTGATTCTACTGGCGCTAAGCACCGCATGTTCGGGCTCGCGGCCGAGAGCCGACAATCCGGCGACAGTAACCGCTTTGATGTGGATGCCGGAATCGAACCGGCTCGATCAAGACATCGCGCGCGAGTTCACCCAAAAAACCGGCATTTCCGTTCGACTCATTCCCGGTTCTGAATCTGCGCCGCGCCGGCTGGCCCAAGAAATGGCGCTCCTCGAGCAGGGTTCGAGCGCCGTTGACGTATTTCAAGTGGATACCATTTGGCCCGGAGCCGTTGCAGATTACATGCTTGATTTGAAAGATGTGCTTCGAGACGAGCTGACCGGCGAATTGCCTCAAGTCGTCGAGAACGCGACTGTAAGCGGCCGTCTCATTGCGGCTCCGTTCTATGTGGATTACAGCATGCTGTATTACCGGACAGACCTCCTCCAGAAGTACGGGTTTTCTCACCCGCCGCGCACATGGGATGAATTGGAGCTCCAGTCCTCGCGTATCCAAAAAGGCGAGCGCGCGGGCGGCAGGCAAGATTTTTGGGGCTACATCTGGCAAGGCGCACAATACGAAGGGCTGACTTGCAATGCACTCGAATGGCAATCGTCTCAAGGAGGCAGGAATTTGCTATCGCCCGACCATAGTGTCAACGTTGCCAATCCGCGCGCCGTCCGCGCTTTCTCGCGAGCGGCACGATGGGTTGGAACCATTTCACCGCCCGGGGTTGTTGCATATATCGAAGAGGACTCGCGGAACATTTGGCAGAGCGGAAGAGCCGCATTTCTTCGAAATTGGAGTTATGTTTATCCCCTAGCAAAAAGATCTCGTGAAGTCGGCAATCGCTTTTCTGTAGCGCCGATGCCGGTTGGGGTTGACCGCCATTCAAGCGTTCTGGGCGGATGGTATTTGGGTGTTTCCAAAAACGCTCCGCACCGGCGCGAAGCGATTGCGTTCATCAGATATATGACCAGCCGAGAAGCGCAAAAACGCAGAGCCGTCGAGGGCGGATTCTTACCAACCATTTCCTCCCTATACCAGGATTCGGACGTACTTCGGGCGAATCCATTTCTCGCCGGCATATCGGATGTGCCGAATCGGGTGATAAGGCGGCCAGCTTCGCTTGTCGGCGCAAAATACGCGCGTGTCTCTGAAGCATACGCGCACGGTGTCCACACGATTCTTACAGGCCAGATCAGTGCGTCGACAGGAGCCGGAAATATTCAATCTGAGCTTGAGCGCTTAACTGGGTTCAGCAGGCCGGTTGAGGCTTCGGCGAGACCCGTGAAGCAGGAACACCCGTGACCATTGGACGCCGGCTGACGCTCGCGTTCGGCAGTTTGGCGCTGGTGATTGCCGTAGGCGCAGCGGTCACCGGAGCGGAATTTGTCGCGAGCCTGCGCCAGGCCAGAACGTTGACTGCGGGAGCCGACAGGGTCATGGCGCTATATCGGGTAGAACGAGATCTAGGCGACATCCGCCGCAAGCTGGATAACGTCACGAATACCCGGGACGCCGCCCTGTTCTCCTCCACTGCTCACCTACTTCGACAGGAGCTGTTCGATGACATCGAGCAGGCACTCGCGTTTTTTCGCGAAACAGGAACTCCGGTGCCCGGTACCCTAAGCGCTCTTCGCGACACCATCAGCGACCAGCTTGAAGCAATGCAGCGCCTGGTTGATGTGAACGACTGGACGGCAATCACGCTACGGCTCGACGGCCAAGTCGAGGGAATCCTCAACAGTGTCAAAGCAATGGTCGAGCGTGTAAACGCCGATGTAAGTGATCAGCGAATCCGCGCTTCGCTCGAAATTGAAGCCGCTCAGCGGCGCGCGCAGGTCATATTGGGCTTCACTGCGCTCGCATCACTCGTGATCGCTGTCGCTTTAGGGCTCTATGTAACACGCAGCATCGTGGTTCCTCTTGCGGAACTCGAAGCCGCGGCCCTTCAGTTCGCGAAAGGCGATTTCAATGTATCGCTCAATCTTCGCTCGAACGACGAGCTAGCCGAAGTGAGCCGGGCCTTCACGGTTGCCGGCCGGCAATTGCACGATTATTATTCAGCCCTGAAGCGCTCCAATGAAGCGCTAGAGCAATTTGCGTACGCTGCCAGCCACGATTTACAGGAACCACTCCGCACTATTTCCTCCTTCTCAGAACTACTGAAACGAAAATACGGAACTAGCCTCACGTCCGAGGCCAAACAGTATCTGTCCTACCTTAGTGACGCTTCAACTCAGATGCAGAAACTCGTCGCCGGAATTCTGGAGTATTCGCGTCTGACCACCTTGACCGATCAGCAGGAAGAGTCCGTGGAAACGGAGGACATCGTAAGATCCGTTCTCAAATACTTGCACGCAGCGATCCAACAAACCCATGCGGTTATAACTCACGATCCTCTCCCGGCAGTGATGGGCAGCGGACCGCAATTAGTACGCCTGTTCCAGAACTTGATTGGAAATGCAATTAAGTATGGCCGGGATGACACTCCTCCGTGGGTCCAAATTTCAGCTCAAGAGGACGGCGAAATGTGGCGCTTCTGCATCCAAGACAACGGTATGGGTATCGACCCCAAATATCACGAACAGGTTTTTAAGATGTTCAAACAATTGGAGCGCGGCGGAAAAGGCGGTGTAGGTCTGGGACTTGCGATTTCGAAGCGCATCGTTGAAAGGCATGGAGGGAGGATTTGGCTCGTCTCAGCCGTGAACCAGGGATCTCGCTTTTATTTCACGTTAAGACGCGCCACACCGCGAGGACAGCCGCAACACGCCGGTGCCGAACCGGATCACGCGATGCGGCATTCCTAGTAGATCGGTTTATATCCGTAGAACGCTTTATCGCTTCTCATTTTGGCCGTGTGCACATTGAAATCGGTCCCAGGGAGAAGCGAGCGCAATATAAATGCGTCGAAGTCTCGCCCCACGATTTCAGTATTGCGATAGACTCTTGGCTCGCTCTCCACCTTCTCGTGCTGGCCATCGAAGTCATCCAAGAAAAGCTGCGCTTCTTTGATAGACGGCGCGGCGGCCGGCTTATTGGAATTCAAGCGCAATGTAACTGCCTCGGCCGCGTAGGAGCGAATCAGTTTAGGCCAGTACTTATCGAAGAGCCCGGTACTAGCGAACGCATCTACCCAAACAATCTCACTGTTGATGGCCACGACCGAGCCTACCGCGTGCTCAGCCCGCAGCTGGCTGATCAACTTCTCGTACGAGTGCTCAATGGGCGTTGCTACTTCGTCGACCTTCTGGCGCACTTCGCCGTTTTGAAATGCCACGGCGTAAGAAGAGGTTTCCCCGAGCGCGTGTGCCGCCGGTGCCGGTAATGCTGCGGCGACAGAAGCCCGGGATCGCGCTACTTGATCCCAAACTCCCTGCTGATCTTTCTTGGCCATTGCATTGAACCGTACGCTCGGTTGCGCCATGGCAACATTAAAACCTCCAAAACGCTCCGACATTTCCACCCAGCGATGTGGCTCGACGCAAAACACGCTCAGGTCAACGGGCTCGCCTTTCGGTGGAATAATGCGATCTTTGCCGACTACGCGATCCTGCTTGCCGCCTGTAACGATTTCGCCCGCGAGCAGAATCAAGGGGCGATCCGAATTGTTAGACAAGACGAGGCGGTTCACTTCGGCTCCCGAACGCGGTCCAGGTATCGGGAAATCAGGATTAGGAATAACATGCGGACGCGGCCGGACTAAGCCCGCGGACCCTCCTTCTTCGGTAATGACCACCTGACCGGAACGGAGTCCCTCATCGAGAGTCAGAAAATTGCGCGTGTCTCGCGTCATAGATGTGACAATTGGAAAAACCGTGAGATTGTCTTGCGTAAGGGGTGCGAGCACTTTGTAGATTGTTTCCACGCCTTTGCTTTGCGCTCGGCCGAGTTGCACAGCCGCGATAAGCGCAGCCGATACTACGGCGAACAACGTAACGCACTTTCCGGACACACTCATTTTGTAGGGCTGGCGCCCGATGCCGATCATTGCTGCTCCTTCATGCGGCAAGGCGTTTTGTAACCGGATTTGCCTTCCCGCTCGTCATAAGAACGCCTGGGCTTGGATTTCTTGCAATGAATTTCGATTCATCTAACGAAGCGGATCGATTCAGGCGACATCAGCGCCCGCCATACTTTCGGGAGCTGTACGAGAAATCCGGTTCCGAAAAATTCGGGTTAACCTTCGCAGACTTCACCGCGATTCTGGAAGAGATAACCGCGCGGTACCTGCCGGGCGAATCCGCTGCGGCCGAATCCGCAAAACTTCACCACAGTCTGCGAATCGAAGAGCTCGCTTTGGCCCGGGCTTGTGCCACAGGAAGCGAACCGGCATGGGAATGCTTTGTCGATCGCTATCGCCAGAAACTCTATGACATAGCAGGAGCGATCGCAAGGGACGAATCCGCCGGGCGCGAGCTCGCCGATTCACTCTACGCGGATTTATTCGGCACGCAGAATGCTGAAGGGCACTGCCGACTTTCGAAACTGGCCTCATACACCGGCCGAGGATCACTCGAAGGTTGGCTGAGGACAGTTCTGGCCCAGCAGTATGTAAATCAGTATCGAAGCCGGCGCAAGTTCGTGGCTTTCGACGAGCAGATTCGATCCGAAAACGAACTCACAACGAAGCAAACGGATTCGGGAACTCCGGCCGACCTTCGTCTCGAGCAAGCGACTGACGCTGCCTTGTTGTCACTGTCGAATCAGGAGCGAATTATGCTCGCGTCCTATTATTTGGATGGACGAACGCTCGCGGAGATCGGAAGAATGCTGGCCTTGCATGAATCAACCGTGAGCCGCCGGATCGAAAAGATTACCAAAATCTTGCGCGACAAGGTTGTGCGCGGCCTTCGGAAACGAGGGATGAGCAAGAAAGAGGCTGAGGAAACCATGCAGAGCGATGTGCGCCAGCTCGATGTGGATGTGCGGGCGAGATTAGCGCAAGAAAAGATCAAATGAAACGTTCAATAGAAAGGGCGGAATTCGAGCGGCACGCTGCGCGGCAGTTAATTTAGGTCCAACAACATTCATGCGAAAGATTTCCAAGAGCGTGCAATCAAGGCTGGCCCAGCGAGCAGCGGCAAATACGACCGGACACCCGGATGCTAATATCCTCTCGGCATTCGTTGAAAACCGGCTGGATGGATGGGAGCGCGCTGTGATTCTCGAGCACCTCGCCGACTGTACGGAGTGCCGCGAATACGTGGCGCTCGCTTCCGCAAGGGCTGAAACAGAACCGGCCGCGACAATCGAATTTCCCCGTCGCCGCTTCTCTCCGGTTTGGGGCTGGGCCGCCGGAGTTGCCGCGATGATTTGCGTTTTCGCTATCGCGTGGCAAGTTCGCGCGCGTTTTCAGCCCACGCGGCCACAATCTGTCATCGTTTCTTCCAAAGCTGCGCCCCCGCTCCCGCCGCCCATTATTGTCGAGGGCGAATTGAAGGATCTCAAAATCCGACCCCAAAAACCGAAGAGATTAGCAATGTCGCAACGCGCCAGCAAACCACTAGCGACAGGGCTCCCACTGCCAGCTCCAGCCGCGGCTCCGGCCATTCCTCAATCGCCGGAAGTCTACACCCGCGAGCCTCGTTCTACGCAGGCATCTGCTGAAGATCGAACAGCCACCCTTCAGCTCCAGCTTCGGGCAGGTACCAATATGCGTGCGCCTCAGCCACTCGCAGCTTCCCACACATTGTGGAGCATTAACGCTTCGCCCGCGCTCGCAAGTAACGCGCGGGGTACCGTTCAGCGATCAACGGACGGAGGCAAAACCTGGGATATCGTTCCTATCTCCGACGACATCGATTTTCGAGCAATCAGCGCGATGGGATCAGACGTGTGGGCGGGCGGTTCCGGGGGCGTGCTCTTTCACTCTTCCGATGGCGGCATGCATTGGATTCCAGTCCAAGTAACACAAAACGCCGCAAGCATCACCGGCACCGTCGTGAGCATTGAGACAAGGAGGTGGCCCATCATTCAAGTGACAACGAGTACAGGCGAGACATGGACCAGCACTGATGGCGGCCATAATTGGACTCGCTCGTAATACAAGATCCTCTGCGGTCTCTCGACCTTCTAGCGAAATTACCAGGAAATCTTGCGGTCGGCGTTGCGTCCTACTCGTACCATGTCCGACCCCGGCTATTCGCGCAGACGTTTCCTCAACAGCGCTGCGGCCGTTTCGGCGGGGATGGCGCTTACTGAATGGGCGCTGCCGATGCGCGGGGGCGGCGAGCAACGAGATGCCTCAACTTCGGAGCCGGGCGCTATCCCGCGCCGCAAGTTCGGACGTCACTCCGACCAGGTTTCGATTCTAGGAATCGGCGGTCACCATCTTGGCTCAGCAGCTTCGGTCGAAGACGCAACAACAATTCTTCACGAGGCGGTGGATAACGGGATCAACTTCTGCGACAACGCGTGGGAATACAACGATCACCGGTCGGAAGAGTGGATGGGTCTGGCGTTGAAGGGCGGATATCGCGACAAAGTTTTTCTTATGACTAAGGTCTGCACTCACGGCCGTGATGGATCTGTCGCGATGCAGATGCTCGAGGAGTCGCTCGGCCGCCTAGGCACTGACCACCTTGACCTCTGGCAAATCCATGCTGTGGTCTACGACAACGACCCCGATCTGGCGTATCGAAAAGGCGGCGTTATTGAAGCGCTGGATCGCGCAAAGCAGCAAGGGAAAGTGCGTTACGTCGGATATACGGGTCATAAAGATCCCCGCATCCATAAGCGCATGATCGACATGGGTTATACGTGGGACTCAGTGCAGTTTCCCATCAACGCATTTGACGCGCAGTTCCGGAGCTTTCAGCAGATCGTTTTGCCGGAAGCAGTGAAACGCGGTATTGCAGTGCTCGGGATGAAGCCGCTCAATGGCGACGGAGGTCCATTTCATCACGCTGAGGTAAAGCTAACAGCGGAACAGGCGCTCCGTTATGCCATGAGTGTTCCTGGAGTCACGACGACCATTACAGGAATGGAATCACTGGCGGTGCTTCGCCAAAATTTGGCGCTCGCAAAAGGCTTCCAACCGATGAATGAAACGGAGATGCAACAAATCGTTGCGTCTGTGCAGACGGTAGCGGGCGACGGCCGTTTCGAGACATATAAGACATCGCTGCGGTACGACGATATCGTCACGCGCCAGATGCACGAACAGCCACTTAAAGGCGCGCATTCATAAGGAGGAGAGAACAGCAGTGCCAGTGCCGCATCGCGAGTTGAAAGGTGTTTCCGTATCGATCATCGGGATCGGTGGCTTCTCGCTTGGCGATGTCAAAGATGACTCGGAGGTGGGACGAATCGTTTCAGAAGCCGTAGAGAACGGAATCAATTTCTTCGACAACGCGTGGGAATATCACAACGGAATGAGCGAAGAGCGGATGGGTCGCGCGTTGAAAGGGAAGCGCGATCAAGTCTTCCTTATGACCAAGGTATGTTCGCATGGCCGCAAGCGAGATGTCGCCATAAAGATGCTGGAAGACTCGCTGCGGCGGCTCCAGACCGATCACCTTGATTTATGGCAGATCCATGAAGTGATCTACGATAACGATCCCGATCTTCACTTCGCTCCCGACGGCGCAGTAGAGGCGTTAACGCAGGCTAAGCAACAGGGCAAGGCGCGATTCGTAGGTTTCACCGGTCACAAAGATCCGGATATTCATTTGAAAATGCTCTCGCACCAATATGCCTTCGATACGGTTCAACTACCGCTCAATCCATTCGATAAGAATTACCGTAGTTTCCAGCAGCGCGTCATTCCTGAGGCTCGGCGTCAGAATATCGCTGTCATCGGAATGAAATCGATGGGCGGCGGAGGCGAGCCGGTGAAGCGGGGAGTCGCGACACCGCAGGAATTGCTCCGATACGCGATGAGCGTTCCGGGAATCCTGACCACCGTGAGCGGGATGGATTCGTATGATGTGTTTCGTCAAAATTTGGCAATTGCCATGAACTTCACTCCCATGAACTCCGGCGAGATGGCCGCTCTCGAGAACCGCGTGAAAGCTCTTGCAGGCGATGGCCGCCTGGAGCACTACAAGGCAACGAAGCTATACGACGCTGCTGTTGGACGG
Organism: Acidobacteriaceae bacterium; assembly: GCA_019240405.1. GTDB lineage: Bacteria > Acidobacteriota > Terriglobia > Bryobacterales > Bryobacteraceae > Bog-105. The sequence goes on from JAFAYL010000044.1 coordinate 68,953, forward strand.
GAGCAGCACGGGTTCCCGAGCCCGAAGGAGCTCCCGGCATGATCGCGCTTCTTACTTTGGCAGCACTGATGGCGCAAGCGGGTCAATCTCCTTCACCGCCGCCAATGACTGAGAATCGCGCTCCCGTTCCCGCGCAACCGGCGCCTGCGAACTATCCAACTTCCGCGAATGTTGATCGCACCTTTGCAATTGTCGCCACTCAGGGCAACAATGCAGAACTCGATATGGCGCAGCTTGCGCTCAAGCGCGGAACAGCGAACGAGGTCAAAGGCTTTGCTCAAAAGATGATCGCCGAGCATGAAGGGTTAATGAAAGAGATGCCACCCAGCCTTCGTAAATTCGCGAATGCGGCGGCCGTAGAACGGCTCGCACCCGTGGACGCACTTGCCTTGCGTCACCTCGAGAGCGTCGATCCTGTCGATTTCGACCAAGCCTATGCGATGCAACAGATCGGAGATCATCTCGCCGCGCTGACGGCCTTTTACGCTGAGGCAGATAACGGCACGGATCCACAGCTCAAGGCGCTCGCGCGCAAGTGGCTACCTTCCATCCAAGCGCATCTCGAGCTCGCAGTCGATCTCACGCAACACATTGGCGGTTCGACGCCCTTCAAGGGTCAATAGACCGTACAGTACTCGCTCACAAAGCGAGTGAAAAGTACCGATTTTGTGGTATTCTCTCTCTGCTCATCCCTTTTAATATGTCCAACCGTACGTTTGTCCAACTTTTGCTTTCGATTACGGCCGCCGCGTTTCTCACGTCTCCTTTAACGGCGCAAACACATCTCGCTTCACCTCTGCTGTTCAGTGGCAACACGACAGTCATCGCGCCGCCAACTTCAGAGACCGAGTATGCATTTGGCCCTCGGGAATTCGGAGCCCTCTACCGCGATCCGGACTGCACAATCGACGGGATTATCGCTACGGGTAATGCCAACCCACCGACGTTCAAGGTGCTGACGCTCGTTGAGGGTTTCCAGGACAGGTTGCACAAGCTCGCGGGGCTCACGACAAAGGGAGATGTCTGGCCGGACGGCTGTAAAAATCCGGATCCGAACAATCCCGGATTCATCGGTGCTGATGCAGGAGAAGCATCCAACAAGACCTATGTAGTCGCGACAATCGATGCAAGCAACACAAATGTTGTTGACATCTATAACGTCGTAATCAGCAGTGTCGCGAAGCAAAGCATAAAGAAGGTCCAAACGTTAACTGTCGGTTCGGACCCTTATTCAATTGCAACGGCTGACATCAATGGCGATGGAAAGCCTGACCTGGTGATTGGACTGGAAGGAAGTGGGTATCCCACAGTTGTAGACGGCGGTTATGCGGTTGCGATTAATAACGGAAACGGCACCTTTGGCGCGCCATCAATCGTCAAGCTTTCAAATCGCGGTATGCTTTGGCTCTCGCTTGTCGACGTGAATCATGATGGAAAGCTCGACCTAGTGGCGGTCGAACTGCCGGAAACGAGCACAGGCAGCTACTCAGTGGGCGTTTACCTCGGCAACGGAAAGGGATCATTCACGGCGAAGGCCAATTACCCGGTCAGCGGGCAATTTCCGACAATGCTTGTGGCGGACCTCAATGGAGATGGACATCCGGACATTATCTTGGGCACCGGACAGGTATTGCTAGGAAACGGCGACGGGACGTTTAAAGCCGGCAAGTCCCTTCCGTTCCCGGCTCAAATTGTGGCATCGCTTGTTGCCGGTGATTTCAACCATGACGGCAAGATGGACTTGGCGGTCGCAACGACTTCAGATTTCGTCGGAGTTTTCCTCGGGAACGGAGACGGAACTGTTCGCGCTCCGACGTGGTATTCGGGTGTGTATCAGGGCGAGGTCATTAGCACCGGCGATATTGACGGGGATGGAAACCTCGACCTTGTGCTTGGTCCGCAGAGCGGCCAAGCTTTTTCGCCAACTCCCAATAACATGGGAGGAACGGGCGGACTCGCGGTGTTGTTGGGCAATGGCGATGGCACTTTCCGCGGCGCTCAAGCATACAACACGGGCACGTTTTCGGAGGCGTTCGGCTTCGCCGTCGCGGACTTCACGGGAGACGGAAAGCAGGACATCGTCACTGGCACCTCCCTTCTGACCGGAAATGGAAAAGGCCAGTTCACAGTTACGTTAGGAACGCCCTTCCCCGGCTTAGCCGCGCCTGCAACCGTGATCCGTGCGGCCGATTTCAACAACGATAAGAAGCAGGACGCCATTGTGACCACGACCGATTCCTCCGGCAATCCTTCGACCGCTTACGTCTTCCTGGGGAAAGGCGGCGGGAAATTCGGATCGGGTTTGGCGCTCGCCGTGAAAGATGTCCTGGACGTGAATGTCGCGGATTTTAACGGCGATAAGATCCGCGATCTCGCTGTTTTGTCGTACACGCCCGGGTCAGGTATTTCGGTTCACGTATTGCTCGGAAAAGGGAACGGAACTTTTGGCAGCCCCATTGCGGTCACTTTGCCCTCCGAGGCGTCGAAATCAACAGGAGGGCGCATATTCAGCGCCGATTTGAGGAACGACAACAAACTGGACTTGATTGTGCTCGACGCGGGCACTCCTTTCGAAAAAACATCGTCCGGGGGAACCTACGTGTTGCTAGGAAACGGGAAAGGCAGCTTTACGCTGAAAGCGACACTGACCGAAGTCGCGAATCCATATGACGCCGCTATAGCCGACTTCAACAAGGATGGCAAGCTGGATCTGGTGCTCTCGACCACGAATTTCAATGGGCCCTTAAACACGCCGCCGATGATTTTCCTGGGCCACGGTGATGGCACGTTCGGCTCGGGTAGCAAACTCTCCACTGTGTCTTTCATCCCGTTACATCTCGCTGCTGCCGACTTCAACGGCGATGGTAAGGCCGACTTGCTTATCGGGAGCTGCTGCGGTTTAGCAACCACGAGTATCCTGTTCGGGAATGGAAACGGTACTTTCCAATCCGAGCAGATCATGCAAGTAGCTGAATCACCGTCCGGGATTCAAGTTGCCGATCTGAACGGCGACGGGCGGCCGGACATCGTTGAATCGGCCGGAAACGCTTCCGGCATGCTCACGACGCTCATCAATGAATATGGAGTTGTGAGTCCCACGGATTCAGATCCCGAGCCATAGCGTTAGGCAATCTCCAGCTTTCTCTGCATTTCCTCGAGCGATAAGCCTTTCGTCTCGGGATAGCTGGCCAGCACGACAAAGAACATCAGCGCCATCATCGCGGAGAAGAACACAAACGGCGCGCCTCTCGATTTCGCGGCGATGACCGGGAAGGTCCACGACATAATTGCGTTCACCAGCCAGTGAGTCAATGTGCCAAGACTCTGTCCTTTGGCTCTGACGCGCGTGGGAAACACTTCACTGATGAATACCCAGATCACCGCGCCTTGAGAAAAAGCGAAGCAGGCAATATAGCCGACCAGTAACCAAACCAAAAGGTGTTCGTGAGTGCCTGCGAAGAAGATGGAAGCCACCGCGGCTAGGCAAATCGTCATGCCCACCGCACCTACGAGCAGGAGTTTTTTGCGGCCGACTCGGTCGATGATTGACATCGCGACGACGGTGAAGAGCATATTCGTCGCGCCAATGACAACCGCCTGCAATTCGCCGGAAACGGCGCTGAAGCCGGCGCGCGCGAAGATATCGTTCAAATAGTAAAGAATTGCATTGATGCCCGAGAGCTGATTAAAGGCCGCGATCGAAACGGCAAGAAATATGGGGAAACGATATTTGGATTGAAACAGCGGCTCCTCCGCGTGGCCGTGCTCCACATCGATCGACGCGACGATGTCTTGCAATTCTGATTCAACGTTTTCTTCACCGATCAGGTAAAGCACCGAGCGGGCCTCCGCAATGCGCGACTTCTGCGCGAGCCAGCGCGGGCTACGCGGGATGAAGAACAGCATCAGAAAGAATAAAGCGGCCGGGATGGAGGAAACGCCGAGCATCCAACGCCAGTCTTCGCTTCCGAGTGAGGCAAGCCCGATCAGGTAATTGGAAAGATATGCGAGCAAAATGCCTGCGACGACATTGAACTGAAAGAACCCAACCAAACGGCCCCGCCATTTTGCCGGAGCGATCTCAGCGATATACATCGGCCCGAGAACTGACGAGCCGCCGACTCCCAGGCCTCCAATGAATCGAAATGCAACCAGGCTATACCAATTCCATGCAAAGGCGCAGCCCAGAGCTGAAACGAGATACAGAATCGCCATGCCGCGCAAACTGTCCCGGCGCCCAAAGCGATCGCCAGGAATCCCCGCTGTCATCGCGCCGATGATCGTTCCCACGAGCGCAATTGCCACGGTTGTTCCCAGGCCGCGCGGAGAAAGATGATACGTATGGGTCAGGCCCGCCGTCGTCCCGGCGATTACTGCCGTATCGAAGCCAAATAATAAACCGCCCAAAGCGGCTACAACGGTGCTCTTGATCAGGGAGGCCGAGAGAGTCACACGCTTTTAACCCGAAGTTGCGCTTGACGGGCCGAACCGGCGAGCGCCTGTTCACCTAAGATCAGCGCGCCCAGCACACCGGACCGGCCGCCGAGTTGCGGTGGCATCAAATATTTGTCCAGGTGATCGCTCAACTCGCGATGCTGGATATATCCGTTCAAAAGACGAGCGAATTCTTCTCGCATTAATCCGAATAATCGCGGCTGCTGCATGACTCCGCCTCCCAGTAAAATGCGCCTCGGCGACAACGTCATTGTGAGATTGAGGACAGCCAACGCGAGATATTCAGCTTCAAGCGCCCAAGCCGGATGCGCCGGCGGCAGCTCGATACCGGGCACACCCCAACGCGCCTGCATCGCCGGCCCGCATGCCAAACCTTCCAGACAATCGCCGTGGTACGGGCACAAGCCTGGATACGGATCTCGGGCGAGATCGTGAGGAATCCGCAGATGACCCATCTCGGTATGCACCAGCCCATGCACTAGCTTTCCATTGACCATCGCACCCCCGCCCACACCGGTACCGATGGTCAGATAGACGAAATCCGGTAAACCTCTAGCGGCTCCCCATCGTGCCTCGGCGAGAAGCGCGGCATTAACGTCGGTATCGAAGCCGACCGGCACGCCGAGAGCGCCTCCCAATACGCCAGCCAAATAGTAGTTCTGCCATCCAGGCTTCGGAGTCGACGTGATGTGGCCGAAGCTTGGTGAGTTCGGATCTAAATCAACCGGCCCAAATGACCCGATGCCCAGCGCGTCGAAGCCGTCCGTGGCCTCTTCTTTGAAGAACGCGATTACTTTTGGAATTGTCAGCTCGGGAACAGTTGTTGGGAACTGAGCGACATGCAGATCATCAGGCCCTGTTCCGATTCCACAGACAAACTTTGTGCCGCCCGCTTCGATCCCGCCAAACACGTTCTTCGAGTATATGCTGCTGTGGTCGCAATCTTTGCGTTTGTAAAAATCTGTTGACGGAATCCGCGATAAAAGCCCGCTATTACAAATAGAGATCCACCGGCAGATCTGGATTCCAAACAGGCTGCTGTGGAAATAAAAGGAGAATACACAATGCAAAAGACTTCACTAATGTTTTGCGCGCTTTTTTCGATGAGCGTGCTTTCCCTATCCGCTCTGGCGCAGGACACGTCCGATGTAACTTTCAAATTTGAAACCGTCAACTATCCAGGCGACAACTTCACCCAGTTACTCGGAATTAATAAAGACAACGCAATCGCCGGTTATCACGGCAGCGGCGCTGACGCAAAGCACCCTAATAAAGGTTTTGTACTTACCCTTCCAAACCACTTCGCCCCGGAAAACTTTCCCGGTTCGGTCCAGACACAGGTGATCGGAATTAATGATAGCGGCGACACTGACGGCTTTTATATCGACAAGGGAGGGATCAATCACGGGTTCCTAGAGGTCGGCTCCAAATTCATTACAAGAGATTTTCCGGATACGACGTTTAACCAACTGCTAGGTATCAACAATCTTCTCCAGGTTGCCGGTTTCTATAACGATTCCAAGAACATTTCTCATGCTGTCGTCTGGGATTTGTATGGTGGCGTATATCAAGTATTAGAAGACGGGCATGCACCCGGCGGAATGACCGAAACTGGAATCAACAATTCAGGCTGGACTTCCGGATTCTATGTCGACGCAGGCGGGTTGAATCATGGATTCTTGTTGGCGAACGGAAAACTCACGACGCTCGACGCTCCCGATTCCACGTCGACGCAAGCCTTCGGCCTCAATGATAAGGGCGAAGTGGTCGGGACTTACACGGACAAAGGCGGCCTGATCCATGGATTCATATACAAGAGCGGAAAGTTCCAACCTGTAGATGATCCAAAAGGCGTTGGCGCAACGATTATCAACGGCGTCAACAACGCGGGCTGGATCGTAGGTTTTTATGGACCGTGCGTCAACGTGTCGCCTACGTCCACTCCGTGCAATGGATTTGTGGGCACTCCTGAGTAGTAATGATGAACCGGATTCAATAATCCCACAAAAAAGCCCGGGTCATTTTCAGGCCCGGGCACAATCAATAGAGACGAGATACTTACTTCTTCGGTGAGGAACTGACTGCCGAAGAACTGAATGGAGCAGCGCTGTTTTCAACGGTGCTGCTCGTATTTTTTTTGCGTCTTCTTCCACTGGCGCCACGCGCGCTTGTTATTCCAAACCATAGCTAGCGCCAACTCTATCGTGTTGTTAAACGCGAGACTGACAAATAACTTTCAAACCATTTGCTCGCAAGTCTCGCTACTTGCTCGAGAGTGCCTGGTTCTTCAAATAAATGTGTCGCTCCGGGGACAATCTCCAATTTCTTCTCGCATTCAAGCTGCTTCAAGGCTCTCTCATTCAGCTCGATAACGGGGTAATCATCGCCGCCTACGATAAGCAGCGTTGGTGCTTTTACTCTTGGCAACGCTGCTCCGGCCAAGTCCGGTCTGCCGCCGCGGGATACCACGGCGCGTGTTGATTCGCGCAATTCAGCAGCCGCTATTAGCGCCGCTGCAGCTCCAGTGCTGGCGCCAAAGTAACCGATAGGCAGCGAGGCAATTCCGGAATCGCTGTCGACAACCCATTTACTTGCCTGCACCAGCCGGCTCGCAAGTAAATCTATATCGAATCGCATATGCCGTGTTCGAAGATCGATCTGCTCCTCCTCTGCGGTGAGCAAATCGAGCAACAGAGTAGCGAAGCTGGATTCCTGAAGACTGCCGGCAACAAATCGATTGCGTGAACTTAAGCGGCTACTGCCGGTGCCGTGCGCAAAGAGGATCAGGCCTCGAGCCGCCTGAGGAATACTAAGATCTCCAGTGATTCCAGACGGACCGATTTGAACAGATCGCTCGGAAACTTCGCGGCTACTTACCATCCGGTGGTCCGCTTAATCGTATCCGCTAACGGAGTGCCGTTCCGCCAGCTTCAATAAATGCCGGACCTCTTCATCCGTCGTCTGCGAGAAATCTTCATACCATATCCCAACCGCCATGAATGGCGCGGGTGTAGATGCGCAGATAACGTCATCTACTTCCATCCGAAATTCGTCACAACTCTGTTTCGCAGCAACCGGCACAGCCACAATAATGCTCTTCGGCTCTTGCACCCTGAGGGCCCGGCTAGCTGCCTTCATTGTCGCCCCTGTCGCCAGTCCGTCATCGACAAGAATGATGGTGCGATCACGGACGGGAGATGCACGCCGCCCTTCGCGGTACAGCTCCTCGCGGCGCTTTAATTCCCGCTCTTCGCGCTCAGTTATCTGATCAATCAGATTGCGCGAGAGTTGCAATTCTTGGACCAGCGCCTCGTTCAGAACCCGCACACCCCCGCTGGCGATCGCGCCGATTGCCAGTTCCTCTTGCCCAGGTAACCCAAGCTTGCGCACTAGAAAAATATCCAGTTCTGCGGGCAACGTCCGTGCAACCTCAAACGCAACAGGCACGCCTCCACGGGGAAGCGCCAAAACCAAACAGTTCGAGTCGCGAACTGCACTCTTAACGCGCTCAGCGAGCGTCCTGCCCGCGTGTATGCGATCTCGAAAGATGGGCTCGACGTGCATATGTCACTTTTCTAGGCGCGTACATGTACAGTCTCATATAGATGACGCCAAAGGTTGTTCTGAGTGTTTCATGGACATTGGCGCCACAAAATCCAGTTGGGGCAGGATTCACACATTTAAGAGTGAATAAGATGAGGAGATCAATATGATCCTTACACCGGGGTTCGTTCCATTCCGCAAACGGGCAGGCCATTCTCAGGCGAATCCGCGAATTCATCCGCTTTCGGTGCTTATGCAGACCCAGCGGTTCGAGCCGCTGCCGCTGCCCTTAGGCGAGCCGCCCTATCACTACGATCTTGAGACTTCGCTTCCAGGAATAGGCGCAAGCTCAACTGAGCTGGGAAAAATCATCTTCCACGTAGTTGGCGATACAGGTGGAGTGAAAAACCCGGATCATCAACTCGCAGTGGCTGCAGCGATGGTCGATGATCTTTCACTGTCAACGGATCGGCGCCCCGTCTTTTTTTTCCACATCGGAGATGTGGTCTACTTCAACGGTCAAATTCAGGACTACTACGACCAGTTCTATGAGCCGTACACGAATTACACGGCGCCGATCATTTCCATCCCTGGCAATCACGACGGCGATCCGATCAACGCATCACAGACTTCCCTCGACGGATGGGTGGCGTACTTCATGCAAGCCACGCCGCACGTCGATCCGAATTCCCGCGATGCGCCACGCGTTACTATGTCGCTCCCGAACGTGTACTTCACACTCAATTGCCCCTTCGTCACGATTGTTGGAATGTACACGAACGTGCCTGAAGGTGGTTCCATCGATTCCGTGCAGCAGCAGTGGCTGACGAATGAATTTGCCACCGCGCCCGCAGACAAAGCATTGATCGTAGCGCTCCATCACCCGATCTATTCCTTCGACGACTTCCATAGCGGGAGCGCTCGCATGGCCACTGCTGTGCAGCTCGCAATTAACGATTCCAAGCGACTGCCAAATCTGGTCATGACCGCACACGTCCACAACTACCAGCGCATCGAGCGCGCTGTCAGCGACACAATCACGCTGCCGTTCCTGGTCGCGGGACACGGCGGTTACTACAATTTGCACAAATTGAACTCAAGCGTCGGCACGACGGATAGCAGTACGGGTGCCCACCTGGTCGCCGCGGACGACCGGCACTGGGGATACACAACGCTCACAGCCGATGCAAACAACATTTCGGGGACTATGACAACAGTTCCGAACGCTGGTGAGACCACCGCACCTCCTACGGACTCTTTCTCATATCCCGCCGCCGCGCAATATCTGCCGGACGGCGCTGTCGCCACCTTGTAGGCGCATCTGAGCTTTTGTGGGGCAGGCGATCGCCCCGCGTCGTCTGCCTGAAAGACCTCCGCTCATCCCCCGACGAGCTCTTGCACGTATGGCTCAAGTCCCGGCGCACAGGCGTACGCATTACCGCCGTAGATTGTGGTCTCGCCATCGAAGCTGGCGAATTTCCCTCCGGCTTCTTCCGTCAGAAGTTTAAACGGTGCGAGATCCCATGGCGCAGCGTTTGGCTCAATCCAGACATCTGCTTGGCCCTGCACCACGAGCATCGCGTCAACGGCTCCACCCAAACCTCTCACTGCTGAGAATCGCTGTACCCACGACAAAAGCCGGGGGGCAAAGCGCCCAACGCCAACCTTATTAAAGCCGTTGAATGAAAGCACAGAATCGCCGGGGTCAGATTTCTCTGATACATGCAGGCGAGCTTCGTTCGCCCATGCGCCTCCGCCTCGTACTGCCCAAAGCAGAAGACCCTGCCGGGGACTATGGGCCGCCCCGGCCACGATTTCGCCATCCTGCTCGAGGCCGATCAAAACCGCCCACAGCGGTATGCGTCGGACGAAATCGCGAGTGCCGTCAATGGGATCAATAATCCACCTGCGGCCGCTGCGGCTTTGACGATTTGCACCCTCCTCCCCCAGCACTCCGTCGTCGGGAAACTCCCGCTCAAGCCGCTCAACAATTAATTTTTCGCAAGCGCGATCTGCCGCTGTGACTGGAGATTCATCGCGCTTCTGCTCTACCGCCACACCGCGCCGCTCGTAATCCAGTGCGAGTGCTCCGGCCTCCTGGATCAATAATTTAGCTAGCTCGATCTCACGCTGAAACGCCATCTTTGGTTGCATCGTCCTTTTTTACGAAACGAACCCATCACGGAGAACGTAAGCTCGCTCACGAAACATTGTTTGACACCGTAGTACGATCGAGATAGTCTGAAAAGTCATTAAGGTTTTCTACACAATTTGAAGAGTAGACGTTGCCGCTACATTCAAAAGGAGCCGAGTTGGTGCAATCCTATTTCGTTGTAGAATTCGCCCATTCCCTGCAGGGCCGAATCAAGCAATTCCATATCACCCACAGATTTATAGCCTACCTCTTCGTGACGCTACTCGCCTTGTTCGCGCTGGCCGGGACACTTTTCTCCAGTTATCTGCGGATGAGCTTCAAAGCCTCCCAATATGAGAAGTTGGCCGCGGAATTCGAGCACTTGCGCGGCAAGTACCACGAGTTGCAGCGCGTATCGCGCCAGAGTAACGAACAGATTGCATCGCTCGAAAATCTGGCTAGCGAAGTTTCGGCCGCGTACGGGATCCGCCAACCCGAGTTTTTGCGCGATCGCGCCGAGTTCGCTTCCTCTTCGGCCGCTCTGAGCGTCGAGAAGTCTATCGAGCAATACAATTTTCTAAAATCCGCCACCTACTCGACCATTTATCACCGCTATGCGTATCAGTGGCAGGCTCACAGCCAGCCCAGCTTATGGCCGGTAAATGGGTTTTTGAGTAGTGCGTTCGGTGGGCGAACCGATCCGCTCTCCGGGGAGGGCGCATTCCACACGGGTGTCGATGTTTCCGCATTGCCCGGAACGCCCGTCCATGTGACTGCCGATGGTGTTGTTACGAGCACAGGCTGGAATGGCGGCTACGGGAAATTGGTGATTGTTGATCACGGTAACGGATTAGAAACCTACTACGCGCACCTCTCGCAGTTTCTGGTTCTTCCAGGGCAAGATGTGCGAATGGGTCAGGTAATCGCTCTGTCGGGAGCAACTGGGCGGGTAACCTCGCCTCACGTGCACTACGAAGTTCGCGTGGGCGGCACGCCCGTGAATCCGTATCGCTATTTGGCGAAATCCGAAACCGCGCGGCCAGCTCACTCGGCGCAAAGCGATCTAGGGCTTTGATGCAACAGCGGATTTTCAACCGGCATCTTCTGAGTTAGTGGTAGATGGCATCACGCGGCGCGCGCTGCTGGCAGTTTTGCCAGGCGGTTTAGCCGCGGCGAGCACTGTTCAGCCCAAGAAACCGCTACCCGTCGCGCAACCCGGAGAATTCGTTCGCTTCATCGACCCCGCTACCGAAACGACAGTTGTCCGGTTAACAAGTCCCGTATCAACGAGCCTTTTGCCGGCGCCGGGTAATCGATTCATCTCGTCCAAACGCCGCTTTCTGATCTTTGCTTCGGATCGCACCGGCAAAGCGACTCCTTTTCAGCTCGATTTGCGTACAGGCCGCTTGCGGCAGCTCGCTCAAACTGAAAATCTCCTGCCGCATTCTTTGTGCATGGACGAGACGCAGCGGTTTCTCTATTTGCTCGATCGGACCACCCTAACCGAGCTTTCGCTCGCGAATCTCAAGATTCGCACGCTGGGTGAAGAAATCAGCGCTTTCAGTTCTGTTAAATCCGGCTCCGAAATCGTGATCGTGAAGCAGGGACGCCTTGCCCGGCTTAGCGACCCGTCAACTGTCTTGGCCGACGGACTTGCATCTTCAGTCATCCCATTGATTCGCCCAAACGGGACGGGATGTTTCTTTTCCCGCGAGGTGTCCGTAGGCGACCGAGAGTTTTGGTACGTCTCCTTCAATATCGCGGGAAGCAAGCCCATACTACTCGCAAAAGGATCTATATCCAACCCGCTTTGGTCGCCTGATAGCAGCTCATTATTGTTCTTGCGTAATGTGCAAACGAACGTGGTGGTTTCAGAGCTTCATGAAGTCCTGCCGGAAACATCTGTCGAGCGCCGTCTCGCTTCGACGAGCCAGTTTGCCGCCTTCGCGCCAAATGGCGATGCTTCCGTATTCGTTGGGGCAAGCCGCAGCAAAGCTCAGCCGAATATCGTTCTGTTACTCCGGTCGGTTCAGCGCGAGCTTACCCTTTGCGAGCATCGAGCCAGCCAGCCCTCCGGAGTCTCGCCCGTGTTCTCGCCCGATAGCAGGCGCGTGTATTTCCAAAGTGATCATCAGGGCAAGTCTGCCCTGTATTCCGTTAACGTCGAAACGTTGGTCGAGCCGACTCCGGCATACGCTTAACTTCAGAACTGATAAACCAAGCTCATCTGAATGCGCCGCGGGTTCCAAAGGTTGAGCGAACCCGCGCCGTTCAGCGGCACCAAAGAACTGAAAGCACAGTTCCCTGAAGGACCGCTCGTGCAACCGACCGGGCTATCTTGAAGCCGGTTGTCGGGATAGAGTAAGTTCGTATTCGAGTGCCAGGTGGAACCTAGATTGAAGATTTCAAGCTTGTATTTCAGTACGTTGCGCTCAGTTATATAGATATTCTTCCCGAAGGCCATATCGGTGTCCCCATAGAAGGGTGTGCGCATCGTGTTGTGCCCCAAATTGCCGAATCGCCCCTGTGGAGGCGCGACGAAAGCCGCAGGGTTGAACTGCTGATAAATGCTCGTCGTACCGCTGTAAGGATTTCCCACCACATCGGGACGAATGTCGTTCGGCCGGTTCAAGCCGATCTGGTCCGTGCCGCCGTTGAACGCGGATATTGTGTAGGGCATTCCGCTTGCCAGCGTATAGGTTCCGCTTACCTCCCATCCACCAAGCAGCCAATTCAGATGCGGCACCTCCCACTTCTTTCCCCTGCCAACCGGCACTTCATAAGAGCCGAGAGCCGATAAGCGCTGCGGCTGGTCAAACGATGCGGGACCGTAGTCGCCTCGAAGATTGTGCGGATCCTGAACAAAGCTGGTTACGCCGTAGAGCAGCCCAATCTCGGACAGCACATCTAGCATTTTTGAATATGTGTAGTTCACTTGATATTGCAATCCGGAGCTCAGCCGCTGGGTAAGTCGCAACTGTCCCGACTCGTAATTCGACCAGAAGACGTTTGCATTCGCGTAGCTCAGAGGATCGAGGTTCGGATAAGGATCGCGCGCCGCGACAGGCTGAAAATTCGGGTCACTCAGACACGAAGGCTGCTGCGACTGTGCTTGGGCAACCGTGATCCAAACGTTGCAGGGGTCTCCGGCGACCTTCGGTAAATATCCGGAGTTGAAGTACCAATATCCGTTCTCGTGCTGCGCGTGCGAGCCGACATAGCTCGCATCAAGCAGCAGGTTCTGGGTGAGCGCGTACTGAAATCCGAACGACCATTGTTGTGTGCGCGGCTGACGGTTGCCCGGCCAATTGATCTGGAGTCCGAGGTTCCAGAAGGGAAGAGTGAACAGGCTGTAGTTGGTCGTGCCGCTCGGGAAAGGTTTCCAGAGCGTATTTAGAGGCAAGGGCGACGCCTTTTCAAAACCGCTACCCGGTTGGTAGGACACCGAGGGAGCCGCATAGAGATAGTCATCGTCGAATGTGGTTAGCTCGTAATAACGCGCGTAGATGTCATAAAACATTCCATAGCCGCCGCGAATGACAAACCGGTCGGACGCGAACGGGCGCCACGCGAATCCGAAGCGCGGCGCAAAATCCTTGCGATCCGGTTCAATCAGCTTGCTATCGACGCAGCAGCGAAGAAGATTCGGATTAACGCCAGGCGTCTGGAGCGCCGCATTAACGAAACCCGGGTTCGCCCACAAGTAACCTCCGCCCGCTGAAGTGTCCAGGGCGATGCCGCTGTTGTTAATCGAGTGGAAGGCGGGCGGCAGCTCGTAACGCAAGCCGAGATTGAGCGTGAGGCGCGGCGTCACTCGAATATCGTCCTGAATGTAAAAGTTCCAATTGATTCCGCGCACGTCGTAATGATCCGTGGGAACTGTGGATGGGCTGCTTACCGACTGCGGAAAGCCAAGCAGGAAATCGGCAAAGGCGTTCCCGAGACCCGGGCCGTAACCGCTCCCAGCCAATGCCGGATTCGATGCGGTGTACGCACCAGTGAAATTGACTTGGCCCATCAGCCCGCCGTAACCATCGATCAGATTCACGATCATCTGGCGAACATCGGCACCCATGGTGAGCGTGTGGTGTCCGTGAATGATTTTAAGGTCATCCATATATTGGAAGGTTTGCGCCTGCTGCGTCCACGCAGAATTGGAATTGCCCAAGGTCTGGTAGCCATTGAAATTGGTGATGACCGGGCCGAAAAAAGCAGGCACGTTCGGTTCGTTCTGGAATCCCTCCTGGGCCGCAATATTCGGTCCGAAGGAGGTTTGCGAAGCGTCCTGAAATTTCTGGAAAGTGTAGCCAACGCGCGCTTCATTGAAAATATTAGGCGAGAACGTGTGCTGCCAGTTCAGCCCGAACAACTGCTGCCACGTGAATTTCCCCTCGCCCGAGAGCGGCATCGCGGACTGATTTAAGAACTGCTGATTGGCGAGTATGCCCGTGAAAAAGATTCTGTTGTTATCACCGATATTCTGGTCCCCCCGCATCGTAGTCATGTAGGTGTCCCACGGCTTTGGAACCGTCGCCTGATAATTACCCGTGCTCGAAGGACACGGATTCGGGCAGGGAACATTGGCGGTAGGAATGTACTTGAGAATGTTCAGCGCAATGGGATTGAAATCGCCGGACGGAATCTGATTTCCCGGGAACGGCAGCCGGCCCGCTGGATTCTGCGCGGTGACCGGAGCTTCCCCCGTAGTCGATGGATCGTAAAGCTGATACGGCCAATCGGAGAAGTTCCCCGTGCGTTCCTGGGCAGTAGGGACATTGAACCGGCTGGTAGCTTCTTGCCGTTTGAGCCCTACGTCATAGCCAAAGAACCAAAACGTTTTGTTCGCGCCGTTGTACACCTTCGGTATCTGCAGCGGACCACCCAGCGTGAACCCAAACTGGTTCTGTCGCAGAATATTCTTGAGCGGCAGCGGAACAGGGCCCGGCTGCGTGGCATTGAGGAAGCGGTTCAACGGACTCTCGGGCTGAAAGATATCGTTTTGCAAAAAATCATACCCCTGACCGTGATACTGATTCGTTCCGGATTTGATCGCGATATTGACCTGGGCTGAACCCTGCCCGTACTCGGCCGAGTACATGCCGTTCTGTACTTTGAATTCCGCGACGGAGAACGAACTCGGGAGCCCCGATTGCGCCGCAAAGAACTGATCATTGCTGTTGATGCCATCCACGAGATAGCTGGTCGATTCAGATCGCGCGCCATTAATGCTGGTCGCCAGCCAATCATCGTTTAAGCCGTGCATCGTCCAGGCCCACGAAACGCCTCCGCCTGTTGTCGTAGCTCCCGCTTGGATTCTAAGCAGGTTTGTGAAGTCGCGGCCAGCAATCGGCAATTCTTCGATTTCTTTGCCGGTAATGACATTGCCGATTGTTGCGTCATCGCTCTGCACCATCTGCGCTTCCGATGTCACCTCTACGCGCTGCAAGACCTCGCCGACGCTAAGTGAAAAATTCTGGCGTAACGTGTGCTCCACATCCAAAGTGACTTGCGTTTGCGACGTCCTGAACCCTTTGGATTCTGCGGTGATTTCGTACCGGCCTGGCTGGACATTGACGAAAACGTAATCGCCGACGTCGCTGGTGTCCGTGTGCTGGCTGATATTCGTGGCCAGGTTGTGAATTGTCACGGTGGCGCCTACTACGGGCGATCCCGATGCGTCCGTCACGTGGCCCAGTATGGTTCCCTGCGCGGTTTGAGCGACCAAGCCATGTGGCAGGGTGAGAAAACCTACGCAGCACGCGGCGATAAATGCCACGCGAAATCCAGAAAAGCGATTCATTAGAACCCCCGAAATCGAGTATAACCGCTATATAGCGATTCGTTGGTTGAGTATACATCGGCGGCTACGAGAAAGGCAATACATGCTTTCCATTCCGCTATCGCTACATAGCAGGAGATTTGAGATGATGCAGAACAGACTTACTTACAGAATGGGCACGCATAGGGCTAACCGCGCGACATCGTTCGCTTCTCCAAAGATGCCTGCATACAAGGCGATCCAGGTGGCTGTTCAGCAGATGATTGACACGGACGGCCTTCGCCCGGGAGACAACCTGCCCTCGGAGCGCGAATTGGCGAAGAGTCACTCCGTCAGTCTGATGACGGCTCGCGCTGCACTCACGGGTCTCGAGCGGCAAGGGCTTGTTGAGCGCCGCCCCGGATCCGGGACATTTGTCGCGGTTCCAAAAATCAACTACAACAAGCTGATGAGCACAACAGAGCTCATGGGCGCTCGAGGCTTGCAGGCCGCCTCCCGCGTATTAAGCTCCCGGATTATCGAGGGATTCAGTGAAGTTACCGCCCCTTTAGGACTTCCCGACCGGGCGCCTCTTGTGAAACTCCGGCGTCTGCGACTCGTGCAGAAACAACGTCTGGCGCTTGAGACAAGTTACTTGCCGGCAGAGCACTTCAAAAGCATCATTGACGCGCCGCTGAAGAACGGGTCATTGTTCAACACGCTCGAAGAACGGTTCGGCGTGCAGTTGGCGTACGCTGACGAAGAGGTGGATGCGATTGCCGCGGATACCCGCGTCGCAACTCATTTGCAGATTTTGTCAGGAAGCGCGGTCTTGCGCATTCGGCAGGTCATTTACTCGACCTCAGGTCTGCCTGTGCTCTATGTGGTAGGACTCTACCGAGGGGACCGGCACCGCCTTCTCATACGGCGCGCGCGCCCGTAGCAACACGCAGTCGAACGGGGAAGAAAATCTCATATTTTGCGCTTCATAAGCCCGAATACTGATAATCCGGCGAGCATAATGAAAAGCCCGGGCCACGTGGTTGCCGGACGATACACAAAGAGCATCAACAGCACGGCGGAAGCGCCAAGAATATAAAGAGCGGGCACGATGGGATAGCCCGGAGTTCGGTACGCTCGTTCAGCGCCTGGCCGGATGCGCCGAAGCCGGATTACCCCTGCTATGGTCGCGATGTAAAAGATCAGTGCAGCCGAGATGACATACTCCAACAAGTTGTTGTAGACGTTTCCGTATTGTCCGGTTGCAGCATTGAAGGTTCGCGGTAACACCAGCGCCGCGGACCAAATGCACTGAATGAGCAGCGATCGTCCCGGCACTCCCGCCCGATTGAGAGTTGCAACCTGCGAAAAAAAGAGTCCGTCGCGAGCCATCGCGTAATATACGCGCGGTCCGGCGAGTACAAGGCTGTTCACACATCCGAAAGTCGAGATCATGATCGCCATCGCCATCACGGTGCTGCCAAATCGTGGGAAAATGCTGTTTAGCATGGCGGTTCCAACGCGGTCTGCGGGAGCGTGCTGGATCGCAGATAACGGTAGAGTGACCAGGTAAGCCAGATTTGCGAGCAGATAAATAGCGATGACAATCGTCGTGCCGCCCGCAAGAGCGAGAGGCAGAGTGCGGCGAGGATTCCGAACTTCGGCGCCTGCGAAGGTTACGTCATGCCATGAGTCAGCGGAAAAAAGTGATCCCGACTGTGACACACAGATCGCAGCAAGCAGACCAAAAGCACTCGCCGCCGAAACTCCCAACGATACCGGGCTGAAGTTGTGCGGTGTCCAGAACGCACCCCAGTTTGCGGCAACTGCATCCTTGTTCCAACCGAAGAGGAACCCGATGACGATCAGGCCAAATAAAGCGGCGAGCTTCGCCGTCGTAAAGAGATTTTGGACGAGCTTCCCGTAATCCACTCCGCGAACATTCGTCCAGGTGAGCAAGATAATCACAACGATTGCGATCAGTTGCGCCGAGGAGAGCGATACCGCATAGCCCGCTGAAATGTGTACAGGCGAGATCAGATATCGATCCTCGGCGATCGCCGGCCAAAGTAGACCTAGAAATCGGGCAAACGCGACGGAAACGGCGGCAATGGTTCCGGTCTGAATTACAGTAAATAAGGTCCAGCCGTAGAGAAACCCCCAAACGGGCGAAAACGCTTCACGCAAATACACATACATGCCGCCTGCTTCAGGCATCATGGACGCAAGTTCGCCATACGACAGCGCGGCAGCAATCGTGAGAATGCCTGTGAATATCCAGGCGACGAGAAGCCATCCGGGACTTCCGATGATGCGCGCCATTTCCGCGGGAACGATGAAAATCCCGGAGCCTATCATCACGCCAATGACGATCATCAGCGAATCGAAGAGCCCAAGACTCCGGTGAAAGCGCGCATTAACGGGCGGCGGGGTTGACGGTTCTGTTTTGGTCTCCCGCATGGAGAGGTTGGTTCTAGCGCACCGCAGCCGCTTCGGTACTCTGGCGGAATGCAGTTGAGCTTGCGTGTTTGGGGCGAGTCGAGAGTGCATCCGAAATTATGGCGCGCGCCTCATCGAACTCAGCTCCGGTCAATTCCAGGCGGGGCGGACGAACGCGCGCGCTTCCCACTCCGGCTTCCTGCTGCACCAGCTTTATCAATTGAACGAATTTCGGAACAGTATCCATTCTGAGTAGCGGCAAAAACCACCGGTACAGCTCGATTGCTTCGCTCGTCCGGCCATTCTTCGCCATTTCGAAAAGCGCAACGGATTCTCTCGGAAAAGCATTTACAAGCCCCGCAATCCAACCCACCGCACCGACCGCTACTGACTCGACGATGGCGTCATCCACGCCCATCAACACGTCCAGGCGCTCGCCGAGTAACGCGCGCAGGGCCGTCACGCGGCGAACATCCGCGCTCGATTCCTTAATGGCGTGAAGATTACCGTTCTCTTCGACAAGCTCCTTCACTTGCGTGGCCAAAAAGTCTACCGTATAAGCAATCGGATTGTTGTAAAGCATGCAGGACAACGGCGTCGCCTTAAACACGGCAGTGACGTGCGCCTTCATTTCTCGCCAATCCCCAACGTAGACATACGGAGGAAGCACCATCAGCCCGGCGCAGCCAGTGTCTTCGGCCGTTTTCGCGAGGGTAACCGCATCTTGGGTGGTCAAAGCCGAGATGCCCGCGATGACCGGCACGCGGGAGCCGACCGCCCTCACACACGTGCTGAGAATATCCCGTTTTTCAGCAGCCGCAAGTGTCGCGCCTTCACCAAGCGATCCCAGCGCGACAATCCCGGTGCATCCGTTATCTACGAGCCAGTTCGAATGCCGCCCAATAAAGTCCAGGTCAACATTTAGATCTTGCGAAAACGCGGTTGTCAGCGCCGGCATTACTCCGCGCCATTGCATCTTCATGTGCGTAGGCTCTCCTTCATCTCACTGTCTTGAGTTAAGCTTTCCAGGCGGGCCGGGAACACGGGGGGGCGGACAGACTCCGGATGCCAGCCGAGCAGGAATTCCAAAATCTGGCCACACACCCGTCCTTGGCACGGTCCCATTCCGCAACGTGATTCGAGTTTCGCCGAGCGCCACGAGTTCATTGGTCGCAAGCGGCCCCAACGCACGTCCTCGCACCGGCACACAATTGTCCCGTCTAAAGGTAATTGCCGGAGCTCAGGGCGAAGAGCAAACGCTCGATCCAGCACGTTCGCGAACTGCCGCGTCTTTCTTCGTTTAGCAAAGAGCCTTCGTGCTGAATCTTTTAGGCCAGCCGCTGCCAACCCAGTAATTTCCCCTTCGATCAGCGACTTATCAACACCGCCTATCCCGGTACACTCCCCTGCACAGTAGATATGTTCTTGCGAAGTCTGCTGAAATTCATCAACCGCAACGACTCCGCTTTGTGTTCGACAGCCCATTAATACCGGCAATTCAATATTTGGCTTGAGGCCATAACCGACGGCAAGGTAATCACACGGCTCGCGCCAAACCTTGGCCCCTGTTCGCACTTGAGCGTTCTCCAATCGATCCTTACCATGTGCGGCTTCGACCCAAGTGGAAAACGTATAGCGCGAACTCCTGAGCGCGAGGCGAAGCGATCTGGCCTGGAACAACTTCCCCAAATTCTTCGATAAGCGTATTCCGAATCCTGCCACACTGCGCCACTCTGCTTGTTCGGCGATCACAGGAACAATCGCGCCGTGCTTTCGGAAGTAAGCCGCCGCGGCAAGCAAGAGTGGTCCGGTGCCAGCCACAACGATTCGCTTTCCATCAACGGGCAAGCCTGATTTGACCAAAGCCTGAAGACCGCCCACGCCCATCACATTGGGGAGTGTCCAGCCTGGAAAAGGAAGGAAGAATTCACGCGCCCCTGTCGCGAGGATGAGCTTGTCATACCCGATCTCGAAAAATTCCTGACGTGTCTCAACTGATAGAATGCGGCGCTCGGGATCGCCATGAATAAGGCGCGCGCCGGTGATCATTTCGGCCGGACATGTCCTAAACTTTTGAAACCATGCAGAAGCATCATTGCCCGAACGGCGATCTTTTTCTCCGCGCCAGATCTGGCCTCCTGCCGAGGGATTATCGTCGAGCACGGTAACCTGACGGCCGCTTTCACTCGCGCGTATCGCGGCAGCAAGACCAGCCGGCCCAGCGCCAACCACCACAACACTCGCGAACTGTCGACGTTTCATCCGGTTTGCACCTCCATACCGTCCTGACAAACGGTTTGGCAGCTCAAACAATGCTGGAGGCCGTTAATCGTCACCCGGCATTCGAAGCAGACGCCCATTCCGCAAAGCGGGGTCCGCGGTTCTCCCGAAACGGAGCGCCGGAACGCTGTCTCTCCCGAAATCAATATTGCGGTGGCGACGCTCGTTCCACCCGAAACGCGAACCGGCGAACCGTTTATCGAGAAGGTGATGATCTCAGGCATGGAGCGCATAGCTCCGGCTCGGCAGATACGGATCCTTCGCAATCGCAGATCTCCGCCCCAAGATCATGTCGGCCAGAAGTTTCGCCGTGCCGAGCGAAGTAGTTATGCCCAGGCCTTCATGACCCGTGGCGAGATAAATGTTCTCGGCCTCCGGAGAAGGTCCGATTAGCGGCAGCTTATCGGGAGTCGCGGCGCGAAAGCCGGTCCAACTCCTTATAGCCGACAATCTACGCAGACCTGGCATATATTCGAATGCTCGCCGCAGCATCGCTGAGACGATTTTCATATCCACGGCGGAATCGTCCAGCCCATACTGTCTGGAAGATCCGATCAAGATCTGCCCGGACGGCCGCGGCTGCACATTGAACGCTACCGAATCGGATTGAATCGAATGAGCGCTTTTCAGATAGCCGAGCTCGATAATCTGGTGACTCACGAAGCCGGGATAGCGATCTGTAATAACGAGGTGCCCTTTTCGCGGCTCAAGCTGTACTGAGCTAGTGAGCGACTGCGCGACAATTCCGTTCGCTATCACTAAATTTCCATACGCGATGTAGCTTCCGTCATCGAGTTGCACAGTGTTTCCACGCGTGCCGACCGCTCTCTTTCCAAGAATCAGCGTTGCGCCGTGCTGCTGAGCCTCTGTTATAAAAAAGCGTGCGGCGCAAGGGGGGTATACGACAGCGTCTTCTTTAACCAATAATGCGCCTTCCAATCCCGGCCGCAGATTTGGTTCAGCCTCGGCCAGAGATCGCGCATCGAGCACTTCAACTGGAACTCCTCGCTGTATGTAGTAGTGCTGCTTGCGAAAAACTTCCCGCATCTCGGTTTCGTCTGCCGCGACCCAGAGAGCGCCGCTTGGGGAAAACTCCACATCCGGCGGAAACCGTTCAGCGGCTTCTTTCCACAACAGTTGGGAATAGCGAGTCAGAGCGAATTGAGCTTCGGAGTCATCCATTACTGCAATGTGTCCCATGCCGGCCGCAGTAGCGCCCCCGCCGATTTCCGCAGATTCGATCAGCGCAGTCCGCAGACCCGCCTCAGCAAATTCGCGGGCGCATGCCGTACCCACAATGCCGCCGCCGAGGACAACGATGTCGAAGGAGAGCGAGGTCAAAGATAAATTCCCCACTTAAACGGATCTCGCTGATCTAGAATGAGCCGGGCCTCTGACGTGATGTATGCTCTGCCGGTGATTTGCGGAAATATTTGATTTTCGCGGATTTTCACTCGCCCTTCGAAGATCGTTCCGAGTATCCCTGCTTGCCGGTAAGTATCACCCTCACGAAGCAAGCCGTCGGCATACAAACAGGCCAACTTTGCGCTCGTCCCGGTTCCGCAAGGCGAGCGGTCATAACTTCTACCGGGACACAGAACGAAATTGCGGCTATGGGCGGGCAAGTCTCCGGGATCGGCCGAGATCTCGATGTGATCGATTTCTTTTCCGTTCTCGCCGGTTATACCATTCGCTGCGAGCGCCTGTCGAACCGCCCATGCATACTCCGACAGCACCTCTAAATTGCGGGCTTCAACTGCGCACGGCGTGTTGCGAGTCTGGAAAAACCAATTTCCGCCCCATGCGACATCACCTTTCACCCTCGCTCCGCCAGTGGTCACTTGAATGTCTTTCAAGAACCGGTAACTTGCGACGTTCTCGAACGTTACTTCGCCCGTTTCGTGCAGTTCAACTCGAACCGAGCCGACGGGAGTTTCGAAAAAGTGCGTTCCCGGCCCAATCCTCCCTAGATGCGCGAGCGTCGCGGCTACCCCAATCGTGCCGTGTCCGCACATTCCGAGATACCCGACGTTGTTGAAAAAAATCACGCCGGTAATGCAGGAAGGATCGGTCGGTTCGCAGAGCAGCGCGCCCACAGCAGCATCCGATCCTCGCGGCTCGTTCACCGACGCCGAGCGGAAATGGTCATATTGCGATTGAAAACATTGCAAGCGGGCGGCAATTGAAGAATTCCCGAGCTTGGGCCCGCCCGCCACGATGACCCGGGTCGGCTCGCCTGCAGTATGGGAATCGATGACCCGAATCTCACATCTGCCGTCTTGCATTAATACATTATGTATACCAATCTGGATACAATGCTGCATTGCCCCGAATATTGGGCAAATGGCCGAAAAAGGCAGAAAAGAGGGCGCAGTCGATGCCGGCTGCGCCGCGGAACGAGGGAAGAGGGACAGGACCCGTTACGAACTCGAACAACTCGAGGTCATAGGAACGAAGTCCATGCCGTTAGCTTGCCGCGAAACCTCCGCGCAAGTGTCGCGAAACTGTAAATTCGAAGTAAAAGACTGAAGCGCGGACGGAAGAGCTAATCGGTAACCAGATCGCCCGCCATGATCGGCCGGGTTCGCGGCAGTAATCCGAAAATCGATGCGGCCCCGAGCGTTCCGAGTGTCGCGACAAATACGGCCAATTTAAGATTCGTCGCAGCATGCGTATTCGGCAGCGTCTTCCATAAGAGCAGAAGCAACGCTTGAGCGACAGTCACGGTCCAGACTGCGCCGTAAAAATATCGCCTCTCAATGCCCTCGCCTTTGGTTGATGCGCCCACTCGCGGCAGCACCCCCGCCGCACCGAGACAAAGAATCAAGAAGAACACCGATAGATAGGCATTCGCATAAATTTGTCGCAAATACCAAGCTCCGGTCGCGCTGGCAACAATCAATCCCGCGAGGTTCAAAATTGCAAAGTTAAGGATTGCGTTCCATGCGAATGTGTAACAAATGCGCCGATACAACGGATTCGGCTTGTCTTCGCAAAAACGCAGAATGTAGGGCCGCGCTTCCACCCCCGGAAGCTGTCCGGCAATGGCCGCAAGACCCGTGACCGCGATCACAATCAGGAGCCAAAGCAAGTGCGCCCGTGCCGCGCCCCGCGCAAACAGGTTGAAGATGAGAGGCCCCGGCGCGAGAAAGAAAACCCAAACCCAAATCGGCCAGTGCGCGAGGCGATAACTTGCTTTGTTCCGCTCGCGCATTTTGCGCTCGCTCGCGTACTCAACTCGAATTGGGTATCGACACAACAACCCCACTTCCAGAAATCGTACTACTGTTCGCCCCTAAGCGGACGGAAAGGCGCATGTTCGGAGAACGCCAGGCACCTAATCCTCGGTGCTTGCAGTATTGTCGATTTGTTTGCTGTTTTGTAATTGCACCAATCGACCGGTTCAGATATAATCGTGCGCCGAGGAGCAAATCACTTTGCACAAACTTATTTCTGCCGTCGTGCTGTTCGTATTCGCGGGTGCACTGTTCGGGCAAAGCCCGTTTGTAGGTACATGGAAGTTAAATTCCGAAAAGACAAAGTACACGACAGGCGAGCCGCCTAAAGATGTAACCCTCACGATTGAGGAGCAGGGTGAGAATCTTCAGGTGACAGCAACCGGAACCGGCTCGGATGGATCGCCGATTTCAGTGAAATATACGGTGCCGGTCAAAGGCGGCGCGGGGCAGGTGCAGGAGGGCCCATACGACGCCATCACTTCGAAAGTCGTCAGCGCTAGCGCGCGTACGAATACGTACACCAAGAATGGCAAAGTCGTCGCAACCCGTCATACGGTTGTCAGTAAAGACGGCAAGACTTTGAGATCGACCGTAAAGGGCACAGATGCAAACGGCAAAGCGTTCGCAGGTACTGACGTGTACGACAAGCAATAGGGTCCCCAGCCCCTAGTGTGCCGGCTCCTGGCGCGCTTCTTGAAACCGCCCGCCAGTCATCCCTTATCCCGCGGCGGCCATTTCGGAACTGCAACTGGTTCCCCAATTTTTCGACTTGACAACTTCGCTCTACTGACATAAGCTTGCTGGCGTCCCGGAGGGATATCCCGTGAAACCCAGGTTTCTGGCCCGGGAGAACGCAAATACGATTGTTGCGATCTCGGGTGCAGGAAGTGCAGTCATCACTTTCGCAGGGCTTGCTCGCGCAAACGAGAGTTCTTTGCGTCCGATCCACGACTCAACTGTCTCAGTCGGCAATAACCGTTCTGCCGGCTCGCATTTCCACGCTCCCGATACTGTGTCGGCGAGAACGCGCAGGACGCGCTGACCGCGTGATTGGGACTTTCTGTTGTAGGTCTAAAGGAGCGCTTTCATGGGAATGAAATTTGGAGTTTATTTAGCGTTGGGTTCAGTTATTTTTCTGTGCGGCCCGGGGTTGCTGGCTGCTGCCGAGAATGCTTCGTTTCGCGCACAATTGGTACCGGTCGGCGATGCTGACGTGGTATCAAACCTCTCAGCGACGGCGGACATCAACGTGCATGTCGTTCGAGACGTCGCGGGAAAGATCGTTCATGGCTATGTGGATTTCAGACTTGAAGGCGCGCTCTCGGGTAGTGCCAGCGAACTTAGAATCGAGACCGGGTCGGACGGCACGGGCGGTACGATTGCGGTTCCACCGTCGGACCTACCGCGGAATGTGAGCGGCAGCCTTCATATGCGGAGCTCAGCGCCGGTGCGGTCGGGCCACCCTGCCGCGCTTGAAACGTTGAAAGCGCTGGTGGAGGGTTCCACTCCGGTGCACGTAACGCTGGTCACGAGCCAGGGCACGATGCACGGGGCCGCACAGCGGAGCACGAATTCGCTCCTCGAAGCGGAGCCATCTGATGACGGGGTTTGGAAACAAGTGGATGAGGCTTCTTTGGCCGTGAGAGCAGACGCCAATGCCAACCCGCCGCGCTTCTATCGGACGTTCCATTTGGATCACGATTCGTTAAAGGCCGTTCTCCATCAAGCTCCGATGCAATTCACGAAAGGGGCCAAACCGGTGATCAGTATGCCGATGCCGGATGGCCAATTCGCGCACTTCAGCATTGAGGAATCGCCGGTAATGGTGCCCGAGCTCGCAGCGAAGGTTCCGGATTTCAAAACGTATCGCGGTCAAGGGGTCGACAATCCTGCGGCGACAATACGCTTCGACTCAAACAAAGGCGCTGTTCACGTAATCATTCTGGTGGGCGGGGAGACCGTGTATATCAACCCCGTAGCGGCAGGCGAACGCGAGCACTACGCAACCTATTACAGGCGGGACTTGCCGTGGAATGAAATCAACACGCATGGTTTTGGGCCGGATAGCGTGGTCAACCCGCTGGAGAACTCTCTGAAGCACGCGATTCCTCAAGCCGCGGCGCCTCCTCAGGTGGGAACAACGCTGCAGACGTACCGCTTGGCAGTTGCCACGACTAAGGGTTTCACAGCCGATCCTTTCTTTGGAGGAGGCGGTGATGGCCTAGCGGCAAGAATGACTACACTCACGAAGGTCGGAACAATTATTAATCTCGTCAATGCCCTATACGAAAGTGATGTTGCCGTTCAGCTCGTGTTGATACCGACCGAACTTAGCGCGATTTTCGATACCAGCACCAACCCGGATCCCGGTTATGCGGACGGCAATGAGAATACGATGATCAATCAAAATCAGGGGTTTTTGGATGCCGCCGTCGGAAACGCGAACTACGATATCGGCCATGTCTTTGGTCTCACGGGAAACCCGGGATCGGCCCAAGGGTTTGCATTCATCGGTGTCGTTTGTACAACTGCTATGAAAGGTGCGGCGGTGACCCTTATGGGCGTGGGAACGGTTACCGGGAACTTTAATGTCGATACAGAAGTCCTCGATCACGAGATGGCCCACCAGTTCAGTGCCAGCCACACGACTAACAGCACTTCGGCGTTTTGTGCCATAGAACGAAATGCTCCGACGGCCTTCGAAGTCGGGAGTGGCTCGACCATTCTGGCGAACGCGGGGAGTTGCGATCCCGAGAATCTTCAGCAGAACACGGACATTTACTTCCACGGGCATACTTTAGATGAAATAAACGCTTACGTTGCAGGCCCAGGCGCCTGTTTTGTGGGGACACCGACGGGAGATTCTCCGCCGACAGTCACCGCTCCGGCGAGCACGACTGTTCCGATGGCAACGCCGTTTACTCTGACGGCAACGGCAACTACTGCCCTCGGCACGGTCCCGACGTTCAACTGGGAAGAGTTTGACCTCGGAACGGCATCGCCTCCGGAGGGTGATGATGGCACGCGGCCGCTGTTCCGCTCCGTGGCGCCCAATACAAACGGGACGCGAAACTTTCCGAATATGACCTACGTTTTGAACAACGCCAACCAGCCTCCGGCTACAATTCCTTGCCCCGACGTCAATACCTCGACCTGTATACCGGGCGAATACCCGCAGATGACAAACCGGACGCTGAATTTCCGCGTGACGGTTCGCGATAATCACGCGGGCGGCGGAGCAACGAACAATGCCACGCTGCAGGTGACTTCCACGACGGCTGCGGGCCCATTTCAGGTGACGGCGCCCAACACGGCAGTCACCTGGCAGACGGGGTCAACGCAGACGGTGACGTGGAATGTTGCAAATACCAACGCGGCGCCGGTGAACACAGCGAATGTCAACGTTCTGCTTTCGACGGATGGAGGGAACACTTTCCCGACAACGTTGGCGGCGAACGTGCCGAACAATGGCTCCGCGACGGTTACGACGCCGAACACGCCCACGGCAACCGCACGCGTTATGGTTCAAGCGGTGGGAAACATCTTCTTTGATGTTTCCGACGTGAATTTCAACATCGTCCAACCCAATATGACGCCGGTGACCGTGAATGCGGCCGCAACCGGTCCGTTCCAGCCCACGACAGCTACGGCTGGACCGCATAACGCTCAGAGAGTTGCAACTGCGTCTTCAGTGAGTGGTTTAGCAGATCTGACTTTTACTGTGGATGGGTGCAGGTACACCGGTAGCCACACGTTCATGTTCCGGAACGGAAGTAAGCACACGATTTCGACCACTGCATTCCAATGCACTGGTACGACGCAGTCGGAGTTTACGCATTATTCGAATGGTTGCAACCAAAGGACGCAAGCCATCATTGCGTCAGCCAAGACTCCGGTCTACACGGCGTTCTTCAACGTCAAGTTCGAGCTGAAGACCAGTGTTGCGCATTCAGGCGGGGGAACCGTTACTCCGGAATCGGGAAAATTCTATGCCGACGGAAGCACAGTGAAGGTAACAGCGATTGCTGACCCAGGGTATGTTTTCAGCTACTGGACTGGCATAAGGCCGCACGGGCAATGGTACCCGGAGCAAAAAAGAGAACCGGAGAGCCCGGTGCAAGAAGTAGTGATGAATGAGCCGAAGGATATCGTGGCACATTTCAAACAAAAGCCTACGTGCTTAACGGGCAGCATCACGAGCAAGTCGGGCCCAACAAATCAGCGGGTCTGGACCATACAGGTACACGATGACGGCCCGGGGCTGGCCGACGCGACCATCGTGAAGAGCATCGATCTGAAACAGACATCTGGCTCTTCATGCAAGCCTGTAGTAAAAACCGCATTGCCCGCACGGGTCGGAAATCTCGCGCCAAAGGCGAATGGGGTGGCGCGGATTACAATCGACTTCACCGGATGCTCGCAAGATGCGCAATTCTCGACCAGCACCGTGATGGTGGCAAACGGAGGGACGGCAAAGGGATTTCTCGATACACATAACGAGCGTCAGTAGTTCTCGCGTTTCGCCGACGATATGAGCCTGCGGCGGGGTGCTCGGATTTGGATGCACCCCGCCCGCGTAGCCGAACAGGGCGCCTTCGCATATCACTTCAGAGTCCTCTGAGATAGAGAGGATTCCCCGAAACGACTCACTAGAAAATGTATGCCGCGATTCGTGTCGCGATTTGTGCGATGGTCCGTCATGCTGGCTGCTCTCGGTCCGGCCGTCGCGCAGGAAACGAGTGTCCCGTCCCCCGCCGCCACTCAGCAACAGACCATCGATTATCTTATGAAGCAGCTCGCCCAGCACGAGGCTCGCATCAAGGAACTCGAAGAGAAGCTAGCGCAGCAAAATAACCGGCGCGACACAGATCAAAGCGCGCAAGCCTCCGAGGCCGGAGCGCAACCACCTTCACCATCCGCTGCTCCGCCGGTTCAATCGCTGCCCGCGTCCACAGCGGCCACATCGCCCGCGCCCGAACATACTCCGGAAACCAGTCCCGAACAGACAGTTGACATGCACGACCACACGATGGAACTGCCGGGCGGTGGGCCAAAGCTAAAGATTCGCGGCTTTTTCGATTTCAACCTCGGAGTTGGACGCGACGCTAACCCGTTGATCTTCCCGCTGAATGCCACCATCCACAACACTTTCCAAAGCGGCGAGTTCGACTTGTTCATGAGCTCGAAACTGTCCGATACGATCAGTTTCCTTAGCGAGCTCGTAGTCGGATCGGACCCCACCAATGAATGGGGCTTAGACATCGAGCGGCTGCAATTGACTTACAAGCCGAGCCCGTACTTCGAGATCAGCGCCGGCAGATACCATACTTCAATCGGCTACTACAATACGGCTTTTCACCACGGGACGTGGTTCCAAACGACCACGGGCCGGCCATTCATGTACTTTTTTGAAGACAGTGGCGGGATCCTGCCTGTCCACAGTGTCGGGGTGAGCACAAGCGGCTTGGTGCCCGGCACGGAGAAACTTGGTTTGCATTGGGTAGCGGAGATTGGTAATGGTCGCAGTTCGTCTCCATTCGGCGAACCAGTGCAAAACTTTCTGTCCGATAAGAACCACAAAGATTTCAACCTGGCGGCATATATCGCGCCATCGTGGTTGCGAGGCCTGCAGATTGGCGGCTCGTATTACCGCGATCGCATGGTGCCGGCCGGAATTCCGCCAGTCGAGCAGACAATCGAGAGTGCGTACGTCGTCTACATAACGCCAAAATGGGAATTTATGAACGAGGGCGTTATTCTCATGAATCGCATCAATGGACAGCAAAAGATTTACAACACGCCTTTGCTCTATTCTCAGGTATCTAGAAGGTTCGGCGCCTATCGGCCCTATTTCCGTTATCAGTACGTGAATTCACCGCTCAAAGATCCGGTGAACATCTATACCGGCCGTTATGAGGGTCCATCATTCGGATTACGCATGGACTTCACCGAATACGCCGCGCTCAAAGTCCAGTACAACCGGCTTTATCAGCTCAATACTCGACCCTGGAACGGCCTGGATACGCAAGTCGCATTTACTTTCTGAAGCTCGCGTGCAAACGTCCTTTGCGTTCGCCTTGGGATTGTTCCTATCCCGGCGCCCGCGCGGATATTACGAGTGATGTCGCCTGCATCAACGCGCTCATTGACTAAATCCACCTAAAGCCCACCTAATTAACAGCCGATTGGATTCACGGGGGATTCAGAGCATTATTAAATCCGCTGAATCGTCACGGCTTATAGCGAAGATGTTTTCGCATTCCATTTCGAACTGGTTTGGCCGCGGGATTCTTCGAACGCACGATATGTTGGCATTGCTGGGCTCAACGACGATTTTCCTGATGTGGTGTGTGACTCCGGCACCGGCTCAGGAGAAGGATTCCATCTTAACCGTCATTGTTAACAAGTCGAATTCCATGGAGTCGATCTCTAAAAGAGATTTGCGTGCGTTGCTTTTGGGTGAAGTGGCTGAGTGGCCGAACAAACAACCCATCGTTGTAGTGGAACGGGAGCCGAACAGCGAGGCCTTTCAGAAGACCTTAAAACTGATCCTGCACATGAGCCCGGGAGAGTATCAGAGGTGGCTGCTACAAGCGGAATTTCGAGGCGAAAAGCTGCCGCTCATAAAAACGCTCAATAGCGATGAGGGCGCCAAGAAGTTCGTGTTCAATGTACCAGGGGCGCTAGCCATTACCGACAGCGTCCCAACATCGCCTAATTCATCGCAAACAAAAGTATTGCGAATCGAGGGTAAGCTTCCCGGCGATCCAGGATACGACCTCAAATGAAATCTTTTTCACCTGATCCTCAATCTCGCACCCGGCCCTTCATAGTGGCATCTGCTGCCATTGGGCTGCTTGCCATCGTCATCTTCGTAGCATTTGATTTCCATTTTGCAATCGAACGAGCGCGCGCTCTGTACAACGTCGGCGTCCTGGGTGAAAGCAACCAAGGTGACGTCGCGTACCACCTGCAAGAGAGCCGCCGAACGGTGCTATACGCGTTGACCACCAAGGACCCGAACCTGCAACTGCCCTATATTGACCAGGCTCGGTCGGCGGATCAGGAAGTCGATCGCCTCGTCAGCATTTTTCTTAAATCGGACTTAGACGCGACAACGCGCTCTGCCGTAAAAGCTTTCATTCAAAACCGGCGTGAATATCTCGCGGCCCGGGACCAGATTATTTCTCTTATATTGACGGATCAGATCGGGCAAGCTCTAGCTCTCGATTTGAGCCGCAGCACGCCCGCTTTTGAGCGTACGAGAGACTCTTTGCGGCGGGTAAAATCGGGCCTCGACAGCTATTCGGCTTCGCTTTCGCACGCGCTGATGCATGCGTTTTACCGCAGCCTCATCGAATTTGTGCTGTTGCTTGTGATTACGTTCTTGTTCATTGCCGCTGTGGCAAGCAACTTCGAAAAACGAAAAGCGCTCGAAAAGCTGAAGAGCGTAAATGAAGAGCTCGAAGCCACACGCATGGCTGCCGTTCAAGCCAACCGCAGCAAGTCTGAGTTTCTCGCGAACATGAGTCACGAAATTCGGACGCCGATGAACGGCATTATGGGTATGACTAGCCTGCTGCTCGGCACGAAGCTGGATGCGGAGCAGCGCGATTTCGCGAGTTCCATACGCGTTTCGGCAGATGCGCTCTTAAGTCTCTTAAACGACATTCTTGATCTGTCCAAAATTGAGGCTGGAAAACTTGAATTAGAGAACGTTTCGTATCTGCTGTCGGAAGTGGTGGAGGACAGCGTCGAGCTTTTTGCGATCAAGGCTGAAGAAAAGAAGATCCACCTTTGCGCGCTGGTCGAGCCCGATGTGCCACTCAAGCTTTTTGGGGATCCTATACGTTTACGCCAGATTCTTGTGAATCTGCTCAGCAATGCAATTAAGTTTACGGCTGCCGGCGAAGTGCGGCTTTCCATCTCCATGGTTGAGAGCGAAATGGAATGCGCTCGGCGCTTGCGCTTCGAAGTGAAAGACTCTGGAATCGGTATTTCCGACACAGCTAAGGAACGGTTGTTTCAGGCCTTCTCTCAAGCGGATTCTTCCACCACGAGGCGTTTCGGCGGTACCGGTCTCGGGCTCTCCATTTCGCGGAGATTGGTGCAACTGATGGGCGGCGAAATCGGGGTAGAAAGTTGTCCTGGAAATGGTTCGACTTTTTGGTTTTCATTGCCAGTACCTGATGGCGCATCCTCCCCGGATGAACAGGAGCTGATACACGGCACACCGAGCGTGATGATAATCGACGATAACGAAACCGATCGCAAGGTTATCCGTTACCTGTTGCTTCGGCGCAGAATTAAGTTCAGCGAAGCTGCGAACGGTGACGAAGGGCTCAAACACTTGCGCGAAGCGGCCCTCGCTGGCCTTCCATTCGATTTCGCCGTAATCGACTACTGCATGCCGGAGCTCGATGGCCTTTCGCTCGGCGCGCTTATAAAGGGCGATCCTCTCTTAAGTCGCACCCGCCTTGTGTTGATGACTTCGTTCACGGAGCGAAAAATCGGCAAACAAGCCCTCAGGGCAGGATTTTCTTCGTTTCTAGCTAAGCCTTTCAAGCAATCATCGCTATACGGGTGCCTCGGACTTAATCGCGATCATCGCGTAAACGTAAACCCGGAATGTGGCTCGGAAGCTCAAATGTGGAGAGTGGACAACAAGCATAGTCGCGTGCTTGTTGTCGAAGATAATGCTCTCAATCAGCGCATCGCATTGAAGCTTCTCGACCGGCTCGGATTCTCTTCCGATGTCGCTTCAAACGGGCGCGAGGCGTTGGAAGCAATCTTGCACAAAGAGTATCAGGCTATCCTCATGGACTGCCAGATGCCCGAGATGGACGGCTTCGAAACAACGAGTGAGATTCGAAAACTCGAGACAAATAAGACGCGGGTACCGATCATTGCTTTAACGGCCAATGCCATGAGTGGGGATCGCGATCGATGCCTTGAGGCTGGGATGGATGATTATTTGTCGAAGCCGATCGATCTGCAACGGCTCGCTGAAGTTCTTCAGCGCTGGACCCAAGCGGCTGCTACTCTGCACCCCACAAGTGCTGAATCCGAAACTATTTCTTCGATATAAATAACGCGGTCAAAGCATCAATGGTCAATGCCGGCGGCCCCGAGCCTTTTTTATTCATTCCCTCTAGTGTAGTTCGAGGAATCGATCCGCTACACTAAACTGTTTACGTTTGCGCTATTTGGCGTTTCATAATCTGTGGTTTCGCCTCCGCTGAAACCCGTGCCGGAGAGCCAACGTCAGGGGAATGTCGCGCGGCATGAAAGGGAAGGATTCGCTTTAGATGATTCAGTACAGGCCTAAAAGCCTGCATCCGCTTGGATCTCCAGCTTTTCTCATCGCGATCCTTTGCCTGATCAGTTCGTTAGCGGCCTCCGGTTTCGAGCAGCAGAATCCGCCGCCACAGAATCCGCCTTCCCAGCGAACTCCGCCTCAGCAACAGAATCCGCCCCAACAGAATCCGCAGCAGCAAAATCCGTTTGAAAACGTCCCGCAAGGGCCCGAAAAACCAACTCAACCAAGCAAGATCCAAGAAGCAAAGCCCGCCGTGGTTGGTGAAAATATTATCGAGGCGATAGAGTTCCGCGGCCAACATCGAGTGCCGCAGGATACATTACGCGCTCTCATCTACACCAAAAAGGGCGATGTCTATGATGAGGATGCAATTCATCGAGATTTCATCGCGCTATGGAATACCGGGCGTTTTGATGATTTGCGTATCGAGAAGGAAAAAGGGCCTCAGGGCGGCATCATTCTTCGCTTTTTCGTAACCGAGCGCCGCACCGTTCATACCATCGATTACACGGGTAATAAATCTATTACTAAGTCCGAAATCCTAGATCGCTTCAAAGATCGGAAGGTACAGCTTTCTCCCGAATCGCAATTTGATCCCGGCAAAGTGCAGCGCGCCAAGAATGTCTTGCAAGAATATGAGGCTGAGCGCGGCCACCAATACGCGACCGTTACGCCGCAAATCCGGCAGGTGCCTCCGGGCGGCGTTGACATTACGTTTGCCATCGATGAAGGTCCGAAAGTAAAGGTCGGACATATCTTCATTCAGGGAAACAATGCGTTCAGCTCGAAAGCGGTGATTCGGGCCATGAAGAACCTGAAGCCCATCGGGATTCCGCACTCGATCTTGTTTGAAAACCTCTTCGCGCGCACGTACGATTCCACCAAACTCGATGAAGATTCCGAGCGCATCCGGCAGTTTTACCAATCGCACGGCTACTTCATGGCGCGAGTCATCAACCACTCGGAAAAAATTTATGACGTGTATGGCAAGGGCATCAAGATTCCTTTGATTAATCCGAAGAAACCGGGCAAGCGAGTGGATATCACAATGGTGGTTTCCGAAGGCGATCAATATTTTCTGCGCAACTTTAATTTCGTCGGCATGAAGCTGTTCCGCACGCCCGACCTGATCGCGCGTCAAGTCTTCGGGATGGCGCCGGGCGCCGTGTTTTCGACTGAGAAGCTGCAGAAAGGGCTCGATAACCTGAAAAAGCTGTACGGCGACTTCGGCTACATCGATTTCGTTCCTTCACCCGATCCCGAGCCGGTTCCCGGTCAAGACCAAATCGATCTGACGATTGATGTCGACGAAGGACATCAGTTCTTTGTCCGCCGCATCGATTTCCAAGGCAACACAACCACGCGCGATAGAGTCATTCGCCGGGAGCTGCTCATCGATGAAGGCGACCTATTCAGCAATCGCCTCTGGGAGACTAGCATCCTGCGAATTAACCAATTGGGTTACTTTGATCCTCTTAAGGCCGAAGATGCTGCAGAGATCAAGCGCGACACCAAAACCAACACGGTGGATCTTCTTCTGAAAGTTCATGAGCGCGGGAAAAACTCGATTCAGTTGAACGGCGGAGTTTCCGGCATTTCGGGCAGCTTTATCGGGTTCTCCTATTCGACAAACAACTTCCTGGGTCTGGGAGAGACACTCAGTCTTGCGAGCCAGATCGGAACTATCCTCAGCAGCGTATCTTTTGGATTTACCGAGCCGTATTTATTCGACAAGCCCATCCAGGCAGGCTTCACGATTTACTATCAGAGGTATCGCTACGATCAGGCCCAGCAGGAATCAATCCTCGCCGGCCAACCTCTTGGTGGTTACTTCGCCGCTATCGGCACTCAAAACCTGCTCAACTATGTATCGAACGGCAGGGGTTTCACGACCTTTGCCAGCTACCAATTGCGGCGTTCATTCGCGCGAGTCGGTCTTACTTACGGGTACAACATACAGACCCTGACGCCGCTCACAACCGCTGCAACTGCCTACTTCGGATTCCTGGACTTCGAAGGAGTTGGGGGTCCGAATGCGCTTCGTTCCAACACCTGTGCTCTCACGTTCACGACTTCTGCTTTGCCAAGTGGGTGCAATACGTTGTCAGGAATCCGAACGAGCACCATTACGCCAAGTTACGCTTACAATACGGTCGATCATCCGATCATTCCGACCCGTGGTCTGCGCCTCAATGTCAGCGCAGGCTTTTCGGGCAGTGTCATCGGGGGAAACGTAAATACATTGCAGCCGGTTTTGGATGTCGCATACTTCCGTCGAGGCATTTGGCGCCGCAATGTGATGGGCTTTCATTTCAATGCACGTTTCATCACGGGATATGGCGGCAAAGTCGCGCCTCCTTATAGCCGGTATTATATGGGCGGCGAAGACGATATTCGCGGCTTTGATTTGTTGACAATCAGTCCGATCGGCTACGTCCCATCGTCAGCCAACATTCCTGTTTTGAACAATGACGGTACTCAACGAGTTCAACAGGTCGTTGGTCCGAAGGGCGCGATAGGTACAATTGCCGTCACGCAGACGGTTCCTGTGTATCAGTTCATCACGCCAGGTGGCGATACGGCTAGCTTCTTCAACTATGAGTACCGGATTCCAATCATCGGACCAGTTACCTTGGCGCCCTTTGTAGATGCGGGTGTAGATCGGCTTTCATTGGCGAGCCAACTGGGTTTGAATCCAGCGCGAGTGGAGCAGTTGAACGCGCTATTTCCACAGGCTGATTTCAGCCGCCGCGCTGTTATCGCCCCAGGTACCCAGAAGCCCCGCGTTTCAAGCGGAATCGAGCTGCAGGTGCTCATGCCAGTAGTCAATGCGCCTTTCCGCGTCTATTGGGCGTACAACCTGAGCTACGTCAATACCAACTTAACGCCCCCGATTGCAGTCAATCCCTCGATGTTCCCGAACGAAGCCACCTACCAGAATCTGTTTAATTCGCCAATCTTGAGGCCCTATTTCGGGGTAATTCCTTACGATGAGCGCCGCTCGATATTCCGCTTCTCCATAGGACGAACATTTTGATATCGGGTGCCGCGGCCTATTGCAATGTGTGAAAATGGTAGCAAACACGGAAGGATCAGGAAGTAAATGGTAATGAGAAGTAGTGTGATTACGGTGTTGCCGGTTTTCGCTCTCGCGCTGGGCGCCTATGCGCAGCAAACGCCTGCCAAGGTCGGAGTTATCAGCGTGCAAGGCGCGATCGTCGGAACGAAGGATGGTCAGAAGGCCTCGCAGGAGCTCGAGACGAAATTTGCGCCGAAGAAGAAGGATATCGATACCCGGCAGAGCGAACTTGGGCAGCTCAAAGATCAGTACCAAAAGGGAGGCAATCTGATGAGCGAGGATAAACGCAATCAGATGGCTCGCGATATCGACGAAAAGCAAAAGCGCTTGGAACGGGATGTTCAAGATGCCCAGGAGGAGTTGAATGCGGAGCAGCAGAAGGTCCTGCAGAGTCTGGGCCAGCGCATGATGGCTGTGATCGAGAAGTATGCCAAAGACAACGGATATTCAATGATCCTGGATGTCAGTAATCCGAACACGCCTGTGCTCTATGCATCCAGCGGCATTGACATCACGCAGGACATCATCTCGCTTTACGACAAGACATCCACCAATGGCGGTCCAGCGTCCGCCCCTGGGGCTGCACCGGGAACGGCTACAAAGCCGACTACAAATCCCGGAACAGCATCCGCTGTAAAGCCGCCCCCGCCCGGCAGCAGGTAGGTCTTTCAGCGCTCTCTCACTCTGCCACGAAGCGCAAGCGAGTAGGGCCTGAGCGAGCACGTTTCTCACGCTAGCATGGGTGAGTGTTCACCCAGAAAATCCTAATAGTTCTTTTTCTGATTCCGAGTGCGGTTAACGCCGAAGTGCATTCGCTCACATTGCGCGAGGCTTTAGAGATCGCCTCTCGTCAAAATCCGGATGTCACACTAGCGCGTCTCGATCAACAGCGCGCCGAAGAAGGAATCAAAGTGACGCGCGATCCTTTCGTTCCGAAGGTTTACGGCGGCAGCGGTCTCGCCTATACCTACGGCTATCCAAACTCGATTGAAGGCAATGCTCCGAGTCTGTTCGAAGCGAGAACGGACATGGCCCTCTACAACCGTCCGAAGAGTTATCTGGTAGCTTCTGCGCGAGAGACAGCGCGCGGTTTGCAATCCGGGGCACAGGCCAAAGCCGATGAAGTGGCGTACCAGGCGGCTGACATGTTCCTGAACGCGAGCGAAGCCGAGCGCGAAGTGGAAACCATATCGAACCAAGTTCCGAGTCTGCAGCAAGTTGTTCGGGCGATGGGCGCGGGGGTCAATGGGGGAAGTGAGCTTCCGGTTGAACTCAAGCGGGCGCGGGTGAATCTCGCAGTCTCGCAACAGAAGCTGGAATCGACCGCACTGGATCGCGACTATTACGAAATGATGTTGGCCGTGTTGCTTGGGTACCCCGCTGCGGATCGAGTGAAGCCGGTGAGTTCCGATGTCTCGCTTCCCGTGGTGCCGGCAACTGAAGACGAAGCGGCGGATATGGCGTTGCGGAACAACCGCGAGCTACGCCAGATGCAATCGAATGTTCTGGCGAGAGAGCTTGATCTCCGCTCCTACAAAGCGGCCCGCTTGCCGCAAATCGATCTGGTGGCTCAGTACGCGCTCTTCGCCCGGTATAACTATGTAAATTACTTTCAGAAGTTCCAGCGGAACAACTTCCAAATTGGCGCATCGATAAAAATCCCATTTCTGATCGGATCCGAGTCACAGGGCTTAGCTGAGCAAGCGCTCACGGACATGCAGAAAATCCGAATTCAGATGGACCAAACGCGCAACCGGATCATTACCGAAACGCGGCGTAGCTATCAACAGTGGAAAAAGGCGGAGAGTATGCGTGACCTGGTCAGGATGCAGCTCGATCTCGCGCGCGAACAGCTCACCGTATTTTTGGCCCAAAATGCCGAAGGGCGCGTTCCCATTCGCACGGTCGAGCAGGCCCGGCTCGATGAAAGCGACCGTTGGATCGATTTTTACCAGGCCGAGACGCAAGTAAAACGAGCTCAGCTCGCCATTTTGCGCGAAATGGGGACGCTCATGATGGCTATGCGCGCGGGTCCTGAAGAGCGCCAGCCTTAGGTCGACTCGGTCGGCATCCGGCTTAGAACTAGCCCAACAGCTTCTGCACCTCACGCTCGATCGCGGCGCGCACCGCCTCGCGATCGGCCTGATCGCGATATTGCTGACGTGGCCAGAAAAATCCCTTCAATCCGTCCCGCCGCCTTCTTGGGACCACGTGTATATGTAAGTGCGGAACCGTCTGGCTGATGCGATTGTTAATCGCGATAAAGGTTCCTTCGGCATTTACCGCTGCCTCGACGGCTTTTGCGAGGACTTGAGTCGCTGCCATCATCGGACCGCTAAGTTCGGCCGGAAGGTCAAGCAAGGTTTCGTAATGCTCGCGTGGACAGAGAAGCACATGACCTGGAAAAAGCGGATGGCTGTCTAGAAATGCGATGAGCTGTGAATTCTGATGCACAATCTCCGCCGCCAAGTCGCGGGCTGCAATCTTGCAAAATACGCACGCGGGATTCTCCACGGCCATTTATGTTAATGCACGCGCGTCCTCCAATGGAACGCGTTCGAAGACTCCGACCTTGTTCACTTCGAGCCGCAAATCTCCACTGCTCTCAACCTCGAATGCCGGCGCAAATTTCGCGCCCCAAACGATTTCGTCGTACCGGTATGAAGAACGGACTTGCACAGTTTGTCCGAACGTATCGTCAAAGGCCCTGATCAAAATCAATACTTCCGCTTGAAGTTGTTCCAGATCTTCCGCGGTTTTCCCATACAGCGGGCTGTTTTCCGTTATTGGATGCACCACCGTCCATGTCAGCGGGAAGAAGAGAACGTGAGGACGTTCCAGTTCCAAGTCCAAGAATTTCCGCTGTAAGCGGCCTTCCGTGGACTCAACGGTCATCAACAACAGCCGGGCATCCAGATCGAGCAGATTGTTGGAACGCCGGTTCACGATGCGGAACTGCAGGCTTCTGCCGCCCTGATAGGGCGCGACCAGCATCGTCTTGCTGAATCCGATACGCGCCGAAGGACGTGAAAAACGCCCGAACACCAGGCCCGTTGCAATGGCAAATGCGAGTAATCCCAACAGTGCTTCTGTCGTGGCGACCGAATTCGCAGCGGGACCGCTCGGGTAAATATTGCCGTAGCCTACGGTCGTTAGCGTATGCGCGCTAAAAAAGAATGCGTTCCAATACTGTGACCACAAAGACGGGGCTTCGGCGCCTTTTAGGTGCTCTATTCCGATGGTTAGATAAATCCATCCAAAGAGCGCGTTCGCGAGCACAAAGACCAAAACGATAATGCCGATGAAAACCGGCCAAGACACGTTGATCATGTAGAGATAGGGATGAAAGTCCCGCCATGTCAGACCCGCCCGGCGTACATTGAACTCGCCATCTTGATTGATTGCGCGCTTGAGTGCGCCGTTATATTGCTGAGTGAGTCCTGGATCGAATGTTATTGCCATATCAGCAGATGATACGCTGATGCGGCATCGCGGACTTGCGCTTCGAGAATCGTGAGCGCGAGTTATTTAGCCGTGCGCGACGCGCCGTTTGGCCGGTTGTTTCTTGGCTGGGGCAATCGCTTCATTTTGCGCGGCTTTGGACGCCGGTTTACGCGGCAGTTCTCCCAAGCTCTTCTGCAGCGCTTGCATCAGGTCGATCACGGGCGCGCGCTTCTTCGGCGCAGGCTCTTCTATGGTTTGACCTTCGCGTTTCGCCTCAATCAACTGCTTCAACCGGCCTTGATACTCATCGTGATACTTCGAAGGATCAAAATCGGCCGCCAAGCCTTCAACCAATTTCTCGGCCAGCGCGACCTCTTGGGGCTTTACGGTCACGTTATCGGTGCGGCCGAATTCCGGCACCTCGCGGACTTCTTCGGGATAGTACATCGTGTGAAGCAGCAGTCCATGCTCGTTCGGGCGAACCACGACGGTGTATTCGCGTTGATGCATGGCAACTTTTGCAATCGCGCTGTAGCCAGACTTCTTCATCGTTTCGAGCAGAAGGTGATAGGCTTTTTTCCCGGCATCCTCCGGAACCATGAAATACGAGGCATCAAAGTAGATCGGATCAATGCCCTCCGCTTTGACGAACTCAAGAATTTCCATGTTGTCGCTCGAAGCTGGCGCGACGGCCTTCACCTCTTGATCGGTAACGATGACGTAGTGATTCTTGTCAGTCTCATAACCTTTGACAAGCTCACTGCGTTCCACTACGCGCTCGCAATGCGGACAATACGTTTGCTGCTTAATGCGAGTGCCGCAGACTCCGTGAATTTGATGAAAGCTGACGCGCTCCCCTCGTGCCGCGGCGAACAAGCGGACGGGAATCGTAATCAGCCCGAAAGTGATGTAGCCCTTCCACACGGTTGAAGCCATGCGTTTCTCCTAGCGGACGGGCCTAAACGTGCCTGGGCAGCCCTCCATCTAAAACAATATCGTTTCGCTATGTTCTTTGCAAGCTAGTACTTAGCAGTACCATCGAGAGCGTGAAGGTGTTTCTTTACTATATTGGCAAAACGCGCGACGCCCACGCCAATGCTCTCGCGGCTGAGTTCGTTAAACGAAGCTCGCGCTACGCGGATTGCCAGATGCGTGAAATCAAGGTCCAGCAGTTCGATTTTCAGGGTAAGCACGTGCGCGCGCGCAAAATCTTTCTCGATCCCGAAGGGCGCAGCATCGATTCAGCTCAGTTCGCCAAGATCTTCGATCGCGCGGAGCGTGAAGGCCAGGATCTCGTGTTTCTCGTGGGTGGCCATGATGGTCTGCCGCTTGCAATAAAATCGCAGGCGAACTTCTTGTTCTCGCTGTCGCCGCTGACCCTACCGCATGAGCTTGCCCGAGCCGTGCTGGCTGAACAAATCTACCGCGCGTTCACCACTTTGCGCGGTCATCCATACCCCAGATGAATGCAGGAAAAATGAGCGCGTGTACTAAACTGCGCTGAGATGCTGCTCTCTCTTAAGGGCATTCAAAAGAGCTTCGGAGGCGTGAAGGCGCTCCGGAACGGCAATCTTGAAGTCTCCGAAGGCGAAGTGCATCTCCTGATGGGCGAGAACGGCGCGGGGAAATCAACGCTCATGAAGATCCTCGCCGGAATGTATCACAAGGATTCCGGCGAGATACTGTGGCGCGGTCATCCGGTATCTTTTTCTAGACCATCTGAAGCCGCTGCCAACGGAATCGCGATGGTTCATCAGGAATCGCTTTTGGCTCCGCATCTCACCGTGGCTGAAAATATCTATCTGGGCCGCGAGCCTGTAACGAGTTTCGGGTGGGTCAGCCGGCGGTCAATGATCGAGGCGGCTACGCGCCTGATCGCCGACCGCGGATTTCAGCTCGATCCCAATGCGCGTGTTGAAAACTTAAGTCCGGCCGGTAAGCAGCTAGTCGAGATCTGTCGCGCAATTGCGCAAGGCTCAAGCCTGCTCATTTTCGATGAGCCGACTTCCTCGTTATCGGACTTTGAAACTTGCGAGGTTTTCCGCATCGTTCGTCAGCTTCGCGAGCGCAATATGGGCGTGATCTATATCACCCACCGGCTTGAAGAATTGCGGGCGATCGGCGATCGTGTCACTGTCCTTCGCGATGGCGCAACGGTTCATTCGGGCAATCTCGACGAACTTTCCCGGGAGCAGCTTATCCAACACATGGTCGGACGCGCGGTAGACACTGCCTATCGTCGCGAACCGGTGCCGCCGGGGGAAGTCTTGCTTCGGGTTGAGGGTCTGTCGCGCGGCATGTTGCGGGATATTTCGTTTGAGATCCGGGCCGGCGAAATTGTTGGGTTAGCGGGACTCGTGGGCGCCGGCCGCACGGAGCTTTGCCGGGTCATTTTTGGACTGGATGCTGCCGAACACGGCGCTTTTCAGGTTGCCGGGAAAAAGATCGTCCCGAAAACCCCACGCGAAGCCGCTAGAGCGGGGACCGCGTTGATTCCCGAGGATCGCCAGCACGATGGCCTGGCGCTCGCGCTGCCGGTCTCCTATAACGTCACGCTGCCGGATCTCGAACATGTGAGCGCATGGGGAGTGTTGAAGAAAAGCGAAGAAACAAATCTTACGACGACGTATGTCGAACGATTCCGCATCAAAAGCAGCAGTCCGCGGCAACTTGCCGGAAAACTGAGCGGCGGTAATCAACAAAAGATCGTAATCGCGAAATGGGTGGCCCGCGGCGCCCGCGTGTTTCTCTTCGACGAACCCACCCGCGGAATCGACATCGGAGCCAAACAAGAAGTCTTCGAGCAAATGGACCGCATCGCCCGGTCAGGAGCCGCGATTCTGATGGT
Source organism: Acidobacteriaceae bacterium (assembly GCA_019240405.1). Lineage (GTDB taxonomy): Bacteria > Acidobacteriota > Terriglobia > Bryobacterales > Bryobacteraceae > Bog-105. The sequence goes on from JAFAYL010000044.1 coordinate 111,491, forward strand.
CAGTTCCGAGCTTCCCGAGCTGATTCAAGTCGCCGATCGCATTCTAGTGATGCGCCAAGGACGCCTCGCAGGAGAGCTGCCGGGTAGAACAACTCAAGAAGAAATCATGAGATTGGCGGGCTTCAAATCTTTTCCTGAAGATCGGGCCTATGAATCCCCCTCGGATTCGGAAAAGGCGTGATGCAGGCAAAGATCCAGCGCCTCCTGCCATTTTTCACGCTCGCCCTCTTATTTGTTGCGCTCACGATTGCAACGCCTCATTTCCTGACGAAGGTGAATCTCTCGAGCGTTGCACGGCAGACCGCCGTAATTAACATGATGGCGCTCGGTATGACACCGGTGATCATTAGCGGCGGAATCGACATTTCGGTCGGCTCGATCTTGGCCATTGCCGGCCTCTTCGGCGCCATGGCCATCAAGAGTGGCCAGCCCATTCCGGTAGCGCTTGCGATTGGCATTGGCACGGGATTCCTATGCGGCACTCTGAACGGCTTATTTATTACGCAATTGCGCATCAGCCCCTTCATCGTGACATTAGGCACGCTTGGTATTTATCGCGGCATTGCGCTGGTTGTGTCAAAGGGTCTGCCGGTGCATGAGATTCCTGCTTCGTTTTCTTATCTTGGTGCGGGCACACTGTTGGGCATTCCAGTTTCGCTATGGACCCTTGCGGCATGCGCAATCCTGATGCATTTTGTCCTTGAAAACACCAAATTGGGCCGCTATACTTTCGCGATCGGCAGCAACGAAAGCGCCGCGTATTACGCGGGTGTCCCCATCAAATTTCATTTGACTTCCGTATACGCGATCACCGGCATTCTTACTGGACTGGCCGGCATGATCGAAGCCTCCCGGCTCATGACAGGACAGCCGACGGCCGGACAAGGATACGAGCTTCAGGCCATCGCCGCGGTGGTCATCGGAGGCGGAAGCTTGCGTGGTGGAGAAGGCAGCGTTGCCGGCACGCTAGTCGGCGCATTCATCATAGGCCTGCTGTCAAACGGAAGCGATCTGCTCGGCGTGAACCCGTATTGGCAGCAAGTGATTATCGGAGCCGTTATTATCGCTGCCGTCGGTTTCGATGAGCTGCGGAAACGGAAATTGTCGACCGCCTGAACCTCAAGGGTCCAATTTTGGCGGTAGATCGAAGAACGCGGACCCCGCTTATGCGTGAAATCAGCCGCCGTATTTTCGCAGAATCTCGATAATTTCCGAGTGGCCTCGCTTCTCTGCCCAGCTTCGCGGGGTTGCCCAATATTCGGCGTCCGCTTCGAGAGGGTCGGCGCCATGTTCGAGCATAAGCCTGACCACTCTAGTGCGGCCCCAACGGCAGGCCCATCCCAAGGCGCTGCTTTTCAGAATCTCGTCACGCACTCCGATTCTTGCTCCGGCGTTCAAAAGCACTTCGGCGAACGCGGCGGCTTCATCTTCGGTGATGTGGTCGCGCATAGCAGCGACTTCGTGCAAAGGTGTGCGAGCGAACTCTCCTATGACATTAGGATCGCAACGATCGAGAATGAGGCGGAAGCAGGTCAAATACGTGGCGCGATCGAAGTCTTTATTGCCGGCGTACAGCCAGGGAATGTGGTGCCAGAAGGATAGCGGCTGAATGAGCATTCCGAACCAGCGCGGATCGTGGCGCGGCCAATCCAGGAGTTGGAGGGCCATGCCGACGATTTCGGGATCGCCCCCATCAGCTCCGAAGCGGAGGACTTCGGCGGGATCGGCGTTACCGCTGGCGAGCATGTCACGGACGAGGGCCGTTTCCCGATAAATGGCTGCGGTGTCCGCCGTCACTTCGCCGCCGTGCTTTCGGAGGAGATCGACCATCTCCCACTGCTTGTGGCTATAGGCACTGTGGACGGCCGAGCCGCTGGAATCGACATGGACGTTTGGGTCGGCCCCACGGGCGAGTAGGATTTCGGCAAGCTCGCTCCTGCCGAGCGCGGCGCATGTCCACAGCGGATAACCTTGCGAGTATGCGATCCAATCGCCTTCGCCTTGTGATACGCGCTCGTTCGGATCGAAACCGAAATCGAGGAGCAGAGTAAGTATTTCCGCGCGGTTATGCTTGACTGCGACGGTGAGAAGGCCGCCCTCATCCCACCCAATCGGGTTGGTCAGCGTTCCCGCGGCGTGGCGTGTTTGCAGCCATTCAATTTGGCCCTCAGCCACGGCTCTTTGCGCCTCTTCATCGGCGCGCGTTCGTTGTTGTGCTTGTGATCCACCGGCCGGCGGCATTTCCTGGCGCTCTTCGTCCTCGATGACAGCAACAATCTCGTCAAAGCCTCGGTCTTTCGCGAGCATCCAAGCCGTGGTAGCAGCACGGTGCGGATGGATCCCCGCTCTCGCGCTGGCGCCGTGCTGCATCAAAAGGCGCACCATCTCGGGTGAGCGATTCATTACGGCGAAGTGAATGGAGCGGCGCTCATCCCCGTAAGACATAGCCATATTGGCCAGTTCGGGACGAGTATGGAGCATCCCGCGAGCTCGGGGCAGGTCTCCAGCGTTGACGGCATCGGCGAGCCGGCGAACAGTCACGCCATCGACGTAGGCTTTGAGCTTGGGCCAGCTTTCGAAGCCGTAGCTGCGGGCAAGAACGAGATGAGCGTCGTGCAGGGCGAAGGTGGTGCGATCGGCGTGCGTGTAATGGGCGTTGACTTCCGCCGTAGCTTGCGGTTCGCCTGTCAGGAAATCGTTGAGAAGTTCCTTGGCTTGACGTTTGAGTTGATCGAGGTGCGGATGCTCGCGCATCCGCCGGGTCGGTACTGTGTGACTCACATGAGCTCCTTTCTATCGCGCCCGGCGTCCGCTCGATCGGGCAGAAGGGAGTTCAGGAATATTACGTCAAACGGCAGTTTCAGACGGACGCAGTCCTTTCCGCGGACACGGCGGCGCTCTGAACGCGCCAGAAACATGATAGCCTAGCGCCGGTGTAGCGGCTGTGTCGGCCCTAGTAATAACACCGGAAATTACAGTTGGAGAAACACAAGCAGCGAACTGGCGTCAACGTGTCGAAGGAGATATATCGAACAATGCCGGTATTAGAGGAATTGCTGGTTGAAGAGATGCAAGACCTGCTTCATGCGGAGAACCAGCTTGTGAAGGCGCTGCCCAAGATGGCAAAGGCGGCCAAAGAACCCAAGTTGAAACAGGCTTTTCAGAAGCACCTGGAAGAAACCCAAGGGCACGTGGAACGCTTGAAGCAAGCGTTCGAGCTTCTCGGCGCGCGAGCGAAGGCGAAACCCTGTAAGGGCATGCAGGGCCTTGTGCAAGAAGGTCAGGAAAAGATTACGGAAGGAAGGGAAAAGGACGGAATCGGCTCCGATCTGGCATTAGTCGCCGCTGCGCAGAAGGTGGAGCACTATGAGATTTCCGGTTACGGAACGCTCCGGACGGTAGCGGAGAAAATCGGAGAAACCAAAGTGGCGAAGCTGCTGGCGCAGACTCTTGCCGAAGAAGAGAAAACGGATAAGCTTTTGACCGAGCTTTCGGCTCCTCTGTTGGAGGAGGGAGCTGGGGAACCTGAGATGGAGGAACAAGAGGCTTAGTTCCCGCGCGACGGAGAATCTCTAAATCCACCAGCCCGCGTTTAACTGCAAAGCGGACCAGCTCGCCCGTGCTGTGGAGATTTAGTTCTGCTGCGTCCGGGCTTAAATCACATTGCTATTAGAGCGTTCGAGGGCGCGCACGGGGCGCCTCCGTAAACCTAGCCTCTCACGACGCCGATTCGGCAAGACTGCGGCTGGAGCAGCACTTACGGCTATCGCGGGTCCAAACGCGGGCGGGTCAACTGCGAACGCACCTGTTGGGAGTAGCCAGCAAAACCAGGCTGGTCTCACATCGGCGCAAATGCAAGAAGTGGACGCCAGGTTCAACGAGACACTGCGGCGTTATGGCGATCGTCTCTCGGAAGAGCAACGTAATCGCATACGCCGGGTGCTAGCCGACAATCAAAGCATGCTTGCGGCGATCCGCGATTTTCCTTTGGACAACGGAGATGCTCCAGCGACTGCGCTGAAGCTCCGCATCGAAAAGTTTCGGTACGGAAGGATAATGGCGGACCACGAATAGCCGCCATGTTGGATGAGAAGATCCTCTATCTTTCAATCCGTGAGCTACAGGCTCACTTACGCAAGCATTCTTTCTCGCCCGTAGAACTCGCGAAGAGCTATCTTGACCGGAGCCAGCGAATAGGAAGCAAGCTGAATGCTTACGTAACCATAACTGAAGAGCTTGCCCTCGAGCAAGCTCGTGCAGCGGAACGTGAAATCCTCGCCGGACGTCATCGCGGACCTCTGAATGGCATTCCATACGCACTGAAGGATCTGGTAGCTGTTAAGGGATACCCAACTACTTGGGGCGCGCGGCCCTACGCTGATCAGAAGCTCGAGTACAATGCCACGGTTGTCGAAAAACTAAATCAGGCCGGCGCGGTGCTGATCGGAAAGGCCGCAATGATTGAGCTTGCAGGCGGGTTGGGCTATACAAACGGCTACGCATCTCTGACCGGTCCTTGCAAGAATCCGTGGAACCCGGACTGCTGGACCTGCGGGTCGTCGAGCGGTTCAGGGGCAATTGTTGCGGCGGGATTGGCGCCCTGGGCGCTTGGATCCGATACGCGTGGCTCGATTATCTGTCCTGCTTCCTGGTGCGGAGTATCCGGCCTGCGGCCCAGCTTCGGGCGGGTTAGCCGTTATGGCGCAATGACGATCGCGTGGTCCATGGATAAGCTCGGACCTATGGCGTGCACAGCGGACGATTGCGGGGTAATCCTCTCCGTGATTGCCCATGATGCGAGAGACCATGATTCGTTGCAGCCGTCTGAAGCGCATTTTCGGTATCCAGCCCCTGAATTAGAGCCGCGAATGCCTCTTCGCGTGGGTCGATTAACAAACGTCTGGAACAAGATTGATCTGCAAGTGCAGCAGGCTGCTACTGAAGCCCTGCGCGTACTCGAGCGAGCGGGCGCGCGGGTCTCTGATGCGCAGATGCCGGATGGTCCCTTTGAACAGGCGGCGGAGCTGACGATTCTGATTGAGGCGGCATCCGCTTTCCAGACACTGATCGATTCGGGCGAATGCGCCAAGCTCGCAGACCCCTTGGGGCAGATCAATGGATATGCGAGCAGGGCGTTTTCTGCCTCCGACTATTTGCAGATTCAGCGCGTGCGTACGATTCTGCAGCAGAAGGTAGACAAACTCTTCGATTCGTTCGATGTTTTGACGACCGCGGGGCAGCCGGACTTGGCGCAACCGCTTGTGCAGCCAACCTCAAAAACGCCGCCGCACGAGGAACGTGCAGAGCCGGTTGAGCCTCGCGCGCCAGATGGCGTCTCCAGTTTATGCGGCTTGCCGGCGATTGCCGTTCCCTGCGGCTTCAGCAGCAATGGACTTCCGCTTGCCATCCAATTTATAGGTCGCGCGGGAAACGACCACGCAGTAGTCGCGGCGGCGCGCCTGTTCCAGAGCCACTCCGACTGGCACAAAAAGCATCCAGACCTTTCACGCTTACAACACGCGTAGCTCTTTCGAGCTATCTACGTGTACCAGCTGCCACGTTCTCCAATGCTGTCGATAACTCTCGACAGGCGCTCAACGCCGTTCACCCAGTTGAGTTGTATGCCGGCTTCGGCTGCGTCGGCATCCCCTTCTGAAATCGCTTTGATGATTTTTTCATGTTCCGCCACTGACTTGTCTAGCTCGTCGAGAATCGCGCTCGCGTACAGCCGCCAGTAACGCTCTGCTTGAGGCTGAATTGTCTTATGCAGCTCCAAAAGGCGAGGACCAGCACTGGCCTCGACAATAGTCCGATGGAAATTCATGTCGAGCTCGAAAATCCGGTTCGCTTCCGACCGGTGCTTCTTGCCTAACTCTGCCAGACCAGCATTGTATTCGCTGATTCGACTAAGGACGTTCGCGCGATCGGCAGGCGGTAATTGCGCGGTCAACTTGGCGCCGAGGCCCTCCAAATGCCCAATGATCGAATAGAGTTCCCGGGCATCTTCTTTGGTCAGCGGCGCGACGATCATGCGGGTCTTGCTCCCGTTGCCGGAGGCAAGCACGTATCGTTCACGCTGCAACCAGTGCAATGCGCCTCGGATGGGTGTCCGGCTGAAGCCGAGCCTATCGGCAAGCTCCGCCTCAATCAACCACGTCCCGGGCAGGAGCTTGCCGTAAACAATCATCTCCCGCAGTTCTTGAAAAGCGAGGCGGAGGCTGTGGCCTCTGTCTGACTCCGCGCGCTTTGTTTTGCGAGCTCGGATTTCGGCCGACGATGGCATCTCTTATTGGTTAGGTTACAACCGTTTTGCGCGCATTCGAATTCTATAGACCCGTAACATAGAAATCGTGCGAACACTTGTTTTGCTGGTCGCGATGCTTTCGGCATTCAGTCTCGGGGCGAGCCCAGCTCGAACGAAGCAGGAGCGAACCGAAAATGCGGCTGTGAAATACCTGAGAGCGGATGCAGCCCTCAGGCAGGCATATCCATTGCCTCCTGACGCCGGAGCAAAGCTTGAAAGGTCGCTGGAATCCCCTTTGAACGCCGACGACCAAAAACTCATCGCGGCGGCGCAGGACGCTCTTGCCGAGTTCGAACATGGAGCGAGTCTGGCCAACTGTGATTGGGCGATGAGTTTTGAGGACGGTCCGCTTGCAAACACAGCGCATAGGGGTGCAGTTAGGGAACTAGTCGCGGTGGCTGGACTCAGGGCACGCCTGCGTTTTCAGAGTGGAGACACGCCGGGAGCACTAAAGGACGCGCTGGCAGCCATTGCCGGGGCAAGGCATTTATCGGTTGACGGTAGCCTCGCATCCGTGCTGATAGCGCACAAGCTGGAGAAGGAGCTTACTGAACTTCTGGCCCAGAACCTAGATCGATTCTCACCAGACGAACTTAATCAGCTGACGACTGGCCTCGATGCGTTGCCGCGGGGCTCCAACGTGAGTAGGGCGTTCGAAACAGAGAAATTGCAGCGTAACGATCTCTTGCCTCTTGCTGAGGTCGCAAATAGCCGGGAAGGCTTGATTGAGGAGCTCCTAAAGCGAATTCCGGCTCTGCAATCAAACAACGCGCTAGCGGTCGAGATCGTGGACGGTTGTGGCGGATCAGTGAACGGATTTGCAACCTGTGTGCGCCAACAAGAATCGTTTTACGCATCATGGGCCCCTCTCTTTACACTGCCGCCGGATCAATTCGAAAGCAGGTACAAGTCCGAAATAGAGGTAGTCTCCAAGACGAATGCCGTGATCCGCGTATTTACTCCCAACTTGCCGCGCTTCCGCTGGGCCGAAGCCTATTGCGAGACTCGTCGCGCGCTGCTGAAAGTCGCGATCAATATTCGGCTGAATGGGCCAAACGCATTGAAGCAAGTTCTTGACCCGTACGATCGCACCCTATTCTCCTATGTTCCAGTCGAAGGCGGTTTTCAACTGAAATCTCACCTGAATGACGGCGGGACTCCAATTTCGCTAGTCATCGGCTCACGTTGATTTAGCTCCGCTTGGGGCATGCGAAGGCGTCGTTTCTTACAAAATGTGACGGGCTTAACCGGAGCACGGCTCTTCGGAGCAAAACTCGGACCCGCGACAGAAGGCAGTCTCGTTAACCGGACGAATTCCCAAGCAGTCGATGTCGCGGGCCACACGTTGTTATGTGAATTCCGCCTCGAGGGAGTGGATTGGAAAGTTTATGAAGATTTGCAAAATCGCGACGGAAATCTCACCTTTGTTTCGGCGCGCGGCGAGACGCGCGTTCTCACAAAGAGCGCGGAGCCGGCCTTTGCCGAAGCTAATCCTCCTTATCTGGGATTGAACTTAAGTGAGATCGGAATGTCGGGCCACGATCTGCTCGCCGACAAACTCCTCGAAAACGGCGACCCCAATCCAGAGCAGGTAGGATCGGCGGCGCCACCGATTGGATCGAACACGGAGCCCGGCGCCCGTCCCGCTTGGAACACCTTCGTGGGAACCAAGGAGTGCTTTGACACAATGCCGGTTTACCCAGCCGGCAATACGCGGACTTACCATCCAGTTCAGTACTTCCCCGAACTGATGGCGCGAAGCCGCGGGGGTAAACACTTTGATGGTCTGATCGGCGGCTGGATGCCGGCAGTTCGAAAACTCGTGCCGATCTCGGACACCGAGCACATTGAAATTCTCGTCTTCGGCGACGTTGAAGCGCGCGATAAGTTCATCGTCCAGACTTGGCACCGCACGGCACGCATCCAGAACGGCAAAATAACCAAAGTTGTTTACGGATACAGCTACCCTGCGTACCCGCCTGCCCGGCAAGATCCACAAGCTGACCAGTTCTATCGGGCTCTGCTGGTTTTTGCGAACTATTGGGAAATGCAGCTCAGTGATTTTGCTCCAGCTTTCCTTCCGGACAAAGCCTGGCTCGACATGTCGAAGCACGCATTCGCAAAGGAATTGATGGTGCGTCCAGGCGGTGTTTACCCGAAATACGGCGCTGTGGATCGCGATTACTATGGCCCGGAATACGACGGCTTCCAGGACATCTTCACGATGGCTGTGTACGCGAACCTGGAGTGGGGTCGATTCGAACAGGCTCGGCAGATCATTGATAATTATTTTTCTGATTTCGTCAACTCCGCAGGTATGGTCAATATGCGCGGCCCGGAAACTGCGCAATTTGGATTGGAGCTATCCTTGCTCGCCCGCTACTGGAATTACACTCGCGACAGTTCACTGCTGTTGAAACATCGCGCAAAAATCTCAGCAACAGCGCGCCTCCTAGCTCAGATGCACGACGAGAGCTTACGGCTACCGAAAGACAATCCCGGTCATGGACTGATTCATGGCTGGAATGAATCGGACTCTTGCCTCATGCCGACTCCAAGCACCTGGTGGCAGCCATATTTTGCGAACAGCGCATTTGCCGCCCGCGGGTTCGAAGACATTGGCCGGGCCTGGCAAGACCTGGAGCACATTCGCCCGGATTCAACCATGCAACGCGAAGCGGGAGAATGGCGCAAACGCAGCAAGGCCCTGAGAGATGCGACGGTCGAGAGCGTCAGATCCAATGTGCGTGCAGATTTGCAGCCGCCATATGTGGGACCCCTTCCTGGCATGAAACTCACGTTCCGCGAATCGATGGCGAGAGAAAGACCGAGTCCGCAGCAATGGCCCCATCGCGCGTACAGCGAACTGCTACAGGCCGACGTTCTGCCGCCAAATTTGGCAAACACGGTCATCGATTGCATGCGCGCATACGGCGCCATTACGCTCGGGGTTGTCGCGAATGTCGAGCCGCCACATCCGGAAGGCCGCGACATACTAGGTTTCATCTCGTACGGCTATGCACAGGCACTGCTGCGGCTGGATCGTATCGAGGAGTACCTGCTGTTCGTTTATTCGCATCGGTATCACGACCACACGCGCGGCAGTTGGACCGCTGCGGAAGTCGCAAGTATCACCGGTGATACAGCTCTTTTTTGCATTCCAGCTCAGCAAACCATTCCACTATTAGTTCGCTGGATGCTGGTCAGCGAAGACTCGGATCAGGATCGCCTATATTTTGCGCGAGGCCTCCCGCGTGAATGGACCGTTTCTGGGAAGGAAATTCAGATCAAGCAGGCTTCCACACGATGGGGCCGGGTCAGTTTCCGCATGCAAGCGAATCCCGCAAGAAACCATATCACCGCGAATATCGAGCTGCCGACCGGAAACGCTCCGAAAGAACTGTATGTAAAGCTGCGCGTGCCATCTCGAAACAATTTGCGAAACGTCGCAGTTAATGGCAGGCCTGCGGCTCTCGGCGGAGTTCACGTGGACACGGTTAGCATCACGGTCGAGAACGAACGTCAGTTCGAAGTGACAGCACAGCTAAGTTAATGCGCGGTCAATCCACCTTCCACTTCTGAATCCCAGCCGACCACTCCGGTTGCATCTTAACCTCGAGTCGCACGCTCGTCGTCGTGACGGGACTGAAGCGCACTTCGTTGTATCGATCTTTTGCCACTCCGTATTCCTGTCCATTCTTTACGGGCTTCCATTCCTGGCCATCCTGATAGAGCAAGCGCCAAGAAGCCGGCACCCGCACTTCACCTCGGCCCGTGTCGTCAAACCAGTACACCTGAACGCGCGAAACCGTCGAACGTGCTGGAAACGTATACTCTATCCACTCCGTTTGCCCCTTCTCCGGCCACCAATCGAAGTACGAACTCGGATCGTTTGATGCGGCGGGTTCCTCGCCATCATTGACAGCCTCAGGCCACTTCACTCTGCCCTCACCGGTTACTCTATGTCCCCCGCCGGATACGCTGACGGTGCTCTTCATCGCCAGAGTTGGATAAGGTGTCGGTTTTGCGGCAAGCTCGGTGTCTGCAATCCAGACCTCCATCTCACCGCGCCCGCGGTTCGCCCATGCGTAATACGGAATCGCCGTAAATTCCTGCTCAGTGCGGACCACTTTGCCGTGGGAATCATATGCCAAAGCAATAGCCTTGTTTTCGACTACCTCCGCTCCATTGAGCAGATCGGCGCGGAATTTCGCGGTGAAGTTCTCGTGCTTGGGAAGGAGTAGATTTCGGACCTTGTGGTTCGGATTGTCGGGCCACTCTGCTGCGTACACAAGCGGCCCGCGTTGGATCGCAACCCGCCCTTTATCAGCCGCCACTTGAGGGTTTGCGACTATCCGCCGGACCGGCATCGGAAGATCTAATTCGATCCAGTCGCCGGGCTTCCATTCTTGCTTCAAAGTGACGTAGCCCTTATCTAATTGAATCGGTACCTGACGTCCGTTCACAGCAAGCATCACGGGTTCGTTTACGTTATCCGCGAACCGGTAGAGGTCACTTGGCACCACCTCACCACGTGCCCACCCTGGAATCCGAACTTTGAGCGCGAAGGTGTCAGCTCGGTCGGGGTTTACTGTTATCTTGACGCGTCCATCCCAGGGATAGCGCGTCTCTTGCACCAGCTTCACTCTTCGTTTTCCAAGTTCAATGTCAGCCGTGCTGCCTGCGAACAGATTCACGTAAATCGCTTCGCCGCGCGTTGCGTAGAGATAGCCCGGAACCGATGCCATGAAACGTGTAATATTTCCCGGACAGCAGGCAACTCCGAACCACGGGCTCCGCTCTTGCCGCCCATTCGATTCGAGCGGGTTCTGATAAAAAAACAATTTTCCCTCGAGCGACACGCCCGAAATCAGCCCGTTGTATAGAGTCCTTTCGAGCACGTCAACATATCTGGCATCTCCATGCAGCAGGAATAGCCGCTCGTTCCAGAAGTCATTTCCCACCGACGCGCAGGTCTCGTTATAGGCAGTAAGATTCGGCAGCTCATAATTCGCGCCGAACGCTTCGCCAGCGCCAGTTGCGCCAATACCGCCCGTGATATACAACTTCTTGCCGACGACGTTTTCCCAAATCGCGTCGATCGCGTGCACGTAACGCGTGTCGCCCGTCATTGCTGCGACATCAGCCATACCCGAGTACATATACGTCGCGCGAACGGCGTGGCCCACCGCTTCAGTCTGCTCAACAACTGGTTCGTGTGATTGGTTGTACTCAGAGCCATTCTTGCCCCCACGAACGTCCAGCATGAACTTCGCGAGGTTCAGATACTGTTCATCGCCAGTTACACGATAGAGCTTCACAAGCCCTATCTCGACAATCTGATGGCCCGGCCAGATGGTACGTTTGCCCGGGCCGAACGTGTCGCAAAGTAAGTTCGCCTCGCGCAATGCAATGTCAAGCAGCGTGCGCTTCCTCGTTGCCTGGTAATGAGCGACTGCCGCTTCGAATAGATGCCCTGCATCGTATAGCTCGTGGCTCTGAATCTCTTCGTTCTCCCATCGGTTTGCTCCTGACCAGGAGTGAGGATGTTCAGGATTGATCGTGCGGGCAGTATAAAGATAGCCGTCTTTCTCCTGTGCCGCCGCAATCTTTGCGATTAGGCTGTCCACGTATGCATCCAGCTTCGGATCAGGATGAACGCTGAGCGTGTAACTCGCGCCTTCGATCACCTTATATATGTCCGTATCGTCGAACGGATATCCCGGCAGTTTCGGATTTGAATCGCCCAGTTGCCCGCGAAGCGCCTCTGCCGCACGCTCGAAATTTGCCACGCGGCCTGTGATCTCGCACTCCTTGAATGCATACGGAATTGTGACTTGTCGATTTGTCTCGATGCGCGGGGCCCAGAACACGTCGTCCAGATGAACAGCCGTGAATGGAACTGGCTTGAAAGGGTAATCCCGTTCTGACGCCGGCTGCATCGGTGTATTCGCAGCTTCTCTTTGCCGACCTACAGAAGGGAGCCAAAGCAAAAAAATGGGCAGCGACGCAAAAACGCCAAAACGTAAGAATTTCATATTCCGATTTCTGTTAACCTGCTTCTTCGAAGTCCGAGATGGGCCAAAACGATCGGAAGGTCCTTAGAATGAAAGCCTGGCCCCTAATTGGATTGATCTCGGGAGTAGCGTAGAAGTCGACCTCCCGAATGTAGCGTCTGCTAAGTTCGGATCCACCCCGGTCAAATTCGGATGATTCAGCACGTTGATGAAATCAAATCTCAGTTGCAAATTTCCTTGCTCGCCGAGCCATTTAAGCTTGTTGTTTTTTAAAGCGCTAGCATCCACTTCCACCAGGCCCGGGTTGCGGCAACTGTTGCGCTTAACATTTCCTTCTGTTCCGGGAGGAGGGGCCATGAAGAGGTTCGCAGGAAACAGACCCGTCAGGTATTGTCCTTCGCTGTACGAACCGCTGCAGTAGTTGGCGGGAGCATTCGGGATGTCATAATTCACTCCGTCGGCATTGTAATCGCCGGCTGGATAAGCTGCGGACGTGTAAACCCAGAACGGAGTGCCGGATTGGATCGCAGTTATCGTAGCAATCTCCCATCCTCCGGTAAGTACTCTGGCGACACCGTTGCCCACCCCAGGCACGGTGTATATAGCCGAGAATGAAAACCGGCTCCGCACATCCCAGTTCGCATCGGCATAGTAAGCGTGATACAGCGTGGGATCGGGAACGTTGAAGCCGATATCGTGATCGAAACGTGTTCCAGAGTTGATGTCCGACATCGCATGTGAAAGCGTGTACGAAGTTTGGAAGGTCGCCCGCTGGCCGGCGGAGCGCCGCAGTGTCAGAATCATGGCGTTATAGCTTCCATTCATGATGTTGCTCACGTAATTGATCGTTCCAAAGTTCGGATTGGGCCGCACGAACTTGCCATTGTTCTGTATCAGGTCGCCTGCAAAACGGTTGTAGTCCGTGCCCGCAACGCCGTTGTAGCTCTTCGACCCGGAATAAGATCCCCCCGCGACCAGCCTCCATGGCAACTGGCGCTCAACGCCGATCACATAGTTAACGGCCACAGGTGCGGTCATGTTGCGCGACAAGCCCCAGACCGCCGCTTGTACGCCGGTAAGGCCCCCCGCCGCGTTCAGACTGCCGGCAGGAATGGTTGGCAGGGGATAACCGAAGGGATATGTGGGGGAAGTTGCGAGGGCGAACACTGGCGCGATCCCACCCGTACTGAGGAACGTTGGAGAGATCACGCCGGGCGGGTTATTCCGCATCTCATCTACAGCCTGCCCGAGTGCGATCCAATCATGGTACACGCCAACGCCGCCGCGGATACTCCACTTTCCGGTGTTCGACGGATCCCACGCGAAACCGATCCGCGGACTCCACATGTTGTTGATCGAGTGTGCAAAGACGCTGCTCACGGTGCGCACAGTGGCGTCGGCGACACGCTGCGATATGGTTGTTCCGGCCCCAAGAATCAGGTTGCTGCTGACCCCTGAAGTGGCCGCCGGGCCGGACGGCGAGATGTTGCTGAGGTCGTCCCAGCGGAGCGACAACGTAAAGGAGAGATTCGACCTTACCTTCCAGTCGTCCTGCGCAAAAATGCCCCACGGATTCGTCTGTCCTGAGAACAAAACCAGACCCGCTTGGCCGGTCAGAGGATTATAAGCGCCGACCGATTCACTGTACGGCTTGTCTTCCACCAGATCGAGAAGATTGTTGAACTGGAAGGTAGGACGCGTGTTGACCGGCGTAAAATCACCGAACTCTACCGCATGCGTACCATTTGCCCCAAATTTGAATGTATGCGCGCCGTGTGCCCAGTTCAATACATCTCGCCAGTTGTAGTTGTGTGCGCGGTACTTTCCCGGTCCCCAAGAGCTCGACAGAGCAAGGCTCTGTCCCGTCACTCCGATGATGGGAACGTTATCCGTTCCACCTTGACCATTTGCCCCGCCAACACTATTCGCCGCGATGCTGGTTTCAAGTAGAAGCGTAGGCGTGAACGTGTGCGTCCAATCGAGCTGTGTGTACCAATTCGATTGCACGTCGTGATTTGAAAAACCGACTCGGTTGGCTGGATGGCCCAGCGTGAATCCGTCGTTGCCATACGTGCCGAATAGGCGGTCTTTTGTGCCGATGTACTGATCACCTCGAAAGCCGTACTGGAGACCGTTGTAGATCGGGCTCAGGTTCGAAGTGCCCGTCGCCAGCACTGGCAGGCTGCATGGGATGTTTGCAGCAGCGGGTGTTCCGCATGAACTTCCAAAGTACTGCGCCGCAGTTTCAGCAATGCCGGACTGAACCACCGCCGTCACGCCGTTTTGCTGGAGTATCTTCGTGCCGAGCGTGTTCGGGATATTCTGCTGCGCCCATTGAACGAACTGCGGGGTCTCGAAAGTCAACACCGAGTTCCCAGTGGAAGTCGTCGACCACAGGGCTTCCGTTTCGGCGAAGAAAAATGTTTTGTTCTTCACGACCGGGCCGCCGAACGTGCCCACCAAATCCTGGCGCTTGAAAGGATTGTAGGAGGCAGGCGTAAACACGGTTCGTGCCAGCAGATCCTGATTTGTGAAAAGATAACTGCCAGTTCCGTGAAACTGGTTGGTTCCGGATTTTGTCGTCACCTGAATCAAGAGCGAGCTCCCGAGGTTGTTCTCCGCATCCCAGGAATTCGTCTGCAACGCCATTTCTTGAACGGCATCGGGTGGCGGGGCATAGATGATGTTGCCGTTCTGGATATTGCTCGTGGCATCCATGCCGTCCACGATCACCCGGTTCCCTGTATAACTTCGTCCATTCGCGCTCAAATCCGGCGTCTGCGTGCCAAAATTATCGGCGCCGCCGCCTGGTGATTCCCCCGCCGCATGCGTTCCCGCCCCTACCACGCCTGGCGCAACCGACAGAACGTCCCAGATATTCCGGTTGAGCGCTGGCAAGTCGCGAACCGTTTGCGACGATAACGTGGCTTGAATACGGTTTTCGTCCGGATCTAGCGGAGGCGCCTCGCTCACCACATTGACCGATTGCGCGGCGGCTGCAAGCCCCATCGAGACGTTAAGACCCCGCGTCTCTCCGGTCTCGAGCGTCACGTTCTCCTCGACCGTCTTGAACCCCTTTGCATCCACGGTCACCAGATACCGACCCGGGGGCAGGCTGCTGAAGCGATAATTGCCGGTGGTGCTCGTAGTAGTGGTCGCCTCGACGGCAGTATCAACGTTCCGCAGGTGTACGGTTGCGTCGGGTATGGAGGCTCCGGTCGGGTCGGAAACAACACCCTGAATATTGCCGCTAAACGTGGTCTGCGCAAAAGATACTGAGGCGCAAAGCACGAATCCGGCAAAGAAAAGTGGGATTCGAGAGATTACCGTTCTCACGTGGAACCCTCCCTTTGGCCTTCAACAAGCCATGTAAGCGCTTAACCGGATCAAGTCTAATGTTGTTCGCCGGTGATGTCAATAGGCTCGTGTTGGAGAGTGCTGCTCCTGAGACTGCTTTGCTCCTGGACGGGCAATACCGTAAATTGGCCCTGGTCTTTCGCGCTCTATTCAGCCCGTAGCGCTCGAGCAGGGTCAATGGAGGCGGCTCGACGTGCGGGAATGGCCCCCGCGAGAGATGCAGCAATGAAGAGGGTCAGGATGGCGGTCACGAGAACCTTGGCATCCATACCCTTCATCTCGAAAAGTTGTGACTCGATAAAGCGAACACAGAGCAGCGATGTTGGTATCCCAATTACCAACCCCAACGCAGCTTGGATCATCGCTCCCCGCATCACGATCGCGATGACTCCGGTTCGTGCAGCGCCAAGCGCCATACGAATCCCGATCTCGATGGTGCGCGAAGCTGCTGTGTAAGCGGTTACGCCGTAAAGGCCGATGGTCGCGAGCAGCAACGCCAGAGCGCCGAACAAGGTGGTCAGTCGCGCCACCATTCGTTCTTCCGTGAACTGGTCCGCAATCTGCTGATCGAACGTTTGGAATTTCACGACAGCC